>CAZKIH010000083.1:0-1504 GCA_964552775.1 uncultured Ignavibacteria bacterium | reverse complement strand
CTGACGAGGTCATTCTTCTACGCAGCCCGGACTTAGGCTGACGCGCAGATTGCTTCCTTTCTATCTCAACGACAGAACAATGGATTCCCAACAAGCCCGTAAGCGTGGGTAAATAGGTTGACTTGTCCTTAATATTGCGTATCTTACGGCAGGTTACAACATTGCCAGCAAGGAGATGCATGGACAAGCTGATATATCTGGACTACGGCGCCACCAGCTACCCTAAGCCGGAACCGGTCTATTCTCAGATGGATTCCTTCTATCGCCAGTACGGCGTGAATCCAGGACGCTCCGGGTACGACATCTGCATGATCGCCGGTTCAAAGGTCGAGGATACCCGTAAACTTCTAACGAAGTTCTTCAACGGAACAGATTTCAACCGTCTTGTCTTCTCCCTTAATGCTACCGATGCGCTGAATCTTGCGATTTTCGGGATGCTGCAATCAGGCGATCACGCAATCTCAACCACACTCGAGCACAATTCGGTGTTGAGGCCGTTGCATCATCTGAACACCCACAACCGGGTCGAAGTCGACTATGTGCCTTTTGATGCCAAGGGGTTCGTCGATCCGGCCGATATTCGAAAAAGGATTAAGAAGAACACTCGGTTGGTGGTCGTGAACCATGCTTCCAATGTGATAGGCACGGTGCAACCGATCAGCGAAATCGGCAAGCTCTGCCGCGATCTCGGTATTCCATTCCTCATTGATTCATCACAGACAGCGGGGAAGGTCTCTGTTGACCTGCAGGATCAAAATATCGATGTCATCGCCTTTACCGGGCACAAGTCGCTCTTGGGGCCGATGGGTACGGGCGGGCTATATGTCCGTGAGGGAGTCGAAATTCGGCACACTCGCGCCGGTGGAACCGGGGTACGCTCGGCCGAGCGAGCTCATCTGGACGAGTACCCCTATAGACTGGAGTACGGAACCGGCAATCTTCCGGGCATTGCCGGTCTCAACGCGGGAGTGAAATGGATCGAAGAGCAGGGTATGGCGAGCATTCATGCCAAAGAAACCCAGCTATTGAAGAAGTTGCGGGACGGCCTCCGGGGCATTGACGGTGTCACGATGTACTGCCAAGACGACTTGCGCAATCACATTGCGGTACTGCCGTTCAATATTGAGGGGATTGAGGCGGCCAATGTCGGCACTATGCTGGATGTCGATTTCAATATCGCTTGTCGAACCGGTCTCCACTGCGCGCCGCTGGTCCATGAACAGTTGGGAACGGACAAGCTCCACGGTGCGGTGCGATTCGGGTTGGGTCCGCATACAGTGGAGTCGGAAATCGATGTAGCTATCGAAGCAGTGCGCGAAATAGCGATGAGTCGAAAGCGTCCGTCCACCAAGGCGGCACACGCCTGACCAGACGCTTAGCTCAGATTACCAGAGCTTCAGCCACAATCTCGGTGAGGGTCTTTACTTCGACACCGAGCTTGTACTCTTTATTGAGTTCGCTCAGTTGATCAACGCAATTGTGGCAGGGGGCGACAACTACTTTG
>CAZKIH010000082.1:0-1511 GCA_964552775.1 uncultured Ignavibacteria bacterium | reverse complement strand
ACATCAGTCGCCTGAGAAAAGGCATATAACACCAGAGTGACCGCGATGCTCGCCAAACTCAAGGAGAGCATCACCCGCATGGAACGCTTTACGGCGGGATTGATGGATTATACACGCGTAAACACGCAGAAACAGGACACCGACATTAATGCGGTGCTCGCGGATGTCGTTTCATTCGCTTCAGCACAGAAGCGATTCAGCTCCGTGACGTTGTTAACAAATCTGGCTCTGCAACTACCATCAATACTCATTGATAAAGACCAAATGGCTCAGGTCATTATTAACATTCTGAACAATGCCGCAGACGCAATCAAGGAAACCGGGCGCCGCGATGGTGTGGTCATCGTGTCGACTCTCCTGATTAACGAAGAATTGGTACTGTCGGTGTCGGACAATGGCAAAGGCATGCCACTCGAAGTGAAGAACAGACTGTTTAAGACCCATCTGACCACCAAGCCAAAGGGACATGGGTACGGACTTACCACCTGTGCCAAAATCCTTGAACATCACGGGGCAAGGATTCAAATCGAGAGTGAGGTGGGCTTTGGTACCACGTTCAGGTTCCTTTTCCCCATTTCCTAGTTGAATCGGAAATATCACTCTCGCTTTCAAAGCTAACGCATTGGCCCGGCGAAAGCCGACAGAGCTTGCCGCGATCTGGACAGAGCGCCTCAACACTGCCGGACTCTGGTCACTGGTCCACGCCGTCGACTCGACTGAGCCGGCGCGCGCAAAGATTCAAGATAGTCTGCACGAGCTTTCCAATCAGATTTCATTTCTCATGCATCAAATGACCAGTGTTTCAGGAGAACGAGGTGTGAATGCTGAGCGTGCCCGACAAATCGTTACCGGGTTGCAGTCGAAGATCAGAGATCAATTTATGGCAATAGAGCGTATGCAAACCAACAACTGCAACTCAGTTGAATTACTAGATTCGCTGATCACCGAATTGTCAGATTCCTCACCAATTGTCCAATTTCACATCGATACAGAGAGTATCACTGCATTCGTGCACTTCGCCGGCAGGACAACGGCACACTATTTTGAAGACGGTCGAACTCGCCTCGAAAAGGCTTTGGAGCGATGGCGATTCTTGCTCGAGCGGCAATTGTGGTCGGGCCAGACTGGAACCGCTTTTTCGTTCGACACCGAATCGGCTCTATGGGCTGAAATCGGAGCGTGGCTCTGGAAGCCACTCGCGATTCCGACAGATGCTTCGTCAGTCGTAATCATTCCGGTAGGGGAGCTCGCTAAGTCCGTACACCACAATACTTGAGTCAATCTCGCTCAGAACAACGAGTTTTGCTCAATACCTTACTATCGAACTGCACATACTATCGTGGAACTCTTTGCCCTACATACAAAAAGCCCTTTGACATTCTTGCCAAAAGGGGTCGAAATCGGATCAATGCGGCCCCGACCTCACTCTCCCCAGACTTCTGTGGCCTTCCACCTTCCCATTCAACTACACTACACCAGGATCAACGGAAGTCGCTGGAAGGTACTAAGAT
>CAZKIH010000081.1:0-1584 GCA_964552775.1 uncultured Ignavibacteria bacterium | reverse complement strand
ATGTGACCGTCGGGTAGCACCGCGGCATTGAACGGCCCGGCATAAGCGCCAAGCGCGGTGTCGTTGATGCGTTTGGCGACGAGATCAAGGGTTAGGTCGCTATTAAACCGCGTCACGAATACTTCACCGGCACTTTGGTCGCGATAGAGCAAATACACTTTGCCCCGAAGATCTGAAATCAATAGTGGGTCAACAAAGTCGTTACCAACCGGTGACCCAGCCACCAGTTGATTTGATGCAGCGGGTGATCCCAAGGAATCCAGAACTTGCCAGAATATCTTGCTCGCACCCAGTCGGTCATCATTCCAGACCGCCAACCAGCGCCCTTGGGAAACCGGGAGCAAGCGGGCGTGATCCTGCGTGAAGCGCGCCGGATAGCTGACATCGGACACCAATAGATCGCTGAAACTGGCGCTGTAGAGAGCGGTGGCGCGAGTATCGACGCCTTGATCGCGGCGCAGTTCCGATTGACCTGCGAGCCGTGCCCGATGCTCAGAAGCTCGATCGAAGTCAACAGCTCCGGTCGATGTCGATAGGAGCGCGAACGAGATTAACAGAGGTGTGTAAATTTTGAGCATTCCTCACCAAACTCTTTGCCGTATCAAACGCAAAAGCCGTGCCTTAGGTCCGAATTTCCGATTGCTGCCAGTCTTGTGAGGGTGAGCCCAAGATATGCAATAACCTCTTATTTGCCAAGGGATTAGTTTGTGTGTAGCAGGATCCTCGCTTGGGCGGCATGTCGCCTGCAACCGCTAGCGTACATTCCTGCAGTTCCATTCACCATTAAGACGACAGCATCTTACATCTTCCAGATCCGAAAGCACCCCGTGAGAATGTGAAATCTGTGGCAATCTACTGTAGGACTTAGAATTATACTGGAACAATACCCCCTCACTTCCGTAAATTCAGGTAGAGGTCATCAGCAAAGACAGCAGGCCTTGGTCGATGGAAGAAAGTAGTAAGTGAGCGGTATGTACCACATGGAGATGATTTCAGCAAAAGTGCGAGGATTGCAGCCGGTTCGCGGCTCCAGCATTCTCCTGGCTCTGGGCGTTTGGGCTGCCCTGCAACTATCCGCTCCTCTTGTTTTCGGTCAAGACACGCAGCCGTATATTTTCGCTGGAGTTCCAGTAGATGAAGCAGCTCAGGAACTGGCGGATGAATACACAGACATTCTGGAGAAACTTCAGGACCTGGTTACAGACTACACCGATTACTTGAGTGACATCGGAGACAAGAGTCTCACAACCGAATTGTCATTCAATGCCTTCCTCACCGCGCTCAAATCGTCTTCTTACGACGATAATCCCGATCAGCTCGCCTCCGACCTCGATGCCTACGCCGACAAACTGAGTCAGATTGACCGAGAGTGCGGCAAGAACGGCACGAAGCGCACGGCCAAAGGGTGCCGAGTTGCAAGAAGTCTAAGCCGTGAAATCAATCTGCTTCGCGAACAGTTGGTAAGTTACAAGGAACAGATCGAGGAAACGTCGTATTCCCACGAACAAATCAGTCGGGCGATGAAAGAAGCGTTCGCCGGCAATAAGGCCGCCAGCAAAGCCGCGCTGGAAATTGCACGCAAAG
>CAZKIH010000080.1:0-1644 GCA_964552775.1 uncultured Ignavibacteria bacterium | reverse complement strand
GGTGAAGTTGACCGTTCTTCGCGACGGTGGGCAGCAAGAACTGACCGTTGTTCTTGATGAATTTGACACAGAGAACGCATCGGCCGGACCTCAGCAGAACGATCAAGGTGACTCGCCAACCGGAGGCCCGACCGGAAAACTCGGCGTTACTCTTCAGCCATTGACGCCTGAACTCGCTCGCCAGTTCGGAGCCGAATCATCATCTGAAGGCGTGATAGTAACCGATATCGACCCGAACGGAGCGGCCGCCGAAGCCGGCATCATTCGCGGAGATATTATTCTGGAAGTCAACCGACAATCCGTACAGACTGCCGAGGCCGTCGAATTGGCATTATCGAATGCCGGTGGAAAACCGGTGCTTCTGCTTCTCTCCCGACGAGGAGCCACAGTTTTCATTACCGTTCGGCCCAAATAAATCGACTATTCGTGTATTGAAGCATGCATACGAGGCCGGCCTTGGATCTGGATCAACGTCTGTACTTTCGGCAACGTACTCCGATCGTTTAGTCGTTCGGTGAGTAGCCCGGTACGTGCAGGATCGAGTTCGGAAGCATGCGGCCTATTTCCGAGTAACCCGGCTGCGACAGATTCGGAGTGCCGAAATAAAGATTTATAGAAAGAACAGAATGGATCTTTTTCGGTCAGGGTCTTCTTGTATGTGTAGGTCCGCACCGGGCAGCCTCCGTGGCACATTGAGAGATAGTCACACTCGATGCAGTCCTTGTCGATTATCGCGGCCGGACGCGCAAGAAATTCTTTGCGGGCAGGGCTTTTCGCAAGCAAACCCGATAAAGTTTCAGACTCGAAAATGTTCCCGAAGAAATATTCAGGATAGCTCGTTACCCAACAATCGCATTGAGCGACGAAACCCCGGGCGTCAACGGCGATAAACTCATCAGCGCAATTGGACTGCCAAATACAAGGAAGTGAACTCGGTTCGTTGGAGAACCGTGCGACGATCTGGTCGACAGGGCTAAGATTGATCCCTTTGCCGTAACCGCGCTCGACCCAAATATCTGTCAGCTCGTTGAAAAATCGCGCCAGCCCTTCATTCTCTAACGCTAAGTCTGCTTTAGAGGTATTCTCCTCACCGCCCGGAAATGGCGTGTTTACCTGGAAGTCAGTGATCCCAAGCGTATCGACAAAGTAGGAATAGAACGCTTCGGCTCCGATCTCCAGTGTCTGTTGATTGGTGACAGCGATGACGCCAACCCCAATTCCCGCTTCGCGGGCAGCTTGAATATTTCGAATCCATACCCTTGTGTAGTCCTCAGGGCCGCCCCTGAAAAGCTTTCGGTACAGATTCGGGTAATCCATCGAGGTGCCGACACTGTTGCCGAACATCTTCTTGATAATGCCATTCCAGCGCGGATGGTAACCGATCATGTTCGTCTGGAGACCATTTTCTATCCGTTTCCCTCGCTGATTTGCAAGACCTTCAATAATGTCGTACGCCTTTTCGAACCACTCGACGGGCATCGTCATTATCTCGCCGCCCTGCCAATGCAAAGTGAGTGAACCAATGTTGTCCTCGTCCATGAAATCAAGCAACTTTGTGAGCACCGCCGTCAGCTGTTCATGCGTCATTCGGTCATTGGTCTTGTCTTCAAAACAATACTCGCAATTTACGTTGCATTTGTTTGT
>CAZKIH010000079.1:0-1645 GCA_964552775.1 uncultured Ignavibacteria bacterium | reverse complement strand
CAACAATGCTTCAACTTGGGTAAATGGCCCCGGTGTGCTCACCGTAAATGCCACCAATAGCTACTGCCAACTGACAGCCACTGTTCAGGTCAATGAAACGGTTCGACCAGTGTTTTACATCGAAACAGTCGATGCGCCATGCTATGGGTGGACTGGGGCAGCGTATGCTGTTGTTGATTCGCTGGATAGTATAAATTATAGCTACTCATGGTCAAATGGCGTTTTTGTGCCCGCCAATGAAAACATACCCGCAGGAGTTTACACAGTCACTGTTACAAACAATTCAGTTTGCCCGGTAATCAAATCTGCGACTATTGCCCAACCTAATCCAATCGATTTTTATCCCAGCTTTACTCCCGATTACTGTAATCAGCAAATTGCATCAATTACATTGAATGCCACAGGTGATTTTCCGCCCTACCTTTATCAATTGGGCAACCTTCCCGCACAGACATCTTCCGTTTTCACCAATTTGCAGGCTGGCACGTATTCAATTGGTGCCATTGATTCAAAAGGCTGTCACGTAAATGATTCTGTTTTTGTTGTGAATATTTTGGGCCCCACTATTTCAATAGCGAACAAAAACAACACTATTTGCGGGAAAGACAACGGTTACTTTGAAATCGCTCTTGATGATGGAACTAGCCCCTTTTTGTATAAATTACAAGGCGGAGCACCTCAAAGTGCCGATTCATTCTCAATGCTCTCCCCCGGAATCTATGAAATTGTCGTTACCGACAGCGCAGGCTGTACGGATAATACGGAGATTGAAATTTTAAGTAGTACAGCCCCTGTCATCCAAAACGTTCAACCTTTTTCAACTACTTGCGACCTTCCCAATGGTGAAATCGTAATAACAGCAAGCGGCGGAAAACACCCTTTGGAATTCGGAGGGATTGGCATCGCTTTTCAACCTTCCAATGTCCTCGACGGCATAGCAGCAGGCGATTTTTGGGTGCTGTTGCAAGACCAGGACGGTTGCAAGGATTCTTTGCTGGTGGAGATACCCGCAATCCCATCGCCAAGTCTCCAAATAACGACAACACCGACCACATGCGGGCTCGACAATGCTGAAATTCAGATAGTGGGCCAAGGTGGGGTTGGCGCTTTGATGTACAGTCTGAATGGCTCCGATTTTTTAACGCAAACACAATTTAGCAATATCGCCCCCGGCCATTACACTATCTCCGTTGAAGACGCTGAAGGCTGCCAGAGAGCGCAATCCATCGAAATACCCGACAGCAAGGCGCTTGTTATAGATTCAGTGGGAAAAGACCTTGTCGAATGTCGGAAACAAAATGGTATACTTACTGTCGTTGCCTCAGGCGGTTCCGGCGAACGGCTCTATTCGCTTGACTTCGGGCAATATCAAGAAAGCAACTATTTTCACTTCCTAGCACCGAAGGATTATTGGCTGTCTGTTAAAGATGAAGCCGGGTGCGCAGATTCGACTTGGGTGATATTGGAATCCGATTGTGTGTATGTGCCGAACGTTTTTTCGCCAAATGATGACGGCTGGAATGACCTGTTCCAAATTTTTGCAAAGGACAATGCCGTATTTAACATCGTTTCTTACCAGATTTTCGACCGATGGGGAGGCTTGGTGTATGAATTTGAGGATTCCCCAACCGACTCCGCGTCATGG
>CAZKIH010000078.1:0-1656 GCA_964552775.1 uncultured Ignavibacteria bacterium | reverse complement strand
AGCGACGCCTGATGGTCGGGTTCGAAAACCAGCGCCGCCTCGAGGTATTTTCTTGACTCGTCGGTCTTCCCCAGGCGGGCAAAGACATTGGCGACGTTGTACGCAATCGCAGCGTTGCGCGGATTAAGTCCAAACGCAATCTCGCCGTATTCCATCGCCTGCGACAACTGGTTATTCGAGGAGTGGGCGGCGCACAAAAGCGAGTAAGGGTCGACAAAAGCCGGGTTGAGTTTGATTATCTGACGCGCGAGAACGATGCTCTCGTTGGTCATTCCCTCCTCGTAGAGTTTCGTCGCTTTCTCCTGCAGGGTGATTTCGGGGTACCGCTCATATGTTGCGATCTGCAGCGAATCGGCCTGGTCCTTCAACCCCTGCTTGCGCAGATAATCGACCATAAGATAGTGCAGACTTCGCGTCTTCACCCGATCCAGTTCGAAAATCCGGTAGACCATGGCGGTCGACTTTTCGTGCGACATCGCCACCGCTACCCGCGGAATGAGCACGGCGAGGTTGAGGGCAATTGAAAGCAGAACAATGAACCGGCTGGTCTTGAGATCAGCAGCCGATGTCAACAAGGCATAGGTGCAATAGACCACAATTGGAATGGCCGCAAAGGCAAAGAGATCCCAGTCACGGAGCATTCCCAACTTCGGATCAAACACGAACACAAGGGCTCCGGCGCCGAGCGTTGCCGTCACAAAGAAAGTGCGGATCGGTGAAGTTGACTTGCGGGTATGGCGACCGCGGCTCATGCGTGCGACAACGAAAACGAGCGCGCCGGGAATGAGCATGAGCAGCAGATTCGCAAGGTCGACAAGATGATTGACCGAAAAGAGCGTGTACCCTTCAATGGTGAATTGATCAGCTATCGGTGGCACAAGCATGAATCTGATTTGGTAGTTGTGTACAGCCAGATACCAAATTGCCGCTCCGGCGGACGCCGAAGCCAGTCCGAGTAGCCCGTATCGTACGAGCTTATGCCACCTAACAACTCGTCCCCAGATTTGCGTCGGCTGAATCAAAAGATAGATGATTGCCGGCAGAAAGGTGATGGCGAACAGGTGCAGGGCCAATGAGAGCAGCCAGATACCAAGCACCCACCACCGATTCAGTTTCCCCAAAAGAGCAAGTATGCTGAGCACAAAGACCGCAATCACCGCAGCGATGAAGGGGGGGTAGGTTTCGGCGTAGCCGAAGAAGAACAAGGCGATACCGGTTGTAAGTACCCCCAAACACAACAGCCAGCTATCAAGAACTCCGAGTCCGAATCGCCGACTCTGCCACAACAGGAGTACAATAGCCAGCGCTCCCGAAGCATATGAAATCAGGCGAAGCGCCAATACGGCGTCGTTCTCGGTACTGCCGCCGACCAGCCCGAGTACGCCGGCCTGGAGTGTTTCGGCTGGGACATTCCAGAACATGTGCGTTGCGGTCCCGGTCCGAAGATTGTGCACAATCTGAATTCCATCACCCAGGAAATGGGTGCGGTTGGCACACATAGCAAGGAAGAAAACGCACAGCGCAGTTCCGATCAGACCTATTGTCCAGAATCGCGCTTCTGAACGTCGGCTCGAATGATCTGGAATGAGATCAACTATTAATGGAAATATCGCGAGGATGGTTGCGATAAGCGACCAGCCCCAGATCGGCAGATAG
>CAZKIH010000077.1:0-1665 GCA_964552775.1 uncultured Ignavibacteria bacterium | reverse complement strand
TGGTAATGAATCTTCAGTGCCCATTATGGTAGGACTTCTGAGCTCGAAGCGTAGGCCCTTTGGAGGATTGAGCTAATCCGCAGAATTCGGTACTCTGTCGCTCCGTTTCTCTGCCCTATCACACACCAAGGAGTCGTCAATCATGGCGAAAGTGCTGGAAGGTCCCGGGATGGGGCTGATGAAGAAGTGGGGAATCAACGTTCCTAATTATGTGGTCGTCACTTCAGTTGATGAACTGACCAAATTGGGGCAAGCCAATGAATGGTTGAAGAAGTCGAAGCTGGTTGCCAAAGCGCATGAAGCGCTCGGCTCGCGTTTTAAACTGGGATTGGTCAAGGTAGATTTAGATTTTAAGGCCGCGGAAGCTGCGACCAAGGAAATGATTGGTCGCCAAGTCGGTAGCATCACCGTGACCCAGGTCATTGTCTCCGAGATGGTCCCGCACAAGGAAGAATACTATTGTGCTGTGAAATCGACACGCGAAGGCAGTGAGATCCTCGTAGCCAATTGTGGCGGAATTGAGGTTGAATCTAACTGGGAACGTGTCAAACGTTTGTGCCTCGACATCGGGCAATCTCCCTCTCCCGAATCCCTCGAAAAGCTCAGCAAAGAAGCCGGATTCTCCGGCGCGCTTGCCAAGAAAATGGCGGAGTTTGCTGGGAAAATGTTTGCCTGCTTCGATAGCGAAGACGCGCAATATCTTGAAGTGAATCCGGTAGTTCTCCGAGCCGGCGATGATGAACTGGTGGCCCTGGATGCAGTCACGCTTCTCGACGGTGATGCCAAATTCAGGCACCCTGATTGGAACTTTGCCTTTGCCGCGGAATTCGGGCGAGCATATTCCAAACAAGAGCTTGAGGTGATGGCCGTCGATAGCAAGATCAAAGGGTCCGTCAAATTCATCGAAATCCCTGGGGGCGATACCGCCATGTTGCCTGCCGGCGGGGGCGCCAGTGTCTATTACTCTGATGCTGTCGTCGCTCGAGGCGGCAAGTTGGCAAACTATGCGGAATACTCGGGAGATCCACCCGATTGGGCCGTTGAAGTGCTCACCGAGAAAGTCTGCTCTCTTCCTGGTATCCGAAACATCATCGTAGGTGGTGCCATCGCAAATTTCACCGATGTAAAAAAGACATTCGGCGGCATCATCAACGGATTCAGGAAAGCAAAGTCGGAAGGCAAGCTCAAAAATGTGAAGATTTGGGTGCGTCGTGGCGGGCCGCGTGAAAAAGAAGGCCTTGATGCCATGCGCGCGCTGAAAGACGAGGGCTTTGATATCAATGTCTTCGACCGCAACACACCGCTGACCGACATTGTCGACAAGGCACTTCAAGCGAAGTAGCCTGCCGTCTATGACCAACTGAATATAAGGGGAGATCCCGAGATGAGTATTCTGGCAAACAAAGACACCCGCGTGGTGATCCAGGGTGGTCAAGCCGGTGTCAACGCCGCCCGCCGCATGGCCGAGTTCTGTTATCTCATCAAGCGTCCGCTGAACGTCGAGGCATTCGTGTATCCGCCAGACGCCGGTAAGACCAATGAGATACCTTACGGCAGCGGCCTCATCGCGATTCCTGTCTACAAGTCTATCGCCGAAGCGACGAAGAATCACCCGACCCTCAATACCAGTCTGGTCTACATTGGCGCAGACCGTGCGATGAAGGG
>CAZKIH010000076.1:0-1667 GCA_964552775.1 uncultured Ignavibacteria bacterium | reverse complement strand
GGGGTTGCGGGTTTTAAAGTGGTTGCCGTGATCGCTGGTGTAGACCACCAGGGTGTTTTGATCCAGTCCAAGCGCTTTTAACTCAGCGCGGATCCGGCCCACATTTTCGTCCAGGCTGTGAATACAGCCCAGGTAATCGGCATAATCGTTGCGCCAGTCACCGGTCTTCCCAACCAGGTCGCCTGGGGTGGTGAAGTTGAGCCACTGTTGACGAGCGCCGTCTGGCGCTTCGTAGCGATTGTGATCATTTTGATGGTGCGGCTCCAGATAAGACACGAATAAAAAGAATGGCTTTTCTTGCGCGGTCACGCGAGTGCGCAGATAATCCAACACCCAATCCGTTTGTGCATCAACCCGGTAGCGTCCAGGAGGAAAATAAACCGGCTGCATTTCAGCATTGAACATGTGGCCGTCATAGCCATGTGATGTGAATTCCAACAGATCGGAGGCCAGCCAGTAATCCGTAAATCCCCCCCGGCTGCGGGGTGGAATCGGGGCGTCATCATAGATTTCAGCCCCTTTGCGGCGGTCGCCATAAAAGTCGATCTGCCCAGCCAGGTGCCATTTGCCGATATAACCCACTTCATATCCTGCTTCAGCGAGTAGCGTGGCGATGGTAGTTTCCCCAGGCGGCAGCGGCAGACCGTTGCGAAAGCAGCCGGTCTGGCTGGCATAGCGGCCGGTCATCAGGCAGGCGCGCGCCGGGCCGCACACCGGCTGGGGAGTGAAAGCATACTCGCAGCGTACGCCTTCGGCTGCCATCTGATCCAGGTTGGGTGTCAGGGGCAGCGTTTGACCATAACAGCCGACAGTATCCCAGCGCTGCTGATCGCTAAAGAGAAACAGGATATTCGGTTGTTCAACCATTGACCAATTTTACCCGTTCTTCGGTCAATAACTGCGCTTCCTGCATGGCGGCTGCGCGCATGGTGATGGGGAAACGGTCATACAGCGGGCTGAGGCGAGCGCCGAAGCGGCTGGGCCAGGTAAAGATAATCTTAACCACCGGCTGGAGGAAACCGGTCATGCGGCAGGCCTCGTCGATTTCATCCAGGCCGGCCTTATCCCACCCTCCGGCCAGGGCATAGAAGAAAAAGAACACAGGCATACTGGGCACCAGCGCCACGAAAAACAGGATAACGCTGCTGATTTCGTCGCCTTGCCAGATCAGCTTTGCCAGCAGGCTCAAGAACAGATAGTGCAAGCCGGCCGCCAGCAGCGGCGCCGCCAGCGATTGCCAGAAATAAAAGCGCTGTGGGAAACAATAACGATTGGCCACGAAGTAGGCCACCAGCCCGCGCGCCAGGATTGCCGCGAAGTAGGCAATCACCAGGGCCACGATCTGGAAACGCGCCAGGGACTACTTGCGCTCCTCGTCAGCATCGCCGTATTCGGCGTCAATGACGTCGTCGTCGCCCGATGAAGAGCCCGATGCCCCAGCGGCGGAAGCGCCCGCGGCCGCCGCATCGGCGTCCGACTTCCCGGCCTGTGAATACATCGCCTCAGCAAGCTTGTGCGATGCGGTCTGGAGCTTCTCGAACGCATCGTTGAGCTCGGCGGCTTCGGCCGAGTCGTTCTGGAGCTTCAGCTTCGCGTCCTCGAGGGCCCGATCGATTTCGGCGGCGGTCGAGGTGTCGACCCTGTCGCGGAAATCCGCGAGCGACTTC
>CAZKIH010000075.1:0-1765 GCA_964552775.1 uncultured Ignavibacteria bacterium | reverse complement strand
CTTGCCGCAGTAGATGAACATCCGCCGGCCGCCAATCTCCACAGGGGTGATGGAGGAATGGGTCATCTTCCAGCCGCGCGGATTCGGGCACTTCCAGACGACGTCGCCCGAGCCGATATCGAGCGCCACCATTCCGGTCCGCAGGTACGGCGCGAGAATCTTGTCGGGGTTCTGACCAAACAGCTTCCTGACCGGACTGGCCAGCAGATATCCCAGCCACCACGGGCAGACGTGCGGGGTCATAGGGGATTTCTGTCCATTCGTGCGCCTAGAACTAGTTAGAGTTGCCTAAGGTGTCTTGAGTGAATCGAGAATCTGTCGTGTGGAATTGGCATTCCAGTGCTCTAACACATCTCTACGCCGTTGCATCTCCTTCCGCAAACCAAGCCACGAAATGAAACTCTTTCCATCTGTGAATAGACCGATACCCAGTAATCCCCCACAAATGTAGCCTGCTTGGCGGGTGTCCCTCTTTGACGATGTCATCAGGATAGCCGTAGTCGCTATTGCTAACGGGTAGAATGCTACAGTCGCGTACATCATCGCCTTATCTTTCTCGTAATCGTCTTTGGCAAATGAGTACTTCTGGACAGCCAGCGAGTACCTTTGGATGACAAATTCGAGCATCCTTTGAATTGAATCAGAGGGGACTACAGGTGCGTTGGTTAGCAGGAAGTGTGATTGAGAACCCTGCGGCGTGGAGTATGATGAGCAGCACAGGGTGTCTCCTAAATGGGGAAAGAAGTACGGATAAACATCTCGGTCAAAAAGCAGACTCGACTTCAGGATCACATAGCAGTCTTTAGCGTCAACGGCGTTGCAACTAGTCGAGCACTTGAGAGTAGAAAACTGGGTGCCGGAGACAAACCTCGGCCGGGGTGGCTTTTCCAGACGTGTATACGCAATCCGGTAGGGAATAGAATTCATGAACGAGTCTACAAGTCCCGCCGTGTTTTCTCCTCTGGCCACGCCGGCAAGGCACTCAATCCCAACGAGCAAGACAAGACTGAAGAGCTGTCTCATCTGGATAACCTGCCCACAAGTGGATCAACTATTAGCTGCAGAACAAGGCTATCTATGCGCGCCATTTCGGTCGGCTTCAATCTACTCATTCTCTTATTCGTCACTAAGTCGACGATAACTTCTCTTACATCGAGGCTATCAACCGCAGTTCTCACTGTTACACTGCCGTCAAAATGCAGATGCTTCGATTTGGACTTTCCACTCACGGTGATCTCAACGAGATTCGTATCTAACGAAACATCGAAGGTGTATTCGTTTAATCCAACTGTCCACCTCTGGTCAACTGAGAATCCGCGGCGAGACAATACTTCCTCAGTGACAAAAAGGACCTCCGCATCGGTCTTTTCAAGAGCGGGGAACAGACGACTTGTCTTCACCGAATACCTCGGAGCAATGCTCGTCGCCACGACGGCGAACCAGGAGATAGCAAGTACGAATATGGGGAGGCGAGAGAGTGTGTAAATGGGCTCATGTTGGAAAATGCGTTGAGACCAGTTTGCTCGCAGATAACGATAGCTGACTGGAAGGACCAACAAGGCAACCAAATCCGTCGCGTCTGGTGTCCGCGTGAGAGGGGCGAACGGCAATTGACTATTTACAAAGTCAACTATGCCCTGTACAGGGCCAATTTTCCAGAAAGTAAAGAGTCCACCAACAACGAGGTGCAACAGTACTAAATATCGCACGGTTAGCCACGAGCGGAATAGATTTGCAAGCAGTACGGCGATTACTATGAGGCCCG
>CAZKIH010000074.1:0-1867 GCA_964552775.1 uncultured Ignavibacteria bacterium | reverse complement strand
CGTGGCCAGCCTCAACCAGCAAGGCGGCCGAGACGGCCGAATCCACCCCACCGCTTAACCCAAGAAGAATCCGTTCTTTCATAACCGAGGCAGTATAGTTTGTTTTCGTGATTCTGTCACTCTGATAAACTAATTAAATGGGATCAACGAACATAAACGCTCAAGGCTTTTCCAAGAAGCTTGTGTATATTTTTGTATTGCAGATAGTCACTCTTGTTCTTTCGATTACTGGGTCTGCCTTGAATCAAGGTAGCGGTGAATTAGCAATTTATCTCCAACTAGCCTCAATGGTATTTTCACTCCTGGCGCTTGCCTCTTGGAGCTCGAGCCGAGAAAATAGTCTTTCGCTGCATATTCTTGCTCTTCTTATGATGACATTCAGCGGTGCTTTCTTTTCACTTGCGCTTCTTTTCGCGTTTCCGCTCTACAACAGCTGGAATGATCGAACAAGTATCCTCGAATAGAGGCTCTAAGAAATTCTGATTGCAAGAAAAAAGCCCCGTGGGTGTACGGGGCACATGATGGTATCCGAGGCTGGCGGGTTCTGATGTACTCTGCCGCCATTCTGGCGACTCGGATACTGAAGTTTGACGAGTGAAAGTTGACCCCTTCCACCCCCGATTCCACTGGTCATGCCGTTGCCGGCGAAGTTTTGCGAATTTACGGTGCGGCCTTTGCCACTGCTGGCGCGAACGGGCTGTCGTACAGCTGCATCTTTGCATCTTCCAAGGAGACGAGGGAAAGCACTACGTCCTTCGTCGCCTGGGCGACGGTAAAACCACCGTCTTGCAACAACACCAGGTCAAACATGGAAAGCTTCCTCAGCTCACCCGCCGAGAATGCCACTTTGCCCTCCTGGCAGTGATCGAATAACTTGGCGACAAGAAACTGCCCATCCAGCGTACCTCGAAGTAGTAGCATGATGTCGCTGGTAATTCGTCGCGCCGTATTTGGGTTCAATACAGCCCCGTTTCGGAGTGTGACGTTCATCGCTCAAATCCCCTTATTTTAAATTATCCTCCCCGAGGACTGGCTATAGTACGCACATTTTCTGGATTTATCAAGCGGTTAAAAGAAAACCGCCTTGCGGCGGCTTAGTCGTCGGTCGAAAGTTCATCCTGGTCGTCTGACTGCGTGTTGTCGTCTTCGACAAGGTTGTCAGCATCAGGCAACCAGATATCTTCTATACAATCGTCAGCCTTGTCGTCTTCATCGAGGTTCCCATCTTCGGGATCCTCGTCCGGATCATCCTTTGGCTCGGTTAATTCAAACATGGTTCACATCTGCAACTCTCGTTGACTGCGCCCAGCCAGGGGGAAGTTCGTCGGTCCGTTTGCGGAATGAATGTAGTCGCTGGCTGTGCCTCATCACGACACTGCCGTATTGCATCGTCAACGAGCGCATCATCGAAATCATCCGCGGATACTTGATACATTTGGATCACATCCTGCAGCATGAATGCCTGGATCATACCGGCCAGGTGATCACGATCCATCTGTCGTTCTTGCAAGACCGCGATACTCTCCCTCACCTCATTAGAGAAGAAAGCGACACCCTCCTCAAACTCACTGAGGATCTCTGCCGCGGACATAGCAAGAATGACCCGCAAAGTGTGTCGACCAAGCTTCCGTATATCATCGCGTCGTGCCGGATTGAATCCGTCCATTTCTCGCACCTCCATGTTAATCTTCAAGGTCGATCCGCATTCTGGCGCAGCCGTCCACATCCGTCAATCAGTTCATAAACTCCTGCGTGTAAGTAGCGCCGTAGAGGCCGTTCCGGGCGATGCCAATGCCAATCTGGCCGTAATCGGGCGAGAGGATGTTGTCGCGGTGCTCCGGTGAATCCATCAAGCCGTTATGGGCGA
>CAZKIH010000073.1:0-1955 GCA_964552775.1 uncultured Ignavibacteria bacterium | reverse complement strand
CGCCTTGATCGTGTCGGTGTTCCAGAGTCCGTCGACTTGTGTAACGCGGACAAATGTGCTGTCATCGGCATGGGCCGCTGCAGCTGCGAGGACGAACACTGCCACCAGGAACAGGGCAAGTCGCTTCATTACCTTCTCCTTTATGTTGTGTGTCTGATATTTCAATGAGATCCCCTCGGAACAGAAGTTGTCCGCCCAAAACAAGGTTCAAGGCGGTAGACTTCCCACTTCGCCTCTGCCGAGAAATTCAGGAAGGCAGACTGGTGTGAGAAAGTCCTCAGGAGATTGCGCGGAGCAAAACCTGTAATCTCGCTCAACTTCGTTCCAAAGAATAGGTGTTGTTGTATTTCCCAACCAGTTACGTTAGACCAAAAAGACGAGATTCCCGGAAGTAACAAAGAGCAGGCAATCTCGCTGCAACCGCATCAAATATACCTTTGCGGCAGGCAATGTCAAGGTGATTTCATCAAGTCCGAGTGTAGAATTATTGCACAACCCCTTATGCAATAATCCGTTGAGATCGAGCCCTGAGAACCAGGCAAATGGCCGTGGCAACGACCGCTCCCGCGACGTCTGTAAAAAAATCGGCCAGGTCCGGTTGCCTGCTCGGGACGAAACTCTGATAGAGTTCGTCCGCAAGGGCAAATAGAGTGACAAATCCAACCCCCAGAAAGGCCGCATCGACCGGGCCAACCGAGATGTGTATGTGGCAACACGATCGCCATACCAGATAGCCAAATAGCGCGTATTCGCAAAAATGAATAACCTTATCCAGTTCAATAAATTGCGACCGAGGCAGTTTAACATTGGTAAGGGATGAAAGCCCAATGATCAGTCCGGCGTAGATGATCGCCGGTAGATGATAAGTTAGAAAGGCACGCATTCTTCTGTCAGACTCTGTTGGTTGATTCAGGCTGGTCATTACACCAAATAGTCTGCTCAGGGTCAACTAAAGATGAACGACTGCGCGCAAATCAGTTTGTCACGATAGACTGGCACGACGAATATCTTGTCGCAATAGGTTGGTATGCATTGGGTTAATGTCCGAGGTGGGGGCTTCTATTGATTATTGGGCTATGAAGCGGTATACTTTTGGGCTAACAAGCTCCCGAACATGACCAACACGATTCGCGGAGCCACAACGAAAGGAGAACACAAGCTCGCCTCAAACTGGCGAGCATTGGATATGAGCGAATTTTCACGACCTTCCCGATTTCAAGCCGGGGGCAATTCCACATGGATTCTTGTCGGCCTGCTTCTCGGCGCTATTGCCGGACTTGTACTCCGTCTTCTGGCTCCCTCGATTCTCGCGCAAACAGCATTGGTGGGACAGATCTTTGGCGGACTTCTGCTGATCGTATCGGTTCCCCTCCTGACGAGTCAATTTGCTCTGGCGTTGAACAACCCCCGTGACCGGGTGCGCCGGGGAGTCTCTCACTCACGAATTCTGGTACAGGTACTGGTCGTCACCGTCGTACTCCTGATACTGGCGGCCGTTGTAGCGGTACTCCTTAGCCCGTCGGATTCGGCCGATCCCTTTGTCACATTCCTGCAAGTACTCAATCCCATAACGCTGGTGACATTTCATTCTGGCGGTGCGGGACTCCTGCTCTTCGGCGTCGCCATGTTGGTTGCTGCAATTTTGGGAGTGATGGGAGATCGCGCGCAGCATCTGGTAACTATCTCCAATCGTGTCTCCAGAGCGGCCATTCGAACCTTCCGCCTGCTCCTATGGGTCGCGCCGCTCGGTCTGGCTTCTATCGTGGGAACTTTCGGAACGCAACCTGAATCGCCCATACCCGCTTTCACCTTCGGGTTGGCGATTCTGACAATTGTCACCGTCGCCGGATTGTTCGCGTACACGACGATCGTTCTGGGTGTCGACTGGATTATCGGCCAGCTTCGTCCAAAGCGGCCGGAACATCGTTCTTTCGATCGCGATCGTCGATCTGGTC
>CAZKIH010000072.1:0-1976 GCA_964552775.1 uncultured Ignavibacteria bacterium | reverse complement strand
ATATGATCTGAATGCTGTCAGACCCAAATGGAATGAAGCCAAACAGCTCTTCTTTGCAGGAGTGATAAGAAATTTTGAATTAAATACTGATTGGAAGGAAGCCGCTCTTGAAAACAACTTTAAAGAGATAGCTGCAGCTAATCATATCAAACCCGGGGATGTATTACTGCCGTTCCGCGTCATGCTGGTAGGAGGAAAATTCGGACCAGGCGTTTTTAATATTGCTGAAATAATAGGGAAAAAAGAAACGATCAGCCGTATAAAGAAAGCACTGGATGCTTATAATAATTGATCACCCCTGCTCTTGTATCAACTTCATTACCTCGGTAAATTCTTTTTTTCCCAGATCCTCGATCAGTTTCCTGTCCCCGGGTTCAAGGCGGAATAACCCGGATGTATTCAACACTGCCTGTGAAGAAGTCCTGATTCCCGGGATAACCGTGGATACTTCCGGATAACTCAGTATATAGCTTAAAGCAAGTTGTGTCTTTGTACAATTGTACTTGCTGCATAAACCCCAGACAGGCTGCAGGGCCTTATTGGTCTTTTCAATCACAGAAGTTACCAGCCGGTTCTTCCGGTGGTCATTGTCATCAAACGAAACCCCTTTATCAAATTTGCCAGTTAACAGACCGAATTGCAAAGGCATCCGTGCTATGATACCATAACCCTTTAACGCAGCCTTTTTCATTACCGGCAAGGCCCTTTGATTAAGTATATTCAATACTAACTGAAACCCGCTGCCAGATCCATACTCGATCAGGTATTCCGCTTCAACCGATGGATCAAATGTATTCAGCGATAAGCCCCAGTAACGGATCTTTCCCTGTTGCTGCAGCTGCTGCATCGCTTCTAAACATTCCCCCTGAAGCAGGTGTTGCATCCGGGCGGTGTGTAACTGATAATAATCGATGGCCTCTCTTTGTAATCGTTTCAAACTTTCCTCGCAGGCCCCGGTAATATGCTTCTTCGAATAATCAACGGTAAACTTTTCGTCTCTTGAAACATTACCCACCTTTGTTGCGATCAGCATCTTCTTATTCTTACCGATCGTTTTGCCCAGTAATTCTTCAGAGTGGCCAATCCCATAAATATCTGCCGTATCAAAAAAATTGACCCCGTTGTCAATAGCCGTATATATTGCTTTTACCGATGTGCTGTCATCTGCTTTTCCCCAGCCGATAGCAGTGGACCCGATCATAGCCCCGCCACCAATGGCCCATGCTCCAAACCCGACCTCACTGACCAGCAGGTCAGTTTTCCCGAATTTCCTGTGTTGCATAGTGCAAATTACTAAGCTGTTGCCTAAAGAACTGTAATTTTGATCATTCAAGATTGCCGATATGAACCGACCACTCAGAGTTTTAGTCGCCAAAGTAGGATTAGATGGCCACGACCGCGGAGCCAAAGTAATCGCCACTGCATTAAGGGATGCCGGGATGGAAGTGATCTACACGGGTCTGCGCCAAACTCCTGAAATGGTTGTAAATGCCGCTCTCCAGGAAGATGTGGATGCTATTGGGATCAGCATTCTTTCTGGCGCTCACATGACCGTTTTCCCAAAAGTCATCGGTCTGATGAAAGAGAAAGGGCTCGATGACGTACTGCTCACCGGCGGTGGTATTATTCCTGAAGAGGATATGGAACAATTGAATAAGCAAGGAGTGGGAAAGCTCTTTCCTCCCGGTACCCCTACCGGAGAAATTGCCAGTTATATAACAACATGGGTAAAGGAACACCGCTCATTCTGAACTTTTAATTTTCCGGCAAGCGACATCATCCCAAAAACACCTCATCAGGCCTTTCCTGCATTTCATTATGCCAATCCTGCCATTCACTAACCTTACCCCTGATTCAAAAAACCCACCCGGTATCTTTGCCGCTCCATTACAACCTTAGACCGAAGAATACTAATCATGAAACAATTTATACTGCAGCACCGCAATCGCATCTGGGCAAAGGCCTTGTATTCATCT
>CAZKIH010000071.1:0-2055 GCA_964552775.1 uncultured Ignavibacteria bacterium | reverse complement strand
TGCCAAAACGAAACCTGATCGGCGTCTCGCGCGCCGTCCTCTCGGGCGAGGCCTTTGGCTTCATCGCCCAACCAGCGTTCTAGCCTTGTCATGTCTGAATTTCCGTCATACCAACCCGAAGTACCGTCAGAAAAAAACGAGCACGAATCGACGCCAGAAGCTCGTCGGCAATTTGGTGAGGCATATCGTTCAATCATTGAGGGCGCAACACAGGGAAAACTTGCCGAGATCAAGGAATCACTAAGTCTACTTCCAGAGTCACAACGGCAACTCTTGGAGGGGATATATGAGAGCATGGTGAACGGTCTCGCTGATAATGAACGAGTGTTCAGACAACAGGCATTCACATCGACAACGTTATTAGAACAGGCATTCAACGATCCGACTACGGAAGCAATACGAGCTGATCAAGATCGCCACGAATTACTTACACTTTCGTCTGGACTCTACGGCGTTGCCGTCAATCCGCATGACTTTAAAACGCTCTATCCTCACGATGCTCAGGCTGTGGCCATCAAAGTCAAAGAAGGCGTAAGTTTTATGCTACTGCAACGCTCCGAGAATGAACGCTTTCAACGGGACAACGTGGTACATGAAGCGCAGCATTTATTATGGCAATATCCTATTGCTGCGCATTCAACGAACAATGCTGAGTCAGATCCAGTGGCACGAAAAGAGTTTGAGTATTATCGGGACGAACTACTCGCCACCGCAGTGAGTGGAGAATACCTGCACGCATATGTCCCGTCACAGCGAACTACGAATGCTGATGGACGGCTACAACAAGAGTTGCTTGATATAGTCATCGATCTATACGATACGATCAAGGATATAAACAGTGAGATTGGCAATAGTAGCGTTGAATATTCAGACTTGATTCAATCATTCCTAGAAGCCGGGTCGTTTGCCGAAATCCGCACCACCCTTCAAGCTGCGTTAATTGAAATCCAACAAGCCAAAGGTACTTCTACTCCCAGAGAGAGTACGGATCAAAATCCCTGGATCGTATAAACCATATGCCATCAGCACCCCGCATCAGCGTCGTCATTCCTGCCTACAACGAAGAGCAGTTTTTAGCTGCCGCACTCGAAGCCGTCGACAATCAGACTGGTCTCAAGCGCGACGAGTACGAGGTGATCGTTGTCGACAACAACTGCACCGACCGGACGGCCGAGATCGCCGAGACAATGGGTGCCACCGTTGTCAAAGAATCCAAGGCGGGTGTTGGCTACGCCCGAGCAGCCGGGTTCGCAGCCGCCCAGGCACCGTTCATTGCCACGACCGACGCCGACTCAGCGGTACCAAAAAACTGGCTGAAGGAAATTCTCCATGCATTCAAGGATGACAAGGTCGTTGCCGTAGGTGGGCCAGTCACCTACGACATCGACGACCAACTCATGCACGCAGTCGTCAACCGCTCGATCCCATACCTGCACGAGATCGACCGCCTCATCCACGCCGACAAGTACCACCTGATCGGTGCCAACATGGCCGTGCGCCGCTCAGCCTTCCAAGAAATCGGTGGCTGGCACGCCAAGTTGTCGCTCGGCGAGGATATGGATTTGTCGCACCGCATCGCCAAGGTCGGCACCATCGTCTTCCTACCCGACAACCGTGTCCTCACCTCGGACCGGCGTTTCCAGGCCGTCGGACCACAGCAATTGATTACCTACCTCAACAACTACATCGAGCTCACGAAGCCGGGCGACGCCGTCCGTAAGCAGCTCGAACAGTTCGTCGAACGAATCCGCGACGAACGCTAACGACTAGATCGCGCTTGGTTCGCGGGCGCCGGCCAGGTCGGCAGCCACGGTCCCAATGAAGGGGAAGAGCGAGTTCGCGAACTCGTCGATGACATGGATGTCAGTTGTGCTCGTGTACCACGCCGGCGTGGCGAAGGGCAGATCCAAGAAGCGCTCGGTCCACTCCACCTCAACCCCGAAGACGATCGCGTAGGGGAGGTAGCGCTCGTACAGGCCCTGGGCATTGACGCCCTTCAAGCTGGCCGGATCGATCGCCTGCCGTCGCTTTAAGAAATTCTTAAACTCGATCCAC
>CAZKIH010000070.1:0-2091 GCA_964552775.1 uncultured Ignavibacteria bacterium | reverse complement strand
AGTGGCAGGCGCGCTTTCGAAATTGGTACGGGCAACAAGAAGCGGAACTGAAGACTAGAAGTCCACAAGAGGTGCAGCGAGACTTTCCAAAGTATGCCGAGCTGATCAGCGATATGCTTCGAGTCAATAAGCTGTTAATCCAGTATGCAACCGAACTTGAAAAAGTTGTTCATGATTCCATAGTTCACTCGTAGTCACGCGGGCTTCGCCCGACAGCGTTTTCCCTCACCAGTTCGGGCTGTCTACTCACGAATTGCGAATACGTGATTAAATTTTCAATCTCAACTAAGATTACTCCCGCGAGATAAAGTCAGTCTGTATTCATCACTAGCAGTAGGAGGTATTAATTTGGCCTCGGACTGCTTGCCGGTGGCAGGCATGTAACTGAGGCTCGTTGTTGTCAGTAACGTAAACTTGTTTCTGACGTCACCATAGTTGGGAGCCGACACCCGGTAAAATCGATTTAACCAATCGGTCTAAGGGGATGGTGTTATCAACCATCGTGTCGGCACCCGTAGAGCCGGATGCCATGAGAGTGGCTCGTCCGGTTCGAGGGAGGCTTGCTGGAGTAACCCTCATCATTTGAGACTAATCCCAGCATTCTATCCCATATTTTCGCTCACATAGGAGAGCGGGCGACCGGGACAAACTTGAAATCTAATTTCAAGCCTTGGTGGTCAAAGGCGGTGATGCGTTCCAAATGTCGGACATCCGACATGTACGAAGGCTAATCCCCCCGCGGGGTTCGGACCATAGTCACGACAGTGACAAATCGGGTGAGAGTCTCGACAGGTTCGTTCAACGTAGGCCAGCGCGTGGAGTTTACTTGTGGTGACACAAGTAACCGGGTCAATGACACGACTCGGCGATGGGTCTAAAAAACTCACGATGAAAAGCTCAAGCGTGAAAGGGGCATTAAGCTCTTGCTGGTAAGTGCATTTGGAGACGGTGCCGAACGACGAATGGTTTTTGGCTTATGGGTAAGGGGAAGCTTCTGTTTTCTATCCCCTGAAATCGTGCAAGTTTGCGCGGAAACTATGCCTTGGCGGGAGCCTTGGACATATTGCCTTAAATCTGAGGTGTAACAGCCTCTAGTGACGTGACCAAATGCGGGAAGACCCCCAATAACCGGGGAAGGACTTTAGCTGCCGGATTGATAATCGGTGCCTGTCAAAGTCAGACAGGTGTTTCAAAGGCTGGAGTCTGGGAGAGTGCCTCAATTAGAAGAGACCTGGCGGTCTGCGGTGTCACTGCAAGGCAGTGGTGACCCGTCTGAGTTCCTTTGGTGGTTCTTAGGAACGATTACAGCGACGAAAGAGGCGACGGGTATCACAATGTACCCAACTAGGTGACGGACTGGCTCTGAGGGCAAATTTGCAGCCCTCAGAGCAGTTTCCGTGGAAGGATGAGACGTGGCCATAAGAGGCTCTATCGGGAGGTAGACCGTCTTCTGGCGGCGGAATGACGACAGACACTTGGCGTGTACCAAGGGTCTGTCAGAGGTTTCAATTGCGCTACGCCTATGTATTGGACTGGGGCGAACTGGGAAAACAGTTTGCCCGGGCCAAGAGGCGTGGCGCGGTTTGGAGGTTACGAAAAAAGGTGTAAGCGTTTTTCGTGAGGTTTTGCGGTCGGTTCAACCGTCTGCCAAAGGATTTGCGAAAGGCAAAGGCTTTGTGGGTTTGTGCCAATTGAAACAACCCTCTTCCTTCCGCGCATAACAGGGATGTGTACAACTGTGAAGCATCAAGTATTGAAGCCTTCGTCCAGCAATTGGCCGTGAGCTACATCGGGAGCGGGTACTGGTTCTATGTGACCGGGCAGATGCCCGAGAAAAAAGCACCGGAGGTGGTCGACCAGAAGATGATTAAGAAATACAATGTTGCGATTTCCAAATGGGCAAGAGCGAGGCGAAAGCAAGTTGGTTTTGCCAACGTTCACTATCTCAGGCTTGGACGATTCTTTGTGCTGATGGCGACTAAGGGAAAACACTCGTTCTTTGAAGAGCATCCGGATTTTAAGGATGTCCGGCGGGACCCGATAAAATTTGCGGGGTATAGTATCAGTTACAAGCTTGCCGTCGACCAAAAA
>CAZKIH010000069.1:0-2143 GCA_964552775.1 uncultured Ignavibacteria bacterium | reverse complement strand
CTACGAAAAGCGTCAGCAGGTATTCCAGGGTAAGGCAATGATAGTGGCGATGAGTCGGCGGATTGCCGTCGAACTGTACGATCAGATCATCGCGCTACGGCCAAAGTGGCATAGTGACGACAAACGCCGAGGTGTGATCAAAGTCATCATGACTTCCAGTTCGAGTGATCCGACCGAATGGCAAGCTCACCATACCACCAAAGATGACCGGAAGGCGATTGCAGAACGGTTCAAAGACCCGGACGATGAACTGAAGCTCGTTATTGTACGCGACATGTGGCTCACCGGTTTTGATGTGCCCTGCTTGCACACAATGTACGTCGACAAGCCGATGCGCGGCCACAATCTCATGCAGGCGATTGCGCGCGTGAATAGGGTATTTAGGGACAAGCCGGGTGGCTTAATCGTCGACTACATCGGCATCGCATCCGACCTGAAGGAGGCAATCGCTACCTATACGGATAACGGCGGACAAGGCACTCCGACGCTCGAGATATCCGAAGCAATCGCGACGATGTTGGAAAAGTACGAGATCGTCGTCCAGATGTTCAATGGGTTTGACTACAAGCGATTCTTCGCCGCGGACACCAAGCGGAAAATGACCATTATTCTGGAAGCGCAGGAGCACATTCTTGGATTGCCGGATGGCAAAGAACGGTACATCAAGCAAGTGGGACTGCTCTCCAAGGCCTTTGCGCTTTCCGTTCCTCACGAAAAGGCGATGGCACTTAAGGACGACATCGGCTTTTTCCAAACAGTGAAGGCACGTCTGGCCAAGTTCCAAGTCACTGGGACTGGCAAGACTGAAGACGAGATTGAAACGGCTATTCGGCAGCTCGTGGATAAGGCGGTTGTCTCAGAGGGTATCGTTGACATCTTTGACGCTGCCGGTATCAAGCGACCTGACCTGTCAATTCTCTCGGATGAATTCCTGGAAGAAATCCGCGGGATGAAGAGACGCAACCTCGCACTTGAATTGCTGAAGAAGATCCTTTCCGATGAAATTCGAATTCGTTCCAGTCGCAATGTCCTTCAAGGCAAGAAGCTTTCGGAACTGCTGGAAAACGCGATCAAGCGATATCAGAATAACCTGCTCACTGCAGTACAGGTCATTGAGGAGTTAATTGAACTCGCCAAACAAATTAAGGAGTCCGATCAGCGTGGTAAGGCGTTAAATCTCTCAGATGATGAAATCGCGTTTTATGACGCTTTATCGAACAATGATAGCGCCCGCCAGGTCCTCGGGGACGAGACATTACGGGAGTTGGCCCGGATCCTTGTTGTGAAGGTCAAGTCCAATACTTCGATTGATTGGACAATTAAGGAGACCGTCCAAGCCAAGCTTCGTACCATCGTCAAACGAACCCTCAGGAAATATGGATATCCGCCTGACCAGCAATTATTAGCAACCGAGAACATCCTGCGGCAAGCGGAGTTGTTCGCAAACGTATGGGCGGAATAAGTGAATACGGCCGTGCGACATGAGCAATGGAAAATACGTAAATGAAGTGGATCACAAAGTCAGACATAACGAACTGGGCAAACACACAGCAGCGGAACTGCTCCGATACTTTGCCTGAGCTGGTCAGTCGCCTGGTATTTGCGGTTGCCTCCGAAATCCGAGAAATTGAGTTTCCAAGTGGTGATAGCGTCACAAGTGGTGGGTGGGATGGACGCCTCGATACCTCGGTGGTAGTTCCGTTTTTTCCGCAGGGAGTGTCCGGATGGGAGATGGGCTCGCAGAGTTCGCCAAAGAAGAAGGCAAATGCGGATTTTGCTAAGCGTGTAGCTGACCCTGGGGGCCTTGATCCTGCTAATACCTCGTTCGTCTTTGTGACTCCGAGACTCTGGCCAGGTCGCATGAAGTGGCAAACTGATAGTCAAGCGAAGGGACACTGGAAGTCTGTGCGTGTTATTGCTGCCGACGCGTTGGATCTGTGGTTAGAGTCTGCACCAGCAGTTGCATTATGGTTAGCACGTAAGCTGGGGAAAGCCAGCGACGGACTTCGTGACATTGAAGACTGTTGGGATGAATGGTCATACTCGGCTACGCCACGGATGACAGTCCCGTTAGTGATCGCCGGCCGAGATGAAGAAAAAGAGAAAATTCATAAGTGGCTTGCAGAAAAACCCGACCGAATCG
>CAZKIH010000068.1:0-2255 GCA_964552775.1 uncultured Ignavibacteria bacterium | reverse complement strand
CTTCGTCCCGGACAATATTGAAGGGATCAAAGTCGGTGACAAAGTCTATTTCCATGTGACCAATCTTGAACAGGATTGGGATGTTCCCCATGGCTTCAGCGTGATGGGAGCGACTACCTCGGAGTTGCTCGTCATGCCCGGCCAAACGCGCACTTTGATGTGGGAACCTAAGTCGGCGGGCGTAATACCGTTTTACTGTACCGATTTTTGTTCCGCTCTCCATCAGGAAATGCAAGGCTGGATACGAGTCTCCAGCTAAAATCAGACAGGCATGACCGTGAGCAACTATTTTCAAGCCGGTTTCCGAACCAAGCGGAAGCCGGCAGTACCGATCAATCACGATGGTGAGCAGGCAAGGAGTGAACCATTGAAACCGCTATCACGATTGGCAATCGCAGCAGCAGCCTTGTTGCTCGCATTGACATACTTCTTGCCGCTTTGGGAAATCGAGCTGATCGCACCCCAATATCCCGAAGGCCTGGGAATGCAAATCTGGATCAATCAAGTGCAAGGCCAGCATCCGGGCGACCTCGCAAAGATCAATAATCTCAACCACTACATCGGTATGAAGCACATCAAACCGGAGTCAATTCCCGAACTTCGTATCATGCCGTGGATAATGCGGGCTGTAATGATTCTCGGCTTAATCGCAGCTATCGGCGGGCGACGGTGGATGCTCACCGTCTGGCTAATCGTTTTCTTCTTGGTTGCAGCCGCTGGTCTGGTCGACTTCTATTTGTGGGGTTACGACTATGGCCACAACCTCGACTTGGAGAATGCCATCATCAAAGTGCCCGGCATGACTTATCAGCCTCCGCTCATTGGGAGTAAGAAACTGTTGAACTTCGAAGCGGTTTCTCTTCCGGGGCTCGGCGGAATGGCGGCTTTTGCAAGTGTGGCGATCGGCGTCGCTGTCCTCGCTTTGGAAATTCGCCGTGCTCGAAAGGCAGGATCAAGTGTCAAGTAACAAACTCATGATTTTGTTCCTTGTGATCGTTGCGGCTCTCTTGGTCTCTGGTTGCGGCGGGTACAAGCCGGAAGAGATCCAATACGGAATCGACCAATGCGATTACTGTAAGATGACTATCGCCAACCAAAGCTTTGGTTCAGAACTGATTAGTCAAAAGGGGAAGGTATTGAAATACGACTCAATTGAGTGCCTGGCAGCGGCTGACGTTGAGTTTGCGCGTAATTCGCAAGAAGTTCACTCCCGATGGGTAACCGACTTCAGACAGCCCGGTAAATTTCTCAATGCGAACTCTGCATCAATCGTTGCTTCGGACCATCAGAAGAGCCCGATGGGAGTTGGGTTGCTCGCAGCCAACTCGGAACAGGCCGCGCAACAACTAATCGACGAGTTTGGTGGCCGCATCGTTTCCATGAATGAGATCCGAGAATTAGTGAAGGCGGCGTGGAAACTGAAATGAAACTGTTGAAGACATATCAACTTCCGGGCATCGCGTCCGTGCGTGAGTGTCTTCCTAACTCCGGCTGGCTCTCTGCCGTAATCATCTTCGCAAGTTCATTGCTAATGAACTCAACGACGAGTACCGCGGCTGTGGTCACGGTTCAAAAAGGCGGTGAAATTCAAACTATTTCTGCGGGGCTCATAGCCGCCCATTCCGGCGACACAGTACGTGTCGAGTCGGGCACCTACACTGAATTCAATTTGCGGATTTCGAGACCGCTGACTCTCGCCGGCAACGGTTGGCCAATCGTTGATGCCGCGGGCAAAGGACCAATATTTGAAGTCTCCGCATCCAATGTCGTAATCACCGGCTTCAAGCTTCGTGGCGTACCGGTCAGCTTTGTCAAGGAAAACGCTGCGATCCTGATCAGCGAATCTGAAAATTGCGAAATCCGGGAAAACCGCTTTGTCGATAATTTCTTTGCTGTCTATCTTGCGAAATCCAGTCGCTGCCGCGTCATCCGCAATTTAATTACCGGATCGTCAGAATCGCTGACCACGGCAGGCAACGGCATTCACATGTGGTATTGTCGCGACATTTCCGTTCAGGACAATCAGATTCACGGCCAGCGCGATGGCATTTATTTGGAATTTGTCAAGCATAGCTCCATCAGCGGCAATGACAGTTCCGGAAATCTACGCTACGGCTTGCATTTCATGTTTTCTGATAGCTGCCGCTATGAGAAAAACCACTTTGCCCGCAACGGCGCCGGAGTAGCAGTCATGTACACCAGCCAGGTTGATATGCTGGAAAATACCTTTGAGGATAGTTGGGGCGGCGCTTCTT
>CAZKIH010000067.1:0-2288 GCA_964552775.1 uncultured Ignavibacteria bacterium | reverse complement strand
TGGACGGCCGACGCGACATTCAGACCATCCTGCAAGAGCGGCTCCTGCGCTAGCCATGTGCGGGCTAACGGCCGCGGCTAAGCTGCGGCGACGTGAAGGTCAATTAACGTAGAACGGTACCGCGCGACCCACTTTACAAATGACACGATCGTGAACATAGCCTCAGGCGGCCCGTGACGGAATCGGCTCATTCCGTCAGGTTGAACCGCTGGTTAGGGCGCAGCTATTTGGAGAATTGTGCCGGTTTAGCTACCATAGAGGAGAACATTGGAGCATGCATATGCCTGGAACAATCGCACACATGACGAAGCAAGAGTTTGCTCAAATGCTCTCAACTGTCGTAGAGCAAAAGCTTGTGGAGTTATTTGGAGATCCAGACGATGGTCTGGTGTTGAAGGAGACCCTGCGCCGCCGATTGATACGCCAAACGAAAGCTGTATCAAAAGGTGAACGGGGAGAGGATTTCTTGTCCGTTCGGAAACGGCTCGGACTGTGATCCTTGTACTCCATCCGCATTCTAAAACCCGCCACGAAAGAGCTTGAGAAGCTCGACCAATCCTCTGGCAAACGGATTGCAGATCGAATTCAATGGCTCGCCACCAACCTCGATTCCACGAAGCTCTATCCGCTCAAGGGTGAGTTGAGCGGCCTGTACAGGGTCAGAGAAGGGTCGTACAGGGTCATCTTCGAAATCTTGAAGAACGAGCACACCATTGTCGTCCACTCCATCGGTCATCGCCGCGACATTTACAAACGCAGGTAGCATCCGCCGCGCCCTAACGGCGGGCGCTAAGCTGCAGCAACGCGCCGGTGAATTAACGTAGAATGGTCCGGCGCGACCTTTACTAATGACAAACTCTTGAACTCGCCGTCAGCTGGCCATTGACGGATTCGGCTAATGCCGTCAGGTTGAGCCGCTGGTCAGGTGAACCACTCGCTATCTTAGAACAAGCATCTTGGTTGTTTGTATACGCGATGCAGCAACAAGCCGACAGAAGTATATGCCGCTCGGAAGGCCTTGGGCATTGAAGGTGCGTTCGTACATGCCTGGCTTCATCTGGCCTTGTGCCAATACGATTATCTCCCTCCCAAGCAGATCAATGACGGTAAGGGCGACAAGACAGGATGTCGGAATATGAAATCTGATGATGGTGCTTGGGTTGAAGGGGTTGGGAAAATTCTGAAAGAGGAGCAAATCCCTTGGAACCCCGTCCTGACTCTGCCAAACCGATGTCAACCGTTGTCCGTAGCGGATGAGCATCAGCTGGTTGATGAAGATGGGATTGTAATTTGCGAATGAATCTTGATCCATGCGTTTTCGGACGAGAAAGCCACCAAAGAGATCCTGCAGCACCGCACTGTCGCATATCTGTGCCACAGAATCTCTGTTCCAGTACAGCATGGGAGGCGGGTACTCGTCACCGCCGCCTTGGAGATGGATCATGTGTGTGTCCGCTTGAGAGGCGGATACATAGCCTCGATAGTCAAAGCGGGGTGATGGAATGCAATCCGCAGATATGGGTGCCCACCTGGCATCGAATCCGCCAGCAGGAGGGGGCGGTGGCCATTCCGTTGCCTCGCCGCATAGAGCGGTATCGATGCCGCAAGTGCCAAGGGGATGAAATCCGAACCAGAGTGTGTCCGTCGTAAAGCGGTCCCCTGCGATGATGGCTGCGCGTTGGCTGGGTCTGATGCACGGGGGAATCTGGGCGAGGCTGGAAGCAGCCCAGAGCAGAGCGCACAATGTGACAAGTGCTTTCATCGCACACCTCCTCGACTGCAAGTTCACCTAACGGCCGCGGCTAAGCTGCGGCGACGTACACTTCAATTAACGTAGAATGGTACTGTGCGGCTAAGACTCTACTAATGACACAATCTTGAACTTGGCTTCACTCGGCCCGTGACGGATTCGGCTAATTCCGTCAGGTTGAGCCGCTGGTTGGGGCGCAGGAAAATATCACTGGAAAACCGTATCTTCTGTTGGTAGCAAAAGGGGTGAATCACCATGATTGATGAGCAAATCGATAGCGCCAAGCTGAAGTCCGTTTGCCAAAGGTATGGAGTCAGTACACTGAGCATGTTCGGGTCTACCGTCCGCGGAGAGAACAGGCCGGATAGTGACGTCGATCTGCTTGTGGCATTCTCCAAACGGATTGGTCTCCTCGGACTGGTGGCTCTTGAGCGAGAATTGTCCCAAGTGTTCGGAAGAAAGGTCGATCTGCTGACCGAGGCTGCAATCAGCCCGTACTTGCGTGACCGGATTCTCAAGGAACGGGAAGTTGTCTATG
>CAZKIH010000066.1:0-2563 GCA_964552775.1 uncultured Ignavibacteria bacterium | reverse complement strand
ATGTTGACCTGGGCCTGGGCCGCCTCGGCGCGAGCGATCTCGGCGGCATTCAGCCCTTCGCTGATCCGCTGCTTGCGATCGTCAAGCATCTTGAGGATCGGCTTGTAGAGGACCAGCCGCAGCACGACGAGCAGGATCGCGAAGTTGACGATCTGCGCGATGAGCTGGGGCAGATTGATGCCAAGGGCCTCGATCGCCGTGGACATGGCAAACCTCCGTCCCGGGAGCGCCACGAGGGCGCCCGGCGGGAGCCTAGATGACGAACGCGATGATGATGGCGGTGAGGAGCGCGTAGATGCCGATGGCTTCTGCGAACGCGACGCCGAGGATCATGTTGGTCTGGATGGCGGCGCGGGCCTCGGGGTTGCGGCCGAGGGCTTCCATGGCCTTTCCTACGAGGTTGCCGATTGCCAGGGCCGGCCCGATGGCGCCGACGCCGATGGCGATGGCGGCGCCGATGGCCTTGGCTGCGTCCGTCTCAAGGATGATCAGGAACGGCAGCGCTGCGAGAAAATCCATGACTGTGCCTCCGTTGCACCCTCTCCCGGGTGCGCTTGTGATAAGACCCGCAACAGGTCCCGTTAGTGGGCCTGGACTGCGCCTTCAGGATGGACGGGCTCGTGACCGTGCCCGCTGTGGCCCTCTTCGTGGTCGTCGTGGCTTGCCACCGCACCCATCGCGAAGACGAGGGTGAGGAGGGCGAAGACGGACGCCTGGATGAAGCCGACGAAGAGTTCCAGCATGTAGATGACGTCCACGAGGAGGAACGGCATCAGGAATGTGAGCATGAGGATGAGGACTTCGCCGGCGAAGATGTTGCCGAAAAGGCGGAAGGCGAAGCTGATGATGCGGATGAATTCGGACACCAGCTCGAGGATGCCGACGAAGGACATGATGCCCTTGAAGTTGAGGAACTTGGTGATGTAGGCGAAACCAAGCGCCTGGAAGCCCCAGAACTCGATGGCGAAGAAGGCGACGATGCCCATGGCGAGGGTGTTGTTGACGTCGCTGAAGACCGAGCGGAAGAAGGGGATGACGAGGGCGAGCTTGTCGCTGTCTTCGAAGCTGACGCCTGAGACCTGCGCGTGCAGGCTGGGGCTTTCGAGGGAGGCGTGCTCGTGCTCGCCAGCGGCGGCGCCGTGGCTCTCGCCTTCGGCCATGAGGAGCTCGGGGGCGCCATCGCCTTGGAGGAGCTTTGCGGCCTCGGCGACGACCGATGCTTCGGCGTGCTCTTCGTACTGTGTGGACTCGACTTTGAAGTCAGCGAAGTAGTGGGCGAGGAAGACGATGTAGCGGTCGAGCGCCTCGCCGGGCGTTTCGCCCTCGTGGACTTCGAACTCAATGGTCTTGGCGCCGTTGTTGATCTTGAGGAAGGAGGAGCTGCCGGTCATCTTGACGCCGGCGAACCCGTGGTTTTCGACGTATTTGCCGTCTTCGCCGAGGACCAGCTTTTCGGGATGTGCGTTCGAGAGCTCGTGGAAGATCTCGAAACCAATGTCTTCGGTTTTGCCAATTGCGTTGAAGAACGGCAGGAGGCCGAGCCAGTTCGAGGCGATGAGGAAGATGAAGATGGTGGCGATCAGGGTGAAGAAACGGCGGCCGAGTTCTTCGCCGGCGATATCTTCGATCTGGCCAACGAGGAATCCGACAACCGATTCGAGGAAGTTCTGAATGCCGGAGGGCACCAGGGACATGGACCGGGTGCCGATGAAGGAGACGAGGATGAGGACGCCCATGACCATCCAGGCGGTGATCATGGTATTGGTGATATTGAGGAAGCCGACAGAAGTGATGACTTCGGCGGGGACGACGATCTCGGGCTGCGGGCCTTTGGCGACGAAGAGGCCGGTACCGATGATCCCGGCGGCGAGAAGAAAGCCGACGAGCAGGTAAGAAGACTTCACGTCGAACCTTTCGGCGGCGACTCGTCACCGAGGCGCCGCAGGAGTTGCTGCAGCATACGGAAGCCTCCGACGAGGGCAACGCCCAGGCCGGCGACTATGCCGACAATCGTGAATACGGGCTCAAAGCCGGTCTGGTTATCGACCCAAAGGCCGACACCGACACCGAGGAGTATGGCGGTCGCGAAGAACCACCCGATCCCGAGCAGGGAGGCCGCAGGGCCCACCCAACTGCCCACGGTCGCCTCCTCAGCGCCCGGGCTTTCGACCCGGGGAATCATAGGGGGATTGTGACGAAAAGCGCAAGCAAATTTGAGGGGGAAGAATCTCTATTTGCGCTTATCGAAATCGGAAAGATCCAGACCCTCGATAAAGTCCTTAAAGGCGCCCAGGCGTTCGAGCTCGGCGGGGTCGACGGGCGTCGCGCCACCCTCCGCGGCCGCCACGGCGGGCTCGCCCTCTTCATCGAGAAGGACACCCGCGCGATCGAGGACGGCTTCGTCGGCGTAGATGGGGACATCGACGCGGACGGCGAGGGCGATCGCATCGGACGGCCGGGAATCGACTTCGACAGTCTCGCCATGGAGGTCGAGGACGATGCGGGCGAAGAAGGTGTCGTTGGAGATGTCGCTGACGAGGATGTAGGCGACGCGACCGCCGAG
>CAZKIH010000065.1:0-2719 GCA_964552775.1 uncultured Ignavibacteria bacterium | reverse complement strand
TTCTGGAATGGCGGAGTTGACATCGTTTGCGCCGACTCGATCGACGCACCTGGCGATCTTAACCTGAACGACATTCCGTACGAAATCGCAGACGCGGTACTGTACACGAACTTCTTCCTGTATGGTTACAGCGCGCTGGATCCGAACCCGACCTATCGTCAAGCCCAGATTGCGGCTTCCGACGCTAACCAGGACGGTTCGGTTCTTACGGTCGGCGATCTTGTTTACTTGCTTCGCGTAGTCGTTGGCGACGCACTTCCGTTCCCGAAGCTTGCCCCGTTTGCCAATACGGTATCGGTGAGCGTAGCTAACGGTACGATAGCGACCGACGCGTCGGTTGAAGTTGGTGCAGTGTATGCGACGTTCCGCGTGAACGGTGCCTACAACCTGACCAGCAACACCAACATGTCCGTAGTCAGCGCCGAGAACGAAGGCCTTGTGAAGGTCCTGGTTTATGCCGGACTTGAGAACATGAGCAATCGTCTTGATGCCGGTCACAACAACCTGTTCACGATCAACGGCGACGTTGAATTGGTGAATGTTGAAGTAGCCGACTACAACGGAAGCATGCTGAACACCCGCATCAACAAGAGCGTGCTGCCGACAGAATTCAAGCTGTCGCAGAACACTCCGAATCCGTTCAACCCCACGACGAAGATCGGTCTGGATCTGCCGACCGCTTCCGACTGGACCTTGAGCATTTACAACGTGGCTGGCCAGCTTGTAAAGAGCTTCAACGGCCGTGGCGTTGGAACGATCAATGTTGAATGGGATGCTACGAATGCTGCCAGCGGCGTTTATTTCTATATCGCCTCAGCAGACGGACACACCGCATCACGGAAGATGCTCTTGCTGAAATAGGCACCGGCCTTGTTGCCGCAGATTCTGGTTGGAGGCCCATCCGGAAGATGGGTTATTGGATCGACTCATATTCAAAGGAAAGGAATGGGTATGTCATTGAGGCAGAACTTCCTGGTCAGGGCAGCTCGGCGGCGTCAAGGTGCCGTGATGATAGTGTTGTGTCTCTTCAACTTCGCAATCAGCGTTACTGCAATGGCGTCAGAAAACGCGGGCATATGCATCATCTCGTCGAGCAATTCTCAGCCAATGGCGGCCCCCGTGATTACCAATTGCCCGCAGTTTTCGTTCCAAGGATATCTCTGCAATGAGACACGATGGGATTTTGACGCAAGCCCTGCATTAGGCTGCAATGATCTCACCTGGACTGTCAGCGTCTCCAATCCCCAGCCGGTAGGGGATTTTACGATCGATGAGAACGGGCTGTTTTCATTCACCTTTGATCTTCATGACGCGGCTTCACTTTTTCAGTTCTTGGTCATTGTCTCAGACAATTGTGGCGGATCCGACAGTTGCACGATTGTTGCAGAAAGCGTGAATTCCCGGCCCCATCTCTTCAAGATCGGCATGGAGTCAGGCATCTACGGCAACTACATCAACCTTCCCATTCTTAAACTCGCCGGTAGCGATCAAATGGTCGGTTTTGACTTTGCTATCAGTTACGATCCTTGCATTCTCAACTTCATTTCAGCAGCTCTTGGTCCGGCTCTCGGAGTTGACGGCTGCGGCTGGGAATATTTCACTTATCGACCCAGCTACGATGGACCGGCAAACACAAGATGCTCGTCTGGGAGCATCCGGCTAAAGGCGGTTGCCGACATAAACAACGGCGAGATCATTCCGCTCTGCAATTCGGTTCCTGATGGAACGCCGCTGGCTGTGCTGCGCTTCGCAATTTCGCACAATCACGCCTATGACTGTCAAACTGTGCCGGTGCGATTTGCATGGCACGACTGTATCGACAACACTTTTAGATCGTTGTATTACGACGACTTCAACATCTCCTGCCGCGTGTTTGACTATGGCAACACCGATCCGAATACCGATCCCAATCATGACTTGACGGATCTGGACTGCAGTCAAGTTTGGCACTACGGCGGTTCCTGCGGTGCATGCGACACAATTGCCGATCTTTGGCCCCGACGCTTTGAGCTGTTTTGGAATGGCGGGGTTGACATTATGTGTGCTGATTCTGACGGCTGCATTCGGGGCGATCTGAATCTCAATCTCACTGCTTACGAGATTGGCGACTTGGGAGTCTATCTCAACTTTTGGTTTTGGGGTCTCCCGGCCTTTACGATATCTCAGCCTGCGCAGATTTGTACCAGCGATATTAATGACGATGGTTACTATCCCGACTTCGGCGACCTCGTCTACATGCTTAGAATAATGTCAGGGGAGGCCCTCCCGATCATTCCCAAGTCTGCTGCGATTTCCCTCGCGAGTATTGAACAGCATAACAACATTATCGAGCTCGAATCCGAATCAGATGTCGGCGGCATCATGCTCGACTTGCGCAGTCCGAGCAACAAACCAGTTGTCCTGAACAATCTCTCCGACTTTGAGTTGAGGCAGGAGAGACTAAACGACGGCTCAATTCGCGTCCTTCTTCTTCCTCCGCTATCTCGCCTTGACGCTCGGCTTCACTCAGGGCAGACCGAGTTGATTGCGATCGAGGGCGAGGTCGACATCACGAATCTCGTGATCGTCGATTATTATGGCAATTCGCTTCAAGCTCAGGTCGGCGCGCCTGAATTGCCGCTTACCTTTTCGTTGCATCAGAACACTCCGAATCCGTTCAACCCGACGACGAAGATCGGTCTGGATCTGCCGACCGCTTCCGACTGGACCTTGAGCATTT
>CAZKIH010000064.1:0-2723 GCA_964552775.1 uncultured Ignavibacteria bacterium | reverse complement strand
CTCTTTTTCACTCCCTAAAGAACTGTTCGGGGTGGGCGGACATGGCGCTTAACGTGTGCCAAAACAACGCACCCCGCACGACCACGCTCTATAACTGACGTGCGGGGTGAGCGAGTTCAACTTATCTTGCGCGCCCGCCGGAGCGAAGCGGAGGCGGGCATTCTACAAATGAAATCGAGCGACGTTGTTTTGGTTGTTATGTGAAGTTGCCCACAAACAGAGTCACGCCGGAATGACCTCTCTTAGAGCCCCTTGCTGGTTAGTGACAACGTCTACGATATTCATATGCTCAATCAGCTTCCGGCGATCTGCTCCCCCAATGTAGGAGAGATTGCCTTTGTAGTCACGGGACTCTCGTTGCTGGCTTTCAACATATCCCTCCTTTGCAGTGAATCTGCGTAACCCTTGTGACAAATCCCTCCTGACGAAAAATGCGTTTACGCCCGCACTATTGGAACCAACGAAATCATAGCCCTTCTTTTCGGCCAGGTGGCATAGGGCTTGGAGAGATGAGCCAAAAAACAAATCAGAATAGTGAGCTTTTCTGCGGCTGAAAGCCGGATCGTAAGGAACACTAACAGCAGCATCAGCGCCAAAAATGCTATTGTATTCGCATATGACTATTCGAGGTTGAACGACATGAATAGCTTCCCAAAGCCAGTAGTCGTTTCCGTCGACATCAATGCTAAGCAGGCCAATGTCACCGACGAAACCAGCATCCGCGAAGATCTTGTTGATTGTTTCCCGCGTTAGGAACCGGCACAGAGCCGTGAGATTGTATCTCCTGTAAACGTCTTCATCACTTTGAATGTAGGCAACATACTTGGGTTCCCCTTCAATCACTAATCCGCGCCAGTTATTGTTCATCAACAGGAATCTTGTATTGGACTCGAAGTAGTATCCCACACCGAATTCGATGAACACCGGATTGGGAATCGGCACTCGGCTGATGAGGTACTGGATGATGCCATCTTCACCCCATTGTGAGAAAACTTGGAATTCGACCTCCTGCAAGTTGTCTACGCGGCCACGTGCTCGGATTTTTTCAATATGTAGTTTTGCCAATAAGAACGAGTTGACTTCAGCTTGATAAGCACCAGCTAGAACCTTGCGAAGCCTTCGCTCAATCTTGTTAAGAACCGCCTTCAATTTTTCCTCCTTGATCGTTAAACTATTGGTCAGCGTACACTTTCCAAAAGATGCCAACATTATAAGGAAAAGTACTTCCGATGGAAATAGTGAGCGAGACTGAATCTCGGATAATGACTCCGCACGGCGTTACGGCTGTCGCGGTGAGATACACTCTGGCTGGGTACGTCCCGAGACCGTGCTGAACTACCACAGTTGTATTGCCCGGCGTTATGATCGCCTCGCCTGCAACTGGTCGTCCAACGCGTGTGCCTGTGTTGGGGGGTGAAGACAGGATTTCATTGTCCTCGATTGCAACGAGACTGCAATCATATGGTGAACCAGCGTTGTCAATGCCAAAGGCATTCCAGAAATCGATTGTGTTGTTAGCAATTTGAAGCCCGTAAGTCTTGCGCACATGAATACCAGTCCTTTGAGGCGCGCCATCCGCGTAGGTGACAACTCTGTTATCTACGATTCTTATGTGATTGCAGAGAGTCGATCCAACTCCGTAAACCTTAATGGCTATTGTCAGACTTGCGCTACCATACCTGCGGAAAGCGCCGATCCAGTTTCCCTGTATCAGCGCTGTATCTTGCTTTATTAGCTCGATTGGAAGATCGCAGTAATCTATTATGCACGAACTAATCTCGATCCAGTCCGTTCCATATGCCTTTACTGCACTATAGAGACCGATAAAGGTGCAACCGGTGACTTTTAAGCCTGCGTCATATTTTGTTTCTCCCTGTCCATCATAGTGAATCCCGAGAGCTACTTGATAGACATCCGGCTGGATGGTTCGAAAGAAACAGTCATTGACACTCGGATTAGCTGTCTTGTTGAGATAGACGCCAACGGTACCTATATCGAAAGTTGTCTCGTTAATTTGAGGTTCTCTTGTGCCAACAAGTTTTATTCCTGTGCCGGGTCCCACAAAGCTGCAATGAGAGACCAACATATCAGGTCCCTGCTTGTCTGAGGTTTGAGCGTTCAATGTGTCGACCAAAACGCCGATTGCGTTGGTTGATTGAGCATCGAACTTTATTCCTTCGATCTGGAAAGTGTTCCCGTGTTGGGCGTCCGATCTCATTAGCTTCCTCAGAATCGCACCAGAAAAGGCTGATGAGCAATACAGGTATGTCTGATCACCTTCACCGACAATTGTTCTATCTAAACGAACAAGGCTGTTAGCGCTCTCGATAATCAGAGTCTGAGTTATGTTGTACGAACCATTTGGTATAAACACTGTACGCACTCTTCGAGGATTGTTTGGGTCGGGGCCAGGACCAGCCGCGTCAAGAGCAAGTTGAATCGCGTTACCTCCACCAGACCGACCATCGGCTTTTGCGCCAAACCATCGTACATTCAGCGCACCGCCGCCCCAAACACGCATCCACCTGCCGGTAGCACCCGGATATGTACTCGCGAAAATAGTTCCGCCGTCGGTAGGCGTGCTATCATTTGGAATCCAATTGAAGAGCCCGCCCCCTCCATCGTTTACCTCGCTGTAGCTCAAGACGATCACGGTTGAGTCGGAAGCAGGATTGAAGCTCTGCATTTCAGCGATTGTTGATTTGACTGTTGCCATGTCTTAC
>CAZKIH010000063.1:0-2771 GCA_964552775.1 uncultured Ignavibacteria bacterium | reverse complement strand
CAAAAAGAACTCGTGGCTTATCTCCAGAATATCCCTTCTCCAGGAATTTCTTCAACTCTTCGTCCTGACTGTTTGCCAGGGCGTTCATTGGATAGACCACGATGGCCTGGATGCCCCTGCCCGACCCGTTCCGGAGAATGTGGTCCACAATCGGAACGATGTAGGCCAGACTTTTCCCAGAGCCCGTTCCGCTGGTTAGTATATAGGACTTGCCTTCCTTGGCCTTTAGTATCGCTTCACGTTGATGCGCATGCAGCCAGAGCGGTCTGCCGTCTGGGTCGGCGTCGGACTTGTCGATGCGGAATACCCGGGCGCAATCGCTGTGGAGCACCTGTTGATTTACCAATTCGTCGATCGTGCCTCCGCTTAAGAAAGTCGGATTGAGCTGAAGCAGTGGCTCCGGCCAATAGGCCCCAGCACTGAGTTCTGACTGAACCTTTTCCTTGATCTTTGTATTGGCGATCTTAATAAAGCTCAGCGTGTAGCTTGCATAATCATCGACCAGGCGCTGACGAAGATCAAATACGTTCATCGGCGCCTTCCCTTCGACTCAGGGTGTTCCGATCCCTTCTCCTCCAGCCAACGATCAATTGCATCTTTGTGAAATCGCCACCGTCGGCCGATTTTTTGGCAAGGGATCTTTCGTTCTCGAACTTGCTTGTAGAGTGTTGACTTGGAAATCCTCAGATAATGCGATAACTCTTCAATCGTAAGAACGTCGCCATAGCTTCTGACCATGCGGGTCTCCTTTGACAGTCGGCCGCTTTACAGAACGTGAAATTGATAATAATTTGCAGCTACTAGCAGTAATTGTCAACCGAAATCAACGAAGCATTGGACGAACTCGCGGCCAGATTGACGGAATGTGACACAAACGCGCTGAGGATAGTAATACACCTTTTTTCCAATGGTCGGGGCAAAATCGTATCAGGTGTGTGTCTCTCTGGCTTGGGTTTCTTTTCCATTTGTGCGGTCTTTCCAAATAGCTCTCATATATATATATTTTCCATATGGAAAATTATATATACATATATGACTACTTTCTGCCAACGTCGGGAGTATTGGAAATGGGGTGTTATTTACCCCAGCCATCTACCCGCACTCAGTTTCCACTTTCGGAAAGGCGCGAGGCCTTTGGGTTCGAAAATGACTGGAGGATGACCTCCTCCAAGAAGATTTGAAGTACTGCTTGCTCTGCTGGGCTTAGCTTCTTGCTTTGATCATCGACTTTGATGGTGAGGCTGTCTTCGTTTTTGTTGATCCAGATTTTGGTGTTTTTGTTGTTGAAGCTGTGGAAGAAACTGGCTGCCTCGGTCTTTGATGCTATGACTCTGATGATTTCGGCTGCTTCGATGTCTTTAAGTTTTGCGTTTTCCCACGTCCAGTCGTTGTTGGTCCCCTTTTTGCCGATGCCGAGGTAGATCTTGTTGTTTTCTTTGTCGTATTGGACTTTTAGGGCGCTTTCTTTTCCGAAGAAGCACTTGTCCAGTATGTTTCGATGCTGGCTTTCCTTTGCTACTACTTCTTGTTCGCATGTGTTTCCCATCTTTGTTCCTCCTGAAGCTCTCACTGCTTTGAGTGGAGTTTCTTTTTTGACCTGGGCGGGAAAGAAACGAAACGAGAACTGAGCGTACTGGGTGGCACAGGTCAGTGAATACCTTGTTGAAAGTTGTCGACTGATCGAAGAACGGCTGGTCAGATGATCTCGTGGTCTTCACTTTCCTCTCGAAGAAGGTTGAGCTCTGATCTGAGAAGTGCTAACTCGAATGGGTCGTCGGTTTGCGCAAGTCTTGTTTGAACTGAGAGTATCTGCAGGCGTCTAGCACGTAGTTTGAGCATATCTGTCCAAGTGACGTCTGGTCCGTCGAGAAAACTTCGTCTGGGTGAGCCTGGTGTCATAGTTATTGGTCCTCGTGAATGCATTTCTGTAGCAGTCAGACTGTGCAGGTTTATAAAGCTATCGGTTCACCAAGGTGCGGAATTGTCGTACCCGTAAGAGCAACCGAAAGATTTATAAAGATCAGCCGGCTTCGGCAATGTATGACAGATTGGAAGATGGAGTTACTATCGCATCTTGCACTAGCAGAGCATGCGATTGATTCTTATCGGGAGCGTGTGCGAAGCTTCTACTTCAGTGTACTGTTGTCGAAGTTTCATTGTCCGCAATGTGAGGGTCCGTTTCAGCTTGTCGGACCGTCAATAGCTCGGTGCAATTGCGGCGCAGCCTTTGATCCCACTGTCACTTTTCAGAGGAGCTGCTGCTGTGGCGCAATCTTGGTGAAAAGGCACCGCCACTATGCCTGTTGCGCCTGTGATAATCTCGTGCCTTCGACCTTTCTCTTTGATGAGGTCATCTTCAACAGTGGGTATTTTCGTGAGAAGATGCGGCTCTCAAGGGAACAGAGGAGAAGAGAACAGGCAGAAATGCGCGCTATCTTGACGGTCGCAAAATCTGGCCAGCTTCCTCTCATTGATCGGTTTGATCTAGATGACATTCCGGGATTGGAAACTGATATTGACGGGTTGATCAGTGTGGAAGACACTGACCGGGCAATTCAGAAGCGGGAGACGTCTTTCAATATTGATGATTACCGATTGCATATTGTTGGCCTGCTTGGGACTGAGCTTCTATTCAGTACTATCGAGCCTTTGATCCCCGAAACGCGACGGGACAAAGTCTATCGCTTCATCTCGCTGATCTTTATGGAGCAAGACCGAGAAGTCTCACTATCCCAGCATGGCGAGGACATCTTGGTGGAGCGAAAATGAAT
>CAZKIH010000062.1:0-2855 GCA_964552775.1 uncultured Ignavibacteria bacterium | reverse complement strand
CGCTGTTCACTCGCCATAGGTCGAGGTACAGCTGCGAGTAGAGCGAATCGTAGCCGAGCACCGTCGGGATGCCGTACGGCATGAACTGGTCGAGATCGCTGTCCTTCGCCCACATACGTGATTGGGTTTGCTGCGCAGCGTCGCGCAGGATAGGGGACTGCGGGTACAGATCGGTAGCGGGTCCGAACGGGAGCACGTGCTGCCACTGCCAGAGCCCGGTGGCGATGAGCCCGGCGACCGCAGCTGCGCCAATCCACTGACGCTTGCGCCCGAGCCATTCGATGCCGAGCCCGGCGAGTACCGCCGCGCCGAAGGTGAGGAAGAACGAGAATCGCCAGACTGACGCGAGGGAGAGTGGAGGGATGAGCTTCCCAACGAGCAAGCCTTTCAACGTCGGAAAGGCAATGAACAGGCAGACGAGGACGACCGTACCTGCGGCGACGCGCCACAGACGGCGGCGCCACAGTGCGAACGAGAGTAACCCGAGGAGGATGACGAGGGGACCCACGTACAAGTTACCTTCGAGGTAGTTCGCCGGGCCGCGGAAGTCGGCATTGAAGCCCAAGATGTTCGGGTCGACGACTGTGGCGAAGGCGCGGGCATTCCGACTATCGAGCTGGAAGAGGTTCTTCGGGTTGAGGAGGTACGACCACGTTTTCGGACTCGCTTGGCGGTACGCCTGCTGCGACGCTTCGTAGTTCGGGATGAGCTGCACCGCGGCCAGGCCGAGGCCGAGAGCGAACGTGAGCGCGAAGAGCGCCAGCCGTTTCTTCCACTGCGCCTTCTGCCAGAACGCGAGCGTCCATACGCCAGCAGCGAGCAGCACGAGGAGCGCGACCTGGACCTGCCCGCTGAACACCGTCGCAGCGCACAGCACGGCGAGGCCAACGACCCAGCGCCAGGCGAGCGTGCGGTGCAGGCCGTGGATTGCCCAGAGGAGCCACGGGAGCAGCGCGACGACTGCGCTCATGATGCCAGTCGTGCTCCAGAGGACGAACGGTGCGCTGAGGATGAACGCAATCGCTGTGAAGAGGCGTGATGCACGTCGCCAGCCCCAGGCTCCCGCGCACAGGTAGAGCCCAAGCCCTCCCAGGAGAAACTGCGAGAGGATGGTGAGCGTGAAGCTCACCGCGGGTGGGAAGCCCCACCACAGCGCTTTCACGGGTGAGAGGACGCCGGCTTGGCCATTGGCGAAGAATGGTATGCCGCTGAAGGTGAGCGGGTTCCAGAGCGGGAACGTTCCTTCGTGAAGCATCGTGCTCGTGAAGGCATGGTACGGGTACGCCTGTACCAGCGCGTCGCGGAGGAACGCAGCATCTGCACCTGGCGTCGTCTGCAGCGGCATGAGCGTCGGGAGGGAGCCAACGGCAAGGGGTACGTACCCGCGGAGCACTGGGCCGAAGAGGAAGAGCGTGACGCCGAGGATAGCGACGACTGCAAGGATTGGACTGCGTCGGATGGTAGCGACGATTCGTGACATGCACTAAGCCTAGGGGATTTCCCACGCAACGACAAACGAGCTGCCACCACGTTGTGGCGCCTGCTCGTCTGGCGGACCCGAAGGGAATCGAACCCTCGATCTTCTCCGTGACAGGGAGACGTGTTAACCGCTACACTACGGGTCCAAATTTAAAGCTAGGCGATTGTAGCACGCTCACTCGATCATGCCAAGTGTAACCTGACGTTACTCAGTCACCCGGAGTAAACGAAAATTTACAGAATGGAGGAGGATGCTCCCTGGGTGTGGCGGTGCATCGCGTTGTACCCCTTCAAGCACGAGGGCAGTCTTTGGAATTTCTGATGGTGCTCCATGGAGCTTCGTCCCGGGTTCATTCCCAAGGTAGTAGATGACGGTTGGCTCGTGGTCCAGGAAGATGTTCGCGAGGTAGAGCGTTGCTGGTTTTTCCTGTTGGACTACAGTTCGTGCTTCGCGGAGTAAGGGTTCACCCCGCGTGAGAGTGAATTCAGTCTTCTGGCCGAGGAGCGCGATGCACCCAATCCACAAGATGAGGGCGATGACCGTTGCACGCCAGAGCCAGGGCAACTGGCGTCTGCGAGCGAGCACAGCAATGCCAATGATGACGCCAACCGCGACGAGCGCTACGACCAAGCGCGTCGTGGTATTCATCCAGCCGCCGACGTACCGCTCTGGCACGAGCCACCGGCCAATGCCGCTGCGGTCCACCATGCTCGGCACGCGGCGCACGAACGTGAAGACGCCCCAGCTCAGCAAGCCTACGAGTGGCCAGCGCGGCGGCCAGGTGAACCAGCGGGGAAGCCACAGGCCGAAGATGAGCGCCAGGACGGGGTAGACCGGTAGCAGGTACCAGTCCGTCTTCGTGGCATTGACCGCGACGATCGCGGAAGTCACGGCGAGGAAGAGCACCCAGAGGAGCATGAGCTGGTCACGCTTCTTCGCAATGCGTCCGAGTGACCAGACGAGCGCCGGGAGAGCGAACGCTGCGAGCGGGAAGGCGCGCTTCAGGAAGATGCTCCAGTACCAGCTCGGTCCAGCGCTGAAGCCGTAGAGGTTCTTCGTCGCGCGGGTGACGACGTCCTCGCTCACGTACTCCTGGATGAACGCGCCACCGCGGATGGCGAGCTGTGCGAGGATCCACGGCGTTACGATGAGCATGCTAAGGCCGAGCGATTGCAGCCAGACGCTTTTCGGGTAGGTGCGGAATTTCTTCGTGAGCAGGAGGTGGAGGAGAATTGCAGCGCCGGCGAAGCCAACAGCCGTGAACTTCGTAAGGAAGGTGAGGCCGAGTGCAGCAGCGGTGAGCAAGAGCCAGCGCGGCTTCAGCCAGCTCCGCCAGTACGACCACAGCGCGAGCACGGAGAAGAACGTCAGCAAC
>CAZKIH010000061.1:0-3538 GCA_964552775.1 uncultured Ignavibacteria bacterium | reverse complement strand
CAACTGAAATTCACACTCTTTCAAAGCGCTCCCGCCAATATTGATTCACTGACCGGCAGGGTGTGTTTCCTGCCATTACCGCTCGACTCTGCGATGTATCAATTTATCATCGTCGCTTACGATTCGTGTTGTGCTTCGTTCGGATTTCCCGTTACGGATCCGAGGGAAATGCTCCCTTGTCCACGCGACACGCTAACCGTGATCGTGAAGTATCGCCAGCGTCCGGTGATTACAACTATTCCGGATACAGAGGTCAAGCTTTGCAAAGATGCGCCGACCCAATTGTGCTTCCCGATTTCTGCCTCTACCGAGGGTAATCCGGTTGAAGTGATTCAGGAGTGCGGCCCTGGCTCGATTGCCAATGGCGAGCTCTGTTTCAATGCGGCGACATCGGGAATTTACACATTTTGCTTCTCCGCCGCCGACGCCTGCGGGGGATTTGTTCGTGATACCGTGCGATATACTGTCGTGATAGATGACATTGCGCCAATCGCCAATGCCGGTCGCGACTCAGTGTTAACTATTTGCGGGCCGCAATTAATCTGCCGGCCAGCCGGCTGTTCAAGTCCTACCGGTGATCTTGCAACGTGCGAGATGATTTCCGGTCCTGGGACATTTGACGGTGCTCAGATTTGCTTTACTCCGGCTGCCAGCGGAACTTATCAGTTTGTGTTGCGCGCAAGTGACGCCTGCGGCAATTTGGACCTGGACACTTCATTTGTGACAGTCACGCTCAAGAACCCGCCGGTCGCGTTAGTTTTCGATACGACGGTGACGTTCTGCGTTACCCAACAGGTGTGTATCAGGGCCTCCTGCAGTGACCCGGATGGCGACCTGACTTCATGCCAGCTTATCGGTGGGCCGGGAGCCTATTCCGGCAGCGGTATCTGTTTTACTCCGGATACCAGCGGCACCTACCGCTTCATCTTAAAAGCCACGGATGCCTGCGGAGCAGTAGATCTTGACACCGGGTTTGCGGTTGTCAGATTAAATCGCCGCCCCGACATTTCTCCGAGTGGCGGCAACTATGCGCTGTGTGAGCCGGGACTTATATGCGTGCCGATCGTGGCCACCGATCCGGACGGCAATCCGCTGACCTATACCACCACGATGGGTACGATCAACGGCAATACGGTTTGCATCAACTCCGGCGCACCCGGCACGCGCTTATTCAGTTTTAACGTCATTGCGCGCGACGCCTGTGGTGGGGCCGACACAGCGCTGTATATCGTTAACGTAAAGGTCAATATGGTACCGATCATTTCGGTGCCCGCTCCGACGCCACAGAGACTCTGTACAGCGACACAGCTCTGCTTCAACGTAACAACAGTTGACTCTATCATGAGCAAGCTGACATACAGCCTCCTCTCAGGACCCGGCACGATTAATTCGGCATCCGGACAAGTTTGCTTCACACCGACCGTTGATGGCACCTTCAATTGGAAGGTGATGGTGACTGACAGTTGCGGAAAGGCCGACACGGGCCTGGTGAGCTGGAGCGTTGATTTTATCGATCCGCCGACGGCGGTAGTAACGCCTGCGGACGGCGACACGCTGGTATGCGACGGCACCGAATTGTCCGATATCTGCGCGACAATCACATATACGAATTCGCCGAATACTACAATCACAGCCACTGCGACCAATGCCAGCGTGGACTACACGTTCACTTATGCCAACGGGACCGGTACGCTATGTTTCGATCCGCTATTGGACGTAGACAAGACCTATACTTTCGAATTCAAGCGCACCAACGAGTGCGGAGTTCAAGTGAGTTCGACTTGGGACTATACAGTAACCTATGCCGAGTGTGATTCGAGTTGCATTGTTGTTCAGATTGAGAAGACGCCTTGCGTTACGCTTGGGTCGGTCGTGACGGTCAACATCAGCTACGATGGCAAGCTTTTCATTGGCGGCTACGACATGTTAATCAAGTATGACGTGTCAGCGTTCAGTTTCATGAGCGCTTCACTGGGTCCAGTCGTGAACGCCTGGGAGTACTTCACCTATCGGCTCGGTCCCTTTGGAAATTGTGGCGGTTCCTGTCCCTCCGGCTTGGTCAGGCTGATATCAATCGCCGACGCCAATAATGGCGCGAATCATCCGCCGATTGGCCAGCTCGATCCAACCGGAAGCATTGCGCGAGTGACTTTCCGGGTCACCAGCAACAACACATTTGAAGGCCAGGTATTGCCGGTTGAATTTTTCTGGCTCGACTGTGGCGACAACGGATTTTCCAGTGTAAGCGGCGACACGCTGCTGGTCGACAAGTTGATTTACGATCCCTATAATGTCCTATTGTGGGATGAAGACGATAACGCGCTGTTTCCGGAGAACGCCCGCTACGACCACTTGGGTGTCCCGGACACGTGTCTGCTGGGTGACAAGTACGTACCGATTCGTTGCGTGGAATTGCACAATGGATTCATTTGCCTGATCGACAACGATTCCATTGATGCGCGAGGCGACATGAATCTCAATGGCACCTCCAATGAGATTGCCGACGCGGTCCTTTATACAAACTACTTCTTGAGAGGATTGTCGGTCTTCAGTATTTCTCGCGACGCCCAGATAGCGGCGAGCGATATCAATGCCGACGGGAATACTCTGACGATTGGCGACTTAGTCTTCCTTCTTCGCATACTGCTTGGAGATGTCGAACCGATTCCCAAGCTGTCACCGTTTGCAAATTCAGTGAAGTTCAGTGTCGAAGAGAGTGACGGCGTGACGAATATTTGGTCAACCTCCGGAGTTGATCTCGGCGGTGTGTATCTGCGCGCGAAGCTGAATGGCGCGGTCTCCGCTGACATTGCCGCCGGATTAGCCGCCTCTGGCCTAAGACTGGATTACTCAGTCGAAGACGGCATCATGAGTGTACTGATGTACTCAGAGACCGCAGGCGCGTCTGTGCCGGCGGGTGTGTCGCAGTTGCTGACCATCGGATCCTCGGCTGAAATCATCCATATCGAGGCCTCCGACTATGACGGCAATCAATTGAAGTCGAGTCTCGAAAAGCTCGCGCTGCCGGAGGATTTTGAACTCGTTCAGAATTTCCCGAATCCATTCAATCCTGAGACGACGATTTCCTTCGCACTGCCGCGAGCCACAGATTGGGCGCTGACGGTATTGAATATCAATGGCCAAATCGTCAAGCGCTTCACGGGCAGTTCGGCGGCGGGCACGACCAGCGTCGTCTGGGATGCCACTGATCAGAATGGCTCCACAGTCGCGACCGGCGTGTACTTCTACCGCCTCGATGCGGGTGAATTCAGCAGCACGCGCAAAATGGTATTGATGAAATAAGTTCATTCACAACAGGCTGCGGATCAATGCGGTGATTCGCGCCACATTCGCAATGAGACACGGCGTTCCGGCCACCACCGGGGCGCCGTTATCACTTGGCGTGCGAACGTCAGCGTTGGTTATCGCTGCTGGATGGTCTCTGTGTTCTGCTTATTCGATAATCTTCCTTTGAAAATAGAAATAAAAGGCATGGCCGGCCAGACAACGCAGAGGAGCTGCGCTGAGGAGAAGTTTC
>CAZKIH010000060.1:0-3634 GCA_964552775.1 uncultured Ignavibacteria bacterium | reverse complement strand
AACAACGCTTCCTTTTGCCATTTGCTTTTCACCTCCTTTCGATCTGGCAAGGTTAGAGGTTGAAATTCTCTTGGGATTGTAGCAGTGCTGGCCGAAGTTCTGACCCCGGGACAAGTGCCCCCTCAAGTTCAGTAGCTTGATGACAAGCAACGAATGACAAACATGCTTGAGTGCAGTAAGTCTGAGGGCAGTCGTCCGCGACAGTTGTTGTCTCGGCAAGCAATGCATCATGCGGCAAGATACAACACCCGACAGAGTATTTCAAGAGAGGTTCGTGGCGCGGGGGAACTGATTGCTGAAGCGAGATCACTTCGCTGCGCCCTTCGACTTCTTCTTCAAGTATTCAAGCACCTCCGCTTCCAGAAATCTCAAATACTTTCCAATCTTATAGTGAGGAATCTGATCGATGCCGTTTGCTCTCGTCCGGTCGTAAATCCAGGTAACCGGAACGTTTAAGCGTTCTGCTAAATCCTTGATATCCAGATATGTATCCATTGTCACTTCAAACCGAACCATACCTATTGACACAACACTTCATGTGATTTTCGTCGGTGAAGGCAGAAGAGGTTATTGTGCTGTTCACTAAGTCGCTCAGGACTGAGGTTTCTCAGAAGTCAAGAATATCCATCGCCTTTGCTGCTGTTCTCGAGTCGTCTAGTGATCAAGGGAGTAGACCTGCCAACTGCTCTCAAGTTGGTGGGCAATTCTCATTTTCAGGCGAATGTGATCTACTCCCAACTTGAACCGGGTTACCTAATCGACACCGTGAAGAAACTCGGCTTCAACAAGAACCACAGTAAAGACAAAATCAAAAGAACTCGCCAATACCGGCTTTCACATCGGAATCCAGTTAGTTCTGCCTGTCAATTCTCGTTTCTCAAGCCAGTTGGCAATGGAGCTCCTGAAGTATCGTGGCAATTTTCGTAACTTGACCGTAGGAACATAGCCGATATGCGACCCAAGATACACCGTTGACAGCTTGACACCAAACTTGTCAGCCAACTTCTGCGGAGTCAACAAATACTGGACCACGTGAATCGCCGTTTCTATGAGGTGAATTGCTTTAGAGCTCTGAAATACGAGTTTACGTCGTAACCGTCCGGCAGGTAGACTTTCTCGGCCTCGATCCCGCGACTCCTGAGGACTTGCACAAGCATCTGACCTGCGCTCTGTCCTGGCAAATCAGAATCAAAAGCGACCTTTACCCGGCGTCCGGAAAACAAGGGCAAGAACTCGTCACGGAAGCCTTGTACGCCCACGACTCCAACTGCGGCAAAGTAGTTTTCAGTCAGAGTCATGGTATCGATGACTCCCTCACAAATATACACCTTGCCCGGGTTGCGCTTGAAAATATCGGTGTTATACAAGGGGGGCCTCCCTCGAGACAGACACATCTCTTTCGGTCGACGATTCGAATCCAGAGACCGACCCTGAAAATAGACCGGTTTGCCACCCTGAAAGAAGACCCAGACCAAGGGATGTGCCTGACAGAACAAGCGATCATTCTTGTTCAGAATTCCGCTCGCTCGCAACTTCTCCATGCAGAACTTGGACACTAGCGTTTCATAAACAGCTCGCTGATTTGATACATAGCGAACTCCATGCACTTCTGCAGTCGTCTGAGAAATACCGCGGGCCTCGAGATAGTCCAAGGCTTCCCTAGTAGGCGGAGAACACAGGTCGAGAAAACACTCATTTACATCGGAGAATTCGGTTTTGTCAGCGGATTCCTCGAACTTGTGACGTGGCCGCGATTTCGAACTAGGCTCACCCAGTGCAGATCCCTTTACAGATTCTAGAAGAGTGTCATGGTCTCGCTCAGCTGTCGAAGGTTTCGCCTGGGGAATTTCGCCAGAAGTTGAATCATCCTCGTTCTTCGAGACCGGCATGAGACCAATCCGGTCCGCGAGATATTTGACAGCGTTGTAGAAAGACAGTTTAGTCTTTTGACGAACGAAGTCAATTACGTCACCTCGAACATCATTACAAACAGGACAGCAGAAGCTGTTTTTCTTGGTGTCAAGAGAGAGTGAAGGATGCGCATCTTGATTGCGGTGACACTCCGGATGAAAGCACCTCATCGCATTGTGTTGAACACTGCAGCCGAGTTCTCGGGCCACCTCGATAATGTTGTTTCGAGCCTTGATGGCCTTGAGATCATATCTCATCGGCGTTCACCTCCTCAATTGACGATTCGGCAACAGCATTGCTGGGGATAGACTCCATTCCTCCGTCGCTTTCGACTTCCTTTGTAAGCAGCCCTGCCTCTTCACCTTGGAATTCGAAGCCGCCCTCACCGCATTCGGTGCAGGTATTGCGAGGTCGGTTTGTCCGTTTTTCTTGCTCCGACCAAGGATACATGCAGAAGTTCACGGCATCAATGTAGACACCGTCAAAACTGAGTTCATCTCCCGCCACCATTCGCATCATCATCCACATAGCAGTAGACGCCACTTGCATATTCAAGGGATAGACAGAAGGTTGAGGAATGTCCTCCCCCTGGACATAGCCCATGGCTTGCTGTCGCGCAGTCTCTTCCGGGCTAGACAATTCAATGCTTGCCCTTTTCAGATCGAATAGTCCGCTGCACTTGAGGCAGAATCCACGACCCGGGACGACCATGATCACCTGGCCTCCGCCCGCGCACATCTTACCGTCTTTAACTTTCACCCCGCAGCCGAGATCGAAGTAGACTGTCCCGGTCGCCAGACACAAATGGTTGGCGGCCATTCGGGGAGCCAGCGAGTCAACACAACCGAAGATGATGTCACATTTCTTGAAATGGGTCTGATTCTTGCCTACAAGAAAATCGCCTGTAATGATTTCAACTTCGGCGTCAGGATTGATACTGAGTATGATTCGAGCGGCAACATGAGTCTTGGGAGTGCCGCACAATACATCTGCTTTCGTGGTTCCTGGTAGACGGTTCAGATTCGTAAGTTCGACAACATCGGGATCAATCAGAACAAACTTCTTAACTCCCAAGCGGGAAAGAAGCTCTGTCACGATCATTCCCAAACCGCCACAGCCGACGACACCAAAAGTGAGCTCAGCGAATCTCTTGACGGCCTCTGGTCCCACGGCAAGAACCGTACGATGATGCTGCATTGAGTCTGCGAGTCGAGGCTCCTCTAGAGAGTTTGGCTTTATGAGTTTCATAATGACACTTATAAGATCTTAACAAGGTGAACTGGTACCAGCGCGTGGGATTCGCGATCCCACAAGCGCGCATCGAGATTCTCGGGATTGCGGCCACAGAGGAGAAAACCGAGTTCTACACCAGGAACGTACTCGTCGATGTAGGGGCCCTTCACCCTCGCATCCTCGTGGTCGTCAATAGCGGAAAAATAACCGCCATCGGAAAATGGATGACTGTGAATATCAAGCATATGAAAGCCATTTAGTTCGCAGAGGCAAAACATCCGTTCCATAAACTCTGGGCCAAGGGTCACAAAGCCACCCGAACGACGACGATAGCCACCAGGTTCAGGGTACATAACTTCGTTGACTAGAAAGCGTTTACAGGTGTCGGCACAGACCAGCTTGCAGAGACCGATAGCCGCACTCTCATTCTTCAAGTCTTCAGTCACAAACCGAGTCAATTCCTTCCAGTGTCCAGAACGGAAAACGATTT
>CAZKIH010000059.1:0-3659 GCA_964552775.1 uncultured Ignavibacteria bacterium | reverse complement strand
TCGATCCCAGAGTTGCCAACTTTCGGAAAGTTGGCAACTCTTCCGGCCGGCTGCGGCCCGGTCAGTAGGTCGATGATCATGGATTCGACGGTGTTGGATTCGGTGAAGATCATCAGAGTTCTCTTCCCGGGTCGGTGTTCAGGACGCGACTCTTGATATCTGTGGCATTTGCCATCCGAATCCCCATCAGTTCCATTGACTCAGTCATCTTGTCCACCTCTGCCAAAAAACGGTCTTGGTATAGCCTTGGCGGCACGATAAGGATGTGCTCGCGAATATCTTTGCCGTTAATTTTCCAGATACCGTTTGTGGATTTGGCGCGTGAAATGAGTTGGCGATGTATGCTGAGAGAATTCCACTCCAGTGTCGCGAATCGAGGATCGATGTTTGTAGGGTCGAATCGAAGCCTAATCAACAGATCTGGGTAGAACAGATCAGAATATGAAATCTGACTAATCCCACACCTGCCAGCGAACTGCCGATTCCCATTGCCCCGCACCACGAAAACATCGTCCTTCTTTACCAGGAACTGCTCGATGTGCCCTCGATCGACTTGCGCGTACTTAATGTTTCCCTCGGAAGCAAACAAGCCATCTTTGATGGCACTGATACTGACAGTCCGAAACCCTTGGCCAACGTCGTTCGTCCGCGGTGAAAAGCCGTTTCGCGGGGCATCCGCAAGTAAATCTTCTACCGACACTCTGAATCGGGGAACGTCATATTCATAGAGGAAGTTCTCGACGCGACTATCAGCCAATCTGCTCAAATACTGTTGGGATTCTTGTGTTGAGACAATCACTTCCTCCAGAGCCCAGAGCATCTCCGCAATCCGTCGCTGCTCCTCCAGCGGCGGCAGGGCGAATTCGTACCATGCGAGATCGGAGAAGTTGACGTACGGATTGACCGAACCCTTCGACTGCTTGATCGAATGGTCGTGGAACGCCTCGGTTTGCATGATGAAGGGCAGCAACTCGGACAACAGCACGGTTGGGTCTTTCGACTCCAACACGAAGGTGGTGTTGGCGCAAATGCCCTCGAAGTCCGCCACGACCACCTTGCGCAGATACGTGCGGCGGGAGCCATACAGCACGTGCCCTGGTCTGAACCGCATGTGGAAGGCAGGCCCAAGATAGTCGCCGTTGATTTGCCCCCACCGTCGTAGGCGCAGATCATCGGTGTCCATGTGTTCACCGGCGACGTAGCGGTCAAGCCGCGACTTGAGAGGGTCAACTTTGTCCTTGACTTGGCGAACTACGTCGCCGAACTGGACGTGGGACCAACGAGTAGATATCATGTCGAGGAGGAATCTCCCAGTTCGATTTCACCGGTATCGCCAATTGGACCCCGAACCAGAAGCGCGTTCACGTGCTTAACAATTCCATCAAGTGCAGGTAATCGGCTTCCGGCTTTGTAGATAGTCGTGATCATATCGAAAACTACATCATAATTCTTGATGGCATCACTAGGCTTATCGTACCCGTGCGTTATCGCAGCCGTAAGCCTGAACTTGTCGTACTCAGCAGCACCGAGCACCTGCTTGCAGTATCCCTCAAAATCATCCTCAAAGCAGCAATAAGTCCCGATGACTGTGTCTTTTGGAAAGTCACCTTCGACACTGCCACCGAGTCGCAAAAGAAGTCGATTTGTGGATGCTTCCTTGGATTCGTTCTTGGTACCCTTGTGCCGAGAATCGGCATCGAACACGTAATAGGTCGGAATTCCTAGCCCTTTGAATACGATGGCAGCCCGATCGATCTTGGTCTTCCCGCCAACTGGAATCACTGCGACTCCCTTGGATAGCCAATCATTGTCCAAGAACCCGGCGACGGCTTGTATGGCTGCAGCTTCCGTGTCTCCTTCCACTAGCACTACAGCATCAGCGAAGAATCCTTCGTTCACCAAGTGCGTCATTACAGGACTTGCCCGAACGCGAAATGAATCGGCAGTGAATTCCTCCTCTGGTTTTCCAGTAAGCACTGCCATCTCCTTTGCCGCGCAGTATAGGGAATAGCTTGTTGCCGCTGTACAAGGTGGCCCATCGTCACCAGTCTTGTACTTGTGCATGATCCGCAATTGACCAAACCTTCCGAGGTCCACGAAGTATGGAGAGTGCGTTGTATAGACTACTTGGTTGCGCCCTCCTGGTCCAATAGATCTCTCTCGTGACATGTTCAAGAGAATGCCCGCCAAGTACCTTGCCCGCAAGGGGTGCTGGTAGAGTTCGGGTTCCTCAATGGCCAGTATCAAGTCAGGTCCAGTACTTCCGTGAGGGGAATCAGTCACTTCGGTATCAGTAACCGTTTCTTCACTTAGTCGATTTGTTTGGAGTTCACCTTCATTGTCGGTATCCTCCTCAGGACTTTCCTTAGGCTCGACAGGTTGTGCGACAGCAAGATGCTGCAGCAGTGCAAATATCAACGCACGCTGAAGTCCGTGCCCCTTCCGTTCAATAGATCCGGCGAATTCGTCTTCGGTTAATTCGGCAATCGTTGCTGGGCCCGGAATAGTGGGCAATCCTGGCTCCACCACTCGCAGCTCGAGTTGGGCATTGGGCACGTAAATCTGCAGGGTTCGAGAAATGTCGGACGCAAGTTCATTGAACTCGGTCAGTTTCGCGGGAGCATACAGATCCCTCAACCGCTTGGCGAACTCCTCTTGAAGGTCGAGCAAGTCTTGACGGGCGCGGAAACGCCGCATCACCATAAAGTCGAGCAGTTGGAACAGCGAAGAGCCTTTCTTGTCTAGCGAATCGGCAGAAGCGTCCCGGACGGCGGGAATGTAAACGAACTTGGTGTAGTTATCCAGCTTGCCGCCTCCGATATTTGGCGGACCCAGGAACTGAACTTCTTGAGAAATCCATTCTGTGAGTTCCGGGTGTGCTGGTTCGTAGGCGTCGACTAGATCATCTGGATTGTCTCCTCTAATGGATTTTGGTCCGATTCCTGGCAACTCTCCTTTTTCCACCAGCTCATTCCAAGCGTTTCTCTTTTCCGTAACGCCCTTGAGGTTCCTGATTCTCGAGAGTTCGGGTATCTGCCTAGTCGCCGCGTAATATCTCTGATCAGACCTCCCCTCGTGTAGGGACAGCCTCTTCGTTACAGCAAACATACCGTTGCTGATAAATGCAGCGAACTCGGTCTGTTCATCGGATCCAAGGCTTCGATACTCAACGGTGATCTCAATCTGAGCCGAGGTGTTGCGATTGAAGAAATCGTCTTCAGACACCGGTGCTTTGATGTTGTAGAAAACATCGAGAGCATGCAAGATTGTAGACTTGCCGCTTCCGTTACGACCGACGAAGGCTGTCAGGTCATCAAACTCCACGGTAAGTTCTCGAATGCAGCGAAAGTTCTTGATTGATACCAAATTGATCAGCATATTGCTCCTGCCTGGTACTGCAAATCAACAGCTGTTGCCGGCTCATTCCATGAGATGGGATATCTGTGTATCTAGCATCTCCGCCAACGCATCCATCTCCTGCCAGAACACCCACCCTTCCTGCTCCCAGGCCGTCCACAGCTCGGATAGGCTGCGGTGCTCGGCGGGGCTGGCGCCGTTTGATGTACGCTTGACGTAGAGCGGGATCGACAGGCTGTAGCCTTGACCGGCCACGGCATCCAGCGGCGCGGCGCAGGCGAAGCCGGGCTCGTCGACGAAGG
>CAZKIH010000058.1:0-3755 GCA_964552775.1 uncultured Ignavibacteria bacterium | reverse complement strand
TTGGTGTCGATATCGAGAAAGTCTGGATAACAGCACAAGACGACATTCCGCAGCTCAAGAATCAAATCCTCCCGTATCTGTAACCCCTGCCCGACTCGCCTGCGCCCTAACGGCCGCGGCTAACCTGCGGCGCGCTGAACTCCAATTAACGTAGACTGGTCCCGTGCGACCGAGACCTTATTAATGACAATATCTTGAGCGTAGCTTCAGCCGGCCATTAACGGATTCGGCTAATTCCGTCAGCTTGAGCCGCTGGTTAGGCAGTGCGAGCCGATCGCTTGCATATGTGTATTACAAATGTTATAATTTGTTGACACCGAGGAGATCGTGCATGCTGAGAACTGCCGTACGCCGAGTTGGCAATAGTCTTGGTATAACGCTGCCCAAGACTATTCTCGAAAGCTACCACCTCTCAGAAGGGGACGAGCTCCATCTCATTGAGACAAGTGATGGAGTTATGCTCAGCCCATTTGATCCCAAATTTACTAAGTGGGCGAAAGCATACGACAAAGTCAACAAGCGATACCGGAATACCCTTCGCGCTTTGGCGAAGTAATGCGATCGAAGTTCATCCCTGACGACCTGGTGCCGCGGGTCCATGTTGATCTGATCCGAAGGTATGGGGGACGGCTTGGCGTCCGAGACAGAAACCTCCTGGCCTCGGCACTGGCACAGCCCAAGATGACTGCAGGAGGCAAGTTTCTCCACAAAACCGTATTCAGCAAGGCCGCAGCCTACGGCTTTCACGTATGCAAGAACCACCCCTTTGTCGACGGGAACAAGCGTACGGCATTTGTCCTGATGGCGATGTTCCTTGAACTCAGTGGTTGGGATCTAGGCGCATCTGAAGAAGATGCATACGCCGTCATGATTTCCGTGGCGGATGGTAACATGTCCAAAGCCCAACTCGCCCGCTGGTTGAAGAAGCACACCTCCCGAGTTTCTCCCCGAGCTACCCGCACTGCCTAACGGCCGCAACTAACCTGCGGCGACGCGAAAGTGAATGACGGAGAATGGAACCGTGCGACCAACATTACAAATGACAAGGTCTTGAACATAGCCTCAACCGGCCGGTGACGGAATCGGATAATGCCGTCAGGTTGAGCCGCTGGTTAGGCGGCATGATGCTATTGACAATGTATACTATTTGTGATATACTGATACATGGAAATCAGCTGGGAGCCGGAAAAGGAACGGATGCTTCGCAAGGACGGGGGAATCGAAATCCGGGAAATCGCCGATTTGATTACTGAGGGTAAGTACAATGCTGTCGTCGAGAATCCAAGCCGGCGGTCGCAATTCATCTTCGTGCTTCCGTATCATGGCTACACGCATGTCGTGCCATTCGTTATCGCCAAGGACGAGGGCGTTGTGCTAAAGACCGTATTCCCGAGTCGTAGATTTCATCAGATCTATGGAGGAAGCCATGAAGGCAAAGCTTGATGCTGCTGAACGTTCGATAGAGCGTACGGCAAAATCATATCGCCCGGTTTCTGCAAAGGACCGAAAACGCATCGAAGGAATCTTGGCGCGATCGCGCAAGAGCAGAAATATCAATATCCGCCTTTCAGAACCGACGTTGGCGGAGCTGAAGCGGCGTGCCGAAGAGGAGGGATTGCCCTATCAGACCCTGGTGTCGAGCATCTTGCACAAGTACGTGACGGACCGCCTTGTGGACGAAGAGTCAATTGCGAAATCCCTCCGCTTCCTCCGTGCCGCTCAATAGAACGATTCCCTCCGCTCAGGTCCCACTCCGCGACCGCACCTGCCTGCCGCCTAACGGCCGCGGCTAACCTGCGGCGACGTGAACGTCAATTATCGTGGAATGGTAAAGCGCGACCAACGCTCTAAAAAATGACCAACTCTTGATCCCGCCGCTACGGGGCAATCAACGTATTCGGATATTTCCGTCAGCTTGAGCCGCTGGTTAGGCCGGCGAGATGATCATCGGATGAGCACGAGCCTTTTGGCTAGCACCGCATTCCTGGTTTTGAGCCAATAGATGTACACGCCTGAAGACAGGTCCGCCATTTCAAATCTCACGCTATGGTGCCCCGGCGGCAGTTGTTCCTCGACCAGCCGAGCAACACTCTGGCCCAGTAGATTGCAGACCTCCAGAACAACAAAATGGCTCGAAGGAATATCGAATCCGATGTGAGTGGCTGAGTTGAACGGGTTCGGGAAATTCTGTTCCAAGGCATACCCTGTCGGCACGTGGGAGTTGGGTAACGGTGCCGACACCAAGATGGAGGAACGCAAGACAAAAGAGCTCAGATACTCCACTCCAGTAGAGTTGACAAGACTGCATCGCGCCGTGGTTTGGCCAATGTTCTCGGCAAAGACGAAGTCAAAAAGGACGCCGACGTCCAACGCTGACGTGTGCAGGCGAAACATGCCGAGGGAATCCACGGATGCGAAGCGACGAACGGCAGCCGAATCAGGGAAGGTTCCCCAAAAAGGGAACGCTGGCAGATCCGATATGCCCCCTCGATCGCAATTCAAGGGGTGGTCTCCCGATCGCAACTCGGTTAGCCAGAACATTTGAGTGTCAACAACAGCGAAGGTCGTATCGCTATGTTGAGTGCCCCTCCGACGGGAGAGAGCGCGTTGCTGTTCGACCTGCCAACGAGTTGAATCTGGGTAATCAAGCCGAGCGACGATCCTGCAAGACACGCTGCCGGTGTCTGTGATTCCCAGGGTATCGCCTCCTCCTCCGCCATCCATTTCCCAAGAGTGGGAGCGATGTTCGAAAACCCAGGTGTTGCCGAGGGCCAATGGAAACACGTCAGCAGAGTCGGACTGAGCCAGTGTGACCTCCGGTCCGAGGAGAAAGACGGTGAGGCTGAGAACTTTGATCGAGTGTGTCATTGTGCTATCTGAGGATACGTTTCGCCGGCCAACCGGCCGCGGCTAACCTGCGGCGCGCTGAATTCAAATTATCGTAGACCGGTCCTGTGCGACCGAGACCCTATTAATGACAATGTGTTGAGAGTAGCTTTAGTCGGCCCGTAACGGATTCGGCTAATTCCGTCAGGTTGAGCCGCTGGTTAGACCGCTCTTGAGGTGCTTGCATTTGTGTACCCGGATGTATATATTGCACATATACACATTCAGGATCCCCCGCAATGCGCGACTTGACGCGACTGACAGGGTTCGACTGGGACGAGGGCAACCGGACAAAGAACTGGGACCAACATAAGGTAGCTTGGCCCGAATGTGAAGAAGTGTTCTTCAGAGAGCCACTGCTGGTAGACCCAGACCCTGCCCATTCTGAATCCGAGGAGCGGTTTCATCTCCTGGGACGAACAGTTGCTGAGCGTTGGTTGTTCATAGTATTCACAGTGCGAAAGAACAAGATTCGCATCATTTCTGCGCGAGACATGTCGAAGAAGGAAAGGAGAGCATACAATGAAGCGATTGAAAAAGATACCACAGTTTGAATCCGAAGACCAGGAACGCAAGTTCTGGTCACGGCGAGATTCCTCGGCCTATGTCGACTGGCGGAAAGCGGCACGGGCTTCGTTCCCGAACCTCAAGCCAAGTAGTCGGACGATCTCAATCCGATTGCCCGAATCACTGCTCGATGGCATCAAGGTGATCGCCAATCGAGCTGATGTGCCATATCAATCGATGATGAAAGTCCTGCTCAACGAAAAGGTCTCTGAAGTTCTGGGCACTCGCAGGCGCAAAAGGCCAGCGGCCTAACGGCCGCGGCTAAGCTGCGGCGACGCGAACTCTCATTAACGTAGAATGGT
>CAZKIH010000057.1:0-5353 GCA_964552775.1 uncultured Ignavibacteria bacterium | reverse complement strand
CGCGAAGGCGGTCGGACCGTCGGCGCCGGTGTAGTCTCGGAAATTATCGCGTAAGACGACAGGTTGTGGAGAGTAGTTACTTCCTTATTAATAGTGGCAGTCGGAGACCTGAGTAGGCCAGTAGCTCGAATTGGTAGAGCGCCGGTCTCCAAAACCGGATGTTGGGGGTTCGAATCCCTCCTGGCCTGCCAATAAAGTGTTAGGGTAATATGAACCTTAGAGAAAAGATCGTAACTTATTACGAAGAGACAGTAATGGAGTTGAAGAAGGTCTCGTGGCCAAGCAAGGACGAGATCCGGGGGTCGACTATTGTTGTTATTGTCACATCGGTGATTCTTGCCGCGTTCACATTTGGCGTCGACAGCGCATTGAGCTGGGTGACGCGGACGATGCTGGGAACGTGATGTCAAAGCACTGGTACGCCGTACATACCTATTCCGGCCAGGAGCAGAAGGCCAAGCGTCATCTGGAGAAGATGATCACGGTCGAAAGTCTTCAGGACAAGTTCGGGGAGATCCTGATTCCGACGGAAGAGGTTACAGAGATGAAGCAGGGGAAGCGGTCGACGACGACGAAGAAGTTTTTGCCGTCCTACCTGCTGATTGAAGTTGAGTTGGACAAGATCATGGAGCAGAAGATCGTAGGTACGCCGGGAATCACGAATTTCGTGGGTTCGGCCGGCAAGCCGACGGCGCTGCGCCGCGATGAGGTTGATCGGATGGTCGGGAAGATGGATTCCCGCCGCGAGATCGAGCTTGACGAAGTTCCCTGGCATGCCGGTGACCAGGTAAAAGTTATCGATGGTCCGTTCTCGGATTTCTCGGGTTTTATTTCCGAGATCAATGTCGAGCGGAAGAAAGTAAAAGTAATGGTCTCCATCTTCGGACGTCCGACTCCGGTGGAGCTGGACTTCCTGCAAATTGAGTCGGTCTAAGAGGAGTTTTAGTAGTGGCAAAGAAAGTAGCTGGGTTTATCAAATTGCAGATTACCGCGGGTAATGCTACCCCGGCACCGCCCGTGGGTCCGGCCCTGGGACAAAAAGGCGTTAACATTATGGAGTTCTGCAAGGCGTTTAATGCGCGGACGCAGGAACAAGCGGGAATGATTATTCCAGTGGTCATAACCGTTTACTCCGATAAGAGTTTTTCTTTTATCACCAAGACACCACCGGCGGCTGTGCTTCTGATTAAAGCTGCCAAGGTGCAAAAGGGATCGGGACAACCGAACCGCGATAAAGTGGGTCGGGTGTCACAACAACAATTACGGGAGATCGCTCAACTTAAAATGCAGGACTTGAATGCAGCTTCCGTCGAGTCCGCGATGAGCATGATCGCTGGTACCGCCCGCAGTATGGGACTGGAAGTGGAGAAGTAATTTCATGAGGCATGGGAAGAAGTATAGAGCGGCCGACGAAAAGCTTGGCGGTCAGAGCAATCTGACGCTCGAGCAGGCCGTGAAGTTTATCAAGGAGAATGCCAAAGCCAAATTCGACGAGACCGTCGAAATGGCGGTGCGTCTCGGTGTTGACCCCAAGCAAGCGGACCAGATGATCCGCGGCACGGTGTCGTTGCCGAACGGCACCGGCAAGAAGGTGCGAGTTCTGGTAATCGCGAAGGAAGAAAAGCTCGAGGATGCCCGCAACGCCGGAGCGGATTTTGCAGGAAACGAAGAGTTCCTGGAAAAGCTCAAAGGCGGCTGGGCTGAGATAGACGTTATCGTGGCGACACCGGATATGATGGGCAAGCTGGGACCGCTCGGAAAGGTGTTGGGGCCGAAAGGTCTGATGCCGAATCCGAAGGCGGGTACGGTGACAGCTGACGTTGCGAAGGCCGTCAAAGAAATCAAGGCTGGTAAGATTGAATACCGAGTCGACAAGACCGGAAATATCGGCGTGCCGATCGGCAAGGCCTCCTTTACCGAAGAAGCGCTCGTGCAGAATGCAGCGACCTTTATGGAAGCCGTAATCAAGGCGCGTCCATCCTCGGCGAAAGGAACCTATCTCAGAAACGTCGCGATGAGTTCGACGATGGGCGTTGGGGTAAAGGTCTCGACTGCCGATCTGATGACTCGTTCGAAGGGAGAACATTAGAAATGCCAAATCAAGAAAATATCGATAAAGTCGCGGCATTAACCGAGACATTCAAGTCAGCCCAATGTGTAGCCGTCGCAGACTACACCGGCTTGACTGTAGAGAAAGCCACCAAGTTGCGCAGTGATCTGCGCAAGCGCGAATTCAAATATGTTGTGGCGAAGAACACGCTGTTGAAGATCGCAGCAAAGGACGCCGGATTTGACGGGCTCGACACCCATTTGAAGGGACAGTCGGCGGTTGCATTTGGATTTAACGATCCGGGCGCGCTGGCGAAGATATTGTTCGACTTTGCGAAAGAGAGTCAGAAGCTCCAGGTTCGCGCGATTTATGTTGAGGGCAAGGTATACTCCGGGTCAGAGGTTGAGCGCATCGCAAAACTTCCGAGCCGAGACGCGTTGGCCTCGATGGTAATCGGCAATATCAATGCGCCGATCTCCAACTTTGTCGGAACACTTGACGGTATCATCCGCAAGTTTGTCGGCACGCTGGACGCAATGAAAACGAAGATGGCTAATTAACATATCACGAGTTTGCCCGCGGCCAACGTCTGGTTGATGCCCAGGCGGCCTATCGTGCTTACGCACTCGCGGTTGGCGGTCGGAACGACGGCAGCAGAATTTAGTAAGGAGTAGAGAAGTGTCAGAGAAAGTTGAAAAGCTGGTAGAGGATATCGCCGGACTCACCGTTATGGAGTTGTCCGACCTATCTACCAAGTTGCAGGACAAGTTCGGCGTGAGCGCCGCGATGCCGATGATGGCAGGTCCGATGATGGGCGGCGGCGGAGCTGCTGCTGAAGCCGTTGCCGAGAAGACTGAATTCAACGTTGTACTTACTGCGACCGGTGACAAGAAGATCCAGGTCATTAAAGTAGTCCGCGAGTTGACGGGTCTTGGGCTGAAGGAAGCCAAGGACTTAGTTGACGGCGCGCCCGCCAATGTTAAAGAAGGCGTCTCCAAAGATGAAGCGATGAAGATGAAGGAGAAGCTTGAAGAGCAGGGCGCTCAGGTGGACGTCAAGTAATTAAGGCGCAAACCATTAAGACCCGATCCATCAGGCGGTCGGGTCTTTCGCATCTTGGGTTGCCGGGAACTTCCGCGCGCCTGAGATGTTTTTCTATTTTTACAGCGCTTTGGGTTACGGGCCCCGCTGATAGGCAAATTCGGAATAGTAATCAGGCTTGTAGGCTATTGGGTTGACAGCGTCAAGCTTTAAAGGAGAGTGAGCTCTTGGCCAAGATTTCGACTCTTGACCGGCGTTCATACGCCAAACTCAGTTTCGAGGCAGAGATGCCAAACCTCCTCGCGATCCAGTTGGAGTCGTTCGAAGAATTCCTCCAGGCGGATCTGCCGCACGATAAGCGAAAGCACATCGGGCTGCAGCGAGTGTTCACTGAGATCTTTCCGGTATCTGACATCCGCGAGAATTACATGGTCGAGTTTGTTCGATACTCAATCGGCAAACCGCGCTATTCGATTCACGAATGTCAGGATCGGAACATGACCTATGCCGTCCCGTTGAAAGCGACGTTGCGGTTGATCTCATATGAGCAGAATGAAGAAGAGGGTGGGGTCAGGGACCTCAAGAAGAAGAACGAAAGCAAGAAGGTCAAGGATGTCATCGAGAACGACGTGTTCCTCGGTGAATTCCCGCTCATTACGGATCAGGGAACCTTCATCATTAACGGCTCAGAGCGCGTGATCGTCAGTCAGCTTCACCGTTCGCCAGGCGTTTTCTTCGACGACGAGATCCATCCCAACGGCAAGCGGCTTTATGCGGCACGAATCATTCCGTACCGCGGCAGCTGGGTCGAAATCAACCTCGATGTCAACGACATCATGTATGTCTCCTCCGACGGCCGAAAGAAATTACCGGTCACGACATTCTTGCGCGCGCTGGGACATTCGTCGGATGAGGATATCCTGAAGCTATTCTACGAATTCGAGACCGTGTCGATATCCAGTCGTTCCTATGCCAAGGCGCAGGGCAAGCTGTCAGCGCAGACCGTGGTAGATAAGGAATCCGGCGAAGTGCTGGTATCAGCTTCTGACGAAATCACAGAAGCGGTAGCATTGAAACTTGTGGAGTCGGGATTCAAGGAGATCAAGATCCTGAAGACCGACCCGACCAAGGATATTCGCGTCATCGGCAATACGTTCAAGAAGGATACCACGAAGTCTACCGAAGAAGCGCTGGCGAAGATTCACGCAATGGTGCGCCCGGGTGAGGCTCTCACACCGGAGATCGCGGCCAACGTGATGGAGAAGATGTTCTTCGACGCCAAGCGCTGCGATCTTGCCGAAGTCGGCCGGTTCATGTTGAATCAGCGCCTGAAGCTGAGCGAGCCAACGACGCAGAACGCGCTCACTCCAAAAGACTTTATCAAGATCATAGACTATCTCGCCAAGCTGAGAAACAGTGAAGGCGGTATTGACGATATTGACCATCTCGGAAACCGTCGCACGCGCACGGTCGGCGAGTTGCTCGAGAATTTGTTCTCGGTCGGCTTGTCCCGCGTGGCGCGCACGATCCGGGAGCGCCTATCGTTGAAAGACACCGACAAGGTTGCGCCGCACGAACTGATTAATGCGCGCACCGTATCTTCGGTGGTCGACACCTTCTTTGGATCGTCGCAGTTGTCGCAGTTCATGGACCAGACCAACCCGCTGGCCGAGCTGACCCACAAGCGACGCCTTTCGGCACTTGGCCCGGGCGGTTTGACACGCGAACGCGCCGGCTTCGAAGTCCGCGACGTGCATCACACTCATTATGGCCGTATTTGCCCGATTGAGACGCCGGAAGGTCCGAACATCGGTTTGATTGCATCGCTGGCGACCTATGCGCGCATCAATCATCTTGGTTTCCTCGAAACCCCATATCGTAAGGTCAATCACGGCAAGGTGACGGATCAGATTATTTATCTTACCGCCAACGAAGAAGATAACTACTATATCGCGCAGGCCAACGAGCCGTTCGGAGCAGACGGGAAATTTGTTCATGATGTGATCAAATGCCGTTTCCGTTCTGACTATCCGCAGGTTGAGCCGAAGCGAATTGAATACGCTGACGTCAGTCCGAAGCAATTGGTTTCGGTGGCGGCGTCATTGATTCCGTTCCTGGAGCACGACGACGCGAACCGTGCATTGATGGGCTCGAACATGCAACGCCAGGCGGTGCCGCTTCTGGTGACCGATCCGCCGTATATCGGCACGGGTATGGAAGGAAAGGCGGCGCGCGATTCCGGAGCCGTATTGGTTACCAAAG
>CAZKIH010000056.1:0-6349 GCA_964552775.1 uncultured Ignavibacteria bacterium | reverse complement strand
ATAGGTCGACGGACGGCCGATGCCGTTGGCCTCGAGCTCTTTCACCAAGGAAGCCTCACTGAATCGCGGTGGTGCTTTGGTATAATGTTGAGTTGGCGCGACCTCTTCGAGCGTCACCTTGTCGTTCTTCTCAAGTTTCGGGAGTTTCTTGACCTCACCGTTACCATTGCCATTAGCGTCTTCCTCGACTGTCATGGCGTAGACTTTCAGGAAACCTTCAAAAGTCACCTTCGAGCTGGTAACACGGAACTGATACTTGCCACCGATGATGTCGACAGTCAGTTGATCGAACTGAGCGGGCGCCATTTGCGAGGCGAGGAAGCGATTCCAGATGAGTTCGTAGAGACGGAACTGGTCGCGTGTCAGGTTTTTTTTGATCTTATCGGGCGAATGATCCAGATACGTGGGTCGGATGGCTTCATGCGCGTCCTGTGCATTCTTCTTGGTCTTGTAGATGTTGGGAGTCTCCGGATAGAATTCCGGTCCAAAGTTTTCGACGATGTAATTTTTGGCAGCGACAACTGCCTCGTCGGAAACCCTGACGGAGTCAGTTCTCATGTAAGTGATCAAACCGACTTGTCCTTCGGAGCCGATTTCCACGCCTTCATATAATGACTGGGCGACAGCCATAGTCTTGGAGGAGGCATAACCGAGGCGGATGGAGGCATCCTGCTGCAAAGTTGATGTTATATAAGGAGGAAGGGCGCGGCGGCTCTTTTTGTCGACCTCGACGCTTGAGACCTGATAGGCCTGTTTGACAATGTCGTTCTTGAGCGTTTCTGCCTCATCGCCGGTTGCAACTTTGAAATCTTTGCCGTCGATCTTGAATAGTCTGGCGGTGAAGCGCGCTTTCTTGGCTGTTTCAAATTCCGCCGTGAATTTCCAGAATTCTTCCGGCTTGAAGGCGTCAATTTCAGCTTCCCGCTCGCAGATGATTCGCAGGGCTACGGACTGGACACGTCCAGCGGAGAGGCCGCGGTAGACAGTGCGCCAGAGCACGGGGCTGATCTTGTAGCCGACGAGACGGTCAAGAATGCGGCGCGCCTGTTGGGCGTCGACCAGATTCTGGTTAATTTCCGAGGCGTTCTCGATGCCAGCCAAGACGGCCTTTTTTGTAATTTCGTTGAAAGTTACCCGATAGATCGGGATCTTCAGAACGCTGAGTTTGGAGGCGATGTGGAAAGCAATGGCTTCGCCTTCGCGGTCCGGGTCGGGTGCCAGATAAATGGCAGTGGACTTTGCGGCTGCGTCCTTGAGCTCTTTGATGATAGGCGCCTTGCCCTTGATAACCTGGTACTCTGGTTGAAAGCCGTTCTCCAGATCAATACCTAATTTGGACTTGGGCAGATCAATGACATGACCCACCGAGGCCTTGATCGTAAAGTTTTTGCCCAGAAATTTGGCAAGAGTTTTCGATTTGGTTGGAGACTCGACTATGACCAGGTTTTTCGCCATTTTGGTTAGGCTTCCTCGCTCTTGTAAGCAAATTTGATCTTGTGAGTTAACAGATCCTCTAAAGCCACGGTTGTGACTTTGCGGTAATCGATATTGTATTCACTGTCTTCGTTCATCATTTCCAACTGCTGAAGGCGCTTGACGTTGACGAGTCGCGCGCGCTTGGAAGCGATCAGGACGGCTTCGTAGTGATTGAGCGTGACATCGTCGAGATTGCTCATCAAGAGGGTTTGATCTTTCATTCTATTCATCGGTTACTCCGTAAAATTGATTGTTCCGCTTCGAGTGACTCGTTGAGATTCGGCGGTGATGATGTTCTCAATCAGGGCCGTCGCCCGGTCAAGGTCATCGTTGCAGACAACGTAGTCATATTTCGTCCAAACTTTCATTTCCTTTAGCGCTCTTCCAAGTCGAAGTCGCACTTGCGCCTCCGATTCGGTCTTGCGACCCACCAACCTTGTGCGTAAGACGTTGAGGGTGGGTGGCATGATGAATATCAAAACCGAGTCTTTGCGCCAGCGTTTGATGGCCTGCCCACCGACGATGTCGATGTCGAACAGGACGGTCTTGCGCCTACTGAGTGCGTCCAGCACCGGTTTTTTGGGTGTGCCGTAATATTCTCCAAAGATCTCCGCCGTCTCTATGAACTCTCCGTTGCGCTTTTTGTTCCGGAACTCATCGCGCGACAGGAAGTAGTAATCACGGCCCTGGCGTTCACCCGTGCGTCTTTTACGCGTCGTTGCCGAAACCGACTCAACAAAATTATGGTGCGCGGCGAGCAACTGCTCAACAATCGAGGATTTGCCGACGCCGGAGGGGCCGGAGAGAACGACGATCAAAGGCTTGCGCGAGTTGAGCTTGCCCAATTGATTCGCACTAATGATCGTCATTCGATATTTTGCACCTGTTCGCGCATCTTTTCGATTTCTTCGCGGATTTTGATGACTTCGGCAGAAATCTCATACAATGACGCTTTGGAGCCAATAGTGTTGGCTTCGCGGTTCATTTCCTGAAGGATGAAATTCAGGCGTTTGCCGGTGTCGCCTTCGGCCTTGATAGCCGCATTGAATGCATCGCAATGGCTGCGCAGGCGCACGCACTCTTCGGTGATGTCCGCTTTGTCGACGAGGATTGCCAACTCCATGTCGAGGCGCAATCGCATTTCGTCGCTGCCGTGAAGGTTGATGCCCTCGCCTTCAATCTTCTTAACGGTTTCAAGCAAGCGTTGCTTGTAACGATCAATGCTCTTGGGGTGCAGTTTTTCGACATTCTCCAGGGCTTTGGCAATGAGTTTGACGCGGGCCATCATGTCATCACCGAGGACTTTGCCTTCACTTTGGCGCATCTTGTTGAGCGAATCTGCGGCTTTGCGCACGGCATTGAGCAACTTTTCGAACTCGCCCTTGGGCAAAGGCGCGGCGGTTACGACGCTGAAGAGCTCAGGCAGTCCGGTGAAATCGGCGAGGCTGATTTCGCCGGAGAGTCTGAATTTCTTTTTGAGATCGCAGAACATCTTGTAGTAGAGTTCGGCCGTTTCTTCGTTGAGAACGAGAGTTTGCGGCGTAGCACCGTTATCCTCGATACTCATTGTCAAAGTCAATTTGCCGCGCGAGACCAGCGAAGCCACAGCTTCGCGGATTTCGCTCTCATATTCCGAGAACACCTTTGGCAGCCGCACGGAGAGTTCGAGGAAGCGGTTATTCACCGAACTAATCTCGATGGCTACTTTCTTTCGATTAATACTGGCTGTGGCCTTGCCATAGCCTGTCATGCTGCGGATCATACGCCCTCGCGGTTTAACAAACTTGCCATAAAACACGTCTTAGCAGCATTTGTCAACCGAAAAGTGTCATGGTTGACTTTGTGCCTGCCATCCAATAGCTTCCGAGCGCGATGTTACCAAAGACTGCGATAGCCACTTATTTCCTTGCGCGCGAACTCGATGAATTGTTGCGCGGCTCGGCCTTGGTAAAGATAGAATACGACAAACAGTCAAAAACATTTCGGTTTCTTTTTGCGGGTGAGAAGAAGTCGCATATCGTCTTTTCGTTTTCGCCGGCAACATTCCTCGCACTGGACGGCTGGCCGGGACAGGGGGATTCGTTTGCAATTTGGCAGGAATTGACATCGGCACAAATCGGCAATGTCGAAGGGTCGCGGGCGAATCGCATTATTTCGCTGCGGTGCGAAAAGGCGCAGGAGGGATTCGCTACGCAGGTGTTCACGGTTGTCTTCGAGTTGTTTGGAGCGCAGAGCAACGCGTATCTGCTGGACTCCGAACAGGTGATCTTGCAGGCTGCGCGCGTTATCAGCGACGAGCGAAAACTTCGTCCGCGCAGTCGTTACATGGCTCCGCCGCCTATCGCAGACACGTCAGTTTCGGGTAAGGGGCTGATTGCGGAATTTGGCGGCAGGCGATTTAGTGTCGAGTATAACGGTGATCAGTACAGCGTTGTGGGGCATGACGGACCGCTCACAACGCAGTTGCCGTTAGTGTCGCTGTTTCAGCAGATTCAGGACCAATTCCACGAGCGGATGCGCCTTGAGGCTCAACTCAAGGATCACAAGGGAAGAATTCGCAAGCAGATCGGGAAGCAACGGCAGTTGATAGCGCAGTTGCAGAAGCAGCTTGATGAGTGCAACCAGTCACAACAATTGTCGGGTCACGGCGATCTGTTAATGGCCAATCCGAATGTCAAGCCGATTGACGGCAAGCTCACGGTCTCTGATTTCTATAATCAGCAAGACGTTGTGATTCCGTTGGAGCCGGGAAAGAGTGTGATTGAAACCGCAGGGATATATTACAAGCGTGCCAAGAAACTTCTGCGTTCGATCAAACCACTGAATGATCGGATTGCGAAGGCGAATGCACAGATTGTTCACTTAGAGCAAGTCGCTGCGGAGCTGGACAAGATCAATGATGAGGCCGCACTGGGCGAAGCCGCGAAGCGTCTCGGTCTCAAGGCACTGGCGGCTTCGACGACCGAAGATGAGCAACAGACCTCGAAGTACTATCGTATTTTCGAATCATCGGCTGGAGAGAAAATACTGGTGGGTAAGACTTCCGAGGGCAATGATGTGCTCACCTTCAAGACGGCCCGGTCATGGGATGTCTGGTTCCATGTGGGACAGAATATCCCAGGCTCACATGTGATCCTGGTGCTTCCCGACAAGAACCGAGCGCCGTCGAAGAGCTCGATTGAGGAAGCGGCACAGATAGCAGCCTATTATTCGGATATGCGGCGTGTGACAAACGTACCGATTATTTATACGGAACGCCGATATGTGCGGAAGATGCGCAAGGGTGGGCCGGGACAAGTCATTTATCAGAACGTGAAGTCGCTCTTTGTTGATCCGGCTTTGCCGGCGACGGCAACAGAGCAGGATTGACATAGAGCAGACAAATGACCATCTTCAAATAATGCGTCCAATCGTAACAATCATCCTGCTGGTCGTAATACTCGCTGTCGTCGGATATCTGATGATCCCTGAGTCGAATGTGCATCCGGGCGAGAATCTGTTTATCAACTCGTACGTTGAGCTGATGCTGTTTTCAGCAGGAGCGGACAGCAACACCGAGGCATACACTGTGAAGCGGGATTCGATACTGGCAGGATTCGGACTCTCCGATTCGTCATTGCTTGCGCTGAAGAGAGAGCTAAATCGCGATCCGGAACGGCTGATTGAGATTTGGGACCAGGTTGAGCTGCGTCTGAAGGCGCGCCGCGATTCGCTGGGGCTTCCCGCCGGAATCGACACTACTGGAGAGTGAACGCGGCCTCGCGGTGTTCAATCGACAGTTCTCCCCTATTTTTGGTAATCACAACTACATCGAAGCGATAGGCGTCGTAATTTACATTTGAATTCTGGATAAATCCCTGCGCAGCGGCAATGATAGAGCGCTGTTTGGTGAGATTGACCTTGTAGGCGGCACCGCCGAAGGTGTCAGTGGCAGAACTTTTGACTTCGACGAAGATTAGCTGGTTGTCTTTGCGGCAGATAATGTCGATTTCGTTGCGGCCGGAGCGATAGTTTTGGGCGATGATGTGGTAGCCGTGTGCGACGAGAAACTCAGCGGCTTCGCGCTCAGATTCTTCACCCTTTTGTCTGTGGTTTGTCGGCATTAATGTGAAGTCTACTTGAGAACCGGTTTGTCCGATGAATCAAGCGTCAATTCGTACTGCCCTGGCAGCAGGGTGAAGCTGCGGCGGTGAATGTCGATTGCGCCAAATTCTTCGATCATCGCGCGATGTTGTGGAGTCGGGTAGCCCTTATGGCGATCGAAGCCATACTGGGGGTATTGGCGGTGGTATTCGCACATAATGCGATCGCGGGTGACTTTTGCGAGAATCGAGGCGCACGCAATCGCCAGAACGGTTTGGTCTCCCCTGACTACCGCTTTCTGGGAGATGTCGATTCGCGGAATACGCAGGTTGCCATCGACGAGAACATAGTCCGGGTTGTGGCGGAGTTGTTTGACAGCGTTGCGCATGGCGCTGAAGGTTGCCTGGAGGATATTGACACGGTCGATCATTGCCGGGGATGAGGAGGCAATTGCGTAGTCGCGGGCATTTTCAGTGATGTAGTCGTAGAGTTCTTCGCGTAACCTCGCGGTCAGGCGTTTGGAGTCGTCGATGTTGCGTGCCGCGAATCCGGGCGGGAGAATCACTGCCGCTGCAATCACCGGACCGGCGAGCGGGCCGCGGCCGGCCTCATCGACGCCGCAGATGCACGTGCAACCGCTGCGGCGGAGGTTGGATTCGATATCTCCCCAGCGTTTCATGGCTGAATTTTGAGGTAGTGCAAGTGAATCGGCAAGCGGGTTTTGAATCAGCCGTTCAGTGCGATGAGGCCTAAGGAGCCAGCAACCGGAAGAAAGACCGGCGCGGTCAAC
>CAZKIH010000055.1:0-6350 GCA_964552775.1 uncultured Ignavibacteria bacterium | reverse complement strand
CTTTGTCTACCGAAACATCTTAGCCAACCGGGCAGTCGAAATCGCCAAGTTCGAGGTATTCCACGCGTCAATTCCCGACTTCGTCACTTCAGCCCGCTACGTCGTCCAATCCAGCATTCCAGTAGGTTTGAACGATGAATCACTCAAAAAAGAAGAAGCAGTTCACAAAATGGAGATCTGCTTTGACTTGCTCAGCAGCTTTCTTGCCGAGGGCTCTGATATGGAAAAGGTCAATACCATATACGAGCTGTTTACAACCAAGAACCTGATGCGCAAAACCGAAATCCTACTCACAGCCAACCTGGGTGAGTTTGCTGCTTCCAAGGCCTGGAACGATTTGATCAACGGCGAGCAAGACATCACTTTGCTGGCCTACACTGCTCTTCAGGTTGAGGCGAGACGCCCCGGCACAGTTCCCAGGGAGCTTTTGGAGGGTTTGAGCCGCAAGGTCTCAGGCGAGAAGCTCTCCAGCAAGTGCATCCCAAACCTCCAAGGAGAAGGCATCGAGTTTGTCGAAGAGGTCGAGGAGCTGCTGGATCAGCAATCGGACTTGGCCAAGATCGTCGCATACAGCCATGTCGCCAAACTCGTTAGAAAGCAAAACCTTGATCTCACCGACATCGAACAGACCAGAGAAGCAATCGAGAAGGACCTGGAGACCTTTGAGTCACTGATCTCCAACCATCACAATTCAACCGCCAATGGAGGTGAAGTTGTATGCAAACTATCCAGCTGTCATTAATACCGGATGAACAAGTCCCGGAATTCAAACGCCTAACCTTCAAGATCACGGAAGTTTCGCTTGCCGACGTCCTACTCAGAGGCATCCATCCTTGGGGGTGCAGCGACCACTCAAGCCACATAGTCGAGGCAACCCTACAAAGACTTAACGCGCCAGATCAGCTGATTTCGGAACTCAAAGAACTAGGCTACAGCCACGAATTCAGCTACTCAACTGAGAGAACCTACTATCGCGAAGGAAGCATGTTCGAAAGGCTGCTGGCTGACATCCGCGACCATTTGTATTTCGTCGACGGCCTTGGCTACTTGCAACTGGTCGCCATCGCCAAGAGGACTCTGGCAGCCAACTGGACTCACCAGACGATCTACAATCTCTTGTCGAGGATTCACAGCGACTTCAACTCGCTCAGGGACTTCCTGAAGGGAAAAAGCAAGCAGATCAAACTCTCCGGCTACAACGACATCGCCAACTACGACCTCAGCCAGATACTCACCTTGGAAGACTTCCAAGATGAGGAAAGCGTCCTAATCAGCCAGGCGCTACCAATCACAAACTTCAGACCGGCTAGCGTACTTTGGCAGATTGCCGACGACCACGGAAACCTCAGACTGACTAATTCACTCAGCCATTTCCAGATGCGCTCTCCGGGCTATCGCAACATCGCCTATTCGGAAAGCATCGTCTACACCTGCATACGAAAGGGCGACAACATCCGCATGCTGCCTTCCTTGATGCCTCACCAATCAGTCAGGGAACAAGCCAAGCAAATCGCAGAGCACTGGCGCAACGACAAAGGCCGATACTGCTTCACCGTCAACATCGAAACAGCCGAAAGGATGATTGAGAAAGGCAACTTCCAGATCGGTTTCCCCAACCTCAACTACCTCGCAGAAAGCAAGGCGAGTATAGCCAATGCTGCGTTCACGGAACACCGCGTTCACACATACGCCATCGGCGGCTTCATCCGGGCAAACGCACCAGGCGAAATCATCAAGAAGATACTCAACGCCCACAGCGTCGCCATGACCGGCAGAAAGGAGGAACTACTCGAAAAACTCGCCAAACTGGCAGCCAAAGTCTACCGAGAAAAGGAGCGAGATCTGGATGACTATTTCAGCCAAAACCACTTCATCAACACGACAGCCGACTTAAGCGAGTCACACCCGTTCGACGTAATCAACGACTGCGACCTCAAGAACATGATCCTCGCCATGTATACCACCAAACACCTACGAGGAGGCACAGTCCTCGAAGCAGAACACAACAACGACACCTACGACCTCATCTCCTTGGCGAGAGCGCTCATTCAAGGAGAAACAGTCTCGGCAGGGGCATTCCTCAAAGTCGAAGAGTAGAAAGTGACGATAAGAAGGAACACACGTCACTACCCTCCAAAGCAAAGCGGGAAGTCCAAAACAGGCTTCCCGCTCCTATTTTCATTGTCTGCCAAAGACTAGTTACGGCCCACCTGCGCTCATTGCCGCCCGACAAAGGTGCTGGTGTGCAAGCCGATAGCGGTTTGATCGCCTTCAAAAGCTTATAAGAGTCGCTTCTTGGACTTGTATTGTGACTCAGATGAGACCCAGTCCAACCATTGTCAGTCTTATAATGGAAGATCCTCATCTTCAGCTTCGGTACCTCCGTCGGATTCTGGTAACGCTCGTAGCTCCAACGCTTCAATCCCCAAAACTGCTCCACCAGCGATTCCCTGTAACTCTCCGTGCATATCCGCCAAATTTGATGTGACTCGGTCGATTTCTGTTTCCCTCTTTTTCCAGATCCTCCTCATGGCTGTCTTCTCACTTTCCAGTTGGTTCTTCATTGAGACAAAGGTGTTGACCAGCAGTTCGAGCCTCTGACGGAAGGTTGCTCCCGTCAGGTAACTATAAAGCAATTCCATCTTCTCACTCTTCCCAGTCGATGCTATCTTCAGATGGTCAAGTTCAGTCAACCCATGGCGCAGAGCAGTCGCCAACGCCAATGCAGTGTGCCAGTCTGTGACCCAAATCCCGTCGATTAGAGCAAAGTTCTGACTGTCCTTAGGCATCGAGAATGTAAGTATAACAGCTATATGAGCGCCTACCTCCATTTGATCACTTTTCAACTTGGGGATCCAAGTGTCGCTCCACGACTTTGTTCTCTTTGATTCCCAGAGAATGGATCCACAGATGGTGCCTGCTGAGCTAATAACCTGTTGAACCACGTCAGCGCCCCTCTGGCCTTTGGGTACTGGCGTCACATTGTCGGATGGAAAGCTACGCTTCAGCATTTCTTCAAGGTTGAATTCCGCGGCCTCGCCTTGTAGTTGTTGTGAACCTTGTTCGATTCTTCTTTGTGCCTCGGCCAGTTGCTTTTTTAGAGCGTCGTTCTGCAATAAGAATTCTTGTTCTTTGAGTTGGTACTTTCGCTCTTCTTGCGTTCGTGCCTCGTCGGCGGCCAGTCTTCGCGCCTCCGCCAAGGCCTCTTCGATTTCGAGATCTTTTGATTTCGCCGCGTCAACCAGATCACGTTTGTCTTTTCGAAGGCACAACACCTCTTCAGTGAGTTTAGATATGCTCGTTGCATTCTCTTTATCCCTGTTTTGCAGGTCTTTGAGCTCTAGCGAAAGGGCACTGCGTACCTCAATCTCCTGTTTTGGCAGCGCAGCTGCTAGCTGTGATGTTACCCTGTCATCCACCAGTTTTTCGAAACTCTCCCTCTCAACAGCAAGATCCTTCATCCTCCTGTCGGCTAGATCTTCCCTGTCCCTAAGCTTCTTTTCACGATCCTTATTTTTCGTTTCCCAGTCCGAACGTACTTCCTCAGTGATCTTGTCGTGCAAAGCTTCTGACACAGGAAAACTTTCTCTGCAAAAGGGACATACGACCATAATTTCTGACATATCTATTTCCTTTTTGAATTTCTGTTGACTTGGTTCCGCACTCCGAAAATCGGGCTTTCCCTTATCCCAAAAGTATAGTGCTATCGGTATTACGGTCAAAGAGCATCTTTCTGTTCCAGTAGGTCTTGCGTCCCATTTCTAGCAATTGCACGGCTGGTCTCAGAATCCACAATATGATTTAGGCCTCCAGGCCATACAGACTACCAACAGAAGTCGTGGCGCACTGCAGCTGCTTGGCGAGGGTGGTTGGCAGTCATATCAAATCAATGTTCTTCTTGACCTATTCAAAATGCTTCTGCGTGTGATGGGTATAGCTTAATGTCGTCTCGATGTCGTTATGCCCAGAGAATGATCGCATGGTTGGGGGATCTACTCTATTCCTTTGGCGGAGAAAAGAGTGAAGCCAAACCAAAAAAACGAGGAATTCTTCTCTGACTCCTAGTCTTCCCTTCTCACAAGACTCCGAGGCTGTGCGACACGACCAGAGGGTCGTCATCACTTCAGAATCACAACATTTATAAACTCGCTCTGATTACCACTGGATAGTTAAGACAAATCAGGTGGCAAACATGATCTTCAACTATCTAAATCCGTACGTTCGAACTGCGCTCGCAGATCGCTATTACTCGAAGTCCTCTCCTGCTAAGGTCCTTTCTTTCTCCTCACTTCCAGGCAGCCTCTATGGAATGAACCTTCAAAACGAATACCTGCTAGGGGCTGATCCGGAGCCGGGCAACCAGAGCTCCGGCCTTGATTCTATCATCAAAGCAAATGACCCAATTGACCGATTCCTCGATTCCAAAAAGGAAGTACTGGTGAATTCGGCAAAGGGCATACTTGAGCAAATCTACGAACGCCTTGCTCTTCGAGACTCTAACCTCTACGAGATTGACCAAAGAATCAGTCGCGCCAACTCAGTATTGGAACAACTCGATGTCTTCGAGCTTGGGGCACTGCCAGTCATTGACAAACGAAAGGTCTTTTTCGAGAAGGAGTTGATCACCTTCGAACAAGAAGGACGATTCGAAAAGGTTGCCTGCTGGCGAGACGTGAGCCGACTCCAGGGACAGCTGCTTGAGCTCAAGCAACAGATCGACTTCCAATCGAACAGACAAAAACTGATTAATGAATGAAAATGGACGTCCAAGAACTCTGTAGGCAACTCAAACCCATCGTCGGCAAGAAAGCCGAACAATACTACCTCGCCTACCTGACAGAAGACCAAGAAGGTAGGCGAGACATCGAAGCAGCCATACGGCTCATGGGCGTACGGCACCTGAGCTCTACAGTAGATAGCCCGGAGACCTACCTCTCAGTCCCGCCAAAAGACGCTGCCTACGGCGAATACCCAGTCGGAACAGTTAACTACTCTGGACGAGACTACCACCCATTTGGCTTGCGGGAAGACGAATGGATCCAACACACCGCTATCTTTGGTAGGAGCGGTGCTGGTAAGACCAACACCGTCTTCGTTTTACTCAACGGCCTTCTGGCAAGGAAGAAGCCGTTCTTGATCTTTGACTGGAAACGCAATTACCGAGACCTCTTAGCCATCACAGATGAGAACATATTGGTGTACACGGTTGGCAGGGACACCTCCCCCATGGTGTTTAACCCATTAATCCCTCCAGCCGGCACTGACCCCAAGGTGTGGCTCAAGAAGCTAATCGAAATTATCGCCGGCGCCTACTACCTCGGAGAAGGAGTCATGTTCCTGCTCCAAGAAGCCTTGAACGCAGTCTACGAACAATTTGGCGTCTACGATGACATCCCTCAGAAGTACCCCACGTTCATTGATGTTCTCAATTGGCTAGAGGATAACCCCGTCAAAGGCAGAAAAGCACTCTGGATGGACTCAACGATGAGAGGAATCAAGTCAATCTGCTTCGGCCCCATGGGAGAAGTCGTCAACACATCCAACCAGCCGAACCTAGCAGCCCTCCTCGACCAAAACGTGATTCTTGAGCTAGACGCCTTAACCAACAATGACAAGAACCTGATCATCGAATCCATGCTTCTCTGGATCCACCATTATCGCCTGGTTCAGCCGGACAGGGAATGCTTCAAACACGTCATCTTTATCGAAGAAGCACACCACATACTACTCAAAAAGCCCGGAGGATCAGGAGGAGAAGCCATCACCGACACCATTTTGAGAGAGATCAGAGAACTCGGAGAAGCCATCGTCCTCGTCGACCAACACCCGAGCCTCATCTCCATACCCGCCCTAGGCAACTCATACACAACCATCACGATGAACTTGAAACACCGACACGACGTCAATGCTGTGGCGGCGGCTATGTTGATGAAAGACGAAGACAACGAACTCTTAGGCCGATTACCCATCGGGGCAGCAGTAGTCAAATTGCAGGGAAGATGGCTTCAGCCATTCGAGGTCGTCATTCCCCACTGCAAGGTTCCTAAGGGAGCAGTAGACGACGAGAAACTCAAGGCCATAATGGCATACAGAAATGTCCTGCACTATCAGTCGCTTGAAGTGCCCACTCATGAAGACAGAGCGTCGACAGAGAGGCTGAATGAGCGTGAGCAAGCACTACTCGTGGACATTGATCAGCACCCTTTCTCGGGAGTCGTCGAACGCTATCGAAGACGTAGAGTCAGCAGGAGAAACGGCGACACCATCAAGAAATCACTAATCGAAAAGAAACTGATCGAACCAGTAAGCATACTGACCAGAAGCGGCAGAATGGTGCTACTCGACATCAC
>CAZKIH010000054.1:0-7948 GCA_964552775.1 uncultured Ignavibacteria bacterium | reverse complement strand
CAGCTGCCACACCACTCGAGACCTCGAACGCTGCTCCAGCTAGCCCGAAAGCTGCGCCAAGAGCAGCCGCCGCACCAAAGCAAGTAGTGCAAAAACAAGAGAGTGGTGTGACCGTGACCGTGCGATCGAAGGGTAGTCCCACTGCCCAAGAGGTTGCTACGTTCAACCCGTATGGCAACGTCGGCCGCAACGACCCCTGCCCCTGTGGTTCCGGGAAGAAATTTAAGAAGTGCCACGGGGCCTAGTATTTTCATGAAGAAGGTATTTGTGCCCTTCGGAATTTTTGTGTTACTAGGGCTTCTGCTGATGATCGCAATGCCAAAACAAGCATCTGGCTTGTATCAAGTCATACGATACGGAATTATCAATTTCCAACCACCACGTACTGCCACTAGTTTTAATTACTTGGATGCACCAATCAAGGGCGTTACAGGTGTCAACTTCGACTGCGTAAGAGATGATGGTGCGGTGGCTGATGCGGGACAAGGAGTGATTGAAGAGAGTAGGTCATTCATTGAGCAAGTTTACGAAATCACTTCAGATCACATCTTTTTGTCGACAGTGCATACGAACGATATAGCAGCCATTCCCTCATGTGCGATTGTTCTAACCGGAATTGAGTATGACCGGCTCCGCACGACATCGAATACGGTCAGAAAAATCGTAGGAAGGTAGACTATGGGGAGTAAAACCATTGGAGATTTCGGCGAAGACAAATTCAAGCGATTCGTAGTAGCCATACCCGAGCTGGATTTAGAGTTGCCGACGGAGCGTCGCGAATACTATCGCAAATTGATCACTGCGCCAGACATTGAATATGTCCTTGATTTTGAGCTTGTCTACAAGCAAAGATATCTCTTTAACTTCGAATATCTGGAGAGGTCTCTTGAAGTATATGCTATTGGGGAACGACAGAATGATGAGTTTCGCTTGTTTCAATCAAGCGAGGAGATGAGGGAGGCAGACCCGATTAATGAAGAACTTGAAAATAGGATTCGCGATCTATTTCCCGAGCTTAGGGGCGAACAAGATTCTGAAAAATAGTGAGTTGACATGTTCACAATATTTAGTGCGATCCCGATCTTTCTTGCAATCATGGTGTTCGTAGGAAGCTTCCTTGTGCGCGAAGGCGATGCACGGAGGCGATTTCGATACATCGCAGCGGGCTTGTTTGGACTCGGCGTACTGTTTGACGGCCTGGCAATAGCCGGTCTCTTTATGAGTAATATGTAAGATCGCATCTCTCTGTGAGGCGTGGTAGACTACGCGAATGGCACCATCGACCCCGCAAGAATTCATCGAAATCAAGGGCGCCCGCGAGAACAACCTCAAGGACGTCAGTCTTCGGATTCCCAAGCGCCAAATCACGATCTTTACCGGTGTCTCTGGATCGGGAAAGTCATCCATCGTCTTCGACACGATCGCGGCCGAGGCGCAGCGATTGCTGAACGAAAACTTCAGCATGTTCGTGCGCAATTTCTTGCCACGGATCAGCCAGCCCGAGGCCGACGACATCAAAAATCTGAGTATGGCGGTGATCGTCGACCAAAAACCATTGGGCGGTGGTTCCCATTCCACGGTCGGCACCGTCACGGATATTGCGAGCGCCCTGCGCCTGCTCTTCTCCCGCTTCGGCAAACCGTACGTCGGCTATGCCAACTCGTTCTCGTTCAATGATCCGGCCGGTATGTGTCCCAACTGCCACGGCATTGGCCAGAAACTTGGGTTGGATATGGCCGCGGCGTTCGATATGGGCAAGTCGATCAACGAGGGCGCACTGCTGCTGCCCGAGTACAAAAACGGGTGGGCACTCGAGGTCGTCAAGCACTCCAAGCTGTTTGATAACGACAAGAAGCTCAAGGATTTCAGCAAGCAAGAGTTAGACGACCTGTACCATTCGAAACCGATTGCCACCGACGCCATGAAGGGCGTCAAGTTGAAATTCGAAGGCGTCGTCGATCACTTTACCCGCAAGTACATTAAGACCGACCTCAAGAGTATGTCGGAGCGGACGCAGAAATTGATCGGACCGTACATCACGATGGGACCGTGCGAGTTGTGTCATGGCGCACGCTTGAGTCAGCAGGCGCTGGCAAGCAAGATCCACGGCTACAACATCGCCGACCTAAGTGCGATGCAGGTCGACAAGCTGGCTGATGTGATCAAAACGCTTGATTCCACGGAAAACCACGCGCTTGTGAAGACCCTTTTGGACCGTCTCTCGAACCTCGTAGAAATCGGCTTGGGATACCTGACGCTCGACCGCCCGACGGATACCCTGTCCGGCGGCGAGTCGCAGCGTGTAAAATTGGTCAAGCACCTCAACGGCAGCTTGGTCGACGTACTGTACATCTTCGACGAGCCGAGCGTCGGGCTTCATCCTCGCGACGTGCATCGGCTGAATGAACTGCTGCGGAAACTGCGCGATCAAGGCAACGCGGTGCTCGTGGTAGAGCACGATCCGGACGTGATCAAGGCTGCCGACCACATCGTGGACGTCGGTCCACAGGCCGGCGCCAAGGGCGGTCAAGTAGTGTTTGAAGGAACGTACACCGACTTGCTCAAGGCGGATACGCTGACCGGCAAGCACCTGAGCGACAAAACATCGACCAAGGCCGGGTTCCGTAAACCCTCTGGCAAGCTCACCGTCAAAGACGCCCATGCCAATAACTTGCAGCACGTTACCGTCAACATCCCGACCGGTGTCTTCACAGTCATTACCGGCGTGGCCGGTTCGGGTAAGAGCTCGCTCATCCACCAGGTCTTCTTGAAGCAGCATCCCAATGCGATTGTGGTTGACCAAGCGCCGGTCGGAACCTCGAGTCGATCGAATCCCGCCACCTACGTCGGCATCATGGACGCGATTCGCAAAGCGTTTGCCACGGCCAACAAGGTCGATGCCGGCCTGTTCAGCTTCAACTCCAAAGGTGCGTGCGACAACTGCAAGGGCGCTGGATTTCTGACGACCGATTTAGGCTTCCTCGACGACGCCAAGACACCGTGCGATGTCTGTCACGGCAAGCGGTTTAAGGACGAGGTGCTGACGTACATGTACCAAGACAAGTCGATCACGGAAGTGTTGGAACTGACGATGGCTGAGGCGCATGAATTCTTCGACCTGCCCGAGATCGCCAAGCAGCTCCAGGCGCTGAACGACGTTGGCTTGGACTACCTGACGCTTGGCCAGCCGTTAAGCACCTTGTCAGGCGGCGAGTGCCAGCGCATCAAATTGGCGAGCGAGCTGCATAAGAAGGGCACTGTCTACGTGCTCGACGAGCCCACGACCGGACTGCACATTTCCGACATCGCTCGTCTCCACGCGCTTATCGACCGGTTGGTCGACGACGGGAACACCGTCATCACGATCGAACACAATGTCGACGTGATCAAGCGTGCTGACTGGGTGATCGACCTTGGGCCCGAGGGTGGTGACAAGGGCGGCCAGGTCATGTTTGAAGGCACGCCGGCGGAGCTGGTGCAGAGCAAGCAGGCGCTCATTTCATCGTATCTGTAGCACTCAACATCGAATTGGAGGATGCGTGACTATCGCCAAAGATGAGTTGTATACCCGGATCGCAAATTTTGTATATGAAACGGGTATACACAGCAAAACGCCGCGGTCTGGTTTTTGGTTTCTTGGAAGCGGCAGCCAGTCCGTCGCCGAACACTTATTCCATACTGCAATGATTGCGTATGCGCTGGCCAAGCTTGAACCCGCGGCGGACGCGCACAAAGTCGCTCTGATGGCACTGTTTCACGACATCGGCGAAGGCAGGACATCGGACCATAATTATGTTCATCAGCGCTATGGGCGACTCGCGGAATCAGAGGCGGTGTCGGACATAGCGAAGAGCGTGCCATTCGGCGACGAGATAGCGTCCCTGTACGAAGAGGAGCAAGCTCGTGAAACGCTGGAAGCTCAAATCGTAAAGGACGCGGATTCGCTTGAATGGATCGCGACATTGCGCGTTGAAGAGGAGAAGGGGAATGTCAAGGCAAAAGAATGGATCCAGATTGCTTTGAAGCGCCTGAAGACTGCGAATGCGAAGATGCTGGGAGAAACACTTGTTGATTTGCACCCAGATTCCTGGTGGTACGATGTGGACGATGCCTGGTTTGTTGATCGGAACGTCAAAGATCGGCAATGGAAACAGTCAGCAAGCGAAGCAACGGTGTAGTTTATAAATGCCAGCTGACGCTGTCTTTTGGATCGGCCAGAAAGCCGTTATTGAACGGGACGGCAAGATCCTGATCTTGGATGGGCCGAAGGGACATTTTGACCTGCCTGGCGGCAAGATCCAGGAAGGCGAAATTGTTTCGGGAGATCTTTCCAGTCTCCACAAATCCCTTGCGCGCGAGGTGCTGGAAGAAACTGGGCTAACGATTTCGGTTGGCAATCCATTTGCAGTGAATAGTCTTGTTTTCTCAGCGTCCCACAAGTACGCCGACAAATCACTTTACCTCGTTGCATTTCGTTGTAATTGGATTGCGGGTGAGGTGCGGTTGAGCGATGAGCACGGCAGTTACCGCTGGCTTGCTAAGCAGGAGGTTCAGATGCTTGACCCATTAAATCCCTATTCGGCTATGATCGCGTCATATTTCAACGGAGGACACCATGGCACAGAAGCTCGTCCGCGATAAGATCCCCGACATCATGAAGGCTGATGGCGCTGAGGCAACAACACATGTGGCCGACGACGCCGAGTACTGGCAGGCGCTCCGCGACAAGCTGGTAGAAGAGGCGCAGGAATTCGCCACTGAACCGAACGAAGAAGAGTTGGCAGATATCTGGGAAGTGATTGAGGCGATCATGACGCATGCCAAACTTGATCAGAACAAAGTCTTCGCTGCAAAGAAGCAGAAGCAAGCCGAGCGTGGCGGTTTTTCGCAACGCATCATGCTAGAGGAGTAATGGAATGGCACAGTTATTGTTAGTCCGGCACGGCGAGTCGGCGTATAACAAGCTTGGGCTGTGGACCGGCCACATCGACGTCGATCTGACCGACCGTGGCCACGATCAGGCGCGGGCGGCCGGCCGCGCGATCGCCCACGTGCCAATCCATGTCGTGCACACGTCGCCGCTCAAGCGCACACACCAGACCTTTGCGTCGATCCGCGAGATGCTTGGCCAGCCAGAGCTGCAACACCAGTCGTTCAATGCTTTGCTGGAGCGGCACTACGGCGTCCACCAAGGTAAGAACAAGTGGCAGGTACAGGAAGAAATCGGCGAGGAAGCATTCCAGGCGATCCGCCGTGGATGGGATGTCGCAATCCCTGAGGGCGAAACGCTCAAGGATGTCCACGCTCGTGTGGTCCCTCACTACGAATCGGTCATTCAACCAGAATTGGCTGCAGGCAAGAATGTACTCGTCGTGTCGCACGGCAATACGCTTCGCGCGCTCGTAAAGCACCTGGACAACATCGCCGAAGACATGGTCCATGCGCTCGAAATCGCAACCGGCGAGGTCTACCAATACGAGTTCGACGCAACGGGCGCCATCGCGGGCAAAACCATCCACGCCACGCATCTGGTGGCGGCGTAAATCGCATGCAAGACATCTCTGGACTTACCCAAGACGAACGTTCACTGATAGATGCCGCGTCAGCGCAAATACAAAAAAGTTACCTGCCCAACAAGGTAAGCATGGCAGCTGCGCTCCGGACTGCGTCTAGCAAGACGTATTTCGGGGTAAATGTGAAATATAAAGAGGTCTGGAAGTGCATCTGCGCCGAGCGCGTTGCGATCGCCAATGCGCTCAAAGAGCGTGACGACGAACTAGAGCTGATCGTGGTTGTGAAGTTCGAAGAAGCGGATGATTCGCTTGCCGTCGTAAATATGTGCGGCGAGTGCCGGCAAATGGCAGTACTTCACCCCTCGCTCAAAGCAATTGTTGCCAATACAAGTATGTTGCGCTCGGTTTCCGTTGGTGAACTGCTGCCCTATGCCTACCGATAAGTGGAGCCGATGGATGGATGAGGCCGCCGCCGCCGCGCGGAACGCGCTCTGCAAGAAGGCTCGATGCGGCGCAGTGATTGTGAAGGATGACACAATCATTGGCCGCGGCTACAATGCGCCGCCGCTCGACGACGACGAGAACCGGATGTGCAATGCCGACCGCAGCCGCGGTGAACCGAAGTACGACAAAACCTGCTGCATCCATGCCGAGTGGCGTGCGATCATGGACGCGCTTTGTAATCATCCAGATCAGATAGAAGGCTCGACGCTCTACTTTATGCGGATCAATGCTGACGGCAATCCGGTACCTGCTGGCCAGCCATTTTGCACCGTGTGCAGTCGGTTGGCGCTCGATGCGGGCGTCGCGCAGTTCGCATTGTTGCATGCCGACGGTATCTGCCTGTATCCAACAGGGCAATACAACCTGCTATCGTATAGCTACGTTCCCGCCGCATAAACTCGTAGGAGATGTATGAAAGAGTTAGAAGTCGAGATCCTGCAGCATCTTAAGGAACGCCGTTGGGATAATTTGCGTCCGGGTGACATTGCGAAATCAATCATGATTGAAGGCGCTGAACTGCTGGAATTATTTCAGTGGAGCAACGCGTCGCTCGAAGAAGTGAGACAAGACGCTGCAAAGCTCGAACTCATCAAGAAAGAAATTGCCGACGTGCTGATTTATGCGATCGAGATGACCACGCTCCTTGGTATCGATACAGAGGCAGTAATCCGTTCGAAGCTGGCGCAGGTAGCCAAGAAATATCCAGCAGAGCTGATGAGTGCGCGACCAAAGGAAGAATCGGAGGCGGGTAGTGAATACTGGAAGATCAAGCAGGAGTATCGCAAGCGTGACGCAGAGGTATTGGGATGAAATCACTCAAGTTCGCACCATCTTTGGTCAAATTAATTCTTGATGGATCGAAGCGAACGACGTGGCGTCTTTTCGACGACAAGGACTTGCAGATTGGCGATGAACTCTCGCTCGTTGATGCATCGGATGGCAGGGCGTTCGCCCAAGCAAGGATCGTCAACGTCGTGCAGAAATCAATTCGAGAGCTAACAAATGCTGACCTTGCTGAAAACTCGTATGCAGACCGAGAACAAGTACTGACTGTAAATCGAAAGTACTACGGCGAGACTGTATCAGAAGACACGATTGTAAAAATCATAAAATTCGAGCTTAGTTCTGCTCGGTAGACATGCATTAACTACTTCTATGTAATGGGTTCCCATCTCTGTATGTCGGCGAGTGCGAAGTCCCGTTCAGCATTCCTGTCTTGGTCGTATGCATGCAAAAGCCACTGGCTCGTCGGATGCCACTGAGTAGTGCCGAACCAGATGCGCTGCGGCTCTATGACTCGCTCGGCGATTTCTCCTCGCCAGTTCTTGTAGAGGATTCGAACGTATTTGGCTTGGCTTTGCATAAAGGTAGTGTACTGCGGACGAACGATGCTGGAAACGTGATCTGATGTTTCACGAGATTTGTATGGTCGAAAAAGACCCAAAGACCTGGAAACGTCTGCCGAAATACTGTATACTGATGCGACTTCGGGATCCGATCGCACAGAAGCAGTCGTTTACGATCGATCGGACAGGGTTTGGTAGCGGAGCGGCATGGCTAACCGTGCCCGATATTGCAATAATCAAACGAGATTTATGAAAGACTTTGAACAGCGACTACGGGCAATTGAGGCACGGAACAATTCCGTTGAACTCGAGAAGGCGTGGGAGACCAGCTGGATGCGTCGTGGCTTGATCGCGTTTTTCACATTCGCATCGATCGGAACCTATATGTGGGCGATTGGGATTCCTAACCCGCTGATGAACGCCATCATTCCGACTGCAGGGTTTTTGCTCTCAACTCTCACCATGCCGTTCTTTAAACGCTGGTGGCTCAAAGGACAAAAGGAAGTATGAAAAAAACACATCTCTACATTGACGGGCAGAACTTTCTGGCCCGGATCCGGAGCATTCTCCGACGCAGCGGCGTAC
>CAZKIH010000053.1:0-9452 GCA_964552775.1 uncultured Ignavibacteria bacterium | reverse complement strand
TGGGGATCGTCGTCGATGATTCCGACAGGTTTCAGCCCCATTGGAGTCTTGCGGAGTTCACGGAGGACCATTTCGCCGGCTGAGCCAGCGCCGATGATAAAAGTTCTCCGCCCATGCCGCCACATTTGCGGCATCAGTTCACGCGCAGCACGCAACAGGAATCGCGAACCGCCCAGCAGGACTACCAACAGCAGCCACTCGATGATGAACACTCCGCGTGGAATGTTACCATAGCCGAAGAAGTAAGTCGGAATGGCAATCAGAATACTGCCAACCGTCACAGCCTTGAGAATCTGGGTGAGGTCACTGATCGAAGAATATCGATAGTAGCCGGAGTAAACTCGGAAGTAGAGAAGCATGCTGAAACGCAGGATGATTACTACCGGCAAACTCGAACGGAAACTGATCAAATATTCGTTGGGAATTTCGCCTTCAAAACGGATCAAGAAGCTGAGGTAATAACCGGCGCCAATGATTATCAAGTCGAGCATAACGATGAGCAATCGGCGAGGCAGCAACAATGGCGAGATGATACCTTCGGCGGTCTCGGAATCGCTCTCTTGCGCCTGGTGGACCACCATGCGATTGATGCAGAGGGTGAGGATCAGCGAGGCCCAATAGGCGAAAATCAGGATCTTCGAAGTTGAGAAGAAAGATGTCGGGTCGGAGAAATCGACCATTGCATAGATCATGAGGACTATGCCGAGTGAGACGACATTGAAGATGCGCAGAAATTCGCCATAGAGACTCTGCGGGAAGAATGTCTTGAGCAGGCGCGAGAGGTATAGCAAACCGAGCCAGTAGACGGTAACAACCAGATTTGGCCAGCCGTAGAAGTAGCCCAAGGTTTCGCTGAATTCGTTGCGCACTTCGCGCAGATTGTGGAAGAGGATCACAGCAATGAGAAAGCAGAGCTGTATCATAACCAGGTCGGCGAGGAAAATCAGGACTTCCCGCCGTTTCTGGCTCAGCTGTTTCAAATTCAGTGGCTGCATAGTTGTTAGTTTACGCCCACTTCAGGGTGCAGTCAATTGCTAATTGGGGCTCAATTTTCAGCGCCAAATCGGGTCTCATCTGGTGAGATCGACCAGACGTTTGGCGATTCGACGAGATGCTCCGGTTCGACAGATGCTACGGTTATGAAATTTGAATCCCTTTCCACTCACACCGGACAATAGCTTGGCCTGATCGAAACCAACTATTCTGCTTCCGCCGCAACGATTGATCTCCACCCATTCAGTCACTTCGCGCAGCAACAGTGTCGGGATTTTGAGAAAGTAGGCCTCGCGCTGGAGACCGCCGGAGTCGGTGAATACCATGCGGCTGCCGATCAGAGCTGCCAGGGAATCTCGGTAGCCGAGCGGCTCAACGATCTTGATATGCCGAGCACGATAGAGAGACTTCAAGAGGTCAAATTCGGCCAGGCGTTTGCGTGTCCGCGGGTGGAGCGGAAACAGGATCGTCTGCTTCAGAGAGAGCAGCATCTTAACGAGCTTTGAGAGGTTTTCTTTCTTGTCCACGGAATCTGCGCGATGAATGGTCACGAGATAGAATTCATCCCGTGTCAGGTCGTGCTTCAGCAAGAGTCGGTTGACGTGCTCTCTATCAGGTTTGGAAAGCGACAGGACATCGTAGAGAATGTCGCCGGTGAGATAGACCCCTCGCTTGAAACCTTCGGTGAGCAGGTTCTGCACTGCCTGCGGCGTCGGGCAGAGATGAAGATTGGCGACGCGATCGGTGATAACGCGATTGAGTTCTTCCGGTACGGTCATGTCGAAGCATCTCAGACCGGCTTCAATGTGCGCCAACGGCAGGTGCAATTGGGCCGCGGCGAGTGCGCCTCCGAGAGTGGTGTTCGTATCACCGAGCACAGCGACCAGATCCGGTTGGACTTTGCTCAGAACTTTGGTGCAGCCGTGAAGAATGCGGGCGGTCATGGAGCCTGCATCACCGGAGCCAACACCGAGGTTGGCAACGGGTCTCGGCAGTTGGAGTTCCTTAAAGAAGACGGCGGCCATTGAGTAGTCATAATGCTGGCCGGTATTGACGACCAAGTGATCAATGCTGAGCCGGGACAATTCGCGGTGAAGCGGAGCCAACTTGATGTATTGTGGACGCGCCCCAACGATGGAAACGATTCGAGTCTTACGAGACATAGCGGAGGACCGTGTCCGCGACGAATTCGCGTTCCGGCGATGTTAGCATCGGATAGATCGGCAACGAGATGATGTTTTTTGCACAAGCCTCCGCGACAGGCAAATCGCCGGCGCGATAGCCCAGGTGACGGAAGCATTCCTGAAGATGCAGGGGCAGTGGGTAATAAATTTCGTAGCCGATCCCCTCTTGCTTGAGACGATCACGAAGTCCATCGCGATTTTCGACGCAGATACTGTACTGGTTGTAGATGTGATAGGCGTACGGCATCTCGGACGGTCTAGTCAATTTGGCGCCGTCGAATCGTTGATTGTAATACTTGGCATTTTCGCGGCGCTGAGCCGACCACTTGTCAAGATACGGAAGTTTCGCGAGAAGTACTGCGGCATGCAGAGTGTCAAGACGCGAATTGTAGCCGACGATGTCATGGAAATACTTGGTCTTGGCACCGTGCGCCTTCAGCATCCGGATTTTCTCGGCAAGTTGGTCGGAATTGGTTGTCACCATGCCGCCATCGCCCGGGCATCCGAGATTCTTGGTAGGGTAGAAGGAGTAGATGCCAATGTCGCCAATTGTCCCAGACATGCGGTCCTTGTACTTGGAGGAGATTGACTGAGCGGCATCTTCAATGACAGCAATCTTATGTTTGCGGGCCAGTTCGATGATGGGGTCCAAATCTGCTGATTGACCAAAGAGGTGGACGGGAACGATTGCCCGCGTCTTGGTATTTATCCGGGCGGCAATTTCCTTCGCATTGAGATTAAACGTTTCAAGTTCGATATCGACGAAGACCGGTGTGGCACCGAGATTGGCTATTGTGCCTGCCGTTGCGAAAAAGCTGAAGGCGGTCGTGATGACCTCTGTCCCCGGACCGACACCAGCGGCGCGCAACGCGATCAGGAGGGCATCAGTTCCGGAGGCTACTCCGATGGCGTGCTTGGTGCCGAGGTACCGGGCGGCGGCATCTTCAAACTGTTTTACTTGAGGGCCATTGATGTATTTGGTGTCGGCAATGACGGCTGCAACAGCGGCGTCGATCTCCGGTTTTATTGAGGCGTACTCACGCTTGAGGTCAAGAAGAGGAACCTGCAACGGATTGTCCTTTCAGTTTTACTGATTCTCGAGCAGTTGTTCCGGCGGAACGCGTTTGAGCGGTTTAGCCGGTGAGCCCATGACAATTGTCTGGTCGGGAGCATCCTTTGTGAGAACGGCTCCGGCCGCAACCAGGGCATCGGCACCGACGATCTTGCCCGGGAGAATAGTGGCATTCAGGCCGACGCGGCCGCCGCGTTTCACGGTTATACCTTTGAAGTGTTTGAAGCGTTCCTGAGTGCGTCCGACAAAGTTGTCATTGGAGGTTGCGACGCAAGGTGCCATAAAGACGCGGTCTTCCAGTTCGGAATATGCTGTGAGATAGACATTCGTTTCGAGTTTGCAATAGCTGCCGACCTTGCAGAAATTCTCGATGGCGACGCCGCGACCGACAATAGTGAAGTCGCCTATGGAGACATTTTCACGTACTGTTGAGAGGTCGGCGATCAATACTTTTTGGCCAATGACTGCCCCGGCATAAATAACGACGTTGGTGCCGATGATGCAGTTGTCGCCGATTCGTGTCGGATCGAGCCGTTGCTCTTTGGTTACCGCCGAATTTGCCGCTCTCATCGGCTGTTTGCCGATAACGGCACCGTCATCGATGCGAACATTCGCACCGACACGGGTACCAGCGTGAATGACGATATTCGAGCCGAGCACGGCGCCGCCACCGATTTCGACATCATCAGCGATGACGCAGAAGTGACCCAGTTTTACGTCGGAGGCGATGCGTGCTGATGCGGCAATTACATTCGTGCTCATTTCATGCTCCTTCGCTCCACCAAGTTCTGATTTGGTGGTTATCGCGTCAAATCAGTTGATCGCCTGATCAACCACGATATATACAGTTGCGATGTTTGCCAGGAATAACCCGGCATCTTTGATGAATCCCCAGACGTCAGCAGCCTTTTTCTGCGGCACCATGATGCGGTCTCCCATGGCAACTTCCGAGCCGCTGCCCGACTTGACGACCGCGCCGGTGTTCGCCTTGATGATTCGGATGTCGCCTTTGTCAGCTTTATAGCCATAGCCGCCTGCTGCACGGATATAGTATTCAACAGACTCGCTTTCCTTGAAAGGAACGAGTCCGGGGTTTACGACTCGACCCATAACCGTGACCGCGAAGCTCTTCTGCGGTATGCGGATGAAATCGCCGTCGAGCAACTTGATATCAAGTTCTCGCCTGCCTTCGCTCAACAAGCCATCGAAATTCACGGCGATCTTTCCGGTCCTACCAGCGGACATTTCTTTAAGATATTGCAGTTCGAAATCGGAGAGCTTATCGGTCGACAGTTGCAATAATTGTTCGAAACTCGTCCGGTCTTCCTTGAAGAACCTCAGAGAGCGGTACATCTCAGCTTCAGAGAGTGAAGCCTTTTCGAGGATGCCGCCGGCACGCGTGACGAGTTGGAGGAGGGTCTCACAACCCGGTTGAATTGGATAAACGCCCGGGTACATCACTTCACCAGAGATTATGACTTGTTCTTTGTTGCGAAAGCCCGCCAGGGCGCGTATGAAGATCCGATCATCGGGCAGTAGCTCAAGGTTTACGAAAGCTCCGGTATCGCTTGCGAGATTGCGCAAGTCCAACAAGATCGACTGCTTCCCAATTCCGTCGCCGATGAAACGGACGAGTTCAGCATCTATTGGATCAGCATCAACGGCCAAGCCAAAACCGAGCGCAATCAGATCTTTAACGCGATCGCCGCGACGATATTCGAAGACTCCGGGAGAGTTCACTGCTCCGTAGATTTCGACTTTGTTGAAAGAGTCTGAGACTACGGGCACAAAAACGACATGGCCCTCGTTGAGGTAGGGATTTGTGCGGATGTCGCCAGTGGCATTGAAGAAGTCGAGATCAGCCAGCGTTGTATCGGTTTCTTTGATGAGTCGGATGTTGCGATGCGAGGCTTTTTGTTGAAGGCCGCCGGTCAGGGCAATTGCCTCTGAGACGCGATCTGCGGCAGAGACGACCACTACTCCTGGTTTTTCGACTCCGCCAGTGACGCTGACTTTGAAGGAGCGAATTTCGGCAAGACTAATATCTATGGCTCGATCGCGCACGCGGGTCATCATGGCGTTTTGGATTCTCGACTTTGCTTCTGCGAGTGAAATCTGTCCCAGATTGACTATGCCAACCTGCGGGATCGAGACGACTCCTTCCGGCAAGACTTGGAGGTAAAGCGGTTGATCCGAGATGCCGTAAACTTGGACGAGGAAGAGGTCCCCCGGGCCGATGATGTAGAGGCTGTCGTTGATCGCTTTGTCAAGTAATCGCGGAGTATGGACGGGCTGCACCGGCTGTTCTTTGGCCGGTTCGGTGGTTTCTTCGTTCAGTTTGGGGTAATCCAAGGCAAGTGCTGAACCGACGTTCAATAAGACGAAAAGAAAAAGTGCAACGCCTATTTGCTTAGAGAATGTATCTGCGTAGATCTTCATCTTCGATAATTTCCTTCAAGGTCGCTTGTACTTTCGCCTTGGTTATTTTGACTTTTCCCATCTTCTCATCCGGAACATTGAACATGATGTCCTCGAGCAGGTTTGACATGAGCGTATGCAGGCGGCGGGCACCGATATTCTCGGATGACTCATTTACTTGTGCTGCCAGCCGTGCAATTTCCGCGATCGCCGCCGCGTCAAAACTGACGGTGACGCCCTCGGTTTCCATCAGGGCGATGTATTGCTTGAGCAAAGCATTTTTCGGCTCTTTAAGGATACGGACAAAGTCCTTCTCATTCAGCGAATCGAGTTCCACCCGAATCGGAAAGCGTCCCTGCAACTCGGGGATCAAATCGGACGGTTTGCTCGAGTGAAAAGCGCCGGCTGCAATAAAGAGGATGTGGTCGGTCTTGACCATACCGTATTTTGTACTGACGTTCGATCCCTCGACGATCGGAAGAATATCGCGTTGAACACCTTCGCGTGAAACGTCGGGTCCGGTGGTTTGACCCTCTGGGCCGGCGATTTTGTCTATCTCATCGATGAAGATGATTCCGGAATTTTCGACTCGCTCCATTGCCTCAACTACGACTTCATCCATATCGACGAGTTTCGTTGCCTCTTCTTGAATCAGGTACTTCTTCGCCTCGGCGATCGTGAGTTTGCGAATCTTCTTCTTCCTGGGCATCATGCCGGAGAACATCTCCTGAAAATTCACACCGAGCTCTTCCATTCCTTGTGGAGTGAAAATCTCGACAACTGGAAAGCGGTTGGAAGGTAATTCGATGTCGACGGTACGTGAATCGAGTGCTCCGTCACGAACTTGCTGGCGCAGTTTCTCCAGAGTACGTTGATATTTCTCGGCAACGATTGACTCGTCGGCAGGCGCAGCGGGCGCATCAGTTGAGCGAGTGCGGCGTGGTCGCGGCAAGAGCAATTCCAGAATGCGGTCCTCAGCCATCTCTTCGGCTTTGATTTGGACAGCCTCTGCCCTTTCTTTGCGGACCATTTGCACCGAGAGCTCGACGAGATCGCGAATCATTGACTCGACGTCGCGTCCAACATAGCCGACCTCGGTGAACTTGGAAGCTTCGACCTTAACGAATGGTGCACCAGCGAGATTGGCAAGGCGACGGGCGATCTCGGTTTTTCCTACGCCTGTTGGTCCAATCAGGATAATATTGTTCGGCATGATTTCCTGACGGAGTTCGTCGGGTACCGCCTGGCGGCGCCAGCGATTACGCAAGGCGATGGCTACCATCTTCTTAGCCTGATCCTGACCGATGATGTATTTGTCGAGTTCTGCTACTATCTGTCTGGGGGTCAAATGCTTATCCAATACTCCTCCGCAAGCACAGGCACATCCTGAAGCTGGTAAGTATAACGCTACTGAGGTTCGAAATCAAACCTATTTTAGCGTCTCTATGGAGATGTGTTTGTTGGAGAAGATGCAGATGTCACCCGCAATTTCGAGTGAGCGACGCACGATTTGTTCGGCCGACAACTTGGATTCGTTCACCAGCGCCCGGCAAGCCGCGAGGGCGTAGGGTCCGCCTGAGCCGATGGCGATGATACCGTCATCGGGCTCGACGACATCACCTGCACCGGAGATGACCAAGGCATGATCCTTGTCCATCACTGCGAGCAAAGCCTCAAGTTGCCGGAGATATTTGTCGCGTCGCCAGTCCTTGGCGAGTTCGACGGCGGCGCGAGGCAAGTTCTCGGCGTGCTCTTCGAGTTTGGTTTCGAAGCGTTCGAATAGAGTGAATGCGTCCGCAGAGGACCCGGCAAACCCGGCAAGAATGTTCCCACCGCTCAATACGCGGATTTTGCGGGCGGTCGCCTTCATGATCGTGTCTTCAAAGGTCACTTGACCGTCGCCACCAATGGCAACATGACCTTTATGTCTCAGTCCCAATATAGTTGTAGCCTTAAACATGATTTGCTCCTCGTTATCAGGTGATACGACCGATTAGGTCATTTTGACCGAGTCGTTTTTCGCGTCGCACGAGGATGCGCTTGCAGATATTCCTTTTTGAGCGTCGCGGTCGAAACATGCGTGTAGATCTGGGTCGTGCTGATAGAAGCGTGGCCCAGCAGTTCCGAGATTGCCAAGAGGTCGGCACCATTGTCGAGCAGGTGTGTGGCAAAGGAGTGCCTCAACTTGTGGGGCGACACGCGATTTCCTTCCCGCAATAGTCGGGTGTACTTTTCGACGACACGAGCAATAGACCGATCCGAGATCGGCGACCCGGTCTTGCCGACAAAGAGCCGGTCGGCCCCCTTGCCGAACTTGGCTGTACGGGATTCGATATAAGAACGCAAGCGCTTAGCAGCAATTTCACCAAAGGGCACGAGTCTCATTTTGTTGCGCTTGCCAATCACGCGGAGGAGCTGTCCATTCCAATCAATTGCAGCATCTGTGAGTGATGTCAGCTCGGCGAGCCGCAAGCCACACTGATAGAAGAGCTCGAGGATCGCCTGGTCGCGCGCAGCTTGAAAGTCGTCTCCTCGCGGCAGGTCCATCAATTCAGCGGCTTCGCCTTGCGTCAGATATTGCGGCAGTGTCTTGTCGAGCTTGAATCCTTTCAAGTCGAGATCGATTTCCTGCGTGATCAAGCCTTCGCGAAGGAGGAATCCAAGGTATTTTCGAATGACCGAGAGGCGGCGCACAATAGTGCGGTTCTTCTTCGCCTGTGATTTCAGTTGAAAGAGATAGGTTCTGACCACCGGATAGAAGGTCTGGTTCAGAGTCGAGGCAGAAGCGTTGTTCTTCTTAAGAAAGTCGGTAAACAGAACCAAATCTGCGTGATAGGCTCGCAGAGTGTGCGGCGAGTATTTGCGCACATTGCGCAGATAATCGATGTAGCGACTGACATTTTCAGTCAATGAATCTGGCATGGTAGAAGTGTAGCGAGATTTTAGGCGAAGAACAAGCTAAACCGGAGTGGTCTCAGGCTCTTCCTGCTTGATGGACTTGTGGTGGCATTGCGGACAGTAGAGGTGCTGACCGTCTTTCTTGGTGTCCTTCTCGACCATGTAGGCTGATCCGCATTGCGGACACTTCTTGGCCACGGGCTTGTACCACGAGGCGAAGTCACACTTTGGATAATTGCCGCAGCCCCAGAAGGGCTTGCCGCGCTTGGTGCGCCGCTCGACGACATCGCCGCCGCAACCTTCTTTCGGGCATTTCATTCCCACAGACAGCGGTTTGGTGTTTTTGCAGGCCGGATATGCCGAACAAGCGATGAACTTACCAAAGCGTCCCTGCTTGACGACCATCGGGGAACCGCAGAGATCACATTTTTCGTCAGTGGTGACGTCTTCCTTGCCCTCGAGAGGTTGTGTGTTTTTGCAATCCGGATAGCCGGAGCAGGCCAGGAAGCGGCCATTGCGTCCCCACTTCTCGACCATTGGAAGACCGCACTTGGAGCAGGCGATGTCAGAGACCTTTTGAGTCGAGGCTTTGATTTCACTCTGGTTACCTTCGACCTCGGTCAGGCGTTTGGAGAATGGATCGTAGAATTCCTCGAGCACGCCCTGCCAAGTCATTTCACCATCCTCGACGCGGTCGAGTTCGGTTTCCATCAGTGCAGTAAATTGTACCGAAAAGATATCCGGGAATTCGTTGACCAAGATGCCATTTACCGTCTTGCCCAGTTCGGTCGGGAAAAGTCGGCGCTGTTGGACCTCGACGTAGGTTCTATTCTTAAGAGTAGAAATAATCTGTGCATAGGTCGACGGACGGCCGATGCCGTTGGCCT
>CAZKIH010000052.1:0-9584 GCA_964552775.1 uncultured Ignavibacteria bacterium | reverse complement strand
CATCGATCCCCAGCGCACTGTTGGCAAAACCGGCGTTGCAGACCTCGATAATTTCGAGTGGCGCATGCTGAAACCCTTTGTCGACTCACGTCGCCTGTACGTCATGGGTGCGCAGGACCCGAAACTGGTTTTCAGGCGCCAGGCGCTCGATGTTTGCCACCACCGACTGGAACGGTTTGGCGCTGGTGAGCTCGTAACTGAGTAGTTCTTTATTCACTCACTCACCACTCTGTACGTCGACTTGAGAGGCGTCTTCTGTTGAATGGTCAATCCGACGGTGCAGTATTTTTGCTCCGACAACTCAATCGCTCGCGCCACTTTCTGCGGGTCGAGGTTCTTCCCGCGAAGCGTGTACTTGATATCGATCGACTTGAACGGCTTGGGATATTCGGTCGGCTGTTCGGCGGAAATCTCGATATCGATCCCCCTGACCTCCTGCTTCTGCTTTTCCAGAATACGCACGATATCAATTCCGGTACACCCGGCAATGGAATACAACAGCAGTTCGCTCGGTTTGAACCCCGCCTCCTCGCCGCCGTCGGCCTTGGACGCATCGGTTGTGATCGTATGCCCGTAGGCGCCGGTCCCTTCGAATTTCAGCCCGCCTGCCCATCTCATTGTTGCTTTAGCCATGCTTGTTTCTCTCTGTTTTCCTCTCTTGAACCAGTAATTTACACTTTTGTCGCCGCTTGTAAACCCCCCTGATTGGTGTTCTGCAAATGTGATTGTGATAGTCGTCCGTGCCCGGTAATTTTGGGCGAAAGGAGAAGCTCACGCATGCCCACTGATACCCGCACCCTCGCCGACCTCCGTTCGGTCGGCCCCGCTACTATCGAGGACTTTCGAAAGCTTGGAATTACCAAAGTCTCGCAGCTTAAAGGGCGCGACCCGAAAAAGCTCTACGACAAAATCTGCAAGCTGACCGGGCAGAAGCATGATATCTGTGTTCTCGATGTCTTTCAATGCGCTATCGCGCAGGCCGAGAACCAAAATCTCCCCCGTGCCCACACGAATTGGTTCTACTGGAGTCGAGTGCGGAAGAATCGTCAGTAGGTCGGGTTGGCAAGTCCCGCGCCAGCCGGACGCCGACTACCCGACATCTTTTCATTAGGGCAGTTCTACTCGCATGACTTTTGAAGAAGAGTCAATTGGCGACGGTACGTAGCGAACGACTAGCCTCTCATGTTCGGTTCTGCCTATCGTGTCCCCATCAGGCAATTGTTTACCACATTGGGCAACATATGACAAGAGATCAAACATCGTCTCCATTGCAGTCACCTCGGAAGCCTTACCTGCTACAATATACATGTTGGGAAGATCAAGTTGACTCATTCCCAAGCTGAGCAGACTGAGTCGGCCGTCTTTCTCCCTGGCTATACTGACCCCAGACCACAGCATCACTCTCGCAACGTGATTTCGATCGGAAGCAACCGAAATAAAGAAGTTTGATTCGTGGGTGGCGCCCGAGCCGCCCCAGTACACGCCCACTGAGGGGGAGACTTTCACAACAGCCGCTAGCAGGGACGTAAACAGCGACAGCCGGTCTATTGGCGGCGACGCTAGTGTTGATTGAAAGGTGACGACTAGGTGAGCACAATGTGGCGGGAGAACCCAGTTGCTGGTGATTGAGTACAAACTAAACTTCGCCCCCTCGTCCGCTTCACCGTTCGGTATGGCGACGGGCATCAAGGCCACAAAGGATCTCTCTCCTGAATTAAACTTGAATGTCGCGATGCGGCTATCCGAGTCGCTCGCCGATTCGCTTCCATCGAGCTGTATTTCTTGATCGGAAGAAGCAAACAGTCGGAAGACCCGTATGATTGCTTCAGTATCAGGAGAGTGCGCCTCCGAAAGCAAGACAAAGGCGAGATTGGTTGAACTCTTCTCCGAGCCCTCCGGATCGCTGCTGTCATTTCCGAATATCTTCATTAGATAATCCATTTCTCCACCTAGTTGCGTTAACGCAATCAGAGGCCTGGAGATTCAATCCCTCTGTCTAGTCAAATTCAACAAAAGCCCAAACCTGAGGCGCACACAACATAATATCGAATGGTACGCTCAAATCTATTATGCCAACCGATTCATGAGCGTTCGCATTCAAAGGAACATGCGCCGCGTCGATATCTCACGCCTCGGATTTCCTCTCAGAAGACGCAATCAACTTCTATTTCATTGAAAAGTGTCGGGAAGACAATCCGGCGGCGGAGGATCGCCAACCCGACCTACTTTGACTTCACAGTGCCGGTTTCTGCATCTACTTCACTCTGTTTGCTTTGACTTCACCCTGAGCCTGTCGAAGGGTCGATCCAACGAGGCGTCATACGTTCGAAATACTCCTGCGCGAGTACATTGACAAGGCATGCCGCCAAAGGCTATAATAGAGAAACCTATCAACATATTCGCATAGCAGGCAGATGCATGCAGTCATTTATGAACATCATCCGAGTTGGCGGTGTTTTTCTGCTCGGTCTGATCATACTGGCACTCTCTGCAACCGGCGCCGAGAAATTGGTTGCGATACTGTCGGTAGGCAGCCCTGCTCAGGCATGGTTCTTACCGGCGTTGACTCACTTGCTACTCGTCATCTTGTCGTCAATAGGGATCGTCGCATTCACCAAAGGGCAGGTCAGGCGCTATGGATTGGTTGCAGAATTCCACCACGGTATGTGGCGAGCGGCCGTTTTGAGCATGTTCATCGGCCTGCTTGCCAATTTCCTGCTCTATCGGGTTAAAGCAGATGTTGATTTGCTTAAGGGGTACTCACTTGCAGCGATAGTGGGCCTTGTGTGGATTTGGGCGAGCGTGAGTGAGGAAATCTTCTGTAGAGGTCTGCTCCAGAGTCTGTTCCGGACTGCACTTCGACCGACGAACCATCCTACTCCGTGGCGCCCCGGTGCGGCCGTAGTTCTATCCGCGCTCTTCTTCTGTCTCATGCACCTGCCACTTGTCATGCTTGGGGCGACCACTCGTACCATGCTAATCTTGCTGCCCACGGCATTTGCACTTGGTTGGATTGCAGGATATCTACGCGACCGCTCGGGAAGCGTGCTTCCGGCGATAGTCGTCCACGCGCTGTTTAACATCTCGGGGTCCATTGTCGATTGGTTAAAGTCTTAGGCTTCGGCCGGACGCATCCAATACGAGATAGACTAATCCTTCATTTCCATCGCCTTCTTCTTCATCCCCGCCGGCAATTTCTCGATTGCGTATCGCAGGGTCGTCCGCGACATCTTGTCCCGGTTCTTCACGACGTAAGCAAACACTTCATCAGGAAACCGCCTAGTTGCCTCTTTGAGCATCCACCCACACCCCTTGCGCACCATATCATCGTTGTCGGCCAAGAGCAAATCCGCCGTCACCAGGCCTTCGCGAATGTCAATCGACTCGCGGAACCCTGGAATCAGCGCCACCGCCGAGGCTCGCCGCAGCCACCGACTTTTCAATTTGGCCCAGGTTCGTGTCTTTGTTACGAGACTGTGGTTAGCCGCCACTAATTCGCCAATCACTCCGCAGCAGAGATGATCGCATAACGCCCAATTATCCACTCTCGTCTTTAGCCAGCGCTCGAACCTCCTGAATTCGTCTACTGAGCACGCTCTCACCGACTTCTCCGCCCAATCAAAAGCAAAGAACCGCGAGTAATCAGTGCCGTCAGCCAACAGCGCTTCGCAGATTGAGAGTTTGTCGCCAATCGGCAGCTTGCGAAATTCCCGATAGACGGTCGCCGAGATCTTGCGCAGGTAGTTAAGCGCGATACTCTCGGGCTGCGTCAGCTTCTCCTTGAAGAACCGCTGGTAGTTCTTCCGGAATATCGGTTTGTCATACCGACCGGTCTCTGTGCGCAATCGCTCCAGTGCAGATTCAATCACTGAGTCCATTCTTTTCGCTGCTTTCTGTCTCGTACGACTACTTGTATCCGATTCTACAATCCCGACATTGCTTCAAAGACTCCCATTCACCATATTCTCCATACCTAAACATACTATACAAGGAAATCTCATGTCCACAGCGACTACCCAAGCCATTCCAGATCGCGCAACCATCGATCCGAAATATACGTGGAATCTCGCCGACTTGTATTCCTCCGATTCCGCCTGGGAGGCCGATCTGAAATCAGCCCAGTCGATGATAGATAAGCTCAAGGGATACGCCGGACGATTGGCCGAATCACCAAAGACCCTATGGGATTGCCTTGAGCTTCGCTCCGAGTTGTCCAAGACACTTTTCTCACTCTATCAATTCGCCTATCTGAGCAAAGATCTCGACAATCGCGTTTCAAAGTATCAGGCGATGACCGACCGCGCCGCCATGCTTGGCGCCCAGGCCGGCGCCGCCTCCGCATACATTGAACCCGAATTGCTCACACTCGACGACGCCACTTTGAGAACAATGGCGGGTCAGTTTCCCAAAACCGATGTCTACGACTTCTTCATCGAAGAGTTGATCCGCTCCAAACCTCATATTCGCTCCGAAGAAGTCGAGGAACTACTGGCGATGAGCGCTATGGTTTCCCGCGGATCGGATTCGATCTTCTCGATGATGGACGATGCCGACATCGTCTACCCGTCCATCACCGACGAACAGGGCAATGAAGTACAACTCACCAAGCAGCGGTACGCCAAATTTGTTGAGTCGTCGGATCGCCGGGTGCGACGCGACGCTCACGAAAAGTTCTACGAGCCGTACAAAGCCCGCCTCAATTCCCTCGGCGCTACTCTGGCCAGTTCCGTCAATAAGGATATTTTTTATACCAAAGCCCGCCATTTCGACTCCTGTCTGGCCAACGCTCTCGACGGCAACAACATTCCGCTTTCGGTCTATCACTCGCTGATCGAGACGACCGAATCCAATCTGAGTGGCTTGCACGCCTATGTTCGCCTGCGCAAGAAAATCCTGAAGCTCGATTCGATCTATGGGTACGACATGGTCTGTCCGCTTTTTCCCGACCAGGATTACGAAGTCGATTACCCACGCGCGGTCGAACGACTTCTGGAGGCCGTCGCGCCACTTGGAAATGAATATGTTTCGGCGTTGCGCGCCGCTATGAACTCCCGCTGGGTCGATGTCTTTGAAACCCCCGGCAAAGGCGGCGGTGCCTATAACTATGGCAACTTCTCTGCTCATCCCTTCGTGCTGATGAATTACAATAACACCGTCGACAACATGTTCACGCTGGCCCACGAGATGGGCCACGCTATGCACTCGCATTTATCTTGTCGCACCCAGCCGTTCGCCAAACATCACTACTCGATTTTTGTCGCCGAGGTCGCCTCGACCCTCAACGAAGGGTTGCTCATGCAGCTGTTGATCAAAGAGTCGACTGACATCCGCCAGAAACTCTACCTGCTCAATCGCTATCTCGACAACACGATGGGAACGTTCTTCAATCAGGTCATGTATGCGCATTTCGAACTGGCTATACACCAGGAAGTTGAGAAAGGCGGCGCGTTATCTCCCGACTGGATGACCGAAATCTGGGGCGAGTATCTTCAGAAGTATTTCGGGCCCGATTTGACTGTCGACGACTGCTCTAAGCTCAAGTGGGCTCGCATTCCGCACTTCTACAATATGTTCTATGTCTTTCAATATGCGACCTCTTACGCCGCTTCCGAGATGATCCTGGACAAATTCCTAAAGGGCGAAAAGGATATAGTCGCGCGGTATCTCGAGATGCTGTCTTCAGGTGGCAAGAACCACCCGATTGAGCTCTTGAAAATATGCGGTGTCGATATGACCAAACCGGACGCGGTCAGATCGACTTTGAACCGCTTCGCCCAGCAAGTAGTCGAGGTAGATCGATTGATTTCCTGATCCAGTAGGGCGGGTCCGTCCTCGAACCCGCCAATCAAGTGCGGTCGGGTGCCCTCACCTGACCGGTGAATATGGCCGGTAAAACAATGGAGAGAGGTGATTATGATTCTGCATTCTTCTTTGGCTGCCGCGTTACTGGTAATCGTCGCCGTTGGGACTGTATTTGGTCAAGCCAGCAGCGGCGATACCGCGAATGCGCGAGTGCGAGCGGCGATTGATTCGGGAAACGCCGTCTTCATGCAGGCCAATCGCACCCAGGATGCGAAGCTGCTCGCTTCCCTATTCTGCTCGGATGGCGGCTTTCTGTTGAAGAATGGCACGACTGTTCTTACACCTGCCAATATTGAAAAGGAATTTGGCCCGTGGCTCAAGGAATCCGGGCCGTTTCAGATGACGATCACAACGCGGGAAGTTTGGGTGATCGATTCGACCGCTTACGAATACGGCGAGTATACCCGAAAGTCGCTCAAACCGGAGGCAGATTCCACTACTCGAAAAGGGCGTTATTTTGAAATTTGGAAACAGCAGCCCGGTGGTTCCTGGAAGATCTACCTCGACTGCGGCCTACCCGATTGAGCCTGCGGTAGTCACAATCTCTTTCCTTGTAGGGTGGGTCCGTCTTCGAACCCGCCACTTTTCCCTCTGCCAGGCAGTAAGGTCCGTGCGGTCGAGTGCCCTCACCTGACCGTCTTTACAACCTCCCGAATTTCCGCTCCAAGAACTTTCGCTCAATCTCATTGTCACACAACTCGATTGCCCGCTCATATGCCATCTGCGCTTCATGGGGTCTCCCAACCCGAACGAGCATCTCCCCCCGCGTCGCGTGATACAAATGATGCTCATCCAGTTTCCCTTTCCCACCCAATTCATCCAAGGCCGCGAGGGCTGCACCTCCGCCTTTAGCCCCGGCCAAAGCCACCACCCGATTCAACCGAACTACCAGATTCGAGTCGAGAATGACCAACGCGTCATATAACTCCAGCATCTGGTTCCATGGTGTCTGCCCGTACGCTTCCGCACCGGCATGGCACGACGCAATCGCCGCCTCAAGATGATAGCGGCTCACATTCTCTTCGGAGGCCATACCGAGGTACGCAAAGCCTGTGGCAATGTCCTGTCGATTCCAGAGTGCACGATCTTGCTCTTCAAGCGTCAACAACATGCCATCGCTGCCGATGCGAGCTTCCAATCGCGAGAGTTGGAAGTAAAATAGCGCCAGGAGCGCCGGAACCTGAAATGACCGCACTGCCGGGTGTTCGCGCAGCAATTCTGTCAGTCGAATCGCCTCATTACACAATTCTTCGCGCACCAGTCTATCACCGCTGGTCGCCTTATACCCCTCGTTGAACAACCCGTAGAGCGCCGCTAACACCGTTTCCAGATTGTCATGAACTTCAGTCTCCGAAGGCGACGAAAGCGATAGTCCGCTTTCGCGAATGTGCTTTTTTGCGCGCACCAGCCGCTGAGCCATGGCCTTCTCTTCCACGAAGAACAGATTAGCCAGTTCACGCGCCGAAAATCCGCAGAGCAGATGCAATATCATCGCAATTTGGGTCGCGTTCGATTGATCGCAACGGCAACAGGCGAACATCATTGCCAACAGATCGTCGCGCAATTCCCCATTGAACTTTGGATCGGGGGAGTCGGCAAATCGTGACAACGTCACTTCGACATGCCGTTCAATTTCATCGCTGATCCGATGCTTCATTTTGACATGTCGCAGTTTGTCCAGGGCAATGCGTTTGGCTGTAGTAGTTAACCATCCGGCCGGGTTCTCGGGCACACCGTGACATGGCCAATGATCAAGGGCGCGCAGGAGAGTCTCCTGCACGACGTCTTCGGCCAGTTCAAGACTCGATGACCCCAACAGTCGTGTGATGGTAGCCGTCAATTGTCCCGCCTGCCGACGGAACAAATGCGCGACAAACCTATCGACTTGTGCGCGGCAGATGCCCTCGTCTGCCCGATTTTGATTAGTGCTCGACAATTTCCCTGATTTCAAGCATCCCGCCTCGCAAGAAAACCGGGCAGTCGCGACTGAGGGAGACCGCATGTTCGTAGCTGTCGGCGGCGATCAGGAAATACCCGCAGACCGATTCTTTGGTTTCGGCGAAGGGGCCGTCGATAATCGATCCACCCTTTGATCTCATCAACCGGCCGGTCGAAGAAAGTTCGTCACCTGCCAACAGCCGGTTTTCCGACCGTAGTTTTCTTGCGAAGGCGATATATTGTTCGACTATTTTCTGATTCTGGTCGGGCGATAGACTGACGGTTTCGTCGTTTTTCACCAACAGCATATACTGTGGCATGGGGGTCTCCTTTTGACTGGCTGTAATGTACGGGGCCGTTTCCCCGCTGTCTACCCCCATGACGCTTCGGATGAGCCGAAATCGACATTCTTGTAGGTCGGGTTGGCGATCCGCCTAGAGCGGATTGACTACCCGACATCCCTTACCCGTGCGAAAACAATTTCGCTTCTCTTTGCGTTTGATCGACTTCACCCTGAGTTTGTCGAAGGGTTCCTCACTTCAACAACACTACTTTCGCCATCTTGGTCTCCCCAAGCGCCGTCACTGTGACAAAATACACTGCTGACGGCAACCCCCCATTCATGTTGTGTCAGGTCCTAGTCCGCGGCTTAAACCGTGGCGAGACCTGACACTCGACTGGCAGATTCGCATCGCAAAGCTCGGGTTTAGCCCTCCTAAATTAGCGAATCACCAATACGTCTTCATCAACTTGGTCACCCAGTGCGGCTCGCGGACTTTTCCCCGCGGCAGGAAAACCTTCAGCACCGGCTTGATATCGATCACCGGGGTGCCGTCGATAGCGTCCAGTCCCTCTACAAACAGCTTCCGCCCTCGCCGCGACTCGAGCTTCACAATGGTGACCCCGATCCGGTTCGGCCTGACTCGCGCCCGGTGCGCGAAGATGCCGAATTCCGGGAGTTCGGGTTTCCCCCGCACATGCCGCTTTCCCCAGCAAATCTCCGTGGGTTTCACCTTGTCGAACACAAACAGGATTTCCAGATGCGAGAACACATCAATCCCGGTGAGTGTATCGAGCGATATCTTCGGATCGAGTTCAATCCGTACCTTTTCGCGATTCCAATTGTCATCGGCGATCTTCCGACGCGTCGAGCGCACCACTCCTATCGATTTGATTGTGAATGATCTGGCCATACGGCAAAGTAGAAACCCGGCTCTCATTAGTCAATCCTCCTCTAGGTGATCCTCTCCTGCCCCACCCGACGGGTGGGGCTTTCGGTTTGGGAGAACGGAATGGCAGAACCACTTCGCTTCGCTCGGGTTCTTCCTTACAGTGTCTGTCCAGCAAGGCAGGTCCAAAGACGGACCTGCCCTACAACAGGAATTGAATATTTCCACAGGAATCTGAGTATCTTACCATACATCAAATAGGAGGAAACAGACTATGGCCACTACCGCTGCTGCGGCTCATGCCGCGATGATACAGGCTGTGAAAGCTTCGGGCTCACTCATCCGCCTCGAAGCATCCGAATTTCAAAAACTCGTCAACAAAAGCGACGCTCCACTGGTGATCACCGCCCCGGGCGGCATTTTCACCAAACACATCAAGTACCTGACGAGTTACAAAGGGCTGGCCTTTTACACCCAGTCGACCACACCGCTTTCGCTTCCGTTCAAAGCCGAGGTGGTCGCCGCCCGATCAATCTGGATGCCAAACTGAACGAACTGGCGCCGCCAGTGTTATATTGAATATTGCATGGTCCTCTCCACCGGAAAAGCTGACAC
>CAZKIH010000051.1:0-9815 GCA_964552775.1 uncultured Ignavibacteria bacterium | reverse complement strand
CGCCGATTAAAGTGGTACGTGAGCTGGGTTTAGAACGTCGTGAGACAGTTCGGTCTCTATCTGATGCGGGCGAAGGAAATTTGAGGGGCTCTGACCCTAGTACGAGAGGACCAGGTCGGACCGACCGCCGGTGCACCTGTTGTTACGCCAGTAGCATAGCAGGGTAGCCGCGTCGGGTAGGGATAAGCGCTGAATGCATCTAAGTGCCAAGCCTCCCCCAAGATAAGATTTCCCTGTAGCAATACCTAAAGGCACCTGGAAGATGACCAGGTCGATAGGTCACAGATGTAAGCCCTGTGAGGGGTTCAGTCGAGTGATACTAATTTGCCGTGAGACTTGATCTAAAAATTTGTCATCGCCGGGGGCGTGCATCAAACGCCCCCACCTTGACTCGATCAATGTATTCGTCCTTTCGGTCATTCCCGCGCAGGCGGGAATCCAAAATTGCGAAAACTACAGTGATTAAATTTTTAAATCGAATCTTAAAAGCTTTTCTGTAACCTGCCTTTAGATTCCGCATAGCTCTGATATTGGTTAATAAATTTGAATATCGTCGAGACTTTGACCTTGTCATTCCCGCGAAAGCGGGAATCCAAAATCAATTTCCTCGACAAACAAATTTCTCCGGTGGCTATGGCGTGAGGGAAACACCTGTTCCCATTCCGAACACAGAAGTTAAGCCTCACCGCGTCAATGGTACTGCTTGCGAGAGTGAGTGGGAGAGTAGATCGCTGCCGGGTTAAATGATTAAGGGCCCATAACATATGGGCCCTTAGATCGTTTGGGATAAATGCATGATCAACTCTATCTCCTTTCTTCTGTTAAGTTATGCGAATGCGATGCCGAACAGTTGGAATGGGGTATTGAGTACGTTTATTGTAAGATTCGTGTTGACGAGCAGGACTGCTTAACTATCTTGTAAGCGTCTTCACGGGATTGTTGTCAAAAAAGTTTTAGTTGATTCTCAGTACTTATGTTCTTCATTTTCTAAAACATCATTCGGACTAGTCGATGTCAAGTCAATTCAAATGGACAGATATTTTGACCCCTCATGAAAGGCGGTACGAATGAAAGGCGGCGGCGATTCTGGCTAGCGTAGCCGAGAAGCTCAAAAAACCCACCCTTAGGTGGGTTTTTTGTTGCAAATGTCTTGAGAGCTTTCTATCTTGGACTTTCAGAAAGGTCGTAGGATGGGCACGCAACTGGCCATTAGATATTCAAAGAGGGATTTTATTCTCAGGCTAATAGGCATCCTTCTGCTGTTATGTGGTATTATTCTAATCTCCATCAATGTTAAGTGGAATGTCGTCTCGCATGTTGGCGCAGCGTTGGCTAGTTGTGGCATGCTCGTTGTCACTTTTCTGTATTACCGTCATGTCGTAATGGACTCGCTCCAAAATGAACTGGACTCGCCAGTGAGAGTGCTGGAGACGAATGCAAAACTCGTGCTCATCGATTCGAGGGGCGCTGTTGCCGAATATCACAAGGAGCAGCTCTGTGAAGCACGCCAGGAAATTCGGGGGTTTAGAGAGATGTACTTGTACGCGGACGGTACTATTGACGGAGTCAGGACCGGAGAGAATGAGTTTCATCGGGAACGAGTTCTAAATGACAAGACAATTGCTATTGATTTCCAATTCAAGCAGCCACCGCATCGTGGGGAACGCTTCAGTCGTGATCTTTGGTGCGTCTATAGAGATAGTTTCGTCAACCCCAAGGAGTACTACTCACTGTACTTCACCTTTCCGTGCAAGCAGCACAGCCTGATTATCGTGTTTCCGAAGGACCGACCTGTGAAAAGAGCTTGGCTCACACGAGAGTATCGGGGAGTAAAGGAGTCAGGCGAGATCACGGATCCAGAGCTGATTAGAGTCGTGCATGAAGGGGCCGATCCTTCCGTTTCGAAGATTGTCTCGCGCTGTTTTGGAGCTGAGCAAGGCTTAAGACAAATTGTTCACTGGGAATGGTAAGTCGCAATGGACAGTAAGGTAATGGATGGTCTGACCGTTGTACTAAAGTTGTTTGCGACTCTGCTTGGAATTGACTGGAAGAAACTTCACGGAGACAAGCATCCCTTCAGAATAGTCGAGGACAGACATGAATTCAATGTTGATATGGTCAAAATAGTTGCTACTCAAAACCGAATAACGAAGATGACCGGACTACAGAAGAATCACGCTGAGGTGACCGTCAAGGACTATCCATTCTTTCCCAGCTACAAAGTAGGGAAGCTCCCGAAGTCATGCAAGGATGGAAATACACCCAGAGATGTATATCCTTCTCACGAAGGTGGCGTGATTTGCTTCAGCACACACGTAGTCGTCAAGAAGAGGGAAACTGAACGACGAATCACCCTGAAATTTGAGGATTTTGCGCTAAGTGCTGAGCACGATGACTTTGACAGTGGCCCGGAGCTTCATTTTGCAGTTAACGAACCAACCTCCTTGTTCGTACTTCGAATCGAAATACCGGGCTATAAGTGCCAGCTCGCCAAACTAGAGAAGATCGTCGAACCGGGCCACGTTTACATTCCGTCTGAAATTGTACCTGTGGTTAGCGACGGTGCTATCGAGATACTACTAAATAAGCCCAGACTGGCAGAAGCCCTGAAGCTGTCGACTTGGGTGACAATCCAATAGGTGGTAGATACCTTCCTCAGGTCCGTAGGTCCGGACCCCTGCGGTTCGGACGCTTACTCGTTGTTCTCCTCACCGCTTCAATGGTACTGCTTGCGAGAGTGAGTGGGAGAGTAGATCGCTGCCGGGTTAAATAACAAAACCCCGTCTGGCAACAGCCGGGGTTTTTTGTTTGGCGAGAGTTTTGTAGGGGCGCGGTCTGCGCGCCCGTCATTCCCGCGAAAACGGGAATCCAGGTTGGGGTCGGGATGACCACCGACATCTCAAATTTCTCCGGTGGCAATGGCGTGAGGGAAACACCTGTTCCCATTCCGAACACAGAAGTTAAGCCTCACCGCGTCAATGGCACTGCTTGCGAGAGTGAATGGGAGAGTAGATCGCTGCCGGGTTAAATAACAAAACCCCGTCTGGTAACAGCCGGGTTTTTTTATTTCCGGTTCTCTGCGGATGTTATCACATTGGCTTAGTCTGAATGCACGTTGACAATCGATAATAATCGGCTATAATTTATCAACAGGAAGCAAATAGTGGGATTTCTCAGACAAATGCAACGATTCATCCCGTCGCTCTTGCTCATTACCCTTTCGGTTTTTTCTTGCGGAGACGATTCTCAAGTCTTAACGCCCGCAGATACCGACCGACCGCGAGTCTCAAGCATATCCTGTTTCGGTCGGCACCCCGTCAGCATTGCTGACTCAGTGCTGCTGATTTTTACCGAACCGATTGCTCCGAGAACGTGCAATTCTTCAACGATATCTCTTGGCGATGAGGTTCCATTGCGAATCCGCGTCAATCGCGACTCCGTTGTTGTCCAGTCGGCCGGAGGATTTCTGTACCAGACGACCTACACTATGACAGTTGCTGGCAGCATAACCGACCTTGCCGGCAACCGTATGGACACAAACTATGCTTATAGCTTCGTCACCCAGGAAAGTCCGGTCGGGAGTAAATGGAACCCAGTGTTCACCGGTGATTGGTTTGAGGCGGTTGCGTTCTCGGGCCATGTTTATGTGGCTGTTGGTGGAGGTGGCAAAATTGCGCGCTCGTTGGGTGGTCATCATTGGGAGCTCATCGACTCGCCGACGACGAGTCGGATGCGCCAAATCATTTGGGCTGATTCAATGTTTGTCGTGGTGGAGGATCATGGAAAGGTGCATGTGTCAAAGGACGGTCTAACGTGGTACTCACACGAAATACCCAAATCCACTCCGCCTCCCTCGATCTCGCTCGCAGACATCGCCCATTCTGGGTCAGTTTTCGTAGCGACGGACATCCAAGGTAGGATCTTTACCTCATACAACGCAATCGATTGGTCAATTAGCAAGCAGTTCGAACGATTTGACAGGCTTCTCGTACCGGTCGAATGGGTGGGTGATTACTTTGTGGTTGGCGATTGGAGCAGCAACACCTTGCTGGTTTCGACTGATGGTTGGTCCTGGGAGGAGAAGATAATTCAGGACCCCCGCACATTGGGCACCGCGAGCATCGCCTGGTCGGGAAAAGAGATTGTCATTGTACCTCACAACTATCAGGATTTTGTACTGACGGGCCCCTCGGTAGACTCGCTTGAGATTCGCCAATGCCCTGGTAGGCAGAACGTCGTGACTTGGACAGGAGACATGTTCGTTATTGGGTGCGACTATGGAGTGATAGTGACTTCTCCGAATGGCCGCAATTGGACAAAGCAATTTGAGGGCGGTCTCAGCGATTTCCTCTCGGGCGCCTGCGGAGACCGCTATCGCAAGGTTATCGTTGGCAATCAGATTTTGGTTTCTGACTGATCTTGCTTCCATCGAACGATTCTTGCTCTGTGCTGGGTTTGCAAGCGTACCATAATATCTTGCCAATCCGCAGGTCCGAACCCCTGCGGTTCGGACGCTTACTCGTTGTTCTCCTCACCGCGTCAATCGAGAGTGGGTGGGAAACTTGCCCGTCCCTGGCGTTACTTCCCCCGCTAATCAAACTCCAGCACGCCAAACGTCCTCGGATCATACTGCCAAGGCGATTGAAATTGTGCGGCCGAGTTCAACCGCAATTGTTTGCGCCTGAAATTGACTCTCCAGCTATCGCTTTCGTCCGCAGTAGTACTAAACTGGGCGAGAGGAACCCGAAGCTCGACGACAAAGAAACCGTCACGGATCGACGTTTTGACTTCGCATTCGCCATTCCAATTCGACAGTCCAACCCAATACCCATCGGTCTGCCGCTCGATACGCTGGTCGTACACAGTTCCGATCGGATTGATATAGAACTGGTACATGACAGGCACCTGCGACTCCGGTTGAAACATAACTCCAACCGCATCTTCGGTGTAGACTGCCGCGTCACGCTCCGTCATTGACGCCCGAATCGAATCCGGTTTCGATTCCAGGCAGCGTACAGCCATGTAGAAGTTTTCCTTGTCATAGGCGAAGTAGAAATTCGCAGAATCCTGCGACGCGTCACTGCCGTCATTTGCCAACAGCTGTGATTGTGGCTTCTGCCAGCACGGCTCTGTGAGCGCACCGTCTATTTTGATGCCGCCAACGGCGTTGATGCAGTGCGCCGTACGAGCAACCTCAAGTGTGCGGGATATCTTAGTGGCCTTTCCTTCGGCATAGGGAAGTTTGGTTGTGAGCGTCGGCAGAGGATACAACTTGGAAGAATGTGTAATCTTAAACTCGGTGGAGAGCGAGTTTCCGCCCGCCAGGGAGAATGGATAGTCTGCAGGCTCAATCACCCAACCTTCCGGAAGCTCCCAGCTCAAAGTGTCTTCGCATTTCGAACCGGTGACGCGATTTTCCAGCCTTACCGCTATCGTGTTCGATTTCAACGTCATGTTGTCTGCAAGCGCAACCGGAGCAGTGAAATTGATACCGTTGCTTTGTACGTCGCTGGCAGTGCGAGCCTCGGCAACTGTCTGCACCGACCAGGGAAGAACCGCATCCTTTTTGATCGGAACCACGTGAATTCCGCTGCCATCGATCGTTGCCCATCCAAAATGGTAGAGCAGACCCTCCGGAATTTCTTCCGCAGCGCCGCCGGAACTTCCTATGCAGGTATACTGAATGCCGTCGTACGCCGCGGAAAAGTAATTGTGGAAATGACCGCTAAACACGGCATCGACACCGTTAGCCTTGAAAATGTCATGCAGAGCATCACTCTTGCCCGCTCCGAGAGTGCGGTACCAGAACGGCTTGTGGAAGAACACCATGGTGTAACAGGCGTCTTGGTGCTTGGCCAGATCGTCTTTCAGCCAATCGATCTGGGCAGCAGGGAATTCCTCGGTAGTCTCGCAACGACTATTGTCGAGGATCACCATGTGCAAGCCGCGTACATCGAATGAATAGAAGGGATCGGCAACTCGCGAGCGGAAAGTCGATTCCATGCCGTCGTAGGTAATGTCATGATTGCCGGGCGTGAAATGCAGCAAAGCAGAGAGTGGCTTCACGATTCCAAGATACTCATCCCACTGCTTTCGCAATTCCAGTGTATCGGAGGTGTAGCCCTCGATCATGTCGCCGACTGTCATTGCGAAATCGGGACGCATCAGTGCGACCTGCTCAACGACGGCTTCGTAAACACCCTCCTGATGACTGCCGGTGCGGTCACCAAGGATTGCGAATCGTGCAGGATACTTCGACAAATCGTCGCACGGTGTCTGCGCCGGCGCGCAGCAGACGAAAAGAATTGTGATAAGCACTGTATAAGCTACGACCCTGTTCATACTACAGTTTTCCTTTCTGTATGGCGAGTTAGCAGTTTGCAGATTTGTTGGTTATCCGTCAAGTGATTTTGGAATAAAGAGTCCTGTAATGACAACGGCGCGACCGGTAACCACTGCATTGACAAAGACGGAATGTCGGTTGCGGATATCAGCGAAAGCGTAGAACTTCGCCCGTCAAATTCCGGATCTGCGACTGGGTTGAATCACAAAACCCGTGATTCAGTTAGTAGGTCCGAACCCCTGTGGTTCGGACTCTCGGCTGGTCGCCCACGGCTTACCGTGGGATCCGCCTGTGATCAATTACTGCTACCACGAATTCACCTCTCTCCAAAACCCACCATCCTGCGTATCACTTCAAACCCTCAACCATAAAGGAGAACACATGAAGTATCTTTTGAGAGTTACCATCCCAATTGAAGCCGGCAACGCCGCACTCAAAGACCCCCAGTTTGGCGCCAAAATGAAGAAGCTGCTTGGCGAAATCAAAGCCGAAGCGGCTTATTTCACGGATGTCGATGGAAATCGCGGCGGTTACATCGTGGTCAACATGGATGATGCATCGCAGATCCCGGCAATCTCAGAGCCTTTCTTTCTTTGGCTCAATGCCGAACTCGAATTCATGCCGGTCATGTTGCCGCAAGATCTCGAGAAAGCCGGCCCGGCCATCGCCGCCGCTGTCAAGAACTGGGCTTAAGCTCGAACTATTAAGCACAATGCGTAGGTCCGAACCCATGTGGTTCGGACTTCTTGACGGATCATTTCGACCCTTAACCAACGAGTAGTACATTGGCACTAATAATCGGAACAGTACTTGCACTTGCCGTGGGGATCTTCGGAACCACTGTCGGCCTCGATCGCGACAGAGCCTTCTATCCCGTCGTCACCATTGTCGTCGCTTCCTTATACGCGCTCTTTGCGGTCATGGGAGCTTCTACGGGCACTCTTGTCATAGAGTCGTTGGTTGGCGTCGTCTTTATTGCGTTTGCAGTGTTAGGCTTCAAATCTTCGCTCTGGATCGTGGCGGCAGCGCTCGCGGCACACGGCATATTCGACCTTACCCGCGGCGATCTTATTTCGAATCCCGGCGTGCCGACTTGGTGGCCCATGTTCTGCGGCAGCTTTGATGTCGCCATCGCCGTTTACATGGCATGGCTGCTCAAGAGCGGAAAGCTTCGCGGGTAGTGGGCCAGTCGTTTAATCAGCCGCGAGCCGTGTAGTAACTTACTTTCAATCAATTTTCCCCGTACACCGTATAACCCTTCAAGACCACCTCTCACTTTCACAAGGAGATTCCATGTACGCCCTGCGCATCGAACACACTGTTGGCAACTATGAAGGTTGGAAGAAACTCTTTGACTCTGACCCTCTTGGACGGAAGAAAATGGGCGTTCGTCGCTACCGCATCCTGCGCCCCATCGACGATCCAAACCATGTCATCATCGTCCTCGAATTCGATGCGTTAGACCAGGCCAAAGCCGCCGAGACAGCACTTCACCAGCTCTGGAGCAAGCTCGAGGGCGGTGTCATGACCGACGCCAAAACCGGCGTCCTTGAAACCGTCGAATCGAAGGAACTCTGATTTCAGCGGCAAAGGCTGTTGCCTAAGCGAAGACTTCTCTAATCAGAATATCCCGAACACCTTCTTGCCGGCCCGCATGATCCCGAACGTCAATCCGATCGCACGATCATTATCGTCATTAAATGTCCAGCAATATTCCAAAGTCGCCACAACGCGAAAGTCGTAGGTGCGAAATGCCATCAGGCCGCCCTTGACTATAATCTCAAAACCATCACTGCTTTGGCTTTCCGTATAATAGCTGTCGTCGTATTCGCTGTAATAGATCCGATAATCGTGCGACACCGCATGAAAACCTACGCCGCCGCCGACAAACGGAGTGAAGTCCTTTCGACCCGGTATGTAGAGAAACCCGATGTTTAAAGCCACACCTTGACGGAGTCCAAGAATAGCATCGACGGCCAGATGCTGCATCTCGTACACGCTGCGAAAGTCCCAAATGAAAATGTTGTCCTTCTCGTCATAGCCTTTTTGCGGATAAAGGTAGCCGAACCCGACTCCCCACGATGAATTCGCCTTGCGCGTGTTCTCCTCGAGCGACTCTTGCTCCGTGACCTGGCCCACTACCAACGTCTTGTCCACCGGGACCCCGGCCGCAATGCTTGCTGCGACTCGTTTGCAGACCACGTCAAGATCTTCGACTCGCAACGCGCTTATATCGTCCGACAACACTGTGGTTCCGGTCACGACATCAACCATGTCGTATTTGACAATGATCTTCTCTCCCAGCCGATTGAGACTACCAAAAACAACCCGGGAAGCGTCCGACTGCCGTCCAATTTCCAAGGCGCAGGCTGCATCGATACATGTATTCGTACTCGGCAGGGAATCGAGCACGACTTCTGGAACGAGCTCGTACTTCTTGAGTCGGCTAATCTCTGAATTGAGCAATTGCCTTACAGTCTTCTGGGTTGGTGCGTCAACACCGTTGCAAATGAACGGAAGGACCGCTAATTTCTCCTGCGCCAAGGCGCTTCCGCAGAACACCAACAGCAAAGCCAGATTTGTCATGAATTTGATTTTCATGTTTCCTCCGTCGTTTTCATCTCGACGTCGATATCTTGTTGAATTGCGAATTCGTGATTTATATAACAAACGAAGAGCATGATCACCACATTTTATTGTCGAGCGACCAGCCCTCTGGTCGTGCCCTGGAGTTGCCGCGTTGAAGCAGGGGTAGGAAATCCGACCTCACGCTGTGCGCGTCAATTCGCAATATCAGAATAGGTCAAATTGGCTTAAGCCTTCAGTGCGTAGCAACTTAGATGATTACAATAAACTCCTTCCGCACCCTCGCGCTTTCTTTGCCAAATGCCACCGAACACCCGCACTCTGAAATCGTCTCGTTTAATGTCTCCATTTGTGCAAGCCGGATGTCCACATCCGGCGTCAATTGTGTCAATGGCACACGCCTTCGTGTGCTACATTTCAATTTCCTGTAGGCCAAAACCGCTTCGGTTTTGACATCCCCGATCAAATCGCGAATCCAAATTCCCCTCTAGAGAGGGGTGGCTCGTGTCCGAGGTACGAGGACACGAGACGGGGTGTGTGACTTCGCATCAGCCATCGTGGACCGGAGTCCATCTCGATCCCGTAGGGGCGACGTCTGGTCGCCCCGGAATCTGCGTTTGTACGGTACCTTGGCATATTTGTACCACGCCAGCCGTCCGCGCCTGGCGGGCGAGTCATTCCGGCGTAAGCCGGAATCCAGCTTCTTTCGCTTCCAATCCGACCTGGGTCCCGACTGTCGTCGGGACGACTTGACACGTGTGTGGCACACGCCCTCGTGTGCCACATCTCAATTTCTTGTAGGCCAAAACCCCTTCGGTTCTGACACCCGATAAAATCGCGAATCCAAATTCCCCTCTAGAGAGGGGTGGCTCGTGTCCGAGGTACG
>CAZKIH010000050.1:0-11274 GCA_964552775.1 uncultured Ignavibacteria bacterium | reverse complement strand
GTATCCCCTCTTCGTCATCTACAATAAGCACTTTGACTTGCTTCTCGCTCATGCTCTCCTCAGCTTCAACCTAAAACAACTCCCCTGCCCAACCGTCGATGTCACCGTCAAAGTGCCACCCATCTGCTCTATCAATTCGCGCGATTGGAATAATCCGATCCCCAGCCCACTCGGTTTGCTTGTCTGAAATGGCCGAAACAAACGGTCGCGCATGAATTCGGTCGTCATTCCAACACCAGTGTCCTGCACCAATAATGTCACCGAATCTTCATCGTGCTCAGATTCGAAATGAAGATGCCCTCCATTCGGCATCGCTTCAATCGCATTGATGATAATATTCGACAACACACTTCGCAACTTCTCATCATTTCCCTTGACGATTTGTGCCGTAGGGAGTCCAACTTCCAGTTTCACTTTTTGCTGATTATTCAATTTCATTTCTTCAACCAGGCTCAACAAAATCTCGCGCAGGTCGCAATTAGACAAGGCAAAATCGAGGTGCTTGCCCGGCGATGATAATCGGCTTATCAACCGCTTCATACGCTCTTGTGCACCGCGCAATGTTTCAGTAGTCATCTGCTGAAAACGCGGATCATCAAACTTGCGTTCGGCATTTTGCAGAATCATCGAGACCATCGAAATGAGATTCTTGACATCATGGATTACGAAAGAGGAAATCTTGTTGAAGGACGCCAGTTCACGAGTCTCCAGCAGTGCCTCGGATTGCCTAGCCGATAACAGCGAGAGCGCGAGTTGATGAGAAATCGAGTCAATCAGGAAACGCACATCCTCCCCTGTCGCCCCTTCCGGACGGCACACGACGAACCCGATGAACTCCTTTCGGGCTACCAACGGTATAACCTCACAGCCAACTGCCGACTTCATGAACTCCTGTTCTTTGCGTCCCATCAAAGATCCGAGAGCTGAGAACTCCGCGATCGACGCCATTCGGCCGCCTCGAAATAACCACTGCTCGAGCTCCGGAACGTGTTCCGGCTCAAGGACCGTGTCAGGATAGCGCCGATGAGCTTCTCCAAGCTTCTCGCCCTTCAGGTAGATCGTTACGTCGCTCATCCGGCAGCGGCGTTCAAGAATGTATGCCATCACGGCAAACATCTCGTGGCGATCTGTTGAGGCCGTGACCTCCTCGGCAAAGTTGGTGATTTCTGTCAACAGGTCGATCTTCCCGGAGTACAGCGACCGGTCCACCATGCCGCGCCAACGCTTGCGTATCGAACCGGACATAGCAAGAGATACAAAGAGTACAATCAGGATAAATGCCGCGAGGACCGATAGAAAGATCTGCGGACTGCCGCCCAACGACACAAGCAGTTTGACAGCGGCCCCAATGATAATGAAATAACCTCCCACGAGCACCAGCGCCACAGACGAATAGACTGCCTCGCGCGAGACCACTACTCCCTGCCCTTGCCGCTCATTGTAAACGACGAACCGCGCCAGCAAGGTCATCACGACAATCATCAACAATGCAGCAATCTGAATGCTCATGAACTCTACGCGTCCAATGAGCATCCCCATCATTCCCGACACGATGTTGACAGCAAGCAGGATAGCAGTTGCCGACAATGGCACGATCAGCGACCGCCGAAGCGTTCCCTGGGATGCTCGATACGTGCTTTCGAGCTGAAGTAGCCCAAAGGCATTCGCAACGATCAGAAGCGTAAGATAATATCGACCGACCTGCGTGATCTGGATAAACCGGCCCGAAATGTCGTTGTCAAATTCAAAGTAATTATTAAAAAACGCTCCGATCGAGGCTAAGATCAGCAGTCCAAATGCGGCGTAGGCGGTTAACGACCGGCGCCGAAACAAATTCGCAACGGGCTCTCGTGCAAATACCAATAGAAAGATCAGCCAAATCCCGGTCGCGATAGACAACAGGCTCGCTAACAAGCCATGCTGTATGTGGTTCAGTGATTCAGTGCGTGGAACAATGCCAATGAATGCCGCCCACAGGAAACCGCTGCTGAGCGCGGCGGCCAGAAAGAAATGAGCGGACAGGTGTCCCGGCCTGCGTATCAACAAGAACAACGCCGCAAAGAATGCCGCCAGACACGCCCCGATCTCAGCCAGGTCGAATATGGTGAACATTAGTCTTCAGCGACTTCGCGGAAGAATCTTACAATCGAGCCGGTCGTAAAGTAATTGGAGAGCGTCAATGCAACCGCGAGGCCCACTGTCATGAATATGATTACGCTGGGATTGAACTTGTTTACAATCTCGCCGGTGTTCTGCAGTGCGTAGATGAGCGGCAGCATAAGAAACTGCGGTATCCCCACCAGGATAACTGTCGTGAAAAAACTGCGGAAAAAGAGCGAAAAATTGCGCACGAAGGCCTGACCGATTGAGACCTTATTGATAAGAAGATACGGAACGACGTACACAAACAGCGCCGTCACAATCGTCTGCAGCCCTTGCATTCCCAGCATCAGCGCTATTTTGCGTCGAGGTGCGCCCTGCACAAAGCTCTCGAATAACCCAGGCAGGCTCCAGAATAAAATCAGAATCGGTACAAAAACGACTATCCAGATCAGAAGCAATTTGGGATAGACGCTCGCGGCGGTTCTTAGCGACTTTGCGAACCTCACCTTCTCCTTCCGGAAATACGCGGCAAACATCACGACAGCAGCGCCGCTCAGGAGCGAATCGATCAGCCAGGAGAACAGCAGGTTCATCTTCTCAAATACTGCAGGAACGAAGGCGATATGTTGGGGATAGTGAAGAATCGATCCGTCAGCCAGCCAGGTGACAATCGGTACTAACCATCCGGCGAGAATAGGCGAAAACATATTGCTCAGGATGAATATCTGCAGCAACATCACCAGAAAGAATATGAAGAACGGCGGCCAAAGTCGAAAATTGAAAATGCCAACAATCAACCGGCCGTAGGTTGCTATGATGAAATTCAGTCTGTCAAGCGCACTCACAGAGTTTAGGGATTAGGTCCTCTCACCTCGTTGGAGTTGGCTGAGCGAGCGCCATACTTGTCGAACACAACCACGACATAGTAGAATTGCTCGCCGACAATGATATTTTCGTCCGTCAAGTTGATCTGTCCTTGGGACGTGATCACTCCGACCAGATTTGCCGTTGTATTCGTCTGCACCGGCGTCGTTACTGACCGGTAGATGCGGTACGATTCGAAGTCGCTGTCGGCGTTTCGTGTCCAGCCAAGATCCACGCTGATCGAATCTTGGTCGGAAATAAACACACTCACGGCAGCCGGCGGTTCATTGGCCTTTGTCGTTGCCCGCACTGAGTTGCTTGAAGAACGCAGTCCGGTATGATCAATCGTGTAGACGATGTAGTAGTAGTCCTTCCCCGGTTTCAGGTCGGAATCGCGGAATGTCGTCCCAGCCACATTCGGCTCAGTCCGAACCAGCAGCGAACTGGTATTCACCACCGCCGTCTCTGACCGGAACACCTGGTAACTCTGAAAATCACTCGCACTTGAACGAGACCATGATAATTCAATCGACTCTTCGGAAACCACGAACGCGGAGAGTTGCACCGCAATCGGCGGATTGGCAATATTGATGAATGATGATGCCGTCAAGGAAACTGCATTGTTCCCTGCCGCATCCGTAAAGTCGCCAGTAATTGTGGCATCCACGACATCAATACCCCCCGGAATTGTGAATGCTGCGCTGTAAATTCCATCCTCGGCAGAACCCGTCGCCAAAAGCGGAATGGTCGCGACGCCCTCGATTGTCACACTGGCTTCACCATCGGCCTCGCCGGCGTCGAGTGTGAAAATCACTACGTCGCCTGCACTCAGGATCGCCCCATCGGAGTCTTCCGTCAATGAGGCAATTTCAGCACGGGTGTCCAGCGTGATGTCGTCATTGACGGTGCCAATGACTTCATTGCCTTCAGCATCGAGGAATCGCGCATAGACGACCTTGATACCGTCGCCGGCCGTTAACTGCCATGGACGGGCATTCGAGAAGTTGATCCACTGTGCTTCGCTGAAGTTGATATCATTGGAGACCATGACCAGTCGCGTAGCGACAGGAGCCGCGAACGTGATTGTGACATCGCGGGAGTTGGTCAGTGGAGAGTTGTCCTCGATCAACACGCCGTAGATATTAGGAGTGGCCGAGACAGCCCGCGAAAAATCGCTCTCCAGACCGTTCTTCCCGATTGCCGTCACCTGGTAGATGTAACGAAGCGTATTTCGCAGGCCGGTGTCGTTGTACGACAGAAGAGTCGTCGAGTCTATCAACTCCGGAGCTGCAAAAGTTGTGTCCCCACGATAGATCATGTAGCGATCAATTTTCGACGGATCGCTGATTTCCCAACTCAATTGCACGCGTTCGGCGCCAACCGCCGTGGTGAGATTGCGCGGTACTTCCGGAGCGCCGTCGACCGTGTCGGTGCGCACCGGTTTGGTGATTTCCTCACTGCAGCCGCTGAAGACGACCAGCGCCAATATCAACAGCGAGATACCTATCCAAATTGTCGATTTCTTAATCAAAACTTAATCCTCCCCACAAGCTTGATCGCATCGCCATCGTATTCAGGCGCCACGCTCAAATTCGCGCCCGAAATCGAAATCCCATAATCGGGGAAGAATAACATGGCGTCGAGAACACTGTAAACCCAGATACCGGCTACGACAGCACCTACAATATTGCGGCTGCGCTCGGCGTCATATGCATCTTTCTGCCTCTCGTACAACTCGTTCAGCATCGATTGCTTTACCGGAACGGAACGTTCCGCATTGTAAAGTGCCAGAAAATCAAAGTAGTCGTCGCGCTTGTCGTCAAATCGCAGGTGCATGATACCGGCCGTAGCTGCACCAACAAGAGTCCCGGCAAACATCAAAGCTCCCTTGCCCTTTGCGCCATAATATCGTTGGCCCCAGCCGGGAATGACAATGGAACGCAGCGCTGCCTTTACGCGCGTCTTGGGCTTTAGCTTGATGTCGAGCGTTGTAGCATCGCGCCCTGAAAGGAGAATACTTGAATTGTAGGTTTCGTAACCGTCGCGATAAGCGGTGATCTTGAAGTAACCCGCTAATCGCTGAGAAAACGTCGTAGGTGTCACGCCCGCCACTGTCATGTCACCCGCGAGCATTACGGTTGCCCCGGAGGGATTGGAAGTCACTGTTACAGTCGCATCCGCTGCGTTCTGTGCCGAGGTCGCGCCGGCGAGAGTCAGCATCATGCCAACACAAAGCGCAACCCGTTTTGCCGTAATTAGTTTCATAATTTCCATATCGGCAATTTAACGAAGTTTCTATCGGCTCCGCAAGGTTTTTACTCAAAAAACCTTGCGGAGGATTCCGGTTTTGGAATTGTTGTGATTATTGGTCTACATTCCGCGGGCGCCGAGCATGACACCAACCGTGCGGAACATGATCAGCACGTCACTCTTAATGCTCGAAATGCGGATATATTCAAGATCGTGTGATACTTTCTTTCTTACATCATCGATGGTCACATCGTACCCGCCCTCGACCTGTGCGAGACCGGTGATTCCCGGAAGCACTTCAAGTCTGCGAGTGTAATTCGGAACTTCTGTCGAGAGCTTCTCGATGAAGAACGGCCTCTCAGGACGTGGCCCGACAACCGACATTTCACCTTTCAGCACATTGATCAATTGTGGAAACTCGTCGATTCGCGTCTTCCGCAGGATATTGCCGAGGCGAGTTATGCGCGGATCGTTTTTCGAAGCCCAGATCGGGCCGCAACGCTTCTCCGCATCGGTCACCATCGTACGGAACTTGTAAACGAAGAATGTCTTGCCAAACTGGTTCTTCTGGCGACGGTCTTCGCGACGATTACACATCAGCAAATCATCGGGACGTTGACGACGGTCACCGCGGCGACGGTTGATTCCAACACGCTCCTGCTTGTAAAACACCGGTCCTGATGAATCAAGTTTGATTGCCAAGGCGACAAGACCGAAGAGTGGCAGAAGACAGATCAATCCAACCAAAGCCACGATCCAACTGAAGACAAACTGGATATGATTAATGGTCCTCGAATGCGCCGAAACTCTCGCTGAGCCTTCGCTTCGAGCAGCAGCAAGAAACGCCAGCACGAAAGCGTTTGAGAGAGCGTACTCACTCACCGCCAATCGCGCCTTGCGCAATTTGCTGTTGATTACTTCTCTTGCGCTGGTCAATCCCGACCAACCAAATCGTTCGTCAACAAGGATGTCAGAATGGTAGCTGGCTGCCGAAGTCGCTTTTAGGTACTTCTCAGCCTCAGGTCGATCCTTCGTGTACTGCATCTTTCTGTATGCTCCTTGGTTACTCTTGGCACAGTAACTGTAGCTGTTTGAAGCGGTTTAGAGCAAATCAGATGCCAACAACGAATTGTTAAAATTGTTGATTCTGTTATCGATTATGAGGAATTTTGACAGTTTCTATGTAGTTTATCAGTAACACCTTATGAAGATTAGATCAACCTTCAAATAAACCGCAACCTAAAGGGGTATTTTAATGATCCAGCTTCATAACTCGTTTGTACCCTGAACAATAGCATATTTGCTGCAACGCAGTGCATATGTTGGATGGGACTAATCCCCAATCTCACACAGGGATTGTTGGGTATTTGCAAGACTGATATTGAGCTGTAAGAGAAGCGCGAATTATGGTATCACAAGCGATCAGCGTCCAAATTGATAGCAACCAGTGATCTGATGAATGCCCTCGCTCGTCGAGGACGGACGATAGGTGTAATCAAGCCCCACATGATTGATGTGCAGTCCGAGACCAAGTGCGATTCCGTCGCCGCCGTTTGAGCTCTTTTCCAACGAGCCGCCGTACCCAGCGCGAAACGTCAGTATCGAATTGTAAGCGTATTCAAGGCCGGCGCCGAATGCGACATTCTCGCCAGATTCTTTTGTACCGGCGACAGAAATCACAGACGATGAGCCAAATGTCCGGTAAGAAGCCCCAACGCGAACGGTGGTCGGAAGGCTGATCTCTTCCTGGATATACTTGAGCTTTCCACCCAAATTGGCGTACTGGGCGCCGAGAGAGAACTGGCCAAAATCCGCCATCAGTCCGAGATCGAAAGTTACTGTATTCGCCTCAACATCGTCAAGCTTCTCGAACACCGGCTTCACTGCGACACCCGCTGACAATGCCTCGGAGAGCTTCTGGGAGTAGCCTACAGTCATCATGAATGAATAAGCCGATAGATTCCCGGTGGCGATACCGGCGGCATCATATCCGGCTATATTGCCGTATCCGAGATACGTCAAGCCCAGCCCCAGCCCCGATCCGTTGCGAATTGGAACTGCCAGACTGAAGTTATCAAGCCTCAGGTCCTGCATCAGTTCCGTATGCGAAAAAGACACCTCTCCGGTGCCGTGGCGGGCAACACCCGCGGGATTATAGAAGAGCGCCCCAGCTCCATCAGCGTTGGCGACCATAGTTCCACTCAGTGCTGATCCGCGCGAAAACACAGGAATCTTCAAAAAATCGGCACTGTTGGTGCCCGGCCCAGCAATAGCCGTTGTGGCAAGTACACATAACGTACCAAGAACTGCTGCTGATATCTTGAATAGAATGCGTGCTGACATTACAACCTCACCTCTGATTTTCCTTTTACCGCTACGACAGCCGCATAAAGGGCAAGGCCTGTGCCGATTCCGGGTAAACTGAAAACGGGAGGTGGATTGAGGTCAGGATTAGAGAAGTCATAAATCCTATTTCTCTCTTACTCAACAACTTCCAAGCGGCACCCAAAAGCATTCATCCTATGTGCCGCGGCACCAAACTACCATCTCCAAGTGAAGTAGACTGCCCGGACATGTATCTTAAGTGAACATCCCTATCCGGGGAAACGTGCGTTCAGTCACTATCACTTTCTCACTCATGAGATTCGCCCCTGATGTGCAGAAAGTGAACTGCTGTCTTAAGTGTCGGCAGGGATCAGTAGAACTCCAGTTCGAGATCGATGAATCCTTGCCTTGTCTATATATTGCTGTTCTTTGCCAGCATTCCACAAGTTATAGTTTATCATCCAATTGTCGTCAACAACAACTTGTTAAAAAAATGCAAGATCGTGCGTAGTTGCATCAATCATATTGGACTTCTACAGTTTGCCTCCCCTGAGGATCCCAAAATCCACTGGAGTCGTCACGAGCCTTGACGCGGTGGCATGTAAGTGTTCGCTGGCAATGTTTGTATTGCAGCAGGTCAGTCCCGTTTCGAACACCTTGCCGGCCCATAATCTTGTCCGGCAAGAAGTTCAAGATTGACGGGACAGGTCTATGATAGTATATTTCCCCAATAACCGCTTCTTCACGACGCTATGTTCTGTGCCGGATCACAAGGAGTCCCGAATGCGTGTTTCTTGTCGCCTCATCTTACTCAGTCTCTTTCTGTTTTCAACTCAACCACACCTCTCATTCGGTGCGGAGAAGCATTACGCGACGACAGTCCAATCGACTATCGACTCGCTCAAATCCCTTGGCAGAGAATATCAGGGGGATCTTTGGCATGCAGCCGAGGCCGAACTGGCCGCACGAATTGAGGAAACCCGCGGTAGTCTTCAGCGCGATGGCGGCAATGGTGCTGCGAGCGCGACTGTCATTTCAGCCAGCGGTTTCGTCGATAACGGGACGACTCAAGGCAAAAACAACAGCGCCTCAATTCCCTCCTGCCTCTCGGGCGGAAGCGATACTGCACCCGATGCCTGGTACATTGTGACCTTGACCGAGTCGGTTTGTCTTTCAGCTTGGACGACCTGTGCATCGTCCTTTCCGGCGACTTACGATACGCGCATCGGAATTTTCAATAATTCTCTCGCGTTGCTCGACTGCAATGATGACGACCCCGCCTGCAATCCTAATCTTCAGTCACGCATCACGGATCATGCACTCAATCCCGGCACCTATTACATCGTTGTCGATGGCTACGGCGGAGCCTCCGGCGGGTATCAACTCAATGTGACCTGGGAACCGCAACCTCCCCCCTGCACCGGCGGATCCAACCAAGCCAACGCGGAAGCGATTCCTGCCCTGCCGTTCACTGAACAAGGGACAACGGTTGGCTCGTGCGATGACATCATGATTTCTTGCGAGCTCTCCGGCCCCGATATCGCCGCCGATTATTGGTACAAAGTCTCTCTCGACACCACAACCCTGCTCACCGTCGAAACGACCTGCGGCGCCGGTTGGTTCGATAGCAAGCTCGCGATCCTCGATTCTGGACTGAGTCAATTGTACTGCAATGACGATCTGCCCGGCTGTGCTTCCAAGCAATCGAAGATCACCAATGCTTCCCTGTACCCCGGCGACTACTACATCGTCGTCGATGGATATCACAGCCTTCAAGGCGCCTACGAGATCACGGTTCAGGGAGTGCCATTCAATGTCAGCGAGGTTACCACACTCCTGCCCGATATCATCGTCAAGAAGGATGATCTTTACGACAATGAGATCGGAACTGATATCATCCCGGGTCACAGGCACCTCAAGGTCTCCGTGACGACTCCGAATATTGGAATCGGCAAGCTCTATCTCTACGGAGTTCTCCCCGGGAACCCTGACGGCACGCAGGATGTTCGCCAAAGAGTCTACCGCAGTGACGGCAGCTTCTTCGATCGCCTCGCCGGAAAGTTCGTCTATCATCCGACTCATGATCACATCCATGTCCAGGGTTGGACGCAGTTTCACCTGCGGCAGGTGTTGCCGGACTCAGGAGTCGGTATCATCGTCGCCTCCGGAGAAAAGACCAGCTTCTGTGTTCTCGATTTGTCTGTTTATGATTCAGGGCTGCCGAACTTCAATCCGAGCGGTCAATTTCATAACTGCTCATCCACAATTCAGGGCCTGAGCGTTGGTTGGGCCGATACCTACAGCAAGGACCTTGATGGTCAGAACATCGATATCACAAACGTCGCCGACGGCGTCTACTGGCTCGAGGCGCGCGTCGACCCCGATACTTCGATTCTTGAACTGCGCGACAATAACAATGCCTCCCGCGTCCTCGTTGTGATCGGAAATCCGAATCCGGCAAATGCCGACGCCTATGAGCCGAATGACAATTTCGACGAGGTCGATGCTCGCGCCATCGGAGCTATAAATAGTCCTAATCTTGGACCGGTGAATCCCTCCCGCGTCATCGACAGCCTAAGCGTTCACCAGACCGGAAACGATGACTACTTCAAGTTCTATTGCAACAGCACCGGTACGTCCGCAGATTTTGTCCGCATTGACCTTACAAACAGTGACGGTAATCTCGACCTCACCCTTTACAACTCATCTCGGGCACAAGTCGGCAGTTCGCAGACCGCCAACAATTTCGAAAGTATCTCGCTGAACGGACGCCCGGAAGGATGGTACTATGTGAGAATATCCGGCAACAGCGGAGACATAAATCCCCTTTACAAGTTGACGATCAATCCGCCGGCCAATGGCGGTCCTTCCATCATCGTCATCGACCCGCCACTCGGTGACTCAATGATGATTCATGGAGTGCACACCTACAAAGTTTCCTGGACATTTGATGATCCCGAATCCGATGAATGCTGGGTGTCGGTATTCTATAACGCAACACCAACCTTGGATGGCAGTCAGCGGCTGTTGCCGACGTCGCTCAATTTACCCGCCGCCCAGGAATTCTATGTTATCAATTCCGCCTACCTGCCGGAAGATACTTCGCTCTACATTTACTGTCAGATCACAGATGGCGGAACCACGACCGGGAGATGGTCGCAAGGCACCATCACGTTCCTGCATCATGACCATGCGCATGGTTCGATCGCCGGCATGGTCATCGATTCCGATTCGCTGCCAATTGCGGATGCCATTGTATACTTGAATACTCACGAGACCGAGGACACCACCATTGCCTCCGGTCTGTACATGCTTACAAACGTCGAGGCCGGTTTCCACTCCATCACCGTCGAGCATCCGGCCTATCGCGATACGACCCTGACGAATTTCATGGTCAATGTCGGAGGCGCCAAGGACAAGATTATCATGCTCTTCAGATGCGGCTTCAAGGCGGGCGACAGCGACGGTAACACATTCATCAACATCTCTGATGTGGTTTTTGTGATCAATTACATCTTCAGCGGCGGCGCGACGCCTTCACCAATCGGCGCCGGTGATGCCAACTGCGACGGTCAGGTCAACATCTCTGACGCCGTGTATGTGATCAATTACATCTTCGGCAGCGGCCCACAGCCTTGCAGCGAATGCCAATAACTCGTCCAGCCCCTTGGCATCGAGAACATCTCATAGTGAACTGGTCAAAAAAAAGCCCCGCTTACGCGGGGCCTATGT
>CAZKIH010000049.1:0-11409 GCA_964552775.1 uncultured Ignavibacteria bacterium | reverse complement strand
AGCGGGAGACGGGACTCGAACCCGCGACCAACAGCTTGGAAGGCTGTGACTCTACCAACTGAGTTACTCCCGCATATCGTGGGGTGGATTAATAACTAATCTGCAGTCTCAAAATCAAGCGAATTCTTCTCACCCCACCCCACGCCTCGGACACAACTCGTTCAACACACACTCACCGCACCTCGGCTTGCGCGCATTACACACCGCCCGACCATGCAAGATCAACATGTGCGAAATCGCTACCCACCCACTTCTGTCAACCCACTTCTGCAAATCGCGCTCGATTTTCTTGGGATCAGTCTGCTTGGTCAGCGCCAAACGGAACGACAACCGCGTCACGTGCGTGTCGACTGCGATCCCCTCGGCGTTGCCGTCGCCACAAAGCACGCCCTGGATCACATTCGCCGTCTTGCGCCCGACACCGGGCAACGTCTGAAGCTGCTCTATCGTTTCCGGAAGCTCGCCGCCAAAATCATCGCGCAGCTTCTTGGCAAACGCGATGATGTTTTTCGCCTTAGCGCGATAAAGCCCAATCGCTTTGATCGCCTCTTCCAATTCCCCCTGCTGTGCATCCGCAAACTCATCGACGTTTGGGTACTTTTTGAAGAGAGCCGGCGTCGTGAGGTTCACGCGCTCGTCAGTCGACTGCGCCGAAAGAATCGTCGCGACTGCCAACTGCAGCGGCGTCTTGAATTTCAGCGAACACTGCGCATCAGGATATTCGCGCTTCAAGATCTCGACGTATTTAGCGGCGGTGGATTTGTTCATAGCTCAATTCCCCTCTATAAGAGGGGTGGCTCCGATCCCCGGAACGGGGTGCGGAGACGGGGTGTGTCCCCTCGTGTGCCACGTCCTTCGCAATCCCGCTACGCCGCTCCCGGCTTATAATCATCCGGCTTCTTCATCAGACTATTCCGCGTCCCCTCAAACACCGTAAACAAATCCTCCAGCGTCGAGAACTTGACATAGTAGTCCTTTGCCTCCGCCGTCTTGGCGCGCAAAATCAAGCTGACGGAACTTCCGTCAATCATGTGCACCGTCACCATGTCGTGCGCGGACTCGAAACTAATCGTATCCCGCTCGGCATCGCTGACAAAATCCGCCACGCGCAAATTCGCAAGCATTCCGATCATCTGCAGTGCCTTGCCATGATCGGCAACGAATGCCGGCTCATTCCCCGCCTTGAGCGTCCAAATCGAATCGATCCGAATCAAGTTATACTCGAAGTCTTTCCCCTTGACGTCAATCATCGTCATCTTCGCCGAATCCAATGGAGCAACCACTTTGTCGCGGTAGCCGCGCGCCGAGCGGTCAAAAAATCTCGTTAGCGCCATTCCGGCAAGATACACATCATTCGACTCCGGCTTGCGCACGTAGGTCGAACGAAAATCGCTTCCCGCCTTGCCAACGATCAGTTCACCGAGCGCCTTTGTGTCCCGATAAAAACTGACCCGCTTCCCAAGAAGCGTATCCACCTGGAACAACATCTGCTTTTCCGGATTTGACGATATGATCTCCCCCACTGTCAGATTGGAAGCGATATTCGCGATTTGCTCAAGCACCATCATATCCGCGCGCTGTGGTTTGCCGGCATCGATGACCGTCCAGCTATCGCCTGACTTGTTCAACTCGACCTGTTCCCCCAGCCGCGTGACTACGATGCGATTGACCATGCCCGAATCGGCGCCGACAAAATTCGTCGCTTCATGCGGAGTCAGCGCGCGCTGTTCCATCTGGCTCATCACGAGGTAGGCCGCTAACAACAACACCGCCAGCGCACACATATACAGCAACGATTTTCTCATATCAGCTGCCTCCTGCGATTCTGACGGCGAATCTGCCAGCGCGCTACACCGAAGATGATCACCACCGCAGGCATCAGGAAGATATTGACGAACTTCAACCACGAGCGCGTCGAATCCTCAACCTGGTCCAGTGGCCGTGCGGTCACATCTTTCGAACGAATACTGATCAGCCCCTGGTCCTGTGACAGCCAGTCCGTCATGTTTTGGAACATGATCAGGTTCGACTGGTCGCGCAAAACCTGATCGCTGACAAAATCCGCGTCGCCCCAAACTACCAACCGACCCTGATCGCCGGATTCAAGTCGGGTCTCTGGTACGGCGCCGAGATCGTCAGCAACGACAGTGTCCATCTGCGGTTTCGCCTGGCCGGCGAAGAAACTGGTGAAATTGCCGGTAAGCGCCACGCCCACGGGCTGAGGCGAACTCACGAAATCGGCTTTCGTCCATTGCCGCATCGGATCGATATTGTACGGCGCCATCAGAATGCCGGTATTCTTCGAGGTCCGCGCCAACACTTCGATCTTCAATGGTGATGACTGGAACTGTGAGGTATCAATCGTCGAGGCAAAGATCATGTTGATGCTTTCCAAGTCCTTGACAATCAAGTTGTCCTTCGAGAACTCCGAGATTTTCGGAAACATCGGATACTCCTTCGGACTTTGGAATCGGAATGGCCCCTGCTGTTGCTCGATCATGACCTGTGCGCACTGGGCATCAATAACCATGTTCGAATTGACGTTGACACCGAAGTGCCTCAGGAATGCGTCAAATCCCGGATCGACCGGCTGCGCAAATCCCTGTTGAATGTCCGCCTGAATCCGGTCAATCAGCAATCCAAGTTTGCCGCCTCTCATCAAGAACTGGTCGAGCTGGTACAACTCCCACGGGCTGAACGGTGTCTTCGGACCAATCACGTACAGCGTCTGTATGTCGGCGGGTATGATCTTCGTCGATTTGAGATTAATCGCCTGAAGTTCAAATTCCTCTCCCAATACCTTTTCAACGTATGTGAGATTCTCCTTGAGATTCAACTCGCCGTGCCCCTCGGTAAACGCTACTTTGGGCGTTGTCGAAGTGGTCAGCTTGCGTATCGCCCGCGTGATTTCGTACTCAAGCGACTCGGTGCTCTGGATTACCGGTATCACCTCCTGCTTGTCCTCATACAAGATCACCAGTCCCATGTACACTTGTTTGATTTCCATCTTGTCGCGCCGCAAGGTTCTCATCGGCACGGCCGGAATGCGATACGATTTCGCTTCGGCTTCCGCCTTCTCCTTGCCCGGATCGACAAACGAAAAACTCAAGTTGCCGCCGGAGTACGATTTGTATTCATCCAGTTGGTCCTTGACGTAACGCGCATTCGCATTGTAGGGCGGCTCGAGATCCTCGGTGAAATAACACTTGATCGTGATGCGGTCATTGAGACTGCGCACCAGCTCCTTCGAGGACTCACTGAGCGAATAAATGCTCCCTTCTGTGAGATCGACGCGGCCAAACAAGTTCACCGAAATGAGATTCAGAACCACCAGTATGACGACGATCACCGCGATCGCCGAAAATCCCGTCAGTGCAAGTTTCTTCTTCATCGCCTACCTCCACTTCCTTGATTCGGTAACGCGAATCGCAAGATACACGAACAGAAAAATCATCGACGCATAGTAGATAATGTCGCGGCTGTCGATTACGCCGCGCGAAATGTTACGGAAATGATAGTCAACTGACAAAAATTCGAATGTCGAGGCCAATGCTGTCGGCAAAAACGGCAATACCTTGTCAAGCAAGTAGAGACCGAAAATGATCACCAGGCTGGCGACAAAGGCAACGATCTGATTCACCGTAAACGACGAAGTAAACACTCCGACCGATACATACACCGTGCTCATTAGAATTAAGCCGAGGTAACCGCACATTGAAGCGCCGAAATCGGGACTGCCAATTGCCGCTATTGTGATATAGGCGACAAAGGTCAATATGATCGAAAGCGCCGTCAGCGTCGCCGCGGCCAGAAACTTTCCGATTACGATTTCGCGGTCCTGCACCGGCAGTGTCACCAGGATCTCGATCGTTCCCGAGCGCCGCTCCTCCGCCAGCAACCGCATGGTGATCGCCGGCGCAAAGAAAAGCAGCGCAAGTGACGCCGCCCCGAACATCGGCCGCAGGTCGGCTGAGCCACCCTGTAAAAACATCCCCGGCACATACAGAAATCCCACGAACAAAAGAAACAGCGAAATCACTATATAGGCCACCGGCGAATTGAAGTAGGACCTCATTTCGCGACGGAAAATCGTTAAGATATTACTCACTGGCGCCTCCCTTCGTCAATTCGCGGAAGACATCTTCGAGACTCGAGACGTCCTGCGCCATCTCCAGCAACACCCAGTTGTTCGTGACCGCCTTGTGGAAAATCGCGGCCCTCGGATCACTTCCCTGCCGGCACACCACTTCGCACTTGGACGTTCCATCGTGCTGAACGGCCTTGACTTCTTCAATGCCTTCAATCTCCATCAGCCGCGGACGAATTGCGTCCGGGACCTGGTTGATTTCCAGCTTGATAACCGCCTTACCTGCCAATGACCGCTGCAACGATTCCGGCGTGCCGTTGGCGACAATTTTGCCGCGATTGATGATCATGACATGATCGCAGGTCGCCTCGACCTCCGGCAGAATGTGCGTGCACAGCACCACCGTCTTCTCGCGACCCAGTGTCTTGATCAGATTTCTGATCTCGACTATCTGGTTCGGATCAAGTCCCACCGTCGGTTCGTCCAGCACCAGAATTTCCGGATCATGAATCATCGCCTGCGCCAAGCCAACGCGCTGCTTGTAACCCTTCGACAACTCGCTGATGTTCTTCGCGATCACATCGCCGAGTCCGCACATGTCAACAACGTGCCGAATGCGCTTGTTTCGACTGCCGTTGCCGCCACCGCGCAGCGCCAGTACGAATTCCAGATACTCGATGACATCCATCTCGGTGTACAACGGCGCCGATTCCGGCAAGTAGCCGATCTTACGCCGTACCTCCATCGACTGCTCGACAACGTCGTTGCCGTCAATCGTGACCGACCCGGTGGTCGGCGGCATGTAACATGTCAGGATCCGAACCGTCGTCGTTTTTCCTGCACCGTTGGGCCCGAGAAAGCCCAGCACCTGACCGGTCGGCACGGAAAACGAGATGTCATCGACTGCGACGAATTCGCCGTACTTCTTGGTGAGATTTTTGACTTCTATCACCGCAACCGCTCTCCCTGTTTTAAGCTATTATAGAAATGTGAATTTATCATTACCTGAATACTAATCAAGCAATTTCCAACTTCACCAAATTTCTCTTTCAATCGTGTATTTACAAAATTCGACCGCGCAGGTTCCAACCCGATTTGTTAACGATCGTTAACGTGCCGTTGCCTATTTCCCTGTCCATACCCAATCGTTTCTTTGCAGGCGGTACACATAGTGAAGTCCTTGTGTGTGGCACACGCCCTCGTCTACCACATTGTCTTTCTCTCTGAATCGTGCCCGCCAGTCGCCCACGCCTGGAGGGGCCGTCATTCCGCCCGTACGCCGAATCCAGCTTCAGCTCGTAGGGCAGGTCTCAGCTCCATTCACTTACCTTACCATTTTAACCGCAACAGTGACCTGCAACAACCCAAGTACGCTCTTATATTCGTTCGCAGCACACGCGCCAAGGCTGTCGCACCGGTACCGAGACGTCCTGTTTACTTCCCTCTCCCCGTCAGGGGAGAGGGATCGAGGGTGAGGGCGTAAATCACTTGTATTGTTTTTCTCCCCGAACTGTGCGCGGTCAACGCCATTTCCACCCGCCTCTCAATTCCCCGTAGGGGCGACCTGCGGTCGCCCATTGCGTCCGATTGCTCCGATATTATTGTGCACGCCGGATGTCCACATCCGGCGTCAATTCTGTGTCTGGCACACGCCCCGAGGCTGTCAGCGCGCCTCGGCTTCGAGCCCCGTAGGGGCGGACCTGCGGTCGCCCGTTTCTGCCCTCCTTCCAATTTTTCGTAGGGGCGACCTGCGGTCGCCCTCCGTCACAAACCCAAATCCTCCGGTGCTCGATAGTATCTATCCAATGTCCATTTGAGCGGATTATTCTCGATGTATTCTCGACATCGGAAGAGCTCGTTCTCATTCCTAATGATATGCTCATGGTAGTTTCGTTGCCACACCTGAAGCACTGGCATACAGACCAACTTGCGACAGCGTGATGTCACCGCGGACTTGAACCCGCCAATCGCTGAACCTAACGAGGAGATTCCTGGACCGTTCCGTTTGATTTCACTGGCTCCGATCTGATCAGGGCGACCGCAGGTCGCCCCTACGCCTTGTTGAGACACCCTGTCGGCTATCACAACTATTCCGTGAAAGTGATTGGGCATGACGACAGAATAATCCAACCTGTAATTGGGCCTCATTTCAAATGTCCGAGTCCACTCAGCAGCAACAATGTCTCCAATTTGACTCAGAATTACCCTGTCGTTTTCAATGTGTCCAAGCGTAAGTTCTCTTTCGTGGGTGCATATCGTGACGAAATATGCTCCCTCGCTAGAGTAATCCCAGTTGCGAAGTCTAATTGAACGCCGGTGAAGAAGCGGATCGGAATCACTCATGTTTGACTCCCCCTAAAAAAACTCCCCCCTGCTCACCATGAACGACTCATCGTAGACATCTTCAAATCCCACGTCACCGAGCGGCTTCCACATAGTCACATCAAACGCACCTGTATCCGATCGATAACCGGCCTTGGCAAGTGCCAATGCAACGACTGGATCGAAAACATAACGATAGTAGGCGCCGTTCTCGACTTGCTGCTCAATCCACTTGATCATCTCCCTGGCGTGGGTTTGCTTCTCCGCAATCATCTCATTAACCATCGCCGCCCCCATCTGCGCGGAGGCAATCACGTGCCCATGCTCCGAGGTCCGCGACAGGCTTGGACTGAGATTTCCGACCGTCTCCATGTAGTCGAATCGCTCCAATGCCCGATAGACAAATCCGCAGCGATTTTGCATGAATCTTGTGAAATTCGCAATGCACTGCACACGATCGAATGCCTCCACCTTCTGCTCCTTCTTCGCCTTGCGAGCCGACGGACGTAGCACCTTATAATAGTGGGAATAATTGTTCACGATTTCGACTTCTTGATACCCCACACTGGCATACCAACGATAGGCCACAATCGCCCTGCTTGTCATCAGCATCGCCAGGCGAATTCCCCGGTCACGCAGGTGGTTCTCGGCTGCCTCCAATAATTGCCTACCGATCCCCTGCCTGGCCATTGATGGTCGCGTCGCAACCGCCCAGATTCCGCCGATCAACTCGACATCGCCATTCTTGTTGCGAGTCGGCAACTCCAGCATTCCGACGAACCCCGCCAGTCTGCCGTCGATAAGCCCGCATGTGCCAATCGGCGTACCCTTTAGCGAGTGGCCCACCTTCGCCCAGCGGTCGATCAAAGTCGGCGTCGCCAGCCAGACAAATGATTGCGCCCACAGATGCAACAAATCGGTCTTGTCTTTGAGATCTGAGTAATAGACGATTTCGAGTTTACCGGACATAGCTTGGCCTCCTCTGGCTGCCTGACTTTATTACCTTAGGAGTGGACGAAATAAAAGAGGATGCAAATGTCAAGATTATTCAGTGGAAAGAATTGCCCGACCCGAGGCGGCAGGAACCCCGAGGCTGTCCCACAAGTTGAATGTGAGTTTGGTCGCCCACAGCTTGGGGCGTGTTGAAAAAGTTACGTTGCAGTAAACGAAGCAGATATTCTGAAACGAGCCGCCGAGCTAAGTCATTCCCGCGAAAGCGGGAATCCAGCTTCGTTTCCAGACAGCGAAGGGTGTTATCACGAACCAGTAAGGTTTTTCAACAGTCCCCTTGCTGTGGGATCGATTTGTGTCGACCACAACATATTGTGGTAGATTCTCTATCATTTGAACTTATGGGACAGCCTCCCCTTTCTTGCTGCATTTTCAAGCCGTCGAGAATACGTTCCCGACGGCTCAGATGTCCGTGATGCGGCTCCTTGAGGAAGCCAGGCAATTTGCTATCCTTGCGCCGGTGGCTTATCGGTCTGACCAAACTTGCCGGTCAGCGCTGCCGCCAGAGCGTCGAGTGCGCTTCCGCCTCCGGCCACCAGGATGTTTGGCATGAACGGCTGCTGCCCTTTCGATAGCGCATTCGCAATATTGACCCACATCGTTCCCTGCATACCGAGCGCGTCCACCTGTTTGGCATACGCCTCGGCGTTGGCAAGACCAACTGATCTCGGCTCGGCACCCTTAGCCAAACCGATTTTTTCGAGATAGGTCGCTTCGCCATCAGCCTGGGCTTTGCGGGCCTCGGCATTGTTCTTCTGGATATCGACGCCGACCCTCGCCTGCGCCAACTCCTTCTGCATATCTGCCGTGCCGCGCGCCGCTTCCATTTCGATGCGCTGATCCTGCGAGGCCCGTTCCTTCTTGTAGGTCTCGATCTCCTGGTTCGCGATTTCGCGCATCGTCAGCACCTTCACCAGTTCCGCGGGAAGCACGACATCCTGAATATAAACACCCTTCGTCTCGACCTGGTAAACGCTCAACTGCTCTGAGATCAGAAGCAATGCCTGTTGCTGGACCTGCTGACGGGTCTCGATGAAGACCACTGCCGGCATGCTCTGCAGTTTGTCGCGGAAGTGGTTGCCTACCGCCGCCTGCAGGACCTCGTTGACGAGGTTCTGCATCGTGCCGACCATCGAGATCACTTTCGGTGCCTGCGTGTCTGGAACATGAATCTGCACCTGCAAATCAATATTGAAGATAAACCCTTCGCGTGACTTCGCGATGATCTGCTTCAGTTCCCGATCCAGGTTGTGCGCCTTCGAGGTCGCATCCGCCCAATTAAGTGTTAGGATTGCGGTCGCCACGATCTCGGCATTATATATGCGCGGATTGATCGCATACTTGCCGGTGCGCAACGGCTCCTGCCAGATACCGCGATGCCCCGGACGCACGAGCGATCCGTATTTGAATGCCGCTCCCGAGGTATCCTGCGTCGCCAAACCGACATACGACTTGATCACCGCCACCTGTCCCTGTTCGACGATCAACATTGGTACGAGTTCGACGCGAACCAAAAACGGATTGAGGTTGTACGCGCCGTAAAGCAGCACGTCGTGTTGCAGACCGATCTTGCCGCCAGAGTCCAGGAACTTCTGGAAGTCCTGAAAGCTGTTATGCAGGTTGTTTTTGCTGCCCAGGATCAACTCGATGATCTCGGCATCGCTCCTGGCACTCGCCTCCATTTGAGCGAGATCCTCGAATCCGCCCAAACGGCAAGCGATGTCGCCCGCTTCCAGCGGAGGACCTTCGTACGTGGAAACGACACCGACCATGTCGACCAATTCCTCCGCCGCCCCGTGAGGCCTTGGCTCGATTCTTACGACTTCAAGTTGCTCCGCTGACAGGCCAAACGATCGCGGCGAGAGACCGCGTTCGTCGCGACTCTGCACCCGAAGAATATCCGGGTCGACCGGCTTGCCGTGCACCTTCTGCTTTGTTATAACTAAAAAGGCAACCGGGTGAATCGGCACCAGCGTTCCCGGAGGAAGTACCGGTCGCTGAACACCCTTCTGCCCGCCGCTGCTGACGAATTTGCTGACGTCGGAAAAGTTTCCGAATTCCTCCTTGTAAATAGCAGACTTCGCGCCCACCGGCAGTCTCTCACCGACCTGCGCTATGACAACGCCGATTTCACCCGCTGGGACCTGCACCCAGGCGAACTTGGTGACACCGTACAAAATCCAAAACTTGAACCGGAATCCCGGCATGAGAAGATCGGCCTGGTAACCGGCTTCTCCCTTGAAGGCTATTGGATTGCCTTCAGACAGCTTCTTCAGTGAGAAGCGCTTGTAAACCAATCCTACTTCCGTCTGACCGATGTTGCGAATCGACGGCAGTATCAGGATTGCCAGCAGGAATATCCCAATCAAAGTGCCGAGATAAACGATGCTGTACTGCACAATACCTCCCTATGGTGTTGCGTGTTGTGCCGGAACCGGTGCCTGTGCAATTTGCCGCAAGATCGGTCACGACACGAGCCAGCGCAAGATAGTGGACTTCAAGGTAGAATAATAGCCATACTTTGGCTGTCACTCATTCCCCCGGCGCTGGCATCAAGTTTTACATGACGGCCATCAATTACGCTGGATTACAGCGAATGTTGCGAGAATCGGAACGACGCCTTCCGAAGCCCGCCATAGAATGAAAGATCGAAGTTGATCTGATTGTTCAGCAATTCATTGGGAGATGTGGGCTTAATATAATGGAGAGGGGAGGATTCGAACCTCCGAAGGCATCGCCGACAGATTTACAGTCTGTTCCATTTGACCGCTCTGGAACCTCTCCAAAAGTAGTCGCAGAATATATTCATAATCTCGGCGGAAGCAACTGTTTTTTGCGGGAGGTTATTGGGTCAATATTGGAGAGATTTCCAATTTTACGCGCGTATCTTCAGGTACCGCAATCTCGACGTGAATCGTGTCACCGGACGCATAGGCATTCGTGTCTATCGCGACCCCGAAGTAGTCCGGCACCCCTTTCGCCATCTTTTCGAGAGTGAAGATCGGAGTTGTCGCCGTATCACAACACTCATTGGCTGCCCGATGCGGCATCGACTGCTTGATCGCGAAATTGAATGTGTTGTCATATGTCCCTGCCACCATCCGCAATTTGTAATCACCGATTGTCGCGAGGTTCTCATTGTAGTACTGGTTCCAGCAGAAGCAGTAATATCCCGCTGTCAAATCGGCATCGAGAAAATTCGCGTTGATCGGCGTGACGACCTCGGAAGGCTTGTCGGAATCGGAGCAGGCGGAAAACGCAAGAGTGGCAAAAATTACCACGATCAACTTCAGACCGATCAGAATGACACGCATGTGCTCAGTCCATTTCATGTATTCAATATAGTGCACATTGAAAAGTAGCAAAGACATTTTGGAAATCTGCGAGCGCGACATACTGTCGCGTAATCCTCCACGCCCCTACTCTGTGGTTTCGACTTCAGCCGAACATCGCAATGTCCGCGGCTCATGCGCGCCGGTCGTCCACGCCCGGCGGCTCCTTGTCCTTGTGTGCTCGCCAGACCTTGAGTTGCCGTAGGTCGAAATCCCCGTAGTTTCGACAATCACGCCCTTGGCGTGATCCGATGGGAGGTCAGACATTCCTGTCTGACCTCGCGGCGCAGCCACGACTAACCTGGGCGCATGGCCACACACCCATTGAAGCTCAGTCGTTCTTCCTGTCCCCCTCTCCCGCTCGCGGGAGAGGGGCAGGGGTGAGGGCATCAGACCCCGCATCCCCCTACCTCCTGTGATTATGTATCCTGTGCCCCAACCCGCTGTACACCAAATCGCTGATCGGCTTGTTGATCAGAAAGTCATGCGGGAATCCCAACTCGATCTCGCTCACCTGGTCAAGCCGCTCCATCTGCTCCGGCGTCAACTCGAACTTCACGCAATCGAGCGTCTCACCAAGTTGCTCTGCAGTCCGCGCTCCGATGATCGGCACCATGACCTGGTTCCGTTGTCTGACCCAATTCAACGCGACCTGTG
>CAZKIH010000048.1:0-11614 GCA_964552775.1 uncultured Ignavibacteria bacterium | reverse complement strand
ACACCGTCGGCCAGATCAATGAAATCGGGATTCCCCTCGACCACTACTCCTTCGTATCCACCGGCGGCGGCGCCACGATGGAGTTTTTGGCCGGTAAGGAGCTCCCGGCTCTCAGAGCCCTCGGGTACCAGCATGAGTGAACGCCTGTCCGGACCAGAAGCCCAGCGACATATGCTCGTTGAGCAGGCAAAACAGTTTCTCGAGTCACATGAACTCACACCCGACCAGCTCCACGAAGCCATTCATCTCTTCCTCATTGCCGACGGCCTGAAAACGGGCGCCTTCATCACCGCAGAAGACGAGGAAGCGCCTGTCATCGAATCACTGATGAACGAGCTCAACTTGGCCTGGCGCAGTAAACCGCTCAATAATGATGGAACCGGCAAGTCCTACACCGTCGCCAACTCGCAGCAACTCCTGGATAAGTATCTCGCTGCCGAGCGCGCCATGGTCGAGCGCAATTCACCAGCCCTTGAGGCGGATTGGGAACGGACAAATGGCCAATTCCTTGGCTATCCAGCCTCAAGCGTCCAAGCGTTCGAAGACCAAATTCGGAGCGGCCAGTGGCCACACCCATTTTGGACAGAAATCGAAGCAGGCAAATCTGTCTCAGATGCTATAGCGCTCGCCATGGAAGCCACTGACGTCATTCCGTCATCAACCGCCGATACAGAAGTGGAACAACTCGGCGAGCGTATCCATGAGCTACTCGACACTATCGATCCATTACTGGCACCATCATTCATCCAACAGCGACAGCGCTACTTGCATGAAAAACGGATGGAGAACCATGACGAACACCCAACCACCTAAAAACTACCGCGTCTCGATCAAAGCCCTCATTGCCGACGACCAAGGCCGCCTGCTCATGATCCAAGAACGGGGTACGCATTGGAGCATTCCTGGCGGTGGCTTAGAGCACGGTGAGGATATCTGCGAGGCACTCAAGCGTGAGATCCAGGAAGAACTTGGTGTTGTGGTTACATCAATCAGTGACCAACCCCGTTTTGTCTGGACGAAGGAACATTCCAAGGATTTTTGGTGCCTGATGCTCTGCTACGAGGTAGACGTTGACTCACATGACTTCGCGCTTGAAGCGGGTATCCAATCGGCACGGTTCTTTACCGCAACGGAACTAAAGAATCTCGACTTCGACCCCGCGGAAGCACCAATTGCTGATTACTATGCCGGACGTTGACGACAAAGCCTTAGCACGGCATCTGGAAGAATGCTACCTCCTGAAAGCTATCGAGACGTTTGAGCCTATCACCGGAGGCTACTCAACAACGAATCACCTGGTGGTCACACGGGCTGCTCGCTTCTTTCTCAAACAATATCGAACCAAATTCAGCGCCGAGCGGGTCGCTCAAATCCATGCTGTTAAGCAGTTTGTTGCGGATGGCGGTATTCCGGCCATCTTGCCGATCCCAAACCCCGCCGGGGCAACATTCTTTCAGCACGATGGCAAGCAGTACGCACTATTTCCATTTGTGACAGGAAAAGCTGTGGCTGCCAAAGAACCTCTCTCTCCGACAGCCCTCGCTTCCATGGCCGAACTTGAAGCAAAGCTTCATCGGCTAAGCGAAGGCGGAGCACCGCGCATCATCCGAGAAATTGATCTCGCTTGGGATACGAACGATTTTGTGGAAGACAGTACGGCAATGCTCCATACGATTCAGATGCAACCAGCCTCCGCTTTCAATGAAGAAGCACTCAAAGTATTGGCGCTGAAGCTACAACTTGCTGAACAGAACCGATACAGCTTCGAGAGCCTGAACCAACGCAATGATCACCTTATTCATGGTGATTACCATGCGCAAAATCTTTTCTTCTCCAAAGATGACACTGTGAAGCATCTGTTTGATTTCGAGAAAGCCGCCTTAGCGCCACGCAGCTACGAACTCATCCGAACTATCTTTATTGTCATATTGAACCGAGGTTTCAGGTCTCAAAAGATGACGGGCTTGATTGATGAGGCGGCTTCATACCTGCGTAGGTATCACTCTCGCTATCCAATCTCTACCGACGAGATCCATGCTGGCGTTCTTACCCGCTACTACACTGACATCCACTCGCTCTGGAAGGAGCGGGAGGTCTTTGAACACAAGAACGAACGCGTGAAGCCATTTTTTTCTGGCGAGCTGTACGCACTCACCTGGCTGTCCCAGCATCTTGAGGAATTGATCGAAACCCTCCAGCAGGCCGTCCGCATATAACCAAGGAGTCTCATGAACCCCATTCACAAAGACATTGAGGCCTACAACAATGCCCAGGAAGGTGTGAACCAGGAAATCTGCACGAAGCTGGCGCACAAGATCCAGCATGGCCTACCAGAGGCCGAAAACAAGATCTGGCATAAGGGTCCGGTGTGGTTTTTAGACGGTAACCCTGTGGTCGGCTACTGGGTTCGGAAGAAGGGTGTCCAGCTGTTGTTCTGGAGTGGTCAGTCGTTCGATGAACCAGATCTCAAGCCAGAAGGATCCTTCAAGGCTGCCGAAGCCAACTACACCGAGGTTGGTCAGATCGATACCAAGGACCTCGCCCGCTGGCTGAAGAAATCAAAAGAGATCCAGTGGGACTACAAAAACATCGTCAAAAACCGCGGGTTGCTTGAGAAACTGAAGTAGCCAAAAAAGAAAAAGCGCCACCCCGAAGGGTGGCGCTGACTAAGTCTGTTTTTGTTTCCGAATCACGTCCGCCGCAAGGCGGACGTTCTCCGGATTTGAGAGGTTGATCCGGCCCCCTTGGACACTGTCCGGGAGACCGAAGTACTGGCCTTGCAGGATTTTAATGCCTGCCTCGGCCAGATCCTCTACAGGGCTTCTGCTTTCGGAGTAGAGGAAGCCTCCGAAGCAGTGGGGCGTGGCAGCCAGCCGATAGCTGGTCCCCTCGCACGCCTCCTTCAGGATCTCGATTGACTCAGCGACCCTATCCTGGGTTGCCTGCTGGTATCCGACGTCGTCCATGACGACGTTGCCAGCGAGAATGGCCAAACTGGCCACCTCGATGACGTTGATGGTATTCCTAAAGTGCACTGCGTGCACCATCGGAACAACCATGTATCCGAGCCGAAGCCCAGACAGGCCATAAAACTTCGACAACGAACCTAAAAAGATCGCGTTGTCGAAGTCCTTGGCTAGGCAGGCCGCCTGCTCGTGGGGAGAAACGGTGTCCGCCTCGTCCACTAGGAACAAGGTCTGCGGGTTACTCCGAAGCAACTCCGCCACCTCCGCTTTGTACATCAGGTGGCCCTGCACCGGGACAGGGTTTGCCAGGATCATTAGATCCACTCCCTCATGCTGGATGAAGTCAGCAATAACCGACCCGCCGATCTCAAATGGAAACGAGGTATTTTCTAACAAAGCAACCTCGCTCCTATAAAAATCGGCATAATGCCTAAAACCGGGCCAATCCGGCTTCCGAATTCCAGTTTTCATGCCGGGCCGACTGAACACCTTAAAGGTGTAATCAATCCCGGCGATCGCGCCGGAGGTGAGGAGCACCTGCTCCACGGAAATGCCGTGGAGTTTCGCAATCTTCGACCGCAAATTTCCGTCCTGCGGGTTCCAGTGGTCCCAGATCAACTCTGGGTTCCGCTGAATCGCGGCAGTTAGCGTGTCCTTAACGGACAACGCCGCGCCGACATTTTCGCACCCCGAGCAGTCGATAAACGACTTTTCTGCTGTGCTCATATCCGCGGAAAACTCCGCGAACAGGGTCGGCAACTTGATCGGGCTGACCGAGTGGGGCTTTAACATGAATTTTACCTCTTTTTGTTAAATTTGCTCGCCTTGGGATCTGTTTGATCTCTCAGCGTAACGTGGCATCATATCCATAAACTGACCATTTGTCAATGATTAAATTACACTATATCAGGTAATTTATATGATTCAATATTGACAAACCTGTTATTTTGTCGTATCATTACTTACAACTTATGACGCACCAAGATCCCCTCATCGATGTTGGCTTCACTGCCAACGAAGCGGCCCTCTATCGCACCCTCTTGGGACTTGGCGAGGCTACCCCTGCCCTGGTCGCTAAACGCTCAAAAATGCCCCGTACCTACGTCTACGATCTCCTCCGTGCGCTCGAAGCCAAGGGGTACGCCATTTCTACCGATACCAACGGCAAACGCCAGGTAAGCGCCGTACGGCCAAACAGGATCAAACGGGCGGTTACCGAGAAGCTCCAGGCCTTCGAAACGCTCCTCCCGGAGCTCGAGAGCCTGTACCAAGACGCCCCAAATAAGCCAACGGTCCGCTACTTTGAAGGCAAAGACGGCCTAGAAGCAATTCACGACGAAGTCCTGGCCGAGGCTAAGGAGCTACGCTTCTTCGGTACCACCACCGACTGGATCGAACACTTCGACGACTGGTACGAGTTCTCCAAAAGCTTTGTCGATCACAAGATCAAAGTACTGGATCTAGTCGCCCGTACGCCTGAGATCGAAAAAGTTGGTACGCTCTACGCCGGGACACCCAGCGAGATGCGCTTTGCCCGGGCAGAATGGCAGTTCGGTTCCAACTTCGCCATCTGGGGCAACAAGGTGGCTTTACTGGTCTACGCCAACGAAATGCACGGCATCATCATCGAGTCGCCAGCTATCGTGAAATCATTACAGACCATCCACACTGTTTTCTGGGAGCTTGCCGAGAAACCCAAGCCAACGGCTTAAAACTGCTGGGTTTTCCAGAGTTGGGAGAAACGGCCTTTGGCTTTCAAGAGCTCGTTGAAGCTGCCCTCTTCAATCAGCTTGCCGCCTTCTAAGACGAGGATCCGGTCCATCTCACGAATCGTTGATAACCTATGGGCGATGACGACGGCGGTGACGGATTTGAAGACTTGGTGGAGCGAGTCCTGGATCTTCTGTTCGGATTCCGAATCGAGGTGCGAGGTCGCCTCATCCATAAAGAGGATGTCCGGCTGCTTGAAGACGGCCCGGGCGATCCCAACCCGCTGACGCTCGCCGCCCGACAATTTGACGCCCTTCTCGCCGATCATCGTCTCAACCCCATCCGGCAAACGACCGATGAAGTCGGTGACGTGTGCGATCTTCAGGGACTGGTTGAGCAACTTGGCGTCGTTCGCCTTCTTCGTGCTCGCGACCGTGACGTTTTCTTTCAATGGGAAATTGAAGACCTCGGTGTCCTGCAAGACAACCGCAGCCCGCTGGACATATGAGAGCCGTTTGATGTGCCGCAACGGGATTGTATCCACTAGTATCTCCCCCGAGTAATTCTCGTATTCCTTTAACAGCAACTTGAAGAGCGTCGACTTGCCAGCCCCGGAAAAACCGACAATCCCGATCCGTTCACCCCGCTTGATCGTGAAGCTGACATTGCTCAGCACCTGGCGCTCGCCATAGCTGAAACTGACATCATTCAATCGAATAGATTGCCAGCTGGCAGGCATCAGTTTTGTGCCAGCAGCCTCGATACCTACTGGCTCCCGAAACAGTTCGGCCAACCGAGAAACGGCCAGGCGCGACGCGGAGAATCTAATCTCTAAGTCGGCTACCCGACCCAGGCTATCCCACGCCTCCGAGAAGTAGTTGTAGGCAAGAATTAAGAAGCCGGCCTGGAAGGTGCCTTGAAAAATCCGCTCGATCACGTAGGCAAGCAGTCCAAGGCGGAACAATTGCCCCCACGAATCGACAACAAGATCCCGGGTTCGCCAGCGACGAATCCGACCCGTGATATGAGCAAATAGCGTTTCATTCGCCTGACGCAGGCGCTGCATCATTTGACCGGCGAAGCCGAGTGCTTTCACGGTGCGGATATTATTGACCAGCTGGAATTCCAGGCCGCCCACACCTTCTTCGCCCAAATTCACATCTTGGATCGAGCGCACAATGCCACTCATTAGTCGCTGCGACAATGCGTAGTAGCTGACAAGGAAGAACGCCGTTGCCAGCGCGATTGTTCGGTCGATCGTCGCCAAGACGGCAATTGGTCCGAACGAACGGATCAGCATCGGGATAATGCTGTCCGTCCATGTATCGAGAACGGCTTCGACAGATCCGCTGCCACGCTGGATGCGTTTCATCGTGCTACCGACATTACCTTGCTCGTGCCAAGCAAGATCAAGTCGTAAGACATGACCCACCGCCTGAAGCTCCATCTCGAGTGAAAGGCGTTCGGCGATCTGGTAGGCAAGGAACTTCGCAAGCTGTCGGCTTACGAATCGAAAGACGGAGAGCGCCGCCCAGGTGAGCAGCAGTCCGGCGATAGCCTCTTTCGAGGCTTGCAGGCCGGATTCCGTGAACAGTGTCACAATCCTAGCTAATGCATAGGTGGGATAGAGCCAGGAGATCTCCGAGAGAATGAGGAGCGCGCTGGCAAGGACAAACCGCGCCCGGTATTTCCCGAGCCACCGCCAGAGATCGCGGATCAGATCCCAGTTGGAGTAGGTGTCGACGAAGGTAGTTGGTTTCGAATTAGCCACAGATGAGCCAACGACTACACTTCAACCTGCTCGGCAATACGGGATTCTAGTGGCTTCTTTTGATCAATGTACCACTCACCTATAACTTCGCGCACAAAATGTGGCTTCATTGTGGAGTAACTACCCAGTCGTTTCTCGAAATCCTTGACGCCAATCTGCTTAATTGTCCGCATTCTAGCTTCATCGTGAACTGATTGCAGCTCCTCTTTTGTAAGTGATGCTTCGATTTCTCGAACACGCCGCTGTCGCTCCCGGTCAGCCTCAATTGATGACTCGAGCTTCAATGCCCGTTGCAGTAATACGTCTCGATCCGTCATGGCTTAATTCTCACCTGCTTCTCTAGCTTGCGAACTCGAGGCGTTAGTTTCTTAAGCGACGCGAGATCACGACCAACCTCAAATTGGTCACCCTGAATCATCTCTGTACGTTTGTCGATTTTTGCCGAAAGTCGAGCCTCGAGAGCTTCTAGATCATACTTACTAGCCATCTTGGCTTCTGATTCAGCAAAACGCCGATCGACATACTCTTCGGTACGCTCAGCTCGAGCATCAACTACTTCTTTTATCTTTTTGAGATCACCATTGGTCAATGTCATACAATTATTCTAGCACACAGTCTTTGGGCGATTTATCGTCGCGGAGGCGGATGAATGAGGGAGCGCGGAGAGACTTATCTTTGGTCAATTGCAGGTACTCTACTTCGCAGACGAGCTTGGGTTTGACCCAGGCATATTGCTTTGGGCCGTCGTACGAAACCGGAGCTTTAGTGGCTTTGATCTTTGTCAGCTGCTTGAGCAGGTCGGCGAGGAATGCATCCGTAAAACCCGTGCCGACGCCGCCGATGTAGCGCAGCTCACCTTTCTCGTAGACACCGAGGGCTAAGGCGGAGATTGAACGCTTTTCGCTTGTATAGCCAAGAATGATGGCGTCGATCGTCTTCAGAAACTTGATCTTGCGCCAGCTTGGCGAGCGCTCGCCTACTTGGTAGTGACTAGCCGCATCTTTGGCCATAACGCCCTCGAGTTTGCGACGCTTGACCTCTTTCCAGAGTGGAGCGCCATGTTCGGACCAGAAGATCTGTTCGATGTGGTGCGCGTTTCGGATGGTATCCGCCAACACCTCTTTGCGGCTTGAGAGTGGCAGCTCAAGCAACGACTCGCCGTCTTTCTCGAGGATGTCGAACACCACGAAGGTCGCTGGCAGCGTTTTCATCCGCTCTTCAATCAGCCCCTCATCGTCGACGTGGTCCCGCTTGGCAAGCGCGGCAAAGTTTGGCCGGCCATCGGCGTCGTAGACCACGATCTCACCGTCCAACACACACTCCTTGGCCCGGATGTGCTTACGGACATGCAAAAACTCCGGATAGCGGTGCGCCAGATCGTGCCCACGACGGTTGATAAACGTCAGCTTGTCGTCTTTGAGGTACATGAGTGCCCGGGTACCATCGACCTTCGGCTCAAACATCCAACCTTTCTTCTTCAGATCATCCTGCTCGCCCATCGAGGCCAGCATCGGAAAATATTTCATTGTAAAACCGCTGGGAGCTCTTGGCTCGCCAAAGAAAACAGCTCTTTCAGTGTCCTCACTCTAGGCAGAGCTCGTTGAGTCGCAAGATGGCCTAGGCGTTCAGAAATCAGCCGCACAGCGCGGATAACTAAATTGGAAAGTTCTGAAAACTCATGCATTGTAAGTTGCTTCTCCGTTTGATCTGAGTAATTTTGAAAATATGTTTCATGTCCAATTGACTCCGCAAAATTGCGCCAAGATTCATCTTCCTTGTTACTCAAATTCCTTTCATCGTTTGATTCGAGCAAATTGTCGTGATAAAAGGCAAAAACCTCATCTATCATACGGTCATATCCTTCTCGAGAACCGAGGAGCGGATCTATAGTGTGCCGAATTTCATGTCCTAATACATGCTCATTTGGATTTGTTATTAGCAGTCCAGTTTTGCCCAGCAAACTTCCTTCAAACAATGCTTTTGGTATAACAAACCCCGAGGTCTCTGAACCCACCCGTCCGGTTAGACGCGATACTAGATTCTCTAACTCTTTGGGATCCTTGAAAACCAAAACAGGTCGAACAATCTTTTGTCCGGCGACCTCAGAGCTACCTACCGAATGGACGTCAAAACAATCAAGGCTTTTAAGATCTTCTCGACTTAACAACTCCCTTCCCTCTGAAGCAAGTGCGGGATTGTATAGATCCATCATCCACTGCTGTATTCCCTCTGGTCCCGATTCTTTTCTTATGTCGTTAAACAGAGCTGTTAAATTCCGAAAAGCCTCTTCTCTATCCTGATCGAGCCACTCTTGCGGCCTTTCAATTTGTTCTGTCGTCTCTTCCAACTCTTTCTTGTCCGCAATGGGAATTTCTGCGACTTTCTTTTTCTCAGACTCTCTCCTAATTTGTTCGACTGATTGATTAATTAAAAATCTGTAAAAATTTGGTTCCGGACTACTACCAAATGGTGCTAATCCATGAATTACAAGTTCCGACGATCTCTTTATTGCACTACCTAAATCAATCTCTTGTTTGTCAAATCCCAAGACCTCATTCGGAGTGAACGATTGCTCAATCTTTGCAAGCATTTTATTTGCAAACTTTACATACTCTCCACGCAGTTCAGCTTCGTTATGAATCTTTGACCCAAGAGCTTTCGTCTTCCAATCTTCGTCGAAAGCAATTCCCATCATCAATTGAGAAAGGGGACCAAACTTTGGATTATTTCGAGATTTGTTAAGCACATTCTTGAAAGTTTTTTGATCCTCAACGTTCAACTGATTCAAAAAACTTTCAACGACTTGATCCTGACGCAAATCTTTGACGCGCTCGATCATCTGACGAGCGTATTGTTCTGGATCAAAACTCCGCTGCATATCTTCCTGGTCTTCTACAGCAGTGACTTCTCCGGCAGCTTGAGAAGTTTCCAAACGAACCAACAGTGTCTGCTGGCCTTCTTGTGATGGCCCAGAGAATCCGTTACCCGACCCGAGGACCTCAATCTCTGTAATCCTAGGAAGCGAAAAAGCCTCTCGTACTCTTGGTGCTTCTGACTCGGTAGCCCAACTTTCATGAACTTGAGAAGCTGATTGCTCCTTCTTGCTAAGTATTTCCGCATTACTCCGACTGCTTTCGGTGATTATTCCTCGTTGGTCATCTGACAATGTTGGTTCGCCCTCTCCCATATAGCTACTTCACACTCGCTTTGAGTGCGTCCATCAGGCTCTCATGGTGTGGCCGCTCCACTGGCTGTACTTTAACCGCGTGACCATGGGCAAGCTTCTTGAGCTTGTCGGCGAAAGTATCCTTGAATCGGTCAATCTCGAGCTCCTTGCGGCTGTGCTTCTGGATAATCCCTTTGGCGAGTTCGAGTTCGTCATTGGCCAACTTCGGCCGGTCCCGCAACTCATCCGACCGGCTCAAATCGCGGACCTCATCAATGTAATGGAGCGTTCGAAGCAGCAAGCCATAGCCGTAGGTGCCAATGACTGCCAAATGTTCGCGTTCCCGCAAGACAAACCTGGCGACCGCCAGCTTCTTGGTGTCACCCAACGCTTCTTGAAAAAGGAAGAAGGCCTTGTCGTGCTTGCCGGTTGGCAAGAGGAAGTACTGGCTGTCAACGTAGAGTGGATCGAACTCGCTGGCCGGTACGAACTCCTCGATCTCGAGCTCATCGGTCGTCGATGGCTTCAAGGAAGCAATTTTCTCTTTCGTAAACAGGAAGTACTTGCCACTCGTTACTTCCATCCCCTTCACCACCTCGTCCCAGGGCACGTCGTGCTCACCCTTCTCACACCAGCGCTTATAGTGGAGCGGTACCTGGTGCTTGCCACAGAACAGCGAGAAATGCTCTTCTTCCTTGGCTTTGAGGGCCGAAACAAGTTTCACTGGGATCGAGACTAATCCGAAGGCAATGTTACCAGTCCAAATCGCGTGCATGACTCCTCCTAGGTACCTGCAGCCTAACTGCCATTACTCATGATGACAATGTGTGCTCGAATTCTTCTACCGTCATAGCTGCCTGACGTAAAATAGAGCGGAAGGTCCCAATGGGGATTTGTTTCCGCTTCTTCGGCACAATCACTGTCAGCGTTGGTTGACCAACCTTCCGAAACTTGACATGGCTGCCAACTTGATTCACTTGCTGGAATCCACGCGCAATCAAGACTCGCTCAATCTCGCTATACCGATACCTTCTAGGCATCACCGAGCTGCAGGCGAACCAGCTCCGGTCGATCTACCTCGGCAATTGCGTGGCTCTCTCCGTCAAAATACAACTCAACTGCTTCCCTGAGGCTCGCGAGCGCTTCTTGCTTCGTAGACCCATAACTGGAAACATCCACGTTTAAACACTGTGCAACGTAATCATCGCCCTCACGCCACACAATTGCTTGCAATATATCGAGTTTCGACTGCTTCATATGAATAGTGTACCAAATTTCATCATGCAGTCCGAGGCGGGCTCAAGGAGAATATTCAAGTTGGTTTATTTTTTGACAGAAACATTGAAAAGATACGGCGTTTACCCCATACTTGGCAAGCTGCAGACGCTTTTGTGGCTATTTACAATGAATTTGAGGTTAAATACGTGCGAGTAGGGATTTCTAGTCATCTGCAAAAAGAATATGACGAAAGCGAAAAGGACTTTCGGTATCACTTACGTCAAATGCCCTCTTTAATTGTGGCCGATCGGATACAGCTAGCTATCGACCAAATAGAGCAACTACTTCCTCCTGAAATACAGCTCGTCATCGAAAACCCTTTGCAGATACTCAAAGGGCTAGTGCATGCGGAACATTTCAACCGAGGCATGGCGGAATTTAAATTACAAGAAGCTCGCGAGAGAAGATCGATAGCCTGGAAAAAGTACCAACAGGAGTTAACAGCAAGCCAAGGCTGAAATTTGAAAGCTCGGAGCACCATGCGTCAACAACAAAACGCCCTAAAATCAGGGCGTTTTTCTTGTTGGGACTAGTATTTCTTGGCCAACTCTCCCACCATCTCGACTAAGCGCATCGAGTAGCCGTACTCGTTGTCGTACCAGGCGAAGACTTTGACCAAGTTTCCAATGACCTTGGTGAGCGAGAGGTCGATGATGGCGGAGTGAGGATTGCCGACGATGTCGGACGAGACGAGCGGGGCGTTGGTGGCATCGAGAATCCCCT
>CAZKIH010000047.1:0-12667 GCA_964552775.1 uncultured Ignavibacteria bacterium | reverse complement strand
TGTTTGCGAAAACTATCATTATCGTGAACAAGAAGGTCACAGGATTTTCGTGCACACGGTTCATATTACTTCTTTCGCGGAGCATGAAGTTTCCACTGATTCATGCCGTACTTGCGGCAGGTCTCGGCTACTTTCAGCGCAACCTCCTGTTTATTTGGGATGCCGGTGATTTATTCCTCTGAATAACAGGAGTGTTTCATTTCCGGTCCTCTGTTCTGGGCAAATGTGCTTCAATTTCGAGGTTTTCACTGGATCCGTTCTTGGGGGAAATTCACTTCAGAGTAACTGATTGACTTCCGGGTCAAAAAGCACCAGAGTGGTACGGACCTGGACAAAGCATGGTTCGGCCGAAGATTGTATGTGATGGATAACAATTGGAGGTCAAGTTTTCACTACTCTTTCTGATTACGGACTCGCTTGATACACAGTTCATTTACTTTCGGGGAGAACGGTTGATTGGCTGAACCCTCAAAAACACATTCCAAGCGATTGCTCGATCTGGTTTGCAGAAAAATAAACGACAAATCTGGAACACAGTTTCAGTTTCTGGAAATGGGGTCAGACAAAGATTCATCAGACGATTGTTACATTGGCGACGATTTTCAGAGGATCCCTGTTCAACTTGCTCGCCTCGAAGAAATCCCCGAGATATTCTGGGTCGATCAGCAGGTAAATGAAGTCATTGAGGGGTTAATACCTTGGGGTAGGAATGCTGCGCTAAGAGCTCGCGTTATTATTCGATTCGAAACCGTACCACGAGGACGAGAAGAAATCCGCAACTTCAACCATCAATTTGTTCTCCTCTTAAAGCACATTTGTGAACAGGAAGATTCGCAATTGAGCATTCGCAAATCGCTTGAGTTCAGAGCTATGACCTCCATTTTCAAGTATCTTTCAGAGTTCACCATTCTCGATGACAAAACGGAGGACTTTGACGTGCCAGTCGTCGAGCACGAGAAATGGCAAGTGATGGGGACAAGTGTGGAACAGGATGCTGAATTTCTGCTAAAGAAGATCAAGCCAAAAGTCCAGAAGTACAATGGCCAAAAAGACCTCCTAATCGTGTTCGATGTCTTTCCAGGATGGCCCTCAAAACACGTTTTGAATTTGATCAGTGAGGAACTTACTGCTTGGAATCCAGCAGTCGGCCAGATTTGGATGGTTTCACTGGCCAACGACGGTTACTCGGAAATGCTCTTCAATCCCGCTAAATAGTTGACTTTCATCTGCATTTTTGCGAATATGTACGAACCAAAGCATTTTTGAAGTTTTTTCATCATATGACCAAACGAGACCACAAAGGCGGAGACCTTTTCATCGTCGATAACAGCGACGCCGACTGGAAGGTGCAGCAGTACCTTCACGAGTGGGCGGATCTAGCGACTAAGTTCGATATTGCCACCGGGTATTTCGAGATCGGTGCCCTATTGGCATTGGACGGCCAGTGGCAAAAGCTGGAGCAGATTAGAATTCTCACCGGGGACCAGGTATCCCTTAGAACGAAGAAAGCCCTGTTACTTGGCATCGAAAAAGCAAAAGCCACGCTTGACGAAAGTATCGAGCGCGCCAAGGAATCCAACGATTTCCTGTCAGGAGTACCAGCCATAGTCGATGCCATTGCCAATGGCAAGATCAAAGCGCGCATCTATGCGAAGGACAAGTTCCACGCTAAGGCCTACATTACCCACGCTAAGCAGGCAGTAATCGGATCAACCGCGCTTGTCGGTTCGAGCAACTTTACGTATCCCGGTCTCACGACCAATGTCGAACTCAATATCCAGGTGAAGCAAAAGGTCGAAGAACTTCAGCAGTGGTTTGAATCTTATTGGGATCAGGGTGAAGAAATTTCCGATGAGATTCTGAAAGTGATCGAACGCCACATTCATGATTACCTCCCATTTGAGATTTATGCGAAAGCACTTCAGGAATTCTTCCGCGGACACGAACTTACAGTCGGTGAGTGGGAGTTATCCGGTCAAGCTAATGGCGGCTCGCACATGTACTCGCGATTGGACCGCTACCAACAAGAAGGCTATCGAGCATTGATGAAGATCGCTCAACAGCACCAGGGAGCTTTCCTCTGCGATGGCGTAGGCTTGGGCAAGACGTTTATCGGACTGATGGTCATCGAACGACTAATCATGTACGACCGCAAGAGAGTCGCGCTGTTTGTTCCCAAGGCCGCGAGAACACCAGTTTGGGAGAAGCATTTGCGGAAGCACCTTCCTCATCTCTTTGGCGATTTCTCTAACCTTATCGTTTTCAACCATACAGATCTTTCTCGTGAGGGTGACTGGCAAGAGCGATTCAAGCGAATCACCAAACAGGCAGACGTCGTCATTATGGACGAAGCCCATCACTTCCGTAACCCTGGCATCAAGGGACAGGGCGAACGCCGGCCCTCTCGCTACCGCAAGATGTTCGAGCTGTGTGAAGGCAAGCAGGTCTACATGCTCACTGCAACACCGATTAACAACAAGCTCATCGACCTTCAGCACATGATCGAACTATTTTCTCGGCAGAAAACCGACTACTTCAAAGATGCTCCACTGGGAATTCACTCGTTGCGTGGACATTTCCGCAAGATGGAGAATGCACTCGAAAAGGCCGTCGACATTGACCCTGAAGGCGTCGCATCGATGGAGACCAATCAGGTTGAAGCAGAGAAGATCCTCAAAGACGATTCTCTCTTCCGTGCTTTGGTCGTCCAGCGCAGCCGCGAGTATGTTCGCAAGAGCCAGGAGCAACACGGCGAGTCTGCGGCAATGTTCCCACTGCGAGAATCACCGCGTGTCGTTGACTATTCAATCAAGAAGACCTATGGGCGACTGCTCGACATGGTCGAAGCGGCTTTTTTGGGTAAAACACTGTTGTTCACTTTGGGCAATTACTATCCACTAAATTACTACAAGGGACCGGAGGGAGACGAGAAGGAACTAAAGTTCGAACAGAACCGACAGAAGCAGGTCGTTTCTCTTATTCGCACGCAATTCTTGAAGCGATTTGAAAGTTCAGTTAAGGCGTTTGAAATTTCCTGTGTTCTGCTGCTTCAAAAGCTATTGGCATTCCAGAAAGTCAATGGCCTCACGGCTCCGGAGAAGGCGCGTTTGGATAAGTGGCAGGCGATGCACAAAGAACTGCTTGAATATGCAATGGAAACCCTGCGGACGTATCGCAGGGATGACGATGCGGAAGAAGACGAAGACGTAATCCCAGATGAATTGCTTGAGTCCATTGTCGAACTATCACGAGATGACTATCGCGTCACCGACATCCTTGCTGACAACTACCTCGATCTCGACCAGTTGGCGGAATTCCTCGCCGAAACCAAGAAATTCAAGCCTTCGCACGACGACAAACTGGCAGCGTTAAAGAAACTGCTCAAGACAGATCCTTTGTGCAAGGGACAGAAGATATTGATCTTTTCCGAGTACATGCACACCGCGCGATATCTTAAATCTGAATTGACTAAAGACGGCTTCGAGCGACTTGACGAGGTTGATAGCTCCGACGTTCGCGATCGCGGCGATATCATCACTCGCTTTGCTCCGTACTACAACGAATCGTCGTCGAGTCAGCTGGAAGCTACCGGTCAGACTGAAATTGAGATTTTGATTTCGACCGACGTCCTGTCGGAAGGCCTCAACTTGCAGGATGCATCACTGATGATCAACTACGACCTGCACTGGAACCCGGTTCGCTTGATGCAGCGCATTGGCCGTGTCGACCGGCGCATGAGCCCCGAAATCGAGAAAGCAATGCTCCTCGACCATCCCGAACGCAAAGAAACGCGCGGCAAAATCCGCTACTGGAACTTCCTCCCGCCGGAAGAACTCGATCGGCTGTTGCGCCTTTACTCCCGCGTCTCACACAAGACATTGCGCATCTCCAAGGTCTTCGGCATCGAGGGCCGCAAACTGCTCAAACCCGAGGATGACTACGAGGCTCTGAAAGATTTCACACACAGCTACGATGGCACGACAACAAATCTTGAAGCAATGCATCTCGAGTATCAAAAGCTGATAATCGACAACCCGGGGCTGGAAGATCGCCTTCACGCGCTGCCTGGCCGCGTTTTCTCCGGAAAACATCATCCTTCAGAAAATGCAAAGGCCGTGTTCTTCTGCTACGCCCTGCCGGCTCCGTCTGCAGGCGATCCAAAAGACCCAACCGGTGAGTCCACTTGGACGGAGGAGTCTGGACACACCAAGTGGTATCTTTATGATTTGGAGACAGAAAAAATCATCGACGAACCGGCGGATATCATCGGTCTCATCCGCTCCGAACCAACGACGCCGCGATATCGTTCGATTGAAAATGCCACGCTGTCAGAAATTCGTGTGAAGCTCGAAAAGCATATCAAGAACAGCTATCTTAAGCAGGTGCAGGCGCCGATTGGCGTAAAACCAATTCTGAAGTGCTGGATGGAGTTAAGTTGAGGAGACAGCGCCGCCATGCCGAACCTAACTGAGGTGTACGACTTCCGGAGCCTCGTCGCTTTTCTCGTCGACGAACTTGACTGGCCGGTTGACCGAAGCGCGTTCGAGGATCTGGATGAACTGACCTTCGAGTACGACCCGGAGGAACTCGGATTTCCTCCCGAACTGTGCGCCAAGGTCCGCGAGGTCAAACAGATGCGTCCCCTTACAGACAACCAGCCTTGGGCTGTGTTCTACCTCTCGTTCGAGTCCAAGCGCCTCCCGGTGATCGCTCTTCGCCGGATTCTTGGTGTCTTCGTCGCGAGGAAGCGCGCAGTAAGCGGAGACCGTGCTACCTGGCAGATGCAAGACCTCCTTTTTGTAAATTCCCACGGTGGTGATGAAGAACGTGCAATGACCTTCGCCCACTTCACTCCGCCAGAGTCGGGTTACACGGCAGTCATGCGCGAGTTTATGTGGTCACGCAAAGAGACTCATCTCGCCCATATCCATCGCTACTTAGACTGCCTACACTGGCCCGAAGATGGTACTTCCCAACAGGAGTGGCGTAAGCGATGGCGGTCAGCGTTCGTCGGTTCAAAGCGAAAGGCGATCTCAGACTCTCGCGCCTTGGCCGAGGAAATGGCTCATTTTGCCTACGAGGTCCGACAGAGGGTCACAGAAGTCCTGGAACTCACACGGAAGAATGCCTCAAGTCCCTTGCAACAGCTATTTGCTTCATTCCAGAAGCTGCTGATCCACGATATGAAGGAAAATGACTTCGCAGATGCCTACGCTCAGACAATGGCTTACGGACTATTTGTTGCGCGAGCATCGAAACCAGATGACGAGTTTGCCCTTCGTACCGTCCCGGACAATGTGCCGCCAACAAACCCTTTCCTTCGTGGTCTGTTCCGCCAGTGTCTCGGGCTCACTAGCGAAGGAGCTAAGAAGATCGACATCGAAGAATTAGGCGTCCGCCGTCTTGTCGAGCTATTCACAAGCCTACAGCCTGATGACATGAAGAGAATCCTAGACGAGTTTGGGTCACAGACGGGTGACCCCGTGATACACTTCTACGAGGATTTCCTCTCTGCTTACGACAAAGCCAAAAAAGTCCAGCGCGGTGTCTTCTACACGCCGCAGCCTGTGGTCCGATACATCGTCCTCAGCGTCCACGAACTCCTGCAAACCGAGTTCGGCCTCGAAGATGGCCTCGCCGACACCACCACCTGGGGCGAAATGGTCAAACGCAACAAGGACCTGAAGAAGCCCGACGGCGTGGAAAACAAGGATCCCTTTGTTCTGATCCTCGACCCCGCCACGGGCACTGCCACTTTTCTAGTCGAGGTCACCGAGGTCATTTTCACCCACCTCAAGAAGAAGTGGGCGGACCTTGGAAAGAAACCGGCCGAGATTTCCAGGCTTTGGAACGAGTACGTCCCGAAGAACCTCCTCCCGCGTCTCTACGGCTACGAACTGATGATGGCGCCGTACACAATTGCGCACATGAAGCTGGCGCTGAAACTTCAGGAGATCAACGCCCGGCTCGGCCAACTTGGACTTCAGTTCGAGACCGATAATCGTGCTAATATCTACCTGACCAACTCTCTAGACGAGCCCGACAACAAGCAGCGCACGGTGGAAGGGGTTATTCCGGCACTTGCAGAGGAATCCGTCGCCGTGAACTGGGTCAAGAAGAACAAGCGGTTCACCGTCGTCATCGGAAATCCGCCGTATGCAGGGCACTCGTCGAACACGGGAGATTGGATTACGCAACTCGTTGACGACTACTACGCAGTCGACGGAAAGCCACTGGGAGAACGCAATCCCAAGTGGCTCCAAGATGACTATGTCAAATTCATACGACTGGGGCAGCATCTCCTCAGTCAAACGGGTTGCGGTATTCAAAGCTACATCACGAATCACGGATACATCGAGAACCCGACATTCAGGGGAATGCGTCAACAGTTGATGGCGGCATTCTCTGCCATAGACCTGCTCGACTTGCACGGGAACACCACCAAGAAGGAAGTCTGTCCTGACGGGTCCGAGGATGTGAACGTCTTCGACATTAAGCAGGGCGTCGCGATCTTTGCCGCACGCCGTCAACACGTGCAACGAGCGAGTTCTTGTGCGGTCCAGCACGCGGACATATTTGGCACGTGGGAGAAGAAGAATGATCAATTGGCCGCTGCCACTTTCTCACGCATTCCGTTAAACCCCGTGCATCCCTCCACTCCATTCTATCTCTTCGTTCCCCAAGATTCGGACCTTGAAGGCGAATACACCGGCTTTCAGAAGATGACGGATGCCATGCCAGTTAACGTCTTGGGATTCCAGACGCACAGGGATGAAGTCGCAGTGGCGTTCGACGCAGATAACCTGCTCCGGCAAGTGAAGAACTATCTCGGACGCCCTCCGCAGAAACGAGACTGGGACCGATTGCAGTCCCCGTGTACGTATCGGCTGTTCGACGTTCGCGCTGTGTACTTGCACACCGACGTTTGCGACCGGCCACGGCGCGAGCTGCTTGATCACGTCGTACACCGAGACAATGTCTCCATTGGACTTGGGCGGCAAGGAGTTGCCGTTCAAGACCCTATATGGTCGCTGGTAACGGCTTCTCGGTTTCCTACGGATGCGAATATATTCCGGCGCGGCGGAATCAACATCTTCCCCCTTTACCTGTACCCTGAGGCTGATGGATTAGCCTTCGATTCCGGACGGCGTTCAAATTTCTCAGGCGTTTTCTTGGATACGGTTGCGGCGGCGTTGTCACTTCCTCAGAAGGTAACCGGTGGGATTCCTTGTGGACTCGCTCCGGAGGACATTCTTCACTACGCCTATACCGTCTTCCACAGCCCAACCTATCGCACCCGCTACGCCGCGTTCCTGAAGATCGACTTCCCGCGCCTGCCGCTGACCTCTAGCCTCGACCTGTTCCGCGCCCTGGCGAAACTTGGCGGCGAACTCGTCGCTCTCCATCTTATGGAGTCACCAAAGCTCGTCAACTTCATTACAAACTACGCAGGCCCCAAAGACCCTGAAGTAACTCGAGTCGGTTGGTCAGATGAAACTGTCTGGATTGACGCCTCTGCAACTAAGAAGGGCCAACCAGCCAAGCCCGGCACAATCGGATTCGAAGGCGTTCCCGAAGAAGTCTGGAATTTTCACATTGGCGGGTATCAAGTCTGCGAGAAGTGGCTCAAGGACCGCAAAGGTCGTACCTTATCCGACGACGACATCAATCACTACCAGAAAATCGTAGTCGCCCTTTCCGAGACCATCCGCATCATGGCAGAAATCGACAAAGTCATCGACGCCCACGGCGGCTGGCCCGCCGCGTTTCAGACTGGCGATAGTAAGACGGAGAAGAAGTAATTGGATTCTGATTCTCAGATAAAGGAAGTGGCATCGTGTATCTCATGTATGTTGATGAAAGCGGCGACTGTGGGCTAAGTACGAAAAGTTCACCCATTTTCGTGCTGTCGGGCATCGTAGTCCACGAACTTCGTTGGCAACAGACCCTTGGTGACCTTATCTCGTTTCGCTCTGTGCTCAAACAGAACTTTGGGCTCCGTTTACGCGACGAGTTTCATGCGTCAAAGTTCATTTCTCGTTCTGGCGAAGTTGGGCAGAGGATTTCGAAGAGCAATCGACTTGCCATGATTCGACTTTTCGCTGGAAAGCTCGCAGTTATTCCAGACATTTGCATCATCAACGTTTTGGTCTCAAAAGCGGGCAAGAAGCCGCAATACGATGTCTTTGAGCGCGCTTGGACTGCGCTGATTCAGCGATTCGAGAACACGATCAGCAACCACAATTTCCCTGGACCTGCAAACCCTGACGAGCGCGGGATCGTATTTTGCGATCACACAGACGATAAGAAACTCATGCTTTTGTTGAGAAAGAAGCGTCACTACAACCCAGTCCCGAACGCACAAGCACTTGGATCTGGGTACCGCAATTTGCCGTTACAATATGTCATTGAGGATCCGAGTTTTCGAGACTCCGCTCATTCGTACTTCGTACAGGCAGCCGATCTGGCCGCCTTCTTATTATATCAAAGGGAGCGTCCTAATACTTATATCAAGATGAAGTCAGGACACAACTATTTTGCACGGCTGACACCCGTCCTTTGTCGTGTAGCCTCTCCCGGAGACCCAGATGGAATTGTTCGCTTGTGAATTGCTGCAGAAACAAAAAAAAGGGGGCCTTGCGGTCCCCGGGGGAATCCTACTGGCAGGACGAGCCTGCGGTCAGATTCCATAGGAATTATACACATGTTTTATCGGCTGAGCAACAAAAATTCTGCACAATGCGTGGATAATGCGGCGACCGTGACCGCGAAGGAGGAGTAAGGAGTACTATGGAAACACCAGAACGCGCATCGGGAATGTCCGGTGACAAACTCTACCAACAACGAGCGAAAGAAGCTCTGCCGATTCTCGTTCGGCAGGCGGAAGCAGGAAAGACGATTCTCTATTCGGATCTCGCCGAAGAAATGGGGATGCCCAACGCACGAAATCTCAACTACGTACTGGGCAGTATCGGCGTGAGTATGATTGAGCTAAGTGAAAAGTGGGGTGAAAAAGTTCCGCCGATCCAATCCTTGGTAGTCAACAAAGAGTCAGGACTTCCCGGCGTAGGCATCGCCCACTTCCTCATGGACACCAAAGAGTACAAAAAACTCGATAAACGCCAAATACAAGAAGCTGTGCAGATCGCCATTTTCCAGATAACGACCTACCCCCGTTGGCATGACGTACTCAAAGCCCTTTCCCTCAAACCAGTAGTTAGCGTCCCCGCCAGAGAGCTGTTAAAGGCGGCGAAGCAATTCGGCGGCATTGGTGAAAGTGAAGATCACCGGCTCTTTAAGGAATTCATCGCCAAGAACCCTGCCGCGGTTGGACTCTCTGAAAAGTTGCCGGCTGGGGAGACAGAATACCCGTTCCCTTCCGCCGACAGAGTCGATGTCATGTTCAAAGTGAAAGACGACTGGATTGCCGTGGAGGTGAAGTCAAAAATTTCCTGCGAGGAAGACATCCTGCGCGGCCTATTTCAGTGCGTCAAGTACAAGGCATTGATAGAAGCTGAACAGGTCGTCAACCAATTGCCTCAGAACGCGCGAGTGATTCTGGCCCTCGAAAGTGAATTACCCAAGACGCTCATTCCAATCAGGAATGTCTTGCAGATCGAAGTGGTCGAGAATATTGCGCGACAATGAAGGAAGAGTACTCATGAAAAGGAACGAAAATGCCAATTGACTACAGAGCAGAATCGGAAAAGTACCGTCCCGAGATCATAAAGACGCTTCTCGTTGGCGAAGCACCACCGCCCTCTGGAGAATCGTACTTCTACGTGCCCAAAATGCTCAAGCTGGGAGTGACACTGGAAAATGAGCGAGGACTGCCTGCTACGATCTTTGGACATTACTTTGGCAAACGACCAGAGAGCATTGACGAATATGCTTTGTTCCTAACTCATCTCCAGCGAGCAGGGATATTCCTCGTTGATATCTGTGATGATCCGATTAAGGTCCGCGACAATCCGGATGGTGAAAAGAGGATCGTTCGAGAAATTCGGACTCTTCGCAAAAGGTTGGCGGCCAGGAAGATTCAGATACCCGATGAGAAGATTACCTTCCTATTGGCGAGAAAGAGTTACCTCTCGCATATCAAGCTTGAATTCCCTATGTCGCGCTATATTCCGTGGATCGAATTCAGGATTAATAGCAGAGGGGATCTGATAGAATTGGAGTAGACAAGGGGAGGCCAACCAGCGGATGCAATTCTTGGTTCGCAAACATTCTTTGACCGCGAGGGGCTTAAAATGTCCGATTTCGTTCTTATTAGTCCCAATAGCGTTCTGGTTCAGACCGCGAGATTGCTCGCATCCAAACCATCCGATACGGAGGAATTCATGTCTATCGCTCTCAATGACTTATTGAAAATCGAAGACCCAAAGCAGTACAAACTTCACTTGGCTTGCCGCGAGCCCGGCGGAGCGTCGCCGCTTGATGAGTATGTTACTGATAGAGCCGATTGGATCGGATGGAACCAGTGGAGAGGCTCAAGGGACGATTGGACCAGGGAATACGTGTTTACCCTTATCGAATATTACCCGAAGCCCGATCATTGGCTGTTCGGTGGGGTGTTTCGCGTCGTTGAAAAACGTGACGACGGCTACAGGCTTGAATCGGTCGCCGAATTCGAGAAATATGAAGGCCGGTTGCTTGTCAAGTTTCATCGATACCAGGGATTGCGGGGTCGGGCATTCTACCTTGACAGCTTTGTCGATCAGATGGAAGTGGCCGAGATTCTTTCCGAGCCCTACTCCGGCGAAGCTTTCAGCGGCTATGATCAAATCAATCATGACTTCGCAACGCTTGAAGTGATCTTCAAAAAACAACGGGCCGATTGGTTAGCAGCTCTTTCGAACGTGAAAGGCGTGTACCTAATCACCGACAACAATACTGGCAAAATGTATGTCGGTTCTGCGTACGGTGACGCGGGAATTTGGTCCAGATGGGGATGCTACATTGGCACATGCCATGGTTGGAATGATGGAATAGTGGCGCTATTGAAAGAACAAGAAGAAGGTTACGCGAAAAAGCATTTTAAGTTTGCAATTCTTGAACCGATGAGGATGGACGTGCCTGACGAAGTTATTTTACAGAGGGAATCCCATTGGAAGGAAGTCCTTATGTCTCGGGAGTTTGGGTACAATAAGAACTGAGAGTGTTGCTTCTTTAGCGCGCTTTAACTTCTTTGTTGCTACCTTAGAGTCATTGCTCGTACATAACAAAGGAATATCTCCAGTGCAGTATTCACCAGCATTATCTTCGATTCCTGAAACTTCAAGTGCTGGGAGCCGTGCTACTGCCCCGTCGAGGCTCTGTAAGGTCGGTGCCGATTTCGATTTGGGCGCTTTGCAACTCTCCTCACGTGGCCGACTGCGAGCTCCTATAGGGCGCTGTGGCGTTGGCCCTTCTCCAATTGGAGCCATTGAAGCAACGTCTATTGATTGCTTTTCTTTTCAAATCGAAGTCTACTCTTGGCGCCAAGGAGTTCATTCTCAAATTGCTCTATGGTGCCCTTGTCAGCTCGACGGATTGCCAGCATTGAATGGCGGATCTCCTCCGGCCGATACCGTCTAATCCAAGCCAAATGTACGCGATAAGCCTCGGGTTGCCGCTCTACCAGCCGCTCATATGCTAAATGAACTTCTGGGTCCTTTTCCTTTAGTCTCAAAGCTACAAGATCAGTGTAATACTGTGCGAGGCCTTCCTTTAATGCGTGGTCACTGTCCGAAAACGCAATGCTCGACCATCGCTCTCCGTCAATATCGGCTCCCACGTGAGTATATGCATGGCTGAGTTCATGAATTAGAACTACGGTAGCCAGAGACTCCGTGGTCACGTCCAGCATGATCGCAAGCAGACCAATTACTCCCCAGTACAGCTCTATTGAGCATTCTCTCAACTCCGCGTATTCATCATACCTTCCGCGCTGCTTTCCAACTACTGGCACATAGTATCGGTAAACGCCCAAAATGTCCTCATTAACGCTGAGAACGAACCTGACCGGATCGGAAAGGGCAAGATGTTCAAGCAGCACCTTCGTCAGTGCTTGGCTCGCAATGAGTGAACTATCTCTACCGTCCAACAATTGCTTTCCAACTTCCAATTTTCTGAGCTTGTCAATCAGTCCTTCAATGCTGGCGATACCCGCCTGGATAGACTCAAGTCGGCCGTAATATGGGCTAAGCAAGAGCATGAGTTCATCTTTCTCGGTGAATTTCAACTTCTCGATAGATTTTGGAAAACCTGCCACCAATTTGACCGGCACCTCAACGGCTTTGGGATCCAATGAACGTATCTCCGATGTCTTCGGCCGATTTAACATGAAGCCCGTTTCCCTTCTCAGCAGATCTCTGATAACCGGACTGTACCGTCGTCTCACTTGTTCCACCTTAGATGCAGTGCTATCAGGGATTTTCGAAAGAAGTTCTCTCAACGGAAACGTCATTCAAACTCCAATCTTGAACGATTTTCGCCAAGCAATCCAAATGCGCAAGTGCGCAATTTTTGCCGTGAGGAACGGAAAACTAACTTCTCGTCTTGGTGGTGGCAAGAGGTTTCCGGTGGTCGAATCTTCAGAGTCGATCCGCAGCAAAAGAGTGGATATTATGTTCACGATAATGATAGTTTTCGCAAACATCCGGATGTTATCGTCGCACAATGG
>CAZKIH010000046.1:0-14999 GCA_964552775.1 uncultured Ignavibacteria bacterium | reverse complement strand
CTGAGGATATCATGGACAAAAGCATTTCCCAAAGACTCGCTGACTGGGTTTACGCTCTCAAGTATGAGGACATCCCGCCGCACGTGATCGAGGCCGCCAAGCGCATCTTGCTCGACTCGATGGCGTGCTGTCTCGGCGGTTACTTCTCCCACGACGCCAAAGTCGTGCGCAAGGTAATCGACGGACTCGGCGGCACACCGGAATCGACGATTCTTGGCTCGACGCGGAAGACAAACAGCTACAACGCGGCGTTAATGAACGCGATCCAGACGCGTTCGATGGATTACAACGACATCTATTGGAAGGAAGATCCATCGCATCCATCCGACATCATTCCGGCTGCGTTTGCGTTGGGTGAGCGCGAGGGCCGCAGTGGCAAGGATCTGCTGATGGCGATTGTCATCGGCCACGAAATCGAAATGCGGATGTGCGAGTTTGCTCATCCGGGCATCCGCGAAAGAGGCTGGCATCACGCGACGCTGACCGCGTTCGTGTCGCCGCTCTCCGCGGGGAAAATGCTGGGCCTTAACGCGGAGCAACTGATGCACGCAATTGCGATTTCTGGCTGCCGCTCATTCACTCCCGGTGCTATCGCTGCCGGTAAGCTCTCGATGATGAAGAACACAGCCGATCCGATGTCGACGCACGCGGGCGTGATTTCGGCGCTTTTGGCCAAAGAAGGCTACACCGGCACGATCGAGATCTTTGAAGGCAAGGAAGGCTTGTACAAAGTTCTTGGCGGCAACTTCGAGACCGAGGTTCTGTTCAACGGCCTCGGCACCGACTGGCGCGTACCAGATATCGCCTTCAAGGCGTTCCCGACCGAATACCTGACGCAATCGCCGGTAACGGCGGCGCTGAAGTTGATCAAGGAGAAGAACGTGACCTGGGATCAGATCGAAGAGGTTACGGTCTACACGATTCACCGCGCGGTGGATATTCTCGCCGATCCGAGCAAGTATCATCCGAAGGAGAAGGAGACCGCCGATCACTCGATGCCGTATTGCGTCGGCGCGGCAATCATGGATCGCATGGTCACGCCGCTGCAGTTCTTGCCGGAGCGCATCGCCGATCCGAAGTTGATCGACTTCATCCAGAAGATCAAAGTGCTGGCAGACGACGAACTCGAGGCGCGTTTTCCGAAGGTGCAGCCCTCGCGCGTCGAGCTCAAGATGAAGAACGGCGAACATCTTACCATGTCAGTCGACTACGCGCAGGGCGACCCGCGCGAACCGATGACCGACCAAGATCTGATGGACAAATTCTACGGTCTCACCAAACCGTATATGAACGACGCCCAACGCGCCAAGATTGCGGCAAACATCCGCAATCTGGAGAACATCAAAAAGATCAGCGATTTTGTCGCGAGCATGGTGATGCCGGCCGCAGGCGGCGGCAAGCCAGCCAAAGCGGTGGTCAAGAAAGTCGCAGCGCCAAAGGGCAAAGCAAAGGCAAAGAAGCCCGCTCCGGCCAAGAAGAAGAGCGTTGCCAAGCCCAAGGCAAAGCCGAAAGCGAAGGCCAGGCCGAAGGTTAATACGAGGTCCAAGCCTGTGGCCAAGGCGAAAGCCAAACCGAAGAAGACCGCGAAGCGAAGATAGAGATTCCGCGCCAACAACAAAACGCCGCCGGGGCGCATTTCCCGACGGCGTTTTCTTTTCCGAAGAGCTTTGGGCGTTGTCTACGGCAGTTTCTCGCCGACGACCAATTTCAGCTTATTGCCCTTAATGAAGCGAGTATTCATGTCGGTGCGATTGATCAACGCCAAGGTCTCAAGTGACACGGGCGATGCGTTCTTCTTGACGAGATCCTCAAGCGTCATCGGTTCGGTGAGTGTGACAATTTTGAGTCGCCAAGGCTGAACTGAAAGGACTTTCTGATCAGTTAATCGGGCGAAGCTGCGAACGGAGTTAGTGGCAGCAGCTTCATTTCCAGCCCAGCCCTCCGAAGTTCCGTAAGCGAGAATCTGATAGACTTTTCCGTCATAAGAATAGAAATAGGCAATACCTCGCAATACACCCTCTTGCGTTGTGACACTAAATTTCCCCCAGGCTGCCGGAATGGCATTGACATTGCTCGTTTGCCTGTCCGTAGCAACAACATCCTGCTGTGCAAAGAACTTATCCGCAGATTCCTTGTGTGAGCCACCCTCTGCCAAGGTGATCTGAATCATCGCGTCCTGTTTGGCACTGATGCCAACCACGCCCTGCATTTGATTGGCAGTTTTCCAACCGGCAGGAAATTCATACTTGAATTTGAGATCGGGATGCAAGAAGAGACTCTCCCTGAAGTAACCCTGGCGCGGATTCTCGCCGAAAGTAATCCCGTCGATCTGCTGGAGGAACCGGTCGCGGTTAATTTCACTCGTCGACAAGTTCGCAGTTATGGTGTCAAGCTGTGCGCGAATACTCTGTGCGCGATTGCCGGGATTGGGATGTGTGGAGAGCCATTCAGGAACATCACTGCCACCGGCGGATTGAGTGACGCCATCAAGCATCTCCATGACACCAACCAATTCACGTGGGTCATTGTTAATTCGACGCATATAGCGCAGCCCCAGCGCATCAGCCTCACTTTCGTCGTCACGGCCAAATTTCAAGAATAGTAATCCGAGTCCCTGGCCGGCAGCCTCGGCGAATCGCTGCAGGCGGGGCTCCAACATGGTACTGACGCCCAATCCCAATTGGGCGATCTGTTGGGTGCTCATCTGAACGACGGAGTGCTTTGCCGTAACGTGGCCGATTTCATGCCCGACGACCCCTGCCAACTCGGCCTCACTATTGAGATAAGAGAGTATACCGCGTGTAACGTAAATGAACCCACCCGGCAGAGCGAAAGCGTTGACGATCGGGTCATCGACGACTTTGAAACTCCAGGGCAGATTCGGCCGCTCGCCTTGGGCAGCCATTCTCATGCCTATTTCGCGAACGTATTTCTGCAAACTCGAATCGGGATAAAGTCCCATTTCCGCCGTGATCGAGCGGTCAGCATCCTGGCCGATCGCGATCTCACGCGATTCGCTGATCAAATTGAATTGACGCTTGCCGGTTGCGGCGTTCGTGGCACAGCCATTGATGATTGCAGGAGTCAGCACGGCTAAAGTCAATAAGACTGAGCGAAGCGCGATCACAAATCTGAAGTGTCTACTTATTGTCATAGCAGGATATCTCTCCCAATATGTTCTATAATATCGTTCTCACATGAATACGCATAACATGCTATTACTTCATAGTCAAATTGAGTCTTGTCTATGGCGTACGGCCCTTCTAATCTACCGCTCTGCCCGTCATTGGCACAAACTTGACTGCGACAATTGCTTTACTTACTTCACCCGTGGCAGATCTCGTGATTTGAAGCAACTCCTGGTGATTTATGCCAACGGGAATTATCAGGCGTCCTCCGACTTTGAGTTGCTCGATCAACGGTTGAGGAACCTGAGCTGGCGCGGCTGTGACAACGATAGCATCAAACGGCGCCATTTCCGGCCAGCCATGATAACCATCAATATTTCGGGTCAAGACATTGTCAAAACCGAGTCTCGTCAGTGTGGATCTCGCTTCCAGAAACAACGGTTCGATGATTTCAATCGTACAGACTTTCGCGGCGATGCTCGCAAGGACTGCCGTCTGATATCCCGAGCCAGTACCAATCTCGAGCACAGTACATGATGCATTCAACTCGGCCAATTGCGTCATTAGCGCCACGATGTAGGGTTGTGAGATAGTCTGGTCAAATCCAATTGGCAGCGGACTATCCGTATAGCTGTCATTGCGGTACTGGACAGGCACAAATTCGTGGCGCGGTATCGCGCGCATCGCCTCCAATACCGCAGCATCGACGATATCGCGACCTGCCAGTTGTTTTTCCACCATCATCTGGCGCTGGTAATGAAAAGAATCTGATCTACCTTCGTGCATCGAACCGCCTTTGCCGCAACGCGACATGAGACAACGAAAGAGTATGAGTCAGTAAATCCAAGGAGAAAGATTAGCTGATTTGCACTGATTCGGCAACGCGATTTTCCCGCACATAGCGAATCAATGAATATCCGATTGCGAGCATGAACAGGAAATGGAATCCGGGCCTGTCTCCGAAGGTGCAGTATTGCAGGGTCATGCCGAGAACTCCTGCACTCACACCGACGAGAAGCGGAAATGGTGCATGCCCGCGCGATCGAAGTGTTGCTCGAATGGAGCTGACGAAGAAGTGCCCAAGCAAGGAGGCGAGAACGACAATACCGATAATACCAGTTTCCACAAGCGCATTCAAGAAGATTGAATGAGCCGAAAGGACGACATCGATTCCGAGTTGCGCCGCGCCGAATAGTCCATAATTGCCAACGCCAACACCGAGGAGTGGGTAGTGCGAGAATGTTGCCCACAGCGTCTGCATGTACAGAATACGAGGGTCAGCCTCCAACCTTTCGACATCCATGCGAATTTGCATCAGCTGCCAAAGGTCAAGGTCAAACCGAAAGTACCCCAATGTTTTCAACACCACACCGATCGCGAGCAATGACGCTATCGTCAGCGCGACGATCCTCAGCATTCGCCCTTTTGGGAAGAAAGCGAACATGTAGATTGTCGAGCAGGCAAAGGCTATCCACCCCGAGCGTGACATCGTCAAGAAGAGCGCAACAAGTCCGAAGAGTACGAGGATTGCCGGTGTCTTGATTCTCCAACTCTCGGGCAGCTGTTTTCGGTAGAGCACTAATCCAATGGCCAGCGGCAGGAATGAGATCAGATAGTGGGAGAAGTGCAGGGACTCACGAAACGTGGCACGCGGGGCAAAGTTCGATATAAACGCGGCGTAAAAACGCGTCTGTCCATACTTGTAGCCTTGACTTGCGGCTGCGCCAAAAGCCTGGGTGAAATCCTTGCCGGGTAAATCCAGCGCGACTGCCATCGTTTGCCAACAACCGAGCATCCCCAGCGCCAGACCGACCCAGAGGTAGATCCTGGTGGACGTGAGTATCTGCACGCTATTACGATTCATATTCAATACGGACACAAAGAAGAGGACGTGCACAGCGAGAAGGCCAAGCTGTATCAGCGGTCGTGCCGCTGACGCCCGCCATTCCATCGCAGAACTCGCATGCACTTGCGGCGGTTCAATGAAAAGACCGGCTACAATGGACACGACGCAGACAACCAAGTATGCCAGGAGAATTCGCGTTGGAGTTTCATCGAACTTGATGCGCTGACCGTGAATCAGGTAAGAGATCAACAACAACCCGAATAGCAGATAATAGGGAGTGACGGAAAAGCCAGCCTCAATGACGAAAGTGGCTTCAAGCGGTAACGCCGCGATTAGCAAAAGGTATACGGAGCGCTGCCGCGCGATCGCCAACCACAAGCCGGCGATTGCCAGGAGGCCGCCCGTGCCGAGCATAAGTATCTCGCCTGCAGGATAACGGTTAAGAACAAGAAGTGACACAAGAGCCGTGCCGCACAGCACGAGCAACAGCGGTAAGTGTCGTCGTAATCCTTCGACTATCACCATTGTAGTTCGTGCCGCAGTGCTTCAATCTCCAACAACGCTCGACTCGCGTCATTGGTAGCATTAGGTGCTGCTGCGAATAGTGCCGTGAACGGGAGATTTGATGTTTGTTTCTGAGACAAAACTATCGACGGGTACCGGACGCCATAGGACGGCGACACCCAGCCGGAATCAACTTGGAACCGGCTCGACGCATCGCAATTTGCAAACAACAGGCCTGTCGGAGAGTCAGTCGGTAACATCTGTACGAGGTGGTTTTCAAGGGTCTCCAATTTCATACGATTGATGTGGAAATTGAATTCCAGTTTGTGCACTCCGGCACCAAGTAGTTCATCGCGAATAAGAAGAATCTGGTTCGATTTACTGAGATACAGCGAGCGCCGGTGAGTGACAGGTTCATCGAGGCGTCCATAACAATCATGTTCGGCAATGACTAAGTCGTTCATGGCCGTGCTGTGCCAATCGAGAATGCGCGGGGTTCCATCGCTGCGCAACAAAAACAGTAAGCCGTTGACCATGCGGTTCTGCTCGCAGTCATCCACCATGACCGTATTATGGCTGCGAGTGGAGCGGAATTGATTGCGCAAGTTTTCATCTACAGAATAGACAAAGGTACCGGGATCGACGAGGATGGGTGCGCCTTTGTAAGCGAGAGTGAGCGATAACAGGTCGTTGTGTTTATGATTACCTAAACCGGCCGTGCCAACTTGATTGGCGAAGAAATTGACAACGAGGTCGCTTGAACGCAGCTGGCAAAGTCCCGATTCAGGCAAGTGGATCGACTGCCAAGCGGCAACATCAGATTGCAGTGAGTTAGATGGTCTGTTTGCCATCACTATGCGTTCGGGTGTTGCGGCTACTGGAGGAAAATCTCTCGAGGACATGACTGTCATTCCAACGTCGATGACGTCACGAAAATCGCGGGCCGGGCGCGAGAATAACTTGAGGATCCGCCCGTCGTCATTGTCACCAAAGTTCTCAACAAGCCCGTCCGCACCAGAGAATCTGCAAAGATTTGCGAGCATTTTCGACAGAGTCAGCTCAAAGTTCGAACTGAACGCGAAATCGCTTCGTGCCGACAACATTTGCGCTAAAAGGAAGATCTCCGTAACCAGGCCGTGGTATGGCAGGGAGGACTCGTAATCAAGTCCGTCACTACTGACTTGTGATGTCATTTCCTTTTCGAATTCGCTGATTGCAAATTCGCGCCAGATATTTGGGCGCGCCGCGTCATTGAACAATTCTCCAAGATACAGTAGGCCAAGCAGGTTTGTAAGATAGTGGTTGGTATTGTGCCCATCACCGGTCTTCTCGAGGTTCTCGAAGATGGACTTCCCACCTTTGTACAATTCGATTGTCAGCAGCGAAATGAAGTCTTTGCCAAATTGGTGACGGCTCGAGAGCAGTTGATAAGCAAGCAACCAGTTGAGACAACGAATTGCCGTATCCATCGGGCACGACCAGTTGACAGTCTGTAAATACTCGTTTTGCTCGCTCCACGAGATCACCTGATTTTCAAACTCAATGAGGTACGATTCATCGTTTTCAAGGAGGCAGACTAATGCCATTGGCAGGAAGTGATTGCACCTTGATAGTTCCCAGGGAATTTTGACGTCAGAGTCATCATTGAGATTGACCAATTTTTGAAGGCGGAAATCGCGCTTATCCCAGGTCTTGCCGCTCTTGAAATCGGTGCACCAATCAATGTTGGGACCGAGATCTACCAATCCGGATCCGAGTAGGTTGAATCGATGTCTGAGTGCGTTACGGGCAACTTCGATTGTTCTGTTCCAATCGAGTGGAAATTCGCGCTGCAGGATTTGCAGAGACTTCTGGTCGATGCTGCCCTGAAATACTTGCGGACAGCGCTGAAGGACGCCTGGGAGGCGATCGGCACCGATTTCGCGCCGGATATCAGCTTCCGCGAGCTTTCTCTGTGGGACATAGGCGCGAACGATTTTGAGTTTGCGAACTACCTTGAAGCCAATCTTCTTCATCAAAGCGGTTTCCATCATAATCGCTCCTCGTCTTTTGGTAATACTCCGGTTACGGCGACTCTGCGGCTTGGCGTGGACGTTGAGTTATCTCCGCCTTGTTAGCCGGAAGCAGGCGATCGAAATTCTGATCAAAGACTTCAGATGCATTGAGATAATCCTCGTTGCGCCCGATGTCGAGCCAAAGCCCGTCAAAAGGATGTATTTGGACACTTCGCCCCAGCTTCAGGAGCTTTTGCACGAGATCTGGGAAATCGAAGCGTTCCTCCGGCGGTATGAATTGCAGGACGCTTGGTGAAAAGACATAGATTCCCATGCTAACCTTGAAACTGTATTCTGGCTTCTCGATGTATTTATTCAGTCTGCGGCCATCGTTCGACTCGAGCACGCCGAGATCAATCTTAACACGCTTGTCGTAAGCGGCGATCGTGATATCAGCTTGTGAATCAAGATGGGCTCGATATAGCAGCGTGAAATTGAGGTCCGTGAGAATATCGCCATTGAGGACAATCAGCGGCTCAGCAAAGTTGTCAAGTTTTGCCAACGGTCCAGCCGTTCCGAGCGGCCGATCCTCCCGCAAGTAGCTGATATCGACGTTCCAGTTGGATCCATTGCCAAAATAAGCCTCGATCAATTGATGCAAATAACCGACTGCAAAAGTGATATCACGCACTCCATAGTGACGGAGTTGGCGAACCAGGGTTTCGGCAATTGGGTAGTTGCCAACCGGCATCAATGGCTTGGGAAGGACGGTTGTATATGGTCGCAGACGCGCCCCGACGCCGCCGGCCAGAATCACTGCCTTCATACTTGTGCTTTTCTCCTGAGCGTAATCCTATTGCGCGCGGTCGTAATGCGTGAACCGAGATTGTTGCGAATCAACGTGAGCTGTTGGAGTTCCTCTGCTGAGACATAGTTGCGAACATAGCCACCGACGACTACCACCCCACACGAAAGCAGCAGGGCAGCCAATGTGAGTTGCACGATGTTCGTCAGTCTGTGCGGTCCTGACTTTTCTTCCGGCACCGAAGGATAATCCAGTACAGCGACCACCGGCTTTTTGCGCTTTGCCTCGATTGTTGCCATCTCAAGTTGCTGTGCAAGGAGAGAGTAGACTTCACCGATTTCCGCGACCTTCCGAATCAGCCGCTCGTGCTCGAGCTGCAAGTCCGGAGCGGAGCCCAGATAGTAATTGCGATTTTGCTCGCGATACTGCAAGAGAGAATCTTCAGCAGCACGCAATCGCGACTCCGCTTCCAGAAGCCGTGACTGCACGAAGCTGCGGTTCTCATCAAGACGCGCAAAGCGCTCGCTGGAGCAGAAAGCGTCAAGCTGTTTGATGTACTCAGCCGCCACAAATTGTGCAAATCCCGGATGGGTCCATTCGAAACCAATAGAGATTACGCCAGTTGTCTTGTCTTTGCGGACAGTAGTAGCCGAAGTGAGATCTTTGAGTGCCTTAACAGGATTGCTGCTAATTGCCGCACCTACCGTGTTGCCATCGACGGCAGTCGCGATATCATGAGGGAGGATTGAAGCCAATACTCGCTTGCGCACAACATCTGATTTCAGAATGTCCGGGAAAAGCTGTGACGACGCCGTTGGATCAGGGTCGCTTTTCATCAATTCGATGCCGGGAATGGCGTTGGCCAACGATCCCAACGCTGCGCCGGGTCCTTGATTGCCGGTAGGCAATAATGAACCACCCGCCACATAGTAGTTTGGTTCGAGGAAATTAATCGTAGCTGCTACCAGCATCACGACGAGCGTTACCCAGAAGATCTGCCGACTGTGTGCCAACAATTGGCGTGGGATCTTAGTTATCTCCGCTCGAGCAGAACTTGAGTTATCGATCAGACGCTCCATTGACCTCCATGTCATGCCATATAAGGGCAAATTAGGTGCCGATCTGTTTCACTTTTGAATTGCCATTGAATCACAAGAGGTTAGAGACTAACAAAGGCGCAACCTTACGGGAGTAATGAGTGGAAGCGGAAAGATTATCCGTACTTGACGGACAGAGAATCCGAGTTTGCTATAGAGTCCGAGGAGCCAAGGATAGCTTCTTTGACGTCCACCGATAGACGAACACGACTATCGTTCCGCTCAGGAAACCGACCATTGCGCCAACTAAGACGTCAAGCGGGTAATGGACGCCCACGGCAATTCGCGAGTAGCCAACGAGTGCCGCGAATGCAGACAGATACCAAGCCATCCGAGGATAAACTGAGGAGAGAAACACCGCCACCGCTGCCGAATTAGCAGCGTGGGAAGAGGGAAACGACAAACCTTCAGAACACTTAACGAGGAGATGCACCGTGTCGAGTGTGTGACACGGGCGGATCCGATCCACTATCGGCTTGAGCACTTGCGCCGAGAGCTGGTCTGCCAGCGCTACAGCCAGGACGCAAAGTACCGCAGCAAGACGCCCTCGTTTGCCGCCAAACGTCAGTAGGCTTAGGATGATTGCAGCGAGTATTCCCCGTAGAAACCAGTTGTTTGTTGCTATCGGCATGATGAAATCAAACACCGGGTTCGCCAGCCCCGAGTTCAGAAAGACAAAGATGTTGCCATCGATTCTCACGAGCCAGTCAAGCATTGGGGACGGAAATCCTCTCTACAATGACGCGGCCGTGAGTTCGCTCGCGCATCGTCTCACAGAATTCCTCATATCGAGACATCCTGACTGAACTGAGAAGCGTAACGCGTTCGCTATATTTTGTCTCGACCGGACGAACTTCAAATTCGGAACAGGTTCTCATCACAACTGAAGTTTGCTCGTGATCGAATTCGATTCGGAAGGATTGCAGAATCAATACTTCGACGATCTTGGCTTCCCGCAATGCCTGGTCGGCTGCCAGTCGATATGCACGTGCCAGACCTCCGGTTCCAAGTTTGATCCCGCCGAAGTAACGTGTTACGACCACAAGCACATTACTCAGTCCATGTGATTGAATTGCATCCTGGATTGGCCTGCCGGCCGTACCGCTTGGCTCGCCGTCATCCGAGTATCGATACTCTAAATTCGCTTCCCGGCCCACTTGATAGGCAAAGCAATTGTGAGTTGCATCATAGTATTGACGGCAGATTGCGTCATGCTCCGTTTCGGCCCGCAAACGAGAGTCCACAGGAACAACTGTCCCAATGAATCTCGATCGCTCAATCTTAATCTCGCAAGCGTGCCGTGAGTCGACTGTCAGATAGGAATCAACCGATGGATGCTTTTTCTCATAGGGTTGATCCACAACTACACCATGTAACGGAGGACCATTTTCCAGTCATCCTTCTCTTTGAGTTCGACAGCTCCCAGGCTGTTGCTGGCTGCACCCTCGAGATTTGGATTGAAACAAGTGAAAAGTGCTTTGCTCTGCTTCACGGTTTCAGCCATGGCACTCGCCGATCCGCCTGCGCCGGAGGTAATCTCAACCACAATCACCGATTTGGACAAACCAACGATGATGCGATTGCGGGCCAGCAGTCGCCCTGGTTCCACAGAAGTATCCGGGGGGTACTCAGAAATCAGTAGTCCACGTTCCACAATGCTCTCGGCCAGCGGTTCATTTTCAGAGGGATAGATCTCGTCAAAGCCGCAACCAAGTACGGCAATTGCTTTGCCATCCGACTTTAGCACTCCTACATGTGCCGCGCTGTCAATGCCTCGAGCCAAGCCTGATACCACGACAGTTCCCGTCGCGCCAATAGCAGCTCCCAATCGAACGGCTTCAGCAATTCCTGCACCGGATGCCTCGTGCGAGCCAACCATGGCGATGCAGTTATCACGACAAACCTCAAGATTGCCCCGGTAATAGAGTAACGGAGGTGGATCAGGCTGCTCCAACAGCGACTCCGGATAGAATGGATCACAGATCGTGGTCAGCTTGATTCCGCGAAACTCGTAATCCTCCAATCTGTCTCTGATCAACTCCGCGTTTTGGATGCTCGTCCGGATCAACTCTTCCTTTTCAGGACTCATTCTTGGCAGGGCCGCTATTGCGCCCGGTTCAGAGTCGAATATCCCTTGCGGAGTCACAAAATGGTGAATCAGTTGCTGAAAGGTCTTTGCCCCGACACCGCCATATTCTCGCAGTGCGACCACCGCAATATCGACGTCAGTATAGCTAATGGAAATCCTCCGTATCTCTTCTTGTCCGCCCGAGATTTCTTTGGGACTACTAAACTGAACTTAGCTGACTTTGCCGTTCGTGTCAAGCCGGCAGGCAGGCGCCTGTGATTATTCAACTTGATTTACAGCAGTCTATATACGATTATTACAAACTCTATGGAGCGGATTCTGAAGAAGAAATATGACGTCTATGCTATTGGGAATGCACTAGTCGACTTTCTCATTTTGGTCGAGGACCAATTCTTGATTGACAAGGGAATTCGCAAGGGCCTTATGACTTTGGTCGATCAGCCTGCGCAGTTGACGCTAGAAGGATTGGACCACCGCGAAATCACTCGGTGCAGTGGTGGCTCGGCAGCCAACACCATCGTCGGGCTTTCGATATTGGGAGGACGAGGTTGTTATTCCGGAAAGGTTGGCGACGATGATCTCGGGTCCTTTTATCGATCAAATCTGTTGGAAGCCGGAATCGAGTTGTTCGTGTCTCCTGACACGAAGCCTACCGGTTCCTGTGTCGCCTTCATTTCACCCGATGCTGAACGTTCAATGTTGACCTTTCTTGGCGCCTCTACAGATCTGACTGACAGTGATATTCACGAGGATGCGCTCCGGGACTCTCGATACCTCTATATAGAAGGTTATCTCTGGGACGCACCCCTGGCACGCACGGCGGCCATTCATGCTATGCAGAAAGCGAAGCACCATGGAGTCCAAGTGGCATTTTCATTCAGTGATCCCTGGCTTGTGGAGAGATTTCGTGATGACTTCACGCAGTTGCTCAAGGAGTACGTTGATGTGTTGTTCCTCAACGAGCGCGAAGCCGGAGAGATCACAGGATACGAAGATGCGGCAATGGCTTCAAAGCAGCTTTCAAAGATGGTCAAGCAGCTATGTCTGACTTGCGGTGAAGACGGCGCTATTATTGCCTGCGACGGAAGGATTCGCAGAACGCCGCGTTTGACTATTGAGAAAGTAATCGATACGACTGGCGCCGGTGATCTCTACGCAGCCGGAGTACTTCGAGGCCTCAGCCTTGGATTTGATCTTGCGTCTTCCTCAATGATCGGCGCCCGCGCAGCAGCCGCGGTGGTTGAGAAGATCGGTGCCCGTCTCAGCGCGGTAGATCTTCAGTAGTCATCCCGATTAGTCGTTTCCGGATATTTTACCGCAGCATGACCACGGAGAGAGTCGTGTCATCACCGACGACATCAACGAGTGTTTCGGCATGTTTTAACCTTAGGCGGCGCGCGGCATAAGTAATAGCCGCAAGGGGGGCTGTGCTTGGCACCTGAAGATTCCGAAGGCGATCATAAAGGGTCCCCCACTCCAATTTCGCTGTAGCTTCAACAATCGATTGTGTCTTGTTGCTGCCGGTTTTCGATCGAAAAGACAGCTCGGAACATCCCACAATGAGCATCTTGTCAGGATCCACTGCAGTCGCCAGGACTTCGCCGACAGCGACGACGAATTCGTCATCCTCACTCCCCATCACAATCGGGACAATCCGAAAGTTTCCCAGTAGTCGCTGTAGGAACGGCAAGAGCATTTCAATTGCGTACTCAGGCTCCCTGCCTCCTGTGTGACCCGACCCCGAGAAGATAACGCGGGGATGCAACCTTGCCATTTTCTCGGCGACCGGAAGATCAACGAAAACACGTCCAAGCGGAGAATCGTAAGCTCCGCCTGGAAAGACTGATGCATAGTCGAAGTATCCTTGTTGAGCCGATGCTACCAGAATCACCGTTGAGTACTTCTTGCGTAACAGGGCTCGCATTGCACCGAGGTCACCGTTGCCGTACAGAATTGCAGCAGTTGAGGGTGTAACGATTGCGCCAATCCGCCCCTTGACTGCTTGCGGCCTCGAAGTTTCCGCTATTCTTTCGTCGATTGCAGTTTGTAATTTCGCCGGATCGCTTGAATAGGACTGACCTGCGAAGTGCGGTCGGCGAACGAGATCAGGCTTCTGTAAGTCAACTTCCATTCTGCAGGATGGTAACGTTGAAATGTGCCTTGGCGCAAGCGATTTCGCAGCAGACTGAAGTTGGCGTCTCGCATACCTGGTTCAGCCAGGAAAAAGCCTTGACATCGTCAGGATAATCTTATATAGAAGAAGCTGATCGCGGGGTGGAGCAGTCCGGTAGCTCGTCGGGCTCATAACCCGAAGGTCGTAGGTTCAAATCCTACCCCCGCTACCAAACTTAAGCCCTTGAAGCTCAATTCCTTCAGGGGCTTTATTGTAGACTGTGGAGTCCTGGTTGGCGGGTTCTTCTAACAGCCTTCTAACAGAATTGCCGAAAACTGTTTGATCTAACCTGCGCGCCGCCTCTTTATGCGTACCGGGGAAAAGGTGTCCATACCGATCCAGCGTAGTCTTGGCCGAGGAATGGCCCAGCTGTGACTGCACGAACTTGATGTCTTCACCCTGCGCTATCAAAAGCGAAGCGTAGGTATGCCTCAGGTCATGGAAGCGTATTCGTCTTATCCCAGCTCTGTCGAGTGCGGGCAAGAACTGCCGCTTGACGAGATTGTCAGGGTCAAGCGGACGACCGTTCACATCGCAGAAAACAAGATCCAACTCAAAGGACTTGTTCACAGTGCGATGATACATAAGTGTCCGACTCAACAACGGTGACAGCATGATCCGACGGATCGAGTACGCCGACTTCGGTGTTTGGAAAGTCCCTCGGTACAGCGATCGCCGCACACTGATTTGGGACGAATTCCAATCGATATCGCCCCACTTCAGGGCCAGTAGTTCGCCGCGACGCATTCCCGTCAACACGGCCGTCATGAGCAGAGGCTGATAACGCGAATCGGCATTCTCCAAGAACAGACAGACTTCCTCGGGTGAAAGAAAGTCCATCTCCTCCATCTCGACGCGCGGACGTTTCACGTACGTCGCCGGATTGCTGCGCAGATACCTCCATTCAACTGCGTGCTCAAGCATCTCCTTCAACGGTACCAAAATGTTCACTACCGATTTCGGACTCAGTCCGTCAATCCTGATTTTTCTCGCAAGTAGGCGCTGGATGTCGGAACCGGAAATCTGATGAAGCCAGAGTTTACCTAGAGACGGAAGAAGATGACGGCGCGTAATCGCCTCGTAGCTAACAAACGTTGACTGCTTGACACTCACTTTCGCATAGTCTTGCAGCCACATCTCCGCGAACTCCGCAAACGTCGCTTTCTTGAGTTCTGCTACGGCCTCCTCGTAGGCTTCAGTGATCCGCCTGACAAGCAGCCGTTCCGCCCGCTTTTTGCTTGATCCGGCAGATTCCCAACGTTGGCGGCCATTTACTCGATAAACGGCATACCAACATCCAGCACGTTCAACAACGCTTCCTTTTGCCATTTGCTTTTCACCTCCTTTCGATCTGGCAAGGTTA
>CAZKIH010000045.1:0-15098 GCA_964552775.1 uncultured Ignavibacteria bacterium | reverse complement strand
AGAAACTTCTCCTCAGCGCAGCTCCTCTGCGTTGTCTGGCCGGCCATGCCTTTTGTTATTTGGAAAGGACAGTTACGGAAACAGTCAGTCAACTCAACACATCGTAAATGTCAGAGTCAGTAATCGTTGTATTGTCGTGGTCGCTTTCGTAGTGGCTTATCGCCTTGACTTCGATCATGTACTCGTATTATCTTCGCTGCAATTGTAACTTGATTAAGAACTATTGCCGCAACGGCAAAGGAGAAATTATGATCCGCAAAGCATCCGCAATTTGGAAGGGCGATCTGAAGTCCGGCAAGGGTGTCGTCTCATCCGAAACCGGCGTTCTCAAAGACAACCAGTACTCGTTTTCGTCTCGCTTCGAGTCCGGTACCGGCACCAACCCTGAGGAACTTCTCGGCGCCGCTCACGCAGGGTGTTTCTCAATGGCGCTTTCCGGCGGCCTCTCCGCTGCAGGCTTCGTTCCCGATCAGATTAGCACAACGGCCAAGGTCCACATCGAGAAAGTCACTGAAGGCTTCGGAGTGACATTGATTGAGTTGTTCACGGAAGCGCGCGTACCGAAGATCGATGAAGCCAAGTTCCAGGAAATCGCCGCCGGCACCAAGACTGGATGCCCGATTTCAAGGGCTCTGGCTTCAGTCGAAATCAAGCTGAACGCAAAATTGCTGAAATAACGTTCGCATTGTGGCTACAGGGTCGTACCCGACCCTACATCGCCCCTAACGACTCGAGATAAACCAGGGTTTCTTTGGCCTGATCCCCGCCTTTTCGCGCATGGTGAATTAGCGATAGTCCGTGCGGACCCTTGCAATTGATCATTGCCGGATAGAGGCTGAGATAGCCCTTCATAATCTCGAGATGTCCGAGCATCGTTGCCAGAAAGATGTTCGGTCGTGCGCCTTTTTCTACCAAATAGAGCGCGATGTCGCGGTCGCCCACATGCGAGGCAGCCTCAATACCTGCCTCAAAATCACCTCCACCCCAGTCCCAGGTTGCATTGAGGAGAGCCGGCTGAAAATTCAACAACTGCTTGACAGCCTCCAGATCGCGATGGCTGACAGCCACGAATTCTTTGACCATTTTCGCGTCCAATTGCGGTCCCTTGTCGACCTTCGGCCTCTGGGTAGCTACGCTGTCGGCAACTACTTCCTGTCCGAAGAGCGCGCTTGAACCACCGGCGATCAACAAGGCACCCCCGGCAGCGGTGCTACGCAGCCAGACGCGCTTACTCCAGTCGAATTGATGGCCGAACGGGAATTTCATGACTGGTCTCCTTATCGTGGATCAATATAGTTTAGTAAGTGCTTACGGGGTTCTCTGTCCAAAGTTTACTCAATTGCCGCAATGCTTCCGATTCTCTTGGACCTGGCAGAATCAGTCGCCGACGCCGCCCCGCGCTTCTCACTCTGGCTGCATTCAAAGGGGCGAAAACGCGAACTCAATATTTGGGCTTGACAATCTGACGAGTATGCTCTATTATTTTTATGTAACTCACAGTTTCATGAATTAATTGTAAACAGGGTACTTGCCTCAGTCTTTCTCTAAAGAACGAATTCTTTTCGGACTTCAAATCAATCGAATTTTCGTTAACGTTTTGGCCCATACTTCACCACAGAAACCCTAGAGGAGGTTGTATGTCCAAACGTGTCCCAAATCAGAGAGACACTATTCATCGCGCGCTTGCGTTATGTGCCCTCGCGCTTGTTCTTTGTACTTTCTGTTCAGGGCTCGCTCTTGCAGCCCGCCCAACCGTTTCGATTGAACGCACCTATGGCACTTTTCTGGGAACGTACGAATATGTCGATCTGTTGTTCGACCCGAACGGCAATAACCTGCAGATATCGGGTTTTGATCTGCTCATTGCCTATGATATCTCCGCTCTGAGCTACTTCAGCGTTAGTCAAGGGGAGCTTCTCACCGCCTGCGGATGGCAGTATTTCACATATCGATTTGTATCATTCGGCAACTGCGGTGGAAGCTGTCCTTCCGGAATGCTGAGAATCATAGCTATCGCCGATGATCCATTGGTGGCCGGCCAGCCATCTTGCAATCTTGGCCAAAGCGCCGGAACTCTGGCCACGATTAAGTTCTTTGTCTCGGACAACCAGTCTTTTGGCTGTCAGGATATTCCCGTTAAATTTTACTGGGGTGACTGCGGTGACAACGCGCTGGCAACTTCATCGGGAGACTCACTCCTTGTCGCTGACACTGTATTTTGGGGTTCGGGGATTAACGACTATTTCCCCGTTCCGCCTGCCAACCTATACACTGATCAGGGAGTGCCTGGGAGTTGTCTGGCCGGCGCAATCGGCGGTCGCCCTCCCACGCGTGGAATCAACTTCCACGCTGGTAACGTGAGCATTGTCTGCGTTGATCCAGTCAGTGTTCGCGGCGATCTGAACCTGAACGGTATACCTAATGAAGTCTCTGATGCGGTGCTGTTCTCCGACTATTATTTTCAGGGTTTGGCTGTCTTCATCACGGATCAAAGCACGCAGGTTGAAGCCAGCGACATCAACGCCAACGGGCTCCCGCTCGAGTTCCGGGACCTGATCTATCTTCTCCGAATTATCGTTGGCGACGCACTCCCATTTCCCAAACGGACTGAGGTCGACACTCTGACTGCTTTATTCACTCAAAATACATTCAGCAAGTATGTGCGCGTGGAGTCACCTCATTCTCTTGCCGGGGCCATCCTTGATTTCGACGGCGAAATAACCCCGGATTTCCTGAATGCCGCTCCGGGGGATTATTTCAAGGAGTTTCAGCATCAGAACGGGGGCACGCGAGTACTGATTGCCGGCTCTCAGCCGGGTCAGGGTTCGGGTGGCATTTGGTTCACCTATGCAGGCACGGGAAGCCTGGTATCAGCCATAGCGGCAGACTTTTCGGATTCTCCTATCGAGGCCCAAATCGCATTCGAGACTGCCATCCCAAATTGTGGGGACCTGAACCTCGATCATCGCACAAATATCGGTGATGCCGTGCGGTTGATCAATTATATCTTCGACATTTATCCAAACTCGTTCAATGTTTATGCGGCGGACGTCGATTGCGATCAGATGATTACAATTTCCGACGCCGTCTACCTCGTGTACTATATCTTCGCCGGTGGCTCAGCCCCCTGCGCGAATTGCAGATGATCACATGACGACGTAAGCTCATCTTTTGGCGACTACAATTCCCGATTCGGGCGCACGACAGTGCGCCCGTTTCTTTTGGGCTTGCCCGGATAATTGAACTGCGCAACGATTAGATAATCACAGCACGAAGCTTCGCATACTCAGCCGAGGGACTGAGACTTTCAGCCGGCATTCAACGCAACTCTCTGAAACCTAACTCGTATCTCAAGTGACTCGAACTACTATCTGAAAGGACTGTTGATATGATTGAATCGGGAAGAGCACGCAAGACGACCTGTGTCGTCCTCGTCAATATTCTGTTGCTGACCACTCTCTCTCTGTCAGCCTTCGCCCAAGAGGACACGACCGTCACTGCCACTGAACAGATAAAACTCGATGCAACAGCAATGATCCCTCTGGTGAAAAGTGATTTCGCCAGGCAATTCCTGAATTCCATGACGGAATTGCCGAAGATCGACCAGGTGCGTGTCGTCTACCGCAACAAGCAAACTCGCGCGGCCATGACCGAGTCCGAGTTTGCGACTTCCGGACTCGATACGACCTCCGGCTTTCAGCGCCGCGAATACGGCGAGGATTTCTACTACTTCACCGGTTACGGCACACCTGTCGCAGTCGTCAGAGCTTATGATCTTTTGTGGCAGGCTGGACTGAAGTCCGCCGACGGCTTGAAAATGATCGATTTCGGGTTTGGCTCAATCGGCCAACTGCGTGGATTGGCGTCACTCGGCGCTGATGTCACCGGCATTGAGGTCGAGGCGGTTTTCAAGGCGCTTTACTCTGCGCCGACTGATACCGGCATGATCAACCGCGGCAAGAGCGGCGGCAAGGGCGCACCTGGCCACTTGCGCGCATTCTATGGCTTCTTCCCCACCGATTCGTTGATCAACGCACAGCTTGGCGGCGGGTATGACGTGTTCTTCTCCAAGAATACGCTGAAGAATGGTTATATCCATCCCGAGCGCGAGGTTGATCCCAAAATGCTCGTTCATCTTGGTGTGGATGATTCGACGTATGTCAGGCGAGTCTATGACCTGCTCAAGCCCGGTGGATTCTTCATGATCTACAACTTGCATCCCAAGTACACCGGACCAGAAGTTGAGAAATACATCCCCTGGTCTGACGGACGTTCGCCGTTCAAAAAAGAATTATTCGAAAAAATCGGCTTCAACGTGCTCGCATTCGATGTCGTCGACACGCCGTTCGCTCACACCATGGCAAAGGCTCTCGGTTGGGACAAGGACATGGATCTCGAAAATGATTTGTTCGGGATGTACACGCTGGTGCAAAAGAAGAAGTAAGTCTGGCATTCCTGCTTGACTTCGTTGCAAGAGGTTGCGTCAGGTCATTAGACCGGCCGAGCGAATGCGAGGACGGGTTGCTGAAAGTTTGTCTGCAGTGAGACTGCGGGCTTTAGTTGTCAAATCCGATCTTGGCGAGCAGTGCCGGCCAGCGCGGGTCGGAATGAAGCGAGGCCAGGAAGAGCGCGCCCTTGGTCAGTGGTGCGCCGGAGTCATGCACTTCAATCATGCGCTCAAGCCACTCGAAGGCCTTGTCAACTTCGCCGCGATAGCCGTATACTGCGGCGATTTGGAATGCCCAACACTCGCCCTGCTCGATTAGTTCGGCCAGTTTTTGATCAGACTCGGAATGTCTTCCCATTGCGTGATAGACCATCGCTAAACCGCAGCAGCGGTAACCGGCGAGCTTTTCTTTTTGGATCAACGCCAGGGCTTCCTCGAGCCTCCCTTGCAGAAGCGAAATCCAACCCAGACCGAGATTGATCGTTGTCATGTCGGGGCTCATTTCGAGAACGCGGTTGAGTGCCGTGCGCGACTCTTCAAAGCGTCCGGCAAAAAACAGTATGCGACCAAGTTCGCGACGTGCCCAGGGGCTGAGAGGGTCAAGTTCGACGGCAGTTCGCGCAAGGGCTATAGCGCGATCGTAGTCACCGTGCACCATCTCTGAAAGCGCGGCACTGGTCACGATCGAACTGTCATTCGGCGCGAGTTCGTGCGCCCGCCGGATCGAGGCCCGGGCTTCGCGCATCCGCAACTCCAGCGCCGCCATCACGAAGTGCATTGCCTGGTGTGCTTCGGGCAACTGGTCGTCCAGCTCGAGCGCCTTTTCAGCGGCCGCTCGGGCCAGCGGATGTTCAACCTCATGCAAACTGTGGCCGTAAGCGACCCGATTTCCGTATGTGTTGCTGAGACCGGCCCAGGCGCGGGCATTAGTCGGATCAATCTCTATAGCCCGCTTGTAGAGGTCGACAGCCATCGCTAGGCTCTCGGCCGTCATCTGCAAAAGCGAATGATGCGCGCGCAGAATGAGCGAATAACTTTGCGGATTGACGGCCTTCTTATCTTCGCTTACGCCGACAAGCGTGACGTGCATCGCCGTCGAAACCGCCTTGGCGATATCATCCTGCACTGCAAAGATATCGTCGAGTACACGGTCATAGGTTTCGGACCAGAGATGAAATCCGTCCGCCACGCTCACCAGCTGCGCGGTAATACGCACACGGTTGCCCGACTTGCGCACGCTGCCCTCCAGCAGAGTTCCGACGCCGAGTTTCTGCCCGATTGTACGCAAATCCTCCTGCTTGCCCTTGAAAGCAAACGACGAGGTCCGGCCGGTGACTTTCAATTCCGAGTTCTTGGCCAGCACGTTGAGCAGCTCTTCGGTCAGACCATCGGAAAAGTACTCGTTTTCAGGATCGGCGCTCATATTCGAAAATGGCAGCACGGCGATTGACGGTTTTGATACCGCGACGCGATCAGTCGATACACCCTCACGCGGGCCGAAGGAACGTGCCATCACTCTCAGGTCGGTGGCAAGATCGGCGGCTGATTGATAGCGCTCATTGGGGTTCTTCGCCAGGCACTTGCTGACGATCCGCTGCAGCTCTGAGGGCACGTCAGCCTTGTAGCGCGCCAGCGGCTCCGCCTCCTGGGTAATAATCTTGTTCATCGTCGCCATGTCGTTTTCCTGCTTGAACGGCGTGAGCCCCGCGACAAGCTCATAGATCACGACTCCGAGCGAAAACAAATCGGAGCGGCGATCGATCTCGATCCCGCGCGCCTGCTCCGGCGACATGTAAGCGATGGTCCCGAGCGTGGATCCGGCCCTGGTCAAGACCTCGCTGCCCGGCACGCTGGCAAGGCCGAAGTCGAGAATCTTCGGGCGAAGGTCGCGGTCGAGGATAATATTCGCCGACTTGATGTCGCGGTGGATGATGCCGACAGCATGCGCTTTGGCCAGGCCCTCTGCGATTTGAAGTGCCAAGTCGATGATTTGCGCGATCGAGAGCCGCTCGGTGCGGCAGTAGTGGCTGACCGTGTCGCCCTCGACAAACTGCATGGCGAAGTAGGGACGGCTCTCCCATTCGCCGACCTCGTAGATCGTGATGATATTGGGATGATCGAGTTTGGCGGCTGACTGAGCCTCGCGCGTGAAGCGGGCGCGGATGTCGCCGTCGTGCGCCAGATGTGCGGGCAGAAACTTGAGGGCGACCTTGCGATTGAGCTTGGTGTCCTCTGCAAGAAAGACCTCGCCCATGCCGCCGGCGCCGATCTTATCGATGATCCGGTAGTGAGCGATCATCGCTCCACTTACCAGAGGCGATACCTGACTGCGGGTTTGATCGGAATCTTGCTCGTTCACGTATTGATTACCTGTCACTGACGAATATTAGGGGGCCATGCAATCCATAATCGACAGCATAATAGCGATCTCAAGTCGGGCGGGCAAGAGAAATGGGAGGTGAGCGCCGCGGGGCGATGCGCCCAAGTCCATATTTCCGATTGCATCAGCAGGGGCGAATTCGTTCATCGCCGGTTTTTCCGCGTAGGGGCGCATGGCAATGCGCCCACTTCAATCCCTGTAATACTCATCCAACTCCCACTGCAACGGATTGTTTTGTATGTATGTTCGCTTCTCCGCCAAGTCGGCTTCATTGCGAATGATGTGCTCGTGATAATTGCGTTGCCAGACGAATCGGGAGTTCGAATTGCGTTCAAGGTTAATTCTGCGAGATACGGCAGACTTAAAGCCACCAACAATACTTGAAAGTGAATTGGCAAGCGGTTGACCGAATTTTCGCGGTGCAGTTACCTGGGCATGGCAAGCCATGCCCCTACGCGAATTGCCGATTAATAGGATCCCGTGAAGGTGATTCGGCATAATGACAAATATGTCGAGCTGTACGTTGTCACGTTTCTCTGCCACTCGTAACCATTCCTGATTAACTATCCCGCCAAGACGATTTAGCGCTACAACTCCGTTCCTTACTTCGCCAAAGAGATTCCTGCCGCCTCTTGCACAAATCGTGACAAAGTAGCCTCCTTCTTGCGAGTAATCGAAATCGCGAAGCCGAATTGATCTCCTTCCTTTTCCGTCATCCCGATCAGACATCACATTGATCTATCCTCAAATGTCAAACAACTGAGACATAAACAACTCCGACTCATACCCGCGTAGGGGCATGGCTTGCCATGCCCTTTTTCCTCTGACTTCCAGGTACGTCAACACCTGAACTGACTCGCTCCCGCGTAAGGTATGGGCTTGCAGAAGGTCCCGGTCTCACGAAACCATGCCGGTGTGCCGAGGACGCTTGAATCCCGGGCGACCGCAGGTCGCCCCTACGCAGGCTCGGTAGCTGCCGGCTATTGCCTGAATAGGCGCAGCATGCTGCGCCCCTACTGACTCATTGCCTGGCCGCGAGCAAAGATCTTCCTCCCTACTCCCTCATCGGTATCTTAATATCCGCGTGCTGATCCGCGAACTTCTTGGCCTCATCGTAGCTCGCGTCGACATGTCGCATCACGCCGGTGCCGGGATCATTGGTCAAGACGCGGGTGATGCGTTTCGCCATCTCCTCCGTGCCGTCGGCGACCACGACCATGCCGGCATGAATCGAATAGCCGATGCCTACGCCGCCGCCGTGATGGATACTCACCCACGATGCTCCTGAGGCAGTGTTTAGCAGTGCATTGAGCAGCGGCCAGTCCGCGATGCAATCCGAGCCATCCTTCATCGCTTCAGTCTCGCGATTTGGAGAGGCTACCGAACCGCAGTCGAGATGATCGCGGCCAATCACGATTGGCGCGGAGATCTTGCCCTTTTTGACAAGATCGTTAATGATCAAACCGAATTTCGTGCGTTCACCATAGCCGAGCCAGCAGATGCGCGAGGGCAGCCCCTGGAACGCGACGCGCTTGGAAGCCAGGTCGATCCAGCGCACCAGCGCAGCATTATCCGCAAACTCGCGTTTGATTACCTCGTCGGTGACGGCGATATCTTTCGGATCACCGGAAAGCGCCGCCCAGCGGAACGGTCCTTTGCCCTCGCAGAAGAGCGGGCGAATATACGCCGGCACAAATCCCGGAAATGCAAATGCATCTTTGAGACCATGCGCCAGCGCCTGCCCGCGCAGATTGTTGCCGTAGTCAAAAACGATAGCGCCTTTCTTCTGCATGTCGATCATCGCTAGCGTGTGGACGACCATGGCATCTTTGGAGCGCTTGATGTAATCCTGCGGGTTCGACTTGCGCAGTTCAATCGCGGCTTTCAGAGTCATTCCGTTTGGCACATAGCCGTTGAGTTCATCGTGCGCGGAGGTTTGATCTGTGACGATATCGGGAATGATCCCGCGCTTGACCAACTCGGGATGCGTGTCCGCGCAGTTGCCGACAAGGCCGATAGAAAGAGGCTGCTTTGCGGCGCATGCCTCGCGCACCCACTTGAGGGCTTCTTCCAGCGAGGAGGTCTTGCGGTCGAGATAGCGCGTTTCGATACGACGATCGATGCGGTGTTCGTCGACATCGACACAGAGGATGACGGCGTTGTTCATCGTGCCCGCCAGCGGCTGCGCACCGCCCATACCGCCGACACCGCCGGTGAGGATGAACTTACCCGCAAGATCACCCTTGAAGTGTTTGTTCGCGCAGGCCGCAAATGTCTCGTAAGTGCCCTGGAGAATTCCCTGAGTGCCGATGTAAATCCACGATCCCGCCGTCATTTGGCCGTACATGATGAGGCCGAGCTTTTCCAGTTCGCGAAACTTCTCCCACGTCGCCCAATGCGGCACAATGTTGGAATTCGCAATCAGCACCCTCGGCGCATATTCGTGCGTGCGAAAAATACCGACCGGCTTGCCCGATTGCACGAGCAGTGTCTCATCATTTTCTAATGACTCAAGACTGCGAACGATGGCGTGGTAACACTCCCAGTTGCGTGCGGCTTTGCCGGAGCCGCCATACACGACCAGATTGGCCGGATCTTCGGCGACGTTGGGATCGAGGTTGTTGTTGAGCATTCGGAGCGCGGCCTCCTGATGCCAACCCTTGCACTGCAGCGGCGCCCCGAGTGTATTCTTAATTGCGACTTTGTCCATTGAAATCCTCCAAAATTGTAAGGTAGGAATTTGGTGTATCATAGTCAAGGACGCCATCGAGATGAGCTCTTGCAGCAAGAACACTGGATTTTTTCATTGCTTCAATATTAGCAATGGAGTAATATCAGTGCTCAAGCTGATATGCCAATGTAGGCTTGAAAATCGACAACACTTTACTTACCACTTCGGGATCTTTTGAATTCGTTGGGAGGAAAACAATGAATCTAACGGAAACGTTTATCAGCAAGCAGAACGAACTGCGCGGTGCGGAGCTTAAGGGATTCATGCAGCCCGGCAACAACAATCAGCTGTTGCTGCTATTCGAAAAAGACGGCCGCCTCATGGCATTGAATATCACCGAACATCGCAACGGCGACAACTCGGTTCTCGATACAGAACTTGACTATTGCGAGATGCTGGGGTAGCGGTGCGAATCTAGCAGCCCGGCTCGACGGTCTGACAGCGTACCTTCGAGCCGGACTCGCCACAACCTGGACCAAGGAGTTGGATCCGATGCGACGTAGGGTCGGTAATGCCGAAGTTCAATTGATGCGGCACTTTCAGGCGCGCGGCTACGTTCGTCGATACAGCGAAACTCGCCGTGCCAACGAAGGATCGCGGTACAGGAAAGGGTCTGAAGTGAGGCTTGTTGTCGACACTGATGATCAACTCCGACATCTCCAGTCACTCCTAGACAAAGTCGGGATCAGAGGAGGCAAGCCCTTTCGGAAACATCAACAATTCGTGCAGCCAATTTATGGCGAGGCGGCAGTTGATTGGTTTTCGTCACGATTGCCGCGCGGCGCAGCTTCGCAAAAGAGCCGGAGAAGCAAGGATGCTCTCTCGTCAGGATCAAAGGAATCCTGATCTATTTCACCTTCGCCAATCCCAGAATCATTCCAAGCGCGATTGACCATAGTGCTGCCAGACCGATCTGCCATTCGACAGGAAGGCTGAAGGTCACGGTGTGTGCGGGAATCCAAAACCAGAGCAGCGTTTTGAGCGCAACGCTCATGCCTTTGAAATTCCATTCCCACATAATCAGATTGTCTTCGAGCCGGTGGAAGAACATCATCTGAGGCCCGAAGAACACGTTTGTGAGAACCGACACGGCGAAACCCCAGCCGATACCCTCGGCCAGAAATTGTGGAAGCAAGCCGTGCTCGAGCAGCGCCGAAGTGAACCCCTTCATGCCCGTGAAGCCGTACTTAATGACCACGCCGAGCAGAGCCCAGGCGACTACCTTTGCAAACAGCTGAGACGCGTTACAGGGGAGACTGAATCGTTTCTTGCGGATGCTGAACGACAGCAATTCCCCAAGAGTGCCCAAGATCGCGAATTGAATCGCCGCCGAAGTTATCGGATTCGCTCTGACCCACTCGATATAAGCTTGCATGAGGCTGGTTGGTGCTTTCACTCCCTGCGCGGGGCATCTGCTTTTCTAATAGATGCGCTCAAGCTGGTAAAGTCATGACTCTGCCGATTGTCTCGTAGAATGCATTCTCAAGCACGCTCAATTCGACATTGATGTCCTCGTTGATCTTGACCTTGTTGCCGCCGGCGCTGCCGATTTCGACAAGCGGGACATTCATCGAGGCCGCCAACTGGATCAGACTTCCCTTGCGCTCGGGCGCGATGCTGAGAATCACCCGCGACTGCGATTCACCAAAGTAGAGAGCGTCCTTGCGAATGTCGGATTTGACGGTGATCGTCGCGCCAATCATTTTCTCGCGGTCGGCGATACACGATTCGGCAATCGCGACTGCAAGCCCGCCCTCCGAAATATCGTGAGCCGACCTGAGCAGGCCGTTGCGGATTGCCTCGAGAATGAAGGCCTGGAGCTGCTTCTCGAAAATCATATCCAGCTCCGGCGTATTGCCGGTAATGAGGTTGTGCACGACCTTGATGTACTCCGAGCCGCCCAATTCGTTCTTATTTGTTCCCGCGAGGAAGATCAAATCACCGTCGCTCTTGAAATTATTGGTCGTGATGTGCTTGAGATCGTCGATGATGCCGAGCATGCCGATGGTCGGGGTTGGATACACGGCGCGCTCGGGATCTTCATTGTAGAACGAAACGTTGCCGCCGGTGACGGGCGTATCGAGCGCACGGCACGCCTCGCCCATGCCTTTCAGGCACTCAGCGAACATGTAATACATCTCCGGCTTGTAGGGATTGCCGAAGTTGAGACAATTAGTGATCGCTACCGGCCGTGCGCCTGAGCAGGCGACGTTGCGCGCCGATTCGGCTACTGCAATTTGTCCCCCGAGACGCGGGTTCAGATAACAATAGCGCGCATTGCAGTCAGTCGACATCGCGATACCTTTGTCGGAGTGGCGAATTCGCAAGACGGCGGCATCCGAGCCCGGCCCGACAACCGTATTGGTTCGAACCATCGAGTCGTACTGCTCAAAGACCCAGCGCTTGGAGGCGATATTGTGCGAACCGATCAGGCGCTTGAGAACATCGCTGTAGTCCTGCGGCTGCCGCAGTGATCCAAAATCATACGACTGCGCGGTGTCGAGGTAGGCTGGTCGTTTCTGCTCGCGAGTGTAGACCGGCGCTCCGCCGCCGAGTACGAGACAATCGGAGGGAATATCGGCGACGATTTTTCCGCCCATCTTTACGACCATATTCTTGCCGGCGGTCACGCGTCCGATCTCGATGCAATTCAAATCCCACTTGGCGAAGACAGCGCGGATTTCATCCTCCATCCCCTTCTTGCCGACTACCAGCATCCGCTCCTGCGATTCGGACAGCATGATTTCGTAGGCGGACATCCGCTCTTCGCGCACCGGCACCAGATCGAGGTCGATCTCGATTCCGCTTTGGCCCTTGGCAGACATTTCGGAACTGCAGCAGGTCAGGCCGGCAGCGCCCATATCCTGGACGCCAACGATTAGGTCATCCTTGATGATTTCAAGAGTGGCCTCAAGCAGGAGTTTCTCGGTGAACGGGTCGCCGATCTGAACCGAGGGGCGTTTCGATTCTGATTTTGAAGAGATTTCTTCCGATGCAAATGTCGCGCCGTGGATGCCGTCGCGTCCGGTCGAGGAGCCGACGACGAACACTGGATTGCCGACGCCCTTGGCGACGGCAGATGCCATGCGGTCTTTCTTGCAGATGCCGACGGCCATAGCGTTGATCAGAGGATTGGCGTAGTAGCAGTCCTCGAAATAGACCTCACCACCGACAGTGGGCACACCGAACGAGTTGCCGTAGTCGCCGATGCCGCGCACCGAGCCATCGAACAAGTAGCGCGAGCGCGCCTCGGAGAGCGGTCCAAAGCGAAGTGAATTCAACGCCGCGATTGGGCGTGCGCCCATGCAAAAGACGTCGCGGAGAATGCCGCCGACTCCGGTGGCCGCGCCCTGATAGGGCTCGACGGCGGACGGATGATTGTGCGATTCAATTTTGAAGACGACGGCGAGGTCGTTGCCCAGATCGACGGCGCCGGCGTTTTCCTCGCCGGCTTCGGTGAGGAGCGCCTTGCCCGAACGCGGCAGGGTTTTGAGCAGTGCGATCGAGTTCTTGTAGGAGCAATGCTCGGACCACATCACCGAGAAGATGCCCAGCTCGGTGAACGATGGTTCGCGACCAAGGATCTGCTTGATCTTGGTATATTCATCCGGCGTCAGGCCGTGATCCGCTACTAATTCTGGAGTGATTTTCGGTTCCGCCATTCGTCCTCCGTCACGGAAAGACCGGAATGATATAAGGTGGGGGAAGAAAAGCAACGGGAAATGTGGGATGTGGCACTGGGATTTGAAGTAGCCATTAAAGAAGAAAGAAGCGCGAACTCGCTGAGCCGCGAACCAGGCATAAAAATGCCGGGAGACCCAATTAGTTACTAACCGATACACGGTTTAGGGTTTACCTGACCATCCATTGATCAGGAATCCCAAGAGTACTTACGGTGTGCTCCTCGCTACCACGGTGGGTGCATCTGGAGCCGACCAGGCCGGGGATATCCGGTCTAAATATTTGGGTCTCCCGGTCGCACTTATAATACGCGCAACTCAATATTCCGTAAAGTGATATTTGGGGGCGCCAAAAATATTGTCACGAAGCGCTTGATTTTGGGTCAGGAATCCGTATTATGGAAGTCTAAACTTTTCGGAGGTATCGAATTTGTCGAGAGCTTGTGATATTTGCGGTAAGGGTCCCCAGTATGGGCACAATGTTTCCCACGCCCATAATTTGACCAATCGCCGCTTCAATCCGAATCTGCGCAGCGTCCGCGCCCGTCACCAGGGCAAGGTGGCAACGATTCGCGTCTGCACCCGCTGTATCAAGGCCGGTAAGGTCGTCAAAGTCCACAACGCGCCACAGTCGAAACCGTAGCCGGTTTCGACTGTTAGGCTTCTTAGTTAGTTCCCAATATTATTAAAACAGGGTTTGGCTGTCGAGCAGTTCGTTGCGCTTTGTGCATGATACCGGGAATCACGCCTGGGCCTGATAGTCAGGGGGCGGGGTGACTCCTGCGAAGCTGGACGCCTCCGGCAGCCGCTTTCGCGGGAATGACGGGCTCGGCCCGCGACGGCACGATCTTCCACTAGCCGTACCCCCAACGCGCTCTGCCTTCCCGATAGGATCGGGCTCTTCGACCTTCCCATTTCCCAGAGGATAGGGGAGAACATTGGCCGCCCCATGATTTCGTCGTTGTCGACAATACCCAAGAAAGAACCCCCGGCTCGGGGAGAGCCAGGGGCAACGTGCGTAACCCAAGTTGTCGTGGTAGGGTCGGTTAACTTGTGTTTTCTTTTCATCGTTCTGGGCGCATTGCCATGCGCCCCTACGCGAGATCATGACGACTATCTCATGCGATTGCGTAGAAACGCAGGGATTTCAAGGTCCTCCTGATCGACCTCGTCGGCGCCGTTGCTGATGAATTCATCGCTCTTCATTTCCGCCTCGGCGGCCACGCCAACGATGCGCGGCACGGCTTGACGTTCCATGGTTCTCTCAAAGAGATCAACCGGTTCGATGACGCGCTGTTCGACGCGTTCAAACCGCTCGACCATTTCGCGCTTGGCACTGCCGAATCCGGTTGCGATTACTGTGACGCGGATTTCGTCCTCTAACGCCGGATCGATGACTGCACCAAAGATGATATTGGCATCGGAGCCGGCGGCATCATAGATCACCGTGGTAGCTTCGTTGACTTCATATAGGGTCATATCCGGCGAACCGGTGACGTTCATGAGCAGGCCCTTGGCGCCGGAGATGTTGACGTCTTCCAGGAGCGGCGAATTGATCGCCATGCGCGCCGCGTTGGCGGCTTTATTTTCGCCGCAGCCGTAGCCGGAGCCCATCATGGCATCGCCCATTTCCATCATCACGGTGCGGACATCGGCGAAGTCGCAATTGATCAGACCCGGAATGGTGATGAGGTCGGAAATACCGCGCGTAGCGCGCAGTAGGACATCATCGGCCATCATGAAGGCTTCGGTCAGCCTGGTTGACGGATCGACGATTTGCAGCAGTCGTTGATTCGGTATCACGATCAGCGTGTCGACGCGGGACTTGAGTTCTTCGATTCCGGCCAATGCACGGTTGAT
>CAZKIH010000044.1:0-18201 GCA_964552775.1 uncultured Ignavibacteria bacterium | reverse complement strand
AGGTATTTGATCGCTCGATCCGCAAACACTCGATGTGCGAATTGGCTTCACGGCTCACAGGGACATCAATCGAAGACTTGCTGCAGGCGCGGGCTGTAATTCTGGAGCGAGCTCCCGGCAGAAAGTACTTCGCAAAAAGTCATTATCAGAATCAAGCCGATTGGTGGGAAGGCCTGGATTCACTCTCCTCATTCGGAATTCTCTATGATTCTCAGCGGCCAGACCAAGAGCCAAAGGCGGTTCCGATCTATCCGGCAGAATATGACGGTGGGGATCTGATGTCGCGTCAGTTGCTGGCGAATCTTGATCTCATTCGCGGCGAGGAGAACCTGTTGCACGAGCCTCCGGATTCTGCCGCAGCGCTCACGCAGTTTAGGCTGGCTCTGAGGAGGTACGATCTGGAAACGCGAGGAGTTCTTCTCAATCAACTGGGGATATATTTCCGCAAGAAAGGCGAGTGGGAGTTAGCCCTAACCACCTACGAAAAGGCTTTGAAGAAACAGATATTGACGGGGACTCAGCGTGACGAGATAGAATTCAATATTTCCAATGTCTACAAAGACCGCGGCAATCTTGCTCTGGCGAATTCTTCGTTCCAGGCGGCAGCCTGGGAATTCGAACAAGCCGTTCTGCACGATCCGGAAAATCCGCGTTTACTCCTGAATCTTGGACTAATCTACGCTCAGCACTTAAATGACCGCAGCAGTGCTTTGCGACATTTGACCCACTACCTTGAGCTGCAACCCAGCGACTCGCGCGTCCAGCAGTTGGTTCAGACGTTGCAGTGACTTGTTACTACTTCGCCATCATGTCGAACGAGGCTCCAACTCCCAGATAGATCTGAAAGTACTGGGGATGGATTTTCTCCGATTGGCCACCTAGTTGCTGAGGTACCGAGAAACTTTTCAAGTAGCGGACTCCGCCGTCAAGTGCAATGCCGTTGCTGAAGTTCAAATCGCAACCGAGCGTGATGTCGGAGCCCAGTGACGCTTCAGTATCGTCGTACAGGTTCTTTCGTATCTCGTTCTCTCCGTCATCATCGATCACGACGTTGTCGGTTTTGATATTGTAGATCGACAGTGAGAGGTTGATGCCAATGTGGGGGCGGATGAAGCCGTTGCCATGACCACCGATCTGTCCACCGAGGAATAAACGAAAGATGTTCTGGTCGGTTTGCTGTTCAATGTCATCGCCGAGGTAAGGATCATAGAATACAATCGTCTTGTTCACGAGGTTGGTGATCTCGAACCCACCAACGAAGGCAAAGATATTGTGGACCTGCGGCAGGGGCGCGACCACATGGATACCGCCACCCCAGCCGGCGCGGCTGTAATTCTCAGCATCTTCGCCATCAGGAACCTGTCGCAATCCGTAGATGCCGACTTTTCCACCAGCGTACAGGGATGATGATGCAAACAGAGCAGCCAATACTGCTATCGTAACGAGCTTTGAGAGTCTGTTCATTATATGTTCTCGCTTCTTTGATTAGAGAAATTCATGGAATTTGGAATTATCGAGGCTGAGCGACGGGCGGGGACAACAAGAAGAGAAACGAAAGCGCAGCCATTCGCGGGCTGACATTTCGCCGCAGTTCCTGTCGAATTGCCTCGATGCGATCAGAAAGAGTCTCTATCTTTTCAAGATTATCCAGCTTGCTGCGAAGTTTTCGATAGCGGTCATGGAAATCGTGATTGGTGAGCCGGGACAGATGAGTCGTACCCGGCGTTTCGCTCGATTCCTGGGCACTGATCATCAGATCGCGCAAAATGCTCTGCCAGTGCCTGAGAAGTGCCTCCACTTTTTCGCGAGTCGCCAGCCACGCGCTCTCGCCGAAATGTATGAACACCTCGGACTGCGTCAGCGACAGCGAATGTTCGATCATTTCCAGGGCGGACTGACGCATCTGCAGGAAGTCTCCCTGCATGATTGTCTCGATGTCGTGCAGTTGTCCACCGGCGAAGCGAACCATCGCTCCCAATTGATCGTCGCGCAATGAGTAGGCATGCTGAAGATAACCACGCACAAAATCATCATCGAGCGCAGGCAGACTAATTCTCTGCAAGCGCGATAAGATGGTGGGAAGCAGGAAGCGCGGCTCATGTGTGACAACAATCAGGAAACTCTTATCCGGCGGTTCCTCGAGCAATTTCAATAAGGAATCCATTGTACCGGGAAGCATGCGCTCGGCTTCGTAAATGATCCCCACCTTAAAGGGAGAAAGCGTCGGGCGACGTGCGAGCTTCGATTGGAACTGGCGGATGGCTTCTATCGGGATGAAGTGTTTTGCATCAGCAGCAGAAGGCGAGAAGGGATTTTCATGCTTGCCGCTCAAGTAGGGATAGATCCAACTGCCCCAGTCACTCTCGTTAGCGGACAAGGGGAATAAGAACTGCACATCCGGGTGGGCGAACTGATCCAATTGTCTGCAAGAAGCGCACACTCCACAGCCGTGAGTCGAGCCGGGTTGCGCGCAAGTGATGCGACGCGCCAACTCGAATGCCACGCTCCATTTTCCGACTCCACGCGGACCGGTAAGCAGCAGGGATGCCGGCAAGCTGTTTTCAACGAATCGAGCCGTGAGCCTATCAAACATCAACTTCTGCGGAAACATGCTGATTCCTGACTCTGCATCCTAATCGCGGAGCCACTCGCTGGGGTCGACGGGCGATTTGCCATCACGAATTTCAAAGTGAACGCGGTCGCCGGCCGCAACGGCAAACGATACGCCGCGGATGACCTGATCGCCTTCTTTTACCGATAGGTCACCGAGATTACCATAGAGTGAATAAATCGATCCACCGTGATCAACAACCACAAACCTCTCCAAACCGCGCGCCCAACCTATATATATGACTTGCCCCGTGAGAGCCGCAATGACTTTTTCGCCGCGCCGAGAACTGATGCTGATTCCGTTGCTCTTGCTGGAAAGCCCAGTACGTTTGTCTCTCTTGGTGCCGAACCCACGCATCACACTGCCGCTCACGGGCCAGAAGAACTTCCCTTTCATGCGCAGTGAAAGCTCCCGCTCGCGCTGCCAGAGGTAGTCAGATGTGCTACGGGCCTGTTTTTCGATCTCGGCAAAGATGTCTCCGATAGTCGTAGCGGATTCCTCGAGCTTCCCGATCTCTACAGACAACTCATGACTTTCACTCTTGAGGCCCGCCAATATCCTCTCTCGCTGCAGAAGCGATTCCCGCGAGCGCCGTTCCTCATCAATCTGGGCCTGCACCAACATCTTCAATTCGACCTGACGGGTCTGAAGATTCTGCAGCATCATCTCCTTGTTCGATATGGAGGAGTTCAGAGTAACAAGATGCATATTGTCGGATTCAACGAGTTTTCGATAGTTGAAGCGCAGTGAAGACTTGCCGATAAAGTCGGCCTCGCTAAACGGTACATAGATGGCGTTCAAATCACGAATCAAATAGAGCTTCCGCAGTCGTTTCGACAGCATCGACCGCTCTGCGGCAGTCAGATCCCTGAGGCTGGAAATCGTATCCTTGGTTGCTGCAATTATCACTCCCGTTTCGATAGCTTGTTTGCGAATCTGACGGAGAAGACGACTTGAGAGCTCCAACTCACGATCAATGACCTCCAATTGTTGGTAAAGGTCGGATTGAGAATTGAGTATACGTTCAGCGTCCTGGCGTGCACGTTCAAGCTGTTGTCGGGTCTGATCCAAGTGCTCGGTGTTCGGAGCCTGAGCTAGCAGGGTCGAAAGTGCCGACATGATAAACAAAGCCCCGAGCAAAAGTCGGGTGAACTGATTCATACTTCCCGGCCAACAGCAAGAGTTGAACTCAGAAGCGCTACGATGCCGCCAAACCCAAGTACTGTGATCATGTTGGCGAGCGTTACGAATGAAATATCAATTGACCAGCCGGTGACTAGCCGAAAACAGCCATAGAGTGCAACAAGAGATAAGGCCGCTGCCGCCATTCCCAATATGGTTTTGCGCAGAATGAAGGGGAAGGCCATCATGCGCCAGCCGGCACCGAGACGACGCAGAATAGTGAAGTACTGCTCGCGACTCAGGATGACTCGCCGCATAAACCAGAACATTAGCAGGAAAGAGCAGGCAGCTGTGATGATTCTCAGCGCCGAGAGGATTCGTTCGGCGGAGGCAAAGGTCTTCTCGTGCGCAGTCAGCCAATCTGAACCATAGTTGACCTCCTCTACAAATGGATACTTTTGCAAGAGTATGTCGACTTTGTCAAAATTAGCCAAATTCGAGAAGGGCGGGGTGAAAGCAATCTCGACTACAGATGGGAAGGGATTGGCCGCATCATCGGGAAGAAGTTGCGTACCCAATGCCGTCTGCACCTGTTCGAAAACATCACTCTTGTCTCGATAGCTGAACTGCGCAAAGCCTTCAAGGCTCTTGACCTGTTCGATTAGAAGTTGAACCTGGTCCGGAGTGGTTTGGTCGCGCAAGTAGACCTCAAATCGAAGTCGCGCACGAAGCGACTGCTCGTAGTCGCGCAGATTCTGAACGACAAGTGTTGTCAGTCCAAAGGGAAGAATAATCAGACTCAAGAGCAGCAAAGCGGTGAACGCCGATTCGGTCTTTGTTTCGTTGCTATGCCGGGACATATGCCTCTTCGTGCGATGTGACCATTGTCTCGGTCACATCGGCGGAATTTCTTTCCTCAACCAATTCCAGCACAGCGCCGCCGTGGAGAGAGTACTTTCGCAACAGAGGCTCGATTACTTGCCTGTCGATTTCATCCGACCGTGATTCCATCAGTATCAGCTTCGGGGATTTGATCAACGCCTGTGCAACAGCGGCAAGCCTCCGCTGTCTTCCGGTCAATGACCTTACCGGGCTGCCGGCGGCGAGTGTCAGGTCCAGGTCTCTCAGCACGGTGCGAACTCGCCGTTCAATCTGCGAGAAGCGCGCGCCTGCAATTCGGAGGGGAAGCGCGACGAATTGGCTTAGAGATTCGTGCGGAGCACGATCAACTCCGGTGATTATTCCTATCTGCTGCAGCAACTGACGTCGTCTGCGTGACGACATGTTCAGTATCGGATAACCCAAGAGCAGTCCAGAACCGGCTTGAGGCTTCAATTCTCCGACGATCATCTTCAGCAAATGGGATTCTTCCGGCCCACGCTCAACGGAAACTACTTTGTAGTCGCCGCAGCACAGGCTGATTGAAAGATTCTGAATCGCCGCACGATCTCCAGGAGACCCCAAGCAAATATTTTCCAGTCGCAGGACTTCGTTCATAAATTCACTCCGGTGCGAATTTGCATGATTGCGCTCGATTCGACAATTAGTTTTTGCTTGACTACAGCCTCTGCGCATAGTTAGTAAATCAATGCGGAAACTGACTGGAGTTTGTGATGAAGAATGCGGCAAGATTGGTCTTGGTGATAGTGATGTTCTCATTCATAGGGTGTTCTTCATCAGACGATGATCCCCTGAAGTTCGAGACATATTCGATAGCGACTGGCGAAGATATTACGGGCATCGCCTTTGTAGATGGTAACACGGGCTGCGCAATTTCATCAGGCGGCACGATTTTCCGCACCGCCAACGGAGGTAAGTCTTTCAGCCGGGTTAGTTCGACCTCGGGCAGGAAGCTTGTCGACATCTGTTTTATTGACGATGAGATTGGGCTCACGTGTGGAAGTGTTGGTGCGCTGCTTCGGACGACTGACGGTGGCCTCACCTGGGCGCCCCTGCAAGTCGATACTTCGTGGAATCTTGCCGGCCTTGGGTTTCCAGACGATGATTTTGGCGTCATTGTCGGTAATGTCAACGAAGGCGAGCACATGGGTCGCAGTGTCATCGGCCAATCCACCGACCTGGGAGCAACTTGGAACTTCCGACTGACCGAGTACAGCAATCTCCGGTTTGTCGATGTCGTGCCCACCGATCATGCATGGATTCTTGGCACAGAGTCGTTAGTATACACAACAGACGGCGGGCAGACCTGGGATGCGGCTGCAAACAGGGAGACTGGGGCGCGATCGCTACTTTTTGTCGATGTTCAGCATGGCTGGGAAGTGGGTGACAAAGGGCTACTTCGCCATTCAACGGATGGCGGCTGGTCGTGGCAAAGCAAACTTAAGATGACGGACGAGTCTTTGACCTGCTTAGCTGCTCCTGAGCCGGACCGTGTCTATGTTGCAGGCAGCAATTTTGTTGCTTGTACGACGAATTTCGGCCGTAATTGGATAATGGATGCGGTGAGCCACAGGGTGCAATTCGTCGATATGCAGGCTGTCGGACACGATGTCTTTGTAGCCGGCAGTCGGGGGGAGTTGCTGAAGTTTAGCTATTAGGCCGCCATACGATTCGTCTCAGGTGATCCCAAGTAGCTCCACGTCGAAGATCAGGGTGGCGTCCGGCGGGATAACATTTCCTGCGCCACTGCGACCATAACCTAATTCCGAGGGAATGATCAGACGACGCACTCCGCCGATCTTCATGGAGGCGACACCTTCATCCCATCCTTTAATGACACGGCCCTTTCCAATGACAAATTCGAACGGTTTGCCACGGTCCTTGGAACTATCAAACTTTTCTCCGTTCTCGAGCCAGCCGGTATAATGGACCTCGACAAGCTGTCCAGTCCGAGGCGTTGCTCCTGAACCTTCGATGAGTTCTACATAACCGAGGCCACTTTCAGTGAAAACGGCACCCTCCGTGTCGATTTGTCTCTTCTTACCAAACATTTGTACCTCGATACATTAGTATAAGTGTGACTCCCGGCAAAACCCCGTGACTATCTTTACGCCACATGTTCCAATTTGAGCTTGGGTAATCGACTCCGGTTACTTAACGCCGAGCAACTCGACTTCGTAGACGAGCGTGGTCTTTGGCGGAATCGAACCTTCGCCTTTCTCGCCATATCCCAATTGATGAGGGACTATCAACTTGCGAAGGCCGCCGATTCTCATCGAGGCTACTCCCTCGTCCATTCCTTTGATAACCTTGCCTTTGCCGAGCAGAAAGTCGAAGGGCGCATTCAGATCTCTGGTGCTGTAAAATTTCTTTCCATCGAGAAAGGTCCCGATGAAATGAATTGACACCATCTGGCCCTCTTTGGCCATTCCACCTGTTCCGAGCCTAAGGTCGATATATTTGAGGCCACTCGGAGTAATGATGGTGTCACCAACCAGATGCATAGTCGGCTTTCCCCTGGTCAACTTGACCGACTCGGTTTTGGGTGTCTGTGGCAGAATTACATCCTTGGCGTCCTTTTCTTTTTCACCAAACGTTGAGGTTGTCAACGTCAGAGCAACTGCGGCGGCGAGGAGGGTGATATTTCTGAGTGTGGTATTCATTCTTGTCTCTCCGTAATACTTAACGATACGTGTCAGGATTGCTGGTAGGTTATACAATTGCTCCGATCAAATCAATCCAAGAATGCAGAAAGAAAGGGACTGGCGTTACTGGATGTTCTGTGCGGACTTGGCGGCGATTCGATGGGATAACTCAATTACATCGGGTTGACCGGGATTTTCCTTGAGCGCAGCCTCTACATATTTTTCTGCAGCTTTGAATTCTCCGATCTCCATTGCAGAACGTGCCGCCCAGAAGTTGAATCTTTCTATTTGCGCACCACTGGCAAGAACGGCATCGAAATACGCCAAAGCGCGCCGGTAATCTTTGCCGTCATAATAGATCCGTGCAAGTATCGACTTGGTTTGGATGGCATCCGGGGCCAGTTGTTCAGCGCGATGAAGAACAGTCAATGCCTGCTCAATCTGACCACTGGTAACGTAGAGGCTGCCCAACATTTGAAATGCGTTGGCATTATCGTCGGCAATCCTGATGGCCTCGCGGAGTTGCTCGACAGCCTCGGGATAGCGTTCCTGTTGCGCCAGAGCGCCACCAAGCAGTGTTCGATACATCGACCGGTTTTGGCGGCTGGATATTTCAAAGGGTGGATTGAGCATCGCCAATAGCAGAATCAGGGCCAAGCCGTATCCTGTAACTGACTGCCATTGGCGTGTACGGATCCAATCGTGAATTTCAATTGCCGCATAGACTGCGATGACAATCATGACTGGCAGGAGCGGCTGGCGAAAACGTGAACTCACGAAGAAGAGCGAGACAGTAATCGTCTGAGAAAAAACAAAAAGCAGAAGGAGCGTACGCTTGTTTTGTTGGCGCAGAAGCATGGCTGAACCAATCAGGAACAATGGAGCAATTACGCCATAAGGGAAATGGAGTCCCTTCTGCCAAATAGACAGGGCATAAAGTTGTGAATAGTCGCGTGGTAACAGAGGATTGGAATTATTGAACAATTCCTCTCCGCAGAAAAACATGTAGGTCTTTTTTAGTAACAGGCCAACAGCTTCGCCGGGCTCCTTGGTCACAAACCTCTTTCCCCTGTCAAACCAGTATTGCGATATCTCAGCTGACGAGAGTTTGTGGTGAACCTCTTTCTCCGCGAGGTACCTGGAGGCCGACTCAATGTGATCTTCGTATCTGTTTAGCGGTGTCTCGCCGAACGGAAACGCAACAGTCTGTCCATCGGAGCTTTCGTTGTTGCCGATGTAGAAATTTGCCCCTCCTTGCGAGGAGATTAATACAAGATTTGGCTCAATTACATAGTTCCTGATTGTCACTGGCAAGATCACGACGAGCATTGGAAGCAGCACCCAGGCCACTTTTATTCCGACTTCCCTCCATGATTGACGTTTGTCAAGCAGCCACAGCCAGATCGGAAGAACAATCAAGAATGAAAGAATTGTCGGGCGAGCTAAAGCGGCGTGCGCGAGTGCGAACCCGGCAACAGCCAATGCAGTCGTCGTATGTTTCTTTTCGTAGAGGCTGAAGCAATAGATGGTAGCCGTGAATGTGAATACTTCAAGCGCAGTCGGCATCAGCGACGATTCAAAGAAATAGAGTGTGGGATAGATGGCTGCGCAGATCCCGGCAACACGGGCGATACGACGGTCAAAATGGATTTCCGCAATCAGGTAGGCCAGCACCGCAGTTGCGACACCCATCAACGAGTGTATGATCTGAATTGCCAGTTGCCCCATTCCAAACAGTTTGTAGGTGCCGGCTAATATGTAGGGGAACAGCGGTGCCCGAAAGAACACTTCGCTGCCCCAGAAGCTCTTTGAGGCAATTTCTTCGGCAAGCAGATGATAAACTCGTGCGTCGAGGAAGAGCAGTCCTCGGAATGGGTCATCTATTGACTGAATTGCAAAGATGATGCGAACGACTCCAGCCAGACCAACGATCGTGGCGAGCCAGGTCGTATCGATGCCCTTTGGGGCAATGTTTTGACGTGCCTTCATCAGTTCATCGTTCTCATCAGTTGTCGAGCCAAGTTGCTTCCGCCTGCAGATTATTCGACTGATTTTGCCGGCAGCATTAGCAAGTAATCTGAAAGAGAGGACGTCGAGTCTCTTCCAAGCGTTGAATCGCGTTGCGATCCTTAGCGAACTGATTATAGGGAATTATCCTGGAGGAATGACGGCGAATTTGGATTTTTCTTCAGAACTGCACGAGCAGATTCTCGGCGCAAAACCCAGGACCGAGCGCCGAGATAACGCCATATTCACCAACGTTTTGACAGTAGCGACGCAAGTGCTCGTCCAGAACAAACAAGACAGAAACAGAAGACATATTGCCGAAGCGCCGCAGGACATCTCGACAGATTTCAAGGGCACTGTCGCTGAGTCCCAGGGCCGTTTGATACGCGTCAACTACCTTTGCGCCTCCGGGGTGAAGGACGAAATGGTTGATTGAGGAAAGCGCAAGGCCGTTATCGGTGAGGAATTTATCGAGGTTTTCACGTGCTTTCGTCTCCACTATATGTGGAATACTCTGACTGAACACAACCTGCAGTCCCGAATTCATCAGATTCCAGCCCATGATGTCGAGTGAATCCGGCCAGAAGGTGGAACGGGTATCGAGAATCCTCAAGCCGCTCGATTCGATTTGATCACCTGATAGAAGAACTGCCGCGGCGCCTTCGCCAAAGAGTGCGGTTGCCACAAAATTGCTGCGACTGAAGTCATTTTGTTGAAAAGTCAGTCCGCAGAGCTCAACGGCGACGAGCAGGACTCGTTCGCTCGGATGTCCGAGCAAATAGTGGTACGCCTGTGCTATTCCAGCAGCACCACCGGCACAGCCCAGCCCCCAGACCGGCGTTCGCCTAATGTCTGAGCGCATCTCGAGCGAGTTTATTAGCCGCGCATCAATCGAGGGCGTCGCCAAACCGGTGGTCGAGACAAAGATGATGTAGTCAACTTCCTGTGCCGAGATGCCGGCGATTGCCAGGCATTTACGTGCACATTCCTCGCCCAAAGAACAACAGGAGTCAATGTAGGTCTGATTCTTCTCTTCAAGATTCTTCCCCTCACGGTACCAATCCATCGGTACCGAGAAGTAGCGCTCCTCGATTTCGGCATTGGTGAATACTTCGAGAAGTCTGTCGATTGGGAGGGGCGACTCAGAGAAATGCAGCTGCACGAACTCACGAATTTGAGTCTGCGTTAATTTGAATGGTGGTACGGCGCAGCCGACGGCATCGATTTTAGGCATCTTCTTCAAACCTCTCTACTTGGATAGTACGTACTGATTAAGTCCTTTGCGCAGAAATGAAGAATTGCGGGTCCATGGATTGTCAAAGTGATTGCATTCTTGAACATCAATGCGCTACAATAATCATTAGCCCATTTTCAGCGGAGAATTATGGAAAAGCGTGAATTAGTTTATCCTGCTGGCTACGATGCAAAAAGTCAGTCAGTTGTCAGGCTGTTTGCAGCCCAATTTGATGACCAATTGAAGCTGCTGAAGGATGCCGTAAAGAATCTCACAGTCGAGCAATTGGAGTGGCAGCCCCACCGTGGCATGAACACAATCGGAATGCTATTGGCGCACCTGGGGGTTGTCGAGGTGTTTTGGATTAATGTCGCTTCAAAGGGAATTTCGTCTGAAGCGGAAGAAGACGAGAGCGTGTTGAAGGCAATAGGCATTCGTTCGGACGACGATGGGATGCCGATCAAACCTGGTGGATTACACCCCCAGACCCTGAGTGGAAAGTCTGTCGCCGATTACTTTGTGATCCTCGACAAAGCCCGCTCGTCAGTGCATGGGGAACTGCGGAACTGGATGGATGCCGATTTAGAGAACACCTTCAGTCGAAAACGCGGAAACTTGGAGCGGTCCTATACTCGTTTGTGGACGCTTTATCATGTATTGGAGCACTTTGCGGCTCACTTTGGTCAAATCTTGCTGATCAAGCACCTTATGCGTGATGCCGGCGTTCTTGCAGCCGAAGGCAAATAGTGAGTTCGGGAGCGACGTCAGCGAAACATCATTATTGCTGATCCGCGTTTTGATCAATTTCATAGTGGTGCATGTTAGAATCTGATGCAGTTCGCTGCGGCCCAAAGTGCTACTTGCGTCAAGTGCAGCCGGCAGACGCCGAGGTATTCTATTCCTGGTACTGCAACCGGGAAATTCAGCGTCACCTTGCCGACCCGTGGTGGAACCCCGCGATCGATCTCGACACCTACAGAAGATATCGCTTTGCGCTGCATCTCGAAAAGAGTCAGGTCTGCGGGGTTCTCGTAGTATGTTCGGCGGACGATAAACCAATCGGCTTGGTCAACTACTTCGATCTCGACGAAACAAACCACGTTTGCGAGGTCGGAATCATCATTGGCGAGGTCAGTCTCTGGCGGCGCGGGTATGCATTGGCGGCGCTGGGCTTGCTGCTCGATTTTCTGGCTGACGACCTCGATATTTGCTCTGTTCGAGCAATGATTCTTGAAGAGAACACAGCATCACAGAGCTTATTTTCCAAGGCGGGTTTTGCAAAAATAGGAAGGAAGCAGGAACAGGACTATCTATTCTTGGAGTACCGCTACGAAGCCATCTCTACTCGCTCCAAGCTTACTTGAACGCTGTGTCGAGTAGTGTTGCAACCTGCTTTCCCTGCAGCTCCTGGAGTTGTTTTTTCAACCTCAGCCGCTCGATGGCTATTGCCGCTTGACTGATTAAGCTGGCTATCGACAGCAACCGGTCGTCATCAACGGGTTCTGATGGATCAGGATTGTTAATGACCATCACGATTTCCACTTTTTCTCCGAGCACCATCGGCAGAGTGGCGAAAGCGCAGCAGCCAATCAGATTTCGCTCCTCGTCGAGAATGGTTTCCTTGTAAAGGTCGGAGGATGAGTCGAGGATGTTCTGCACGGCACACTCTGCAACTGTACGCCCAATCACTCCGGCGCCAAGCGGGAAGGTCATGTCGTAGACTGCCTGCTGCGAGTTAACACCGAAACCGAGTATTCCGTGAGCTACACAGGCATCGCTGTCAACCTTCAGGAGTAACGCGCGCCCGATTCCCATTCCGCGAAACACTTCTTCAAGTGTCGTCTGGAAGATTTCGTCTTCGCTGTGCGCTTGTCGGATGGCCTCACCAGCCTCTTGTATGATCGCAAGTTCGCGGGTTCGCTCATTGAGCTTTTGGACAAGTTCTGCTGACTCGTGGTCGAGCCTGCGGCTAGCTATTTCTGTGCGAATTATGCCCGGCGACTCAAGTGAAATCTGTAGTTCGTTTGCGATCTCACAAATCACTCCCGGCGCGATTTCGATGATCTTGTTGACGAGTTCTTCATTGATTGCAGCCAGATCGGTTGCGGACTTGCATAGCTGGCGTTTGCGTTCCTCATCATCCTGGAAGATGACTTCGTATGCCAAATCACTCAAGTAGATGTAATCGACCAACGGGTTGTTGCTCTTCTGCCTGGACGGAAGCCCTCGCCGATGGTGTTCCATAATCGGTTTGGCAAGTAGCGGTGGAAGATTCCAGCGTCGAGCTAACCAGCCGCCAACCTCACAATGATCGATGGCAAACACTGACTTTTCCGCCGCGATCTGCTCTTCGCCTCGCTCAATCTTCTTGATTACGATATCGTACTCTTCAGGGAAGACGACTGCCAAGATGGCGACGCCGATGTTATGCATAAAACCGGCGATGAAGGCCTCCTCGGGAGTCTTGTAGTGCGCGGCCGATGCAATCAGTTTTCCGATGACGCCGGTAGATAACGAGTGACTCCAGAAACGGCGAAAATCGAACTTGTGATGCGCGTACTTGCCCATCGCATCAAACAGCGCCAGCGAGATAACGACATTCTGCACGGTGCGGAATCCCATCAGGGTGATCGCCTGCGTGATTGTGGAGACCCGGCTGGCGTATTCCGCATAAAACGCCGAATTGGCGATCTTGAGGATCTTCGATGTAAGCGAGTGATCGGAGAGAATGATATTCGCGAGGTCGGCCACAGACGATCGCGGATTCTCCGAAATCTCTCGCACCCGCACAATGATCTGCGGAATTGACGGCATCCCTTCAAATTCCTCAATCCTGCGAAGCGTCTCATGCCTTCCGATTAACGTCATCAGTTGTCCTCGAACAGGTGTTTTTCTTCGACAAAACGAGTCTGCAATTCGACTTTCAAGCTTTCGACAATTGCGCGGTCCATTTCGAACCGGGTTGCGAACGGGTGCAGAGTCAAGTCTTCAATTGAGAGGTTTTCAAATCCGGCCGAAATCTCCTTGGCGAGTTGGTTACTGAAGCCGACGACGCTCGCAATCGAGGCCTCTTGTTCCTCCGATTCGACGCTGATCAAATGGTGATTTTGAACAGCCTCAACAAGTTCTTTGGGGAAGTTCCATTTTTCGAGCACTGATGCTCCTACCTGGGCATGATTGAATCCGAGTTTCTCGGACTCGACCTCATGAAAACAGTGGCCAGATCCGGTGACTTCCTTAATGACCTGGTCATACACGGACATGAGCTTTTGACCGAGAATCATCTTGCCGATGTCGTGCAGAAGTCCGGCAATGAAAATCTCCTCGATGCGTGAGTGCTCGATCTGGCGTGCGACCATTCTACTGGCCATTCCGCAGGCCAGAGAGTGGTCCCACAGTTTTCGGCCAAAGTTCGCGTTGTCCTTCCGGTTGTAGAGGGAATGGGTGGATGAAGCGATAACCATCGAGCGCAAGGTGTAGAAGCCGAGAATCAGAATAGCTTCCTTCAAAGATGAGACAGACCTCGAACGGCCATAGAACGAAGAATTTGAGAGTTTGAGGACCTTTGCCGTCAGAATCGCATCGGCTGCCAATACCTCTCCCAGATCCTCCACTGAGGCGTTTAGGTCCGCGGTGAGGCCCATAACCGCGGAGACGATTGCCGGAGAGGCAGGCAGCTCTCCGATCGTCGACGTAATTCTATCCAGCATCGCCTGATTGCCGGTTTCAACAGGCATCTTGACCATCCCCAGCGGTAAGGAGTTATCTCATAATAAGATATCGGACAATTGCGATTTCGCTTTATGGAGGTGACCCGAAGATTTCAGAAAAGTCACGATTTTTCTTGCGCAGTATGGAACTACAATGTTTATTCTCGGTTAGAATATGAGGCTGAAGTAGGGTGTTGTCCCAAATTTGAGTTTCCTGCCCCCCTCTCAGATTTGGCACCTGTCGCTTCGGCCTCTTTTTTTATCCCCGATTTGAGTGAGTTATCCTCAGGGCAGGTTGACCTGTAAAGATCATTGAAATTCTGTACCCGGTGTGCAAACAGAGTCCAGTTGATCGCTTATCCAGACGAATCTGCACCAAATTTAATAATTCCGACAAATATAGCGGGAATCGCGCGAGATATCCGCCTAATCTGTCCTTTCCGGCACTGCCCTGAGTGTTCCAAAAAAGTCAAGGAAACCCCAAAATCCTGTTGACATCGCCACTGGCTCCGTGTATATTCCCGCTGAAGTGAACACAAGGTCTAAACCTTAAACTGTCTTACTCAATTAGTTATTTAGCCAAACTGAATCATTACGGAAGAAGCAGCATAACACTGATTCTCGAATAACGAGTTGGTGAGCAGCGGTTACTTTTACTACTAGTTAGCACGATACACATAGCATCGCACAAGTCCTCTCGCTCAGGCGATGCTTCACAATGTGGAACTTTTCAATAGGTTCTTACCGGAAAACACAAGACAAGAAAGACTGCGAATAACGCGACGGAGACTGTAAAGAGGCCAAACAGCTACCGATTAACTTAAGTAACGGTTAAGTAGTTTCTTACACAGGCAAGGAGGTTGCTTGATGGCCAGGAATTGGCGTTATTTTTCGCTCGCGATGATCGTTGCTACGACCTTTGCGATTGCGGTTTCCGTTGGGGACAAAGCAGTGACTGCCCCCAACGATGTCGAGTTGATTTGCCAGATCGAGTCGGTACGTACCCAGCTCTCGAATGGCAATATCATTATCCCAATCAACGTCACAAATATCGATGATTCGATTGCCGGCTTCCAGCTCTGGGTTAACATCTCGGATAATTCGCTTGTGAAGTTCAAGGTCGATCACATCGACTACAGTGGCGACACAACCTTTTTTGCAAAGTACGATACGGTAGGTACCCGCATACAGGGCTGGGAATATATCCAGGCTCGAATTCTCGATGACACGCTCGGAGGTTTGCTGAACATAATTGGCAAAGCCAACGACAACAGCCCTCCAATTAAGCCACCACTCATTCCGGGATCAGGGACCTTTATCAAGGTATTCTGTGAGACGAATGGCGCGTTGGGCGATTCTATTGCCGACAGTGTGACGATTTTTCTGACGCTAAGTACTCAAGAGACCCGGTTCTCCGATCCGCGGGCTGACTTGATTGCGTACAGCTGTTGTTGTCCGTATGTCGACACGCTGCATCCAGGTGGATGTGCCTCATACATTGGAGATTCCTGCATTGCATGGTTTGATACGGTTTATTCGGTTCATCAGACTTGCTGGTTTGACTCTGCCAAGGGGATTTATCTCAACGGCAAGATTACTTTCCAGGCGTGCAAGTGCGGTGATGCGGACGGAAATGGTTCATTCAATATTTCCGATGCTGTGAGATTGATCAATTACATCTTCGGCGGCGCCGCGGCTCCAAACCCGATCTGTCGTGGTGATGCGGATGGCAACAATTCGGTGAATATTTCCGACGTCGTCAGGTTGATTAACTACATTTTCGCGGGCGCGGCGGCCCCGAAGTGTCCTTCCTGACCTGGGAATGGTCTTAACCGTGATTTAACTCGGGATTAAACTGAGGATAATAGAAGATGAGCATAGTTGATTCGAATTTTGAGAGTGAAAGGAGGTGAGAACGAGTTTAGGAGAAGAGGCTTAAACGTTCAACCACCAAAGAGCTCTATAGCGCCAGTCATTGTGAACTGGTTCTCAAGAGATCTCAGCCCGTCCGAAAGAGCTCTGCACTGTCAGAGATACTTTTGGCGACTCTTCTGGGGAGCAGAGTAGTTTAAGGTAAGAGTTAACCTTAAATAAAGAGAAATCGTTTCAGCAACTATTTGTAGGAGCAAGAAATGAAACGCATTTGTTTACTTCTTACTTCGTTTATGCTTCTTCTTTCCGTAGCGGCGCTCGCGACGAGTGACGTTTCGGTTCGAGTAAACGGTAGTCTCACTGGTCCGGTTTACACCAATGAGAACAATACCGTCGAGTTCTGGATTACCGACGATGATTCCGCGTCTGGCCTGGCTGCACTCAGCCTTGGCTATTCGTTTGCCAGCACAGCTGGTCCGTTGGTTTGGAATGCCTTCGGCAATCAGGCGCCGGGCAATTTCGTTAAGATTGAGCCGGCATTTACCGGAAGCCAGTGTTGGGACCTTGGCGGTTGGAAGATCACGATCACCAAGATGCCAGATTCCATCCTGACTGGTGGTGCCAAGTCCGACAGCGCCGGCCTTCCGCCGAGCGCCGTGTCGAGAATTGTTTATTCAATGCAGTTAGCAACCACTGGTTGGTCAGCAACCGTGGGCGGCTTCTGCGTCAATAACATTTTCTTCCCACCAGCCGGTAGCTGGACCTTTGATTACGGTTCAGGCGGTTCGGCCCCGAATTTCCAGGGCGCACCGAATCCGGGTGGCGAGAGCGATCCAGACGCTCCAGCAGTGTGTTTTGATGTCGTAGTTCGCCCGTGCGTCCCGGTGACCATCACCGCCGACCCAGGGGCTGCTCCGAACAAGAACCACTGTACGCCGTTCACGTTTGATTTTGACGCCACCACCCTTCCGGCTGGTGGAGCAATCACCTGGACGACTAGTGCCGGCACGATCAACGGCAGCACTGGCGAACTTTCGGTTCCGAACGTGCTCACATGCGGTACCACACCGGTAACGGTCACTGCGACCAATGCCTGTATGAGTTCCGCGAGCTTCCCATTCGTCATCAATTGGACCAACAACGCCCCGAGCGTCGTTACTTGCCCGACCAACCAGAAAGTTGGTAAAGGCAATCCGTACAGCTTCGACTTCAATTCATTTGATGCCGATCCGTGCGACGCCGCTGTCTGGACAGTAGTTGCCAATGATCCAGTCGTCAATGCCCCGACTATCAGCGGTACGGGCCTTTTCAACTGGTTGAGTGACAATTCCGAAGGCGCCACCACCAAGGATTTCACAATCACTGTGACTGATCCTTGCGGCGGCACGGGAACTTGCGAGCTTTCGGTCGAAGTTCTTAACGTTCAGCCGTTCGTGATTAAGATTGAGAAGACTCATGGCACTTATCAGGGTGTTTTTGAGTATGTTTCGATCTTGAAGATGAATGGCAGCAATCTGATGGGCGGTTTTGACTTCCTTATCGCCTATGATGCTTCAGCTCTCAGCTTCTTCTCAGCCTCTCTTGGCGCGGCCCTTGGCCCGGCAGGTTGCGGATGGGAATATTTCACCTATCGTTACGGCGCGCAGGGTAACTGCGGTGGTCCGTGCCCGAGTGGCTTGCTTCGCGTAATCGCGATTGCTGATGTCAACAACGGTGCCAACCATCCTGACTGCTATTCCGTTATTGATGGTGCCGAGCTCGTCAGCTTGAAGTTCTATGTTACCAACGACCGGACTTTCGATTGTATGTACGTGCCGATCCGCTTCGCGTGGATGGATTGCGGCGACAACGGTATTTCGAACGTCGATGGTGACACCCTTTGGATCTCTGATGCCGTTTATGACTTCGAAAGCGGAAATCCGTTGACGGATCCGGACGAAGACTACAACATCACCGACACAAGCTGCTACTTCGCCATTTCCTATGGTGGTGCCTGCAATGCTTGCAATGTCTCGATGAAGTACGCTCCGGTTCGTTTCATTCTGTTCTGGAATGGCGGAGTTGACATCGTTTGCGCCGACTCGATCGACGCACCTGGCG
>CAZKIH010000043.1:0-21707 GCA_964552775.1 uncultured Ignavibacteria bacterium | reverse complement strand
GGGTTTTGGCCTACAGGAAATTGAGATGTGGCACACGAGGGCGTGTGCCACACACACAATAAACGCCGGATGTGGACATCCGGCGTGCACAAAATTGAACCCACCGGGCGCTTCGCTTCGGTGGGGTACAGATTTTCCACTGAAGTCGAACCCACAGGATCACGCTTGGGGCGTGATTGTCAAAACCACGGGGGTTTTGACCTACTGCAACAGGGCGCATTCCGGTTTGTCGATCGGGTGCGCGGAGCAGTCTCGGACACGATTCTTTCCAGGCAGCGGCGGATGGGGACATCCGGCGCGCAAAACGCAGATTGCGGGGCGACCAGACGTCGCCCCTACGCGAGGAAGTTGTGTTGAAGGTGTGGTATTCGGCTGAAGACGAACCCACAAGATCACGCCTGCGGCGTGATTGTCAGGAGCGCGGGGCTCCAGACCTACCAAAGCTGTCAAAACCACAGGGGTTTTGACCTACTGCAACTGGATTCCCGTCTTCGCGGGAATGACTGGTGTTTTCGGATCAATAGTTTTGGGAAAATAAAAGCGGCCCCGGTAGAAGGGGCCGCTTCGTGTGTGTGAGATACCAAGCTCGGGATTAGTTGGGTTGGCGTTTCTCCAAGAGGATCAATGAGTTTTTGGGCGCTGAGAATTCATCGTACGCCTTTTTGAACACGGCGTATTCTTCGGTGTCGATTTCCTTATCGACCAACTTGACAGACGCGTTGTAGATGACCTCGGTGGAATCGGAATTGAGCGAGAAGTTCGACTGCCACTGGCCAAATTCGTTTTCGATCTTGACCGGCTCGGCGACGAAGACCGCTTTGTAGCCGGCGGGGAGGTGAATTATACCTTCCTTCTTCAGCATCATCCTCGTGTCGAGCATGAGGCTGTAATTGCGCACGGTTTGTCCGGGGTTCGCTGGAATCTGGGCGAATCCAAAGGGGACGTCTTGTACGCGGAAGATCATCATCTCACCCTGCACGATACCCATCTCCGGAGTCGTGTAGTCCTGGGCGACCTGCACGGTCGAAGTCAGGTCGGAGAGATCCGAGACTTTGTATTCCTTGTTGCGACTGCCTTCGCCCATGCTGTTGGCGGTTGTCAGGAAGAACTGGTCGCGTTCTTTCGGTGTCGCATCCTTGAGTGTCTGGCGCGCCATGTTATCAAAGATGCCGCTCAATTGGCAGCCGGCGGTGCCGTCGACATCGCCGTTCGGTTTGACGATCATCTCAAAGCGGCAATCGGCGAGATTTGTCTCGGGGGCCGGATCAACGACTGCGAGTAATTCGCTGGAGGCGTCCTTGACCAGCAATCCCGTCGAGCCTTGCGACTCCGGAAGATAGCCGAAAGAGGCCATATCGCCGAAAGGATTGATCCAGAGCGTCGAGCCTTTGTACGCCGGAACGTAGGCGTAGATAGCGTCAAATTGCTTTATCGCCGGGTAGTCAGTGGCGAGTACGGCGTCGCTACGGTTGACATAATGCGGGTAGGCTTCGATGCCGGCCGCGCGCAACAGAGAAACGAGCAGGACGGCCTTGTCGCGCCAATCACCGTACTTGTTGGCGAGGACCACGTCGGCGTCATTCGGTTCGTATCCGGCCAGTCCGAGTGGCAGGGTGTTCTCGGCGACGCCCCGGATTTCCTTGATGACATAAAGGCCGATTTTCTGAATCTTCTCATCAGTCGACTTTGTGCCCTTGGCCAATTCGTTGGCCTTCTTGAGAACACTGCCGTCGGTCTTGACATGTTTATAGAATTGACCAGCTATCCACTTGCCGACCTGATCCCAGGATGTGGCATCGGTGTAGACGAGACGCGGAGCGATGCGATTCATTGGCGGCATGTTCGGTTCGGTAATCACCTGCGGTGAATTTTCGACAGTCCAGTTGTGCGTAACGGCTCCGTTGGCGGTAGTCGTAGAGTAGTCCATGCCTTCATTCTGATAGGTGTACCGCAATTTGATCGATTCCGGCACTGTCAACGAGGTTTCAACGAAACCGATCGGGTCGTTACCCTGGAAGAGACTGGTGCCCCAGACAAAGTGCTCTTCATCGGGACTGGGCGCTTTGTGAAAAGTGCGCAGTTTCAATTCGATAGTGACTCCGACAGCAAGTGCGGGAAAATTGACGACCTTCTGCATGACATTGGAGTAGATCGCAGCATTTGCCAGAGCCGCGGGCGTGAGGTCATGAATTGCCTTTTCCTCGACGGGCATGACAGAGCCATCGGCCAGATACGTGACGGCCTTGACGACGACCACTGAGTCGGAGTCCTTGTTATATTTGTGTTTGACGTCGCCGTACTGTTCCTTGCCACGTTCCTGCAGCATCTTGATGACATAATGAAAGTCGGTAACTCCGGAGCCGTCGGCATTGAAAGTCGTGGCGTGCTGATTAATCAGTACGTAGCCCGCCGCCTGCGGATACTGCTCCGGTTTCGGCGCCGATGCGATCATCTGTTTGACGTCCTCGTCGGAGAATGTCCGTGTGACTGCACGGCTCGAAGCGGTCAGGGCGAGGATCGCGATGAGCGCGGCGGCCAATAGAAAACGTGTATTCATCTTCACCTCCAGATCTCCCTTCATTAATTCTCCGAGCCTTCGCGTTGCATGATGAGCTCGCCACGCGCGGACTTGGAGGCGGTCTTCAGCACTTCCTTGAACTGGGCATATTCGGCGGGTGACATTTCCTTGGCATTGATCATAAATTGCTTTTGATAGGTCACCTGGGTTCCGCCCGAGGCCAGTTCCGAAGAGGAGGCGCTCTGGTAGGTCATGCGATATTCGACCGGTCCCTTGGATTCGGAAACAGCATCAGGCATCGATTTCAACTTCATACCGGGCGGAAGGGTGATCGATTCCTCCTCGGAGGCGCCGAAAGTGAAGCCAAGGTTGTAGGGATATTTTCTATCCGGCAACGAAGCTGATTGCAGGACGAACTTTGAAATGAGTTCAAATGATCCCCGTGACACCGGGCTCTTCATAAGCACGAACTCGCCGGCATCGGTCGGATACTGATCGACCTGATAGGAGAACTTGATTTCAAAGGGCTTGGTGAGATCCTCGGCATCGCTGTACGAGAAATTCGTCAGGCGGGCGCCGGGATAAACATCCTGAATCACGTAGTTCCAGATCATGGACATTTGTTGCGAGGGAATAGACTTGGCGAATGAGCGCAGGGCCAGGTCGTAGATGCCATCGGTGGCAATGGTAACCTCCGAAGTGAACAATCCGGTCGCGGTCAGATTCGACACGGCTTTGATCCTGCCCATGTTCTCTTCGGCAGGAGTCAGCGGCGTGTCAGCCAGCGGCTTGCCCTCCGGTGTGCAGACGAGTACTTGCTGTTTGGCTTCGACGGCAGGCAGCCAGTCGACAGAATTGTCGACGGTCGGGTCGGCATAGGTGAACGTGCCGTCATCGTTTTTGATGGCGACGATGGCATGGTTGAATCCGATGTAGGGGATTTCATAGGCGACTTTGGAGCCCATGTTGGTGAGGACGACTTCGGACGGGATATCGGCCTCGCGCAGCATGGCCACCATCATGGTAGCGACATCGCGGCAAACGCCGTACTTGGTTTCGAAGGTTTCGGTAGCAGGCTTCGGTTCGAAGCCTTTCTTCTTGCCGGTTCCGAGTCCCATATAGCGGACCTTCTGTGCGACGTAGTGGTAGATGGCGTCGATTTTCTCGTTCCGGGTGGTCTTGCCATCAGTCAAGGATTTGACCTCCGCGCGCAGGCCGTCGTTCATTGTCATCTTAGTTCCCGCGATATCATTCCACCATTTGCTGACTTCCTCCCACGAACCGATGGTTGAGAAAATGACGGTCGGGGCGATTTCGGTGAGCGCGGGCATGGCCGGTTCCTGAATAATGCGATCGACGTTCTGAGCGGTCCAGGTGTACTTGATCTTGTCACCCATTTCCTTTTGGGAGAACTTCACGTCGCCGTTCATGACGACATGGCGAAGTTGCTTCGATTTCGGGCCAATGACGTTGACTTCCTTGTAGACGATCGGGTCGAATACCTGAAAGACTTGGATGCCGTCGAACTCGTTTTCCATTGGGGCGTGATATAGATAGTCCTCAACGAGTAGTTCGATGCAATCACCGACTTCAAGATTCTTGAAGGAGACGACGCGCTCGAGGGCGTCGCTTTCATAAATGTTCATTGCTTCGGTGGCGGCTGACGAGATGTCTTTCATCTGGTCGGCAGGCACATCAATTGTCGAGCCATCCTGTTTAATGACGCGGGCAGTTTTGACTACGATGCTGTCATAGGTCTTGTAGAAGGGGAACCGCAATTCACCATAGTCCTTGAAGCCGGCTTCGGTCAGGATTTTGGCGAGTACATAGTCGGTGGTCAGGCAGGTACCGTCGGCATTGAATTCGTAGTTCGTGACCTGTTTGATCATGAGAGCGTTGGCATCGGGGTATTGTTCTTTTCCACCGGACTTTTTGATGAGTTCAGCGGTTTCTTTCTTGAGTTCCGATGCCAGCGCGAGTGAAGCGCTCAGGAAAAAAGCGATCAGCAGAAACGCCGTAATCCTTCGGGCGTGACTAACATTGTACATGGTCGTCTCCTTGGGGTATTGAATAGATGAGTTTGTCATGATCAGTAATTTTGCCTGCCATGACCTGCAGCGTGCGGTCAGGCAACGATGATAGATATAACGTACGGAGTTCATTCAAGTTGCACAATTCACAATCTGCCGGTTCTATTTCTTAAGGCGCACCAGAGTGGCGCCCCAGGATGAGGACGAGTGCGAATCGAGTTGGAAGGACTCGACGGCCTCATTTCGTTCCAGCAGGGCGTGGACAGCTCGTCTCAGGTTACCGATGCCCTTGCCGTGAATGATACGTATTTCGAAAATACCGCGAGAGCGGCATTCGGAGATGTATTCCGGCACGAGTTCGTCGACATCTTTCGGGTCGAAGTGATGGAGATCGAGGATGCCGTCAATGGGATACTCGACCGGATCGTCGGAAGAACCGGGCATGTTTCAATATAGCGATTGCCAGTGGCGGCTGGAAAGAGGATTCTCGATGCGAAACAGCGTAGAGGGAGGCGGAACTATTCTCTTGCTGAAAGAGGTCGATGAGATATATTGAAAGCGGTATACATGCACCAATTTCAAGATCGCCGAGCTACGCTCTTTTTCTTACCGTTGCGCCGCTTTACGATCAAAGGCACTAACCTATCGTACACACAATTTTGTTTGGGAACAGGTACATCTATGCGCATTAGATATCTCCTTGCGACAGCTCTGCTATTGGTTTACTTCACCAGCGGCGCCCGTACCGCAAATGCTGCGTCTTACCAGAGCGGAAAGTCGGCAGCGGCGGTAGAGCCGACTGTAACTTCACCGGCACAAATCAACTCAGTGCCGCATCCGATCTCCACGAACAAGCCGAAGCGAAAGTACCACAAGGACCCGATGAAGCGACCCGATACGAAGATCGAAGTTGAGAAATACGTTGCGGGCAACCCAAGGTTTATTCTTGACCGGACAACCGATGTTGCGGACAAAGATGTAAATGCATACCAGCCGTGCAAGAGCTTCGCGGGAATAAACGATACCGGCTGGGATCCACCTGATCCGCACGTAGCGGCCGGGCCAAATCACATTGTTGAGGTGGTAAACAGCACGATTGCAATATTCGACAAGAACACCGGGGCGATGCTGCTGCAGTCGACCGGCCAGTTTTGGTTTCAGGGCACCACACCTCCGCCGGCCAGCGGGTTCATCTTTGATCCGAAAGTAGTCTACGATCCGAATGGCGGACACTTCATAATTTTGTTCCTGTGCACGAACGATGTAGACAAGTCATCCTATCTGGTGTCGGTGTCTCAGACATCAGATGCGATGGGTGACTGGTGGAGCTACAATCTGGACGCTACCGTCAACGGAACGATTCCGGCGAATAGCTGGCCCGACTATCCGGGATTGGGATTTGACTATAGTCAGGCAGTGTATGTGACTTCGAATCAGTGGGAGTTCGATGGCGGCTTTCAGTATTCGAAGGTCAGGATTCTGCCAAAATTCCAAATATACAGCGGTGCTGCTGTCAGCTACCATGACATTTGGGATCTAAAGTATAATGACAACTCGACGGCGTTTACCGTAAAGCCGGCAGTGACTTACAGTAACGCCAACGGCGAGTTCCTGCTCTCGAATGTCTGGTATGGTTCAAATCATACCACATACTGGAAGATCACCAATCCGGTTCTAAATCCAGTCGTAACGGTGAGGCCGCAAGTTAGCGTTTCGTCGTATTCGCCGTCGCCAAATGTTGCGCAGAAGTCGGGTTCAAGTGTTGGGACGTTGGGCCCCATGACACAAGATGTGATTTTCCGAAATGGGAAAGTGTACACAGCATTTGACCAGGACTTCAATTGGGGATCAGGATCGGTTGCTGCGATACGCGTGTTGGGGATTGACACGGTAAACTCGACAGCGGCGGTAGATCACGTGTTTGGGGCAAACGGAAAGCACTACTATTTCCCGGGCATCTATGTTGATCCCGCAGACCGGATTTTTCTCGGATTTAACAGATCTGCAACAGATGAGTACATAAGTGTCTGGTATTCGGAAGACCTGCTGGCGACCAGCAGCAGTCGTTTGTTGAGGGCCGGATTGGGGCCGCGCGGCGGAGGCTCGCCAGTTCGCTGGGGCGACTATGCCGGTATCGGTGCGGATCCAGTAGATCAAAATCGAGTGTGGATTTGTACTGAGTACATGGGATCCAATCCTGGGAATTGGCTGACCTGGATAGGGCAGGTACCTTCGGCCGTGAGTACGCCGATGCTTGAGACCCCGGTCGACGGCGTAACGTTGCGGAGTCCAATTGAGTTTACGTGGGACATATTGAGCCCATCGGCATCATATGAATTGCAGCTTGACGACGATTCGAACTTTACTTCAATCGACAGCATTCTACTCGTTGATTCTAATAAAGTTACGGTGTCTGGACTCAGTGACCAAGTTAAGTACTACTGGCGGGTGGCCGGCGTATCTTTATGCCCCAACAATCCATGGTCTGCGGCGCGATCAGTTACGGTTTGCGCCTTCAAGCCGGGAGATGCCGACGGTAATGGATTCGCGAACATCAGCGATGTAGTCTATCTGATCGGGTATATCTTCTCCGGCGGAGCAGCGCCGCAGCCACTTCAGGCAGGCGACGCCAACTGCGACGAAGCAGTTTCGATTTCGGACGCGGTGTATGTGATCAACTACATTTTTGGCGGCGGGCAGGCACCCTGCGACCCGTGCAGTCAATAGTGGCAGGACTTACTTGACGAGCCGGCGTGAAGGCGCGCAACAAATACTTCTGCGGAACGTCAATCGTAGTATTGAATGATATCGAGATTTGGACATAAAGGTGAATTGATGAAAATTCTCATCCGAGCAGTCTTCCTGATGTGTGCCTTGGCGACGACCAATGCACTTGCCGTGCGCCCCGATACGATTAAGGTCGAGGTTGACTATATGGTCAGCGGGGGTCACTCGCATATCCTGCAACAGGTCGAGGTGGACATGATCGTGCAGACGTTTGCCTGCCAGGGAATCGTCATGATCATTGAGGTATCGGACGCGGTTCCGCACACGGACAACATGACGGGAAATCCGTTCTTCACGAACGGCGCCGTCGGAGGATTCGGCTGGTACAAGAGCAACTACATGGATCACATCAATGATCCCGGCTGGCACTACTGCGTCATGGCTCACAATTATAATGGTGGTTCAAGTTCCGGCCTCGGTGAGATTCTTGGTGACGATTTCATCGTATCATTAGGTTCCTGGAACGGGCAGATCGGCACGCCGTTCGAACGCGCAGCAACGCTCGTTCACGAGTTGGGGCACAATCTGAATCTGCGACATGCGGGCAACCAGGATGAGGGTGCGATCGGGCAATTCAAGCCAAATTATGCGAGCGTGATGGCATATCGCTACCAGGTGGATGCGATCCGCCGCGAGATGTTGTGTTCGGGATTGGCGGATGATACGCTGATCGATCGCAAGAACCTCGACTACTCGGACGGCACAAGACCGACGCTGAATGAAGCGGCGTTGATCGAGGCGGACGGCATCGGGTACGGACCGGTGGATTGGAATTGTAATGGAGTCATCGACGTCGCACCGGTTTCGCAGGACCTGCGCGACCAGAATTGGTGTTTTTCCAGTTCGACACTGCAGACGCTGACGGATTTCGATGATTGGGATAATCTCGTCGACGTGACATTATTGAAGCGATCGACGCTTGAGCAATCGGAAGAGATTGCGACATGTTTGACCTGGGAAGAAGCCGAACAGATGCATAAGAGCGGTGATGCAGTGTGCGATCCGCCGATTGTCGAGGTCGAAGAGTGTACGTATCAATACGTTTGTCATGATGCCGACGACGATGGTTGGGGTGATCCCAATGACAGTCTGAACAATTGTCCGCTTGACAACTGTGGCAGTGATTTCAATCCGGGCCAGGAAGATTTCGACAATGACGGCCTCGGTGACGTGTGCGACCCGGATGCCGACAATGACGGGCTGATTGGCGACAACGACAATTGTCCCATCACTCCCAACATCGGACAAGAGGACGTCGATGCCGATTCAGTCGGTGACGCTTGCGACAACTGTCTCAATGTTTTTAATCCTACACAGCTTGACGAAGACCATGATGGAGTGGGCGATCTCTGTGACGGCAAGGTACATATCTATTCGCAAGTTCTGCCGAACGGCAATCTGGGTGAACCATACTTCTATCAATTTGACGGTGCGGGCGGCATCCCACCGCTGAATTGGGTGCATCTCGGCGGAGATTTGCCGCTCGGTTGCGATTTCAATGGTGGTGGAGTCGGCACGATCACAGGTACGCCTGAGTATGCCGCGACGTTTTACTTCACAATCGAGTTGCGCGACTCGCAACTGCCGTTCAATTCGGATACCGTGAATGTCAGTATAACAGTGACGGAACCACAGTATATTTGCGGCGATGCGAATGGCAGCGGCGCGATTTCGATCTCCGATGCAGTGTTCCTGATCAATTACATTTTTTCCGGTGGCCCCGCGCCATCGCCGGTCCTGGCGGGTGACGCCAATTGCAGCGGGTTGGTGTCGATTTCGGATGCCGTTTACTTGATTAATTATATTTTCGCGGGCGGCCCCGCGCCGTGCACGACTTGTGACTAAGCCGAAAGGCAGGAACTGAATCTATCCCGCGCCGACGAGAAGTTGGCGCGGGATTTTTGTTTCTATCGCGGACCTTGGGCGTCGGGCCCTGCGGAACAGGATCAGAGGAACTTCGAGAAATCCAGATTGATCGTTGTTGTCTTGGGAGTTAGCTGAGTACACTCTACGCCGGCCATGTCAAACATCTTGCGGGCGGCGATGAACAAATCATCGTGGGCGTACTTGTCGCCGAGGTAAATGACTTTCTTGATGCCAACCTGAATTATCAGCTTGGCGCATTCGTTGCAAGGAAAGAGGCTGACATAGAGTCGCGCGCCGGCCAAGGTTGCCTGAGTGCTGTTGACGATAGCGTTCATTTCGGCGTGACAGACGTAGGGGTATTTGGTGTCGAGACGATTTGGGGCTTCACGACTCCAAGGGAGGATGTCATCACTACAGCCGATGGGGAAGCCGTTGTAGCCAATGCCGACGATTTTGTGTTTGTCGCTGACAATACAGGCGCCGACCTGGGTGCTCGGGTCTTTGCTGCGCTGAGCGGAGAGTAATGCGACACCCATGAAGTAGTCATCCCAACTGAGATAATCGGTGCGTTTTTTCATCGCGGTATATTAGCAGTTTACCGTCAGGGAACAAGCTGTTTTTGGCCAGGTGTAGCCGGTCGGGGCGCGAATATTCTTGACGATTGAATAACACTGGATTATCTTCCGGTAAATACATCAAACTTCACATCGCCGAAAATCTCCACAACGCGCCTTTTGCATCAGGGGAGAGAGCTTTCTGCGCGAGTTAATTCGAGTTTAGGACATCGTCAAGGGAGGGAATCATGCGAATTGTTAAGGACCTTGGACCAGTGCTCACAGCCATGTTGTTTTTGGTATCGGCGGCGGTATACGCGGCGCCGGCAGTACAAACAACGGGGGAGCTTTCACTTCGGGATGCGGCGTGGGAGCCAATCGGCTTGAGCTACCCGCCCGAGAGTGATTCGGCCTACTTTGAACTCAGTGATGAGGATGCGAATAAACATCCACTGGACTTCGATTCGGTAGCGGTTACGGTGCGAAGTGAGATGGGGGATGTTGAGACTTTGTATCTTCGGGAAACGGCAGTCAGCAGCAGCGTCTTTCGCAGAAGCATCGCTCTTGAGCTGCAATCGCCCCGGTTCGTACGGTATTTGAAAGAGGCCTATCCTAAAGGACTTCCGCAAGGAGAAGAGGGGCAGGCTGTCTATCAAGCGGAGTTGTCTCTTTGGAACAAAAGGGCAAAGACCGAGGCGGCAGCTATCGGAGATGGAAATCTCCAGATAGCCGCCGGAAATGACCTTTCGGCTGAGTATCTCGATCCTGTCAATGACTGGGGAGAGGAAGAGCTTATCGCGGTTAGCGCCGTTTACGGAGGCTGGGAAGGGTATGTCAGCGGTACCTGGACAGTCGACAATAGCCCCTACGTACTGGTTGGGGACGTGAGAATTGGGGAGGGCTATTCATTGACAATAGAGGCGGGAGTCAGGGTGCTGCTGTTGCCGGATGTCTCTTTGTTTGTTCGCGACGGCGCTACGTTGCGAGTATTGGGTACGTCGAGCGACAGCGTGTACTTCGACTCGAAATCAGCTTCGCCGGCTGACTCCGAATTCTGGGGAGGAATTGGAAACGAGGGTTATTCGTACGGCAGTCCATTGACGATGACGATTTCTTATGCCGCTATCCGGCATTCGCTGACGGGAATTCAGTTCGGAGCCAACAGTGGCAACTTACTCATGTCTCATTGCCGGATCTCTGAATCAGGTGACGCAAACGACTATTACAGCGATCGAGTGCTGACGGTCAGTACCTCGGGTAACTGCGAGATCAGCGAATGCGCCATCAGCAACAACTTTGTCTCCGGGATTCAGTTATCGGCGGCAAACGGAATACTGCGCGGGGGAGAGGTGTCTGCCAATGCTGAGAACGGTGTGATTATTCAAGGTAGTGGCGTGCGCATAGAGCAAGTTACGATAGCTGACAACGGAGGATTGGGTGTTGCGGTGAACATTTACAGCAGCGAGCAAACGGTCAGCATTCACGAGTGCAGCATTTATGGGAACGGCAATTACGATATTCTCAACAACGGAAATCAGGATGTAGACGCAAGGTTCAACTGGTGGGGTGATCTTACTACCGCCGAAATCAACAACGGACCCAATCCGAAGAACATCAGCAGATTCTACGATAAATTCGACAACTCCTATCAAGGACAGGTCAGATACGGCGGGTGCGTTGGCTGTGCCGAAAGCGGCTCGACAGGAGAAGTCACGCTCACTGATGCTTTCTGGAGCGAAGTGGACATCAGCTACCCTCCGGGCAGCGATACGGCGTACATCGAAGTCCGCGATGCAGATCTTAATTCGAATGCGGACTTGGTCGACGAGGCAGAGGTGGAAGTGTCGAGCGAAGTTGGTGACGACGAAACAGTGTATCTTGAGGAGACCGGCACGAACAGCGGAGTGTTTCGGGGAAGAATTGCATTCGATCTTCAAGTCGAGAGGATCGCACGAGTGATTCGTTCGAAGTATCCCGACGGGTTTAGATCGGAAGAAGAGTATCAAGAGATCTTACGGCGGGAAATATCAGCCAAATCGCAGAGCACAGCAATTCAAGCACTCGCTGATGGTGACGGGTTGCTGCAGGTTTCGGCCGGCGGCTGGCTGAAGGTCGAATACAAAGACGCGCTGAACGAATGGGGATCCGCACAATCACCAACCAGCCAAGCCATCTACGGTGGTTGGGCAGGGTATATAGGCGGGATCTGGACGGCGAGTGGTAACCCATATATCGTGGTTGGTGACATCATAGTAGGGAATGGTTACAGCCTAACTATCAGCGCGGGCGTTGTGGTCAAGTTCATGCCCGATGTGACACTGTATATCCAGGAAGGAGCGAGTTTGCGAGTTCTCGGCAGCGCGGGCGACAGCGTATTTTTCGGCGCAATGTCACAGCCTGCTGCTGACTCGCAATATTGGAACGGTGTTCAACTCGGCGGTTACTCTTCCTCACCCACAACGATTCTTGAGGCATCATACCTTGTCATAACAAATGCAATTGCCGGGATTGTCAAGAACGGAGGACAGGCAATGATGAAGATGTCTCATTGTCGGGTTTCCGGGTGCGGCGACCCGTACTACTACTATGGCGGAAATGGTGTCTATGTTTCGGGCGCCTGCGAGATCAGCAACTGCGTCCTCACCAACAATCGCGGACATGGATTGAGTCTTAGCTCGGCCACCGGCAGGGTCATCGGCGGTGAAGCGAGTTACAATATGAATAATGGAATTCAGGTTCAAAGCAGCCAGATCACGATTGAGCAGACTAAGGTGCTGTACAATCAGAACAGCGGGATCGATGTTTCCGGCTACAATCCTGACTATATGCCTGCGATTCATCACTGCCAGTTGTTTGGCAACGGGCGATGGGACCTGAGCAACAGCAGTCAATACGACGTAGATGTAAAATACAACTGGTGGGGAGAGGCAACCACGCTGGAGATGAAGACCGGGCCGAATCCCAAGAACATCTCGATGATCTATGATTATTTCGATTACAGTTACATGGGTGTTGCCAAGTACGGAGGTTGGATGAAATTCCCGTACGTCGTTGGGGATGTCAACGGCAACTTCTCGGTGAACATAACGGATGTCGTTGGCCTCATGCATTATTTGTTTGCGCACGGGGCCGCGCCGATTCCGGTTGGAGCGGGCGACAGCAACTGCGACGGCAGGATCAATTTGACCGACGTCGTGTACATCGTGAATTTCATATTTGGCGGCGGACCGGAACCGGGAGCGGCGTGCCCGTGATGGGTTGAGATAATGCGGGCAAAGTGGTGGGAATTTGCGGAGTGATGTGAATCGAATTCCGAGAATTGCTTGACAGTTCAGCGGGAAAAGATTATACAATCACCGTTTGCCGGAGTGGTGAAATTGGTAGACGCACCGGACTCAAAATCCGGCGGGCCATAAACCCGTGGGGGTTCGATTCCCCCCTCCGGCATTAATATCCAAATCAGTTTGAGGGATCTCAAAGGCACGGGCGGGAATCGTCAGAATTGGTGTGTGGTGTATCGGTGCCCATTACACTGGCTTCGGATCCGAAGCGAGTTAGTCTGGCGCAGTGACAAGCGCCGGCGAGGAGGCTAGTTAATGGAATTGACAACTCGATCGTGTTTAGTTATTATCATGGAGTCAATTATCATGATTAAAGACACGACAACAGGGTCGGAACGATTATCCCAACATTGCACTTTCAGGAAATTCGGTGCGGACCAATAATTGTGGTGGAAGCCATAATGTCTCACGACGAGACATTGAGTTTGTGGGCACCCGAGGGACATTCGCAGAGCGTCCTCCACGAAGATTTCGCGAGTCAATGTCAAATTCGGCCTATTAGGGAGGTAGAATGAAAGCAAGTGGTCTTCTTTACTTCGTTTGCGTTTGGCTACTATTGCATTCGGTGCTCAATGCCGAGAACAGCGTCTCGGTTGTGTGTCCGGTGAGCAAGCCAGCTGTTGACGGTCAGCCAATAACGATTCAGATCCGCATTACGAATGACGTGACTCTCAGCGCCTTGTCACTTGGATTTTCATATAATTCCAATGACGTGGAGATTACATCGGTCAGTTTTGCCGGAAGTGTCGCCACCGGCGGAATGCCGCTGCAGAGATTTGTGCCCGAACTCAATCAAGTCCTTATCGGATGGGTTGGGGTTCCATTTGGCTCAATAGCACCGCAGTCGAACGGGCTATTCGCAACATTGACGATGCAAGTGCCTCTCGGAACGCCGGCTCAGTCAGTCAATATCGACTCCTCATTCGTTGGGCCGAATGGCGAGTTCAGGTTTGACCCGCAGGGAGGCGGCGTCATCTATCCACTCTATTACGACTGCGGAACCGAGGACATCATGATTGGAAGCCAGACTAACACTGCCCCGGTCGTGAGTGACATTCCAAATCAGACTATTAACTCTGGTCAGTCCTTTGCGACGATATCGCTGGACAACTACGTAACAGACGCCGAAAGCCCCGACAATCAAATTGTATGGACAGCAACATCTTCGAATCCGAACGGGTTATCGGTTAACATCAACAGCAGCGGAATCGCGACCGTCAGCTATCCGGGAGGCACTTTTGAGGGTAGTGCGACGTTTTCTTTCAGGGCGACTGATCCGGGGAGCTTGTTCGACACCGACGATGCGACCTTCACTGTAGCTCGACCTCCGCATATAGTCTTGACTCCAACGTCTCTTGCGTTTGAGGCGGTACAAGGGGGCGCGTTGCCGCCGGCGCAGAGCTTTACAATTTCGAATAGTGGGGGAGGGACGCTGAGTTGGAGCGTCGTCGAGAATTCGACGGAGTTTGACGTTTCCCCTCTTCAAGGCACGTCAAATCTTCAGCAGGTCACAGTTTGGATCAATTCGACGGCATTACCGCCAGACACCTACATGGGAATCGTAGTAGTCAACAGCTCCAACGGTGATAACAGCGGACAGACGGTATCGATCACTTATGAAGTTGCACCGCCGTCAGGGATAATTCACTTGGTTTACGGACCGGATGAGAACCTCGCGGGCGTGCCTGTCAATGGCGCCTGCGCAAAACTGTATCGCGATGACCAGCTAATTCAGGAAGCAGGACCAACGGGCGCTTCTGGAGACCTGACATTTGCAAGCTTGCTCCCGGGAGATGAGGTCTATGCTTACAAGATTATCGGTGCAGGACGTACGCTTAAGGCCCTTCATCCGTCAATCCCGGATAATCTCATGCCGGATCCGAATCCATATCCGAACGAGATTTGTGACGAGCCACTGCCGTGGAGAGCGTTATATTTCAATTATCTCGACAATCAATTTGTTGATGGAACGGACATTCTCCGGAAGTGGATCTTTGATGGCACGACGAATAGCATTCAGCTGAATCATCGAATAGCCAAACTTGACCTGGTGCTTGGTTTTGACCATGCAATTGTCGCCTCAGATTACCAAGGTATTCTCAATCAGGTCAGGGGCAAACTTGACAATTTCAATTCATTCTTTCTGAATGCGACGAACGGGTTGGTGGCTGTCAATTCTGTACTCGTTCACTCGGATCAGGACTTTTTGTCGTCGAGCGATGTTCTGATAAAGCGCGTAACAACTCCCAATATGGGAGATTCATACCAAAGGGAAGATCTTAAGTACCCATCTTTCTGGGAAAGAGGACACAAGACATTTTTCGATCGTAACCAGGACTTTGCGAGCTTACAATTCGATAGATTCCTCGCCCATGAAATCGGGCACTACTTTTTGAATCTTGGAGAGGAGTATAGCGACAACAATTCCGCGCTCTACTGCAATGGGGGTTACGCGAATTTCCATAGCTCTATCATGAGTAACAATCTCCGGTCGGAGGTAGAGGAGTACTGCGACGCAAATCATGATCCTGGTCAACTCATCTCGAATATGCAATCTCAGAACTTTCTCCACTCTGGGAGAAGCTGTTGGCTCTACTTGGAAGGGGACTGGAATAACTTCGAAAATGCTATTCCAAGTGGCGTGACTCCGTGCAAGGAATTCCTATTGCATGATCAGCAATTCTCCGAGGATGGGTACATCAGGTGGGAGCGCCCAAGTACATCGGTGAATTACGTTCGTGGGCCGTACTTTGAGAGCGCGGGGCATACGAGTCAGGGGATCGTAATTAATAATCAACTTTTCGCATCGATAGGGGGGAAAAACATTCCTATCCAATTGCATACGGATGCCAAAGGGGCCATAGTTGGAATCGTGACCAGCGAATTCAAACGATGGTCCGGCACTCAAGACATACAATCATTCGAACAAATGGGATTCATAGATCCAGCATCCATGTCGAAGCCCTTCACGATTTACTCGGTAGAGCCTGATGAGCGAATTTGGGTGGTAGCAGAAGGTTGCAAGCCGGTAATAATCTCCCCAGATACGGTCTCTTCGGACCTCAATTTTGGTATCCCGACTTTGAAGGAGGACAGCACCTTCATCTCGAGTCTCTCGGCATCATTTGAAGCTGCGACCAACGAGGTGACTATCACAGTCCATACCTCAGTCAGTCTGTCCGGTGCACCGACTCTTTCATTTTTCCAGAATAATCTTCATGTGAGTACATTTCAGATGGCTTTGTTGGACGACAGCACATTTTCTGTTACAATAGTCGTGTCTGACTCCATCTCGATGAGTGGATCGTTCATAATATCGCATAATTCGATGCCTGAGGTCTTTGTGAGTAGTTGGGAGATGACGGCATTTGCGAGTTGGCCCCATTTCTTTAGTAATTACACAATCGTTGCTGATTCCTCTATTGTCGCTGATTCTATTGAATTGTTCGTTATGACATGTCCCGTGCCAAAAGGCGCGAATGACTATGCTTCTGACAGGACATTTCCTTCAGGCCCGTTGTTCATAACGAGTTCACCCGCGATTCCAGCCGGTGATAGTCTCGATATCGGTATCTTTGCCGGAAGGAAGTACTTGTACGATACGGCGACTGTTATCGTTCGGTGTGACTATGACGGAGGTAATATAGAGGAGCTACAAACCTCTCAGTCTGAACAAAACTATTGCGCATACGCACGAATCGGAAGCGAGGGCTTGTACATGCTCTCCGGCAAGGCGGCATGGGAGTGTGGCGACGCGAATGGCTCGGGGGCGATTTCAATTTCTGACGTCGTGTACTTGATTAACTATATCTTCTCCGGTGGTCCCGCGCCGAATCCAGTCTTTTCCGCAGATGCTAATTGCAGTGGTGGGGTCAACATCTCTGACGCAGTCTATTTGATAAACTACATCTTTACGGGCGGTGCCGCGCCGTGCGCTTCGTGTCAATAGAGTCAAGTCTACAATAGATTCGAATTGGACCGGGAGTGCGCTGCAGCTCCCGGTTCTGCATTTAGGCGCGAGTGTATGGGCGCAAGAGCAGCCTATCAGTACCCGCTCAAAAGCGAAGTGATACGCATTTGGCTGACGCGCCTGCTTACACGGAGCACATTGCTACGGCAATAGACGCGGTGCCGCCCAATGAAGGATTATTGTCGACTTCAAAAACGAGCTACTGAGGCGGAGTGCTACAGCGCTTTTCGCTTGCAATCTCCTCGAATATTGTTAGATTCGGAACCTGAAACAGGCGGATAAAATAACTCACCGACCTTCGAGGCACTGCATCAGCAAAAACCTTTCTGCAGTTCTCCCGTATATGAAGATTTCCGGTTTAGAGAATAGAAGACTTGCAGCTATGAACAAAATCGACGCATGAATGAGCCTCTGAAGATAGTCCTCGGGCGGAGCATGGAGGCGACGGCACAACTCCATGATCGTGTTGAGCAGTATCTAAAGGCTGAGGGCGTGCCGGAAAGTGACATATTTGCGATCCTGCTGGGGATCGAAGAGATCTACACCAATGTCGTGAAATACAATCCCAAGGGCGGCGAGCGTATCGAGATCCGGGTCCGGCATGAGGCCGATCGCGTCGTGGCGGAGTTGACGGATTTTGATTCGCACCGATTCGATCCCAGGGAAGCACCGCAGGCAAAACTCGAAATGCCGCTTCACGAGCGCAAGCCGGGTGGTCTGGGGATACATATCATCAGGCAGATGATGAATGAGGTGGCGTATTCGTATGCGGACCGCGTGAGTACGGTGACATTGACGAGACTGATAGGGAAAGAATAGCGCGGAATAAGCGCGAGGTGTGAAAAAGGGAAGGTTGGTGTTCACTGTGAGATTTGACGAGAAGGGGATTGGCAGGTCTCCGCAGAGAGGCTGCTGATTTGAGTATTCAAGAGAAGCTGGACGCCTCCGGCAGCTGCATTCGCGGGAATGACTCATTGAAACAGTTGTGATTCGAGTATTCAAGAGAAGCTGGACGCCTCCGGCAGCCGCTTTCGCGGGAATGACACACAGAGGCAGCTTAAAGCAGACCTACCCTGCCGGTAATACTTGTGCAAATTTTCACTTGGGGGAACTGGCGGCAAGTGCGTAGCGATGATGGTGAGTCGGCGTTGCGTAGTCTTGCCGCTGCAGAAAACACTCGATCTGATCAATCAGAATAAGCGATTAAAGCAGTCCAAAAACCCTATTTTATCGCAAAATTGGCTTGACATCATCGTTGTGGCACATCAAATTAGCTGTTGTTTTTGCGAGCGACATTGTGCTAAGATTCACAATGTAAGAGTAGATTCTTTTCCGGTAAGCTGATGTCCGCTATTAAGGTAGAACAGGAAGTCCAGTGCGCTCACTGCGGGGAAGCGTGCCGTCGTGATTCGATGACCGAGGGTGACCGCTCGTTTTGTTGTCGCGGCTGCCTGACCGTATTCCATCTGCTCCGGAACAACAATCTCGACAGCTTCTATCAAATTCATGGGGCGACTGGATTGTCGCTGAAGGGGAAAGAAACTACGGATCGGTTCGAGTATCTGGATGACGATTCGGTGAGGCAGAAGCTCCTTGACTTCACAGATGGTACGACGAGCCGTGTCACTTTTCACATTCCGCAGATGTATTGCTCTTCTTGTATCTGGCTGCTCGAGAATTTGAATCGACTGAACGAGGGAGTCCTTGAATCACGGGTGGACTTTCCCAAGCGCAGTCTCGCGGTGACATTCCGGCAGACGGAGTTGAGTCTTCGCAAAATTGCGGAGTTGCTGGCGCAGTTAGGTTACACGCCAAAGATTACACTGCAGACTATTGAGAAGCAGTCGTTTCTCCGCGACAACCGGCGGCTGATTCTGCAGACGGGTATTGCGGGGTTCGCTTTTGCGAACATCATGTTGTTCAGTTTCCCTGACTATCTCGCCGGAGAGGTCGGTGTTGGCGCGCAGTATCAGCAGTATTTTGGATTCCTGAGCCTGCTGTTGGCACTGCCGGTGTTTTTCTACAGCGCGGTTGATTTTTTCAGGGCGGCGTACCGGGGTTTGACGGTGAAGCAGATTCACCTGGACCTGCCGTTGTCGATCGGAATCGTGGCGCTGTTCGGGCGCAGTGTCTACGAGGTTGTAACGCAAAGCGGCACGGGCTATTTCGATTCGTTTACGGGGCTGGTGTTCTTTCTGCTGATCGGCAGGGTATTTCAGACAAAGACATTTCAAACGCTCTCGTTTGATCGCGACTACAAGTCCTACTTTCCATTGTCGGTGACGGTTAAGTCGAAGACGGGTGAGCAGCAACTGGTGTTGTCAAAATTGAAGCCGGGTGATGTTGTGCTGAGTCGCAACGGCGAATTGATTGTCGCGGATGCGGTGCTGCGTTCGAGTGAAGTATCGATCGATTACAGTTTCGTGACCGGGGAATCGAGGCCTGTGGTCAAGCGTGCCGGCGAGATCCTCTATGCGGGCGGCCGGATCGTCGGCTCGACGGCGGAGATGGAAGTGATCAAGGATGTGTCGCAAGGGTATCTGGTCAGCCTGTGGAGTTCAAGCAAGTTTGGACGCCCGACAATGGGTCGAGCGACCAGGATCTCACAGCGAGTCGGGGCGCAATTCACTCTGGCGATTATCGCGGTATCAGTGGCGACATTTGTCTACTGGTTCCGATTTGGAGCAGAGGCTGCGGTGTCCAACACGACAGCGGTTTTGATAGTCGCTTGCCCCTGTGCGCTGGCGTTGTCGATCCCCTTTGCGTTCGGCACGGTGATGCAAATCCTGGGGCGGCGAGGGCTGTTCCTGCGCGAGTTAAATGTAGTTGAGAACCTGGCGCAGATCGACGCGGTGGTTTTTGACAAGACAGGAACGCTGACCTCGGCCACAGACTCGGAAGTTCATTTTGTGGGTGAGAGACTATCCGAAGAGCAGCTTGCGATGATCAAGGCGCTGGCGCAGGCTTCGACACATCCGTTGAGCCGCAGGATTGCGCAATGGGTGAATGGCGCGAGACCGGCAGGTGCAGAACAGATAGTGGAGACTCCGGGTCAGGGGATCAGCGGGAGATTTTCCGCCGGCGAGATGAGATTGGGTTCGGCGCGGTGGCTTGGGAGCAATTCGGCTGAGGCTGGAGTCTATGTTGGATTTGACGGTCGGTTGTTGGGACGATTTGAATTTGGCGGCGGGTTTCGCGAGGCGGCGGAGAAGATCATTCCTGCGCTGCGAGACCGCTATGAGGTGTCGTTGGTCAGCGGAGACAATCCGGCACAGGCACAGGAAATTGCCTGGCTATTTGGCGGGCCAGAGAATATGCGCTTCAGCCAATCGCCCCACGACAAGCTTGACTATGTTGACCGCCTGAAAGTTACCGGAAAGCGCGTGTTGATGGTCGGAGATGGGCTCAATGACTCCGGAGCTTTGGCGGCAGCGGACGTCGGCATCGCGCTGAGCGAGGACATCGCATCATTTACGCCCGCCAGTGACGCGATCCTTTCTGCCGATTCGCTCGGCAGACTGCCGGACTTTCTGATGCTGAGCCGATACGCGCGCAGAATCGTGCTGGCGAGTTTTGGTTTATCGCTGGCCTACAACATCGTGGGATGCTTTTTCGCGGTGACCGGCCAGTTATCGCCGCTGATTGCGGCGATTCTGATGCCGGTTAGCTCGGTGAGCGTCGTGGGGTTCGCGGTCGTGATGACGCGGTTGGGCGCACGACAAATGAGGTTGAGCTGATGTCCGCGCTGATTGTGTTGATCGGGGCCAGTCTGTTGGCGGCGATTGGATTTCTATTCATGTTCATCTGGGCGGTGCGCAATGGCCAGTACGAGGACACATATACGCCGAGTGTACGCGTACTGCACGAGGACATCAAGCCACATAATAATGGGAAGACAAATGATTCGAACGATAAGTGAGGGAGAACCGACGCATGCAACTTGAGACGTTTAGTTATGACAACAAGATTGTCAGGTACTTTACGTACGCCACGATTATCTGGGGCGCCGTGGGTATGCTGGTGGGCGTTATTATCGCCCTTCAGATATTCCTGCCCGGGATGAATTTCGGCGTATCGTGGCTGACTTACGGCAGACTGCGGCCGCTGCATACCAATGCGGTCATTTTCGCATTTGTCGGCAACGGTATTTTTACCGGCATTTACTACTCGCTGCAGCGGCTGTGCAAAGCGCGCATGTTCAGCGACCTGCTGAGTTCGCTGCATTTCTGGGGTTGGCAGTTGATCATCGTGCTGGCGGCGGTGACGCTGCCGCTGGGGATCACCACGAGCAAGGAATACGCGGAGCTGGAGTGGCCGATTGACATCCTGATTGCAGCGGTCTGGGTGATATTTGCGATCAACATGTTTGGGACGATTGTCAAGCGGCGTGAGCGGCATATGTACGTGGCGATTTGGTTCTACATCGCGACGGTTGTGACGGTGGCGCTGTTGCACATCGTGAATTCGATAGAGATTCCGGTTCACCTGCTCAAGAGCTACCCGATTTATGCGGGCGTGCAGGATGCGCTGGTGCAGTGGTGGTACGGTCATAATGCGGTAGCGTTCTTTTTGACGACGCCATACCTCGGCTTGATGTACTATTTCATACCGAAGGCTTCCGGGCGTCCGGTGTTTTCGTAC
>CAZKIH010000042.1:0-21788 GCA_964552775.1 uncultured Ignavibacteria bacterium | reverse complement strand
GCCGCAAATCATCGAACGCAAGGCCCGCCAAAGCACGCAGTCGCGCAAACAGAAACGCGAGCGCAAGAAACAGAAACGCCATACCGACATCAACGTGGCTGACGTCAAGGCTGCCGTCAAAAAAACGATGGCGAAAATCGATCTTGGCAAGCGCGTCAAGAAATACAAGCGCCGCGAAAAACCGGACGGCACGATTGTCGAAGAAGAGGCCAATGTAATCCAGGTGACCGAGTTCATGTCCCTGGCGGAGCTCGCGGCAATCATCGGGGTCAAAGCCGCGGATCTCATCGCCAAGTGCATGGAATTGGGCATGATGGTGACCATCAATCAACGGCTGGATCTCACGACAATCGAAACCCTCGCTCTGGAATACAACTTGGAGATCGAAGAGGTCAAAGAGATTGGAATCGAGGAGGAGGAAGAGGAAGAAGATGATGAGGACGATCAGCAGCCTCGCGCTCCTATCGTCACGATCATGGGGCATGTTGACCACGGCAAGACCTCGCTGCTCGACTACATCCGCAAAAGCAATGTCGCTGCCGGCGAATCCGGATTGATTACCCAGCATATTGGCGCCTATCAAGTCGCCACGCCCTCCGGTGAGATTACTTTCCTTGATACGCCCGGTCACGAGGCCTTCACCGCGATGCGTGCCCGTGGGGCGCATATCACCGATATCGTCGTTGTGGTGGTTGCCGCTGATGATGGCGTAATGCCGCAGACGATCGAAGCGGTCGACCACGCTCGCGCTGCCGATGTGCCGATCATTGTCGCCATTAATAAGATGGACAAGCCGGGTGCCAAGCCGGATCACATCAAACAGCAGCTTGCCGGCCGAAACCTCGTTCCTGAAGAATGGGGCGGCAAGACGATCTATGTCGAAGTTTCCGCCAAGACCGGCCAGGGCGTCGAAAAGCTCATGGAAATGATTCTGCTCCAGGCTGAGGTTCTCGAATTAACGAGTAACCCTGATCATCTGGCGCGCGGAACAGTTGTTGAAGCCAAACTTGACAAGGGCAGAGGCGTCGTCGCGACAATCATTGTCGACAAAGGCACGCTCTTCGTCGGCGACCCAATCGTTGCCGGCAACTTCGCCGGCCGCGTACGTGCCTTGATCAATGACAAGGGTGAAAAACAAGAGCAAGTTCTGCCGGGTGAACCTTCGCAGGTCGTCGGACTCTCCGGCGTTCCTCAAGCGGGTGACTCATTTATGGCCGTTGGCAGCGAATCCGAAGCTCGCGAAATATCGATCAAACGTCAGCAAATCAAGCGTGAACAGGACTACCGCCAGATCAAACGCATCAGCTTGATAAACGTCTACGACCAGATCAAAGAAGGCGAAATCAAGGACCTCAATATCGTCATCAAGGGCGACGTTGACGGTTCTGTTCAGGTGCTGCGCGACACGCTCGAAAAAATCAGTACTTCAGAAGTGCGCGTCAATGTGATCCACCACGGTGTCGGCGCAATCACGGAATCCGATATTCTGTTGGCCGCCGCTTCGGATGCCATAGTAATCGGCTTCCATGTGCGGCCGGACTCGCGTGCGCGGGAAGTTGCCGCTCGCGAAAAAATTGATGTACGCCTGTATACGATCATATATGAAGCCGAGAGCGACATTCACAAAGCCCTCGAGGGCTTGCTCGAGCCCGATCACGAAGAGCGCATCACCGGCGTTGCCATGGTCAAGGATCTCTTCCGCGTTCCCAAGGTCGGCGTAATCGCCGGCTGCTCGGTGCAGTCCGGTATCATTCACAAGAGCGACCGTGCTCGCATCATCCGCGACAGCATTGCAATCTACACCGGTAATATTCACTCACTTCGCCGGTTCAAGGATGACGCCAGAGAGGTTCCCGCAGGCCTGGAATGCGGTATCAAGGTCGAGAACTATGATGATGTCAAGGAGGGCGACCTGATCGAAGCCTTCGAAACGGTGGAGATTGCCCGTAAGCTGTAATACCAATGTACCTCGGCACGCTTCGCATCGTACTTCACATCCCGCAGTCGCGTTCGCTAAAGTCCAAACGCCATGTCATCAAAGCGATCATTGACCGGTTGAAGAACAAGTTCAATATTTCCGTGGCGGAAGTCGACGACAACGATTTGTGGCAGCGAGCGACCCTCGGAGTTGCGTTTGTCGCGAATGAAGGGCAATTTCTCGACCAGGTACTCTCGCAAGTTGAATCGTTCATCGCCTCGAATCCTGAAGTCAATATTATTGATATTGAAAGAAATGACTATTAGTGGCTGATCTTAAACGTACCGACCGCCTGCGCGTCCAGATCAAGGAGATCATCTCCGAAATCATTCAACGCAAAATGAAAGATCCCCACGTCGGCATGATCACCATCACCGAGGTCTCCGTGACGCGCGATCTTGCTGAGGCGGTCGTCTACTATTCCGTCTTTGGCGACACTGCTGTTCGCAGGTCCACTAACAAGACGCTCGAGCGCGCCCGCGGATTTATTCAGTCAGAGCTGGGAAAGACACTTCACATTCGCAAAGTCCCCACACTGCGTTTCGAAATCGACAAGTCTATTGACCAGGGGCTTCGCATTCAGCAATTGCTCGACCAGATTCATGAGAAAGATCCCGATGACCCTCAATCGTGAAACAATAGTCGGCAGCATTATCGACCGTTTTCGGCGAGGCGGCAAGGTACTGATCGTCTCTCATATCAGCCCCGACGGCGACTCGATTGGGTCTCAATTGGCGCTTTCCGAATTGGCTCGACATCTTGGCTGTGACCCAATGATCGTCAACCACGATTCGGCCTATCCGAAATACGCATTTCTCACTAAGCATGGGCGCGTCAACGTCTACGATGCCAAGGCCACCTATCCGAATTTTGATTTTGCGGTGATCCTTGAAGCACCTGATCTCGAACGCATTGGAAATGTGCATAACCTGCTCTTGCCGGAATGCGAAATCATCAATATCGACCACCATCCGGGCAATTCGCTCTACGGCAATGTCAACTTCGTGGATGAATCCGTCGCAGCGGTCGGAATCTTGGTTTACGAATTGTTCAAGGCTGCTAAAGTTGATATTGATCGTGACATCGCCGACGAGCTGTTCACCGCAATCCTGACCGACACCGGGCGGTTCCGTTTCGGCAGCACCAATCCTCAGGCGATGCGAGTTTGCGCCGACCTGCTCGAGAAGGGCGCTTCGACAAAGAAAGTCAGCGACGCACTCTATGCATCTTACGCTCCAAATCAATTGCGCATGCTTGGCGAGCTATTGGCCAACATGGAGCTTCATCATCAGGGCAGGAGTTGCCTGCTGCTCTCAGACAGGAGGATTCGCGACAAGTATGTTAACGGCGCCGATGAAATGGAAGGCCTCTCCGAGTACACGCTGTTCACGACTGGAGTTAAGATCGGCGCATTGCTGCGCGAAGTTGAAGCAAGTCGAACCAAGATTTCGCTCCGCTGTCACGAAGACTTCGACGTCGCCGCAATCGCGGCGGTCTACGGGGGAGGCGGGCATCGCAATGCCGCCGGTTGCACCGTCCCTCTTTCTTTCATAGAAGCGAAAACTAAGATTCTCCAACAAATCGGCGAAGCGCTTACAAAATGAACGGTTTCCTGCTAATCGATAAACACGAAGGTATTACTTCTGCCAATGTGGTAAACCGCGTCAAGCGTCTGCTTCAAGTCAAGAAGGCTGGACACAGCGGAACTCTGGACCCGCTGGCGACGGGATTACTCGTTGTTTGTCTCGGCAAAGCTACCCGCCTTGCCCAATTCCTGAGCGAAGCAGGCAAGAGCTACGATGCCCAGATCATGCTGGGTGCGACTTCGACTACCTACGACCGAGATGGCGAGATTACGCCTGTAGAGCCGGCCACAATTCCGGATGCGGCGAAAGTTAGCTCGACGGTCGCGAGGTTTGTTGGTGATATCAAGCAAACAGCACCGCTCTACTCAGCCTTGAAGCACAAAGGCAAACCGCTCTACGACTATGCCCGTAAGAACGAGCCCGTAGAGCTGAAGGTCAGGGACATCAATATCGAGTCTATTCGAGTGGTCAGTTATACCTACCCGGTATTGACAATCAGCGTTCGTTGTTCATCCGGTACCTATATTCGCAGTCTAGCTCATGATATTGGGAATATTCTGGCCTGCGGTGGCTATATCCACAGCCTGCGCCGAACCAGCATTGGTGGATTGGATGTCGGATCCGCGATATTAATGGCGGATCTCGAACTGGTCACCAAGGAACATGAATCTGCTCCGGAACACCTGTTGACCGATCATCGCTTCGTCCGCAGCTTCGGTTCAATCGAGCGTATCTTGAATCTTCCGATAATCTACGTTTCCGCCGAGCGAGAGAATTTCGTCGATCGCGGCGTCCCGATTCGCGCCGTCGACGTTGTAAATATGGACAAGCGAATTCGACCACGCGACTTGGTCGCCCTTCGAAATGCCGACGAACGCCTGCTGGCAGTGGGTAGGGCACTCTACGGAAGCGATAAGCTCCAGGGAATGGCCGATGAAACCGTTGTCGAATATGTAAGGGTGATGTAGTTGAAGCTCTTTCAATCGATTGTGGATGCTGCGGCTCTCGCATCGAATGGCAGCGCCGTAACGATCGGCAACTACGATGGTATTCACCTGGCGCACCAGTCAATCATCTCCGAATTGTCAAAGAAGGCACGCACCAGGAATTTGAAATCGATTCTCGTAACTTTCGACCCTCACCCTTCAGTCACCATCTCACCATCGCGAGCTCCACAACTGCTGACGACGACTGAGGAAAAAATCCGGCTTCTGAGCGCCGGCGGATTGCTTGATGCCGTCGTCGTGCTTCGCTTCGACCAGGCGCTGGCGCAAGTCAGTGCTACAGACTTTCTTGTCAATTACCTGATTGCCGGCCTCAAGATGTCAAATCTGGTCATCGGTTTCAATCACGCCTTTGGCAACAAACGGCAGGGGAACGTCAAGTTTCTGGAATCTGTTGCGCCTCAATACGGGTTTCAATTACAGGCACTTGAGCCTGTGCTGCGCAACGGCGAGGTGGTCAACAGCAGCCGCGTACGCGAATTGATTCTGAGCGGGAATTATGGTGACGCAGTAACCTTGCTTGGCCATGACCTCGAATTCTCGGGAATGGTTGTGCACGGAAAGGGAATGGGGCGAAAGTTGGGGTTTCCAACCATAAACTTGAGGCTCCCAAAAGAGAAAATTGTGCCAAAAGCGGGTGTTTACGCCGCGTATTCTTTAATTGGGTCTGTTAGATACCCGGGAATGATGTATATTAGCGAAAATACTCATCCGGGCTTTGACCTGGAAGTGAACTTGTTCGACTTCGACGGCGATCTCTACGGCGAACGCGTAAGTGTCTTCCCGACAGCGTTCATTCGTCCTCCGATCCAGTTTGGACGCGACTCAGAACTGATCGAACAAATCGCAAGAGATGAGAAGATGATTAGAATGATTTATGATAGTAAGGTAAATTAAGGAGTAGTAACAGTGCCACTGTCAAAAGACAAGAAACAAGAAATCATCGGCCATTTTCGGCTGCATGAAACCGACACAGGTTCTCCCGAAGTTCAGATTTCACTGCTGACTCAGAGAATCAACGAGATGACCCTGCACATGCAAAAAAATCCGAAGGATATGCACTCGCGCTATGGTCTGCTCAAAATGGTCGGACGTCGCAGAAGACTGCTGAACTATCTGCGCAAGCACGACATTGAAGGTTATCGTCATTTGGTCAGTCAGCTCGACCTGCGGCGCTAAGAACAAGAAGGATAAGGAACATTAATGCAAACATTCTCAATTGAACTGGGCGGCCGGACTCTCTCCGTCGAAATCGGACGCGTCGCCCGACAAGCCGATGGCGCCTGCTGGGTACGCTATGGCGACACGGTCAGCATGACCGCTGTCTGCGCAGCTGACAAACCCGACTTTGGAAAGGGATTCTTCCCGCTCTCGGTTGACTACCGCGAAAAAACCTACGCCGCCGGCAAGATCCCCGGTGGCTTCTTCAAGCGTGAAGGCCGCCCTTCCGAAAAAGAAATTCTCTCGGCGCGCTTAATTGATCGCCCGTTTCGTCCGTTGTTTCCGGAGGGCTATTGCAACGAAGTACAGGTCATGGTGACCACGCTCTCTTCTGACCAGGAAAACGACGCTGACATTCTCGGCATCATTGGCGCCTCCGTCTGCCTCAACATCGCAACGGTGCCCTTCACCGTCCCGATCGGAGCAGTACGTGTCGGCCTAATTGACGGCCAGCTTGTCGTCAATCCGACCTTTGCGCAACTCGAAGAATCAGCACTCAACCTGATCATCGCCGCCACGAGCGAGCATATCATGATGGTTGAAGGCGGTTGCACGGAGATCAGCGAAGAGCAAATGTTGGAAGCTCTCGCGTTTGGTCATGAGCACATCCGCAAAGTCTGTAAGCTCGTTGAAGAAATCCGCGCCGCAGTTGGTAAGCCCAAAGCCGCGGTCATCTTACCGGAAATTCCCAGCGCCTTATTTGGTCGCGTCGAATCTATGGCGAAAGATCGTATCAAAGCCACACACGACATCCACGACAAGCAGGCACATTCCGAAGCTCTCAACAAAATCAAGGAAGAGGTTCTGAAGGCGCTCGAAGCCGAATTCCCGGATTGCGAGATGTGGATCAGGCAGTATCTCGAAAAGTTCGAGCAGGACGATCTGCGCCTCCGCATCCTCGACCGCAGCCTGCGCATCGATGGCCGCGACCTCGACACCATACGTCCCATAAACTGCGAAATCGGGGTTCTGCCGCGTACGCACGGTTCGGCGCTCTTTACTCGCGGACAGACTCAGGCGCTGGTCGTCACCACGCTTGGCACCAAAATGGACGAGCAGATTGTGGACGCCCTCGAGGGCGAATCCAAGAAGAGCTACATGCTCCACTATAACTTCCCGCCGTATTCGGTTGGTGAAGTGCGCCCCAACCGCGGACCCGGTCGTCGCGAAATCGGCCACGGTGCCCTCGCCGAGCGCTCGCTCGAGCCGGTTCTTCCGGCTGAGGAAGCCTTCCCGTACACGATTCGCATCGTCTCCGATGTTCTCGAATCTAATGGTTCATCTTCGATGGCCACGGTTTGCGGCGGCACGCTGGCATTAATGGACGCCGGTGTTCCGATCAAAGCGCCTGTTGCCGGTATTGCCATGGGCCTGGTCCTTGATGGCAGCCGCCACGCGGTTCTTACCGACATCCTCGGCAACGAAGATCACTTCGGCGATATGGATTTCAAGGTCGCCGGTACGCGCGAAGGTATCACCGCCTTCCAGCTCGATATCAAAATCGGCGGATTGACCCTTGAGATCATGCGCAATGCGCTCGACAAAGCGAAGATCGCCCGTTTTAAGATTCTCGATACTATGGAGCAGACTATCGCAACTCCACGCGCAGATATTTCTATCTACGCGCCGCGCATCTTGACCATCAAGATCAGGCAGGATAGAATCGGCGAAGTCATCGGCCCCGGTGGCAAGATGATTCGCTCGATTATTGAAGCCACTGGCGCCAAGATTGATATCGATGACGACGGTACTGTCGTCATTGCCTCAGTTGACGCTACGGCCGGCCTCAAGGCCCGCGATGCGATTCTTGCTCTGCTGGAAGAGCCCGAAGTTGACAAGGTCTATCAGGGTAAGGTAAAACGCATTGCCGAATTCGGAGCCTTCGTCGAAATCATCCCGAACACGGACGGTCTGTTGCACGTCTCGGAGATCGCGCACCACCGTATTGAACACGTGGAAGATGTAATGAAGGTCGGTGATATCATCGAAGTCAAGGTGCTCTCTGTGGAACCGGACGGAAAGATTCGTCTCTCAAAGAAAGCACTGCTCCCGCGACCGGAGGGCATGCCCGAACCGGTCGAGCGGAGCGGGGACAGCGGCGGCTATCGTCGCCGTGATAGCGGCGGTGGTGGACACCGCGGTCCGCGTCGGGAGCGTCGTTAATTGACGCCCAGCGAATACCGGCGTACAGTTCTTGATAACGGCATTCGTGTCGTGTCTGAACGTATGCCGTACCTGAAATCGGCATCACTTGGAATCTGGGTTGATGTCGGCAGCCGCAACGAGACGCCGCGTGAAAACGGCATCTCGCACTTCATCGAACATATGTGCTTCAAGGGAACTAAGAAGCGCACTGCAAAAGAAATCGCCCAGAGTCTTGAGATTCTGGGCGGTACTCTTAACGCCTTCACCAGTCGCGAGAATACCTGCTATTACTGCCGTGTTATCGATGAGAACTTTGACACCGGCTACGATGTCCTCACCGACCTCGTGACCGACTCGCTTTTCGACCCGGCAGAACTCGAACGGGAGAAGGGCGTCATCTGTGAGGAAATCAAGGACGTCTTCGACACTCCCGGTGAACTCGTCCACGACTACTTTGCCAACGCCCTCTGGAATTCACATCCCCTGGGCCAGACGATCATGGGCGAGGCCAAAGGTATTCGCAAGTTGACCCGCGCTGACCTGCTCAATTACATCGGGCGAAATTACACGACTGATCGCATCGTCGTGGCTGCAGCCGGTGCGGTTGATCACGACCATCTCGTCGACCTTACGAAAGACAAGCTGCGCGTCAACAAGCCAAAGAAATCCGGCAAGGTCGCAGCTCCGGTTTACAAAGAGGGAAAGCGTGTGATCCATAAACGTGACCTGAATCAGACGCACATCTGCCTCGGCTTTCCGAGCATTTCGTTTACGGATAAGCACAAGTATGCCATGCTCATCCTCAACACTCTGCTCGGTAGCGGCATGGGTTCGCGTTTGTTTCAGTCCGTCCGCGAGGAACGCGGCCTGGTCTACACGATCTATTCCTATCAGGATTTCTACAAGGACACCGGCCTCTTCGGTATCTATCTTGGTACTGATGCCGCAAAAGCAAAGGAAGCCCTGAATGTGATACTCCAGGAATTGGCCGATGTCAAAACCAATTCGCTGACCGAGAAGGAAGTTGCAGACACCAAGTCTCAGCTTAAAGGCAATCTGCTGCTTTCCCTTGAAGGATCGTACAACCGCATGAACCGCCTCGCTCGCCACGAGCTATTCATTAATCAATTTGTCTCACTCGAAGAGACGGCAGCCGAAATCGACGCCGTGCAGCTTGAGGATGTCCGCGCCATGGCAAAGAAAGTATTTGATGGCAAGTACCTCACTATGGTGGCGCTCGGGCCGGTCAAAGCTGCGCTGACCAAGCAGGTTGACTGGTCGGTGCTGAAGGCGTAATGACCTTTCTGCTTCTCGCAGCCGGTGTCGTTGCTGTCCTGCTCTTATTAATCTCGGTCTTGCTGGGTCGGCGCCAGTCTGAATCGCCGAAGATACTGCTTCTCCACAGTCTTCAGCCCAGGCCCATTGATTTCAGTTCCACGTCGTTCCAGCAGTTCACCGCGCTCATTGACTCTATTGCCTCCGCTGGGTTCACTTGCGGAACGGTCGAGGAAAGCTTGCGCGACCACACCAAAGTCGCGATCACCTTCGATGACGGCTACGACGATCTTATGTCCATCGCACCTATTCTGCGAGAGAAGCATTTGCCGATCACAGTGTTTATTCCGACCGTCTGCATCGGAAAGCCAAATGTTTGGGACAACTTCCTCAGCGCCGGCAAGCGCAGGCATCTCGGCTCGGAACAGATCAAGGAGTTGGCTAAATTAGGTGTGCATTTCGGCTCACACGGCCACACGCATCGGGATCTCACAACAATGCCAATACCGGAAGCGAAAGCGGAACTAAACATCTCTCGCAATATACTATCTGAACTTACGGGAAGGGATATCGTAGACCTCGCCTACCCGTTTGGGCGTTCAAGTGAGTCGCTGCACCATATGGGAGTTGAATTGGGTTTCACACGTCAATTCGGTTCCGTGCCGGGCGGAAGAAATTCGGCGATCATCGGGCGCATTCCCATCACTAAGCTCGATAACGCAATCTCTGTTCGTGCCAAACTCCTTGGAAACGCAGTTTGTGGTGTTGAAATGCTCAAGTCGCTCGTCATTAGTCGCTTCTCGTATTTGACACCGGTGACTCGCCCGACACCTCGTCTCCGCTGAGTGGAGAATCCTTCGCCGCGGCGACCCAGCAGTCGCCAAAAAGGTCTTGCGCCACCGACCTATTATTCTATTTTCTACGAAACACTTTAATCGACGAGAGCGATCATGGAATTTTGCTACATTGAAGATATCGACCAGTTTATTGGCCAGGAAATTACCCTCAAAGGCTGGGTGTACAATACCCGTTCTTCGGGGAAAATTCGATTCATCATCTTCCGTGACGGCACGGGAATGGTGCAGGCGGTGATCGTAAAAAGTGAGGTTTCCGAGGAGGTCTTCAGTCGATTCGACCAGTTAACACAGGAAACTTCAATCACCGTCACCGGCACCGTCAAGGAAGAGCCGCGCTCCGTCGGTGGTTTCGAGTTGATGCTCAAGGACCTGCAAATCGTTCAGGTCTCAACCGAATACCCGATCACGCCAAAGGAACACTCGACCGGCTTTCTCATGGAACACCGGCATCTCTGGCTGCGTTCAACACGCCAGTGGCATATCATGCGCGTTCGCAATGAGATTATTCAGGCCATCCGCCAGTACTTTTATGAGCGCAAGTACATATTGATCGACACCCCGATCCTCACCGGGTCGATAGGGGAGGGCGCTTCGACGCTGTTTGAAACCCAGTATTTCGATATCGGCAAAGCCTACCTCGCTCAGACTGGCCAGCTCTATCTTGAGGCCGCCTGCATGTCGCATGGCAAAGTCTACTGCTTTGGTCCGACGTTTCGCGCCGAAAAATCCAAGACGCGCCGCCACCTGACCGAGTTCTGGATGATCGAGGCCGAGGTCGCGTACATGGACATCGTCGGCGACATGGATCTGCAGGAAGACATGATCTGCTATATCATCGACTGGGTCCTCGAAAAGGCGTCTGATCATCTGGTCGCCCTGGAACGCGATGTGATGAAGCTGATTGCCGTAAAGAAACCGTTCTATCGGATCTCTTACGATGAAGCCGTCGAGCGACTGCAGAAGACTGGCTCCAAGATCACCTGGGGTATGGATCTCGGCGGCGAAGATGAAACGGTGCTGACCAACATGTTTGATCGACCGGTCTTCATCTATCAATACCCGCGCGAAGCAAAAGCTTTCTACATGAAGCGAAACCCCGAACGTCCGGAGGTCGTCATGTGCGCCGATTTGCTCGCGCCCGAAGGTTATGGCGAAATCATCGGTGGCTCGCAACGTGAAGATAATCTTGAATGGTTAATTGAGTCAATCAAACACCACAACCTGCCGCTGGAACCCTTCGAATGGTATCTCGATCTGCGCCGCTACGGCTCCGTCCCTCATTCCGGATTCGGCCTCGGCATCGAACGAACAGTGGCGTGGGTCTGTGGGTTGCCGCACGTGCGCGAAACAATTCCGTTCGCGCGCATGCTCTACAAACTGTATCCGTAAGCAACGACTGCCGATGAAAATTAGTAGACACATATGAGTATTGATCGCAACACCAGATCTGAGTCCCGCTCCGGCTATGACTTCTCCGCAATAGAAGCCAAGTGGCAGGGGCGTTGGGAAGAACAAAAGCTCTTCCACGCACCCGACATGCCCCGGGAGAAGTATTACCTGCTGGTGATGTTCGCCTATCCTTCCGGTGACATCCACATGGGACACTTTCGCAACTACATCATCGGCGACGCGATGGCACGTTACCAATGGATGCTCGGCAAGGATGTTCTTCATCCCTTTGGTTGGGACGCATTCGGCCTGCCGGCTGAAAATGCTGCGATCAAGCTTGGTCTGCATCCCGCCGAATGGACGGTTAAGAATATCGAGGTCTCACGCAATACACTCAAGAAGGTCGGCATCTCATTCGATTGGGATCGCGAAGTAGCCTCGTGTTTCCCCGATTACTACCGCTGGAGTCAGTGGATCTTTCTGAAAATGTATGAGCGCGGCTTAGCCTATCGCAAAGACTCACTCGTGAATTTCTGTGCAACCTGCAACACGGTTCTCGCCAACGAACAGGTCGAATCTGACGGAACATGCTGGCGGTGTCATAATCCGGTAACCAAGAAACGGCTGAATCAGTGGTACCTGAAGATAACAGACTATGCCGAACGCCTGCTGGCAAGCCTCGACCACCTCGACGGCTGGTCCGATCAACTCAAGACGATTCAAAGAAACTGGATCGGCAAGTCAGTTGGTTGCGAGATCAAATTCAAGCTCGAAAATTCTAACCTCGAAATTCCTGTCTTTACAACTCGCCCTGACACGATCTTCGGAGTCACCTTCATGGCGATTGCTCCCGAGGCGGATTTGTTGGAGAAGTTATCCATACCCGCCGACCGGAAGGCCGCTGTCGAGCAATACATCGCAAAATCAATCGCCAAATCCGAAATCGAGCGCCAGGCTGTCAGCGATGACAAGGATGGAGTCTTCACCGGCCTCTACGCCGTCAATCCACTTTCCGGTGAACGCGCCCAACTATGGATCGCTGACTATGTGTTGGCATCCTATGGGACCGGTGTCGTCATGGGCGTACCGGCTCACGATCAACGCGACTTTCTGTTTGCCAAGAAATATGGCGTTCCGATCAAAGTCGTCATCAAGCCCGAGCACGGGGAAGAGCCTATAGCCGCGAAGATGGCCGAAGCCTACGTGGACAAGGGCGAAATGGTCAACTCGGGTCAGTTCGATGGCAGTATCGGCGCGGACGGTATTGACGCCGTTATACAGCATGTCGAGTCTGAGACACTCGGTACTCGCAAGGTGAATTTCAAACTGCGCGACTGGCTCATCTCGCGCCAGCGCTATTGGGGCACGCCAATCCCGATCATTCACTGTCCCAAAGACGGTGAAGTGCCGGTGCCGTTTGAACAGCTGCCTGTAGTGCTGCCGACCGAAGGAGTCGACTACATCCCGAAAGGTCGGTCACCATTGGCCGATGCAACGGACTGGGTGAATGTGAAATGTCCAAAATGTGGTGGACCGGCACGGCGCGATCCGGATACCATGGATACCTTCATTTGCTCCTCCTGGTACATGCTCCGGTACACAGACAATAAGAACGACAAGACGCCCTTTGCTAAAGATAAATGCAATGCCTGGATGCCCATCGATCTCTACATCGGCGGAATTACGCATGCTACCGGGCATCTGATTTATTTCCGATTCTTTACGAAATTCCTCAAGGACATCGGAATGTGTGCGCACGACGAACCGGCGATTCGCATGTTCAACCACGGAATGGTCAGCGACTCACACGGGCGGGTGATGTCTAAGTCACTCGGAAACGTCGTCAGCCCAATTGAGGTTATGAAGGAGCGGGGAGTCGATATTTCGCGTCTGGCGATGTACTTCGCGGCGCCTGCCGACCGGGAAATGCCTTGGTCAAATGACGGCCTTGTCGGTGTCGAGAGATTCATGAATAAATTCTACCGTCTCGTCGAGCAGGTTGCAGCATCTCATGGCAAGCCGGTCGACCTCAAACGGACCTACAAAATCGCCGACCTCGACCCGGCTTCCAAGGATATCTACATAAGGTTAAATCAGACCATTAAGAAAGTCTCAGAAGGATTGCTGCAGCTTCAGTTTAACACGAGTATCGCTGCAATTATGGAGTTTTTCGGTTCGTACACGCCGTCCGGGAAGCCCGATTCTGCATTCGACAAGTACATCACAAGCAAAATGCTCCAGTTGATCGCGCCACTCGCGCCGCATTTCGCCGAAGAGGCCTGGGAGATGTTCGGGCATAAGGAGTCAATCTTGAAATCCAGTTGGCCAACATTTGACTCAGAAGCAGTCGCGTTCGACACCGTGATGGTCGCAATTCAGATCAACGGAAAGGTTCGGGATGAGATCCAGGTCGACCGAAGTGCCGACGAGACGTTTGTCACTGGGCTCGCGATGAAGAGCGATAAAGTGCAGAAGCACATAGAAGGCAAAACGATCGTCAAGATCATTTACATAAAGAATAAACTACTGAGCATCGTTATTAGATAGGATAGGGGTGGATCGCAATACAGCCAGCAAAAAACAGCAGTTATCAATTTTGAATGTTTATATAATATATATTATCAGACGTTATAGATCTAGGCAGATTCGTCCAGGTATCGATTAACCCGCCCACACGCTATTGCCGCTCTCCCATACTATTGGCAATTTGCCATAATCCCGATTTTACGCATTCAGCAGGAATTCCCTGCTAATCGAATGTCAATTATCCGTTTAGCAAAGAATGTACTCCCGCCCCGTTTTCGGCTCAGCATTTGCAACTCTCATTGCGGACGATGAAAACTATGAGGTTGAGAATGAAAATAAAATCACAAGATGGTTTCACCTTACTGGAAGTCATGATGGGTCTGGTGATATTCACTATGGGCCTGTTGCTTCTAAGTTCGATGATGGTGGTCGCCATCCGCGGCAATGTGTGGTCCGATAAGACGACTCAAATCGTTCAGGCGACTCGGGAAAAAGTCGAAGAATTTCGCCGAATCTCTGATGATGACATGGCTGGTGGTTCTGACGTGCGTGGGAATTTGAACCGGAGTTGGCAAGTTGTCGATCTGGATTCATACCTGAAGAAGCTCACCGTTGTCGTTTCCTATACGGATGAGAAAGCCGTTACCAAAGCCTGCACGACTGTAACTTACATTCAGGTAGGTGAATAACATGAAAAAGCTAAAGTTAAACCTCAGGAGAGTTGGGAATCCAGCCGGCTTCACGATTGTCGAAGTCCTCATAGCGTCGATCATTGCGTCATTCGCAATCGCTGCCGGAATGCAGCTCTTTATTGACCAGAACCAGAGCCACTTGATACAGGCTGGCGTAACTGATATGCAGCAAAATGGACGAGCCACCGCTGACGAGCTTGTCAGCAAGCTTCGGCAGGCCGGCTATCGACTTGAACCTGGTATTGTTTCAATGTACTCCTGGAATTCCAACCCGGACACCATCGCTGTAGTGTTCATGGCCGAACCGCTTTGCACTGCCTCCCTGAGCGAGAATATGTCACTGGCGTCTTCGGCGATCAGGTGCGAGGATTCTGACATTAGTTGTCTGGTGGATGACTCCTGGGCCTACATTTATGATCAGGTCAAGGACTCGGGTGAGTTCTTCTTCGTGACCGGTTACGATGACGGAACCGGAAATATTCACCACAATTTGGCCAATTTGTCCAAGGCCTACCCGCAGGGTTCCAGGATCTTCGTGCTCGACTTCTACAAGTACTACGTTGACGACACCGATAGCCTGCACTCGGCATTAATGATGGTCAAGTGCGGCGGTGACCCCGTTGTCTATGCTGATAATATCTCTGACCTCCAGTTCAAATACGTGCTGGCCAATGGCAGCGTAGTTGACACAATCGCAGTCGATCGATATGTCCGCGAGGTTCGGGTTGATGTTGTTGCCCGTACAGATCGCAACGATCAGTTCTTGAACGCTGTTCGATATGACACGCTGAGAACCAGCGCTATGATTCGAAACCTCTCTATGTGATGTTGAGGACCCATGAAGAACAAAGTCAAAGAAGAATACGGTTTCACCACACTGATCTTTCTTTCCCTCTTATTACTGCTCTCGTTGCTGGGAGTAAATGCGATCATGACGTCAGCTGACGAAGTAGATATCGCGGGTTATGAGCTCAACTCCCAGGGTGCTCTCTACTCTGCGGAAGCGGGCCTCGAGAAAGGCGCCGCCTTCATTCGGAGTTACTATTCCAAGTACGGCAAACCCCCTACTGCTTTTCCGCATGACTCAATTCAGCTGGGCAAATTCGTCACGACCTCTTCCGTCACGAGAGTTGGTGCGACCGTCTCCAAGACTTTGACCAACGGCGCCTACAAAGGTCTCTACGCGCTTTGCGATGAATACGTCGTCTCGGCGACCGCGACTGCACCCGGTGTCAAATCAACCAGCAGCTTGGAGATGATAGTCGATGCCTCCGTGGTTCCGCTTTACCAATTCGCCGTATTTTATGATTATGACCTCGAAATAGCGCCCGGTCCGGATATGACTTTGAACGGACGCGTTCATTCCAATTCGGATCTCTATCTCCAGTCCGACAACTCGCTCAAGATTGACTCTTATGTGACTGCATGCGGTGACATTCTTCACGGAAGACACCCACTCAACACCGGAATGTCATCCGGAACAGGAACGGTCCAGATCAAGGACGGCGCCGGCACATACCGCGACATGAAGAACGTTGACAACACTTGGCTCGACTCCAGAGACGCGGATTGGGTCAACAAATCTCTCTCGCGTTGGAGCGGCCGGGTCGAGGATAGCGAGCACGGAATGACTGAACTGAATCTACCTGTCGTTTCGTCATCGTCCTCCGCAATTGACATGATCAAGCGGGCCGGAGATAGTAATTACGATAGTTATGAACACAAGGCGGGGTTGAAACTCATCGATGGCCAGGTGATGTGGCGCAAACCTGATTCCAGCTGGCAGAACGTGACAGCTGATTTCACCAGCGCAGGAATTCTTACGCAAACGACATTCAAAGATGCGCATGAAAACAAGAACGTCGTGTCCTACGACCTCGATGTAGCCAAGCTCAACACATCTGCATATTGGCCCGAAAACGGAATTCTATATTCCGCAAATACCAGCGGTACGTCGCTGACAGCCACTCGCCTGAAGAACGGCTCGACCCTTAAAGCCGGCCTGACCGTGGCCTCAGAGAATCCAGTTTACACCGTTGGAAACTATAATTCGGTCAACAAGAAACCGGCTTCAATCATGACCGATGCCTACACTGTGCTTTCCACTGCCTGGAACGATGCCAATAGCAACAGCGCCTTGACCAGTCGTATCGCCAATCATACGACGGTGAATGCTGCCTATATGACCGGCAACAAGGCGACTGCCAGCGGATCGTACTCCGGCGGATTTCAGAACTTGCCGCGCTTTCTCGAAAATTGGGGTGGCAAGAATTTTACGTGGAAGGGCTCTGCCGTAAACCTCTGGCGATCCGCGCAGGCGACCACCGCCTGGGGTGGAGGCTACTATAGCCCTCCAAACCGTGTGTGGACATTTGATTCCGATTTCCTTGATCCGGCGAAATTGCCTCCGGGCACTCCCCTGATCTCGGTTGTTCAAAAGACGGCGTGGCGTGAAGTCACAGCGCCGTCATACGTCGCTGACTGAGTCTCCGGCCTAAAGACCTGGTGACCACGAAATGAGGACCTATGAAAAGAACGATCATTAGCGAATCCGGTTTCACGACCCTGATATTTCTCTCGCTTTTGTTGATGTTGTCACTGCTCGGCTTGAATGCCATCATGACATCGACGAACGAGGTGGATATCGCCGGTTATGAAATGAACGCGCAAGGCGCGCTCTATGCCGCAGAGGCCGGCCTCGAAAAGGCCAGCGCCTTCATCACCAACTACTATAACAAGTACGGTAAGCCGCCGACTTCCCTTCCCGATGACTCTATCCAGATCGGCAAGTTTGCAGTTACCTATGAGATCGAGAAGCCCGGTGGTACCGTTTCCAAGACCCTGACTCAAGGCGCTTATCGCGGTCTTTACGCCCTTTCTGACGAATACGTGATCAGTGCGACCGCGCGTGCTGCCGGTGTGCAATCGGCCACCAGCCTGCAGATGACAGTCGACGCGTCCGTAGTACCGGTTTACCAGTTTGCCGTATTCTATGAAAACGACCTGGAAATCGCGCCCGGTCCGGCCATGACACTGGGCGGCCGTGTTCACTCAAATGCCGACATGTACTTGCAGTCGAACGTCTCGCTCAAGATCGATTCCTATACGACCGCGGCTGGAGAGATCAAGTACGGTCGTCATCCGAACTCCGGCATGGGAGCAGGTGGTGGAACCGTTGAGATCAAAGACGGAACCGGCACCTACAGAAGTATGAAGAACGCTGACAATACCTGGCTTGACTCCAACGATCCTGATTGGGTGAACAAGTCGATAGATCGCTGGGATGGCAAAGTCGAGGACCATAATCATGGTATGACCGAGCTGAAGCTGCCAGTAGTAGCGTCCGGTGAACCGATGGACATGATCGATCGCGCCGGCACTGACAACGCTGATAGCTACGAGCACAAGGCCGGACTCAAGATCATCGATGGCCAGGTCTTGTGGCGCAAACCTGACTCAAGCTGGCAAAACGTAACAACCGACTTCACCAGCGCCGGAATTCTTACGCAATCGACCTTCCGCGACGGGCGTGAGAACAAAGATGTTAAGTCATATGACATCGATATAGCGAAGCTGAATACTTCTTCGTACTGGCCGGAAGGCGGTATCATCTACTCAGCCAATGCCATCTCCGGCAGTCTCGTCGCCACGCGACTCAAGAACGGTGCGGAGTTGAAAGAAGGTCTGACACTGGCTTCAGAGAATCCGGTGTATACGTTGGGTGATTACAACTCCGTGAATAAGAAACCGGCGTCAATCATGGCGGACGCTTTGACAATCTTGTCAAAAAACTGGACCGACGGCAATAGCTGGAACGCAACTAGAACCGCGGGCGATACCAAGGTCAATGCCGCCTACATGACCGGAAACAAGGCTTCCGGTACCGGCGGCAATACCTACTCCGGCGGCTTTGAAAATCTCCCCCGCTTCCTTGAGAACTGGACTGGAAAGAAGTTTACTTGGAAAGGATCTGCAGTCGATCTTTGGCTCTCTGACCAGGCTGTTGGCACCTGGGGTGGCAGTTACTACAGCCCCCCGGATCGTATCTGGGATTTTGACACAGATTTCCTTGATCCCAGCAAGCTTCCACCGGGAACGCCGCTGATTTCGATCGTAATGAAGACCTCGTGGCGCGAAATGACAGCCGCGCCGAACTATGTGGTAGAATAACCACAACCCAACACTCTTCCGACATCGACAGGGGCACGCCCAGCGTGCCCCTGCTCGTTTATGCCATGTAATGCCTAAAATGACAGCGCAGAGCTTATCGGAGGGCAGTCTGTTGGTTCAGATGGTTTGAGAATTAGGACTTGATGCCGTAACGATCGATGCGATCGCGCAGCGTATTGCGAGAGATCCCGAGTGCTTCGGCAGCTTTGACCTGGTTATTATGAAGGTGTTGGAGCGTGAATTCAATCAATGCCTTCTCAACGGCTTCCTGAATATGCGCATAAATCTGACCATTGGAGTTCGAGAATATCTTTCCATATATTGGCTCGATAACTCGGCGGAACATCTGATAGTAGTTGTCCTTGAGTGCGTCAAAATCAATCTTCATCAGATCGCGGCGATCCTTCGTGATCGGCAAGTCCGCCGGTTCAAGCCAGCGGTTCTTGCTCATGACGACGGCAGTGTGGATCGAGTTCTCAAGTTCGCGAACATTTCCCGGCCACGAGTACTTGCCAAGAATCTTCATGGCCTCAGTCGTGATCCCCTCAATATTCTTGCCGCAAGCCGTGTTGTAGATCTTCAGAAAATGATTCGCAAGCAGGGCGATGTCGTCCGACCGCTCACGCAGCGGCGGCAGGTACAGCGAGACTACCTTTAGACGGTAGAACAAGTCAACGCGGAATTTGCCTTCCTTGATGCATGAGACGAGACTCTTGTTCGTTGCAGCCAGAACGCGCACGTTCACCCGAAGAGTCTCTTCTCCTCCCACCCTTTCGAACTCCTGCTCCTGAAGAATCCGCAGCAGCTTGCTTTGGGTGGCCAGCGACGTGTCGGCGATTTCGTCGAGGAATATGGTCCCACCATTGGCCAATTCAAATTTGCCCAGCTTGCGCGTGTAAGCGTTCGTGAAGGCGCCCTTTTCGTGTCCGAAAAGTTCGGATTCCAGAAGCGTCTCCGTCAGCGCCGCGCAGTTCACCGACAAGAAAACATTCTTGGAGCGGTTGCTATTGCGATGAATCGCGCGCGCCACGAGTTCCTTGCCCGTCCCCGATTCTCCAAAAATCAGCACGGCCGCGTCTGATTTGGCGACCTGTCCGATCATCTTTGCGATTTCCACTATTTCATCCGAAACACCGATTATCTCGCGGTTCGGATCAAGGTCTGATTTGTGGTCATTGGGAAGAGGAGCATGCCCTTCGCGAATCGTCTTGGCAACGCCGTTTGGCTCGCGGGTAGCATTGTGAATCGTCGTCATTAAGCGTTCCATCTGGAACGGCTTTGTAACATACTCGTACGCGCCTTCCTTCATCGCCTGAATGGCCGAATCAGTCGACACGTATCCGGAAATGACAATTACCGGCGGAGCATCCTCGATCTCGCGAATTTGCTTGAGCAGATCCAATCCGGACTGCGACGGCAAATTTACGTCCAGCAGGACCACATCCGGCGTATTCGAACGGATGAAATCGACGCTGCCCGGCGCATCAGCCATCGTATCAACCCGAAATTCTTTCGGATCGAAAAAGTCTGTTAAGGACTCGGTTAAGCTAAGATCGTCTTCAATGAGCAATATGCTCTTCATGTTACTCCTCTTCTCATATAATCGGCGAAAAGAGGCCTAACATTTACTCGCTTTTACTGCTTCGCTTTGGGAATTTTGTACTTGTCGAGCAAATCGTAAAGGGTAGTTCGACTGGTGCCGAGCTCGCGTGCCGCTTTCGTGACATTCCAGTTGTTCCGCTGTAGAGCCGCGCGAATGTGAGTGGATTCGGTTTCTTCCCGAACCTCCTGGAGCGATTTGACCTCCGTTTCGATTGCACCAGCAAAACCTAAATCAGCAGCTCCGATCCTCGGTGTTCCGGAAAGAATCACCGCGCGCTTAATCCGATTCTCCAGTTCTCGAATATTCCCCGGCCAATCATAGCTGCGTAAGGCCTGCAGGGCAGAACTGGAAAACGTTAGGTTCAGCTTGTGGTTCTCGTCGCCGTAGGCTTTCAGCAGATGTTCCGCTATCAGCAGGACATCGTCTTCGCGATCACGCAATGGCGGTAATTCAATAGTGATCACCGACAGTCGATAGAACAAGTCTTCGCGGAACTGCTTTCGTGCGACCTCAGCGTCGAGCGAACGATTAGTCGCCGCGATCACCCGCACATCGACCTGTATTACGTTCTTTCCGCCAACGCGTTCGATTATCTGATCCTGAAGAAACCGCAGCAGCTTCACCTGCAGCGCCAGCGATAACTCCCCTATTTCGTCCAGAAATAGCGTCCCGTGATTTGCAGTCTCGAACTTGCCAATCTTCTGCGCGACGGCGTCGGTGAATGCGCCCTTTTCATGCCCAAACAATTCTGATTCCAATAGCATTTCCGGAATCGCTCCGCAGTTGATCGTGACAAACGGCTTGTCGCTACGCTCGGATCGTTGGTGAATTGCCTTGGCAATCAACTCCTTCCCTGTCCCGGAGTCGCCGCTGATCAAGACGGTATATGAAGTCGGCGCTACCGTCGAAACCACCTTGAACACCTTTTGCATTCGGGCCGAAGTGCCAATGATGCTTGAGAATCCCGCCTGGTTGCGGAGCGACTCGGCCAGACGCGCGTTTTCCAACTCCAGACTCTGCAGGTAAGCCGCGCGCTTGATGATGATTCCCAGTTCATCCAATTCTATCGGCTTCACATAGAAATCGAATGCGCCGTTCCGGACGGCGTTGAGTGCATTCGAGCGTTCGCCATTTCCAGTCACCATGATCACTTTGAGCGACGGATCAATCTCGAGCAGTCCAGGCAGGATCTCCAGACCTTCCTGGCTGCCGCTGTATGGAGACAACGAAATATCGAGAAGAACGACATGTGGATGGTGAGCCTTGGTCAATTCGAGCGCTTCACTCGCAGTCGCGGCTTTGTACACCTGGTACTGATCCTCGAGGGCAAAACTGAGTTGAC
>CAZKIH010000041.1:0-22365 GCA_964552775.1 uncultured Ignavibacteria bacterium | reverse complement strand
AGAAACTTCTCCTCAGCGCAGCTCCTCTGCGTTGTCTGGCCGGCCATGCCTTTTGATTTCTATTTTCAAAGGAAGATTATCGATTTAAGCGAACCAGGAACATCAACATAGCCGCTCTACAGCGGATCGTCGCTCTTGACCGCCGCCGGTTTGCCTTCAGCTTCCGGCTTGGCCGGAATCAGGAACGACACCAAAATCGAGGTGCCGATCGTCACCACAATTACGCCCAACGAAAGCAGCGTCGGGATCTTGTAGATGTCTGCTATCAGCATCTTTATGCCGACGTACGAGAGTACGATTGACAGTCCGACCTTGAGAAACCGGAACTTGTAGAACATTCCGGCCAGCGCAAAGTAGAACGAGCGCAATCCGAGAATCGCAAAAACGTTGGAGGTGTAGACGATGAACGTGTCGCGGGTAATAGCGAGAATCGCCGGAATCGAATCGACCGCAAATACCAAATCGGTCGTCTCGATCATCAGCAGCACCAGAAACATCGGTGTTGCAAACAGACGGCCGTCGATGCGGGCGAAGAAATGATCACCGTGAAACTGTGGCGTCACCGGAAACAGCTTGCGCGCCAGCTTGATTATCGGATTCTTCTCGGGGTGAACTTCCGTGTCGCCCGAGGTCAGCATCTTGATACCGGTAAAAACCAGGAATGCACCAAAGACGTAGATCACCCAGTGGAATTTCGTAATCAGTGCGATACCGCCTGCGATCATCACCGCACGCATCACCAGTGCGCCCAGGATACCCCAATAGAGCACCTTGTGCTGCAGGGTCGGTGCCACTCGGAAATAGGAGAATATCAAGAGAAACACGAAGAGATTGTCGAGACTGAGCGACAGTTCAATCAGATAACCGGTCAGAAACTCGATTCCGGCGTGGTGCCCTTTGTAGAAATACGTGCCAATGCAAAACACCATCGCCAGCGTGATCCAGACCGCACACCAGATCAACGCCTCTTTCATCTTGATCGCGTGGCTCTTGCGATTAAAGATTCCGAGATCGATGACGAGCATCGTCAGGACAAATGCGATGAAACCGGCCCAGAGCCAAAATTGTGTCATAAGGCTGGGAAGTATCGCGAATCGCGACGGAAATGGCAAGCTGAAACGGAAATTCGGATAGCGTGCATCAATGGAAGCCTAAATGCGATCCTGGTCGAAACTAACCCCGGATGATTTTGGAGACAATATCGGAAATCACGACCACCCCGACTAATTTGGCGTCGCGCACAACCGGCACCATACGAAGATTCTTGAATATCATCAGCGCGGCGAGCTCGACGACCGGCGTGTCCTCGGTTGTGGTCGCGTGTTCGGGGTTCATGATCGCGCCTACCGTGGTCTTTTCCGCCGACTTCAACAGATCGTCGAACGGCATCACGTCAGGTGACATTGAGAGATTCTCAATCAGCGATTTGTAGTCGGGAAGTGCCGCTCGGATCAGGTCGCGATTGGAGATTTGGCCGATCACTCCGCCGTGTTCGTCCACCACCGGCATCGCGCCGATGCGATGCTTGTAGAATAGGTTGGCAACTTCCTTGAGCGTCGTCTCAAGTCGCACACTAATGACCTTCTCCACCATGATGTCGCGAACCAGCAAGTCTCGATCCACTTTTACTCCCGAGTTATGAATCACGTCTATGACCTCGGCGGGCGTCTGGACCTCGAGCATTCTCTTGAGGTGCTCGCCATTTCGCGCCAGACGCGCAAATGCCGAGAGAGTCTGCAGGTAAAGTTGGGAAATATTCGAGGGTGTCAACATTAAACACACGGCGCGTAACGGAATGCCGTCCGGAGTCTTGTCCGTCAACCCCCGCTTGCTTACTCCGACGGCAATGTACATGCGCTGGACTTCATCAGTGCGCGCGTGCGGAAATGCGAAGCCGTGACCATAAGAAGTGTTTTCGATGCGCTCGCGCTCGTCGATTGCAGTTGCGATTTTATTGTGATCGAGCAGCGGATATTGCTGGATAATGCGATCAAGCAAATATGCGATGGCGTCCTTCTTGGAGGCCACCGGCATGTCCGCAATCACGAGATCATCGGATAGAAGCTTGGACAGCTTCATGTGTTTTACACGCCTCCCTGCGAGCGCGGGGCAAGCGACTCCGGGGCAACGATACCGCCCGATACAATAAACTTGACCGCGTCTTCCACACTTATATTCGTCGGATAAACTTCCTCTTTCTTCACAAGATACGTGAACCCCGTAAACGGAGTCGGTGTCGATGGCACGAATACCGCGACGAAATCGTCGTTACCCGGTACACCCTCGAGGCCAACCTCGCAACTGGCAAAGGCAAACACGTACATCCCCGTGCGGGGGTAAGGGATCACCACAACGCGTTGAAACATGCTCTCCTGTGGATTTGTGATCGACTGCAAGAGTTGTTTCGAGGCTTGATACACCGTCCGTACAAACGGAACGCGCCCCAACAGACTATCCCAAATTCCGACCAGTTGACGACCGATAACTCCGTGCGTCAAGATACCGGTCAGGATGATCAACAAAATCACGATGGCAATACCAAGTCCCGGAATGTCGTAACCGAGGTACTTGATCAGCAGCGGCGAGAGGATGCCATCGATCGAACTGAGTAAGAATCGCAGGACTACATAGGTGATGATCAGCGGTACGATTACCAATACACCAGAGATGATATATTTCTTGAATATTTTGCTGATACTACCTTCGGGGCTCATAAAAAGTTCGCCACATGGGCGAATTAGAGTCTACGAAAAAGCGGAATCGATGTCAACCCTAAAAGGGGAAGGCATCGAAAGCGGTGCTGGCGAACTTGATGACTGACTCGGGGAAGATTCCGAAGAGAATTGTGCCGGCAACCGTCAGGGCCAATGTAATTACCAGCGGACCGTCAAAACGCGCCTTGACCAGTGCGGTTTCATTGCGATTGAAATACATCTGCTTAATGATGTTGGCATAGTAGTAGAGTGCAATGACCGACGTCAGGATGCCGATAATCACCAGCCAGGAGTAATTCGGCCAGCCCGCCAAAAAGATGTAATACTTCGCAAAGAATCCAACCATCGGTGGAATCCCCGCCAGCGACAGCAGGAAGATCATGAAGACTGCCGACAAGGCTGGTGATTCTTTCGCGAGTCCTTGATAATCTTTGATTTCGTATGATCCAAAATTCTTCTCAAATGCTATCGCGCACGCAAAGGCGCCCATGTTGGCAAACAAATACGCAAGCATGTAGAACATGATCGAGGCGGGTCCGAAGGCGGGATCATTGATTCCAGTGGGCAGCGAAACAAATCCGATCAGAAGATATCCCGCGTGGGCGATAGACGAATATGCGAGCATGCGCTTGACATTGGACTGCATGATCGCCGTGATATTCCCAATGATCATGGCAGCCGCGGCAAGCACTGCGATTATCATGCCCCACCAGATTTCCTGGAATGACGGCAGCACCGTGTAAAAGACTCGCGCAAATGCCGCGACGCCTGCACCTTTGGAGGCGACCGATAGGAACGATGTGACCGGAGTCGGAGCACCCTCGTAAACATCCGGTGCCCACATATGGAACGGTACCAGCGCCAGTTTGAATCCGAAACCAGCAATCATCATCACCATGCCAATTACCAGAGCCATGTTGATGTTATCCGCATAGGTCAACATCGTGATCGATTGCTCGAGCAGGCGCGTGAGTGCGATCGTCAGGAAGGTCGTCCCCGTCAGTCCGTAGATCATCGAAATTCCGTAGAGCAGGATTGCCGACGACACCGCGCCGAGAATGAGATACTTAAGGCCGGCCTCAGAGGACTGCAGGCTGTCCTTGCGATATGCCGCCAGAACAAACAGCGGTATCGTTGTCAGTTCCAGTGCCACATAAAGAGTGATCAGCTCCCCGGTCGAAACCAGAAACATCATTCCGACAGTCGAGAGCAGAACCAGGGTAAAGTACTCTCCTCGATCACTCTTTAATCTCTGAATGAAGTTTGATGAACTGGAAACGGCAAAGAACGCCGCCCCCAGGAAGATCATCTTGAAAAACATTGAGATCGGATCCACAACGAATGTCCCGCCAAAGGCGACGCCGTAGCCGGTTAGAGGTATCGCGAAACCGGCGAGGACGATTCCCAGCATCGAGAGATAGATCATGGTGTTGCCGCCCGGTTCTTTGCGACTGATGCCGTACAACAGCATCAACATCGACCAGACAAAGAGAATCAACTCCGGCAGCATCAACCTGAGATCAGCCATTGCCTACCTCGACACCATATAGACAATATTTTCGAGTGTCGCAGAAATCATCGTCACCAGCGGCTTCGGATAGACGCCAAGGGCAACGGTTAGGATGAGCAGCGGCGTCACCGCGAGAATCTCGCGACCGTTGATCTCGGTCAGGCTCGACCACTTGACGTTAAACTCACCAAGGAACATCTTCTGCACCATCCGCAGGATATAGCCTGCGGTCAGCACAACGCCGATGACTGCAATCCCAGTCATGATCTGGTAGGTCGGTGAAGCGAAAGCGCCCACAAAAACCATGAATTCAGCGACGAAACCTGACATGCCCGGCAGCCCCAGTGAAGCCATCGCGAACACCGTCATCAGCGCCGTGTAAAGCGGCAACTTCGATCCAAGTCCGCCGAAGGCTGCAATCTCGCGAGTGTGGGCACGGTCATAGAGCACGCCGACCAGCAAGAACAGTGCGCCGGTGATCAGGCCATGACTGAACATCTGGAAGACGCAGCCGGCAAGACCTGTCGTATGCGGCTGTCCTTGCGAGTTGATGAAGAACACTGCCATGCCGAGAACACAATAACCCATGTGCGACACGGACGAGTAGGCAACGAGCTTCTTCAAATCGGTCTGCGCCATCGACACCAGTGCGCCGTAGATTATCCCAATCACCCCTAATATGGCGAATGGATATGCGAAGAATTGAGTCCCATGCGGTAGCATCGGATAACTGATGCGCAGGAATCCGTAGGTCCCCATCTTCAGCAGCACACCGGCAAGGATGATCGACACCGCGGTTGGCGCCTCAACGTGCGCATCCGGCAACCAGGTATGGAACGGAAAAATCGGCACCTTGATCGCGAATGAGAGGAAGAAGAACACCCAGACGAGAATCTGCAATGAATGAGCGAAGGTTGAACCCTGCGTGATCAACTCCATCATATCGAGCGTGTGTGGTGACGAATTCAGATACAGGATCAGAATACCGACCAGCATGAAGATCGATCCGAAGAGTGTATAGAGGAAGAACTTGATCGCGGCGTATTCCTTGCGCGGACCGCCCCAGATGCCGATCAGGAAGTACATCGGCACCAGCATGACTTCCCAGAAAACGTAGAACAGGAAGAAATCAAGCGCGGCAAAGACACCCATCATTCCCGCTTCGAGCAGCAGGAAGAAAGCGAAGTACTCCTTGACGCGATTCGTAATGTTGAACGACACGATCAAAGAAATCGTCGAGAGCAAGCCGGTCAGAAACAACATCGGCACCGACAAGCCGTCAACACCGAGGAAGTACTGAATTGAGAGTGAAGGTATCCACTGATACCGCTCCACAAACTGCATCTCTGATGTCGATGAGTCGTAACTGAACCAGAGAATCACCGAGAGCACCAGCGGAATGATACTGATTGCCACCGAGGTCCACTTGATCAGATCGGTCTTCTCCTTGTTCATCAGCATGACAATGATCATGCCGATCAACGGGGTGAAGATCATTACACTTAAGATTGGAAAGTCCATATTTATACTCCTGCCTGAAGCAGACTAAACTACTCGAATGATGAGCATCAACACGATGCCGAAGATGATAAAGAAACCATACATCTGTACTTTGCCGGTCTGGAACTGCCGAATTAAGGCGCCGGTCGCCCAAATCGTGTAACCGAGGCCGTTAACGGCGCCATCGACGATGTGTACGTCAATCCAGCGTTTGACCTCTGAAAGCCAAAGCGTAAACTTGCCGAAGAAATTCACAATCCAGTCAATGACTCCGCCGTCAAAGGACCACAGAGCCTTCGTAAAGGCCAGTACCGGATTAATGATGACGGTATCATAGATCTCATCGAAATACCATTTGTTGTAGAGCATCGTGTACAGGCCTTTGAACCGCGCCCCAAGCGCCTGCGGTGAAATCGAGCGCTTGATGTACATGAGATAGGCAAGGCCGATGCCGGATAAAGCCACCAGCGTCGAAATCAGCATGATGCTGTAATGTGCGTGAGCATGGTGCGGCTCGTGATAATAGGCGAACATTGAGTAGCCGTGTTCCAGCCAAGGTATCGCCACCCAGCCGGCGCAGACCGAGAGCACCGCCAGCACGATCAGGGGAGCCGTCATTGGACGCGGCGATTCATGAGCATGCTCGTAAGCGTGCTGATCGCGCGACTCGCCGTAAAAGGTTAAAAAGATCAGTCGGAACATGTAAAATGACGTCATGAAAGCCACAAGCAGGGTAAGCACCATGAACACCGGATGACCGAGAGTCGAGGCGACGATTTCATCCTTTGACCAAAATCCTGAGAGCGGGAAAATGCCCGCAATCGACAGTGTGGCGATCAGCATCGACCAATAGGTGATCGGCATCTTGTGCCGCAAACCACCCATCTTCTGAATGTCCTGCGAATGCACCGCGTGGATGACCGAACCGGCGCACAGGAATAAGCAGGCTTTGAAAAAGGCGTGCGTCATCAGGTGCAGCGTACCGGCGGTAAATGATCCCAAGCCGAGCGCCATGATCATGTAGCCAAGCTGGCTGACGGTTGAGTACGCCAAAATGCGCTTGATATCATTTTGCACCAACGCAATCGAGGCCGCAAGCAGCGAGGTGATGATTCCAATCACTGCGACGAACATGGCCGCATCGGGGCTATGGGTGAATAGGCTCATCGAACGTGCGACGAGGTACACACCGGCAGCAACCATGGTAGCGGCGTGAATTAACGCCGACACCGGTGTGGGACCTTCCATCGCATCCGGTAGCCAGACATGCAACGGGAACTGAGCCGATTTGCCGATCGCGCCGCAGAAGATTGCGATACCGGCAAAGGTCAGGACGGCCGGGGGAATAGCGCCGCCGGCGATCTGCTCAAAAACTTCGTGATAGTTCAACGTGCCGCAATAAGCAGCCAGGAGGATGACGCCGATCAGGAAACCGAAGTCACCAATGCGGGTCGTGATAAACGCTTTCTTGCCCGCGTCGGATGCGGTTTTCTTTTCAAACCAAAAGCCAATCAACAAATATGATGTCAATCCGACCAACTCCCAGAAGACAAAGATCAGGAAGAAATTGTTGGCCAGGACTAATCCAAGCATCGAGAACGTGAATAGCGATAAGTATGAATAGTAGCGCGAATACCGCGGGTCGCCGTGCATGTAGCCGAGCGAATAGATCTGTACGAGCATCGACACCGTGGTCACCACAACCAGCATGATCGAGGTGAGGGCGTCGATATAGATGCCGACCTCGAGCTTGATGGTTGGGAACGCCGCCCAGACATAATTCAATTCAAAGGGCGTATTGTCGCCGAGCTGTTGAATAAGCAGGCTAACGGCATAGATGAAGCCTGCGGCAATTGCACCAATCGAGAGTGCAGCGGAGAGCTTCCGGTTCTCGCGCGTAAAGAAAATGATCAGGCAGAATGCTGTCAGCGGCAGAAGCGGTATGATCCAACTAAGTTCGCGCATAGCCTACCATTTCATCAGGTTGATGTTGTCCACGAAGATGTCCCGGAAATTGCGATAGATAAGCATCACGATGGCAAGGCCAACAGTGACTTCGGCGGCGGCGATGACAATCGTGAAGATTGCAAAAATCTGGCCGGTAAAATCACTCGGAGTAACGAAGCGGTTGAAGGCTACCAGGTTGATGTTGACAGCATTGAACATCAGTTCAATCGACATCAGAATTCCGACCGCGTTGCGACGGGTCAAAACCCCAAAGAAGCCGATACCGAACAGGATCGCCGCCAGTGACAAGTAGTGTCCGAGTCCGATTTCCATCTCGCCTAATTTCTCCTCGCGATGACGATAGCACCAATCAGGGCTGCCAACAGCACTAATGACACAATTTCAAACGGCACGACATAAGTCGTCATCATCAGCTTGCCCAGCGCCATCACGGTCTCGCTCGGAGGCGCGGTCGCTTTGATATTCCAGATAGTCTTACCAAGACCATAGAGCGTAATCCCCATGAATGCCAGGGTCGACAGCAACGCGATCGGAACTTGTTCGTTCTGCTGTTTGATGCCAATACCGGAGACGCGCGCGGTTAACATGATCGCAAAGATCAGCAGGACAGAAACCGCGCCGACATAAATCAACACCTGCACGGCTGCGATAAAGTCGGCGCCGAGCAAGACATAGAGTGCGGCTACCGAGAACATGCAGATCACCAACATCAATGCGCAGTGAAAGATGTCGCGCAGACTGACAACAAGGATGCCCGAGATGACTATCATGAAGGCGAACAGATAGAACAGATAAGGGACGACGGCCGATTCCATACTCAGGCGCCCTCTCCTTTCTGGTCAGAATCAGTTTCTTTGACGGCAGTCGCGGCGTCGACAGATGGTGCCGCGGCGGCCGGTTTGGTTTCGGTAGCTGGTACTGTCGTAGGAGTGGCTGAAGCGGCCGGGGCAGTTGCCGCCGGTGCCGGTTTCTTTGCACGTGGCTCGTAGTCGACATCACGGCCAAGTTCCTGCAAGCGATGAACGTCGTAAGTGAGGCTGGCCTTGTCATAAGAGGAGAATTCATATTTCGGCGTTAACTGGATCGCATCGAAGTTGCAGGCTTCCTGACAGAGGCCGCAGTAACAACATATTGTATTGTCAATCGAGAATGAGTCAAGCTTCCAGCGTTTATCGTCGCCGCGATGACGTTCAATACGAATTGCACCGACCGGACAGGCTTTGGCGCAGAGAATACAAGCCGTGCAGTTCAGTGTGCCGGTTTCCTTGTCAGAGAGCAGGACCACAACACCACGCGAACGTTCGGGCATTTCCCAGCGTTCCGTCGGATATTGGAGCGTGATCGACTTGCTGAATAAGTGGCGCAGAGTCACCCATAGACCGATGCCAAGATTCTTTACTCCCGACAGGGGATTCAGCTTGTAGGCAGTCGGCATGGTTCTTCCCTATCCTCTGAACAACAATCCGGCAATGATGAGGTTTAGAAACGCCGCGGGCAAGAGAACCTTCCAGCAGAATTCCATCAGTTGATCAACGCGCAGGCGCGGGAAGGTCCATTTGAACCAGATGATGATGAAGATAATCAGCGTCGTCTTGAGTATGAACCACAGCCAGGAGGGCAAGAATGGCCCCTGCCAGCCACCGAGGAACAATGTCGCGGCAATTGCGGACACGAGGAACAGATTCAAAAACTCGGCAAGGAAGAACATAGCGAACTTCATGCCGGAGTACTCAATATTGAAACCTGCCACCAGTTCCTGCTCGGCCTCGGGAATATCGAATGGGGCGCGGTTCGTTTCGGCGGTGGCAGCGATCAAATAGATTGCAAAACCCAGCGGTTGACGCCAAATGAACCAACTCAGAATCGTGGGTTGAGCTTCGACGATTGAAACCATCGACAGCGATTGGGTCATCATCACGACGCCCAGGACTGATAGGGTGAGTGGCACTTCGTAGCTGACGATCTGCGCTGCCGAACGCATACCGCCAAGGAGGGCATACTTGTTATTCGAACTCCAGCCGGCCATAAGCAGTGACACGACGACGAAAGTCGTAATCGAGAGAATATAGAGAATGCCAATGTTGAGATCTGTCGGAATGACGCCCTCGCCCCACGGTATCACGGCGAAGGCGGCGTACGATGAGGCAAAGCACACGACCGGCGCCCAGTAGAAAACCTTGCGATCGACATTCGTTGGGATGATGTCTTCTTTTTGGAAGAGTTTCAACCCGTCGGCGATGGTCTGAAGCCAACCGTGCCAGCCGGTGCGCATTGGACCGAGGCGCTGTTGGAAATGGCCGGAGAGTTTGCGTTCCCACCAAACGAGGAACAACACAATCAAGAATGCCATCAGCAGGACAGCCACTGCAGCGATAATCATCTCAACCAGATCTGCGAACCAGTCCGGCAAGCCGAGGGATTCAATCAGCGCGAGCAGTTGTGCCTCGATCCAGCCAAACAGCGGCGTTAGTTCCATGACTATCTATCTACCTCTGGGAGAATCACATCAAGCGAGGCGAAGGTTGCCACGAGGTCAGCGATCATCATTCCCGGCGCGATCGCCGGAATCAGCTGAGTGTGACAGAAAGAGCCGCCGCGAAGCTTGAGTCGGTATGGTTTGGTGCTTCCGTCGGAAACGATGTGACAGCCCATCTCGCCGCGGGCGTTTTCGATGCGGGCATAAACCTCACCGACCGGCGGCTTGAAGACGGCTTTCATTTTGGCCTTGATTTCACCCTGTGGAAGTTGATCCAGTGCCTGCCGGATGATTTCATTTGATTGACGCAGTTCCTTGACGCGCACCATGTAGCGGTCCCAGGTATCACCAATCGTGCCGGTGGGAATCTCGAATTTGAAGCGATCGTAGATTGAATATGGATCATCGCGACGCAAGTCCCAATTAATGCCGGATGCCCGCAGAACGGGCCCTGAGGCGGCGTAGTTGACGGCGATGTCTTTTGCAATGCAGCCAACATTTTTGGTGCGAGCCAGGAAGATTGGATTCTGAGTAAGAATGGCTTCGTAATCATCGACACGATGCTGGAAGGTATCGACGAACTTGCGCGCCAACGGCAGGAAGTCTTCCGGAATGTCATAGGCGACGCCACCAACCCTGATGTAATTGTAGGTCAGGCGCTGACCAGAGGTCATCTCGAAAAGATCCATGATGACCTCGCGCTCACGCAAGCAGTAAAGAAAAGGTGTGATCGCACCGAGATCGAGTGAAAACGTACCGAGAAAGATCAGGTGTGATGCGATACGATTGAATTCGAGCATGATGACACGCAGATACTCGGCGCGCTCGGGAACTTCGACAGCCGCAAGACGCTCGGTAGCAAGACAGAAGGTCTCTTCGGCGGCCATGGAAGTGACATATTCGAAACGATCTATTAGAGGGATGCATTGCGCATAGGTTCTGTTTTCGCAGATTTTTTCGATGCCGCGATGAAGATAACCGATGTAGGGTGTGGCGCGGACGATGTTCTCGCCGTTCATTCGCAACATCAGCCTGAGCACACCGTGAGTCGACGGGTGCTGAGGTCCCATGTTGACCTCGAACTCTTCGCTATATTGCGATGGCGTCGCTTCGTTCATTGAACTTCAGGCATCCTGATAAAATCCCTACCGTCCCAATCACGCAACATCGGATTGCCTTGATCCCAATCATCCGGCAGGAGGAAACGCCTTAAGTCCGGATGATTCACGAAGTCGACGCCATACAATTCCCATATTTCGCGCTCGAACCAGTTGGCAGCGGGAATGATATGCTGGATCGACTCAATCTTGCCCCCGATACGATCAACTTTCGTCTTGATGACGAGCATCTGTCTGTATTCTAAAGATGAGATGAAGTAGACAATTTCAATGGAGTCGGTGCGGTCTATGCCTGTGATGGCTGACAGGTAGTTCATCTTGAGATCGGGGTGCTCTGTCAGAAAGGAAATCAACTCGACGATCGCAGACGATTCCGCGGAGATGGCAGTCTGCGGAGGATTAGTCTCTACCGGACTCACTTTACCGGGAAACTTATCAATGAGGATTCTAATGATAGAGTCCTTATCAACCACGACGATCGCTACTCCAGTCCTGAAGCTTTTCCTTCTTGACCTTCTGCTGGACCTTGATGCAGGCCTCCATCAATGACTCCGGTCGCGGTGGGCAGCCCGGCAGGAAGACATCAACGGGGATAATCTTATCGACGCCCTTGAGCACGGCATAGGTATCATAATAGAATGGTCCGCCGCTGCAGGCGCAGCCGCCCATCGCTATGACGTAGCGCGGCTCAGCCATTTGTTCGTAGAGAAGTTTGACGCGCGGCGCCATTTTGTGAGAGATTGTTCCCGCGACAAACATCAGATCTGCCTGGCGGGGTGAAGCGCGGAAGAACATGCCGAAACGGTCAAAATCATAACGCGAGGCGCCGGCACACATCATTTCGATAGCGCAACATGCTGTTCCGAAAAGCAGATACCAAAGCGACGATGCACGCGACTCGTTGAGCACTTTCTCAAGTGATGTGGTGACAACGCTGCCCCCGGGAATGCGTTCCATATAGATCGGTAGTCTGGAAATTACGCCCACTTAAGAACACCTTTCTTCCAGGCCCAGATGAGGCCGATTAACAAGATGCCGATGAAAATCAGCATTTCAATGAGCGCGAACAAGCCAAGTGACTTGTAGGCAACCGCCCAGGGAAAAAGGAAAATGACTTCGACATCAAATATGACAAAAAGGAGCGCAAATATATAGAATCGAGGGTTATATTGGATCCAAGCTGATCCGACCGGCTGTTCTCCGCATTCGTAGCTGGCGAGCTTGGATTCCGAAGGACGATGCGGTCGGATCAGTTTGGCGATGGCTAATGTCACCAGAACAAAGACGACTCCGAGCAGGAGAAATATGCCAACGGGTGCGAAGCTGTCCAGGTTCATGATGAGACCTCCGAAGTTCTGGGCGATTGTGATTTACTTCACAAGTAAATCAAGACCATTCGTCCCTTATTTGATCGGTAATTAAATAAAGGGCTTTAGTTTGTCAAGTTGTTTTTCGATAAATTGCTCTATTTATTTCAGACTAAATTAGGTATATCTTTGTGAAAGGAAGCTAACTACTTGAAAAATTGAGTCTTAGCGAAATGAGTGGAAACTCCGATAGAGATGGTCGCTTTCCAGGTAGTTCAAAACTCCCCCTATAATACTCAAGTATTTGAAATGGACAGCACAGTTGGCTCATTTGTTAGATTTGCATTAGGATAAATATTGATTAATATCGACCAGTCCGATATATTTACTCATTATATAAACCAAGTCGCGGTTCAAGACTATTTCTGAAATCTCCAAACCCTAACTTCATCGCACAGGAGAATTGTATGCTTCGTGTTGTCCTCTCGCGAGCTGTGTTAGCGATCGTCGTAGTCTTTCTCGGAGCGAAACTGGCTGTTGCCGTTCCAATGGTGCTCTCGCACCAGGGACGACTTCTTGACGCCAGCGATCATCCGCTGAGTGGTACGTTTACACTGATCTACTCGATTCATGATGCGCCGGTCGGCGGCACGCAATTGTGGATGGAGGACCACGTTGGCGTCACGGTGACGGATGGTTTATTCACGGTAGAATTGGGCTCGACGGTACCGCTGTCGGCAGATATCGTTGCCGGATCGGGCGGTGGTGGCGGAGGTGGGGGTGGTGCGATCCGCTATCTGCAGGTGCAAATCTCCGGTCAACCGCCGATAACGCCGCGCACACCTTTGACTGCGAGCCCCTATTCTGTCGCAACGCAGAGAGTGTCAGGAGACGTCCAAACCCTGCCAGGTGAGATGATCATCCACTGCACGGCTTGCTCTGCAGTGGACGGGATTACGCTCTCATCGGATGTCGATTCCGATGAACTTTCGATGGTTCGCTTGAACGGATTGCCCCCGGGAACGCCGTACATCGGCAGAGTTGCTGTCTCAAGCTCATCAAGTCAATCAAGTATTGCACTCGGCGATTTGGATGCCGACGGCGCGCTCGATTTGCATTGCGGGCCTGACTCGACGGTCTTTGACATGGGCAGTAGCGACATTGGTACCTTGGTGTCGAGCTATCGTGCGAAGGCGGGAAAGACGGGATCGACCAAACGGATGATGCACAGTTCCGGAAGTTCGGTGTCGGGACTTGACGAAGTGTGCGACGCTACCGGTGTTGGATTGAAGCTGCTCAATACGGCTTCCAGCGGTAACCAAGGCTGGTCACTAAGCTGCATGCCGGACTCGATCGTTAATGAGGAGCGCATTTCAGACGGCCGAGCCGACGTTGTGCTCTACAAGGCCACCACCGGCAAGAGCGGCAAGGCGAAGCAGAGCTTGTTCATGGCGCCGGGCGGCGGCACGACTGAGGTTGACGAGGACTGCGGCTCGACGGGCGCTTCTCTCAGGATGAAAGTCGACGGTTTGATGGGTCCGCGCATGAGCACGAATTTGACGGTGGGCAAACAGTCTTCGCGGATACTGCTCGAAGCCGATCTCGACGGAGACGGCCTTGTCGAAAATTCATGCACGTCGACCAGCGACTCGACGCATACCGGTGTCAGTGTCAGCAGTCGATTCGGCAGCGGACCGCGGCAGACGACGTCGATGGACGGCAGTTTTTCGCATTCACATTTGCGCTGCGACTCTGACAGCGATGATGACGGCGTTGCAGACAACAGCGTCGTGAGCGAGGCGACCTCGTCAGGATCTTCGTTGCGTGTCATCTCGTTGAATGGCCTGCCACCGGGAGAGCCGATTTTGGACAATATCGCCCTCAATGCAAACGGTTCGTCCTCGACCGTCGCTCTCAAGAAGGGTGTTGCGCAGGTCGGGCTGAGCGTTGCAGGTAGTGTCGGCATCCCTGGTGCCAGCATCCTCAGCTCCAGATGTCTTTCGGTTAGCGGATTAGACTCGAGTTCCACTGAACAGAGCAGTAATGGCACTCTCGCAGCAATGCGCGCCACCGCCACAAAAAGTACCGGCGCCACATTGCGAGCGGCGTCAATAGCCAATGATAGCGGCACTGTCGCTACGGATTGCGATGACGATGCCGACGGTTTCTCAGAACGTGCGACATGGACGACTTCGAATCCGGGGATCGCACGATCTGTCGTAGCAGCCGATCTCGACGGCGATGGTGACTTCGACAACCTGGCTACGCAAACCTGTGATGCCACCAGCTCACAAATTGAAGCAAGCAGTGCCAGCGGTTCGGGCATTGGCGCAAAGACTGCCACTCTTACGGTGTCTGCCAGTCCCGGCGGTTCAGCTTGCAGGGCGATCAATACCAACGGAAACGGAGCGATAATGAGGAGCGCTATAGGCGCGACGGACACCGATGCCGCGCACATGGTTCTTGAAACCGACAGTGACGGCGACGGCACGGCCGAGTACACGTATCAAAGCAGCTGTGATAGTTCGTCCGCGAGAGGACAACTTACCGGCGTTGCCCCGGGCACGAGCAATGTTTCGACAGTAACGTGGGAGGTCGATGCGACTGGTCCAGAGATTAGCCTGACGCAGGATGGCGTTGTCATTCACGTCATGAACGGAGACGGCTCCGTATTGCGAAACGCCGCGAATGTCGTCATGGCCGATCTGGACATCGACGGCGAGATGTACCTCGCCAGCCGGTTGGCCATCGCGAGTCCTTCGGGCACGCATCATATCGATGTTGCGGGCGGGGCTTACTGCGATGGCACCAATTGGGTGAATGCTTCGGACAAGAACTCCAAGGAAAATTTTGAGAAGATCGACGGCGAGGAATTGCTGGAAAAGATCTCAGATCTGGAAATCACCAAATGGAATTACAAGGGCGATAAAGATGCGGAACACATCGGCCCGACGGCGCAGGATTTCAAGAAGGCATTTGGTGTCGGCGCTGATGACAAGTCGATCTCGACGATTGATCCTTCCGGGATCGCACTCGCGGCGATCAAGGAGCTGTACGCTCAGCTCAAGTCAAAGGACAGGGAGATGGACGAACAGCTTAAGGCCAGGGACAAGCAGATTTCTGAACTTCGCGAGCAGCTGGAGAAATTGCAGAAGCTGATCAAGAAGAATTAGCGCTACGGCGCAAATACTGCACCGACACAAGACCGGCCGGCTCTTTGTTCGGCCGGTTCTGTGGACAGCTTAGGACCATGCCCTCCAAACTTGACAGTGCGAATTTACTTGTCTTCGTGGACTAAATTAGTATATTTATAGTCACGTAGACTTAACACAGAGATAATAACCAAGTTTAATCCCTTCCAACCCTGTACGTTAGTGAGGAGAAGTGTATGCTTCGTTCCTGCAAGTTCTATCTCGTGCCGGCCATAGCCACGGTATTGGCTCTGGTCGGTGTTGCCCATGCCGTTCCAATGGTGCTCTCGCACCAGGGACGACTTCTTGACGCCAGCGATCATCCGCTGAGTGGTACGTTTACACTGATCTACTCGATTCATGATGCGCCGGTCGGCGGCGCGCAATTGTGGATGGAGGATCACGTTGGCGTCACGGTGACGGATGGTTTATTCACGGTTGAATTGGGCACGACGGTCCCGCTGTCGGCTGATATCGTTGCCGGATCGGGCGGTGGTGGCGGAGGTGGAGGCGGTGCGATCCGCTATTTGCAGGTGCAAATCTCCGGCCAGCCGCCGATAACCCCGCGCACGCCTTTGACTGCGAGCCCCTATTCTGTCGCCACACAGAGAGTGTCAGGAGATATTCAGACTGCACCGGGTGTTCTGACCGCAACAAGCGGACCGACTGCCCTGGTGATGTCGGTAAATACTGCGGATCCAGAATCGCAGATATCACTCACTCAGAACGGGACCAAGAGATTTGGGGTTGGAGTTCAACAACCAGAGTCTCCGCTTGGCACGAGGATGGTGATCGGCGACTTGGATCGTGACGGTCTGATGGATGTTGTCGTTGCGGATGGTGCGAGCAGCATGACACTTGTCGATTCGACGAGTTCGGGTGGTGCCGTTGTCAGTAGTTCGGTGTCTTCCGGTCTGGGGCTTCAGCCGTTGGGCGGCAAGCTTATCATCCACGCTGAAAATTCGTCGGGATCAAGCCGGTCGTCGGTGCAATGTTCGGCGGATTCTGCAGTCGGTTCTCTATCGCAGACCACTGACAACGTCATCAACAATATGCGAACCAGAATTGACGCGCTCGAGGCTCGGCTGGTGATAGAGACTGATCCCAGCGGCGACAGCAAGAAGAACGCGAACATCGCTGCCACTCTCAACGGCAATGTAGTCATCGGCTGTGCGAGTCATGATGATCCTTCCGGGGTTCCGCAGACCAGTTGTGAGATGCTGTCGGATGATTCAACTTCCTCGTGCACGATTAGCGGTTCGAAGGGAAAGTACTATGTCATAGGCGCGACGCATCGGATTGCGGGCGGAAGCTCTAACCTTGCGGTCGTAGGTGACGATGATGGCGACCTTCACTCTGACCGGAGTATTTGGCAAAAAGTAGACAATTCCGAAGCCTCTTGCGCGGTCACTGCAGACATCGACGACGATGGCGTGCCGGATGTCGGCAACGAATTTTCGGCGATGGTCACCCGGAGCGTTCTCAAGTCGTATTTCCAGAGTGGCGATAAACCGACGCAGAGTCAGTTCAGGGTGATAGCAGACTCTTCCGGCGCAGGGTCGACAGTAGAGGTTGACACCGATGATGACGACGATCCGGATGGTGGTTGTTCGATGGAGGCAAAGGAAACGCGCAACACGCTGAAGACCTATTTTGAGACTGGCGATATTCCGACTCAGGAAAATCGCGTGATCAGTACTGCAGACAGCAGCGGATCAAGTAGCTCTACGGCTTGCCAGAGCGAGACTTCGCTGAGCCACATTGAATGCAGCGCCACGCCAAGTTCTGCGGTGATGGAATTGTCGAAGGATAACACGACGATGTTTATGCCGGGCGGCGACTATCATCCCGCGACGCGAGTTCTCGCCTTGTCAACCGATGATAGCGCGAAAATTTCAGTGCGTCACTATGATTACAGTACGGGAACTGAGGTACAAGACGCGGTGGCTGAACTCTCGACCGTAGGAGCCGTGGTGCCTGGCGGAGCGGTGATAACCTCTGCTCTACGCATGGGACGGCCGGGGGTGAATACGGCGTTGATAGTAGTCGACGACGACGACGCTACGCTGACACTTGACCACCAATCTTCGTCGGTGGGAGATCGCCCGACCGCGGCGCAGTTTGGAACTCTAATCGATTCTTACATGAATCTACAAGACGATGGTGTGACGAGGTGCGCAATGACATCATCTACCGGCTTGACGCTGCGCGATCAATTTGGCAATCAAAGAACCACGATATCTACAGAGGGAACCGCCTATCTCTCGGACAGGATCGGAATAGGCAAAACCCCCGTTGAGAAGATCGATGTCGAGGGCGGCGCTTATTGCGACGGCACCAATTGGGTGAATGCATCGGACAAGAACGCAAAGGAGAATTTCCAGAAGATCGACGGCGAGGAGTTGTTGGAGAGGATTTCCGACTTGGAAATCGCCAAGTGGAATTACAAGGGCGACAAAGATGCCGAACACATCGGGCCAACGGCGCAAGACTTCAAGAAGACTTTCGGTGTAGGCGCTGACGACAAGTCGATCTCGACGATTGATCCCTCGGGTATCGCGCTGGCGGCGATCAAAGAGTTGTATGCGCAGTTGAAGGCGAAGGACAGGGAGATGGACGAGTTGCGCAGTGAAGTAGCGAAACTGAAGAAGGAGATTGCCGGGAAGAAGTAGGGCGTTGGGAACGTGGTCGGGTACTTCAGACGTGGAGAGCCTCTGGAGATCCGCCGCGCGCTGGGACGTCTGCAGAAGGATCACGCCTACGGCGTGATTGTCAAAACCGCAGGGGTTTTGACCAACGACAACTCAAAACATGGCGAGTACACAAGGACGCGCCAGGCGCGGACGGCTGGCGGGTACGGGACGAACTTGACTGCGGCGGATGTGGACATCCGCCGCGCACGGTGGACTTTCGAATTTGGATTAACGATGTCGCAAGGCGTCACGAATTTCGGTAAGGAGAACCTCTTCCCTGCTTGGGGCCGGCGGGGCGGCAGGAGCTTCTTCCTTCTTCTTCTTCATGCTGTTCATCCCCTTGACTACCATGAAGATTGCGAAAGCAATGATCAAGAAGTCGATTACGGTTTGGATGAATCTGCCGTAAGAAATGACGACGGCGGCAGAAGTAGCAGTGGCCTCCTTGATGGTGATCGCGAGGTTTGAGAAGTCAACACCTCCAAGCAGCACGCCGATCGGGGGCATGATGACATCGGAAACAATCGACGAAACGATCTTGCCGAAGGCAGCGCCGATAATGATACCGACAGCCATGTCGACAACATTGCCACGCATGGCAAACTCTTTGAATTCCTTGAGCATTGTTACTCCTTCGTAAACTGACTGGAAAAAGGGTTCAAATTCGGATCATGGTTCGAATTGGCCCCGATGGGCCATAGGTGTCCCGGGCAGTATAGGCAACGACGGTTGAGCTTGTCAACTCAGAACTTGTTGGTGATGGGCCAGCGGCGGTCCTTGCCGAAGGAGCGCGGTGTGATCCGTGCGCCGGGGGGTGACTGGCGTCGCTTGTATTCAGATGCGGCAACCATGTGCAAAATACGGTGCACTACGGACGGGTCGTAACCAGCCGCGACGATTTCCGCCTCGTCGGTGTCCAATTCAACATAAAGTCGCAGGATTTCATCGAGTACGTCATAGGGTGGCAGTGAATCTGTGTCGAGTTGATTGTCCTTGAGTTCGGCAGTCGGAGGGCGCTTGATGATTTCGCGAGCGACGATTTCTTGTTTGCGGCTTCGATTCAGGTGTTTCGATACTTTGTAGACAAGAGTCTTGGGGATGTCCTTGAGTACGGCAAAACCGCCGACCATGTCGCCATAGAGTGTCGTGTAACCGACAGCAGCCTCGGATTTATTGCTGGTGTTCAGTACCAATGCTCCGAATTTATTGGAAAACGCCATAAGCAGATTGCCGCGGATGCGCGCCTGCAGGTTTTCGCCCGGAAGACCCGATGTGCAATCGCCCAGAGCGGGATTGAGCAGCGTGGCGTAGTCCTCGAACAGATCGACAATCGGCAGGTCGGTCATTTCAACTCCGAGTATCCGCGCCTGCCTGGCGGCGGCACGGTGCGAGAGTTCGGAGGTAAATCTGGATGGCATGAAGATCAAGTGGACGTTGTTTTTTCCGAGGGCTTCGACAGCTACGGCCGCGGTGAGTGCCGAGTCGATGCCTCCCGACATGCCGATCACGGCCTGTTTGAAGCCGTTCTTGGTGACATAATCGCGAGTCGCCAATACCAGGGCCTGAAAGACTTCTTCCTCGAGCGGAATTCGTTTCGCGATCTTGCCTGCTTTCCTGCGGTTGGAAGAGCGCTTTTTCTCACTCTTTAGTTCAGCATATTGAACGGCAAACTGCTGATCGGGGTTCATGCCGGCGCGTTTGATGAGTTCGAGCGTGACGCTGTTCACGGTTCGCTCATCCGGCAAGTCGGTGATGAGCAGTTGTTCCTGAAACGCCTCTGCGCGAGCAATTACTTTGCCCTGCGGATTGATCACCAGAGATGCACCATCGAAGATCAGCTCGTCCTGACCGCCGACCATGTTGACGTAGAGAACGTGGCAGTTGTTGCGCAACGCGCGATCGCGGAGCATCTCGATGCGTTCTTCGGCCTTGTGCATGTGATAAGGCGAGGCAGAAATATTCAGGATTAGCCGAGCCCCAAAAGCAGCCTGTTGTTCGGTGATGCCGGGGCAGAGCCAGATGTCTTCACAAATGTTTATACCTATCAGAGAATTGCGCAGACGCAGCAGGGGCATTTCGGTTCCCGGCTGAAAATAGCGTTTTTCGTCAAAAACCCCGTAATTGGGCAGTGCGACTTTGTTGTAGGTCAGCAGCAGCCGGCGGTTTTGGATGACAGCCGCGGAGTTGTGGACGGCATCTCGAGTGGAACCTGCGAAACCACAGACGACCGTTGTGTAGCCGGCACGCGCGATGAGTCTCTTCAGGTAAGTCTGATTTGCCTCGACGAAACTGCGATTAAGCAGCAAATCCTCTGGTGGATAACCGCAAAGGGTGAGCTCGGGAAAGGCGATCAGATCGCAGCCGCGCTCTTTGGCCTCGTTGGTGTAAGCCAAGATTTTGTCAAGATTTCGTTGGAAATCACCAACGGTTGGATTCAATTGTCCCAGCGCAATGCGCACGAATTCTGCTCCTAAATGTCAGTCTTGCAATTAATACGCGGCGAGAAAAGATGCAACAGGTTCTTATTGGGGGCAAATCTGGCCATTAACGGGATATATCATCGACGTCAAGAGATATTTTCGACATTATAGATAAATTTACTAAAAAATCCATTTACTTTTGGCACAAACTATATTTCTTTTCGTATGTATGAGTAAATATAGACCGCTTTTGGTTTTGTTGACTGAGCGGTCGAGAATCAGTTGAGCAAAGATTTCCTGGACGTAACAGACATAGGCGGTCGCACATAGACAGCGACTCGCAGAGGAGAAACAGAACAGATGAAGATTTCACGGAAAGCCGACTACGCGCTGAGAGCGGTATTGCATATTGCGCGCCAGCCCAACGAAAAACGCAACTCGATCAATGTCATCGCCGAGACGGAGAGCATTCCGCGCGACTTTCTGGCGAAGATCCTAAAAGAGCTGACTCGTGCGCAGATATTGAAGTCATATCAGGGTGTGCACGGTGGTTACCAGTTGGCAAAGACACCGACGCAGGTCAGCGTGCTCGACGTAATCGAGGCCATGGACGGACCTCTTGGATTGAATCTTTGCGTTCGCGGCGACCGTGGTTGTGACTGCGACAAGGCGGATCATTGCAGTATGTATCCGTTTTGGTCGAAGCTGCAGATCCAATTCCGTTCGCAGCTCAAGGGCGAGACACTTGCCAAGCTCAAGGGTGGAGCGAAGAAGAAGTAGTCTCACTCGAGTTGGATTCGAAATTCTCAGGGCGCGTGCGAACGCGCCTTTTTTTTTCGGTTCTCGTGAACCGCTGGAAATAATCGACTTGACGAATCGGCTGGGACGTATATTTTAGAGGACTGCAATCGCATGGCGATTGTGGCAGTTCGACGAGAATAATTGATGGGGCAGTAGCTCAGTTGGGAGAGCGGTACGTTCGCAACGTACAGGTCAGCGGTTCGATCCCGCTCTGCTCCATATTAGACAGGAAGGTAAGGCAGGTCACAAGACCTGCCTTTTTTTCGTTGGGAGCGGGCATTGAAGTCGTTGAAAAGGTCGTGCCTGCGCTAAGTGAAGGGCAGGAGTTGAGAGGCTGTCCCACAATGCCCCGAAGTTGGATGTCCGGCCGGTAGACCGATAAATCGTGTTGCTAAGATCATGATGTCTGAGGTTGAATTACGGCCTCACCCTCGGACCCTCTCCCCTAACAGGGAGAGGGAGGAATACAGCGCATTTCGGCAGTTATGGGGCGGCCTCAGGACGGCTGGCGCACACAAATCTTCGGCAAAAAAGGACGGTAGCCTACACTACTTCAGCAGGAGCATCTTCCGTGATGCGGTGTGTCCGTCTGCTGAGGCGATATAGAAATACACGCCGCTGGCAGCATTCGTAGCATCCCATTCAACATTGATCGTTCCAACGCCAC
>CAZKIH010000040.1:0-22371 GCA_964552775.1 uncultured Ignavibacteria bacterium | reverse complement strand
TTCGATCATTCACTTCTGGGCGCTGATCTTCCTCTATATCTGGGCGGGACCACATCATCTGCTGTACACCTCGCTGCCGGATTGGGCGCAGTCGCTGGGAACGGTGTTCTCGATCATGCTGATTGCACCATCGTGGGGCGGCATGATCAACGGCCTGTTGACGCTGCGCGGCGCGTGGGACAAGGTGCGGGAGGAGCCCGTGCTTAAGTTCATGGTGGTGGCGGTGACGGCGTACGGCATGGCAACCTTCGAGGGACCGATGTTGTCGATCAAGAGTGTCAATGCACTGTCGCACTACACGAGTTGGACCATTGCGCACGTGCATGTCGGAGCGCTGGGTTGGAACGGGCTATTGACCTTTGGTATGCTGTATTGGCTGGTGCCGAGGTTGTTCGGCACGACGCTGTATTCGCGCAAGCTGGCGAACCTGCATTTCTGGATATCGACTTTGGGAATCGTGTTCTATGCCATTCCGATGTATTTCGCTGGCTGGACCGAGGGACTGTTGTGGAAGCAGTTCAATGCCGAAGGGATGCTGCAGTATCCCAATTTTCTGGAGATTGTCACCCAGATCACACCGATGTACGCGATACGCGCATTCGGCGGAACGCTGTTCCTGATCGGTGTTCTTGTGATGGGATTCAATTTATTCAAAACGATCAAAATGGGAACGGCGGTTGACAATGAAGAGGCGCAGGCACCGGCGCTGGCCGGCGGTTTTGTCGATAAATTCAATATCAAGGAAGGCTGGGGGCATCGCTGGCTGGAATCAAAGCCGCTGCGGTTTATGGTTCTGGCTTTGATTGCTGTGGCGATTGGCGGGCTCGTTGAATTCATTCCGACGTTCCTGGTGAAATCGAACATACCGACGATCGCGAGTGTGAAGCCGTACACGCCACTGGAGTTGGAAGGGCGCGATATCTATATCCGCGAGGGCTGCAATAACTGCCACTCGCAAATGGTGCGGCCGTTCCGATCGGAGACCGAGCGCTACGGTGAATACTCCAAGGTTGGCGAATTTGTTTACGATCATCCATTTCTGTGGGGATCGAAGCGAACGGGACCGGATCTGCAGCGGGTGGGCGGGAAATATCCGGATGCGTGGCATTACCAGCATATGGAGGATCCAACGACGATGTCGCCGGGATCGGTGATGCCTCGCTATCCCTGGCTGCTGACCGATAAGCTGAATACGGCGCACACCGCCGGAAAGATCGCGGTGATGCGCAGTATCGGCGTGCCGTATGATGCGGGATACGAGGCTAAGGCGCTTGACGATTTGCGCAAGCAGGGCGAGGAGATTGCGAAGCGATTAGAGGAGGCGAAAATCGTCACCGACTGGGACAATGAGATCGTGGCGTTAATCGCGTACCTGCAGAGACTGGGAATCGACATAAAGGTAGGAGCGCAGGCGGGGTTATGATAAGTGAAACTCTGAGTTCGATTGCGGACGTCGCAATCTATCCGATTGTGACCCTGCTGATATTCTTCACGGCCTTTCTCGGAGTCGTGGTCTGGACAATTCGGTTGCGCAAACACGAAATCGTCCGCATGAGTCGATTGCCGCTGGAGGACACTTACGGCTCTGAACACGAGGGAGAGCAAGACAATGGCTGAGCACAAAGACGAATTACTTGACCATGACTACGACGGCATCAGGGAACTCGACAACGACCTGCCGCCGTGGTGGCTATATATGTTCTATATCACGATTGCCTGGGCGATACTCTATTTCGGCTGGTACCACGTACTCGGATTTGGATATCTCAGTGCGGATGAATATCAGAAAGAGATTAATCCGAAGTACACAAAGGAGATGAATCCGAATTACACGCCATCGTCGGTGCTCACGCCTTACAGGTCACCAATGTACAAACCTGGCGGCGATGAGACTCCGTACTCACTGGCGCTGGCGGGTCCCAAGGCGGCTTTCGTCGAGGAGAATCCAGAGGACGAACCGGAGCACCTTGCATTGACGGATCCCGCAGAGATCGCCAGCGGTGCGGCGATTTTCAAGCAGCGGTGCGTGCAGTGCCACGGCGTTGCCGGGGAAGGCGGTATTGGGCCAAATCTTACCGACGAATACTGGCTGCACGGTGCCGGAATCAACAATGTGCTCAAAACGGTCAAGTTTGGTGTGCCCGCGAAAGGAATGATTGCGTGGCGGGGATTTATCAAGCAGGAAGAAATCCTGAAGGTCGCGAGTTACGTCTTGACTTTGGAAGGAACGAACCCGCCAAATCCGAAGGCGCCCCAGGGTGAGAAGGTGGGGAAATAGGGAGACTGATACGAGAGAGTGAGAGTGTTTCGGCAATTGGGAGCGTGTCGGACAGCGACACACCCCGCCTTGATCGCGCTCGTTCCACGCGCGCTCACGGCACGCCTCTTCCCGCAAGCGGGATCTTCGACAAGAGGGGAATTAACGGAGCTCGTGTGGTCGAGATTTGTGATGTTGATTGTCGTCTCGTAGGTACGAGGAAAGTTACGATTGAGGATGGCTACGAGCAATAAGAAGGATGAGTCATTTCGCGACCACATAGCGACGGTCGATGAACATGGCAAGCGGGTCATAATCTATCCGGCGAAGCCGAAGGGGCCACTGCATCGTGCGCGGCTGATGGTAAGCTGGGTATTGTTGGCGTTTATGTTTGCCGCGCCGTTCATTCAGATTAGCGGCAGGCCACTGCTGTTGTTTAACGTATTCGAGCGCAAATTTGTCGTCTTCGGCCTGGCGTTCTGGCCACAGGATTTCCATCTATTTGTTCTCGCGACGATTACGTTTGTCGTCTTCATAGTTTTGTTCACGGTGATCTTCGGACGGCTGTGGTGCGGCTGGGCTTGTCCTCAAACCATTTTCATGGAGATGGTGTTTCGCAAGATCGAGTATTGGATTGAGGGGAATTCGGGCAAGCAGCGGGCGCTTGATCGTGGCCCCTGGACTGGGAAGAAAACTTTCAAGAAATTGTCGAAGCATGCGATATTCCTGGTGATTTCGTTTGCCGTCGGAAATATCGCGGTCGCGTACATGGTGGGAGTGGGGCGGCTTTATCAGTTGATTGCCGACGGGCCGGGTGCGCATCTGGCGTCATTTATTGCTGTCGTGGTTTTCAGTTTGATCACGTACGGTGTTTTTGCACGATTCCGCGAGCAAGTCTGCCTGATCGTTTGCCCCTACGGTCGCTTGCAATCGGTGTTATTGGATGCCCGTTCTATCGCGGTGGCCTATGATTTCAAGCGCGGTGAGCCGCGAGCACCGATGGCAATGAAGGGCAGCGAGCGCAAGGCGGGTGATTGTATCATGTGCAACCAATGCGTAGATGTCTGTCCGACCGGGATTGACATCCGCAACGGCACGCAGCTGGAGTGTGTCAACTGCACGGCCTGCATTGATGCCTGCAATAGCGTGATGGCGAAAGTGGGATTTCCGAAAGGGCTGATCCGATATGCCTCGCACAAGGGGATTGTCGACGGGTCGCGGTTGCGAATTACGCCGCGAACTATCGGTTACTCGACCGTACTGGTACTTCTGCTGACCGCGTTAATCACTCTGATGCTCAGTCGGGCAGATATCGAGACGAGCATCCTGCGGACGCCGGGAGTCATGTATCAGGAGATTGAAGGAGACCAGATTCGCAATCTGTATTCTCTGAAAATCATCAATAAGACCTTTGAGCCGATAGCGATTAAGTTATCGCTCAAGGATCATCCGGGGACGATCACGATGGTCGGCGGCGATATTAACCTGCCGGAGCAGGGGTTGGCAGAACAGGCATTCTTCGTTGATATTCCCCGCAGTGCGCTGCACTCGGCGCACGAGGAGTTAGAAATTCAGGTGATGGCCGGCGACAAAGTCATGGAAGAAATTGAAACGAGGTTTCTCGGCCCGCGCGTGGAGCACGGCGATGATTCCCGCGAAAAAGTGAAGAAGGAAGAGAGTCATGACGGAGAATAAGAAAAAGAGTCGCTGGGGAATCGGTATCGCAGTCGTTTATGGGATATTCATGCTGGCCATGATCGCCGTGGTGGTGGCATCGCGATTTCAGCAGGTTGACCTGGTTGCAAAGGACTACTACGACAAGGAAATCCAGTACCAGGAGCAGATCGAACGGATGAAGCGCAGCCAGGCAGAAGGCTTCGGACTCAGCATCAAGCACGATGTTAGAACCAGTACGCTGCGTGTTACATTCCCGGCGGAGGTTGCCTCGTCGGGAATCACCGGAACAGTGAAATTGTTTCGACCGTCGAATGCGGCGCTGGATCGCAATTTCGAACTCAATGTTGAGAAGGGCAGTTCCTGCGAGCTTGATTGCGGCAAACTGGCGCGCGGACTCTGGAAAATCAAAATTGACTGGCAGATTGACACGCTGCAATACTATCATGAAGAAGAACTCCATGTTGAATAGGAACTGATTCGATGGAAGTATGGGCCGGATTCATTGTCGGGCTGTTTGGCTCGCTGCACTGCGTGGGCATGTGCGGACCGATCGTTGCGGCGCTGCCTCAGGGTGAGGGAGGCCGGTCGGCATTTCTGGGCGGCCGTCTGCTGTACAATTTGGGTAGGGTGATAACATATGCGGGGTTAGGCCTGGTGTTCGGGTTGATCGGGAAGTCAATTTTTATGGCGGGGTATCAGCAGGGACTGTCAATTGCCATCGGCGTTGTGATCATACTTGCAGTGGTTACGCCTTCACGATATTCGCAGGGGCTGATAGCGGCATTGGGATTGGGAAAGGTGTATGCGCTGATCAGCCGGCTGTGGGGGCGGTTGTTTCGATCGGGCAAGAGGTCCTCGCTACTTGCGATTGGTGTATTGAACGGGTTTCTCCCATGCGGGTTCGTTTATGTCGGACTCGCCGGAGCGGTAGCAACCGGCGGGGCACTCAAGGGTTCGGCGTACATGGCGTTGTTTGGAGTCGGTACGATACCGATTCTGTTGGCATTTGCGTTTGCGGGTAACGTGATCGGACACAAGTTCCGACGGGCATTCAGCAGAGCCGTGCCTGTACTGGCAGTTGGACTGGCGCTGGTGTTTATTCTGCGCGGGTTGTCGCTGGGGATTCCGATTCTCAGCCCGAGGATGAGCTATGACGTGGCGAGCGGCACGACGAAGTCGTCATGTTGCGAGCATGAAGCAACGCATTAGATCACTGTCCCTAATTTTCCAAATCGCATCTTGAATTGTTAGCAAATGGGTATTGAAGCGGGCTTGAATCATGTCGTGTCGGGACGTGTCGAGCAAAAGCACCGGGCCGCCCGTGCCAGTGCACGAAGCGGCCCGAGAGAAGCTTATGTTGCGGTGATCGGTCAGACGGTCGATTTCACATTGGCGCGATTCTGGGTCTGCTTGACATAGTAATCGCCATACATGCGATCGACTTTTCGAATGTGGTTGACCAGCCAGTCGCGGAGGAAGTTGAGAAGTCGCGGGCTGATCGAGTTGTCCCCGGCATTGTATTGCCTCTGGAGGTCAAGCACTTGCTCGGTTAGTTTGCGATGCTCGGTCTTGTGTGAGTTGATAAAAGCATAGTCGATATTTTCGAGAAATTTCTCTTCGTTAGTCAGATGCGTTCTGGTATAGGACACGAGCCGAGATATGATTGGCCCAAGGGCTTCGCGACCATTTCCAGTCTTCAGGGCGTCGTGATATTCGTTGAGCATGGCAACCAATTGCTTGTGTTGATCGTCCATTTCCGGTACCCGGATACTCAGTTGATCTGACCATTCGACGAAACTCATAGAATCTCCTGTGACAGACATTTGAATGAATTGGCAATAGAGCTTACACTTCATATCGGTCAGTGGAATATCAAATACCAGCCTATATAGTGAACAGCACCTAAACTGTCGATTATTCCAATTTGAAACGGCGCAAGGCAAATCCTCAGTCCGACAGCCGGTTATTTGTCGCGAGTCCTCAAGGCGGGAATCGTTATGCCCGACAACTAACAATGACGTATTTATGAGCACCAACAAACGAATCGGCGATCTTCTCGTTGAGAAGGGACTGCTGACTCCGGCGCAGTTGCAAGCGGCGCTGGAGGAGCAGACCAAGACCGGGCATCGCCTCGGCCAAATCCTACTGCAGAAAAGTTGGATATCCGAGGAGGATCTGGTCGAGGTCATCCATGGCCGTTTGGGCATACCAAAGATCTCCCTCGAAAACATCGTTATTGATCCCAAGATCGTTGAATTAGTCCCGCTGGCGATTGCGAAGAAGCACAATCTGATTCCCGTATTTCGAATCGGTACGACATTGACGGTTGCGATGTCGGATCCGCTCGACATCATCGCGTTGGATGAACTCAAGTACATCACGAACCTGAAGGTAAACCGCGTGGTGGGGACCGGCGAAGCGATCAATCGTGCGATCGAGCAGTACTATTCACTGCGCGACACGATGGCGGAAGTGATCAAGGATATCGGTGAAGAGGACCTGGCTTCGAATTCGGAACTGGCTGCGACGATCAGTGAGGCCGAGGGGTCGTCATCGGAGGCGCCACTTATCAAGCTGGTGAATTTGCTGATCGTTCAGGCGATCAAAGAGAGGTCATCAGATATTCATATTGAGCCGGAGGAGAATAAACTGCGCGTGCGCTATCGTGTAAACGGTATTCTCAAAGAGCAGAATGCTCCGCCGCGAAACCTGCATGCCAGCATTGTTTCGCGCATCAAGGTGATGGCACAAATGGATGTTTCGGAGAAGCGCATTCCGCAGGACGGGCGATTTGCGGTGAAAGTCGGCAGCATGGATGTCGATGTGCGCGCCTCGACCCTGCCGACTATTCACGGGGAAAAGGTCGTGTTGCGCGTGCTGGATCGCCGCAATTTGGTTGTTGGCTTGCCCAACCTGGGGTTTGACGACCAGACCAGGAAGGACTTTGAAGTGATGATTCGCAAGCCGGAAGGCTTGATTTTGATTACCGGTCCGACCGGCTCGGGCAAGACGACGACGTTGTATGCGGCGCTGAATGAAATCAAGAGTCTGGAAAAGAACATCATCACGATTGAGGATCCTGTTGAGTACAGTATCCCACTCGTAAACCAGGTACAGATTAATGACAAGGCGGGGTTGAGTTTTGCGTCGGCATTGCGCTCGATTCTGCGTCAGAATCCGGATATCATCATGGTCGGCGAAATTCGCGATGCCGAGACGGCGCAGATGGCGGTGCGGGCGGCCTTGACCGGCCATCTTGTATTGAGCACGATCCATACCAACGATGCGGCCGGCGCAGTTGCGCGCCTTCTTGATATGGGCGTGGAGGACTATCTCGTAGCGAGTTGTCTGCTCGGAGTGCTGGCGCAGCGATTAGTGCGTACGATTTGTCCGCGCTGCAAGACGAAGGAAGAATTGCCGGCGAGCGTGCTCGATGCGTTTGGAACTGAGTTGCGGGGCCGCGAACAACTGTTCAAGTCCGGTGTCGGCTGCGAAGAGTGCGGCGGCACGGGTTATCAGGGAAGAGTCGGAATCTACGAATTGCTGAAAATGACGGGCCGTTTGCGCGAAATGATACTGAGCAACACCTCAAGCGCTGCTATCAAGCAGGCGGCGCAGTCGTTTGGTATGCGCACGATGCGGGAGCAGGTTATCGACAAGGGTTTGCAGGGGCTGACGACTTATCGCGAGATCATCCGCGTGACGCAGCAAGACGAATCTTCGGTAGCGGTGCTCAATGCCGACTGAGTTCGTTTATAAGGCGTATGACGCTTCCGGCAGCGCGGTGCAGGGTACGGCACGACTCGAAAGCGCGGAAGCCGTCCGGGACCTGCTGGCCGAGCGCAACCTGATTCCAATCAGTATCAAGCCACACACAAAATCCACGTGGGAGAAGGTCATTGGGGGGCTGCGCGGTCGCTCTTCGCGCGAAGAGCTGATTCTTTTTACTCGCAAGCTGAACGCTCTTTATAAGGCTGGAATTCCCATTACCAACAGTCTCGGCGTGATTGCCGAGCAGGATGTTAATAAGCACTTCTCGGCCATTGCAGCGCGGCTGCGCGCCGATCTGGAGCAGGGGTATTCGTTTTCAGAAGCAATCGCACAGCATCCCGAGGTTTTTCCGGATACGTATATCAATGCGGTCCGCGTAGCAGAAGAAACCGGGCGACTCGACGTCGTGATGGAGAAACTGGCGACGACGCTTGAACGAGACCTTGAGACGCGCGAGCAGATCAAGACCGCCGTGCGTTATCCAGTAATCGTGGTCGTGCTGGTGATCGCGGCGTTTTTTGTGCTGGTGACGTTTGTGGTTCCAAAATTCGCGGAATTCTATGCCAAGAACAACGCCCAGTTGCCGCTGCCGACGCAGTTGCTGATCAGTCTCAACATGTTTATCCGGCACTATTGGCCGTTTCTTATCGGGTTCATCGTGATCGCTATTCCGGTCACCATCAGGCTGTTCAGATTGAAACAGGTGCGGGAGAAGTTTGATGGGCTGATTCTCAAGTTGCCCATCTTCGGTCCGTTGTTCAACAAGATTTACATCGCCCGATTTTCACACCTGCTCGAAGTGACGTTCACATCGGGTGCGCCACTATTGCGCGGGCTCGACACGATTCGCTCGGCGATTGGCAACCGGGTGATTGAAGGGGAAATCGACAAAATCCGCCAGCAAGTTCAACAAGGAAATAGTCTTGGCTCAATCCGCAATCAACTACCGCATTTTCCCAGTCTGGCTTTGTCATTGATTCAAATTGGACTGGAGTCGGGCTCTCTTGATTTCATGTTGCAACAGGTAGCCGGTTTTTACGACCGCGAGGTCGACTACACGACGAAGCGCTTAATGACTCTGATCGAACCGCTGTTGATACTCTTTCTCGGCTGTGTTGTCCTGGTGATGGCACTGGCCATCTTCTTACCGATGTGGAACTTGGTTGAGGTATTTCGCCCACATTAATAAAGAGAATAGCTAACGAAGTCGAAAATATCCAAGAGGAGTCCGGGGCCTGTCAAGCCATAAACTGATTAGTGGAGGTTTCAATTCAATGCTGAGCAAACTGCAGAAGCAACAGGGATTCACACTCATCGAGCTCGTGATCATCATCGTCGTGCTGGGAATTCTCGCGGCAGTGGCGATCCCGAAGTATCAGGACATCACCAACGAGGCAAAGGCATCGGCGGCAAAGGGCGCGTTGGGAAGTCTGCGCTCGGGAATATCGATTTATTATGCCAATGCTGCCGTAAAGACCGGTACAGCCACCTGGCCGCCGATTGACAGCGTACGCACGGTGGGAACGGTGATGGCGCAATCGATGCCCGCCAATCCTTTCCAGGCATCCGCCAATGCTCCTGATTCGATTGTTACGGGTGTCACGAAGGGTGTTGTTGTCGGTACGCGCGGCGGATGGGCTTACAAGCCGTCTACCGGAGAGATCTGGCCGAATACATCAAGCGCCGGCGAAAATAGCTGGTAGAGAAGATGAAATCGACGATGAGCGGAGACCGCGGGTTCACGCTGATCGAACTCATCATCATCATTGTCGTCCTGGGAATCATATCCACTGTGGCGGTGGCCAAGTATTCGGATTTCCTGAATGAGTCCAAGATACAAGCTGCCAAGACGGAGATGTCAGAGCTAAAGAGAGCCATTGTCGGCAATCCGGGTGCAGTGGCGGGCGGACGATTCAGTGATGTTGGGTTTGAGGGCGATATTGGACATCCACCGTCGTCGCTTGAGGACCTGGTGCGCAAGCCCGATTCGATTTCTGCCTACAATTCGATTGCGCGGCTGGGCTGGCATGGACCCTATATTGATTCCAGCGGCGGCGATTATCTCAACGACTCCTGGGGGGCCGGGTATGTCTACAATCCATCAGCACGCACGATCACCTCGGTTGGATCGGGCACGAATATCGTTATCACGTTTTGAGGCCATGAAAACGAGCAGATCAGAATCAGGATTCACGCTGGTGGAAGTCGTGATGGTCATCATCATCATGGCGATCATTGCGGCGGTGGCGATGCGATCGATGGACCGGGGAATTGAGACCGCGCGCATCGAAGAGACACGCAACGAGATGAATCAACTTGCAGAAGCGATTGCGGGCAACCCCAGCCTTTACTCCAACGGCATGCGCACAAACTTTGGCTATGTGGGGGATGTCGGAAGTCTTCCGGCCAGTCTTGACGCGCTGGTAACGAATCCGGGATACGGAACATGGCGCGGGCCTTACGTGCGCACGGATTTTTCTGGATTTGCAGATGATTTCAAGAAAGATGCCTGGGGGCAGCTCTATGCTTTTGCCGGCGGAGTCAGTATCACGTCGGCGGGCGGCAGTGATACACTCACGCGCACGTTCGCGCAGTTGACATCTGATCTCACCGCCAACAGCCTGACCGGCACTCTCACGGATGCCGCGGGCAATCCGCCGGGAGACTCCGCGGCCAACGTGCGAGTGATTGTGACCTATCCCAACGGCAGCGGCGGGACCAAGGACTCGACTCTGGTTCCCTCGGCAGGTGGCAGTTTCAACTTTCCGAACTGCATACCCATCGGAAATCACCGAGTGCGGGCGATTAATATTCCGACGGCTGACACAGTGCAGGCATTTGTCAGCGTCTTTCCCAAGTCAACCGTGCAGACCAGTCTGCGTCTGCCGGGCGCCTTATGGACGGCCAGTGGGGGCGGCGGTGGAGGAGGCGGTGGCACGAGTCAAATCACAGTCGTGGCGGGATCCGCTTCGACGTACGGCTCACAGAATTCATATGTCCGCTTTGACGTGAAGAACACCGGCACTGCCATCGCCATCGTCTCATCGATGCAACTCACCTATTCGTTTACGGCTTATTATGATCGGATATTCTGGAATACGACAAGGGTCGTAGATTCCAGCAATCCCTGGCCGGGCAGCGGCCAGAGCGTCAGTTTTACAGCAACCATGACTCTGATGGCGGGCGAACAAGCGACAGTCAAACTTGAGTACTTCCGCGCCGGTCCCAGCGGTGGATCGCGAGTAAATATGACGGGCAGGGCGTTCAGCATACTCTGCTCCGACGGTACCACCTTAAATATTACATTACCGTAGCGAGGGTAGGTTTTGATGGAATCGACGCCAAGTCTTCCAGCGTCACCGCTGAACGCCGCCGCCGCTGCACAGTCGGTGATCGAGGCGCGCATTCAACCGATTCCGCGTACATCTGCGATTTCTATTGAGTTGGCCAACGACTACCTGATTTGGGGATTTGATGGGGCTGGCGATCAGAAAGGTCTTCGCTGTGGAATTCTCATTGACCCGCGCATGTATGAGCCGGCGACAGCTGAAGCGTATCTGCAGAGGTTGACGCAATTGAATCGCGACAGCGGTTGCGAGATACGTTTGTATCTTTCGCTTTCAGATGCGATTCTTCGCAGTTTCTTTGTACCGGCAGTACCCAAGGCGGAATTGAGGCAGGTTGTTCTCTGGGAGGCGGGAAAAGTTTTTCCGTTCCAACCGGAAGAAGAGCTGTTCGAGTGGCGGGTAATCGACACGCTGGAGTGGGGCGGAGTCAAGAAGCATCAAATTCAGGCGGCTGCAATTCCTCCCGCCCGTATTCAACCAATTTGTGATTTGCTGACATCTCACTTCAAATTGAAAGCCTTCACTCTGACTTCGCTGGCATGGGAGCCTCAGCTTGCGCTGCTGCAAAAGAAACTTCCAACGGTGGCCGAGAAGAGTGTAGCGATTATTCGGTTATTTGGCAGCCGATTGAGTGTCATGTGCTTTCACCGGATGTCTCTGGAGTTCATCAGGGAGAACGATCTCGATAGTGCGGTAACGGGCGATGATTTCGAGAACAGCCTCAGCCATCTACAGGACGGCGAGGTTCATTCCTGCGATTTCAATACCTACAAGGGATTCGATTGCGACGCGATGGCGCGGTTGGTTGGAGAGGAACTTGACTACTACTATGGGCGTTTTTCGCAACGATCCGTCGAGTTATTGTTGCTGGCGCTTCCATTCGAGTTGGAGAACCCAGCTCGCACGGCACTTGGCGCCGCGTTGGGTATTCCGGTTGAATCATTGATTGCGGCGGGTGTTAGCGGTGGCGTCTTATCTGCGACCAGCGCGCACTTACTGGCGCCGGCGGCATTGAAAGGTGCACTCCGCACCAAACCACTGGACTTGCTCCCCAAGAAGTACCAAAGCGCCTTGCGAGAACAAAAGCTGTTTCGGGGCTCAATCTATTTCGGTGCGGTGGCAGTACTGTGTGCAGTCATCATGGTGCTAATGCAAGTGTTAGAAATGCGGGATGCCAACTCGGGCAAACAGAAGTTGGAGCAGACGTTGTTATCGCTCCAGGGATCAGACGCGTACCTTGGGGTCGTGAGAATGCAGGACCAGAGTTCGACATGGGAGGCCCAGTTGGCGCAACTACACGGAGCCAGAGCGGCGCATTCCGATTTGCTTAGGGCGCTGAGTCAGTTGACTCCGAACAACATCTACCTGTCGGGACTGCAGCTCCAAATGGTACAAAACGAGGCGGGCGCACAGACAGCGGCGCTGTCGCTAAACGGATTTGTCACCGGTGCAGAGCAATATCCCGAAGTGACGCTAAGCGAGTACATCAAGGCGTTGCGCGAGCAACCGATTATCACGCGCGTACACCTGCAGAACCAGTTGCTGGAATTCATCAACAGCGAGCGCCGACTGCGCTTCACGTTGGTCATGGAGGTGTTGCCGTGAACGAACTGCGGAAGAATCGGGTCGCGCTGATACTGGTACTCGCCGGGCTGCTTGCCGCTGCTATTTTCTATGTGTTTTATCTGCCGACGCGGGGCCAGATTGTCCTGCGTCGAACCGAGATCAATTCGCTACAGCAGGAGATTGACGGCCTGACGGAATTCCTGCGTTCGGCTGATGCCGCGAATCACTTTGCGGAAACGCTGGCTGGAGAGCGAACGGCGACGTTGAACGAACTGTATTCGGTCGACTCCCTTGCGGCATTTATGGACGACTTCAAGTCGACATTGGAAGCGGCGGGACTGTCGAATATCTATGTCTCGCCTGTTATTGATGAATTGCTCTCGCCACCGACGATCCAGCTTGATGGCGTAACATTGGCACGCCTGCGATTCGAAGTGGAGGCGCAGGGTGAATTTATCAACGGCGGGCGGGCGTTGGAAGGGCTTGAGCGGCAGCGATACTATGTCGCGGTACCGAGTCTATCGATCGAGCATGACGACGGAATCGCTCCGGAGGTCGCGTGGAATTTCCAACTTCTGGCGCATTTCCGGACCGGAGGCCCAAATGGTGGATGAACGCAAGCGCAAGACGATTGTCTACGTGGTTTTTGCCGGTGCGGTCATTTTCGGTGCGATCAATTTTACCGGACGCAAGAGCTTGCCTGTTGAAAACGGCGATGTTGTGACGGCGGGGACAGCTTTGGCGGTTTCGCCCATCGCAGGGTCCGACTCGACGCAGAAAGATGATTACGGTTGGGAGCGTGATCCGTTTGCGTATGGGCAGGCGACCGCGAGGACGGGCGGGACGGAGGAGCGAACCACGAGGTTTCATCTGGCCGCGGTGTCCGAGGCAAACGGAAAGCTGATGGCGATAATCAACGGCAAACCGTTGATGCGTGGAGAATCAATCGACGGCTGGACATTGACATCGCTTTCAAAGACGGGCGCAGTATTGACGCTCAACGGCCGTGAAATTGCGCTGGAGATAGGAGATTAAGTGAAGGGAAAGATATGAAAAGGATTTCGCTGATAATCACGTTGGCCGTGGCGGCAGCCATGACGGTGACGGCCTTTGCCGGTTCGCCGTTGCACGCATTTCTTAACAACCGCGTGTCGCTGACTCTGGAGCGCACGGACGTCGAGGCAGTGATGCGTCTGCTGGCGAAGCAAAACGGCTTCAATGTTGCTATTGCCGGCGAAGTGACGGGCGAAGCTTCGATGATACTGAATGATGTGCCGTTGCATGAGGCACTGGATGCAATCCTGCTTCCGAACAATCTGTCGTGGTACATGAAGGAGAACCTGATGGTGGTCAAGCCTGCGGGTTACCTGGCCTCCGACGAGCGAATCACGACGCTGGTGCGATTGAAGTACGTGTCTTGTGATGAAGCCAAATTGGCGACGAGCCAGTTGTTGTCAACCGGAGGACGCATTGAGATTCTGGTTGAGGGTACGGACCCTTCCCCGAATCGGGCGACGCCATCGGTGCTGGCCGTCTCCGATCGCGGCGACATCGTCGCGCAGGTTGTCAAGGTCATGGCGGAATTGGATCAGCCGCAGCCGATGCTGAACATCTCGGTCAAGTTGGTTGAGACGAATCTCTCGCTCGATAACAAGATCGGTTTCAACTGGCCCGACTCGTACCCGATGATTTTCGGCGGTCTTCCGGACGAGGAAGGCAACGCCGGCGCTCCGCTCGCGACGCATCCACTTGACGGCGGTCGCTGGACGTGGGGTACATTCGCGGCGTCGAGCGTTTCAGCAGCATTGGACATGATGATCAAGTCGGGGCATTCAAAACTGCTGTCGGATCCGAATCTGACCACGGCGTCCAACCGCCAAGCGGAAATTGCGGTGACTACCACGATTCCGATCCAGACACTGAACCGCTTTACCGAAGGTGCGGTCATCCAGGACATCGTGTCGTTTCAGGATCTCGATGTCGGGATTACGCTGCGCGTGAAGGGCCATGTGACCGACTCGAACTATGTATCGCTGGATGTCAATCCGGTGATCGAAGAGATTACGGGCTACACCGGACCAGTTGACAATCTGAGACCGATCACTTCGAAGCGATCGGTGAGCACAAACGTGCGGGTTAAGCATGGCGAGACATTGGTCATTGGCGGATTGATCAAGGATGCCAAGTTTGAAAAGGTTAAGAAATTTCCGTTGTTGGGATCGATTCCGGTGATTGGAAAGATATTCCAGCACAATTCGACGCAGACGGAAAAGACTGATCTGAGCATTTTGATCACGCCGACGATTGTTTCCGAATAGAAGGCGTGGGCCAGGCGATTAACCGCCGAGATAGGCCTGCTTGACTTGTTCGTTTTCGAGCAGGTTAGCTGCGGAATCGTTCATGACGATTTTGCCGGTTTCCAACACATAAGCGCGCTTGGCGATCTGCAGGGACTTGCGGGCGTTTTGCTCGACCAACAGGATCGTGATGCCGCGCTGATTAATCTCACGAATAATCTGAAATACTTTCTCTACGACAACGGGCGCCAGTCCCATGGAAGGCTCGTCGAAGAGCAGAAGCTCCGGTCCGGCCATTAGGCCGCGGGCGATTGCGAGCATCTGTTGTTCGCCGCCGGAGAGCGTGCCGGCGAGTTGTGCCCGGCGTTGGCTGAGGATGGGGAAAAACTCGTACATCTGTTCGACGCGCCGGCGGATGACGGCGTTGTCGTTCTCCGCGTAGGCACCCAACTCGAGGTTTTCGAGCACGGATTGCTTGGCGAAGACCTTGCGGCCCTCGGGAATTTGCATGATTTTTTTGCGGGCAACCTTCCAAGCCTGGAGCGTGTCAATGCGTTCACCGGCGAAGCGGATCTGGCCACTGGTCGGATGGAGCACGCCGGAGATCGTATTGATGAGAGTCGTCTTGCCTGCGCCGTTGGCGCCGATGATTGCGAGCACTTCGCCCTTCTCCAAATACAAGGAGATGCCTTTCAGGGCCGCGATTTGACCATATGAGACCTCTATGTTATCGACTTCAAGCAGCATGACTCATTACGATCCGAGATAGGCCTCGATAACTTTGGGGTTTGCGGTGACCTCGGAGGGCTTACCCTCGGCGAGTTTCACTCCGTAGTCGAGGACGACGACGTTGTCGGACAGCGACATGACGACATTCATGCGGTGTTCGATGATGACAACGGCGATTCCGCCCGATCTGATTTTGCGAACCAATTCCATCAGTTCGTTACACTCGCTGGGATTCATGCCGGCCGTCGGTTCATCGAGAAGCAGCAAAGCAGGGTCGGTGGCGAGGGCGCGGGCGATTTCAAGACGTCTTTGCGCGCCGTAAGGGAGGTTGCGAACGATGTCATTGCAGTGTTTAGTGAGCCCTACAAATTCGAGCCACGTGCAGGCTGAATCTTCGATCTCCTTCTCCTCACGTTTGAATGATGAGGTGTGCAGGAGCGCCGCGAATAATTCAGAACTGGTGCGACAATGACGGCCTACCATGATGTTTTCCAGCGCGGTCATGTCGGAGAAGAGGCGGATGTTTTGGAAGGTCCGGGCGATGCCAAGCTTGACGACCTGGTGAGACATCAAACCGGAGATTGACTTGCCCTTGAACAGGATTTGCCCGTGGTCTGGTTTATAGACGCCGGTGATGACATTGAAGATAGTTGATTTTCCCGCGCCGTTCGGTCCGATCAGGCCGATGACCTGATCTTCGGTGACGGTGAAACAGAGATCGCAAAGTGCTTTGAGGCCGCCGAAGCTCTTGGATACGTTGTTGACTTCGAGAAGCATAGATTATTTAGCCTCGGTCGGTTTGAGTTCGAGTGCGCGCCGCTTCGAAGGGAGGAGTCCTTGCGGTCGATAAATGATCGCGACGATCATAATGATGCCGAACAGCAACATGCGGTAGTCGACGAAGGCGGTACCAAGCGAAGCACGCAGTACTTCGGGTACGGCTACGAGGAGAATCACTCCGAGCACTACGCCGGAGATGTTTCCCATACCGCCGATGACCAGCATGGCGACAATGAGAATCGATTCCCAGAAAGTGAACGACTCCGGCGACACGAAGCCATTCCAGTGGAGGTAAATGGCGCCGGCGACTGCGCCAATAATGCCGGAGATCGTGAAGGCGACGGCCTTGACGCGGGCGACATTGATGCCGGTAAGCGAGGCGGCTAATTCATCCTCGCGAATAGCGACCAAAGCGCGTCCGAGGCGCGAATGTTCGAGGCGGTAGCTGATCCAGATGGCGACCAGCAAGAACGCAAAGATCAGGTAGTAGAAGTGGATATTTTCCGTGAGCTTGAAGCCGAAGACGCTGACGTCGAGAAGTTTCTCCTCGACGCGTGGCAGGCCTTTTGGGCCGTTGGTGATTGGCTCGAGATTGACAAGGACCAGGCGGACAATTTCGCCGAAGCCGAGAGTAACAATTGCCAGGTAGTCGCCGCGCAATCGCAACAGCGGCGCGCCCAGGCCCAGTCGTATAGCACCGCCCACAACCACGACAATAGGCAATCCGAGCCAGAACGGCACTCCGGCAATGCTGAGCAAGGCGGCGGTATAGGCTCCGATGGCATAGAAGGCGATATAGCCGAGGTCGAGCAGGCCGGTGTAGCCGATCGTGATGTTGAGTCCAACACCGAGAATACAATAGATGCCAACCAGCCCGGCAACGCGGACCGCGTAGAAGTTGCCGGCCTGATTCATGGCGATTGGGAGGACAAGAATGACGATCAGTCCAATGCCGTAGAAGATAGTCTTGCGGGATATCTTCATATTTTCTCAGTCACGGCCTCGCCGAAAATTCCAGTTGGTCTAAAGATCAAGACGAAGATCAACACGAGGAAGAGAATGACATCTTTGTATGCCGACGAGATGTAGCCAACCGAGAGTGCTTCGATTATCCCCAGCAGAAACCCACCGACCATGGCACCCTTGATGTTGCCAATACCGCCGACAACGGCGGCGGTGAAGGCCTTGAGGCCGGGGAAGAAGCCCATATTGAATTTGATACTGCCGTAGTACATGCCATTGAGGACGCCGGCCAGGCCGCCGAGGGCGCCACCGATCAGGAAGGTGACGGTGATGATGAGATTGACATTGATCCCCATCAATTGCGAGACGGTGTGATTCTGCGCCGTAGCGCGCATCGCCTTTCCGAGCTTGGTGCGATTGACAAAGAGCTGCAGCGAGACCATCGCGATGATCGCCAACAGGAAGATTGAGATCTGCAGTGAGTTGACCTGGATACCGAAGAAATCAAACTGGAGAATGTCAGACGATTGCGGATACGGGTAGGGCTGCGATTGGGCGCTGACACCGACCTGGATGATGTTTTGCAGGAAGATCGAGACTCCGATCGCGGAAATCAATGGTGTAAGACGCGAGGCGCCGTAGAGACGGCGATAGGCGACGCGTTCGACGAAGACGGCAAGCAATCCGGCGCCAACCATGGCTGAAACGAATACCAACGACAGATGCAGGGGGACATAGTCCTGGATTGCGAGCGGCAGAAGGGTGAGTGCCCAAAATCCGAGGTAGGCGCCGACCATGAAGATTTCGCTGTGGGCGAAGTTGATCATCAGCAAGATGCCGTAGACCATTGTGTAGCCGAGGGCAAAGAGGGCGTAGATGCTGCCGAGAGTGATACCGTTGATTAGTTGCTGAAAAAACATCGCGTCGTGCTTAGCCCCGGCGCCTAATCGACGTAAACGAACTTGCCGGAAGTAACACGATAGATCGTGATGGTCTTATTGCGAGTGTCACCGATCTCATCGAAACTTGATTCTCCGAGGATACCTTTGTAGTTCACGCCGGCGACATACTGGATCAGTTTGTCGCGATCGGTGCCGACTTTTTCGAGAGCTTCGAGAATGATGTTGATAGCCTCATAGGTGTACGGATCATAGGGCTGCAAGTCGTCATTTGGATACAAGCGCGCATAATTATCGATGAATTTCTGCGCGGCCGGGAGTTTTTCCGGGGGCAGGCCGGTCATGGACGACATGTCGCCTTCGGTAGCCGGACCGCCGATGGTGATGTATTCGGGAGTCAGGACGCCGTCGCCGGAAAAGACCGGAATTGCGAGGCCGAGCTCCTTTGCCTGCTTGGTGATCAAACCACATTCCGGGTGCATGCCGCCGAAGTAGATCAATTCTGGTCCGGTCGATTTGATTTTGGTGATCAGGGCTTTGTAGTCCTTTTCGCCGACGTCGATACCGTCAAAGCTGAGCACGGGCTCGGCGCGCGATTCGAAGCGACTGCGGAACTGTTCTGCGAGGCCGAGGCCATAGGCAGTCTTGTCGTGGATGACCGCAATCTTCTTAAGGTGAAGCGAATCGACGACAAAGTCAGCTGCGAATGGTCCCTGGACGTCATCGGTGGTGCAGAGCCGAAAGACGTTTTTGAGCCCTTGCTGGGTCAATTTGGGATTGGTCGAAGCGGGTGTGATCATCAAGACGTTGCGTTTGGCATAGACCTGGCTGGCCGGAATCGAGCAACCGCTGTTGAGATGTCCAACGATTCCGACTATGGCCGGATCGGAAATGATCTGGTTGGCGACGGTGACAGCTTCCTTGGGGTCACCGCGATCATCGAAGGCGGCAAATTCGAGTTTGTATTGCGTGAAGCGATTGGCGGTGTTGGCTTCATCGACGGCCATCTGGGCGGCGCGTTTCATTCCCTGTCCATGGGCGGAGATATCTCCCGTGAGCGGAGCGACGAGTGCGACTTTGACAACCTGGGGACCGGAACTGCCGCAGCCGGCGAGGATGATTGTTGAGGCGGATAGAAGCAGCATTAGTCGGCGCAACATCAGATTCTCCTTCTGAGGAATTCTCTCCGGAGCAACACCGGCAAGGCGTTTCCAAGAGATTGACGCCGAGTTCTGCGCGCGGGCAGGCGACAGCGCCAATGAGCGATTCGGATCAACTATCGCCGCAAAATGGCCAATCAGGCGTGCGCTGTCAATGATTTAATTGTCGGGCAGAGCGAAGAGATCAGGCCGGTTCGTCGGCAACAACGGGACGGTGTGTCAAGAGGGTGCGCTTGTTGATCGTATAACGATTTCCTCTCCAGGAGATACTTCGGGAAAAGAAGGGGACGAACCAGACGCCGAAAATGATCGCGTCTTTAAGAGGCAGCAGCAGGCAATGCCAGATGCGCAGGTCGGAGCGCATCAAGAAGAGAGCAAGGATGTCGCAGAAGTACTTCACGGTCATCACAGCGGCGAGCATTTGCAGGCCGCGGTCGTCCTGTCGGAGGGCGGCGTAGGCCACAGTCAAAGCGAGCGGATGGCTGAGAATCTCCGAGATATAATTGGGCAGGTGCAGGTTGCGGCGCATTTTCGCCCAACGGATGTGGCGGTTGAGCAATCGCTCCCAGTTCCAGCTTTCGTTGACGTTGTCAACGAAGTGAGTTGAAGTGCGGATGCTATAGCCAAGTTCGCGCACTGCGAGGCCGATGAGTTGATCCTCGGCGAGGAATTCGCCGAAGGACTCGAAGCCGCCGATGCGATGGAGTGTCTGGCGCGAGAAGAGCATGGATTTTCCGATTACCACCGGCACCCGGAATAGCCGGCGGACGGCGAAGACGCTCGAGGCAACGAAGGTGTTGAGATGCAAGTTTTCGAACACCCCAGCGGTAGTTCCGGCTGAGATTCCACGAATCGTAGAAGTCACGAGACCGACATTTGGTTTTTGGAGATGACGCATCATGTCGACCAGGTAACCGGCACCGACGCGGATATTGGAGTCGGAAATGAGCAAATAATTGTGGTTCGCGGCGGCCATGATATTGCGCAGGTTGTTGATCTTAGGGTTGAGTGAGCGAATTCGACCGTCAATCACGAGGTGCGACTTGATTTGCGGGTATTGTTCCTGCAGGCGGTGGACGACGGCGATAGCCGGGTCGCTTGATTCGGCAACTCCGAAGACAATTTCATAATCAGGATAATCGAGATGAAAGAATGAGCGTAGGTTGATCTCGAGTTGGTCATCAAGCCCCTTCAGTGGTTTGAGAATCGAAATTGCGGGGAGATTCGTTGGCCGAGCTTTGTTCCGATTGTTGAAATAGAGTTCATAGGCCAGAATCAGCGTCGAGACAATGGCGTACGCTCCGGAAAAGATAGCGGCCGAAAATAGAATGATCTCCAAAATAGCACCGATCACAAGCGTAGACCTCCAAGCATTCGTGGATATATACGGTTTCGATCGTTCAGACCGGCTTTCGATTGTGTTTAATTTGCGTGAATAATGCGGGGAGTTATGCTTTTGCGGGACAAGACGTTAATCGGGCGACATGTTCGGAAAAGTACTTGCCGCTGGGGCGCAGAGTTCGCTTCAAGTCGTTGGAGAAGTCAACCTCATACAGGCCGAATCGAGCGTCATAGCCGACGAGCCACTCATAATTGTCCATGAGCGACCAGTAGTAGTAGCCGCGGACCTGGGGATTGCCGCGGACTGAATCATCGAGGATCGCCAAGTGTTGCTTCATGTAGGCAAGGCGTTTGTCGTCGTCCTGGGTGGCGATGCCGTTTTCGGTGACGTAGATTGGTTTGCCGGTATGGCGCAGCCATTCCAGGACCTTAGCCAAACCGCGGGCATAGATTTCCCAGCCCAGATCGGTAAAGCCTGAGCCAGAGCGATCACGAAAGAACAATTCGAAGGGGTACTTGAAGCTCAGTTTGAAGCGAACATGCATGCGATAGTAGTAGTTAACGCCCCAGAAATCGATCTTGTCGTCGAGGGCAATTGGCCTTTCGTAGTTAAAGACCAGCGGAAATTTGATTCGCACGATATTATCGCGGAAGGCATCCACAATGCACATGTTGTAGAAGCTGTGAATCAGTCGTTTGATTTTCTTGTCGAGCGGATTCCATTTCTGGGCGGACTTGAAGACAATGAAATTGTTGGCAATGCCAACCTGGGCAGAAGGATTCACCGATTTGATCAAGTCGTACGCCTGCGCGTGGCCGAGAAGCATGTTGTGAAGAGCGTCGGCAAGGTGGCGGACGTTCTTTTCCCCCGGGGGGAATTTGGCATCGAGATAGCCAGCGAGCAGCCAGACCATCGGCTCGTTGATGGTGATGTACTTGGAGACGCGATCACCGAGGCGGCGGACAACTTCTTCCGCAAAGGCTGCGAAGGCTGTGACTGAGGCGTCAGAATGCCAGGGCGATTCGCGGTGAAACCACTCAGGATGAGTGAAGTGATGCAGGGTCAGCATCGGTGTAATCTCAAGTTCGAGAAGTCGATCGACCATGCGAGAATATTGATCGAGCGCGGATTGATCGAATTTGCCGCGTGTTGGCTCGATGCGCGCCCACTCGACTGAGAAACGGTAGGAGTTCACATTGAGTTCCTTGAGCAATTGGAAATCCTGCTGCCAGCGTTGCCAGTGCTCGGTGCATCTTCCGTACTTTGGGCTTCCGTTGCCGTTCTGAAACCGACCGAGACGTTCCCAGTTGATGATATCATTTTCGATGTCGCCCTCGATCTGGAAGGCGGAGGTGGAGACGCCCCACATGAAGCGATCGTTATCCTGATGGTTCATTTTCTAATCAAGTGCAGGAGACTCTGGCCGTCGATTTGACCAAAGTAGTTGATCTTCATGATTTCGGCGAGCGTCGGGGCGATGTCGACAGTCTGGGCAGGGTGGTCCGACCATTGTGCCTTGATGTTGGGACCGAAGAAAATGATCAGGACTTGCGTATCGTAGCCATAGCAGCTTCCGTGCGTAG
>CAZKIH010000039.1:0-25526 GCA_964552775.1 uncultured Ignavibacteria bacterium | reverse complement strand
GACAAAACGAGTCTTTCAATTTGCACACTATTTCTTGGATATAGAATCCCCTGCTGGTAACGGCGGGGGATTTTTTTGTGGTGGGAAAGCACAAGTGTCTGGATATGAGAATTTCGTGTCATTGCCGGCATGCTTGTTCATCGCTTAGGGGTTGACACAGACTTAGGCAACCAGTTAGTTGTATTATTGACATTTCGCGCGAACGCTTTAAGAGGTGCTAACGACCATATGACGAGTCCGAGGGCTGAAGAACAGCATGCTTACTAGAGATTTCTTGGAATCACTTGACGCGATTTCTGCAAAGGACGAAGCTTCCATCGCATCGATCATTCTGGTGTCTAGGTACTCTGAAGAAAGTCTCAAAGATCTTTCATTCCCGAGGTTCACCGACCACAGCATAAATCACCTCATGCGAGTATTGAGAATCTGTAACAGTATTCTGCTTGAAAACAGAAAGTTGGGTCTTCTAAACGAGGAAGAACGGTATATTCTCACTTGTTCAATTCTCTTACACGACATTGGACTCCAGTTCGAAAAGGCAATCGGTGAGCAAGAACTGCGGAGGCGAGACCATCACATACTCTCAGCGCAGCTTATAGAGCGCGACTATGTTAAAATGGGAGTAAGATACGATTGCGTCGACATAATTGCCCGCATTGCAGAAGCGCATCGTGGAGAATTTGAGAAGCTAAGTGAGGCCACCCCATTTGGAACTCTTTCGTCTGTCAGAGAAAGACTCTTGGCGTGCTTGCTTTTAGTCGCTGACGAGCTTGACGTTAGCAACGAACGGGTGAGCGCTACAAGGTTCTCTCAGCAGGACTTCGATGCCGAGGCGTCTATGCACTTCTACAAACATTACTTCGTCGAAGGGATCGCAATAGGCGACGACAGGAATGTGCGTATCTCCTTCCGATTTCCAGTGGGTAGGATGGGTCAATATGAGACGATCTTTGTACCGTTAGTGATGAGTAAGCTTGAAGAAGCTCTGAACCAGGTCCGGCCCATTCTGACGGATAGACACGACATATTCCTTTCGCTAAGCAGACCAGTTTTGAATGAGAACACATCGGTCGAGGCAATTCCCCCTAGTGAATTCGAGCGAATAGTTGCATTAACCAAAGGTGTGCGTTCATTTGAGTTTCTCACGAAGGAAAGACTCTCGGAGTATTCTGGAGTTGCCATACCTGAACAATTTTATACTGGCCAGGTTGGTTGGCCGGACATTCTCGCAGATCTCGACATTGGCCGCCAGCAGTATCCCGAAATTCGCGACAAGTTCGAAGGTCTGTTCTCGTTTGCGAAATCCACACACTCAGTTACTGCGATGCTAATTTGTGGTGAAGGCGGATCGGGTAAATCGACATGTCTGCGTCGTCTCGCGTTCGATCTCTGCCAAGACATAAACCCAGCTGAGTGCAACTTGTTGTGGTTACTTTCAGACAGCGAGATGAGCTTTAATGAGCTAAAAAAGCTCTATCATACAACACAACGGCCGACGGTTGTCTTTGTTGACGGTTTTCGAATTGATAGTACAATATCAGCATTAGCTTCAAAGCAATACAGCGAGAAGGACAGAACGACATTCCCCATTGTACTCGTCTTTGCAGCCAGAGCAAATGAATGGGCAAATGCCGGTGGCCACAACCTGAGGTTTGAGAAGTTTCGTGAGGTACAACTTGAGCGATTGACCAGACTCGAAATGCAGCAACTATTGTTGAAGCTGGAGCAGTACGATCAGCTCTACAGCCTCAAGGAAATGTCAGCGGGCGATAGGCTCAAAGCATTGGAGTCAAAATCAGATCGGCAACTCTTGGTCGCGATGTTGGAAGCTACTCGTGGCAAAGGGTTCAAGGACATCATTCTGGATGAATATCAGAATATTAGGAGGCAATACTATCAAGCTGCATCTGCATATGAGCTTGTTTCATTGTTCTATTGTTATAGCGTTCTCGTTCCAGAAGAACTGATTATTACATTTGTGAATTGTAGAGATGTTGCGGATTTCTATGAACGAGTCGTGCGATTCACAAGGCTAGTAATCGTGCGCCACTACGACACGAAGTTCGGCCGAAAATATCAATGTCGGCACATAGAAATAGCCCGTGTTCTTATAGAACATTTAGAGCAGTACAAGACATTCTTTGATCGACTCCAACAACTTTCAATTGCTGTGAGAAATATTGACGTCGATGAGCGTAGACAAAGATACGTAGTGCTGGAGTTCCTAAGGAATTTCATTAAAGACGAAATCAAACGCGCCCCTTCGGCTCAGTTCGATGAGTTGATTGATGGCATGCGCGAATATCTCCAAAGTGAAAGGCGACTGCAGAAGTTTCAAGAGCGAGCTCACCAGGGTGGATTTATTGCTGAGTTGAAACTGTGGTCCGGAATATATCGCGAATGCAGAATGCCCGCGGAACAAATTGCCGTGCTGCGAATGATGGTGTCCATTGATCGGTATGACCCACGTGCAAATTGGTCGCTAGCTCAGGAACTGAGACGCATGCCGTTCGATCAACAGGACTTGAAGGAGATAGCTGACTTCTACGTACAGTCCTTTTCAGGTGGCAATACGTCTGTCAAGTTCCTGCTCGAATTCGTAGAGTACTGTGTCAAGAACTGGCTGTACGATCATTTGGACAAAGTAGCCGACGCTATTGGCGACTTCATCTCATCATCGAGTGAAGAGGTTGACGTGCTAGCAAAGATCGGCGCACTTCTTCAGGGTTACAAGATTAATCGCAACCGGGAGGCAATGGTATCTGATTTTGCTATGATAACTGCAAATCTTGCGGTGACGAAAGAGCTGAGCCCGTCTGATCAGCTTTATTACATCGACAATGTGGAGCGCGGCAATCCCGAAAGACAATTGGAGAGCTACTTAACTTACTTACAGACAACTAGTCCTAACAGGCCGCCGGGGGTGGTACTCCGTATTGCTCGTGTTGCTGCAAGAGTTTACGGGAAGACATCAATAGCGGTCTCGCACTATGAGGAATATGTTTCTAACGAGATTGAGGGAAATCCAAATGCTGAACATTTTGGCATACTTATGGACTATGCTCGACTAAGGGTAGATCGAAGAGTTACGCCAAAAGAACGCACATACCAGTTACTAAGTCTCTGTAAAATGCTCCGCCAGTTTGACCTACGAATATATGAACTATTCAGCCGATTTGCAGATTCACAAGGCGATTTGTCAATAGCTAGGGCGCGAGCGAAGGAGGGTCTGGAAGAGGCGGCCAAGATTGGACGGCTAGACGATCTAGCATGTCGCACCCTTCGTCGATATACATAGTAAGGCACGCAGTTTGTAGGTCAAGCCCTCTCGGGGCTTGACATGTTCTGTTCCGCCCGATATAATAGAATATTATGTCCATTCTCCGGCGATATAATCAGACTGGCTTAACATATTTCATCACAACCGTCACCAAGGGTCGGCGTCCAATATTGACGTCTGATATCAACCTCTATCGTCGCGCGATTGAAATTGCGAGTCGAAGATTCTCGACCGACGTTATTGCCTGGGCAGTGTTGCCAGAACACTTGCACTTGGTGCAGCACTCGGAAAGCGTCGATGTATCGGTATTCATGAAAGGACTCAAATTCGGCTACGGATTGCTGTACCGACAACGATTCGGGAAGAACTGTGGCGCAGTTTGGCAGCTTCGCTTCTGGGATCATATCATCCGCGACCAGGAAGACCTAAACCGCCACATTGATTATGTCCATATCAACCCGGTGAAGCACGGGCTCTGTGCAAGACCGATCGATTATCCTTGTACATCGTTTGCGGAATTTGTCAAAGCGGGATATTATACAGAGAATTGGGGAGTACGAGAAGCCGGTCAATTGGAAGGAGATTTTGGAGAGTAAAGTGTCAAGCCCCGAGAGGGCTTGATCTACAAACTTGACAATGACGAGAGTGTCAAGCGCCGAGAGCGCTTGACCTACAAACTATCAATTAGTTTGTAGGTCCGAACCCCTGTGGTTCGGACTCTTGATTGATTCGTCTCCGAACCAATGCGTAATTGGCCAATGTAGAAATGCCGCCTCTTGACATGGACTATGTACGCGAAATATGCAATATGCATGTGAAAATCACTGTCCGAACCGCAGGGGTTCGGACCTACAACTCTTTCTTGCGTCCTCCTCAAGCCGGTTTATTATCAATCATCTAAATCGGTTATGGACTGAAATGTCAACATTTGTTACTCTACAAACGAGGAAATGTCTGAACCACCGAGATTCGGACCTACATTGGATGTGTTCGTGCATAATGTAAAGCGGTACTTCAAAGAGGGTAATATCTATTTCCTGACTCACGTCACCTACTTGCGCCGTCGCATTCTCGTCGAAAACATCGACTTGTTTTGGAAGTCAATAGATGCACAACGGGCCAAGAGCGACTTTGAACTTCTTGCCTGGGTAGTAATTCCTGATCACGTGCACGTGATAATCAACCCGAAGTCCAATAACCCCGGCCTTCTGACCAAGAACCTAAAGCTCTCTTACTCGTCGAGTTTGCTCAAGAGACTTGGCCTGATGAGTGGCCGCGTATGGCATAATCGTTATTGGGATCATGTGATTCGCAACGAAGAAGACATGAATAAGCATCTCGATTACATTCACTACAATCCTGTAAAGCATGAACTGGCTTTGAGACCTCGCGATTAGCCACATTCGTCTTTCCACGATTTTGTTGCACGCGGAGAGTATGAAGTTGAATGGGGAGGCCATGGTGCTCCAGAGAACGAAGGCGAGTATGGCGAGTAAGAAGCGTCCGAACCACAGGGGTTCGGACCTACAATTGTTCAGTGAACCCAACAACGAACCCACCGTCCCGCAATGCGGGATCTTCTACAGGCGGCGGGCCCCAGAGTCATAACTTCAGGCAAGATTCCACCGCGATCCAGAACATTTTCTCGCGACTGGGTATGCGAGCGACTTCGGCGCGAGGGTCCCACTCGTCGCTTGAAACGTCATCGCCGCCCGTGAGAATATACCCTAATGGCACGTTGCGAAACTTGGCAACGGCCAGAAGCGCAGCTGCTTCCATCTCTACCGCGATACATCCTTCTGCTTTGCGACGTGCGACTCGCCCGGCGGTTTCCCGGAAAAAGCCGTCAGTCGTCCAGGTCTTCCCCATCCTAAATAACTCATTGCGATCCTTCAATGTGGATACGATCGCGGAGAGTGCCTCATCGCACACAGCGATTTCGCGGTCCGGCTCAATATAGTGATATGAAGTCCCCTCATCGCGGACAGCAGAGTCCGGCACGATGAATTCGCCAACGGGAATCGACTTGTCAAGAACTCCGGAGCTTCCACATACAATGATCTTTCTGCAGCCCAGAGCAATCGCGATTTCCAGAAAGGCTGCTGCCAATGGCGCACCGACAATCGGATTGAATAGCACAAGCTTGCGCCCGTTGTGACTGAACTGATAGAATTGATTTGTCCCGTAACAGCCTTTGTCCTCAAATATGACTTCTGCGTTCCGGAGCTGCACTACATTGTCAACGACATCCTTGAAAAAGCACATCACGCAGTGTTCCGAGATTTCCAGTGACTTAAACACTTCCGAAGGTTCGATGACCGCACGGGGAGAGGAATCAAATTCGAGAATCGGGAAATCGTTGGATTGCACCGGTTACCCCTCGCTTTCCTGCAACAAAAGCTTCAATTCGTGACCCGGCAGGGTCGCCGGCAAATCGCTGTTGATCAAGTTGAATCAGTAGCGATGTTTTCATGAAGTCAAGCCCCAAATCGACAAGCTTTCCGCACACTACGTACGTCCTCGTGAGCCGGTAGCCCGCAGGTCCGAACCGCTGTGGTTCGGACTGTTGGATGGTTCGTCTTCCGTGCGCGGCACACGTCCCCGTGTGCCCGTTGAGCCTGCAGCCAGTAGCCCACCCGGAGTGAAACGCAGGATGGGAATTCTAATTAAGTGACAGCGACAAAGAACCCACCGCCCCGCAACGCGGGCTGTTCTACAAGCCGCGCGCTACCGGGTTGTGGCTTGGGGTCTACGCGACCGGAGCAGAAGACCGGCAGCTCCCACCAGAAAGCACACACCCGTCGCCAGTGAAACCGCGGACGACAACAAGTTCTGCGGCGACGTTTGAAAGTTCGTGACTCCCAGCGTCCCCAACATCTCAGGGATTAATGCGATACCTCGCAGCGTGTAGACTGCGCCGCATAACAGAAGGGCGCTTCGTAACAGCGGCAGTCGTCTGAAACGGCCGGCGCCGGACAGGCCGTACAGCCCGGCAATGGCGAACATGGCGACCATCAGAAGAATGAGAAGATAAATCATCGGGTCGTGATCGCGCAGCATCCGGCTTATTTGGGGGCCGGAGCCAAAGTATTCGCTTAGATCTGCGGAAAGCCCCAACAATACGTGAAACGCCGCCACACACATACTCAGGTATCCTGCGGCCGTGAGAAATGATCGAGAATTCATACTACCTCATAAGGGACTAATTAATCTAAGATAGCTTTACGGAAATGGTTGGAAAAGGATGCAGGGATTCTGTGAGTGGTCGCCACCCGAAGCGCAGCGCCGGGTGGGAGTTTCAAACCGCTGAGCATGTCGTAGGCCAGCCGCCTGCACTTCTGACATCTTTGGTGACGACACCAAATGTCCAACGCACGGGCTCTCGACCGACAAACTACGCTTCAACGGCGCGCTTGGCGCTCTGGCGGCGCACGCGCGCAACATGCGAGCGGCCCCAACTGCAGGCGAACTCGATGATCGGGCGCAAGCTCTGGCCGTAGTCGGTGAGGGAGTATTCCACTTTGGGCGGGACCTGCGGGTAAATCTTGCGTGCGACAATGCCGTCGCGTTCCAACTCGCGCAACTGCGACGTCAACATCTTCTGGGTGCTTCCCGGGATGAGCCGCTTCAGCTCGTTGAACCGGCGCACTTCATCGCGGAGATTCCACAAGATCAACATCTTCCATCTGCCGCCAACCACGTCGATCGTGACTTCGACTGGACAGTTGAACTCTTCGCCGTGTAAGAAAATCTTTGGTTTCATATTGGATACTATAGCACAAAATAGTGCGTACTTGCAAGAAGAATTGTTACCCACTATTATTGTACTACCAACTTTTACAGCACAGAAATCAAATAGACGTCCGCGGATGTGCAGTCATCCGCCAAGAAGTTAATCAAGCTACCTACAGGAGGAATCAGGCATGAAACATGGACTCAACAAGTCGACACTAGCGGTAACAGTGTGTGTCGTTGCCGCAATCTTGCTGGTGACCGCGCTGGCGCAGGATCCCACCAAGGTCAATCCGCAAGTCTACAAGACGATTTTGGAAAATGAACGGGTGCGGGTCAACGAGATCCACTTCACGCCAGGGCAGCATATCGACTGGCATCAGCATCCGGACCACGTCATTTATTGGACGGCGGCCGGGACCCTGCGCGTTTATAACAAAGGCGCCGATTCGGTCGATGTGACAGGCACAGTCGGGCAGGCGATGTTTTTGCCGGCTTGCACGCACGCGGCGACAAATATCGGTAAGACGGATATTCGCCTGGTGCAAGTAGAACTGAAAGAACCCGCTCCGGCGAAACCGACGCCAGGCGAGAAGAAGTAAGTTTCAAGGTCCGAACCCCGGCGGTTCGGACCTGCATTTTTGACCATCTCATTTCTTTTGTCAATCCCCTTAAGATACTTCATATTCCGCAAAGTCGAAACCCTCAATCAAGGATCAAGCATGTCAATGAAATTCATAGTCACGACAATCGCCGCCACTCTAATTCTCGTTGCCTCCAGCTTCGCACAAAAAGCTGAGCCTGCCATTGATGCCAAGATCAAGAAGTATGTTCACGTCTGGGATGAAATCATCAACAAGGGAAAGTTGGAACTGTTCAATGACTCGAACTTCACCACGAATATCGTGATTCATGCCAGTCCACAGGACGTGGTCGGTCTGAAGGATGTGAAAACCTACTACGCCAACTACGTGACCGGTTTTTCCAATATCAAGTTCACCGTCAAGGACTGCTTCGGCCAGGGCAACAAGATCGCCAAGCATTGGATTTTTGAAGGCACCCACACCGGCGAATTCTTTGGCATCGCCGCCACCGGCAAAGCGGTCAAAGTCGATGGCGTCACTCTTGTCCGCATGGAAGGCGATAAAATCGCCGAGGAGCAGGACTTCTTCGACAATTTGGAATTCATGCAGCAACTCGGCCTGATTCCGCGGTAAGAAATTGTGAATCATGACCAGGCAGTTACAACAGGAGAAACACACTTGCCCAAAGAATACATCAACCCACCCACGCTTTTCCAAAGCCAGCAATACGGCTTTTCGCAGATCGTCACCAGCACCGGCGGCAAGACCGTCTACATTTCCGGACAAACCGCCTGGGACGCGCGGCAGCGAATAAGTGAGGAGCACGACCTCGAAAGCCAGACCCTCGGTTCGCTTCGCAATCTCGAGATGGCAATTCGCGCAGCGGGTGGAACAATGGAGGATGTCGTTTCGTTGCGCATCTACATTGTCGGCGAAGCGATCCACAAGGCGCGCGGTGTCCGCGAGGGCTTGCTTGCTTTTTTTCCGGCGGACAAGTTACCGACAAGCACCTGGATCGGAGTGCCGGCGTTGGCAAGTCCGGACTTCTTGATCGAAATTGAGGCCGTGGCAGTTATCGAGTGATACTTGTTGGAGCATTCTTGGCGCTACCGTGCACTATTCAGTTGCTAAGAATCAACTCGTGCGATGTATTGACTGTGGCGGAGTAGCTGCAATAATCCGCAGCGTGACCTGCCTTACTAATCCCCCCACTAATAGCCGAGCCATCGAAGTAATACGCAGACCATCGTGAAATGATCCTCTCGCTCTTCACCACCACCCCAGGACTTCTTGGGGTAGCCTAATAACATGTCCGCATCAAGGGCAAAGTGCCGACTAATCTCATATCCGGCTCCAAATCCAATTCCGAATCCGGCGCTATTTTTCGAGCTCGTGAGATTGAGCGCATCGGTGTGGTATGCTATCCCAAGCCCCGCACTCACGTAGAAGCTCGGAGCTTCTGGCTTGAGAAAGAAGGTAACCGCTGGACCACCCATGCCGAGGACAATGGTCCGATCAAGCGAAGCCCCAGGACTTGTCTCGTGTTTTATCGACAGGATCGACGCGACATTTGCAAAAGTTATCGACCATCTATTCTCCGACGCATATCCAATGTCAACTCTCGTTACGAAAGCTGATTCATCGAATGTGTGCTTGTCAGTCGAATTATCCTGATAGTTCATCGACTGCCTGATTCCCACATAGCCAAATCCCAACCCACCCCCGAATACGAATCCTTGTCTGTGATTGTCAAACGCGCTGGCCAGTTCAAAACAGAGGAAAACAAGCGCTGCCATGAATAGGAGAGTCTGGCGTGTACGCATGACGCAAAGATTGCTGATCATGGATATAGAAGTCAAGTAAGATCTTCAGGCTGTGCTCCCGGGCATGCTGGATGCACTTTGAAGCACAAATGGCCGGAGTCTCTGTCCATCGATATCAATTCTGTATGGCTATAAAGACGCTTTCTAACTCCTACTGCAACCCCGACATGAACTCTCGCAGCTCTTCAGCGACAAGTTCCGGTTCATCGAACCACAAACACGCCCGGGTATGCGGAATCGTCTTGACCGTCATCTTGGCGCCGTTCTGTATTGCCATGTTCCAACCGATGTGACAAAAGCCGGTCATGTAGTCCTGGCCAGGATCGGAGAAATTGCCTTCCAGTCCCGGCTTGAGCAACAGCGTCGGCACAGACAATCGCGGTAAATCGAAAGTGATGTCACCGGCATAAAATTCACACAAGTAGCGGATCCACACATGAAGGGCAGGCTGGGCCGCCATCCGCCACAAGCGCAGCCCGCGAATGGGATTGACCGCGTAGTCGCCCGGAAGAAAGTTGTTGTCGTCCCAGGTCGTGCGGGTGACAGTCTTGAACCACATTGGCGCCATATATTTGTCAACGCCCATAGCCACACGTTCAAGCGGCGGATGCAACTTGTACTTTAGCGTGTCGGTTGCAACAAAGCAGGGGACACCCGCCAGAAGAATCACAGCGCGGATTTTGTCAGGGTGATCCAGTGCGAGCTTCACGGCCAGCGAGGATCCCGTAAGCCAGTGCCCGACCACGATCGGGCGCTCGAGATGTTCTCGATCAATAAGACTCTCAATCGCTTGATAGGCACCGTTCGTCCAGGTCTGCTCAGCAAAGCTCGTGCTCAGCGGCGGAGACGGTGGAGCTGCTGTCCCGCCGAATCCCGGTAGAGTCACCGCGTACATGGTTGCCTCGGTGCTGAACATCTCAGCAAACTCACTGAAGACCTCCGCACCGAATCCCAACCCCGGAATCAAGATCATTGTCTGCTTGCCGCTGCCAAACTTTCTGACCTCACCGAGTTCACCGAGCGTTCCCGTTTTGTAGCCGGGTGGATCGATCAAGTTGTTAAGCGTCGAATCCTGCTCCATGATACGGATACAAGATTGCTGTGCTGACACCTGACCGATGCCGATGAAGAGCCACAGAGCGGCTGCCATCAAGGCAGACCAGATAAATCTGTAGATCGTGATCATAGATTCTCTCCTGTATTCCCAAAGATTGCTTTGAACGTTGAATCGGCCTGCAGCCAAGTCAATAGATAGACCGATATATTCCAATTTTTCGGCTTCAATTTGGTACGAGAGTGCTTCGCGGATGTTTCAAGTTAGTCATCTGAGGCATCTGTGACCAAAATGATTGCCTTACGCAAGAGTAGTCAATTTCAACAGGAACTGAGGGTAGGGGTAAAAACTCTTTCTTGACACAATTTGATCAGGATTGTATACTAAATTATCCATATAAGACGGCCTCGTTGTGAGACCAACAGATTTAGAATGTAGTAACACTTAGGTTAACATTCGGAGGGCTCAAATGAATCACAAACTACTCTCTTTAGTAGGACTTGTTGTCCTTTTCTTGGCAATTCCAAGCTCGCTGTCTGCTGCAGGAGTTGGCGACGTCTCAATCAGGATCAATGGTTCGTTGACCGGACCTGTTTATATATGTGAGAACAATGTCTTGGAGGTTTGGATCAAGAGCGACGTCCCTATCTATGAGATTTCGATTGGCCTGCAATTCAGCTATAGCGATGGACCCGCTGCTTTTGCGACGTCAGTACGCATGGATCCGCCTTTCTCGTATTTGTTCGACGTTACCTCTGATATAGACCTTTCCGGACTGCCGAATACTCTTCATTTTCATGGAGTCGCCAGTCAGCCGTTTGGCGGAGGCCCATCTAGCTACATGGTGTTCTCGATCTTATTATATCCCCAGAGACGCGCAGCAGTAGACGGATTCTGCGTCGACAATATTGTTAACGTAACAACGGGAGAGTGGTCATTCAGGGATCAATTTTTCTATGCACCGACATTCAATATGAACGGCAATTTGGGAATCACGGAACCAACTGCTCCAGCCAAGTGCTTTGATGTTCTTGTCCGACCTTCCTGTTTGCCTTCATTCACTTCCACTCCTCCGTCTATTGTCACAATGAGTCATTGCGATAGCTATTTCTTTGATTTTGAAGTTGCACAGTTGCCACCTGCGAAATGCAAAGGCAGCAGGGAAGAGGCGACAGAAGGCTCACTCGAACCGTTATATGAAAACGCTTGGTACACTTGCATAGTCGGAGCAATCGATAGTGCGACAGGAGTCTATGCAATCCCTCCATCATCGTCAATAGACACGGTTCACGAGATTGTGACGGCATATGGCTCTGGATGCACGTCGACTGATTATGCATTTACAATCATCCGGAGCGGAACTTATTCTGCTCCCGCTATTTCGCAGTGTCAGCCGACTCTTCACGTCAAGTCAGGAACTACGCGAATACGGGAATATCAGTCGGTCGATCCAAATGAATGCGATGCGCAGAACTGGAGTTTGGCCTTGCTCTCGCCGACTACTCCGACGAGCAATGTCTCACTGGATGTCAACAATGGCAAGCTCACGGTAGATGCTGTTCCCTCTGACCTCGGCGAAGGCTACGATTATCGCATAGTTGTTATTGACCCCATCGGACTGGCCGACAGCTGCGACTTCCAACTGAAAGTCGTGCCTTATATTAACGGCGATGCCAACGACAACGGTCAGATCAGCATCTCAGATGTCGTGTTTATCATCAATTGTATTTTCAGCGGATCGACCTGCACGATCAAGTCTTCGATGGATGCTAATTGCAGCGATATCGTGAACATTTCTGATGTGGTCTACTTGATAAACTACATATTTGCCGGAGGTCCCTCGCCTTGTTAAACCACCGCGCCGTCTGAGATGGAAGAACGAGTAGCCCACAATCAGCGCTACTCGCATAGGCATAGCATTCCATTCTGCATTGATACTTCAGGCCACTTAGGGCAAACTCTCATTGGCTTTTAGCCGACACTTGCGAAATTCCCAAATCACATTCTGAAAATAAGTCTTGACAAAAATATCCATGATATGCAATACTGCGCGTTGTAATCGCAACATGCGATAAAACACATAAAGGGATAGAAATCACGTGACATTGAACGACGCTTGCATGGTGATCTGATTGTGGTGCAACTAAGTTGCGGGCCAGGACATGAGGCAGTTGCATAATCGGACAACACCGACAATGGCATAGATGCTTTCCGCAGTGAGTGGTCCCTGCGGAGCAGTTAAGGTGGCTTTAAGAAGATACTGACGAAGGAGGCTGAATTGCTCACGAAATCAATCCTACGTACACTGCTATTGATCTGCCTGGTTGCGCAGATTCGAATTGCCGAGGCCGGCGACGACGCTGATCGACTGTCCAATCTTGAGGACGCTTCGGGCATGTTCAACGAACGGGGGTATTCGAAAGCCAATTCGTTTAGCCTTGACGGAAATGAGGTCATAAACGATTTCAATGGCAATCTGATGTATACCCAGCGGCTGATGTACCTGCCGATCAGCGAGAACGGGCTTCATTGCGATCTCAAACTTGCTTATAACGGTGGTGTCAGTCATACCACATTCGGTTATCGCAAGGGCGCCAATCATCTCGATCAAACGCCGGTCAATTTGCCGGAATGGATTATCTCACTAAATGGCATCGCGCTCCAGACATTCAACTTCGAAAACGAGCTCATCACCTGGATATCCGGCGGCGAGGATAGTGTCGCCCGTGACGATGAAATAGCGGCTCACATCGAGGGTTATCATAAATGCTATCGAGAGAGCACGGGTCAGAACGGACTTATCCATGGAGTAGTCAGTATCTTGATGGAGGACGGTAGCGTTCGTGAGTACTACAGCTTGCAGTCAAATATCGCTGCGCCGTTCTACATGAGGGGTGGAGAATACAATTCCTGCTCGAAGGACGATCAGGATCGGGGCTATTTGTGGCCTTCCGGAAGTTCGCAAGCGGGATACTTCACGCTTTTCCACTCTGATGGCACACAAGTATTGTTCAAAATTTATCAGCCGTCATACCGTTCAGACATCAATTGCACATCCTGTTTCCCCGCTGGGCGTAAGGACTATCCTCGTATTTTATTGCCGGTGCTGTTCAAAGATCAGATGGGCCACGAGATGGCAGTATCCTATTCTTTCACGATTCAGAGTGACTCTCCCGCGCTCAACGGTGATTCAATCTGGGGTCGTCCGGTTCTGGCTACTGCCGGAGGGATTGACTTCAACTGGGAAGATTGGGCGTATTGGAATGTAGATCACAACGTGCTCCGAGTAGACGGCCCGGGCGATTTGTACTATGAGATCCAATTTGCAAATCGACCACCTGAACCCGGGATCGTCAGTGGAAGGGCGGCAACCTTGCACTTGGATCCCAATCGGGCCCTTGTGTCGAAGATTATTCAAGTTGCAGACCGTACGACGGACTTCGCATACAGATCCTACTCCAGAATCTACACTAACCTCAAGATGGGGAATGGCCCCGAGGAGCGGCTCTTCGATCTCTGCGATGGCGGGCCGAGAATGGAAGCTGCAGGATTGTATCGGCTCGAGCCATGGCGGATTTGGAAAATCACGACCCCCGAGGGCGGCCAAAAGTACATTAACTATTTTGAAGACCCGGCAACCGCTTGGGGCCAGGTTACCAACCTTGGGCCAGTAGATGTTATTTCAATGGATTACGACCACTCGGAGAGCTGTCTTCTCTATGGAGAGGTGCGCTATCCCTGCAAGAAGTCGGACCACTTTGATTTGCTCGGGCGAGATCCGTTCTTTCTCAATATGGTCGTTGCCGCACGGCGTACGCTTGGCGGTTCTGAGATTGAGAACATGGATAGTCTTGAGTATTCCTGGGTCGACTCACTTGAAAACGAAATCATCGGAACTGAAGATCAAGTAATCACTGAGCGGCTGTTCGGAAAACAGATTCAGGGAGACGACCCTCATTACCAACAGGTGAAGAGTCGGCGCGTCACTTACCGATACTATCCGGAAAAAGGCCCATTCAGTGGTAGTTCACGCGACCGTGGTTGGGCTTTGAAGATGATGTCTACGCTGGAGAGGGATCTGCTCTACTCCTCGAATCAACTGAAGAAAGACTACTATTGGAATATAAACTCTTGTGACGGCGTGTGCGAGGGGTCGTTTCAGCTTGATAGCCTGAAGACGTCACACAGCTCGGAGTCTTATGTCGAGAAGTACGAGTACGACTGGGTTGGTGATCCGGCCATTGAGACTGTCAACAATCTTGCGAGAAAATCCACACTCGATTCCTGGGGAACGAAAACCGAGACTTACTACAACACTGGCTATCTCGACCTCTCGGATCCTTCAGAAGATTACTATAATAACGCTCTCGTTGACAGCGTGACAAAATGGCACCTCCCCGAAAATCTCCGGCTGAGCCTAAGCGTAATGCACTTCTACAATGGAGTGACTGGCCCCGGTTATGTCGCGCAGCCGTCGCGAAGCACCAGTTACTTGTTGGATTCCTGGGGTGTCATCATCGACTCAGCGGTGGAGAAGTACTCCTATTACAAATCCGAGGCCCCTGCTTTGATGTACCAAGGCTCTGCAAAATGGCATGCCGATCCCCTCAATGACACGACCTTCTACTATTACGCTTCACCTTGTGAAACTGTTGCTTTCAAGCAGCTCGCGCACGATGGCAGTATCGAGAACATTGAAACTGACGTTTCCTTCACCAACGGCGGTCCGTTTTGGTTCAAGAAGAAGAACAATGTCGGTACGGGGGTTCACACATGGTTGCGCAAGGTCGATGATCGCGGGCGGCTCGAGTGGGTGATCGAGCCCAACGGATTCCGATCCGATATCTTTTATGACGGACTTGATCGAGTTTATAAAATAATCCTTCCGGGTGGTTACAAACCAGCCACCAAGGATCCGGAAATGCCGCCTGGGCCGCAGGACACGTCCTGGTCAATTATCAACAAGTACGATGACGAACATTCTGAGAATCCGCTCAGTGTGACTCAATATTTGCGAGTAGACAAACTCCAACCGGGGAGGTTCAATCGGGTCTGGATCGACGGACTATCCAGAGCATACCGACATGACGCTATCAGTGTGAGCGGAGAGATCGAAAGTACTCTGGTGGGATTCGATTACGCTGGTCGTACGGCGACTCAGACCGACCAGCTTGGATTTGTGACTTCCATGAAATATGACTTCATGGATCGCTCCACCAAAACCACCTATCCCGATGCCTCGCATTCGTTTGACTCTACGAAATACTGGATTACAAACTCTCAGGCTATCAGTCTGCCGAACGCGTTCTACATGCCCGAAAAGATCATCTTCGCGCAAGAATATCGCGACGAAAATGGCCACATCGTGCGCGAGTACTCTGATGTCCGCAACCTGCTTCGTCTAAAGCAAACCTTTGACGGATCGACTCCGCTCTCGACTTACTTCGATTACGATCTTATGGGCAACTTGAAGCTCGTTATTCGACCGAAGGGAGACTCGCTCCTGTACAAGTATGATTCATTTGGCCGACTCGTGAAGGAGTTGACGTGTGATAACAAAGAGTGGCCCAACGGAACGATTTACAGGTACGACAAGAACGGAAACGTAACCGGCAAGTGCGATGCGAATCTCTTTGCAATCCGACCTTTGACTGCGGATCGGTGGGAGTATTCCGCCTATGATGATCTTGATCGCATCGTGACCAATGGTTTGGAGGTTTGTCCATATGGCGGCACGTCGACTTCTGCACCCCTGAATCGCTATTTTTACGACCAGAGCAGTTCGGAGTATTCAAAGGGGCGACTTTCGATGGCATTTACCGAAGACTCGAACGGAATTTGCGATTACGCTGAGCGGTTTCACTATGATCCGCGCGGTCGTGTGCAGCGGCAAGTCAACTATTTCCGTGCGGTTCTCGACTCGACCATTATCGCCGGAAACCCGCCTCGAATTACTTACTCCGCGCATGGCGACAGCGCGGTTATCCAGTACACGTACGATTGGGCAGATCAGCTCAAGTCAATCACTTATCCGGACGGGTCGATTGTCACCTATTGTTACGATGATCGGGGGCGCTTGATTTCAGTAGGAGGTGCAGACAGCACTGAAACGGATAAGTATTCTCGCATTGCCTACACCCGGCGGAGTCAAATTGAAAGCATGGTGTTGGACAACAACCTGCAGAAATTGGACTATCTGTACAACGAGCGGGGCTGGCTGTTGTCAATAAACGGCGGAGTGTCTACGTCAAGCGCTCCCGGTGATTTGTTTGGCCAGGCCCTGTACTATGACACGCAGCCGCCCGGATACAGCGGCTGGCAAAGACAGTACAATGGCAATTTGTGCGGACAGAGGGTGTCACTAAGTGGAACCGGCCATGTCTTTGGCTACCTCTATGATGAAAGCGACAGGTTGCGTCGAGGCTTCATGGTCGGTTTGGAAAACGAAACGTATTTCTACGACGCAAATGGCAATATCACACAGCGCTACAAACTCACAAGCCAGGGTGACGTAACCAAAGACTACGTCTACGACGAGGGAACCAACCGTGTTTCTTTCATTAGTCAGGCGCATTCAGCGCTTCTCGATACTCTCACTTACGACGACAATGGGAATATCAACCGCCACTCCGGCAAGAGGATGACCTGCTCCTACGACTTGTATAACCGCATGAACAGGTCGCAATTGATCACAAACCTGGGGATTGACAGCATCTGGTACGGTTACAGCGCTGCCGGCGACCGCATCTACAAGGCGTACCGCTACCACTATCGTGCGCGCTGTGATCAACAGACAAGTTCCTTTACGTCAGGCGAAGGCGAAGGCGAAGTGGGCACTGATAGTGAGGAACAAGAAGAAGAGGAAGAAGAGGGGCCTGAGGATCCGGGAGGGGGCCCGGATCCTTTGCCATTGTGGTGCACCTATGTGGCCACTAAGTATACGTACTACGTTCTTGGTCAGGGAAAGGTGTTGATCGAACAAACGGGGCCCGCACAAAGTTCCGCAAAAACGAGGTTCATCTATGCCGGCGGAAGTCGAATTGCGATGCGCGATGAATCAAATCGACTGCACTACTACCTAAATGATCATCTCGGCTCGGCTCGCGTCGTGATCGACTCGACGGGACTGGTCGAGGACAGGTATCGGTACTTTGCATTTGGGGAAGCGAATGTCGAAGACGTTAGCACAAATCAATCGTACCGGTATACCGCGAAGCCTCTGGACAAAGAGGGTGGGCTCAACTTATACTACTATGGCGCTCGATACTATGATCCGGAGCTTGGCCGCTTCTGGGCACTTGACCCGGCAGCATCCAAATATCCGAGCCTGAGCCCTTACGCGTATTGTGCAAACAATCCGCTGAAGAATGTGGACCCGAATGGGCGAGAGGCCGTAACGATAACAGCCGCCAGTGCCGGGGCTATCTATATCGCCGGCGCTGTCGTGATCGCAGTGGCTGCTGCAGCAGCGACTGAGATTCAGCATCCGGGCACCATCGAGAGTTTTGGCGGCGTCATTGAAAACGCCTTCGATAATGCTAAGCAGGATGTCTCCGATTTGGTTGAATCGATCGGGGACTTATTTTCTGATTCGAAGGACGGCGCAGAGAAAGATGCGACTGGTGAGGTCAGCCCGGCTGCAGAGAAGACGGCGGAGCCTGAAGGCGGAACCTACAACCTTGTGGAGCCAAAGGAAGGTGGAAAAGAAGTGTATACCGGCAGAACAGGAAATCTATCCAGACGAGAGAAACAACACTCAAGAGATCCAGAGAAAGGCAAATACGATTTCAAAGTAGACAAGAGGACGAATTCAAAGGAGGCTCAACGAGGACGCGAGCAGATCAATTATGACAAACATAATCCTCCGCTCAACAAGATAAGACCGATTGACATCAACAACCCACATTACGAAGACTACATGCGAGAAGGACGCAACTTGGAATAGCCTATGCCACGAATCAAACTACCTTATAGGGAGGGGACTCTGTTTGGGGTGCCTCTCGAAGACAATACCTTTGGCATAGGACTCGTTGCAAGAAGTGGTAAGTCAGGAAAGGTGTTTGGATATTTCTTTGGTCCCAAGCGACAGAAATTGCCTTCCCCTAAGGAACTAAGATTACTTAGGCCATCGGACTCACGGCTTGTTTGTATGTTTGGTGATTTGGGTCTTATTAAGGAGTGGTGGCCGGTCATTGGCGACCTGGATACATTCTCGAGGCAAAACTGGCCACTACCGCTTTTTTCCCGTATCGATGGAATCTCGGGGAAGGAGACCTTAATCGAATATTCGGAGGACGAGCCACTAAATGAATTGCGAAGCGTCCGCCGGGCGCCTGGTGACGGTCAACATTATCCTGAAGATCGGTTATGTGGTTATAGGTCGGTTGAAATACAGTTGACTGAATTATTTGCAGGTCAGTAACGTGCTTTTGGAACACGGCATGGCAATTGAGTCCCTATTGCTGCCTCAAGAGCAACCGACTTGGCTCAAGAGTACTCTATTGCAAGGCGGTTCGTGGTGTTGGCTTCGACTACGAGGGGAAGGATCAAGAAGTATGTCCGATCCTGAAGAGATGGATGAAATATCCGTCGGGGCCTAAGCGCGAATGGAGTTTGACATAGGAAAGAACCAGATTCATGAGCCTGTCTTCAAACACACAGGTCATGAAGTGGATCTCGACTTTCCGAGGTCCCCTGCGATTCAATTTCTACCGTCCTGATTGGTTGGCCGTCATGAGAGGACTTCTGACGGCTCAGTACATTGCGTGGGGACTTTTTCAGCACGCCCTTTACTTTGGGAATCTTGACTTGAAATTACTCGCAGTGAACCGGCCGCAAGCAGCGAAGTACCGGATAGCTCGGAAATATCTGGAGAATCAGAGTATGCGATGCAAAGTAACTGACAGCTACTCGATCGAACTTCCGGAGGGGCTTTTGGAGGACCTCGATACTACGGTGACGAGCTATTGGGATAAGGAAGAAAAACTCTTCTTGCAGTTATCCAGTTACAGATTAGAATCCGGGCCTCAGCTTGCCGCTATCGAGCGATTACAGAGACGCTTGCTGCAGGAAGGTATTGAGTTACAGGCGACAGTTAGGCTTCAAGTCCAATCTCCGGATTTTGCCGGTGTAGTCTTTGTGGATGAACGCGGATGGCATTGGCTGTACTCTTATTTGGTTTGGCCGGATCTTACCATTTTTGCTACCATCAATACCTCAAAAGATGATGCACAGATCCTGGGCTCTTGGGCAGCGAAAGCTATCGAATCAATCGAAAGGATCAACCCACCGGGGTAGAGTTCTGAAATCTCTAGATTGCGGTGTTCCGGGAGTATTTCACTGTCGATGCACTGGTGCGAGCAAGGGTCCTATTGAGCGCCCAGAGCAAGGAATCAATAGAGCCAGATCATGACGAAGAAGTTCAGAGATCAATTATCGGTTTATGTTTTTACGACAAGGCAAGTACTGTTAGAGAAGTCGCCTATTGTCTACGCATCCCATGACACCAACGGGGATTGGCAGTTCTTCGGTGACGGCGATGCCCCAGAAGTAACCGATGCGATGTTGATTTCATTAGGTGAAATGATCACACACGATCCCTCGATCCTTGAAATTGCCGACCCACCATTGGGAAGTATTGCCATGCGGCCAGATAGCAACTCAAAGTGGCATAGAAAGAAGGCGCGATGAGCATTCAGTTCTTTGCGATGCCAGAGGAGCAATGCTTCTGGCTCCGTGAACAAATAGTCCAGTTGAAGCTCTGGTGTTGGGTGCGACCTGGCAGGGGGCAGAATTTCTTACTCGGTGGAACCGAGTCTTTTAGAGATGTGAATTCGAAAAGTGGTGAAGTCATTGATTACAATCTCGGTGACTCAAACATCTCGGAGCCAGTATTCGAGCACCGATTTGGACGTAACGAATTGAACTTTGCACGTTCCCAGTGCGTGCAATTTAGCCCCTCGAAACTCGTTAACCGCGAAGTCTTGTTGCAGGGGGATATGGGAATATCACCCCGGTGGGCATATGACGAAGCTGGTATATCCGATGAGAGGGTTCGCTCGCTCTACAAAAGGCTAATGCATGAACTCAAAGGACTAATGTCTAGACAGTATCTCGTTACACAATTGACAACGAATGGAGACCTGAAGGAGTGGCGTGACATGTACGTTACACCTGCCGCCCGCGAATTTTGGAGTGAAGGTGGACTACTCAAGCAATTCATTGCCGGTCCTGTCACATTCGGAGTCGGAGAGAGAACCCGAAAACATCAGTGACAGTACTTTGCCCTTTTGATGGGGTCCAGAGGGAGCCCTTGATTACAAAATTCTATAGCCCACAGCTTGTCGCGAGAATGTTCATTTTGATCGTATCCAGAGAATTCACCAACTCGCAAAGCGGAATCTCCGACAAGCGGTGAGGGTACCGGGTGCCAATCGCACGCTGAAAGGTCAATACCAACAGAGAGTTCAGGGAGCTCCTCGCGCAGAGGGCTCGCGAGTCCCTGACTCTCTGGACCAATAGCCTTTGCAGGGCGAGAGCGACATTCACGACCCTCACCGGTCATCGTCGGGCTTTTTCGTATCTCTGCTCCCGGCCTCTGCCAATTCATCGAACGATGCCCTCTGCAATATCACCCTCATCGGTTCCGATTGCTCAGCACCACAGACTGTTGCTATCGCGATGAAACCACTATTCGTCATGTCCAGGGCCATCCGCCATTGACAGCCACTACTGAGAGTCGCAGGTAACAAATTGAGACGACGATTCTCGCCCAGGCGATGCCCGTCACTACCGTACTTCTGCACAAAAACATTGTGCCAGCGGGACTCTTTGCCGGCTACATTGTTGTTTGACCAAACCGCGACCAGTCTCCCGGTCGATTCCGAAGCCAGGCAAGGTGGATGAGGAAATGCGGCGCACTCAGTCAGGTCACCAATTCGTTGCATCGGCTCGAGCGATTTGCCACCTGCATCGAAGCGGCGAAGCACAAAGAACTCGTTTCGACATTCCATGCAGTAGGAATTTCGGAACGCAACCGCAAACTCGCTACGATCATCAATCACAACTGACGGGAACTTGCCCGCCGGGCCGGCCACGAAAATAGAAGAATCTCCCATACATGTCTCGGGGAACCCTTCGCAAGAAACGACAATCTCTGCGGATGCCGGCGCACCATCAGCATTGAATAAGCGGGCAAATACCTGAGCTTTATGAAGGCCGATATCTTCTAACAATTCTGCATTCCAGGCAATCACGAACTTGCCGGAAGAATTTACCGCAATAGTGGGATTCTCCGCACGGTGATAGTCATTTGCTCCGGAGCGGGCCTGGGTGGCCGGAAGTAGCGGCACTCCATTTGAATCAAACAATTCGTACCAGATGGATCTGCCTCCATATCCGCCCGAGTCAACAAGCGACGGCGTTTCGTAGGCAACAATCGTTACCCCGTTGTCGCCAACAGCGACATCCGCGATGCCACAGCGATCGGGCGAAATCAGCCTCTGTCCAAGTCGTATCGGTTCGCCACTGGTCCCCTGGTGGTCACGAAAAATCCAAAGGAATGTACCGCGCGATTCCAGTTTGCGATCGAAGCAGTAAGCTGTGATCGCGACTCTCCCATCGGAATTGCACGCAATCGAGGGCAAACCGTCAACGCGAAAGCGCAAGCCGGTGATGTCAATTCTGTCCTCGGCCACGACGCTATCGCCTGATATGCTTTGGTAATACAGGTGATTATCGACTTTCCCTTTTGACAGCGGCTGCGAGTCTGAACTCACCCAGATCAGGTGGACTTGCTTTGTTTCATCGACAGCGAGATCAACCCATTGCAGCGATCCACCAGATGTGCCTTCAGTAATGATTGATGACTTGATTGCTCCTGTGATCCGACCTCCGACCCAAAGAGAAAGAGATAACAGCATCAAGAAATATCTGGGTGTCCGATTGATTGAATGCAATACGCTCACCTTTGCCCAGTCGCCTTGTCTCAAATTTACGCGAATCATAAAAGTAACGAATAGCGTTCATGACTGTCAAGTTCGAATTTGAATTCGCCAGTTTGCAAGAAATTGAACTTGCGGAAATAACACCCGATTCAGTAAGTTGTAAACAAGGTTAGAAAAGCTCTCAAAACTCAGCAACCCAAAAGGCTACTTTCGGATGCTTCCTCGATCGCCACCGATCATGATGGAGGCTCACCGGATCTTCTCACGCTTTAGACTTGGACAGGCGTTAGTCGATGGCTCCGGAGAGTCACGCGAATGTTTAGTGTCCAGGCGCAGGCTTGAACTGCGCTGTCTTCTGAACAACTTTTCATGGAAGGACCTTATGACTTCGAAAATAGGATTGATCGCTATATTGGCGATCGCGCTGATGCTTGGCGTTTACGGTACCGGAGAATCAGCAGGCGGGGGAAGCAGTGCCGGATCACAGGCGTTGGGGGACGTGGTGCCGGGTTCGCGCTATCAACTTCCGATCGTATTCGGTGACTTTGATGAACTCAAAGCGGGCAAGAAACTCGATTTCATTTTTGATGACGGCGGGGGAGCTGGCGACAATGTGACTTCCATCTACGCCTCATTTCTATATGATCAATCGCGTATGACGATTGACTCAGTCGTCTATCTTGGCGCAGGATATCCAACCTTCACGGGCCTCGACTATTGCAGCTTGAAAGTCTCGCCGAATGGTTGGGCCAGGGTGACACTCGCGGGATTTGACGCCAGAGATTTCGACAGTATCAAGACATTCTCGATTTGGGCAACTCTGAATTGTCCCAGTGCATCTTATGGAACCGACGAGATTACAATCACTGACGGCCAATCTCACCCTGATGGCGCCGTCAGCGAGTGGGTCAGCAACGGGGTAATCAAGTATCCCGCCGCGCGTACTCACGGCGGGATGCACAATTATGGCGCCATAGGTTGGGTGTTCTTTTGGCCGGAGAGCACTTACCTCGGCGGCCAGGTAGTTGCGCAATGGCGAATTGTCGACACATATCCTCCAAGCGACACCATCCACGCCGTAGCGCAGTGGGACAGCACCTACCTGCACCTTGACAGCGTGTCGACCGTCGGTGCCGTGCTTGCTGGGCAAGATTACACATTGAATCTCACCTCCGGCACTGCAATTCTATCGGTTGACGACAATACGATTCCGCAGAATGGTTCCGGCCTGGACCTCTGTTACTTCTATTTCACTGTCAGTTGTGATGCAGATCTAAACAGCTCGTATTTAGCCCGGACGACAAGTTATCGGGTATATGCCTGTCCAGGTTATGGATATTACTCTGACTATCCAGACATGACTCAAATCAGAGTTCCAGATTACCAGGCAACTTTCAGCATTCGCGATGTTACTGTTCCAAAGAACACGCAGAACTTCAATGTATTCGTGGACTTGAAGAACAATTTTCCCGTGTATACTAACAACACCACTCAAACCCCCAATGCATCGTTTCGGTTCAGACCGGACAGCGTTTATACAACACTTGTCGGCCTATCCCCGGACAACTACTTTGTGCAGGACGGGGATACGCTATTCATACAGTGGACCCTGGAGGATCTCGGCGATGGATCAAGGAGGGTCTATGAGAAACTCTCTTATGTGAGTGAAGAGATACCCGCGAGCCCGGCAACTTTCTTCCCGGTCGCGGCTCTTCGGTTCAATGCTGGAGGAACAAACGGCACCGATTCTGTACGACTGCCCGTAGCTACTTCCGGTGGCCTGTATCATGTTGATCACTATTTGGTTCCGACCTGCGATGCCGCCACATTGTATGCGACGAATCCGCAGAAAATCTATCTTGACCCGGGAGCGGTCAGGGTCTACACGGCGCCGCCCCCACCGCCTCCTTGTCCGTACCTGTATGCCTGGGACGGTGAGCGCTTCGCGGAAGAGAATACGATTCTGCATCCTGAAAACAATGTGTCACTGGCAAAGCGGGTGCCCGATTACTGCCGGCTGACCACGGCCCTTACACCGACGGCTGGGGATTTCCTGTTGCAGATTCGCGAATTCGAGAGCGAAGAATCGTACATTGATGATTTCGAACTTCAGGTCGTCGATCACAGAGAAGGGACCCTTCTGGCCGTTGGCTTACAAGGAGCTTTGGCAGTCTTCAAGGGAGAACTGCTCCCAAGTTCTGCTATCGATCAAGACGGGATAGATCATTCCAAGGAGGTCATTGAAGAAGATGGCGTATTCTACAAACCTCAGACTTCAGGTGAATTGATCGCGACCTATTTCGTCGGCAAGAACTTTGACTGGTCAGCAGCTGCGTTAACCAATGGCGGACCTGGCCCAAAACCGCGCGATATCAACAAGCTGGCAGGTGGTGGTGATAATGCCGGGACTGGATTCGTTCCAGCGGGAATCCTGACGATAGAAATTCTATCGTTATCTGGCGAGTGGATCACTATCGAAAATCCATATGAGCGCTTCAAGAGCTACACGGATTTGCCAACCTTTTCGCCCCAGCAGTTCGTTATCAACGGTGGTATAACGGTGCGTTATCGTTGGGAAGACGCAGCGTATTTCGACAAACTGTCAATTTATTTGCCTTGCGAGCAGGAGATTGTATCTTCGAGTCTTCCGCTTGTCTCCTGTCAACATAGTGTCAATGGCGACGTGACGGGCGCGGCAAGATATCTGGATGACGATATGGTGGTTCTGACACCAAATCAGACTATCGAAGTCAGATTTGCGGCTTCGGATCTTGAACCGGTAGCGGATGGTTTCGTGCGCGACTACGTCTTCAAGAGCTCGGGGTTCTACCTGACGTTCAGACACACTCCGCCGATGCCGATTGCGTTCGAATTGCATGCGAACTATCCGAATCCTTTCAATCCAACGACAACGATCTCCTACACCTTGCCCAAGAGCGCTGAAGTAACTTTGATGGTTTACAACGTGCTCGGGCAGCAGGTGAAAGAGCTGGTCCATGAATACAAGGGACCTGGAACTCATAATGTGACCTGGGATGGGACCGACGCCACAGGCAGCCAGGTTGCCAGCGGCATCTATCTCTACAAGATTGTCGCTGCGGACTACAC
>CAZKIH010000038.1:0-25579 GCA_964552775.1 uncultured Ignavibacteria bacterium | reverse complement strand
CCTCTAGAGAGGGGTGGCTCGTGTCCGAGGTACGAGGACACGAGACGGGGTGTGTTACTTCGCACCAGCCATCGTGGACCGGAGTCCATCTCGATCCCGTAGGGGCGACGTCCGGTCGCCCCGGAATCGGAGCATGCGCACAGTCCGCGCCGCTCTCCTAAAATCTGTAGTCCTAAGCTCGAAATTTTTGGGGGTCTCCCTTAGTAGAGGCAGTGATGTTCTCTCAATGACCTGTTAATGCTTGCTGACGATGTTGGTCGTCCTCTGGGGTTCGTAACGGCCGTTACGGTAACACAATCTTCGCCCAACCCTACGACTTGATCTCCGAAGGCGACCCGATGAGGGTGCTTCAGCGTCTCCTGAGAAACTTCTCCTCAGCGCAGCTCCTCTGCGTTGTCTGGCCGGCCATGCCTTTTAATTTCGCGGCTGAAAAGAATACACGAGTAAAGAGAGGGATGAAATGACAGATACTTAGCGTCGGCGGGCACAGCCCGCGAGTGGGAAGCCAATAGCTTTAGCCGAACACGTCTTTGTTCGTATCGATATCGTATTTCTTGATCTTTTCGAACAGCGTCGTGTAGTCAATCTTCAGGATATCTGCCGTCTTGCGTTTGTTGCCGCGCGTTTGGTTCAGGACACGGATAATCATGCCGCGCTCGGCCTGTGTCTGCGCCAGTTGCCCGACTTCCTTCAGTCCGGCGCCTTCACGCAATTTCACCTCGTCCGTAGTCGCCAGCCGAATCGCCAAATGTTCCGGCTTGATCTTTTTGCCCTCGGCCAAAATGATCGCGCGCTCGATCGTGTTCTCAAGCTCGCGCACGTTGCCCGGCCAATGATAACGCTCCAATATCGACATGGCTTCACGCGCCAGCGACTTCTCCCCCTTCTTCATCTGCCGCCAATACTTATTGACGAAATAATTTGCCAGTGGCGCGATATCGTCGCGGCGTTCCCGCAACGGCGGAATATGAATCGGAAATACTGACAGTCGGTAGAACAAATCTTCGCGGAATCTCTTCTTCGCTATCGCTTCTTGCAGGTTCACGTTGCTGGCTGTGATGATGCGCACATCAACTTTGATCGGCTTGGTACCGCCCAGACGCTCGAACGTCTGTTCCTGCAGCACGCGCAATAATTTTGCTTGTAATGAAAACTCGAGATCCCCGATTTCATCAAGGAAAATCGTGCCGCCGTTGGCGATTTCGAACTTGCCCATTTTGCGCGCATGTGATGAAGTAAACGCGCCCTTCTCCGAACCGAATAACTCGTTTTCGAGCAGTTCGCCCGGAATGGCCGCGCAGTTGATCGTGATATACGGTTTAGCATGCCTCATCGACAGCGAATGGATCGCCCGTGCAAATAGTTCCTTACCGGTGCCCGATTCGCCCGTCAGCAGGATTGTCGTGTCGGAGGGCGCCACCTTCTGCACCAGCCGCATTACCTCGAGCATCACTTCGCTCGAACCGATGATATCCGTAAATCCGAGTGACTCGGCAAGCTCTTCACGTAACAGATGATTTTCAGCCACCAGCCGCTGGTTCTCCAGCGCCCGCTCGATGACCATGTGCAGATGCCCGGTGTCAAATGGCTTTTGCAGGAAATCAAACGCGCCGCGCTTCATCGCCTCGACAGCAGTCTCAATCGTGCCATAGGCCGTCATGACGATTATTGCACTGTCGGGATCGTGCGCTTTGACTCGTGACAGGACCTCCATTCCCGAAATGTCGGGCATTTTCAGGTCGGTGAGAACGACGTCATAGTGCTTTTCTTTGGTGCGCGCAACGCCGGCATCGCCGCAGACTTCCGTTTCCACCTCGTACCCCTCCGCGGAGAGCGAAGCCTTCAGCATGTCGCGCATGCTGTCTTTGTCATCGATTACGAGTATATTGGACACAAGCCATCCCTATCTGTTAGAGCCAGGCACAGTTATTCCTTTATGAAATTATCGACAGAAATTAGAGGCGCTGAAGGGATAACGGGTTCAAAAATTGGCCATTTCGACCTATGGTTTGCAGTTCCGGCAGGGCGAATAACACTCGCTGAGAAAGGACTCGCGGTTGGGATTTTCGACGAGGTTGCTTGTTTCACCTGAGGACACCGCGGAACAGCCGGGTCGATGAAATCGCCGCGATCGACGATTCCCGTAATACAGTGATTCCGGACGATCTACCTCAAGTGACCAGATGCCGACATGATCACGCATCGCGGCCCTCTGAGCATTGCATAACTCCTCGAACACCACCGAACCGAGCTGACCCTCGAAAAAGTAAGCCGAGGCCAATCCGTCCTCAATCAATCGCTCGTTGACAAAAATCGAATCAGAATAGACAAACGCCAACAACCGACCATATCGGTCGTTGCGCTCCTTGCCGAATTCATACCGAAGCGATGACCCAGTCGCCAGAATTTCTCTCAGATCGGCTGTGGCTTGGTCGGCAAAGGCCTGACCCTTTTCCGGCGTGTCGATTCCCAGCAGTCGAATAGTCTCACCGTCGGCATCGACAAAAGTGTCACCGTCCAGTACTTGCACTCTGCCCGGCGCTGCCTGTTGCGTCTCAACCGGCACTGACTTGAAGTGCTCCTTCAACAAGATGAGAACGATTAGCCCCGCGAGAAGAAGAAGGAGAAAGAAGATTCGAGGAATTCGTGATGTCTGACTACGGCTCAATATTGCTCGCCCTTGAGGCGTTCGCGAAGTGAACGCATCTCATCCGTGTCGCGGCCGTATTCTTCCGCCTCGCTCAGGTGATGCTGCGCCCGGGCGCGGTCATTCAGCTCGAAATTTACCTCAGCCGCAACGATGTGCGCCGCCTGGTGGCTCGGCATAATCTTGATCGCCGCCTCGATGGCTGATTTGGCCTTCGCGGTTTGGCCGAGAATCAGATAGTACTCCGCCAGGACAATATCCGGCTCCGGGAATGCCGGATCAAGTTCACGCGCCTTGCGTGCCAATTGAACCAGCCGCTGGTCATAACCATCGCTGGCCTTGAGCCGTTCGAGGTAGGCGTAGCATAAACCAATCAGGTAGCCCGGATCATACGGATTCTTGCGCACGGCTTTGAGAAATTCATTTTCGGCCTCGTCAACGCGATCCTGCATCAGATAGATCCAGCCCAGTGCGAAGTTGACCTGCGACGAACCAGGGTTAAAACGAAATGCGCGTCGGATATGTTCCTCCGCCAGATCGTACTGCTGCAGCTCCTTGTAGGCGTACGCAATTCCCAAATGCATCTCGAAATCTTGTGCGTTCTGGTCGAGCGCCTCTTCGAATGCCGGGATCGCCAGCGCGTAACTCCCCTTTGCAAGGAAGAACTCGGAACGCTGCCGTGGGTCGCTCTCGATCTCCATCGACAGGTGCAGCAGCGACAAAGCCTCGCGGTCACCGTCCTCGATCTCCAGAGCCTGGTGCAGGCTCTTGCGCGCAAGCTCAAACTCGCCGCTCTCGATGAAACAGAGCCCAAGCCCGATCAGCGATTTGTATGCATATTTTTCATCTTCAGTGAAGTCATACTTCAACGCTTGCTCAAAATGTTGAATCGCATCCTGGTGGTAGGACATCGCCATTAGAATCGTCCCCATCTCCACGAGGTACTTTGCCGATTCGGGAAAATCGCGCAGCGAATTCTCCAACTCAGTTCGACTCGACTTCAATCGCCCCGAACGCTGATACACCAATGAGCGTTGATAGTGCGCCTCGGGCGCCATCGGAAATTCCCAGCCGACGAACGCCTCAGCCGGATGGCGACGGATGAAATTATTGTATTCCTCGGAGGAGTTGAACATCCGGGTCTTGGAAACCCGCCGACGCAGGATATGGGACACAGAGCGGCTGCTGGAGATAATGCGGTCAGTCTCTTTCAGGACCGTATCGTAATCCCCAGCCTCCAAAGCGTCGTTTATTGATTCAAACGGTGCTTGCGGATCAGAAGCTCGCCGGAATTTGACTAACAGCGAGTCGAGCAGCTGCCTGATCTGTTCGATCATTACGGCCTCAATGTATACTACGACGGCAAATCGTCAAGACTAAAACTGACCTATTATTATTGATAATATGAAAGAGACCAGGCATTGCACGACTCGGTCCTGCAGGCAATGCCTCCCCATTGCATGTATCTTGTTGAAACATAACAGTCCCATGATCAGGAAAAGGATCTGAGGTTACAACGGCCGATTGTCACCAGCACTCTTAAATTATCGTAGGCATATCATTTTATTATTATTAATAATATCTCCCCATTTCTCAGTTCCAAATTCTGGGTATCCAACATGTGTTTGTGGCGCCGCAACTGAGCCACTTCGTAGGTGTCTTCACCAACAGATGCGGCCAGTTAAGCCCGAAACTGCGCTTTTGGCCTTGAAAATCGCGGATCCCGGCTCGTTCAGAACCACAGTCGAGCTCGCCGCGACAGAACTGCAAGCCCGGCAAACTGATAGTATCGTTAATACTAATTGCGTCCTGCAGCCGCATCATAAGCCGTCAGGAGAGGACTCCTGACGGCGCAAAACGCATCCCATAGCTACGCTGGAGGCAGGATCTTCGACAAGCGGTGGGCGCAAACGATCGTCGCAGACTTGGCGAGGAAGTCGCATTTTCAATGATCCCAAGCTGTGAATGGCCCGGCAAATCCCCGGGCATTAATGAGAGAGACTGTCGTACCCGATGATAGCTTGAAATTCCGTGGCGATTCAGCTCCCCTTATTCACATTTAACTCCAAGAACCGCAAAAATATTCTTGACTTTCGCGAAGGATCAAGTACATTGTCCGCGGTTGGTTGAACGTTCTAATGTACCCACCGTACATTACACTTAGCACCTCAAGCACTTTTCAGGTTAACATTAAGTTAACAGCACAAGCCTCAATTTCCTGACGTAAGTCATTTGCTACGGTTTGTTTCACTTCGAAATCGTCAGCTTATAGTCACGTCTGCTCCTATCTCTTTTATCACCAAATCTCATCTCGTTACTTGTCGTTAATTGCTAACTGTCTTTGATACAAGACACATGTTTGAGGAGGTGAAATCGCTTAGGGCGGTTCACAGTAGATAAAGAGAATTAGACTATTCCGTGTACGACCCGTTTTCGGGGATAACTAAAGTTGTTTGGCATTAAGCCGAAACGAACTAAGTGGTTAGCCCCAGACTCCAAAATTAGGAATCATTGGATCAATGTAGTTGGCCAGAGACCCGCGGCCCTAGACAAGTCACCGGGTTAGTGCCGACTCAAAATCTTGCCGATGATTGCGTCAGACTACATGATCTGCCGCAGCTCGGGGGATAACATCTGTTGGCGCTTCTGCAGGTTCGCCTGCGGAGGGCAACTACATATTAACTCACGTATTTTCCTAACTTTGTAAGGAGGAAGTACATGTTCAAAAAACTTTTGGTAGTCGTACTCGCTTTGACTTTCCTAGTTAGTCTCTGCAGTGTGGCTTTGGCTACCAAAGATCCAAACCAATTTAAGCGCGGCACTCACGAGATCGCCAATCCGGGTGCGGGTAGACTTCTCTACAATCCGCAACTGATTCATCCGCCGACAACTCCTGTCGTCGGGGTGGCTCCTGTGTTTCAGCCGAATCCTCAACCGCTTCAGCGCTCTGGCCTTGCCAATTGCACGGTCGAAAGCCAGTACTGTAACGACACCTACTATTTCGATGGTAGTGGCGAAACTGGCTGGGGAATCGCAGTTCGTTGGGATTTTGGAACCGAAACCTGCACGCTTAAAACCATCAGCCTTCAGCTTGACTATGACAATAGCTACGCGCCATTCCATGGCGGAGTAACTGCCTATGTCTGGTCTGATAATGGTTCGGGTCTTCCTGGTGCTGTTATTGCATCCGTAAACGTTCCGGAAGCTAGTATATTGCATTATCCCAGCTTCACGGACGTTCCGGTTTCTGTTGTTGTTGCCGGTGGTGAATTCCACACAGGTTTCATACCGAATAATGCTGGCGACGTGTACGTAGTCTCATTGGACGACGGCACATGCGGACAGGCCTCATCAAGCTTGTACATTTTCAGCACTTGGTATGGAAACGGTGGTATTTTCCAAGGCGGCGACCTCAATTTCATCATGGATATTGAAAAATGCTGCGCCGAGATTATTCAACCCGGCGTTTGCGGCGTTCAATATTGGTATTGCGACCCGACCTACATCTGGCCGGGATTCACTTCTGCCCAGCGCTTTACGTCAGTTGGTGCTTGCACCGTCCAGACTGTGTGGATCGCTGTTGCTGACTATGGCACACTGACCGGTGGCGTCAATGTCCGCGTCTACTCAGATGCGGCTGGACTTCCGGGCGCTGTGCTTGGCCAGGTATTTGTATCTCACGCCAATCTTAATCTGGACAATTGGACGAGTGTCGATTTCACGCCACTCAACCTTGTGTTCTCGTCTAACGAGAACTACCATGTTGCCGTAATTTCTGCAATTCCGTCGGAGAACTACCTTGTCATCGGTGACGATGGCGAAGTTCCGTCTTCTTGCGGTGATGGCGGCGTCCTGCGTGGTTCCGCGTCAACTGACGGCGGTCTTACCTGGGATTTCATGGCTACTCTTGATCCTGGTTACGATGATAACTGGTTGATGGAAGTCGAATACTGCTGCGCTCCAGAAGAAAGCAACTGCGAAAACCTTAACTATGCAGCTGCTCCTGCCTACTTCTGGCCGGAACCCGACATTTATGGTGACGTGTTCCGTAACGAGAGATTTTCCAACGCCAGCTATTGCTCGCTGAAGACCGTCAATCTGGGATTCTACAATCTTGGCACGATCGGCGTGCCGGGTGTCCAGGTTAACATCTGGAATTCCGATGGAGTATTCCCGACTTCAGTGATCACCAGCTATGTAATTGATCCGGTCGTAGATTTCTTCCCGAATTTCACATCGATTGATGTGACTCCGGCGAATCTGATCCTCTCGGGTGATTACCACGTTGGTTACACGACTATTGCTCACAACCCGTCTGAGGTGCTGGCGATTCTGTCTGACGACGGAAGCTCCGGTACGGGCAGATCGTCAGAGTTCTATGCGAGTGCATGGTACCTGATGGCTACCAGCTGGGGCCTTGATGTTGACTTCTTGATCAACGTCGATGTCTGCTGTCTGCCTCCGGGATATTGCCCGCAAGTCTGCTCACCGACGGATCAGTGGCCGATTTTCGGTCATGATTTCGCACGTTCAGGTCAGTCCCAGCTTACGCTCGGCGACCTTTGCGGTATTGTCAGCGCTTGGAAATTTGTCGCGACTGTGTCCGGCAACTTCTCCAACCCGGTTATCTCGAATGACCTTGTTGTCTGGGCTCATAACGACCGCATTCAAGCTGTCGGTCTGATCTCCGGCCTCCTGGTTTGGGATACCAAGACAATCCCGGCTTATACTACGTACATCACCACTGGTTTGAATTCGCAAGTCACGATTAGTGGCGGCGCGTTCTATGCCGGCAACGGAACCCAGAGAGGTATGGTCAAAGGTGACCTGCTTACTGGTGCGTTGATTTGGGGCCGTGCAGCTAATGCCGGCAACCCGCTTGCTGCTGCTGGATCCAACGTAACTTACGGTGGTTCAGTTATTCGCGGCAACGAAATCTATTTCGGCAACGCTCTTGGTGACATTTTTGCTCTCGATGCTACGACCGGTGCGACTCTGTACCAGGCCGTATTTGTCAATTCCGCTGCCTTGAGATGCAACATCACAGGCGCTCCATCGACGGATGGCAATCAGCTGTTCTTCCCCGGTGGAACACTCAGTGGTGGCGCGACTTGGGGCGGTATTCGTTCGGTCATTCCGGGCGGTGGCGTATTCACTCCGAGCTGGTACTGGGAGGGTGCATTCCATACTGCCCTTCTTGAAGGCTTCTTTACTGCGCCGTCATTCCGTTGTGACAATCTGTTTGTCCACGCTTCGTTTGCCAACACCAACCCGAATGGTGGCGGCTATGCCGGCTATCGCCAGAACCTTGATCCGGCGACCGGTATTGAGAAGTGGGGATCATACTTCCTGCAGGGCCAGAATACCTTCGGCGGCGTAATAGCCACGAACGACCATCTGGCATATTTCCATAATCTGAACAACGGCTTCACGGGCCCGAACAATTCCCGTGGCGTCCGCGCTGTCAATTATGCTAATAGCACCATTTGGAACAATCCGGGTGTGTCGTCAACCAACGACAACAACGTTTGGAGCCCGCTGGCCGTAACCTGCGATCCATATTTGGTTTATTCAACGCGTGGTGGTTTCACCAGCAACGTTTTCTCGAACTGGCGTATTGTCGACGGCAATACTGGTGTCATCCTGGTAGATTACTATCTTGACTTCACCGGCATTACCAACGGTACCGCGATTGCAACAGCGTCGAGCGGCGAAGATTATCTCGTCGTGAGCTGCGGCAACTCGGTCAACCCGACAGCTGCCGGCGCCACCCTGTGGGCCTTCAAGAACGGACCTCCTCGTCCGCGCTTGGTCGTTCCACAGGCAGTGGTTGAATTCCCGGGCACCAACGATAACGAAATTCCGCCGGTTGTCAGAACTGACATCGATGCGATTCGCAACGTTGGCTGCGCAACTCTTAATGTAACTGCCACGTTGGAAGCTGGCACTCCGCCGCTTGCCCGCCGCGCGATCACAGATGTCGATCCATACCTTGCCAAGAAGGCCGACGAGCTCGCTTCGTCAATCATCGACCACAGTGTCGAAGAGATGATGAGCGTTTCGTTCAACGCCAAGCAGGCCAAGGGTGGATTGCTCTCTGAAATCAATGCGGAAGGTATCGAAATTGGTCAGACTGCCGCTGTCAAGCCGGCAAAGGCCAATTCTGAAGCTCTTGCCCAGCCGACCTGGGTCGACTGGGTTAGCCCGTCCGTACCCGGCCCGGCAACCGTCAATTTCAGCGTTGCTGCTGGTTTGGGTCAGAACTTCACGTTCGAATTTGACCGTTCAAACATGGATTTCCTTGCTCCGAACGTGTTCTACGTCGAACTTCAGACCAACGATCCAGATTACAATCTGATTTTCCCGTTGGCTACTCCTCAGGCTACCATCGAGTACCAGATCCCGTACGAGTACTGTCCTCATGATACTGGTCGTATGATGTTTGGAACAACCGGTAGTGAGTGGTACACGAACTACGGCCGTCTGGCTGATGGTGGCGTCAACTTTGAGTTCACACTCAGTGGTTCTGGCGACGACTTCAGCTATAGCGGTGGCATGTTCTTCATGACCTCCATGAATGACGCTGCCTGGAACCCCGATGCCGGAAGTGTTCCGCCCGGGCTTACGTTCCTGTATCCGTTCTATGTTGGACCGTTTGCCAACCAGGATTGTGGTGGCTGCGATCTCAACGTGCCTCTCCCTGTCGAGTACACAACTAATGGTGGCGTAAGCTATGCTCCCACCATCGGTGACCTTTGCACATTTGCCATGATCGATTCGCTGCAAGGCGTGATCACGTGGCCGCACCAGACCGGACCGTCAATCGGCTTGTTGATTAAGTATCGTGAAGTTGGTACCTATGGTGCCGATTTCGACGACTTCAAGCTGATCGTGGTCGACCTGATCAATCGTAATGGTACTCCGATCAACGGACTCTATTACGGCTGTATCGAGGACTGGGATATCGGCAGTGATCAAGGCTTCGGCGATCCGGCCAAGGGCTTCGTCTATCAAGACGACGGAGCTATCAGAGGCTTCATGGGATTGCCGCTGAGCGGGTCTTACTTCCCGGATGGCAGCAAGACTGACCCGATGTACAATGCTCGCGTTATTGAAAACGGGACATATGTATATCCGTCGGCAACCTGTCCGGAATGTATTCTTGACAGCTTGTACGCGTTGGTCAATAATCTGCCGGAAGGTGGTTTCGATCTGATGCCAGATGCCGGCACCAACGACGATAAGTCGACCATTGCTACATTTGGTAAGGTCAACCTTGCCGGTGGTGGAACAAAGTCGTATGGCTTCGCGGTCTATGGCTTTGATGCCTCAGCCGACTTCAATGGCGATTCCGAAGCACTGAGCAAATTCGTCAACAAGTATGCCGGTTTTGCTCGCGGTGATGTCAACAATGACGAAATCATCGATCTCCGTGACCTTGTCAGACTGTCGCGTTATGTCGCGTCAATCGGCCCTGGTCCGGTTCCGTTTAAGCACCTTGGCGACGTCGACAACGATGGCGATGTCGATTCCGCTGACTGCGCTTATCTGGCCGCCTACTTCTTCACCTACGGGCCGGCTCCGAAGAGCGCTTTCAAGTTCTAAACTGACGGTTAATCTGTTAGGATAGACCACAGGGGTCTCAGCAATGAGACCCCTGTTTTTTTGTGCTGCTGTAGAACTCACACGCCCCACGGAATCAGAGAGCAGATACAACTCATGACTGTTGCGTTCTGGAACCGCGCCGATACATTAGGTGTTGAAGTGTTAAGCATATGAAGATCAGCGTATCGGAAGCAGTCATCAACAGCGTGATCACGCTGGTCAGCCGCTATGTCGCGGTTGACGGCTATTATACCAGCCGGGATGAAGTCAATGTGCGCGCCTCGTGCGAGGCGTCTGCTCCTGATTGGCAAATCGACATGGCGCGTGCGCTGAAAGAGATCGGATACACCGTCAAAACGCAGCAAAGTGGACCAACGGTGCAACTGAGCATCTACCCGATCGCTGCGAAACTGCCGTGGGTGAATGTTCTTCTATTCATAGCAACCGCTATTTCAGTGTCGATTGTCCCCGGTTGGATTACCGAGGGCAACCGGATCTTCACGGACACGAGCGTGTTCCTGCACTGGCAGAGATTTGCGATTCCGCTGTTGCTGATTTTGTTGTTTCACGAATTCGGCCATTACCTTGCGGCGCGTCGCCGCGGTATTCGCGTATCGCTGCCCTACTTCTTGCCGGCGCCTACTCTGATCGGTACGTTTGGGGCATTCATCAAGTCGAATTCCCCGTTCCCTTCGCGCCGCGACCTGCTCGAGGTTGGGGCCTTCGGACCAATTGCCGGATTTGTGGTGGCGGTGGCCGTGCTGGCGATCGCGCTGGGAGATGTCACATATCGGCTGGCTCCGGCGAATGTCGCCGAGGTGGGAAATCTCATCGAACCGCTGATCATGCGCTTGATGGAAGCTGTGGTTTGGACGCATCCTGCGCCAGAGGGCTACAATATTTACTTGCAGGATAATCCGATGATCTTCGCCGCCTGGGTCGGATTGGTGGTGACCGCGCTCAATCTACTGCCGGTCGGGCAACTCGATGGCGGGCACATCGTCTACGCATTGTCGCCGCGGCACCACTATTGGATTTCACGACTGGTCTTTGCCGCGTTGATTGGATTTGGCTTGATGTGGGAAGGCTGGTGGATCTGGTCGGTGATGATCTTTTTCGTGATTCGCTTCAAGCATCCGCCGACTTTGAACGACTATGAACCGCTGGACCGACGCAGCCGCTGGATCGGCTGGACTGCGATTGCGATCTTTATCCTAACGTTTTCGCCGGTTCCGTTCTAACTTCGTCGACTTCGTCACCGAGGTTGTAGATAATATCGAGCTTTTCGCGATTCTTGCGAACCGCCTCCACGAAAATATCCACGATATCAGGATCAAATTGCCGGCCGGCAAAGTCGCGAAGCTCCTGCATGGCGGCCTCGATCGATTTGCCTCGCCGATACGGTCGATCGGTAACGATTGCGTCGAAGGTGTCGGCGACGGCGAGGATGCGTCCCTCGATCGGGATGCCCTCGCCCTTGAGGCCGAGCGGATAACCGGAGCCATCCCACTGCTCGTGGTGCGAAGTTATAAACGGTAAGCAGGGTTTCAAGAAGGCGATGCCTTCGATCATGCGGGCACCGACTTCAGGATGACGCTGCATAATGCCGCGTTCCTGATCAGTCAGCTTGCCGGGCTTGTTGAGAACCGAGTCGGGCACGCCAATCTTGCCGATGTCGTGAAGTGAACAGCCCATCGTGAGGATGAAGATGCGGTCGTCCTCCCAGCCGAGTTCCTTGGCGATCAATTCCGCCAGATACGTGACTCGCACCGTGTGGCCCGAGGTGTAGCGATCGCGCGCTTCCACGGCGTTCGCCAGCGCCATGATAGTCGACAGGTACGCCTTTTCCAGATCGTCGTAGAGCTTTGAATTGGAGATGGCGTAGGCGGCCTTGGAGGCGATCACCTTGAGACACTGCAGTTCGCCGGTCGCGAATTCGCGATACACGCTTTGCCGCTGCATGTTGAGAATACCGATGACGCGCCCGCGAATCAGTAACGGACAAGACAAGTAGGTCTTGACCTGCGCTTGCATCAAGTTGTTGCCATCAGCCGGATTGTCGACATAGAGATTTTCGATTTCGACGACGCGAGCCTCGACGGCCATCTGCGAATGGTGGGTGCGGCCTTCCAGAAATTCCCGGTCGGTTTCAGCGTGATGGGCGGTTTGAATGGCCTGCAGCACGAAGCGATCGGAATCGCCGCCTTCGTGAAAGAGAATGGAGGCGCCGTCGGCGCTAAATTCCTTGATCGTCAGGCGCAGAACCTGATTGAGTGCCGTTCCAAGATGAATCGTGGAACCCATCGCCTCGGCGATCTTGAAGAGGGCGAGTTGTTCTTTGAGGTGGATGTTTTCCCTGGATAGCATCTGCTTGCGCAGTCCGCGTTCGACAGTGGCCATCAGGTGATCCATCTTGAAGGGCTTAACGATATAGTCGTAGGCGCCGTGCTTGAGAGCGTCGATGGCATTCTCCATTGTCGGATAGCCGGTCATGAGAACGACAATAGTATCGCCGTTTTGTTCAAGCGCAGCCTGGATCATCTGCATGCCGGAGTGTTTCCCCATCATCAGGTCGGTGAGTACCAGGTCGAATTGGCTGGTCTTGAGTAACTCCAACGCTTTGGCAGGATCATACTCGGCGACGACATGATAGGACTCGTTTGACCTGAGCATCTCTTTGACGACATCACAGACCACCTGTTCATCGTCTATGACCAGTATTCTATTCTTAAAGATCATATGGTTTGTTCAGTGCTCCGCCCTCGTCTTCGGAATCAGGAAGTAGTTACGCAAAATCGAATATTTGCAATTCTCCGTCCTGAGAATTATCGACAGAATCATGTTCGCGTGTACCTGAGCCGCTGTGCAAATTTCGAAAAATGCAGGAGGCATGTGTAAAAAACGCGCATTGTTGTTGACTGGAACGCCGATATTATCAATAATAATAGATATGGCATTTGCACGAACCGACTTAATCATTCTGGCGTTTCTCTCTGAACAAGCTGCGCACGGTTGGGACATCGACCGGCAGTTGGTTGAAATGGGAGCTGATTTATGGGCCGAGTATTCGCGCCCGAATCTTTACTACGCCTTGCGCAAATTGGAACGCGAGGGCCTGATCGAAAAAGAGAAGGCTGAAAAGCGGCGGCTGCGGAAATCGTTCAAGGTTACGGCGAAGGGACAGCAGGCGCTGCGCGACAGCGTGAATCTGGAACAGCTCGCCGCGGGTCATACTTTTTTTGATTTCGATTTGTTGCTGGGCTTCTCACGCCAATTGAAATCTGGTGAAGTTGAATTCTTGGAACTGCTGAAGAAGCGGCAGGGAGAATTAGAGAGCGAACTTGATCGTGCGCAGGAAGTCTGGCAGAAGGCCGAGATGAATTCGGATGTCCCCTTCGGGCGACTTGCCGTAATGCGCCATCGGATCAAATTTCTGAAATCCGAGATTGAATTCCTCAAGTGGTTGGCCAAAAGTGCGCCGGATGATTGGGAATCATTGAATAAATAGTGCGGGATGGTGGGCACGGAGAGTGAGAAGGTCCGAGAATCAAATCTCGAACCTTTGGTGTATTAGTAGGCGTTGCATGTAAGAGGTGGAGGCGGTCCACCATCGAAAATGTAGTTGATCAGAAAGACGACGTCGGAGATGTTTACAGCATGATTGCCGTCGGCATCTCCAGCCATGACAACCGGTCGCGGCGGGAGTCCGCCGAATATATAGCTATTCAATTGTATGGCATCCGAGATGTTGATTCCATGGCTCCAGTTAAAATCGCCGGGCTGCCAGGTGCAGATGCAATAGAATTCGTGAGTTCGGACGATAGGATCGAGGACGAGCTGGCGAGCTGACGATTCTTGTCCATAGTTGTCGGTGACTCTGGCTTTTATGAAGTTAGGCAAGCCTCGTTCGCTCAATGGCGTCGTCAGAACGAAGTTGACAGACGCACCATTGTAGTTATCAAAGTAACCGATACCGTCGGGGTCAGTGTACCAGTCGTAGTACTGAATGCTGCCGTCCGGATCGGTCGCTGCAACACTGATTGTCACCGGTTGGTTTAGCAGGACACAACTATCACCCGTTGGAAACCAGATGTTGGAGATTGTTGGCTGTTGGTTGATGATGGTGCGGTCTGCCTGCACTTGACGACTTTCGACGATCGTATTACCGTTAGTATTGATCGACTTTACCGTCAATCGCAGTTCATACAGCCCGCTTGGTGCTGAGATCGGAAGTGGCCGATAATAAGTGAACAATCCAGCCGGTTGCCCGACCTGTCCTATTGAATCGTGTCTAGCTGAATTGCAGAAGAACTCCAGAGACCAGTCGCAGAGGTCCGTCACGAATACTTCACCGAGAAAGACGTCTCCTTCGCCACTTTGCAGCTTGGGTCGATAGGCTGCAGTGAAGTTCTGGATGTCCACACCGCTAACTACTCGTCGCACACCAGTCGTGCTGCTCCACTTCTCAGTTAGAATCGCTTCGGCCATACTCGCAAGCGGAACAGAGGTCAATGGATAACCCAGATAACGGTATGCCTGCGTAAAAGATAACCCGTAAGGGTACAAGTACTCTCCAAGACCATCTCCCTCGCCACCATGGATCGCCAGAAGCTGAAGTCCGGCGGTGAATTTGTAGACCTTTCCCTTTTCACTATCGACCACCCAGACCTGCCCGCGATTGTCGACTGAGACATCTGTCATTATCGTAACAGGATCGGGTGAAATGAAAGATGGACCAAACGTGGGGGTGCTCGAGAAAGGATAATTGACCTTAACGAGACGAGTGCCGTCTTTGTCAATGAAATAGGCGGAATTGATCGTTTTCTCACTCGTGGTCGGGTTCCTGCCGAAGACTACTGCAACGGGACGATCGATATATCCCAATGTGGAGTTCATGTAGGTGAGGCTTCGTTGTGTGCACCCTGTCGGATCACAAAAACAGAAGATCTCGTTATCTCCGTGCTCCGCGACAATCACCTGCCCGCTCCAAGTTACATCGAGATCTGTAGGTTCATTGAATCCAGTGCGAATATATTCGAGAATCGGCTGATGGTCAGTTGGCTGAATGCGGATAACTTTGATTCTGTCATTGCCTCGATCACAGATGTAGAGTAAATCGTGAACACGAAATTCGAGCCCACCGGGTCCGGCAAATTCATCGATGTTTGCGCCGGTTCCATATCGACCTTTTGCAAAGATGAAGCTGTCATGTTCATTCGCAAGATCGGCAACCACAAATCTCTGCCAGCAGTGATCGCTAATAGCCGAGATAGTCACTGGTCGACCGACGAGAGGATCGTTTTCATAGTAGTACGACGACGGAATCCCAGTACACTGAAAGACCTTGCCACCAAGCTCGTTTTCTGCAATCGTCCTGGTGAAGCGTGGAAAGTCCGGCGGATAGAGATCCCGCTCAATGAGAAGATGAACGGCCGAATTTGAGAGCCACTCGTTATAGTCGTCCCAGGTTGACTTCGTCGCGCCGCCATTCTCCTTGGCTAACAACTTCATGGTTTCTTGATTTTCGGTCAGGTAATTACGCATAGCCGCGAGAATCGGGAGTAGATCTGAGAGTTGCCAACTGAATCCATCGCGAAAAAGGGAAATGGTATATACGTCCTGCAACGGAGCATTGAGATCGCGTCGCCGCCAATCGGCGTGAATCAATACCGTAGCCGAGGCGTCGTTGATAAAAATGGAGTCGATTTCGAAGTTGAAGAAGCTAAAGGCCGTGCTGTACCAGTCCCGATGATCTGTGGCAACGGTCGGGGCCAGCCCCGCTCCTGCAGCAAACAGGGAGTCGAGACCTGCCTGTTCAATTGGATTCAGGACGTCTACTTCAAAACCCGACTGGGCTGGACCAACAAAGCTACTTAACAAGTTCAAGTCTTGTTGCTGAATCGCCTGCTTAACGCTATTCAGGAGCAGGTGTATTTGCGCTCGATCGTTATCGATATTCGACAAGCTCGCGTTTGACGAGCGAAGATCGGCGAAGGCAGTGGTCATCCCGAGCACAACGAGGAGACCAAGCAAGTAACTGCATCCCTTCATTTCATCACCTCCCTATATAGGGCCATCTTGTCGTCCAAGGCGCATGTTGTCTTGAACATGAGCCGCAGGAAGTGATTCGTCTTGATCGCAGGAATTTGACGGAGCAAGTCCGTTTGTCTTTCCGTATTCAGATTCAGACGCAGTGCGCGAATGGCATCTCCGGTCTCTCCTTTGTCTGGATATCGCTTGATATACTCGGCGGCAAAGTTAGTTCTTTGTTCAGCGCTTGAGGCAGAGGGTTGAGACATGAATAAAAGCCTGCACGGCAAGTCCCCGAAGACCGTGCTCTTGAGGTTATCGTAAGCGTCCATGTATGCATCGAATCTCGCCTTCTTCTTCAGCGACGAATTCCAGACCTTGGCGAATTTTGCGATTTGCTTCTCCTCGGCATCATCAAGGGGCAGAATTTCAAATGAGATTGGTGCCAGGGGCGCTTCACCCATGTATTTGCCTTCAAGAACATATTTGCCTGTAGGCAGGCATGGAGGGTATTTGGTGTGAAAGCCTCCCTTTCCGAAGACGCCGAGCACATCGAAGACAAATACGGCGCTATCCCCCGGATCGAGGTGAACTGTGTCGTTAGGGGTGGGATCCGAAAACAGTCCGCCGTCTCTTACCTCTTTGCCCGTCTCATCAGTCAAGCGCAATGATATCAGCTTTGGGGCGGTCACGCACCAATCATCGACGTAGACGACGTCTACTGCGTCGTCGCCGTTGTTTTCCACAAACAGGTAGACGTAAATGCTCTCACAGAATTTGTATTGTGCATGCGGCGTCTCGAGCCAAGCCCTTATATTCGAAGCTTCAGCACTGCCACTCAGAAGAAACGCACAAAGAACACCGACAACTACAACCAGCAGAGGGGTCAACTTGCAAAGAGTATACATAACTTATTTCTCCGTAATTTCTGGGCCTGCGACAGGCGGATTGAACGAATGCCAACTGTAATCCTCGAGCAAGAATTCCAGATCGGACAGCTTATCACCGCATTTGCCGCAGAAATCGTAGAATCCGGCTTCTAGCCGTTCGCCATCTGTGTTTGCAACACATTGCTGAGATGGATAGTCATAGCTTATTCCTCCATAATAAACTGTAATGAAGGTCAGCCAAGTCATCAGGCACGGATCCCCTGATGGTGCATTATGCTCAGACGATTCCTGACAAACGTCCGTCAATCGACGCCCGACGATGTGCCCCAACTCATGCGCAATCGTATATCTCGAGGCGAGTTCCCGATCACCGCCAAAGTAATTGTCGAGTTGATCGCGGGCGATAAACGACACTTCGTACTCGTTGAAGCTACGACCGAGCATTTCGATAATCGGAGTACCGACAACATCCGTGAACATGGAGATACCGATCAGGGCGTCGTGGTGGACCTGTGAGAGGGGCGGCCCACCGCTCCACATCGAGACATTTACGTTCTTGTAATCTCTTAGCACTTGCTGGTCGTTGACTATCCCTTCACGGTCTGGGGAGCTGTCTGACTCAGACCACGAGAACGCAATCGGAAAGAACCGTCCCCCGGAGGGATTCATATATGGACGCTCGATTTCTTCTTTGTCGGCATTGGTGTTGACCAAGTCAATTCCAGACTGATTGATCACTTCAATGTCCATTTCAAGCCTGAACTTGTTGTTTCCGCCATACATATTATATGCGAACCATTCTATTGCATTGTCTTCTTCTTGGAGTTGCTCTCTATCATCGGTCAGGCCGACTTCAATTCGATAGTAAAATTGCCCCAGGCGGTCGTAGCCAGTCGGGCCAAAACTCACTGAGATTCCCAATGTGTCTGAGTGAACAAACGCAAGAGTGCGGTTGTAGTAAGGTTCGTCGTAAGCGTCTCCGAAATCAACTTTCCTCCTCGCCGTGATCCAAAGATACGCGGAGTCAGTACTATCCACTTTGTTTACGTAGAAAGTGATGTCTGTCGATGTATTCGTTGCGTTGTCTCCCCAATACTTGCGTGGCCACTGAATGTATGAAATGCTCGCATTGAAGCCGTTTGTGGGCGCCGTTTCATCAGAACAGCCTGACAGCCAAATTGAAGTGTAAGTTAGCATCACCAATATGACCCGCCTGGACAGACAACGATTTATGAAGCGCTTCTTGACAAAGATCCTTTGGTCATAGGCGCATTTCGTCACTCATTCTCCTTTCCCCAAAACCTCACCCCTCGGTTTGCTCGCCCCGCAGGATGATCTGTGTGATGATTGTGTTTAGCCTTTTTGAACCCCGCTAATAAATCCTAACCAATAATAATCTACCCCCCCCCCGCTTGATCTTGTCAAGTGATATTTCATCTTCTTATCCATATTTATTACGCGGAAAGACTGTGGGTGTGCAATGGTGATGCGAAGCAGATAAATAATGTCAGATAGCAGGTCCGAACCCCAGCGGTTCGGACAATTCCCAGCACTGACGAAAGAACTCAGTCCGAAGTACAGGACTTCGGACCTACTAACTACGCTTTGGCGCTGACTTTGGCGGCGTGTTTGTCTTCAAGTTCCTCGATGTACTTGGAGGCGGCCATGGCTGCGGTGGTAGCATCACCGACGGCGTTGGTTACCTGGCGCACGAGTTGATGACGAACATCTCCGCAAGCAAAAATGCCCGGCACCGAGGTCTGCATGTTTTCGTCAGTGAGAATATAGCCACTGGCGTCAAGATCAAGCGGCTCACGCGTGATCTTCGAGTTGGGGACAAATCCGATGAACACGAATACAGCGCCGCAATCAAGCCGCGAAACCTCGCCGGTCTTGAGATTCTTGAGCATGACGTGCGTGACCTTGATCTCACCGTTGATGGCTTCCACCGCGCTATCCCAGATGATCTCAAGTTTGGGATTCCGGAAGGCGCGATCCTGAATGACCTTTTGTGCGCGCAGTTTGTCGCGACGATGCACGAGGATGACCTTGGAGCCGTACTTGGTGAGAAAGATTCCCTCTTCGACAGCGGCATCACCGCCGCCGACTACGACGATGACCTGATTCTTGAAGAATGCGCCGTCACAGATCGCGCAGTAGGAAACGCCTTTGCCGGCGTATTCCCGCTCGCCTGGGACTCTTAGATGATTGGGGGAACCACCGGTAGCCAGAATAACGGTCTTCGTCGTGTAGGACTTCTCAGCGGCCTTGACGACGAAATGCTCGCCTTCTCGGTACACTTCTTCAACGGTGTCGGAGACAATCTCGAGACCGAACTTGCGGGCGTGCGACTCGAATTTTTGGGCGAGTTCGGATCCAAGAATATGCTCGAAGCCGGGATAGTCCTCGACCTCTTCAGTGTTGGCGATCTGCCCGCCCGGAAGATATTTCTCGATTGAGAGTGTCTTGAGATTGGCGCGCGCGCCGTACATTCCTGCGGTCAAGCCAGCCGGGCCGCCGCCAACGATAATGATGTCATATTCAGTGTTCATAGATCCTCAGTTTATCAAGTCGACCTGTGATAATGGTTAATCAGGCCATCATGTTAAGTAACAATTATCGGGCAAAATGTTCCCAAATCACCAATCGATCGCTCTTTGCGCGAGTATCCCTTTTTGAAACGGATGCTTGACTTCTCGCATCTCGGTAACCAAGTCTGCGATTTCGACCAGTTCCGGTCTGGCGTTGCGGCCGGTGATGACAAGATGAAGCTGTTCCGGTTTGTTTTTGATGATCTCAAGAGCATCCTCGAGCAGGATAAGCCCCAGATCGATGGCAATGTTGAGTTCATCGAGTATGACAATATCGTATTTCCCGGAATGAATGATCTCGCGAGCATAGGCGAGCCCTTTGCGGGCAGCCTCCTGATGTACTGAAAGTTCCTTATTGTCATCCACGATGCCGACGAATCCTTCGCCGACCTGTTCCATATCGACGAAGTCTCTGAGTAGTTCGATTCCCTTCAGTTCGCCATACTTCCAACTTCCCTTGACGAATTGTAGTATCTTGATTTTCTTCTTGTATCCGGCTGCGCGGATACACATTCCCAGGGCGGCGGTCGTCTTTCCTTTGCCGTTTCCAGTATAGACGATAACTAACCCCTTATTCTCTTCTTGTGATGACGCCAATCGTTCCTCCGAGTTAATACCGCGCGGAATTTACGGTAATCAAGACATTTTGTAAAGGCTTAAGCCATAACGGATAAGAGATTCGACAATCTACCATTGTGTTAGCTTACACTAACAGCAATGTGAAAATAATCACTAAATAATAGTTGACATATTTTATACCAATTTTTACATTCAGCCGAGGGAGGGAATTGGCGAAAACTATATTAGAGTGAAAATGTGTTGCAGTATGGCAATCGAACGAACGGAACCGACGAATATTTGTGAATCTTTTCACAACCATCGCGTTTACGAGGACAGCTTTGCTGCGATTTCACATATGCACTATCGAGTAGAGAAAGAGGTATCGAATGCAGTTCACCAAGGCTGAAGAATACGGAATCTTCGGCATCATGTATCTGGCCAGCCAACCGCCAGGCCGGATCACGCCGCTGTCGGAGATATCAGAAAACCAGAAGGTGCCAGAGAAGTTCTTAGCGAAGATATTTCAATCGCTGTCACGTTCGGGTTTGATTCGCTCACATCGCGGTGTCAAGGGCGGATTTACGCTTGGTAAGCCGTCGCATGAAATCACGATCAAGGAAGTCGTCGAGAGCATTCAGGGGCCGTACTACATCTCCAAGTGCCTGACCGAACCGACTGACGGCCAATCACCGGCAATGTTGAGCCTGCGCAAATTGCTGGAAGAGGCTCAGGGAAAGCTGCTAAAGGTCTTTTCCGAGCATACAATTAAAGATTTGACCGATTGGCAAGATTAGCGTATTTAAATCTGGATAAGTCGATATTCGTAGTATTTCTTTAACATGGATAGTTTATGTCGATAAAGCCAGATCATTGGATAATCCGCATGGCGAAAGAGCAGCGCATGATTGAGCCCTTCGCCAATAAACAAGTTTCCCGCCAGGTGATATCTTTCGGCGTATCGTCCTATGGATACGATATGCGCCTCTCGGATGAATTCAAGGTGTACACGCCGGTGCATGCAGCGATTCTGGATCCGAAGGACCAGAGAGCGGATGATTTCGTTGCGATGAAAATGGCATCGATCAAGATCCCGCCGAACTCATTCGTGCTGGCGCGCAGTCTCGAGTATTTTCGCATACCGCGCGATGTGCTCGCAATCTGTTTTGGAAAATCCACTTACGCCCGCTGCGGAGTAATCGTCAACGTGACGCCGCTGGAACCTGAATGGGAGGGATTTGTGACGATATCCATTTCCAACACTACTCCCCTGCCCGTCCGCCTCTACGCCAATGAGGGTATTGCTCAGGTCTTGTTTATCGGCGCCGATGCACTATGTAGGGTTTCTTATGCCGATAAAAAGGGCAAGTACCAGGCTCAGAAAGCGATTACGAGGGCGCGAATCAAGAAATAACCGCACCCGGTGGTGCGTTTGAATATGAATTTGCGGGTGGCGTCATGAGGACGTCACGTTAAGAAAGGATCAGGTGATCTTTGTGATACATAGCCAGAAAGAAGACGCGAAGACAGCTCCGGCTACGGCCGATGCGAAGAAGACCAAGCGGCGGATGGTATCGATCGATGGCAACACGGCTGTGGCCCATGTCGCCCACGCCACGAATGAGGTGATTGCCATCTATCCGATTACGCCCTCGTCTGTGATGGGCGAAATCGCCGACGCCAAATCAGCGAAGCATGAAAAGAACATTTGGGGGACGATCCCGACTGTAGTCGAAATGCAGTCAGAAGGCGGCGCTTCGGGCGCCTGCCACGGTTCATTGACGACCGGCGCTCTGACGACAACCTTTACGGCGTCGCAGGGATTGTTGCTGATGATTCCGAACATGTTCAAGATCGCGGGCGAATTGGCGCCAACGGTGTTTCATGTTTCGGCGCGCGCCGTAGCGGTGCAGGCGCTGTCGATTTTCGGCGATCACTCTGACGTTATGGCCACGCGTTCGACCGGATTCGGCCTGTTGGCCTCGGGTTCGGTGCAGGAGACAATGGATAATGCGCTGATCGCGCAGGCCATTTCGCTGCGTTCGCGGATTCCGTTCGTCCACTTTTTCGACGGCTTTCGCACTTCTCATGAAGTCGCCAAAGTGGAAGAGCTGGCATTCGACGACATGCGCGCCATGATACCGGACAGCATTGTCATTGAGAATCGCGCGCGGGCTCTGACACCGGACCGGCCGTTGCTGCGCGGCTCATCGCAAAATCCTGACGTCTATTTCCAGGGTCGCGAGCGGGTGAATGAATTTTATCTCAAGGCAATTCCGATCGCACAGGATGTGATGAATGAATTTGCCCGGATTACCGGACGCCAGTATCATTTGTTTGATTACTACGGCGCGCCGGATGCCGAACGAATCGTGATCATGATGGGCTCGGGTGCAGAGTGCATGCACGAGACGGTTGATTATCTCAATGCGCACGGCGAAAAGGTCGGACTGATCAAGGTCAGACTCTATCGTCCGTTCTCGGTTGACGCACTGGCCAAGGTGATTCCGGCAAGTGTTAAGGCGATTTCGGTGCTTGACCGCACCAAGGAGCCCGGCAGTGTCGGCGAGCCGCTGTACACCGACGTACAGGCGGCGTTGGAAGAAATGACCGAGCGAAAGATAGCTTCGTTCAAGTCGATGCCGAAAGTGACCGGCGGCCGCTATGGATTGGGATCAAAGGAATTCTATCCATCGACGGCTAAAGCGGTTCTGGATAACCTGAAGAAGGATGTCCCTAAGAACCACTTCACAGCCGGAATAGTTGACGATATTACGAAGACCTCACTGGATGTCGACCACAAGTTCGATGTCGAGGCGGATGAGGTTTTCCGCGGGTTGTTCTACGGTCTCGGCTCGGACGGCACGGTCGGCGCCAACAAGAATTCGATCAAGATCCTGGGCGAGAAAACAGCCGCCTACTCGCAAGGTTATTTTGTGTACGATTCGAAAAAGGCCGGCGCGGTCACGGTATCGCACGTGCGCTTCAGCAAGAACCCGATTCGCAGTCCTTATCTTATCACGCGAGCAAACTTCGTTGCTTGTCACAATTTTTCGTTTGTCGAGAAGTATGAAATGCTCGAGAAGATGGTCGAGGGCGGCACTTTCCTGCTGACTTGTCCCTACTCGGCTGACGAGGTCTGGGACAAATTGCCGGTCGAATTTCAGCAATCGATAATCGCGAAGAAGGCAAAATTCTATGTCATCGACGCCATCACGATCGCGAAAGAACTTGGACTGGGCGCGCGCATCAACATGATCATGCAGACGGCTTTCTTTGTGATTTCCGGGATCATCCCTCAGGAGACCGCGATTTCCGCTATCAAGGAAGCGATCAAGAAGACTTATGGCAGCAAGGGCGAACGCGTAGTTGAAATGAACTACGGCGCGGTAGATGCCGGAGTCAAGGGCATTCAGCAAGTGAAATACCCGCAGACCGTCACCAGCAAAACGCATCGTCCGGGCGTGGTTCCGGCGGATGCGCCGGAGTTCGTGAGACTTGTCACGGCGCCGATCATTGAAGGTCGCGGCGATGAGCTGCCCGTAAGCGCATTTCCGGAAGACGGTTCGTACATGACCGGCACCACGCAATTCGAAAAACGTAACATTGCAATTGATATTCCGGTTTGGGAATCAGACATCTGCATTCAGTGCAATATTTGTTCGCTGGTCTGCTCACATGCGGCGATTCGGCCCAAGTTTTACGAACCCTCGATTCTCGCCAACGCACCGGCGACATTCAAGTCTGTCGACGCCATGACAACCCAGATGAAGGGATTGAAGTACTCGCTGCAGGTGGCGCCGGAAGATTGTACCGGATGCGAGGTTTGCGTTGTCGCCTGCCCTGCCGTTGCCAAAGACGAGCATGGGAACAAGACGAACAAGAAGGCGATCAATATGGCGCCGCAGCTTGAGTTGCGCGCTCCGGAACGCGACAATTTCGAGTTCTTCCTGAACATACCCGAGCCCGACCCGGCAAAGTTCAATATTGCGACGGTCAAGGGAAGCCAGTTTGTCAAGCCGCTGTTCGAGTTTTCCGGCGCCTGCGCCGGCTGCGGCGAGACACCGTATGTCAAGCTGATGACGCAGATGTTTGGTGATCGCGCCGTGATTGCGAATGCTACCGGCTGTTCATCGATTTACGGCGGTAATCTTCCGACGACGCCGTATTGCAAGCGATCAGACGGCCGCGGACCGGCGTGGTCCAATTCGTTGTTCGAGGATAACGCGGAATTTGGGATGGGAATGCGGCTCACAATCGACAAGATGCATGAGTACGCGCTGGAACTTCTGTCGAGAGTCTTGCCGGATCGCGTTGGCGAGATCGTGAATGCGCCGCAGAGCAATCAGACGGAGATTGAGGCTTTGCGCGCCAAGATTGAAGAGATCAAGAAGCAATTGCAGAAGCTTGACACTTCCGATGCCAGACACCTCCTCTCCGTTGCCGACTATATCGTCAAGAAGTCGGTGTGGATTGTCGGTGGTGACGGCTGGGCGTACGATATCGGCTTTGGTGGATTGGACCATGTGCTGGCGTCAGGACGCAATGTCAATCTGCTCGTGCTTGATACCGAAGTCTATTCCAATACCGGCGGCCAGATGTCCAAGTCGACTCCACGGGGCGCGATTGCCCAATTTGCTGCCGGCGGACGGCCCGCGCCGAAGAAGGATCTCGGTTTGGAGATGACGAGCTACGGCAACGTGTATGTTGCTCGAGTGGCGATGGGCGCAAGCCCGAATCAGACGGTGAAGGCCTTTGCCGAGGCGGAAGCCTTTGACGGTCCGTCATTGATCATAGCCTATTCACACTGCATTGCACACGGTATCGACATGGCGCATGGCCTTGACGAGCAGAAGCGGGCGGTTGAATCGGGGCATTGGATAATGTTCCGTTACAATCCGATGCTTCGCAGCCAAGGCAAGAATCCATTCCAGCTTGACAGCAAGGACCCGACGATACCATTGTCGGAATATGCTTATGGCGAAAATCGTTTCCGCGCCCTCAAGTCGCAGAATCCTGCGGCGGCGGCGAAGATGATGGAAGAAGCGCAGGCCGAGGTCAAGTCACATTGGAATTTCTACAAGCAATTAGCCGCGATGGATTACTCTGCTGAGAAGGTGTAGAACTTTCTCAACAGCAATGAAAAAAGAAGCGCCCGGCGAGAGTTGGGCGCTTTTTGTTTTGCTCTGATCATCAAAACAGAAAAGGGGCATCCTGATTGGATGCCCCTTGGTCTGGGGTTATTGTCGCGGTGGCCG
>CAZKIH010000037.1:0-25899 GCA_964552775.1 uncultured Ignavibacteria bacterium | reverse complement strand
CATAGTCGGCAATCAGATGAACCAATATCCTTCCGCTCCAACGTCCATCACCGGTACTGTCTTCACCAGCCGCCAGAAAGAGCTCCCTTAAGCCCCCATATGATTCACTAATTGTGAAAAAATAGGCCGAGTCTTTTCGAACCCCGCCGCCACAAATACCCGGAATTTTGTCAACACCGGACAGATACAATCTAAGATCGGTCAAGGTCAACCAGATCTGATTGTCGGACAACGCATTCTCGTTAGGATACCAGATCAGCTTAACTTGGGCGGGGACATCGCTGCCTGACCCGGGGTTACCTCCATTAATAATCTGTGCTGAATCACCTGCAGCTCTGAATTCTCTCCAAACCCAAATCGGGTGTTCAATAAAATCCCTGTCATTCTTGCGCGTTTCGGATTTGATCGAAATGCAGTCATATGGTAACAAAGAGAACGGGCGCCCCCTAACGATGTCGATTCTAGCCACATCTTGTGCATGAGCCGACTGTACGAAAAACAGAACCGCAATCAAGAACATTATTGTCACTGAGCGTCGAAACCGCCCGATGTCCAAGCGATGAAAACCACGGCATTTTCGCAGAATAGGCATAGGTCAAACGTATGTATCCAATTGTCTCGGAAAGCAATTAGCTTTCCCGGAATTTTCACTCCAATATATCCGACTGGCTGAGCATTGCCAACCGCTTAGTTCATGGAAATCACTTCGATACGGGTGGCGCTTGCCCATCATCGGCTCCGATGTTCATGAGTGATTGGTTCGATTCGGAGCGATTAGAAAAATGGTGTTCGAACATAACTGGCGGTAGATGTTGCTGCCTCGTGACGGGTGTCATCAGTATGCAACAGTCTTCCCGTCGCGAGTCTGAGAAGCTATTTCGGGAAAGGAATACTCGACGAAGGGATAACGATTCACGTGTTCTTAAGCGGGGTTCTTGTTGTTCTCTTGAGAATCTTGGAATCTTCGATTGATTGAGTGATTCCAAGATTCTTGTTTATCCGGGGTTTGAGAACGGTTGTTGTTGGTGGATTCGTGGTGTTGGGCTTTGGAAGGCGTGAAACAGGTTGGTCGTTCAGAGCTTCACTATTTGTTGCACGGAGGTTAGCAGTACCTTTGATTGGTCAAGTTCAGTGGTGAGTTGGTTCTGGATTTGGAGTAGGCATTCTGGTGTTGTTGCCATGATGATTATTTGTTCGAAGTTCTTTTTCTGGTTTTTTTCGAGGTTTTTCTTCCAGTCTGATTTTCCGGTTTCGATTTCTATGGCAGTTTTCTTGCCGTCTTTTGCGATGATGATGTCGGTGTAGCCGTTTACTGGTTCTTCAATGAGGACTTTGTATCCCAGGGTTTCATAGTGTTCTGCGGCCTTTTGTTTCCAAAATCGGTGTTCGAGTCCTTCGTTGAATCGAACAGGTGGCTTTCGTTGTCCGGATTGTGACAATTGCTGCCATCCGTTTTCGGTGATATCGAGTAGTACCATTCTTCCGCTTCTTGTCAAGATGCTTACTGGTTCGATCAGTTGTTTTTCGATGAGTGATTTCTTTATTACGTCGCCGTTTCTCCTGCTAACGTTGAGCCTTTTGTAGCGTTCGACTACTCCCGAATATGGTTGCTCGGAGATATCTTGGAGTAGTGCCTGTTCGCGCTCATTCAGCGTTGAAGTCGGCACCTTTTTCTCTTGGATTGGCACGTCAATCGACTCATAATGTAGGACGTTTCTGAAAGTCATAATGGTTTTGAGTTTGTTGTCGTCGACTGCGCCTTTTGGTACCCTGCAGTGGGGAATGATGACTTCAAAGGGTTGGAGCCATCTACCCTGTAATTTCACTACTGCTGCTCCGATTGGTAGTCTTCCTAGGAGTTCGTTGTCTTCGTCTTTCATGAGCATGGCCGCGGCTATGGCGTTGACGTCTAGTCGGTGTTTCAAGTTCATCGTGATGGTGGTGTAGGAGTTGCCCAGGGCGGGTATGGATATGAGGCTCGGGTGTTGATCAACAAGTACAATGGCTTCGCCTAGTTCTCTGATTTCTCTTAGGATGGTGTCGGTTATTGCTTCTCCTCCTGATCCTCCAGGCTTTTTCAGGAGAATGTGGTGTGCTTCTTCTATGAAGATGACATGTTTGAAGCACTCCCTGTCCGGCTGAACCAAGCGATAATGGTGAATCCAGAGTAGCATAGATTCGATGATCAGGTTCTTGTCGTTGTTGGTCAAAGCATCAAGCTCGAGAATAACGTTTCTGTCGAGGAGTGCTGCTAGGTTTGGTTGGTTGGAGGTGTTGACTACTTCTCCCATGGGTCCGAAGCAGATGGATTTTATTCCTCGCATGGTTGAGTCCATCCAGAGTGCTTTTCTTCCTTTGACTGGGTTGTCTTCCAGCCATTTCAAGACGTCAATGAACGTGGGATACTTTGGGGGGGTGCCCTCGTACACTCCAAATTCTTCGTAAACGGCGTTTAGTGCTTCTTGAAGTAGGAACATGACTCCCTCACCCAAGTAATAGGCTCCGGCGATGATTTCGATGAGTTTTTTGAGCCAGACTTTGGGGTCGGTGCCGGTTGGCGGGATCAGCGGGTTAAAGAGCATGGGGGAGGTGCTCCTGCCAACCGTGTACACCAAAATACTTTCATTAGTCATGGCGAGTAGGTCTCGGTAGTTGCGTTTCCAATCAAATATCAGAAACGGCTTCTTCTTTGATAGTAAACTTTTGAGTAGGATGAATACGGTGTTGGTTTTGCCGGCTCCACTTCTTCCAAATATGGCTGTGTGCTGTATCCATTCGTCTTCTCGAAGTCCGAAGGAGTAATAATTGCGTCCAGAGTAGTGAATTGTTCCGATGGGGTATTCGCCTAATGCAGAATCGCTCGGAGGTACTGAGAGAAATGTTTGTGGGGCGTCGATGGTTGAGCCGAAGTGCTTGATTGCCGTGAGCCTGATTGCTGCTTCGATGTCTCGCCTTCCCTCTTGATCCTCGGTAAGATAAGCCAGGTAGTACTGGTCGGCCTTCTTGCCAATGACTGGTTTGAGTTGTCTGCAGAGTTCTTGGATGTCCAAGTTCAGTCACCTATTAGCTTTTGTCTGTTTGCTTGAGTATCGATTTGCTGTTTGATTTCGAGCAGTTGTCCTTGCAGCCGGCTTATGTCTCGCCAGCAGGCAACTTTTTCAAAGCGTTTTTCTTGTTCAAAGGTCATCAGGTCTTTTTCGAAGAAGGATTTTCGTTTGTCAATGACCGGCAGGCTGCCGAGTTCGAAGACGTCAAGTTGGTCGAGTACTGAGTTTGCTCGGCTTATTCTTTGGTCAAGCTCGTAGATGTTGCTGTCGCGCAAGGAAAGGCGTTCATATATCTGCTCCAAGATTCCCCTGGTGGAGTTTAGAAGTACGTCCTTTTTGGAGTTTAGGAATCGGTCAATGGGATCATTCTTGCTAACATGAGAATCGAGGCTTGGCGTTTCATGGGAATGAGGCGGGTTTGTGGTTTGGGAATAGTTGTCATGAGGGTCGAGAAATTGTTGGTGATTTAGTAGAGTTGAAGATTGAAGATTTGCAGCGGGAGATAAATCTGGGAGGTAGTTTCCGAGGCTTGTGATTTGGTAGGGATCATTGTTATTGAAATTCGTGGGAATCACCATTGTTGTCTTGACTGACCAGTGGTAATCAGAGCTAGTATATAAATGTTGTTATTCAGCAGGGGTGACACACCACTGGGTGTCGTGCAGCTTCGATGACTTGCCAAAAGAAAACCGGAAGCCGCCCTCTCGACAGTCGTCCATTGACTCAGTTAGCTTCCCTGCTTACTTACACGCCGAACACGGTTCCGCCCCTCCTGCAAAAATGTAATTGATCAAGAAAACCACGTCAGAAATGTCAATTCGTCCGCTGCAGTCAACATCACCTGAATCCATCGGATCTGGCGCTGGACCGTAGGCAAAAATGTAGTTGATGAGGTAGACAGCGTCAGTGATGTTGACAGTCCCTTTGCTATCTGCGTCACCGCAGACAAATAGAACTTCTCCTTGGTTGGGAATAACCAGGGAGTCACTGAAGCTGCCGATCATGCCGGAATCCACAAGCACAAACAGCGAATCATGGTTCAGCCTCCAGTCCGGCACAATCACATGCGACGAGTTGCCACCAATCGTTACACTGTGGTGGAAGAACGCGGTGTCAAAGGTGGAACCAGCGATCTCAACTCGAATGCTGTAGGCAGAGGACGCCCCATAATTGTCGATTCTCAGCCCTGATTCACTGGTAATAGAAAAATGGATGGAATCACCAGCGTCGCTCGTAATCCCTCCGATTTTCACGACGACTTCCGAATCGGGGTGAATAGAGATTACCTGCAAATCATAGACATGGCTGACAATATCGGGATTAACGACTACGAAAGAGCTGTCATTACCACCATATTTCAATTCGTCAGTCTGCATGCTATCAACACCATTTCGAGAGTAAGCAATCACCGTGGAATCCAAGTATGCCGTGAGTGTGAGTCTTGATTCGGGGAAGCCGGAGAGTTGAATGCTCCAAGGTCGATTGGGAAGGTAATATCCAATCGGCGGCGTGTCTTGTCCTGTTATCGGTATTATCGGCATACCGTCTGCAAGGTTGCTGAACAATGATCCGTCGACATACCCTATGCTATCCGAAGAAAACCGAAAGAGTGCGTCCCCGGTCGATGGAAGATAGAATTCCGCGTACTGTGAAACGGAATGCTCCGCCTTGCTGATCCATCTATCCCGAAGCGTAGGTGATCTCGACATGAGAGGATTAGTCGTATAGTTGCTCATCGGATCCGATAGAAAGAGTCTCTTCGTTCCACCCCAGCCCGTTTGTCCATCATAGGACCAGGTATTGGTTACGGTGTTGATGAATACACGCATACTATCGTTACCAGGTAAGCTATTGTCATAAACGTAAACGTAAGTAATATCAGGATTCGCAGGATCGATTTCACACCGGTACGGATTGACTGCATGGGCTCCACTGCCGTTGTTGTTGAATAGCAGAAGCACGCGATCATTGTGCGTAGTTGACTTGAACATCTCTTGGCAGGCTTGCAGGGTTTGATTGGGGGTAGTTGTATTGTAGTTTGTGTTGATATGCTCCTGTTGTGTCTTTCCGAGTTGACAGACAAAGTATTTGTTCAACATGAGTCGACTTTGGTCACCAATAGGCACGTGATATACCTCGGTGTTTCCGGGATATTCAGTGGTGACATCAAGGTACTCGTCAAAGAAGAGGAAACTAGAAACGGCAAACCCAAAACACGATCCGTGCCAATTCCCCTTTATGCTGAACCACATCAACTTGGCCGAGGGCTTGAATATCACAACGCCGGGAGGAGGGTCGTAATAACACTGACTCTCACCAAAGGCTGACACAAACAAGGGCCAATCGGGAAAATCCGATGCAGAACACTGATAGCGCCACAAGAAGGGATATTGAGGTTGGCTGTAGTCGAACTGCTGCCACCAGGACTGGGGCCACATCCGGGTTATCTCGTTCTTGAACTGCCATCCATTGGGATCAGGACGAAAGAGCATGTCACTGCAGTTTTCGACTTCGCCAAGCTTGGTCACGAATGCATCACTTCCACCCTGATACGGTTGACAGGGACTCAAAGTCGGAAAGTTGGAAGACCAAGTCCAGCCCGTCACATAGGCGTTGCCACTGCCATCGACGGCAATATCTATGGGAGGCGCGTAAACATCCTGGCCTTCATCGCCTGAGCCGCCAAGGTACGTGCTATATATTGGGCTAGTCCCGGAACTAGAGAGCTTGGTCACGAAAGCATCTGCTCCGTCTTGATTTGTCTGAAAGGGATTGTGATTCGGGAAGTCTGAAGAAGAGGTCCAGCCAGTCACATAGGCGTTGCCGCTGCCATTGACGGCAATGCCCTGTCCAACATCCTCACCTTCCCCGCCGAGGTACGTACAGTAGATCAGATCATTGCCGACGCTGGATAGCTTGGTGACGAAGGCATCGTGGTTGCCTTGATACGTCGCCTGAAACGGATTCATAGTCGGGAAGTCGGAAGACATGGTCTCTCCCGTCACATAAGCATTGCCGGTGCCATTGACCGCTATGCAATATCCCCAGTCGTAGTCTCCTCCACCGAGGTACGTGCTGTAGATCAAGCTGTTGCCGGAACTGGAGAGCTTGGTTACAAAGACGTCGGCATTTGTGTCTTCTGGTCCGCCTTGATGGGTCTGATAGGGATTGACAGTGGGGAAGTCTGAAGAAGATGTCCAGCCCGTTACATAGGCATTGCCGCTGCCATCGACCGCGATGCCATATCCCCGATCCCCATAAACTCCGTCTCCCCCACCGAGGTAGGTACTGTAGATCAAGCTGTTGCCAGTCTCACTCAACTTGGTCACAAAGGCATCCCAGGTGTCACCTAGAGCCGACTGATAAGGATTCTGAGTTGGGAAGTTGGAAGAACCGGTCCGACCAGTCACATACGCATTGCCGCTGGCATCAACCGCAATGCCATATCCATAATCGCCGAAATCGCTGTTTCCACCCAGGTAGGTGCTGTAGACTAAGCTGTTGCCGGAACTGGAGAGCTTGGTCACAAAGGCGTCATCCTCGCCTTGGTGCACCTGAAAGGGATTCTCCGTCGGGAAGTAGTTGGAACGAGTATTCCCCGTCACATAGGCATTGCCACTGCCATCGACCGCGATACCGCGCCCAATATCTTGGTATTCCCCGCCGAGGTAGGTGCTGTAGACTCGACTGTTGCCGGAACTGGAGAGTTTGGTAACGAAGACATCAACTTCGCCTTGATACGCTTGATAAGGATTTTGAGTCGGGTAGTCGGAAGAACTAGTATAGCCTGTCACATAGGCATTGCCGCTATTGTCGACCGCGATTCCGTATCCCCGATCGTCGCCTCCCCCGCCAAGGTAGGTGCTATAGACCAGTCCAACTGAAAGTGTGCCCAGTGCTTGTCGACTTGAGCCACCGGTTTCAAGTCCAATTGTCTCTTCTGATAGCTGAGAGAAGCTGCCTGTTCCGGACATAGCACCGTTCGTGGGCGCTTTGATCGCGGCAATCATGTAACCCCACTTGGTTCTTACGATCACTCTGCCGTCAGCATCAACTATAGTCTCTTCAGCGCCTTCGTATTCAACTTTGATCTGAGCGATATCCGTACCCGGGGCAACCACAAAGTGATACGCCGCCTGACTATCACCGTCGCCGGAGAATTTCAGGTCGATGCCGGGATAGATGTCTTTGAGCGTGATCGCTTCATAGTTGGGGACGTCGGTGTGCCATTTGGTCGGGTCGTTGCCGATGAAGTAGTTGCATCTGTATTCCATCAACCCTTCGCCAACAACTTCAGGATTCGGATTTGCGTCGACGAACTTGGCCGATATCACCAGTTGCTCGATACTGTCAGGCTCAGTGTCCTTTCCGGGTAGACGAGAGTCCAAAATAGACAGAGGGTCACCATTCCTCTCAATGCGTCGGATAAACTGATAAGTCACGCCTTCCTTGGTGAACCACATCGTGGCTCCGCCGGCGTCGGCGCGGAACAAGACGCGCTCGTCCCATTGTCCCATGTTCTTGGCGAATACCAGTGGCATTCTTTTGAGTGTCTCAGTGGTGATCTGTGATGCTTGTACTTTGGACGGGAACAATGTGCTGCAAAATCCGAGCGCGAGCGTGGCGAGTAGGAATGCTTTTTTCAAAATGCCTCCCGATGATGTATAAGACCTGCCGTTCAATGATACTGAACATAATTGAAGAGTCAAGGCTAATCGTCGTCATTGTGCTCCATATAGCAACTGCCTGGCTCTGGGCGCAGCAAGGTCGTTAGTGGCTGGTGTAGGCAGAAGAGGGGCCACCGTTTGGCCCCTCTTCTCCGCTGTGGGTTAGGTTTCGACGTTCAAGAATGCCCCTGCTTGCGCGATCTCTCCGGCGATCAGCGCCTTGGCCAATGAGACCAAGTCATAGGTGTCGTTGTCGTGTTGGGCGGTGAGTATTGTGTTTCCTCTTTGGTGTTTGGTTGTGTACATGGTGAGTACTATGTTTTTGAGGTCGCAGTCGTTGATGACGTTGAATGGGTGTGATTCGCTGCTGCTGGTTGTTGTGTTGATGAAGTAGTTCTGGTTGAAATAGTCATCCAGTTCGGGTTCCTTTTCACGGTAGACTTTGGCTGCCAGCTTAGCCAGCTTCTCCAGTAGTTCCTCCTTTCTGCCGGTCATGCTGACATCGTGGGCGTTGAGTATTTTTTTGATGGTATCGCCGGATGCGCCTGCGCGAATGAATCCACCGATGGCAAAGGTGTTTACTCGGTGGACTGCAAAGGATGCATTGGCAGCGCTGGCTTTGTCTTGTGATTGGTAGTTGAGTTGGGGGAATCCGATTTGGAAGTTGCCCTCCTCAACCATTCTTTCAACTGTCTTGATATTGACGGTGAAGCAGTATTTGCCGTGGTCGTGCCGCCAGCGCTCGGCTATTTGTTTGGCTTGCTCCCTAATGGCATTGTGAGACATAAGCGACGGTATCATTCGAATTGTGTCCCCTTTTCTAGTGCAACTGTAACTGATGCCCTCCGAGCAAGCAACGTTGCGATAGCCGTTGGAGCGCATTTGAAAGTGGCTTATGGAATCCGTGAGTCTCAAGTAGCCTCGGTCGTCGGCAATTCTCCCGAGAACACTCGTCTGCCTGAAGTTTGTGATTGGCAAGGCTTGGCTGATCAAGACTTTTTCCTCGTCCTGGAAGTCTTCCAGGGTGAGTATTTGGCTGAGATCATAATTGGTGATATCATGATACCCGGATAGCTTGATCTGTTTGCTCTTGCTTTTTAGGAAGTCGCGAATCGAATTGAAGTCGCTGTGGATTCTTGAGAGTAGGCTATAGACTGTTTGGTGAGTCCAGTTGGCAGAGAGAGTCCTCTTCGCAATGCTGACCAGCTGCAAATAGCCGAAGCCGTCAACAAAATACAAATGATCACGAATATCAGCCAGCAGCCTTTCAAACGTGCTTCCTTCTCGGCAGTACGTTCTCTCCGTTGAGTAATTGTGGTCGAAGCTGTAGCCGAGTTCCTTAAGTTCTGGAATCAACTGATCGGCGGAATTCAGTCTTTGTAGGGTAGATTGGATTATGTGGCTGGAGTGGTCACTGCAACCCCAGGGATGAATCCCCTTGTGCAGGACTTCGGAAAGCGAAACCTCGACAATCTTAAACGAAAGGTGTTTGAACTCGGGGATCTGCTCGTCCGGAACTAGTGACAGTTGGATAGTCTGCATACAACTACTCCTCCATTGGCAGTTGATTGGTGATGGTCGGAGATCAATCCTTCAAAGGTCTCCAAGTCCTTTTCGATGGCTTCCCGGGTCTGTTCGATATCATTTGGTTGAAGGTTTTGGTTTTGGGCGAGTTGGGCCACATGGCTGTAGGCAACGATCTTGGCCAAATCAGACTGTTGATCAAGCAATGCTTCAACCTCTTCGATGAATTCGATCGATTCCCCGTGAAGGTTTGAAATACTCTTGCTGGAGAGTTTTTCGCCGGAGATCTTGCGGCTTAATCCTTCCAGTAGTTCTCTGGGTATGGTTCCTGGTCTTCTCGCCTCAACTTGCAACGCCGTATACGCCAGGAGCGTGATGTCCTGCTCGCCGTTTATCAGGTCATTCCACGATTTGGACGCAGCAAACTCTCCCAGGCTGGCTGTGAGTAGGATTTCGGCTTTGCGCATCAAGTCCTTAGTCGTGAACAGCTCATAGATCGTGTTGACCTTTTCCATGTCCGAGCCCTCGGCAAAGAAGCTGCTGAGTAAGTCAAAGCAGATCTCCATCCGGTGAGCTGCCTCTTCCTTCTTGAGTGATTCATCGTTCAACCCCACAGGAATACTGGATTGCACGACGTAACGAGCCGACTTAACAAAATCCGGAATAGTTGTGTTGAAGACTTTGGACTTGGCAATCTCAATAGCCCGATTAGCTAAGATGTTACGGTAAATAAAGCCAAGCCTTCTACCATCAAGCGAGATCTCCCCCTTGGATTCTCGCATCAAGAAATCAGCAAACCTCGCCAGGAACAAGGAAAGCGTAGAGTATTGCTCTTTCAATGCGTTAAAGTGTTTAGCTGCACTCTGAAACATCGGAGTCATCTTCAAACCCAACTCCAGAACATCCACTTTGGCAACAGTGCCGGAGCTTTGTCCTTGGTTCCAGACCGAGATGGCCGGAGCGTCATCACCATTAATGTGACCAGTGACTTTGATGCGGTCTGTTTCCTCCATCTGCAAGACATCTGGAGGATAAACAAACAAGGAAAAGCGCCCGATCAAGGCTTCATCCAATGCCTGGGTGGCGGAGTAGCTCATGGGGTTCATGGCAGCCCAGACCCATTTGACTTGCGTGGCAAAGCCCATGATCTTTCGAGAGCGGATAATTTCGAGCCATTTGCTTTGAAGTTCGGGGACGGCGCGATTAAGCTCGTCGATCAAGACGAGTTCCTTGTCCCAGATCGTGACATTGCTCGGAACGTATTCAACGATTCCTTGCTTGAGTTTTTCGATGTTGGGGAATCCAAGTATGTCTTCAAACATGCACTTGGAAGCATCGTATACGAGTGACTTGCGGTTAAGCGCTTGGCCGATTTTGTTGGCAACGTGCGTCTTGGCGCAACCATGATTGCCAATCAGCAACAATGGATCTCCGGTCAACAGCGATGACAAAATGAGGTTTTCGTCTTCGTCCTTCCAGCCGTAAATGCCGAGAGTTTCGAGAATCATAGTATTTCTCCTTTCTCTGCCGTTCTGCAGGCAAAGAAAAAAGGGGAAATCCTCAGTGACGAGGGTCTCCCCGTGGTTTAAGAGTTATTAGTTGGGATTTGTTAGGATGTTCTAAATAGTGGATGTAATGATCACCGGTGGTTTGTCGGTAGCGTATGCCCTATTTTGAAGTTGTTAATAGAAGCCGGCGTGCAGCCTTGAAAAGCGTGTTGTCAGATTATTCCCTTTTTATTCGCAGATATCTGCCAAGTTGACGACATCACCAAACTTGGAAAAGTCCTCACAAGTGTTGGTGCCGTCGAAGAGTATCGTCAAGGTAACGAGTCCCATGGCCTTTAGTTGCTTGGAAAGCTCGTCTGACATGTCAGCATAGCCATCAGTAATGACAACGGCCTTTTCAAATCGTCTTTCTAGGATTGACTTGGCAATGCAATTGAAGTCGGTACCGTAACTTGTCCTGATTTTACCTTTCATTAGGTCTTGCATGGTGGTTTCGACGACGATGTTCGAAAACAAGAACAACGAAGTGACGCTGTTTTTCAGCTTGGACAAGACAGAGATGATCTTCGGTAGGTAGTCGTTTACGCTTCCTGAGACGTCCAGATAGATCGCCAGTCCCCTTTCTTCAGACTTTGGCATTGAAACGTGGTTGTGGAAGTACCCTGGATAAAAACCCGAAGCCAACAACACCAAGTCCCGTTTAGATGGATACAATGGAATTGGCGAAATACCCACTCGCTGAACTCGAAAGTGCTCCTTGAAATGATCCAGCTTGCGTTTGGTGAGGAATTTCTGCAACAAGACCTTCTTAATCGACAGATGAGTTTTGAGTGCTTCCATGAACAAGTCCAGCAGCTCCAAACTGAATCCGGCGTGTTTCCCTCCTTTTCCGGCTACGCTTCGTTTCAAGTCTTCGGCAATTTTGGAAAGTAGTTCGTTTGGAAACGATGTCTCATTATTTGAGATGTTTCCGCTGTTGGGATGGCTGCCGATAAGAATGACATTTGAAAGACGTTCGCTCTGCGTCAAGATCTTCAAAGTCTGAATCAGTTCACCGGTCGTAAACGACTCTTGAACACTGCTTTGACTGTAAAGCTTCTCGTACACGCGCTCATACTTGCTTCGCGACATGTCGCTTTTTGATCGAAGCAATCCTGGCAAACCATGGTCCGGATAAAACTTGCGGAACAAACTGCCGTTTCGAGAGGCATCAGAGTAAACCTCACTAATCACGGCATTAATGATGGCGTCAGCGGCAATGTTCTCCACTTCGCCATTCCCATAAATGAAATGGCCGAACATTGGATGAAGCAACTCGTGAAAGACCAGACAAAACAAGTCTTCCCGGCAAAGAACATGCTTCTCCACAAAATCAGAATTGTAACTTAACCTTCCCTCGATTGTGATACCCGCAGTTGCAATGTGCGCATCCTCCACAACTTCAGAAATGAACCCGGCTACAAAGCTGTCAAAGCCCAGAGCATCTTTGAGTACTTCCCTTACGGTTTCAAGATTGATTCTCATGTTTGCCTCCTTTCAAGGCATCATAATTGAAAAAAGCCCGGCAGGCGTTTTCACAAACCAGCGGGCTAACGGTTACGGCTCTACTCGATGAATTCATCAAGAACAGCCAGTGATAAAGATTCTCAAGAAAAGATCAGAACGCGCTCACAGAGCACAACAACACAAGAGGCGTACACTATCTAACGAAGACAACCCCGGAATTCGTCATACACCAGACAACGAACGCCAAAGCAACACGTCGAAAGCTGCAATTCAATTCACCATCACCAAGACAGGCAACGAGCGAAGACGACTAACGATTCTCAATCAATCCAGTTATCAGATCAACTCAAGCGAGGATCACAAACCAAATTGCATTCAACAATCAGTGGAAATCAGCCAACCTTTATAAATCTTTCGCTCATTCAATCTCAGCTGGATCAGAAAGGAAAAACGAACCTGACAAAGCGAACAGCAAAAAGCTCAAATGGAATCGACTTCGATCGCATATGGTACACCTTTACTCTGCCTTTACACTCATAATTGAAGTGCCATATATCGGATGCAGCAACTCGCAGCAGAACAGGCTGAACAAGTCCTGCCGGCAACAAACTCGATCGGCGACAAAGCCGAAGCTGTATAAGCGCTCACCAGTGGCATTTATGCCGGCATCGAGATATCAGTAACTTCGCCGGTTCCCTTGACGAAACTGCCAACGAAGTTGTCGAAGCCAAGTGTATCTCTGGGCACTTGTCTGACTGCGGTCAGGTCAAATTGCAGGCTTGCACTCTACCTATTCATGTCGGGGTTTGGGTAGTGCCGGGAGTCTTCAGATGTTAGACGCATGGACGTAATCGTTGAAATGATAGTAGGTTAACAAAGCCATGTTTCGATGCTGCCTTCACCGTGCCATCTATATCACGTGGCCGCTTTAATGACAGGGGCGATGAAAACGTGCGTGAGCGTCGTTCTGTCGTTCGCAAGCACCTGTCAAAGGAAGCTCGTATGCGCGATTGGATTAATCAAGCGCGGCTCCTAGATTTCCGAGTATCTGCTGGAAATTCGACTCAAGAAAGGAATGGCTCTAGTCTACCAACTCGCGTAACTTCATAAGGCATTGAGAGTCTTCGGCTATCCTATTCGGCATCGAAATCCGCGCATTGACAAGATGAATTCGATCTTTTGAAGCGTTAGTCGGCTTTGACGGCTATCTCAGTTCTGAAAAAACCGGGAAAGAAAGAAGAAATACCTTGCAAGAAAGGGGTCTGTTTCGCATAGTAACTATTGTAAGTCACTTCAGATAACACGCGTCAGTTCAGAAAGCGTGTCATTCCGTAAACAACAGTAGCAAGTCATATCAGTAAACGCGCGCGTTTGCAGTAAGCGTGTCACCAACTTCAACCTATACTTTGATAAGGTGGTGCACATGCTTGTACGCAATGACCAAATCGGCGCAGAATTCAGCCAACACAAACAACTCTATTTAGGCATGGCCCTGAAGCGGCTCCGTAACCGAGACGACGCGAAGGACGCAGTTCAAGATGCTTTCCTGTTGGCGATCAGACATTTCCATCAGTTCGATGCGAGCCGACCGTTGAAACCTTGGATCATGAAGATATTGTTTCACGTGATCTTCACAATGCTCCGCGAGAGGAAGCGCGGGCACCAAGCGATACCGGCAGTTGTTGAGATTAGCCTCGACGCTATTGATGCCGCGGACTTGGATCACAACCGGGCGTTGCAGACGAGTCCCGTCGTTATGGTGTCATTGCCCAAGTTCATAGACGCACTTCCGACGTCACAACAAAACAAAGAAGTTTTGCATCTCCAATCCTACGGACACGATCAGAAGAAAACCGCAGAACAACTGCAGCTCAAGGAATGGGGCGTGAGCCGCATCATCAAGAAAACGCGAAAACTCGCTGCTCGCGAATTGGAGAAGCTCCGCATGCGATACAGTGGCTTTCAGATAGAAATAACCTGGTAGAATGTCTCTCACCATCTTTCGCAGACTCGATTATAGGCAGAGAGATTCGGATGCAATAAATATGTCGCTAGTAAGAACCGGCTCGCCGCCTGAAACTATTGGCTACTACGAGATAATTGCTATGATTGTAGATCTCCCGGCATCATGCTGAGGGCTTTGGCTTCTTGCACGTCTCACTCACCCCAGAGGATGCATCCTGCAGACTAAGCGTAATTGGCACTGGCTGCTGCCGAAGTTCGCGGTGCCAGTTCTTTAATGGCGATGTTCCTTCAATATCGAGTTGATCAGGAATCTCGATTTTGCCTACACAACGAACGCACCAGAATTTTCTGTGCACGATTGCAGCTTCATGCGAAGCGGTAAGGGGGATTACAAAGACTGATGCAAAATACATGGAACGAAACACTAGAGGATTTATCTATGATTGATAGATCGATTGCAAATGGTTGGTACGATGCAAAGATAATAGCCGTACGACCGAGGAAGCGGTTCGGCATTCGCTCAGGAATGAAAGTGGACCTCTTGCTGGAAAAGGTCGGGCAAGAGGCAACTTACTATATCTCCGCGGGCGCAGCCGGATATTTTTCGAGAAAGAACTTCTGCTACTTCGCGGATTATCCCTACCACCGCAAGGATCGGTATGACGAAAAGCGCTTGGTGGATCGGTACATCCGTGTCTATGTCGAATCTCACGTGACAGGCAGAAAGCGATCCGTAATGATTCGAGAATTTGCTTTTTCTGAGAAGCAACTTTTCGCAACTCGTCATGATACAGATTCCCCTGAGAACAGCAATACCTCTCGCAGGCCGGCCGCTTGAACGGACGGGCCGGTTCTCAGTGACGAAGGGCTTAGAAATGATGCAAAGAAGGTTAGCAAGAAACCTTGGTACAATGCTGGACTAAACCGAGACATATCTACGATCGCTAACGGCGCAGAAGTGGGTCCTTTCTGGGCTTCAGTCTTCTCGGAACCAGACAAGTCATTGGATGGCCTGTGGATGCCGTGGGCGGCGCCGGTGGTCTCCACAGTCTGGCAACCATAGCTCAGTATCTGGGTTGCTCTTGCAGACCGAGGGAAGATTTCGATCCGGGGAAGGTGATCGGCAAACTCTGTTGCATCAAAGTTCAGACAGTCACAGAGAATGGCAAAAAAACGACTGGAAATCGTTCACATGCTCTACCACATGATATCAGAAATGCATGCAGAAAATGGCCAGCTGGTGGGATTTATCCGCCTGTAGATCTCGGAAAGGAGAACAACTGTGCCAAATCCCTTTTCCAGTTTCTTCGGTCGGCGTGCCAGGCGACAGGACGCGGTAATTGAGTCTGATACGAGAGAGTTAAGGCTCTCGCGCGAGGAGGAAACCATTTTCGACAATGATGGCAGCGTCGAAACCACAGAAAAAATCACTTCGGTTATTGAGGGGGGCGAGAAGATTACGTCGCATTTGCAGATTGTAGGCAAATGCCAGGAAACTGGATGTGAACTATTTCTGACCCATCGTTCGATTCGCTACTGTTTCTGCGGAAAGATACTCTGTCCGGCACACGCCGGTTGGGACGAGCGGGAAAAGCGTTTCGCCTGCCAAGCATGCATGAGAATCTTAAAACGTAGACGACTCTTAGGCATGTTTTGGAGACTGTTGACGGCACCGTTTATTGAAAGGAGGAACAATGACTCCTGACGCCGACGGTGCGCATCGATTACCGCCAGTTAACGTGAACTTCTTGCAGCGGCGGTGTCATGAAACCGGTTGTGATCGCGACCCGTGGGTAGCTGCCGCGCTGAAATGCTTGAAGAACAACCCGAATGACCCACAGATGCTGGAAGTCGTGATCGAAGCCTTCGCCGCCTGTGAACTCGCGGATGCGGTATCGCCGGATCCTTTTCGTGCCACCAATCCAGTATCTATCAAGGATTTGCAGGGAACCATTGGCTTGGGGTTTGTTCCGCCCTTTGGATTGCCGTGGATGATTACACCGGAAATGCTAACAACACACGTTTTAGTGACTGGCAGGTCCGGCGGTGGCAAGACGACTATTATCCTCCTGCTTTTGATACAGTTGCTTCAGTTGGGTTTTAGGATCAAGATATTTGATCGCAAGCTTGACTTTGCCGCTCTCGTGGCGTTCGAGAACTTTGTCTACTGGAAGCTTGATCACTTTTACACCAACTGGCTGACGCCGCCACCAGGCATTTCCTTTCGCACCTGGATCAACCAGTTCTTCGAAATATTTGGAAACTACGAGGACATCCGGGTGGCTACCCGCGGGTTGTTGGCAGAGAAGACGCTCTGGGTTTATGACGGAATGAGACAGGCCGGCTCAAAGCAGTATCCGACGCTTAAGGACGTCTACCGCGTGATAAAGTCGATCAAGTACCCAATGCTGTCTCACAATAGCCGATATCAGGAATCTATTTTGAATCGTTTAGACGGTTTGTTTGCCGTGTTTGGGGATCACATTTGTTCACATCGGCAACTTGACTGGAAAGCATATCTGGAGGCCGACTGGGCAATCTCGCTCAATGGAATACCCTCAGACTTTCAGAACCTGTTCATCACGGTAGAGATTGCAAAGATCTATCAGTACCGCGTGGCCCACAATCTGCGCAGTCACTCTCTATCTGATCTTCTCGTCTTCGATGAAGCATCCACAATGTTCACAAAATTCCGAGAGGTGCGAGAGGGGACATATGTACTGACCGATCTGCTGGCCAAGAGCCGCGAATGGGGCATGGGCTTCGTGATCGGCACGCAGACCCTTTCAGGTCTCGCCGACTCCGTTATGGCCAACACCGCCATAAAAATCATGGTGGGAGGGGCCGGATTGCGGGAAGACTATGACGCTTATGCCGGCGCCACCGGAATGACTCCCACACAGAAGGAGTTCTTGAAAAGGCTGACGATTCCGGGGCAAGCCTGTGCCCGGGATCCCCGCTATCCTCATCCATTTACCTTGGAGGTTCCGAATGTTGTTAAATAAGAATCTGCCGCCGGCACTTATTGATCATTTGTCCGAGGAGCGGAGCAAGCGATTCTACTCTGAAGTGACGCTGCTGCCAAACGCCGATTCCAATGCTTCCGCTTCTGAGGGGGATGATCAGTCAAATCTGATGGAAGCCAGCCAGGAGCCGAGTGCTCCGGAAGAAAATGGAGATGGCATTCTGCACAAACACAAAGGCAAGAAAACCGCATCCCCTGCGGCTGATGACAGAGCGATCGGAGTACTCAGAAGAATGCTGAGCAGTGAACAGGTCTGTGGCGTCCAGGGGAAGATTCTGGAGGATGCCGGCATTGAAAGTGGTTCAGCCCAATCGCAGATAAAGAAGATACTGGTAAGAGGAGAACTGATCGTTGTGCACGCTTTGCAGTCCGGTAGAGGAAGGGTGCTGGTTTGGGAGCCGACGGACAAGGCCTTCGATAAGTTGAGCATCGCCAAACCAAAGTATCACTCCAAAGGAGGACGGGGGCTTCTTCACCAGTTCTGCGTGTGGCATGTCAAACGAACGCTAAAGGACAAGGGTTACGAGGTCACAGCGGAGTACATGCTTTCGAACGGGAAGGCAGTTGATGTCGTCGGCATCAATCAGGGGAGGGTTGTCTTTGTCGAAGTGGGACTTAGCGATTCGGCGCTTGAGCTAATCAACATTGAGAAGGATTCAGCAGGGGGCATGTCTCCCAACTTGATACAAATGGCAGTCAAGAACACTAACATGAAAGAGAAGCTTGAAGAGCTGATAGCAGCTACTGACACCTTGTCAACATACCGTGATCGGTTAGAGGTATGTTATGCCGGCAGCTTTATAACCAATCAAAGGCCGGAGGACTGAATGAAATTGCTAAAACTCGTGTCGATTGTCGTCTGTACGACAATCATCTATTCCTGGGTTAACGATTGTGGCTCCCCTTTGAGGCTGGCCGAGTTGCTGCCGTTTTCGCGCAGTGCGCATCACAGTTTTGCCTACAACTACGCATCAATAGTGATGATCGGACTAACCATCTACGGGGTCATTGTGAGGGCTTATGCACAAAGAAGCTGGGTGGGGTCGAGATAGCCATGGTGATGATGACTGGCTTGAGCAAGAAGGTAACGAGGATGACGAGTCGCCGGATGACGACGATCATCAAGACGATGATGTCACCGGTGACAATGCTGCCAACGGCGGTACGCCGGACGAAGAAGGGCCTGATGGCACCGGTGCCGACAATGACGCCGGTGGCACCGACGAAACTGCCGGTAACGATTACTCGCAATTTGAAGAATTCAAGGCCGACCTGAAAATGCTGGAGGAGTACAACGAACAAAACGTGCGTTATGCGACGCGTGAGCTTGACGATGTCCGCGCAGAGATCTTCCTGGACAGAGTCAATGTCGATCTCGAAGCCGCCAAGGCGAAAGTCCGAGAGTTCCTACAATATCGCCATCAGCAGTACGAACGCATTCACAAGATGCCACCGGACAAGGCCAGCACATGGATGCTTGAGGACCAGATTCATCAGCGAGGATTGGCATTACATCAACGCATGACTCTGCAGGCAGCCGGCTTGGATGGCGAGGTGCTGTTCGATCTGATGGATGACCACTCGCATCTAATCGATGACTCGACTGACCGTGATGGACGTGAAATGCGCAAGCACCTGAAGGAACAAATGAGACAGTTGAGTCGTGACGAGCGGGAAGACCTACTCATTCACCTTCTGGAAAGAGGTGAAATTGATGATCAACTTTTCAACCATCTCCACATCGAGTTTTGTTAGGAGGAATCATGTACCGAGTGAGGTGGGATCGAATTCTCATTCTCTTAATTTTGCTGTCGATCCCCTTGGGGCTTCACTGGTTGGGGGAAAATGTACAAATAGGAGATTTCGGGACTGTGCCGATTATAGGAGAGGCTTGCGCTGCCAACCAGGATATCAAGTGCTTACTACTGTTGGCCATCTTACTGGCGAGCTTCTATCTGTTTATCCGGACGCTATTGCGGGTGTGATGCTTGGGTGCAGTATCTTAGATCAGATGGTATTGGGCGCTGGACGGGAGGACCCAGATTGCTCAGTATACGAATTCGTTTGGCCACTATGGAGTAACATGTGAATACGTTCGATATTGATTCAGTCAAACTTGCCAACCCGATCGAAGAGGTAGCGCGTGAGCTCGGGATCGAGGTGACGAACCACCGTGCTCGTTGCTTCTGTCCAGAGAATCACAAGCATGGAGACCGAACGCCATCGCTGTCTTTCAACCCGAAGAGCAATAGCTTTTGCTGCCGGGTGTGCAACGATGTTCATGGCGATGTAATCAACTTCGTCCAGATGAAGTTGTCTTTGGGTTTCAAGGAGGCCTTGAAGCTTCTTGCTGATCGTGCCAGAATCAAACCGTCAGATCAACCAATGCCACCCCGAAAACAGGTTTCCGAAACTGTTGAGAAGACGGAGTTGGATTCAAGTGAATTCCAGGAGTTGGATCAGACCTTCTGGGGGCTACTTGCAGATCCGACGCCCGAGATGAATCCTTGGCTGGACAATCGCGGTGGCCTCTCGGCCACTGCTTTTGAGTACGGGGCAAGAGCTCTCTGTCGCATCAACAAAGTTGTGGAGGCTCTGCGTTCGAAGTACCCTTTGGAGCTGCTGCAGAGGGCCGGATATTTCAATGCTGAGGGGAAGTTCATCTTTTGGCGTCATCGTATGATCTGGGTCTGGACGAAGGACGGCTTGCCGGTCTACTTTCAGGGCCGGGCGATTGGCGCGGACGTGCGACCCAAGGAGATGTGCCTAGCGCGCCCAATTCCGTGTCCGTTCAATGTTGATTGCCTGAAGACCTGCCTGGCGGAAGTCTTCCTCTGCGAGGGAGTCATGGACACTTTGACGCTTCTCAAACGTGGTAAGGCTGCCGTGGGCATCACGGGCGCCAATGGCTTTAAGGATTCCTGGATACCGCTATTCCAAGGGTGTCGAGTAAAAGTCGCCTTTGACGCTGATTCCGCTGGCCACTCCCAAGGGGGAAAACTTCTCGAAAAGCTTCGCAGCCATGGTATCGACGCTGACCGGATCTATCTTCCTGAGAACTACGATGTCAATCAGTATTTCCAAGTACTGCGCCAGTTTGGAATGTAGTGGGATGAGTCAGAATACAAGAATACTGCCGATGGCAACGCTTATCGGCATCGCGAAATCGGATGATCGTCGATTCTCGAATGCCTGTTGTCTCAATAAAAAAACGAGACGATGGTTCGATTCCGATCCGCTCGAGCTGACTTTGGACTTATTCGCAGCCAAAGTCGAACCAACCAACAATCGCTAGAGTTAGCACTCTTAACAAATCAAATCTTTATCATGAGGTAAGTAAGCCATGATGTGCAAATCATGTGGCGGCATCATCGCGGATGCCACGCAAACCAAATGCCCCAAGTGCGGGCAGCAACTCCAACCAGCTGACGATGCCGGTAGAGTAATCAACAGAACACTGGCTCGCCCGAGAATCTCGGCAGAACTCGACTTTGCCACGACCGTTGATAGAACTGGCTCCTCGCTGGCCTTTCAGCTAGGGATCCCCTTGGCCTACGAGAAAATTGTTCGGGGGATCGAACAAATGGTCCGAGACGTCAAACTGTACTTGTTCAGTCACGGTGATCTCGAGTGCAACGAAGAGACCATCCTCCTGACAAACGGCGGCAATGCAGAACAGGCAGTAGCTGATGTCAAGAGAATTGCTTACGGAGGAGGTGGCGACGCCGAAGAAACTCATTTGGACGCCATCGAACATGCAATGAATCATGTACCCTGGCGCAATCGACCAAACAAGTCACGGTCGGCGCTTTTGGCCTTTCTGACAGACGATTCTAAGCCGTGTCGCTCGGGACTCACTCCCAAGCAACTGGGTGAAGAGTTGAAACAGCGCAATATCCTGCTGTACTTGATCTGTCAACCAACTCCCATTTTGTCAGAGCTGGTTGACGCAGCCGGTGGATTGATGTTTGCCATTTCCAATTCGCCTGATCCGAAAGAGCTCGAGCAGATCGCTAATCAGCTGACGGCAAGCATCCATGCCGCAACCAGCACTTCTACAACCATGCCGTTGGCGACTACAAACTCTGGGATGCGCTAGCCGTCCCTGCCTACATGACTACCTGTGAGGAATAGGCCGTCTATGGTCAATCTCGTTTCCACTCTACACGGGGGCGCCCCTGCCCCTGCCAAGACCAGACGCCCGACAGCTGTTTGTGGTGAAGGGCAGTGGGAGGTGGTTCTCGTTGATAATTGCTCGAAAGATGCCGACGCTTTGAAGGCTGAACAAGTCACGGCGACTTGTCATGACTTTGTTGCCGTCCTCAAGAGACCGGAGCTCCAATGAGGTTTCTTTGTCGCCATAGTCGAAGGTACCGACAGGGCAGCCTTCGCTGCCACCAACCGTGAACTTGACAATGGTAGCAATCTGTATTGGACTCCCGAAGACTACAAACCAGACTTGGTTTCGGCATTGGAAACCACGCTCCAACTCCTCAGATCGCGCTTGCCGCTAACCGGACAATCAGCGAGTAACCACAGGCCGGTTGTAGTTCTACTGTCAAGTGGTCTTGCCAGCAGCCAGAAACTACCCGATGAGGTAGCGGCTGAGCTCAGAAGAATGGCCAGCGTTGTAACAGCGGTTTTGGGGACCAATGCTGACGAAGGCGCCCTTAAGAAGATTGTGACGTCGCCACGCCACCTTTATCGCTGCTGGAATCAGCGAGAACTGGAATCCTTTCTGGCATCCCTGGCCGGAACGTTGATCTGGGCTCGAGCTGCGGACAAGAACGCGATTCATGCCCTGGAACACCTTGGCTAGAGCTTGCTGCTTCGGGGAAGTGGGGACGATTGAAGGATCCTCCCCTCCTCGAACTCAACAGAAATGCCATAAGCTCCTCAATGAGAGCAAAACACGAAGGACTCTGTAATGAAAACCAATATTAACAAAGAGCAGCTAGACTATTTGCGTTCACTTGGCGTACCGGCCACCATCCTACCACCCTGTCCGACTGAGGAAGTTGACTCACGCAGTTCCGCTTTACTTCCCTCTCACAAGCCAGCTGACAAGGGTTCCAAGCCATCTTTGGTGCGGGCAGCGGCAGTAGCTGCATTCGCCGTTTCAGGTGCTTTTCTGCTCATTAGAATGCTTCTGGCTTGAGGGAGGTGTCGTAATGATTGCTGCATGTAAGATCCGTAAGTGTTCGGGGGCTTTTGCCTCGGACATGCTTCGTTTGTCTGCAGTTACGTTATTGTCGCTGCTGGAAATTTCCATCGTTCTTTGGTTCTGCGCGTTTGCCAAGGCGCAGGAATGCCAGTTGCTGATAGATTCGGATCAGCTATTTCGGCGTGGCGTGAAGGTCTGTAGCCACGGAGTAGGTGCGTGGACGACACTTGTGACGAGACTGGGAGGCGTACGTGATCAGTCCGGAACCGGCGACATTCTGAGTTCAGCGCTTCAACGGCAGACTGCCGAGTATACGGGTAGTGATTCTGGAACGAGACGATTGTTCACCGAAGTCGAGGACTCTATTCAGGTGATTCGTCCTTTCCGTCTGAGCGCGATGCTACCAGAAGCAGCTCAGCTGCCGTCACCGACGTTGTTGTATTTCCTGTTTGCGGTGCTGTTTCTGATGCAGGTGAATCTTTGTCTGATCTACGCCTTGATGCTCTCGAGACGAGAGTCAGTCTGGCATTCAGAGTTAGCCCCTTGTTTCTGTTGCTGGTCTCGGAGGACAAACTATGGCAAATCGAGACAGACCGATTTGTTCTTTACAGCTCCAACTTCGCCGACTCCCAGACCACGGACAGAAGCCGAGATCATGCCGAAACCAGAAGCAGTCAATGCTATCGAGCCGATAGTTGTCGCTGATCGTGATATAGAACGGCTAGACTCAGATCATGAGCTACTGATGCAATTGATCAAGATTGCCTCTCGAACAAAGGCGATAACCGTCAAACCCCAAGTGCCGGCACGCATTTGGGGTCTCGGTGTTGGCTCTTTAAGAGGCAATGTAAGGTCAGAGCAGCAGGATCGCGCCGTCGGTTTTGAAATTGGCTCCTATCAAGTGCTCGTTGTTGCTGACGGACTCGGCGGACCAAAACACGGACGCAAAGCCGCCCTTAATGCTGTCAAAGCGGCTGCTTCCAGAATCATGTTTACACTTGGATCTGTAACAAATGGCCTGCAAAACGATGTTGAGTCAGTTGCCTCTGAGGCAGTTCGTGCAGCTGCTCAAAGGTTATCTCTGATTGGTAAAAGAAAGGACATCAGAGGAGACGGTCTCCGTACAACACTGATTGTCATCGTCGGCAATCGACAAGAGATCGGCTATGCCTACATCGGCGACGGCGGCGGCTGCATTTTCCGCTACGGCGGAGATGTGATGCACTTCTTGCAGCCACAAAAGGCAGACATCAATACTCCGAATGTGCTGGCAGCCTCTCTGGGGCCGGTAATTCAGGGTTGTCCCGTGACAGGAAAGATACCGATCCTGGAAGGCGATCTTGTAGTCATCGGCACCGATGGCGTCTTCGACCGCCTCGAGGCAAGTCCCGATCAATTTCCAGCAGGCACTAACCGCTTCATAAGGGACTTAGTCGTCGGCGCGGCAAAGTACGGGGGGGATTTACAGGTAGTCACTGAGAGAGTATTGCTCGAGTTGGCTGAGATGAAAGATGAACTCGGTTTCATTTGTTCAGACAACATGTCGTTGGGAATGCTGGGAATAGGTATTCAACCAGCGATTCCGAATGAGTCGGTGGAGCAATCGGATGAGTCGACGTCGACTAGAGGCGACATCGGAGTTTCGTCTGATCAGGAGGAGAAATCATGATACCAATTGGAACGATAATTACTTCTAACACTGGCCGCAACGTAGTTGTTAAGCGCATCATCAGTTCGGGAGGTCAGGGCGTGGCCTACTTCGTGACTGATTTGCGTTCCGGTGCATCAGGCGTGATCAAGGTGTTTCACGATAAGTTTGACAAGGGGACTACGGAGCAGCGCATCCGCTACCTGATCAGCAAGCAGCTGAACTCCAAGTGTCGGACATTGATTGCCCCGACAGAATGGTTCAGCACCACGAAATTCGTGGGTCACTATGCACCATTTGTTGCTGGACAGTCTCTTGAACAGATTGTCGCCAATCCAGAGTTCAGCTTCTACCAAGGTCTTTGCGTTGCTCTGGCCGTGGCTTGGTCCGTGGATGTTCTTCACACACACGGAATTGCCTCTGGTGATATCCACTCGGGAAACTATCTGATCTCGGAAGTAGGCGGCCATTTTGAAGTTCAGTGTATTGACAATGACAACTTTGCTGCCTTTGGAGCGCCGCCACCACCAATGATTGGCCATGAGTTGTATCTTCCTCCAGAGCTGCGTGTAGGCCCATCGGACATGCGTCTGGTCTTGCCATCAGTCTTAACGGATCGCTATGAGCTGACTGTGCTACTGCACGAAATCATTCTGCTTAGTCACCCGGCGGCAAGCCAGGAAGATTCAGAAATCGGCTTTCAGAGAGCCATGTCCGGTCGCTGGCTTCTCGATCCAGCCCTGCTGAAACGGTCGTCTACAATTCTGGGGTATTCTCCGTTTGCGTTGAACAGTGACCTGTGTCGACTCTTTCGGAAAGGTCTTTCAATAGATCCACACGAGCGACCCACAGCGAGCGAATGGGTGAAGAGCATTGGAGCGGCTTTGGATTTCGTTGATTACTGCGACACCTGTGGTTATCCATCGATCGTTGAATCAGGAAAGACCTGTTGTCCCGTGAATCGACATTCATATCCCGAGTTGAAACTGGTGATCAAGGATAGTGGCAAAACCATTCCGTTGCATGGTACCACTTCTATTGGCCGGGACGATCTCGGCGGTTCTGCCTGCGTGAGCAGTCGCCACGCAACGGTTAGCCAGACTGCATTCGGGATAACGCTTGAGACATTCGGGAGAAACGGAACCTACCGTTGGCATGGCTCAGATTGGAAGAAGATTGCAGATGGCCGACCGGTAGTAGTGCGTGAAAACGAATGGCTCAAATTCGCTGACGTTCAAGTCATGGTCACAAGGTAGCGAGATGTTTCTGGAACCGGTAGTGACTTTAAATCAAAGTCATTACCGGCTTTCCGTGAGCCGGCCGATGCGAAAGAAGTCAGCAGAGAGTGTTATGGATACTTACTTAGATATAAAAGAGTTAGCCAGACGACTAGGAGTTCAGGTGTCGTGGATATATGACCGTACCAGGGACAATGGCACCGATCATATTCCTCACTACAAGATTGGGAAGTATGTGAGATTCTTGGAGGCGGAAGTGCTTGAATACCTGAAGAAAAGGTCTAGAGGTGGTGCCAAGTGACCGCTCGACGAAAAAAAGAAACCACGTGTGACGAGCTGCCCTTGAAATATTCGGTCGAGCATAGTATGTTGCCACATCATGTGCTGCTTGCCGAAACAACAACCGCTGCGGAATATTGCCTTCCGACTCATCGCACCAAGATCCGCATGGCAATCCCTACTTGCAATCGAACTGGTGTACCTGAACAGTCGGGGGTTTCTGCGACAGGACTTCGACAAGCACCACCACAAGCCCCGAAACATTTTAACCCTTAACCTTGCCAGATCGAAAGGAGGTGAAAAGCAAATGGCAAAAGGAAGCGTTGTT
>CAZKIH010000036.1:0-29391 GCA_964552775.1 uncultured Ignavibacteria bacterium | reverse complement strand
GGGATTCCTTGTCCACGGGCTTGGTCACTTCTATGCGCACGACTACCGCACGGCCACGATTCTGTTCGGAGTACAGGCAGTTTCCGCCGTCTGGTTCATGGCTGAGACTTTCCAGGGATTTCTCGAAGATTCCCACGACCCATCGACAACCATTCAGGTTGCGACGGCTTCAGCGTATTTCGGTACCTGGCTCTACGATATATTTCATGCAGGCACGGCGGCAGAGAAGTACAATGCGAAGTTCAGATTCTCACTTCAGCCGCGGTGTGATGGCGCAGTGCTGTGTGTGAACATCGGGCTTGACTAACACTGAAATGACGTCCTTTATTATACCTTAAGACTCAAAATAAGAAAGGTCGGAACGAACATTCCGACCTTCTTGTTTGATAGTTACCAAACCCTTGTCCTTAGCACTTATTGAACCCGCAGCTCCGGCAAGTGACGCAGCCTGAATCATGTTCAAGTCGCGTGCCGCAATCGGGGCATGATTCATGATACTGGGTGACCTTGTTGTCGTCGGCCTCGGTGCCAAAGTGCTTCTTGAGTACCATGCTAATGGCATCGGGGATCGACTTGATGAGCTTGCCGTTCTGATACAACGGTGATTCACCGCCAATTCCCGCCAACTGTTCGATGATCGCAGAAACGGGAACGCCGGAGCGCAACGCCAACGAAATCACCCGACAGATGGCCTCAGTATCGGCCATCGTCGACCAACCCGACTTGCCGATCTGTGCGAACACCTCGAACGGCTTGCCATTGTGGATATTGATCGTGATGTACAAATTGCCGTAACCGGTGCGAATGCGCTCGGTGATTCCGGTCAACACATCGGGTCGGGCCTGGATTTCTTTCAATTCGGCCTCGGTTGGTGCCGCGACCGGAACAGCGACTACCACAGGCTGCGGTATTTCGATCTTAGCCTCTTCCTTCTTCGCATTGGGATCCTGCGTCTTACCGGTCGACAGCACCTGCTGCGGGCGGGAACCGTCACGGTAAATCGTGACACCTTTGCAGCCCAACTCATAGGCATACCAATAGGCGTCAAACACATCCTGTTGTGTGGCCGAATGATCCATGTTGATCGTCTTGGAGACGGAGGAATCACAGCTCTTTTGGAACACCGCCTGCATGCGAATATGCTGGGTCGGCGTAACATCGGCGGCCGTAATAAATAGCTCGCGCACATCGGCGGGAATTTCATCAAAGCCCTGCACCGAATTGTCGTTGGCAATCTTCTCCATCAGTTCTTGAGAATAGAATCCGCGTTTGCGGGCGATTTCCTCGAACAGCGGATTGACGTCAATCAGCTTGGTGTTGTCCATGACGTTGCGAACGAATGAAATCGCGTAGTATGGCTCGATGCCTGACGAACAGCCGGCGATGATCGAAATCGTGCCGGTCGGCGCGATCGTCGTCACGGTAGCATTGCGCATGATGACGCCGTCTTTCTCGAATCGCGAATGCTCCCAATTCGGGAACTTGCCGCGCACTCGCGCCAATTCGGAAGAGTAGAAGTGACCCTCGGAATTAATAAAGTCCATGAGCTGCTCGCCCAATTCGAAGGCCTTCTCGCTATTGTATGGAACCCGCAACTTGACCAGCATATCCGCCCAGCCCATCACGCCAAGTCCTATCCGGCGATTGCGCTTGGTTTGGTCTTCGATTTCGGGAATCGGATACTTATTGGCATCGATAATATTATCGAGAAAATGCACGCAGTCGCGGACGAGCTTTCTCAAGCGTTCCCAATCCACGCCGCGCGCCGGGTCGAGCTTGGGGTTGTAATCACGGGGCAAATCGCTGACTACCATCTCGCCGAGATTAATCGAGCCGAGGTTACAGGAATCGTATGGCGGAAGTGGCTGCTCGCCGCAGGGGTTGGTAGCCTCGATAACTTCATAGCCTGGATTGGGAGAGAGATCGTTCATGCGATCAATATAAACGATACCCGGTTCGCCGGTCTGCCACGCATGTTCGATAATGGTGTTGAATACTTTCGTAGCTGATTTCGTAACGGTCTGGCCGTTAATGGTGTAGGGCTCTCCGGTGCGGGGATTCAACAAGGCATACTCGCGATTCTCTTTGACCGCTTTCATGAACTCATCGGTGATCGCAACTGAGATATTAAAATTCGTGACCTGGGTCAGATCGTCCTTGCAGGAAATGAACTCCTCAATATCCGGATGGTCGACTCGAAGGATACCCATGTTGGCGCCGCGGCGGGTTCCGCCTTGCTTCACTGCCTCAGTGGCCGCGTTGAAGACTTTCATAAACGAAACCGGCCCCGAGGCCACACCGGACGTCGAAGCAACCATTGAATTGCGGGGTCTCAGACGGGAGAACGAAAATCCGGTGCCGCCTCCGGACTTGTGAATCAGCGCGGCGTGCTTGATCGTCTCGAAGATTTCTTCCATCGAGTCACCGACCGGGAGTACAAAGCAGGCCGAGAGTTGGCCAAGGGGACGGCCGGCATTCATCAACGTCGGCGAGTTTGGAATGTACTCGAGATTTGCTATCATTTGATAGAAATTCTCGGCTGTCTCCCGTACCTGCTCGTCATTAGCGCCGTAGTTCTTGTCAGGCGCTGCCACGGCATCGGCGACGCGATGAAAGAGCTGATCTGGTGACTCAACAATAATCCCGTTGTCGTCCTTGGCAAGATAGCGCCGTTCAAGCACCCTGAGCGCATTTTCGGTCAGCGCTTTCTTCTGAAATCCCTGCATAATTCCTCTCCCTCTCGAACCGATTAGTCCCATTCGTGAGATCGGTGAATCCCACGAGCCGATTACATGTTTATTCTCCAACTGCTGCGTTGGAAATCACTTTTGTGATAACCGTGCGTCCGGATAGCCTCTGAAATCGCTTTCGTGCACGGGATGATCACTCTATCGCAGGAGACAAAAACTGTCAAATATAAAATTTGAAAAAACACAATATGTAGTGGTAGCAACAACTTAGATGACACAACATATACGCATTTGGCAATTTGTTCGGTTGCCCGGTTTCAACCACTTTTCTAACCGATTGTTAAGAAATATCTTACAAAATTAACATAGACTTCAAAGTCACCGCAATTGCGATCCGACTTCGTTCTACACAGGCGATGGTGTCACGACCCCACTCTTGACCGCATGAACATTGACGAAAATGACGATCAGGAAATTGCCTTGACATTTGCCGACGCGAAGAACTACTTGTACAGCGCGAGGGAGAGTAAGTTGATTCAAGACGAAAAAGAGTTGCGCGAAACGGTCTGCGAAATCGGTAAGATAATGTATGACAAGGGTTTAGTCGTTGGTGTCGAAGGCAACATTTCGTGTCGGCTTCCCTCCGGAGATATTTTGATTACTCCAGCCGGAGTCTGTAAGGGAGTTCTGAAGCCGCAGCAGTTGACAATAGTAAAAATCGACGGCAAGTCCGAAGTGAATGGCTCCAAGCCGTCTTCCGAGTATCGCATTCACCTGGTCGCCTATAAGCTGCGTGGCGAAATCAATGCCATCGTCCACGCTCATCCGAGTTACACAACTGCATTTGCGATAGCCGGAATGGACATCGAAGGTGAGGTCCTGCCCGAATTTACTGCGACCTTTGGCGAGATCCCTTTGGTGCCGTTTGCCGAACCGGGTACTTCAAAACTGGCCGACAATTTCAGCTCATACCTCGGTTCTAATCACACCTATTTATTGGAGCGACACGGATTGGTAGCTCTGGGTAATGACCTCTGGCAGGCTTTCCACCGCCTCGATATGGCCGAGCACTGCGCCAAGTCGCTGTACCTCGCAGAACAGTTGTGGACATTGCGAGATCTAACCGAGCAGTATGACGAAGACGATTTTGATGAACTCGATGCGGAAATCCAAAACATGCCGTTCCCGCGAGAACGGCGTCGGAGAGAGAATTGAGAATTTCCGGACGCGTAGTTTTGTCTTCCGCCGACCGGGTGCAACGTCTGCCGGCACCATTCCTGAGTGAACTTCGCGACCTGCGGGCGGCTCTCGAACGTCGTGGACGACAAGTAGTGGATCTCGGGCGTTATGCCGTGCGCGTACCGTTCTCCGGAGCGAGTAGACCGTCAGGCTCACCGGCGAGCCAGATCAAGTCCGTGTTTGCGGAGTATCTTCACAAGGAATACTCGGCTGAAATCGATCCCGAGCGCGAAATCCTGCTGTTGCCGGGCGCCCGCGTCGGATTGCTGGTTCTCGCCGCCTATCTGGCTGATAACGATACGGCCATTCACGTACCCGACCCCGGCTATGACGCCTATCACGCCGCAGCGCTATTGTTTGGCGCGAAGATCAAGAGATACCCGCTTTATCAGCGCAACGACTATCTCCCCAATCTTGAGGTTTACTCAGAGCGGCCGCCCAAGACCGCCCGCGTCATGATTGTCAATTCGCCGCACAATCCGACCGGCGCCGTTTGTGACAACGCTTTCTATGAACGCCTGCGTAAGATCGCCGCCGCCGCCAATATCTTCGTGATCGCGGACTCTTCCTACGCTCTGTCATCGGCCGGCAATTTCCGACCGGCGTTGTTTTGCGAGAATGTTCGTCGCTTGCGCGTCGGTCTGGAGATGTTCAGTTTCTCAACCACGCTATGCAGCCACGATTTAAAATTAACGGCTTTGGTAGGTCGGAAGACTCTCATCCAACCATTATCGGCGCTCGCCAAATCGCTCAGCCTGGAACCTGCCGTAGCGTCATTGACTGCCGCCGCAGGATATTTCTCTTCAGCCGCTGGCCTGTCGGACCATATCAGCACGTGCCGTGAGGAAATCGCCCGGCGCACCAAGGTTATCGTGGATGAGTTGAAAGGCGCGGGGATTGAGTACTATCCGGTGTGCCATTCAGGCTTTGTGTGGATAAAACTCCGCCATCGACGGGTCTCGCTCAGTTTTGCGCGGTCGCTATTGCGACAGCGCGGAGTTCTGGTCGCTCCCGGGTCATCTTTCGGCGAACAGGGTGAAGGCTGGGTTCGGGTCAGTGCCAATATCAGCTGCGACGAACTGGCAATTGCGATGGCGACTTTGATTCGTCATTACCAACCAATCAGGTCGCGGCTGGAGGAAATTCGCCATGAGTGACATCATCAGACTTCGCAACATGAGTTTCTACGGTTATCATGGCGTCAGCGCAGCCGAAAAAGAGACTGGCCGGCGCTACGAGGTGGATTGCGAACTGCTTCTCGATCTGAGTCAACCGGGAAGAACCGACAAGCTCGCGGACACGGTCAACTATGCGCAGGTCTACCAGGCCATCGAGGATATCATGAACAACAAACGATATTCCCTGATCGAAGCCATCGCCGAAGACATTGCATTTCAAATCCTGCTCGACCGGCGTATTGACGAGGTAGTGGTGCGGGTACGCAAGATGATGCCCCCCATTCCGGGAAATCTCGATCATATCGAGGTTGAACTCAAGAGAGCGCGAGGCTGACCATTTCGATATTTCTTTCCTGCGGCTCGAATCTCGGTGATCGGGCCGCGAATATTAACGAGGCTCTGAAGCTGTTGACAGAGGACAAGGACGTAGAAATTGTCAAAAGCTCGGCGTTCTATTCAACCTCGCCCGTGGACTTGTTGGAACAACCGGAATTTCTCAACAATGTCGTTGAGATAACTACGGCGCTTAGTGCGGCACAGTTGCTCGAAAAGACGCGCCGTATCGAGCAAGGGCTCAACACGATGAAGAAGATACCCAAGGGACCACGAGTGATTGACATTGATATTTTGACATATCATCTTCAGACCGACAACTCTGAGCAGTTGCGCCTGCCGCATCCCGCAATTTGCCAACGTCGGTTTGTGTTGGTGCCGCTTCTCGAGGTAGCTCCGGATGCGTATTGTATAAAGGATCGCAGACCTTATCGCGAATGTCTGCAAGCCATAACAGATAGCACCCAGTTGGTGGAATTATATCATGGATGATCGATTTTCACACCTTCACTATGTCGCGGTGGATGGCCCGATCGGAGTCGGGAAGACTACTTTCTGCAAGATTCTTGCCGACCGGATCAACGGGTATCTGGTGCTTGAGGAAGCGGCACAAAATCCATTTCTGAAGGACTTCTACAAAGACCGCAAACGCTACGCGCTGCAGACGCAGTTCTATTTTCTGCTGTCGCGCTATCAACAACAGCGGGAGCTGGTGGAATTCGATCTCTTCAAGAAACGCATCGTCGCGGATTATACTTTCGAGAAGGACCTGCTCTTCGCGACTGTCAACCTGACTGAAGAGGAGTTGGCGTTGTACAAGCAGATGGCGGAAATCTTGCGAAAGACGCTGCCCAAACCCGATCTGGTAGTGTTTCTGACGGCTTCAATAGAGGTCCTGATTCAGCGGATCAAACGCCGCAATATTGCTTACGAACGCAATTTTGATTTCGAGTATCTCACGCAGGTCAGCGAGGCGTACAATTACCATTTCTTTCACTACAATCGCACGCCGCTGCTCGTGATCAAGACGGATCAATTGGACTTCGTCGAGAATTCACATCACTTGGAAGAAATATTCAACCAAATCGCCGAAATGCGGCAGGGCACGCGTTACTTTACGCGCGGCGATCAATCACTGGGACTGTAAATGACTCATTCGCGCAGTAAGATCACCGCAAACTCCTTTGGGCCGATGAAGAAGAAGGGCGAGAAGATCGTCTGGCTGACAGCTTACGATTACTACACGGCCCGAGCACTTGATCGCGCCGGCGTTGATGGAATACTTGTGGGCGATTCTGTGAATATGGTGCTTTACGGCAAGAGCGACACTCTGTCTGCGACAATGGACATGATGCTTCGCCACACCGAGGCCGTGAGCCGTGGCGCGCAAGGCGCGCTGGTGATCGGGGACATGCCGTTCGGGTCGTATCAAACCTCTGATGCCGAGGCCGTCGCCAATGCCTGCCGCTTCCTCTCCGAGGGTCGCGCGGGCGGCGTCAAACTCGAGGGCGGAATCGAAATGGCGGGACGAATCAAGCGCATCACCGAATGCGGCATCCCGGTGTTCGGACATATCGGACTGACGCCCCAATCGATCAACAAATTCGGCGGCTACAAGGTCCAGGGCAAAACCGACGCTGGGAAAAACTACCTGCTGGAATCGGCGCAGGCCTTGGAAGACGCAGGTTGTTTTTCGATTGTGCTGGAGGCGATGAAGAATGATATCGCGGCGACGATCAGCAAGACTTTGACAATTCCGACGATTGGAATCGGCGCCGGAGCAGGTTGCGACGGGCAGATCATTGTGATCAATGATATTCTGGGAATGAACGATGATTTTGTGCCAAAATTCGTGAGGCAATATCTCAAGCAAGGGGAATTGATTCAGGACGCAGCCACCAGATTTATCGACGATGTCCGCAAAGCGAAGTATCCCTCCGCCGACGAGAGCTACAGGTAGGGGGAGATTCTTCTGTAGGTCAAGCCCTCTTGGGGCTTGACGCTGTACTTTTCAAGATGTACCCCACCTGAGCGAGGCGACAGGTGGGTTTGCTTTCGAGGCGGCAAATCTTGACGATAGTGCTGCCTTCGAATTGATGACTTCGTTTTGACACAGAGTTGCTGCCCGGATCATAAGACCCACCCGTCGGGTGGGGTACAGCGTAAGCGAGGACGGGATTGTGACCTGATACGTCCGCGCAATGTCGGAAATCCCTGGCGAGATGCTGCGAAGGCCGACATGCTTCTGAGTGGGAGATTGTGCGTGGCCCACGCCCTCGTGTGCCACGCGGATGCTGCGAATGTCCGCGTGGCGCGGGAACCGCGACCCTGCTCTTTCTCCCCTCGCCCGCTTGCGGCAGAGGGGCCGGGGGTGAGGGTGAACTGGAGTCAGTGAATCGATTTCCCTTCACATTTGCGACGCATTTGTTATAATCCCCCGCAATGAAAATCATCCATTCACCCAAACAGATGCAGGCGACTGCACTGCAGCTCAAACAGCAGGGCAAGAAGATCGCCTTCGTGCCCACGATGGGAGCGCTTCACCGTGGACATCTGGAACTGGTCAAGCGGGCAAAGAAGCATGGCGATGTCGTCGTCGTGTCGATCTTCGTCAATCCGACCCAGTTTGCGCCGAACGAGGATTACTCGAAATATCCACGTACTTGGAAGGAAGACTGCCACGCCTGTCGATCTGACGGTGTAAATTTCATCTTCAATCCCGGCAAGGACGACATGTATCCAACAGGCTTTGACACCTACGTCGTCCCTGACAAGATCTCTACCGTGCTCGAGGGCGCCGCACGCCCCGGTCACTTCCAGGGCGTCGCAACGGTCGTGCTGAAGCTGTTCAACATCGTACAGCCGAACGTCGCGTTGTTCGGAAGGAAAGACCTGCAACAGAGTGTCGTGATTCGCCAGATGGTGCGCGACCTAAATATTCCGACTAAGATTGTCATCGTTCCAACGATTCGCGACCGCGATGGGCTTGCATTGTCGTCGCGAAACGTATATCTTGATAAGCTAAGTCGTTCTCAGGCACTGGCAATACCGCGTGCTTTGCTGGCGGCGAAGAAAATGATCGAAGATGGCGAGCGATCGGCGGCGCGGATCAGGAACTATATCCAAACCCGACTTGTTAAAGACGGGAAAGCGTCCGTAGACTATGTGTCGGTTGCCAATGAAGACACACTGGCTGAATTGACGAAGGTCTCAGGGCGTGTCGCGATCAGCCTGGCGTGCCGGATCGGTGGCGTGAGGTTGATCGATAATATTACTCTTAAGGTGAAGTAGAATGTATCTGACAATGTTCAAGTCGAAGATCCACCGCGCCACGGTGACCGACGCCAATCTCAAATATGAGGGCTCGTTGGAGCTGGACCCAATCCTGATGAAAGCTGCCAATATCCTCGAAGGCGAGAAGGTACAGGTTGTCAATGTCGCCAACGGCGAGCGCTTCGAGACCTATACGATTACCGGCAAAGTCGGATCCGGCACGGTTTGCCTGAACGGACCTGCCGCCCGTCTTGGACAGGTTGGCGATGAAGTTATCGTGATTACCTACGTCCTCTTGTCTCCAGAGCAGGCCGCGCACCACAAACCGATCATCGTCAAAGTCGATAAGCACAACAAGATTCTCGCGTGAGCAACTACCCAGACGTAATGGCAATTGTCCTGGCTGCCGGGCTGGGAAAACGAATGAAATCCGACCTCCCGAAGGTTCTTCATCCGGTAGATGGCCGGCCGGTGATCCGCATTATCGGCGACATGCTTCAGAGCATGGGCCTCGCCAAGGCCGTCTTTGTCATTGGCCACGGCAGGGAGCTCGTGAAACAGGCGCTGGCAGGCGAGTCAACGTTTGAGTTTGCAGTTCAGGAAGAACAACGCGGCACGGGCCATGCCGTGATGATGGCCGAATCCTCTTATCACGGATTCCATGGCAGCATTTTCGTCTTGGCTGGTGACGTACCACTACTTCAAAGATCGACACTCGAGAAACTGATTTCGCGGCAGCGGTCGCTGCAAGCCGCTGGAATCGTCGTGTCGTTTGAACCGCCTGATCCGGCAAAGTACGGCCGTATCGTGCGCGACAGAAACGGCCAGATTAAGGCAATTGTCGAATTTGCCGATTGTAATGATGAACAGAAAGCGATTCGGGAAGTGAATACCGGCCTCTATATTTTCGAGGCGGAGGCGCTCTCGTCCGCTCTAAAGAAGCTTGATTCGAACAACGCCCAGGGAGAGCTATACATCACTGACGTGTTGCGGATCATGATGCAAGAGGGACGTGTCACTGATTGTATCAAGCTTGACGACTATCGAGAAGGACTGGGGTTCAACGACCCCAACGAGTTAAAGCTGTTGGAAAGCATCTTTTTTGAATTAAAACGTTGACAATTTTTTGGGCAAAAAGTAGATTCCGCGCGTATTACCGATAGATAGGTATTGGAGATCTTTCCGTCATGACAATCCTAAGAACTGCAGTGTTGGCTTGCTTCCTCGTTGCTTTTTGCGTGATTTCTCTCTTCGCTGAGACGGTCATGGATCAAAACAACAATTCTACAGTCGGTAATCAGAGCGGGGTTACGGTCGGCAAAGCGAACACGCCGTTTTCCTTGTTCGATCCCTCACGCTTGCGGATGAGCCACACTTATTCGGTGAATTTTTTCTCTTCCGGTGGACAAAGCCAATCGATTGCGATGTATATGAATCAGATTGACTATCAGTTTGCCAAACCGTTGCGAATTCAGATCGGGTTGGCGTACGTCCATCAGCCACAGTCGTGGTTTGGCGGCAACGCTTCCTCGACACTCAATAACAAGATCTTGCCGAGCTTCCGTTTGTTCTGGGATCCGTCTCGCAACTTCCATGTGAGCGTCGGGTACGAACAATGGGCGCCCGGTTTGCTGAATTCGAATTATTCGGATTATTATCGATCGCCGTACGGGAGGTATGGTTCCCTTTTTGAATGACGAAGATGATTCATCGTGCCCCCCTACGTTAGATGTCCCGAAACATTATCAATAAAGATTAGCAACTGAGCAAAGTTCGTTCCAGGCACAAGGCGGCTAAGCCGAAATCGGGAAGCCGGATCATCGATTTCATTCTCATCGTTGTCTCGTTGGCGGTGCTGGCGTTTGTCGGCTCCTTTGTCGTCAAGATCGTCCAGGGTGAGTCGACGACTCTTCCGAACACCCCCGAGGCAATCGTGCCCGTTTCTTTACGGGTGCAAATCATGAATGGCTGCGGAATTGCCGGTGCGGCCTCGAGCTTCTCCAAACACGTGAAACAGGCGGCGGCGCCGGAGTTCATTATCGATGTGCTGGACGAGCGTAATTTCGAGTCATTTCAACAGGAGAAGACACTGCTGATAGCACGCAAACCCAATCACGAACACGCGGCCGGCTTCGCCGCCAAGATCGGCCTGACTGCTGATCGAATCAGTTTCAAGGAACTCGAAAGCAATTTCTACGATATAGATTATTCATTGGTAGTTGGCGCCGACTATGAGAAAATCATAGCCGCCAGGAAACAAAACTGACCTCGCGACAGCGAAGGAGGATTTTTTAGCATCTCGTTAATGACTCCACACGAACTGGCTCACAAGATAGCTGATCTGGCTCTCGACAAGAAAGCCTACGACGTGAAGATTCTTGATCTGCGTGAATTATCTACGGTCTGCGACTATTTCGTCATCTGTTCGGTGGACGCCGATGTGCAAGCACGCGCCGTTGCCGACCACGTGAGCGACGAGCTTAGGGATGCCGGCGTCAAAGTCTGGCACCGTGAAGGTTACTCGAGCTTGCGCTGGGTGCTTCTGGATTACGTCGACGTAGTAGTTCACATCTTCCAGCGCGATATTCGCGAGTTCTACGGTCTCGAAGAACTCTGGGGCGACGCGCCGTCGGAAGAAATCGCAGCCTGATCGCACTTCAGCAGCTGGCGACACTTCAATTCAATCGCGGGAGATCGAAACGAAAGCTCTCCGCCGCATGACGGCGGAATTCATGCGCACACTCAACTGCGCACCCACTCAACTCAGAACCCGAACCGGGGCCACTAATCACGACTTGATTGTTTTTTAAATATTCTGAAAGGACCATGCAATATGGACATTGTCGAACTCAAAAGTAAAACCATCGCAGAGCTGTTGAAGACCGCCGAGGAATTGGAAATTCCCGGGGTGTCCGGTCTGCGCAAATCCGAACTGATCTTCAAGATCCTTGAAGCCAAAACCGAAAAAGACGGCCTGATCTTCGGCGAGGGTGTACTCGAAATCCTCGAAGAGGGTTACGGCTTCCTGCGCTCGGCCGATTACAACTATCTGCCCGGGCCGGACGATATCTACGTTTCGCCGTCGCAGATCAAGCGCTTTGATTTGCGCACCGGTGACATAATCTCAGGCCAGGTGCGTCCGCCGAAGGAATCCGAGCGCTATTTTGCGCTGCTCAAGATCGAAGCGGTCAATTTCGAAAATCCGGATGTTGCCAAGCACAAGATACTTTTCGACAACCTGACGCCGCTCTATCCGAACGAGAAATTCCAACTGGAGACCATCCCCGAAGAGCAGACGACCCGCGTGATGGATCTAATGTGTCCGCTGGGCAAGGGACAGCGCGCACTGATCGTGTCGCCGCCGAAAGCCGGTAAGACAATCATCCTGCAGAAGATTGCCAATTCGATCACGACTAATCACCCGGAATGCAAACTGATCGTACTGCTGATTGACGAGCGTCCGGAAGAAGTCACCGACATGAAGCGCTCGGTCAAGGGTGAAGTTGTGTCCTCGACCTTTGACGAGCCGGCTGAACGGCACGTACAGGTTGCCGAAATGGTTTTGCAGAAAGCGAAACGATTAGTCGAGCACCAGCATCACGTCGTGATCCTGCTCGACTCGATCACGCGTCTGGCGCGTGCGCACAACTCGGTGGTGCCGCATTCCGGCAAGATTCTTTCCGGCGGTGTGGATTCCAATGCCTTGCAGCGCCCCAAGCGTTTCTTCGGCGCAGCACGCAATATCGAAGAGGGCGGCTCGCTGACGATCGTCGGCACGGCGCTGATCGAAACCGGCTCGCGTATGGACGAAGTCATTTTCGAAGAGTTCAAGGGCACTGGTAACTCGGAAATCGTGCTCGACCGCAGATTGGCTGATCGCCGCGTTTTCCCGGCAATGGACATCAACCGTTCCTCGACGCGTAAGGAAGAGCTCTTGATCGACGAGGCCGCATTGGCGCGCATCTGGATCTTGCGCAAGTTCCTGGCGGACATGAATGCGATTGAGGCGATGGAGTTCTTGCTCGACCGCCTGAGAAAAGCGAAGACGAACAAGAAGTTCTTGGATTCGATGAAGGATTAGGGCACAGTCGATCCTGACTTTGTTACTGATGGGGAATGACTGCAATTCTGTTGCGATTTGCTTCCGAAGAGTGGGCCGTCCACATGAGGGGTACTGCGTGAAAATGCCATGAATGGTGAATGGTCATGGTGGTCAGCCTGGAGCGCGGTTGTGGTTGCAGTCGCTTGGTTCTGGATCTTTCATGGGAGCGATAATGATAATATTGAGCGCAGGAAGCGCCTGTTTCGCCCCTTTGCGTTTAGTTTGTGCTCGGCGGATGTCCACATCCGCCGAAAAATTCTATCGGCTCCAGGAAAAAATCTTGTCGATTGGTAGCGGCCCAGGGCGATCGAGCAACCAGTCAGAGGCGCTTGAATTGAGCCATGCGGTCGAATCGGTGACCAGCCCGGCTTTGACAGGATTATTGTGTATATATTCCAATTTGATTTTGAACTCCTTTTCCGAATAGATGATCACATCGTCGAATCCGCGTTGCCACAAACGGAATTCGTCTCGATAGAAAAGGCGGCTCTCCAAACTGGAACCAAGAACAACCTCACCGGATTCAATACCCGCGCGAATTCGTTTCGAAGTTAGAATCTTCAAACTCTGCATAGTTTTCGAGAGTTCATCGACTCTTTCCAGACCGATCAGAAGATGAACGTGAGTAGGCATGAGGACCCAGCCGACAATCGTAAGTCGTCCCATGTCAATTGATTCTCGCAAAGTTTGGACAACAATCCTGGATGCACCTGCACCTGTAAAAACAGGAAGCCAATCGATCGTGGTCGTTGTCACAAAGACGAGACCTGGTCCAGGTGCTGCGAATCGGTGCGTAGGAGCCATGTTGAAATACTAAACGTGAGTCGATTGGCAATCAATCGCTTTTTGATGCGGTCGATGTGGACATCGACCGCGCACGACAATCGGGCTTTTGTGCTCGGCGGATGTCCACATCCGCCGAAAATGTCAGGTGCGGCAGGAGTGAATTCCCACCACCCGCAGCGCAGGGTGGAAATGACTACCACAGAGCTCCCGTTCTGACTACAACTTTCTGAGAATTTTTCCCAAAAAAACACACGCACAATTGGACAAGAATAGCCATATTGCGTCATCACAATAGAACGCCATTAGGCGCAAAGCGGGAGAAAATATGAAAAAGACAAGAATCCTCTTGATGGCAGCAATTGCCGTGCTGATCGTTGGCTGCGGCGACGATACAGGAGTCACACCATCCGTAACGCCGGAACCACAACTTATGTACCTTGACGAGACTATAATCATTGATCAATCCGACTGGATTCTGGCAACCACAATCGAGGGTGACGTAGCGGAATTCGATATCTCGCAAGATCCCCTCTACCTGGACAGCAGCTTCAACGACATCGAATTCAGAACTTCTTCACTTGATTCTCGAGAGATTCCGAACTGGTCCTGGAACACGAGGACGGAATCCTGGACCCAATTCACTCCTCAGGATTCTCCCCTCTTCATCATTCACCCGATAGTCTCCTGTCATTCTAATCCACTGAGCCACGAGCACCTGACAGCCTATGAGTTCGTCGATTCCAATGGAATTGTCAAACTCAAGAGCTCCCTTGGCGCAGAGTTCCTTGAACCCGATTGGGGTTGTCTGGAGGCGGTTCGGCTTGCAAGGCTCCACCCATACTACTTCGCTCTGCCGGTGCATCTTCCCGGCGGATACAAGCCGCAACAGGTCGCCTTCGACGGCACCAACCTCTGGGCATTCGGTGATACTCCCCCCGCCATCTACAAAATGTCATCAGAAGGCGAAACCCTGAAGCAATTCAATCTTGTCAGTGGAGGACTCAAGGATATCGCTTTCGACGGAAACTCGCTGTGGATATTAGCCGTCGATGAAGTCGTCAAGATGAACACCGATGGCGAGATAATCGCTCAAGTTGCTTTTGATACAAGGTCATTTCACGCCCTGACCGCCGGGGACGGCCGGCTCTGGCTCTGTGCTCATAGTCAGGATTCAGATTACCTCATCGGATATGATTCCGACTCACTGGTCCAGGTCGGTGCTCTGTACCCAACGGAGATTCTCACGGTCGAGGGAATCTCCGATATCAGCCAATTGGGTTTTCACAATGGGAAACTCGTGTTACTCGGCGGCGGCAAGCTCATTGAACTCAGCGACTCGCTCGCGCCAGCTCGTGAATTCAACCTGCCTGTTACAAGGTCATTTGACATCTCTTTTTGGAGCGACACAGTGTGGATAATGCACCATGGCCCCCAGCAGGGGTGGGGAAGCAGCCCCGTCCTTTCCCGCTTTGCAGTCCGCTAATCAAGCCATCAACACAAAGGGGCACGCTGCCGCGTACCCCTCCGAAAAACACGTCTGCTGTACGTTACGGACAGAGAATCAGATAAACCGCGCAGGTGCACGGTGCTGCTCCACCCGAAAAAATATAATTGATCAGATAAACCGCATCCGAAATGTTGATACTGCAATTGCAGTTGGCATCTCCATTGCAGGGCGTCGGTCCACCACTGAAGATATAGTTGATTATCCTAACTACGTCCGAGATCGAGTGTATTCCGTTGCCGTCGGCATCGCCCGGAATACAAACACAGGAACTTGAATCGCAGGCGTCTCCGATTCCATCGAAGTCACTGTCCTCCTGAAGCGGATTGACGGCGGTGAGACAATTATCACACGAGTCGCCAACCAAATCGCTGTCGATGTCCTCCTGGAGCGGATTGTCCACCGTCTTGCAGTTGTCACAGGCGTCGCCCCACGAATCTGTGTCGCTATTGGCTTGGCCAGAATTGGGAATACCTGCGCAATTGTCGCAGGCATCGCCAACCGTGTCACCGTCGATGTCCCCTTGTCCCGGGTTTCCAAACGTCGGGCAATTATCGCATGCGTCTCCAATGAAATCGCCATCGCCATCTGATTGACCGGGGTTCGATGTTGTCGGGCAGTTGTCACAGAAATCACCGACCGCGTCGGCATCAAAATCCTCCTGCAGCGGATTAAAGACCATCGGACAATTGTCTGATAAGTCCGGAATCCCATCGCCATCAAAATCCGGCATGCAATTCGGAACCGCCTCAAAGACAATGTCCTGGTCACCGCCGCTGACCCGCTCATCATTCCAAACGGAAGTGAACTTATTCGGAGCATTAAAGTCGCTGCCCAAATAGTGCCCGATATACATCGGTGCCGGCGGCAACGGAATCGTCGATCCCGGTGCTGATGGCGGGATATCCGAAAGCACACAGTCTGTCCATGTCAAACCGCAATCCAGCGACTTCGAGACCCAGGTCTGTTTCCTGATGTTCGCCGGGTCGTTTCGGCGATCATAGTAAACCACTCTGATCTCGCCGGTCACCGGATCAACCGACATACTTGGCGCCCACTGATCAAGACCATTGCCCGGCACATCTTGGTTAACCCTGATCATCGGTGACCAGGTGCCAAGGGCGCCGGTTGGACTCCATGAAAAGAAAATGTCCACGTCTCCAAGCACGGTCGAAGTAAACGCCGCGAACACGATTCCCGGACACGGACTCCCCGCTGGTGCTGTACCAATCGAGATACCGTTCGAGGCGGCGATACCCGGCGGCAAAACCGGCGGTGTCGGTGGTGTCGGTGCGATCGCCACAACCGGGCCAAATGGCGCACCAAGGGCAGGCGATGATGTAATGAAGGCGATAGTTCCGTCCGTCCAGCCAACATAGACTCCACCCGGCGGGACCATGCCATTCCCGGGAGGTCCCATGATCGCCACCGAGGGGCGATTCGAAGGCAACGAATTTCCGACGACTGTCGGTCCGGCTGCCAAGACAGCCGGTGCGGAAAATGCCGGATAAATTGGTGCTGGCCCGGGAGCTGTCCTTGAATAAGCGTAGTGTATCATGAACCCGTCACCCGCCGGGTCGTCGAACATGTTCCCGTTTCCGTCGGCATCCATGCCGTTACCGTTGATGTACTCAGCCCACGCAACGTGCACCGTGCCCGCATTCGCAAGCGGATTGCCAGGGATGTCATCAACTGCGACATCCGGATAATCAAACCAGTTCACACCGGGAACACTCACACCCGAAACTGGCACTCCAGCCGCAAAGGGAGCCCCTCCTCCGGGCGAACCGTGGGCCAGAATCTGATTCGCACCAAACCATGGGGGAGCTGGTCCGTAGGCAGCGCCCACTGCAAAAAACGGCCCTGCCGGATGCGCAGAGACCGCCGGATTCCACTCAAATGCATATGGCACAGTCGGTGGAATTGCCGCCACGGCCCAAACACCACCACCAGTGGCAGTGAACCCCCATCCGATCAGTGAAGCCCCGAACCCCGCAGGCGGAAACTCGGTCCAGACCGAATAGAGATTCCCCGGCAATGTCTCGCTGTTTGCCACCTCACTGTTGTTTTGTTCACTGAAAGGCGGGCTGACATTGACAATGATATTTGGGGCTCCGGAAACAGACGAGTAGTGCAAGCACAGCAGAAGCAAAATCAACGGGACGGGCATCCCGATGAATCGGAAGAAACCCATTCTCACCATTACTTACCTCCAGATAGAGATTTTTGGGGTTTAGATTGTGTGCACAACGGGATCTCGACAATGATATCGTTAGAGCGAAATTGTGGCCTGAAAACAATTACGCACGCACGATCGCACGCGGTGATAGCGCCTGGACCATAGTTGCACTATTGAGATTTGTCGTTGTACTTAAGGTAATATAGGTATCATCGCTTGATTTTGTCAACTATTATTTGGGACTCCTGATCATCTCAGAGTCTGTAGTATCGTCATTTGGAAACGCCCTCGAATCACACCTCGTCATCGTGAACCTTTTAGATTGACTTGGACTTCCATACTCCGATTATTTACCCCATGTCCAGACATACAATCGTTCTCTTGCTCTTTCTGCTTCAATCGAGTTTGGTCATTGCCGAGACGGATACCAATGCCGCAACAATTGCAGATTCCGCACCATATCGTATTGAGGCCACCGACCGTCTTCTGAATCGCTATTGGGAAGAACAACTGCTCCTGCACCCTGCCCAGTTTCTATATGCCAACACACTTCCACGCCTGACTCAGGCCGACAGTTCCTCGCAGACGGCGGCAAGCGAGATCGCCACATTACTGGACCGACGCCTGCGTGCTTACGACGGCCTGGCCAACTTTCAACTCAACAACTGGCGCCTCTTTCGCGCACACGACGGTAGTGGCGTGCGCCTGAGCACGCGTTTCATTCCCTATTTTGAGGAAATCGCCTCGAGCGACTCGCTGCCGGTTCATCGGGTCGGCCTAACCAGCGAAGCCTGGGTAATCCCCACAAGACAATTGCAGGTCCACCTGCGACTTCGCGTCGAGAATCACGGTGACCTCTACTCACAGTTTAATGGCCGCAAATGGGATGAGAAGATCACCGGTTGGGTCGACAATGCGGCAGCCTACTACTACAACAAAGGCTTCTTCGCTTCAATTGGCCGTTCCTCCATCATCTGGGGTCCGGAACACCGCGATGCACTGCTGCTCTCTGATAATGCACCTCAGCTTGATCGAATTTGGCTTGGCTTCGAGCACCCCGCCATTCGCTTCGACTACTTCATCACCCGTCTCGACAACATCACCTATCATGACTCCACGCTTGTGCGCTATATTTCCGCTCATCGAGTCGCCTTCCGCAAGCGTGGCTCTTTCGAAATCGGCCTCTCCGAACTCGTGGTGTATGGCGGTTACAATCGCCCCGTTGATTGGCGCTATCTCAACCCATTCGTTACTTATTACTGGGAGCAGTGGAATAGGGGAAGCGATGACAATATTCTCTTCGGGCTCGACTTTGCCATTTACTGGCCGCGGCAATCACGCATTTTCGGAGAATTGATGATTGATGATTTCCAGATCGATCTCGAATCCGAGCCCAACCAAATCGGTTACAAACTCGGAATCGATATGATCGAACCGCTCGGTCTGCGCAAGCTATTTACCAAGCTCAGCTACACGCGCGTCAACACTACGGTCTATGGACAAAACCAACCGCAGAATCTGTATCTCTACTACGGGCACCCAATTGGCTATTTCGGCGGCAACGATCAAGACCGCGTCTTGGCTCTCGCCCGTTACCATCTGAACCCGTCGCTGGATTTAGAACTGGAATTCCAATACAACCGCCGGGGCGAAGGTGTGATCGAGAAGCACGAACACTCAGGCGTTCCGTTTCAGGACAAATTTCCCATTGGGGTCGTCGAAAAATCTCCCTCGCTCAGAGCTACGGCACTCTGGTTCAGCCGGGCGCTGTTCGAAGGCCGCTTCTCTGCGCAATACACCCACTTTGAAAACTATCGCCATGTCTGTGGCGACGACCAAAATCGTATCGACGTGAATTTCGCCATCGCCTGTTTTCTCCAGGGCTTAACCAACTGACAATGTTGCGGACTACATCAATTCTCGCACCGGCCAAAATCAACCTCTTCCTTCAGGTACTCGGGCAGCGACCGGATGGCTATCACGACATCTATTCGCTGATGCAGTCTGTCGATCTATATGACACTATCACAGTCACCGCGACCTCTTCAGAAATCAGTCTAAACTGCGATGATCCGTCCCTGCCGGCGGGTTCTGGCAACCTCGCCTGGAAAGCCGCCCGGCTAATCCTCGACCGGACAAACTTAAATGAGGGAGTGGTCATTGAGTTGCAGAAACGTATCCCATCAGGAGCCGGCCTTGGTGGGGGCAGCTCCGATGCCGCTGCCGTCTTGAAGGCGGTCAACCACATTTTCGACCTCAAAGTCCCGCCCGCCCGGCTTGCAAACTGGGGACTGGAACTCGGCTCTGACATCCCCTTCTTCTTTTCCTCGGGCTCTGCCCTGGTCTCCGGTCGAGGCGATATCGTGTCTCCCGTCGATGTCTTTGCCCGCTATTTCGTACTCCTAATCATCCCCAATTTTGCAATTTCCACCAAAGATGCCTATCAGGGTCTAAGAATCTACTTGACAAACTTTTCATCGAAAGCTGATATTGATACTAAGGAATCAGGCGCAGATTATTTCAAAACGCTTTACCGGATTGGTAATGACTTTCAGGCTATGGCGGTGTCCGTTCACCCCGAGCTTCAGTCATGCATGGCGGTATTGCAGAGGGGTGGCGCCGGTTACGTTGCTCTTTCGGGCAGCGGCTCTGCCTTTTATGGGCTCTTTGAGCAGCAACCTGATCGTGAGTTAATAACGGCTGTTTCCAGTCAATTCGGCTGGCAGGCATACAGTCTCAAGCCTGTGAGGATGACTCAGAATTAGAGGCACCAGATCGCACTGCGTTGGGAGGTAGGACATGGAGATCACTGACATTCGCGTAACTCTCAAGAACGAGGACAAGCTCAAGGCCTTTGTGAACATCACATTCGACAACCAGTTTGTGGTGCGTGGGCTAAAAGTCATCAACGGCAAGACTGGCTACTTCGTAAGTATGCCGTCTCGCAAGCGCCCCGACGGCACACATCAAGACATCGCGCACCCCGTCAATAACGAAGCGCGACGCCTGATCGAGGACAAAGTCCTTGCAGCCTACGAAAAAGAACTCGCAGAAGCAGGAGTTGTAGCTACGACCGAAAACTAACGCTCCTTTCGATCAAATCTTCGACCATAAACTTTAACGGCAAGAGTCGTTGACTCTTTGCCGTTATCTTTTTATAATGCCCTCGAAATAGGGGTGTAGACAAGCGGTTAAGTCAGCAGATTTTGGATCTGCCATTCCCAGGTTCGAATCCTGGCACCCCTGTTTAGACGGTGGCAATCCCACCCGCGAGAAGGCGAGTGGGATTGTCTGTTTTGGCCCCCAATTTGTCACGGCTTCTGCAATCGAGAAGGATTTCTCCGCGTGATTCAAACCTTCAGGCAGCCGCGGAATCCCCGGGCGGCATAATAAGACTCCGCGCCGTTGTGATACACGAAGACCTGGCCGTAGCGGTAGTCGGCAAAGATGGCGCCACCGAGCTTCCTGATTTCGGAGGGTGTCTTCAGCCAGCTCGAGGTCTTCGTATCAAATTGTCCAAGTGCCTCCAGCTCTCGATACTGTTCCTCCGTCAATAGCTCCACGCCCATGGCGGTTGCCATATCAGTCGCGCTGTCTTTCGGTTTATTCTCTTTCCTCGATTCGAGCGCTTGACGGTCATAACACAGGCTTCTGCGGCCTCCAGGACTTTCTTTCGAACAATCATAGAAGATGTACTCACCAGACTTCTTATCATAGCCAACGACATCTGGTTCGCCGCCGGTTTCTTCCATTTGACTAAGCGACCACAGTTTCTCCGGACTGGTTTCCAGCCTTGCGTGTACTTTGGACCACTCCAGACCTTCGTGACGATCCATGTTCTTCTCAAATCGCTCTTTCAATGCTCTGAGTACTTCTGCACAGCGCTTTGGCGACAACTCCCTCTTCTTGCTGCTGATCTTGTTCATGTCTTAGTGTTACCTCCGATGAGTTAGCAAGTTGAAGCCCAATTTGAAGAATAGAAATCGGGCACAGCTTCCGTCTACTGTCATCCGGGCCATGCCCACACCATTGGCCGGCGTTTTCATTCTTGCGATCGACCCGTATATTCTTGGTCTGATCTGAGTTCAACCTAACGATGTTGGTCAATCAGAATGACATTCCCATCCGGGTCTGAGGTCATGAGAAATGCCGGCCCGGAAGTCGTCTCATCAGCCTCAGTCGTCAGCTTAATTCCCTTGCCCTTCAGTTGTCGCTGAATCTCCCTGACATCGTCGAACTTCTCGATGTTGCTGCCGTTTTCGTCCCAACCCGGATTGAAGGTCAAGATATTGCCATTGAACATCCCCTGAAACAAGCCGATGAGAGAATTCTCATTTTTCATTATGAGGTAGTTTTTTTCCATGCCGCCTCCCATGACCTTAAAACCGAGGTTCTCATAAAACTGCTTCGAAACCTTGAGGTCCTTGACATTAAGACTCATTGAGAATGCTCCCAATTTCATGCTCACTCCTTCTGTAGTTGCAACGGTAGTGTCCGGATGTTTAGCGTCGACCTTATTGTCAGGCTCTTTTGCTGTGACAGTCTTGAAGAACAAGCCAAAAGCAAATGCTGTTGCAAGTCCAAGAATTATTAGTGTCGTCTTCTTCATTCCATTCGTCCTTTCCACTTTGAACAACTCGCTATTTCGATTTCTATCATTCCTAATGCAATTTGGCAACTATCGATCCAGAAAATAATCAAATTGGTCCCGGTCAATACGTGTTATTCGGTTTGCCGAACCTGTCCTTCGATTGCCAAAATGCTACATCCATGCTTTGATGCATTTCGGGCTGTAGCATCTATGATCGGCCTGTGTCTGATCTATGTATTACGTACAAATCGAGTCTGCTGTTGTCGGTAGTGAAGCTTTCAATGATCTCTTCGTAGACGCGGCGATGTGCGCCGCGGGTGTCCACATCCGTCGCGTCCTTGTGTGCTCGCCAGGTCTTGAGTTGCGGTAGGTCAAAACCCCTGCGGTTTTGACAATCGCGCCGCAGGCGTGATCCTTCTGCAGACGAACCAATGCGCAGCGCATGTCCACATCCGCCGCTTTCCCGCTCTGTGGGTTCGACTTCAGCCGAATATCACAGTGTCCGCGGCTCGTGCGCGCCGGTCGTCCATGCCCGGAGTGCAAGTCATTTCGGCGAAAGCCGGAATCCAGCTTAGTAGGTCAGACATTCTTGTCTGACATCGCGACGAAGTCGCGACTCCTTCCCTGCCTCCTAACCAAACCTGGGTCCCGACTTTCGTCGGGACGACTCCTTGTCATGTGCATACTGCATGGCGGATGAGTGACTCACTTCGATCTCTGACCTACACAGCTTATAGGCCACATCCGCCGCTTTCCCCCTCTATGGGTTCGACTTGAGTCGAACATCGCGCCGCCGGCGCGACCAGTCAGGTATCCCACTCTGCGCGGAGAACAGGCTGAAAACACGACTACGCCTCTGCCTTGCTTCCTCCGCCAAAGATCGAATACAGCACCGGTAAAATTATCAACGTGAGCGCCGTCGAGGTCAGAATTCCGCCCACAACCACCGTGGCCAGCGGTCTCTGCACCTCCGCACCCACTCCGGAAGAGAGTGCCATCGGAATAAATCCAAATGCCGCCACAAGTGCCGTCATCAGCACCGGTCGCAATCGTGACTCGCTGCTGCTGCGAATCGCGGCCAACAGATCAGTCCCTTCTGATCGCTGCCGCTTAATTGTAGATACCAGCACCAGTCCGTTCAGAACTGCGACCCCCGACAGGGCAATGAATCCTACTCCGGCTGAAATCGAAAATGGCAACTCGCGCAGCCACAACGCAAGCACTCCGCCGACTGCCGCCAGCGGGACTCCGGTGAAGATCAACAAAGCGTCGCGAACCGAAGAGTAAGTCCAATACAGAAGTCCAAAAATCAAGAGAAGCGCAATCGGTACGACGATAGCCAGCCGTGTACGCGCTCGCTCCAGATTTTCAAATTGTCCGCCAAATCTCACGAAATAACCCGGCGCAAATTTGATCTCGCGGCCAATGCGCTCCCGAGCTTCACCGACAAACGTCCCAACATCGCGGCCGCGGACATTGCATTGAACGACGGCCCGACGCTTGCCCCACTCGCGGGTGATTGTTGAATAGCCGCGATCGAGCGTCGGCTTGACCAGTTCATCAAGAGTCAGAATCGCATTTCCCGCCCGAACCGGAATCCGCTCGATGTCTTCCGGCACTCCCGCGTAACTGGAGTCGAGCCGTATCATCAAATCGAACCGCCGTTGCCCCTCAAAGACCTCGCCGACGCGGATACCTCCCATGCTTTCGATAAAACTCAGGGCTTCGGAGGCCGGCATCCCGTGACGCGACAACTGTTCGCGATCCAGCGCCAGTCGTAGCTGTGGTTGTCCCGTCAGTTGTTCTACCGTTACATCCGCACTACCCTCAATAGTGGAAAGCAAAGCCGAAATCTCCTCAGCCTTGGACTCCAGAATTTCAAGATCATCTCCGAAGATCTTGACCCCGACATCGCCGCGAATTCCCGCAATCATCTCGTTGACGCGCATCTCGATTGGCTGCGTGAACACACGTTTCATCCCCGGAATATCCGACAATTCCGCGTTCATCAGTTGCGCCAACTCTTGTTGGTTGTTTGCCCGTACCCAGGAGTCCCTGGACTTCAGCGCGATAAATATGTCGCTCAATTCCAGCCCCATCGGATCCGTGGCCAGCTCGGCCGTTCCAATTCGCGTCCAAATGTGATCTACTTCATTTGGAAATTTCTCAAGCAGAACCTTCTCAATGATCGTGTTGTTCTTCACCGATTCGTTGACGTCGATACCAGCCAGTCGGATGACATTTACTGCGATTGTCCCCTCGCTGAGTCGCGGAATGAACTCCGAGCCAAGTCGCATTGCCAACAATGTGCCTGCAGCCAACATCAGGATCGTCAACACTAAAATCGCGGCTCGGTTGTCGAGAGCAAAAGCGATCGTGGGTCGATAGAGTCGCTTAGCCTGACGTATCAACCACGGCTCCTCTTCCTTCATCGGCTTGGTCAGAAATATGGCGATCAGCGCCGGTATAACCGTAAACGACATGATCAGCGATCCGACCAGGACAAAGACCACCGTCAACGCCATTGGCTTGAACATCTTCCCTTCGATGCCTTGAAGCGTCAAGATCGGCAGATAGACTAAAATGATGATTAGCTCGCCAAACAGCGTCGGCTTGCGAACCTCCATGATGGCGTCACGAATGACCTGGAATCGGGTCCGCTCTCCTGACCCATGGCTCAGGCGCTGCACCGCGTTTTCCACTTGGATCACGGCGTTGTCTACCGCCAGCCCAAAATCAATCGCCCCCAGGCTCATGAGACTTCCGATGATTCCAACTCGCGACATCAGGTCAAAGGCGAACAGCATTGACAATGGAATCGCCGAGGCGACAATTAATCCGGCACGCAAGTTTCCCAAAAACAAAAACAGAATCGCCACCACTAATGCCGCGCCGATTAGAAGATTGTGCTCCACCGTGCGCAAGACATCATCCACAAGGCGAGTGCGCACATAGGCCGGCCTGACTTCGATCCCCTCCGGGAGAGACGACTTGATCTCCTCGAGTCGGTCGTCCAACTCATCAGCGACCTTGTGTGAATTACCACCGGTAATCATGAACCCAAGCCCGATTACAACCTCGCCGGTTCCCTGATAACTCGCCGCGCCGCGCCGGATTTCATGTCCGATCACAACATCAGCGACATCCACGATCTGAATCGGTACATCGTTTCGAGTGTCGATGACGAGTTGTTCAATCTGAGATTGATTGGAGACAATTCCGACTCCCTGCACTACAGTCTGTTCACCGGCGCGTACCAACTGCCCACCGGCGACATTGTGAAGATTATTTCGGATTCCTTCGATCACCGCCGTCAAGGTGAGCCCGTACTGCGCCAGCCGGTTCGGATCGATCAGAATCTGATATTGTTTCTCGAATCCTCCCCAGCTATTGATCTCAGCCACGCCGGGCACAGACTGCAATTGCGGCTTGATGATCCAGTCCTGAACCGTGCGCGCTTCCATCGCATCACCGTTCTTGGCGATGACGACATAGTGGAATATCTCGCCCAATCCGGTCGATACCGGACCTAATCGCGCCGGCTCTACGCCGTCCGGCAAGACCACCGCCAACAATCGCTCCGAAACCTGCTGGCGCGCCAGGTAGATATCAATGTCATCCGAGAAAATGAGATTAACCTGGGATAGGCCGTACTTCGAAATCGAGCGAACTTCGGTCAATCCGCTCAAACCAGACAACTCGCGTTCCACAGGGTAAGTAATCTGCCGCTCGACCTCATCCGGTGCCCAGCCGGGCGCCGAAACGTTGACCTGCACCATGACCGGTGTTGTATCCGGAAATGCATCGAACGGTAATTCCAACAACGCGGCAATTCCCGCCAGCACTAAGATGCCGGCTGCGCACATTATGAACCACCGTCGCCGAATCGAGAACTCGATTAGCTTTGATAACATGGTCTTCCTACAGTTCCGGCTCGAGGCCGCAACAGCCGGTTCCCATACTACCCTTCATTAACTCCGTCTTCAGCAGGTAACTTCCTCCCACAACCACCATCTCACCTGCGTTCAGTCCGGAACTTACCCGATAGTGACCACGGTCGCCGCGCTCCACATCGACCTTGCGCGGCGTGAACTTGTTGTTGCCGGCGGCGACGAACACTACGTTGCAGCAACCCTCCCACTGAACCGCATCTTTTGGCACCATGATCGTCGTTGCTTGTTCTGCATTCGGAATCATCATCCGGCCATAGTGATTAGCTCGCGGCAGATCACTTGCGTTCAAGAGCCGTGCCCTGATCAGGACCGTACGGGTGTCGGGATCCACATACTGTGCGACCCAGATAACCTCACCGCTTGCGCGATCAAGCCCGGAGCCATCCACTGCGAATTCGACCCGCTGTCCCAACGACACACGATCGACGTCGCGCTCCCTGATGTGACCCTGAATCCAGAGCGACTTCGGATCGCCGATCATCGCGACTGTCGAGCCCGGCTCCAGAAGCACTCCCAGCGGCGCGCGCCGCTCCAGGAGCGATCCGCCCAGTCCTGCGTGAAGTAGCCACCGCGACGAAATTCCCTTTGACTCAATCTGTTCGATCTGCTCGCGGCTCATTCCCGCGGCTTGCAGTTGGCCGGTGATTCCGTTAAGGCGGGCGACGGTGATCGCCATCTCACCCTGAATCGCATCAAACTCGGCAGCGCTCACCAGGCCGGCATGATACAGACTCTCTGCGCGGGCGCTGTTCTGACGATCCACTCTCGCCTCCGTCAATACCGCAAGGTAGGATGACTGCAACTCCGCCATTTCCGGCGAATCGATCTCGCACACCGTAGACAAGGCGGTAACCGGCTCGCCTGCCTCCTTTATCCACCGCAGCACTGTGCCAGGAATCGCCACCGTCAGAGCCTGGGTTCGCGTCTCGTCGAAAATAATCTCAGCCGGAATCTCCAGAATTCCACCCGAAGTCGCCGACCCGAGCGCCGGTTGCAGTGTCAATCCGGCGCGACCGACGGTCTCTGCGGTAGCGAACTGGATCACAGCGCGGTCTGTCTGGCACCGGTCCGCATTTTGCGGGAAGTAAACGTCGGGCTTGCTGTATGTCTCCGGCTTCTCGACGATTAGTGGTTCTTGAGGAAACTTCAGCCCCGGGTTGCAGAGGCGACAATGTGATTCGGGAATATCATGCTCGACACACCAATCTCCCGATTCCTTGAACTTCGCTGCCAATCCAGGCTGGCACAGTGTGCACAATGACTCCGGCACACGATGCTCACTGCACCAGTCGGACATCTCTCCGGCTGCGGCAAGCGCTGTTGCTGGCGCTCCGTGACCGTGTCCATCGTCCTCAGAGTGCCCGCCTGTCGCCGGCGCCCGGTCCAGCATCAGCGTACCGAGAATCCCGACAGCCGTGCCCATCGCGGCAATCAGTAAGTACAATACTATCGATTTTGTGGACATAAACAGTCCTCACTCCCATGGCTTAGATATGTCGATCGTAAAACGTCAACCGACGCAAGCGACCGTAATGATCAATTCAGACTTGAATTGCGCGCTGTGGCGCGCCAAGAAAAGAAAAGGAGGATTGTTAGGATCGAGGAGGGGGATCGAGCAATTCGAGGCGGTGCGACTCCAGATCATAGTGAGCGGCAAGTTCGATTTTGTCGGCTCCAAAAACGGTCGCCATCCCCGGCATCGTCGCGGGGATCATCGCCGGTATAACATTGCAACAGACGCAAGCCGCACAGTCAGTACAGGCGGATTCGCCACAGCAATCGAAGCAGTCATCACACTGACCAATGTATTCTGATCCGACTGCAGCGGCTGACAACAGCATCAACGTCAATGCTATGAAGACGGCGTATTTTCGAAAGAACTGGATATTCATCTCATGCCTTATACGGCTGACAATATACGGCGTTTTCAAAAATCGTCAAGAGCTGACGAGGCCATCTGTAACGTAATGCGAGACAGGTCCTTACCCCGTGTCGAAATGTCGCCGGCACCCGCGTGGCCGTCCCTGATTTACGTTGACTTTGACGTCGATGTTTACTAAATTGTATCAATAGTAGTACTTACCAATTCATACCTGGCTGCCACCAGCCCGCACACGGAGGCTATATGAAAGTCAGTTCTCTCCTGCTGACCGTTCGTTTACTCGCTGCTCTCTGTCTCGCATTCCCATGCACAAAACTATTTGCAGATCCGGGACTGATCGGTTACTGGAATTTCGACGAAGGTTCAGGCTCCATTGTCCATGACCAGACCGCCAGTGCAAATCATGGCACGATCGTGGACAACTTCGATGCTGTGATCAATGGTGATTTCGTGCCCGGTGTGATTGGGACTGCTCTCCATTTTGATGGTCATACGGAAATTCATTTTGGTGTTCCTACCAATTTGTCACCGTCGTCGGCTATTACTCTTGAAGCGTGGTACTTCGGCGAGGACTTTGACGGCTCCGGAAACGACGCAATCATCGACCGTCCGTACCTGTCGCACGCCCTGCCCGCCTATCAGTATCACCTCGGCGTACGCGGCAACAAATATTACGCCCCTTGGCAATCTAACTCCTCCGGCTTCTTGTTCGCCATTGGTAATAACAATGTTTACAATACACTGGAAACGTATGACGGAATTTGGGAGCCCGGCCACTGGTACCACCTGGTTGGCACTTACGATGGGTTCAAGCAGAAACTGTACGTTAACGGCGCTCTGATTCTTCAACAGAACGTCGGCGGCTCCATCCCCGACTACGGGCAGCCCCTGCAGTTTGGCGGCCACGTCAACATCGATGTTCACTTGGTTGGCACTATTGATGAGGTCCGCATTTACGATCGAGCGCTAACTCCCGATGAAGTCTTGCAGCACTACCACCAACCGCTGCTTGGTCAGATGATCATCCGCATCGAGAAGACTCACGACACCTTTCAGGGCGGTTACGTGGACGTACCTATCTTGAAGAGCTTCGGATCCGTGACATTTGGTGGCTTTGACTTCCTCGTAGCCTACGATGCATCGGCCCTTAGTTTCAATTCGGCCACTCTTGGCGCGGCCCTTGGTCCGGCAGGTTGCGGATGGGAGTATTTCACCTATCGGTACGGTGCTCAGGGGAATTGCGGCGGCCCGTGCCCGAGTGGTTTGCTTCGAGTTATCGCTCTTGCTGATGCCAATAACGGCGCCGACCATCCGGACTGTTTCGCTGTCGCCAATGGCGCCGAGCTCGTTAAATTGAGATTCTATGTCACCAACGATCGCACTTTTGAGTGTCAGTATGTGCCGATTCGCTTCGCGTGGATGGATTGTGGCGACAACGGGATTTCCTCCATAACCGGAGATACTCTTTACACATCTCAGAAGGTGTATAGTTTTGAGAATACTGACCCCAGCTCAGATCCGGACTATGAGATCACCGACACCGACTGCGAATTTCCGATTCACTACGGCGGTGTCTGCGAGGGCTGCGACGACTCGGAAAAGTACCTGCCTCTGCACAATATCATCTTCTGGAATGGCGGAGTTGACATCGTTTGCGCCGACTCGATCGACGCACCTGGCG
>CAZKIH010000035.1:10746-30178 GCA_964552775.1 uncultured Ignavibacteria bacterium | reverse complement strand
GTGCACGAAAATCCTGTGACCTTCTTGTTCACGATAATGATAGTTTTCGCAAACAAATGCCGCTCCTCTCTCTTATAAATCGATCGCCCCAGGAACCTCATTTCGAACTCTCCCTCCGTATGTTAGCTTTCGGCACTCACGGTTTAGATCGGTTTGACGTACGGCTCGCAATAAACTTTTCCTTTACATCCTCCCAATCTTCCATAAATTGAGTACAAAATACTCCATAGTGAAGCCAGCCGTCTTGAGTCTGATTTTTTGAAGAAGGAAGGGCAGGATGAGTCGTTTTCATGTTATTACACTTTGCATGATTATCTTTTGTACAGGCAATTGTATGGCTGAATCTATGCAAGACACGTGCGACACAGGAATTCAGGATACCATCATCGTTGGCGAGGTTCATGTACCGGGACCACTTTGGCCCGATTCAATCGGTGTGCCGATCTATATCTGGGCAGATGAACCGATTGCCGCGATTTCGTGGGGCTTACGTCCGCTTGACAATCGAATTAGAGTCTCGTCCTTTTCCAAGGCAAGTTCGGTTTTTCCTTCGCAAATGTTCATTCCTACACTAGTTGACACGGCCAATAATCAGGTTGGCTTTGGATGGGTAGATTTTACGGGGTTGAATCCAGCAAGTTCACCTAAGGGCCTTGTTGGGACGTTGTGGATTCGACCTATGACGAATGTCTCGATTGGTGAAACATTAGAAATAGATTCTTGTTCGTTGTCGTCGGTTTATCGGTGTGGAATAATCGTATCGACGGGTGCAGGCGAAACTTGCCGTTTGACTCAATCTAATTTTGAAAACTCTGATGGCGAGAATCTCAGCTTTGGAAATCCTCAAAGCGATTCCGACCTTCTGTTTAGTCTTGACGAAGGCGCAGGCAATCTTATCCATGATTGGAGTGGGCATGGTGAAAATGGTGCAAATGTTGGGTTCTGTCAATTTTCGGATGGTGTATCACTCAGCTGCCTTGTATTTGACGGTATCGATGACATGGTCACTTTTCCCGAAATCACGCGCTATTCACAGCAACTTACAGTCAGTCTGTGGCTGAGCGTAACGGATTCTGCTAGCACAGTTCAGTATGTCGTCGACCATGGTAGTTCAGGAGAATGGCATATTTATCGATCTGGGAATATGATCTACTTTGGCGTACATCTGGGCAACTGCACATACCAATGCGAGTGGGTGGATTATCCGGTGGCAACTCCTGTAGATGGGAATTGGCACCACTATGCTTTTGTCTGGAGTCGATGGGGTTCGCTTTCTGCCTTTTTTGACGGAGATCTTTTGGGCGGTATACCTGTATCAAATGGTTTCTTGAATGGATCGGCTGGAGGCACTCCGACAATAGGTAATTCGAAGTACAACAGTAACGAGTTCCTAAAAGCCCGTGTTGATGAAATACGGATATGTAGACGAGCTCTTACTGCGGCGGAAATTTTGAATGAGTACCTGCGAGTAGGATTCGTTGCTTGTGGAGACGCTGACGGTTCCCGTCAGGTCGATATTACCGATGCGGTATTCCTTATCAATTATATCTTTGGTGGGGGAGCACCACCGCCGAAGCCCGTATCTGCCGACGTGACTTGCAACGGTCGCATCGATATTACGGATGCGGTTTATCTCATCAACTATTTCTTTGCTAACGGTGCTGTGCCTTGCGCGGCATGCCAATAACCGACTCTAAAAACTACTGGAGGCCGCTATAACGCGGCCTCCTCTGTTTCTCAAATCACACGCTGCAGTTCTAAAATAATCCACTATGGCCAGGTTGGCTGGATGAAACTATTATCGAATCCTTTTTGCATGGTCAGTAATCCTCTATCGTTTATGCGGTCCATTCACCATCCCCGGTATATTGCTAACGATGATGAACTTTCGAGGGCTGGTATCCTCGATCTTAAGCGGCTCTATCTCCTCGTTGACTTGCTTGAGAATCTTAGCCCGTAGCTCAATCGACTCTTTGAGCATGCTTCGGCCTTCAGCCTTGTCGCTGCTGTACGTAGTTTGTGCTTCCAGTTCTCCAGCTCTCCGATATAATTTTTGCAGCTCGTTAAGACGGACACAGACTGACGCGAATGGGAATCGCTCTTTGACCTCAGTACTAAGTGTCTTGCGAAGCTCAAGGATTTCGTCTCTGGAGTTCTGTGAATGATACCAGACTGTACGCGCAGCAATGGAAATGTCGAATTCCGCTTTCAAGTGATCGATGATTTCTTCTGGTGAGAGGGCGAGCGCGAGCGCTTCGAGGACATAGCCGCGCGCTTTCGGTGTGAGCTTGTGAGTCTGCTTCTCTTCGGATTGGTTAGTCATTCTGCCGCTCCTTTCGTGTATTCAGGTTTTGCAGGTTTTATCGTGATTCGAGGACTTAGCGGGGTGCCGCTGTGGCTCTTAACGGATTCAGGTTGTGTGAGTTGAATGCGCGCTTGCCGCTGCCACATAATGACAAAGTCGGCGCTCAATGTTGAGTTCACGCAACCCTCCTCTTACTCTTAATCGTGATTGAGAAGGGAATTGACATATCCACTTTGCTGCCGTTCCCTTCACCGGCTTTTTCGTACCCGCTACAGCTCAAACCTCCCCTTGATTCGTTTGTAGTACACCAGATAGACAAACCCGTCTCGCGACTGAAAGTACTCCTTGTAGTCGGGGTGTTCCTGCACTGGAATCACGACCGTAGTATCTTGATATCTGGCCTTAAACTCGGGGCTCAGCGCAAATTCCGCTTCCGTCAAGAACCAATTATCGCCAACCAAATCACCCGTCGACGGCCCGGCAATGATATAGTCAGGTTTGCGCGACAAAACATACGCGGCATCTCCCTTTTCGTGTCCAGGAACGAGCTGGTGGCGGGCGATAGGGGGCTTGAGCGGAAGCCTGGCAATCGTCCCGTCATTCAAACCCAGCATGTCTATGAAGCGATGCTCCGGCGCATAGTACGGCGTCGATCCTGCGGTGTTGAGCGCAATCAAACTGCCTTCAGGGAAGTTCGCAGCAACATATTCGCCGACAATCTTTCCCATAAACGCAGCGCCATCGACAATCCGCGCGCGCTGGACCCGTTCCGGCGGTAACACGACCTGCAGACAAGAGAGGATCGAAATCGCTCCCGCAATGATCAAATTGTAGCTGCCCATTGCCGGCAAGTTGTAAGACCTGATTGCGAAATAAATCAACAGTGCTGCGCAAGGTATGATCGGAACCATGAATCGAAATGCCTGCATGTGATCGCCGCCAACATAAGCGACATAGCATAGATAGCAGGCCAGCACAACCGACAGGAACACTAATTCGCGTGTCCAACTGCGCCGCAGTGCGGTAAATATCAACGCCACTATCGCAAGCGGCAGGAGGTACGGAAGCGATAGCAAGAAGTGATAGAGATATTCCAGGCCGCGCTCGAGTTTGTACATGCTGAATCCGCCCTTGATGTACCAGGTGTTCGGAACAACCGCACCATAGTATACGATCCGCCACACCATGCACGGCGCATAGAGGATGCAGAACGATATGCTCAACCACCAGAACCCTCTGCGATTCGCGATCTTGCCCCAGAAGCTGAGCATCAGAACAAACACCGCTGATATCACAAAGAAGATCACCCCCTCGGGCCTGGTCATCGAGGCTAACGCCAGCAAGTAGCCGGCAAGGATCGATTGGCGGAAGCTCCCGCCCAGTGAAGCCATCGTAAACCAGAGACCTGCCGTCACGAGCAAACTGAATAAGACAGTCTCCAGGCCTGCAACCGACCAGACAATCAGTGGCAGCGATGACGCCGCTACGATAATCGGAATCGTCCAGTCGAACGACTGATGATCCTCACTCGTTACAGATCGCCTCACAAAGTGCCCGAGAAAGACGATCAACCCCGCCAGCGCTCCGACTCCGATCAGCCTTGTTGCGAATACCAAGTCGATGCCCAACGAACCAAGAAGACTGACCAAGATTACAAAGAAGAAATTCGTGTAGCCCTCGACGCGCTCACCCGGATTCCAGGCCAGCCCGTGTCCGTGAAGGAAGTTGTCCGCGTAACGCAGTGAGATGTAGGCATCATCGTGATAGAAATCGTGGTAACGGTAGAATCCGGAAGCAGAAGCCATCAAGGCGGCGATAACCAAGCCCCAGTAAATTGTCCGGCGTCCTTTGAGCATTGAGTCAGTATATCATCTGCCTGCGCACATAGTCAAGGAACAGTAAGCAGCGGCGCCGGGCACAGGACCACTGTTGTCATTCGGCCGCCCAAAACCTCAAACAAGCGCTCGCCTGATGACGTGTTGTACCATTATGAGCGGGCTACCTTAAATATTGAGCGGAGGATCGAGTTCGATGGAAGTTCCCATTTTGCGAAGTACGCACAAGATATTGACCGAAAAGATCAACGGCCTGAAAAAAGATATCGATGGTAATTCCAAAGATATCGGTGAGGCCGCCGCGCTCGGCGATCTCAAGGAGAACTCCGCCTATCACGCCGCCAAGGAACGACAGGTGCTTCTGCTCGAGAAAATGCAGCGCTTCAAGGGCTATCTCAAGGGAAGAGTCATCGACGGCAGCGCCGCTACTCCCGAAAAAGTGCTCTTCGGAACTCAGGCGACAGTCGTCGACACCAAGTCCAGGGACAAACACATCTTCAATCTCGTCGGCCCTGTCGAGTACGAACTCGATCTATTGCCCGATATGGTGACTTTTGCAGCGCCCGTAGCCAAGCTCTTGATGGGGAAGAAGGTCGGCGACGTCATCGAATTCAAGTTCGGCTCCAACGAATGGAGCGGTGAAATCACGGCAATCAAATCCATCGAGTAATCGCCGGACTGCAAGCAGATAATCCAGTAGGTCAGGAGCCCCGTGCTCCTGACATTTCGCCGCCGGCGAAATCATCTTGATCCAAGATTGCAACATCGTAATATTCCGCCATGTCCATATTAAGCAGATAGCTTAATCCACCTGTGGTTTTGACGCTACAGCCGATGGTCCGTACCCCACCCAACGGGTGGGACTTCAGATGAAAGCGGCACTCTGTGTTGCTGCCGCGCGCTTCTTCGAAGCCGTATTCGTCGGTATGCACTGCCGCTCTGATCATCGAACCCACCGGGCGCTGCGCTTCAGTGGGGTACCAGGTCCGTACCCCACCCAACGGGTGGGACTTTTGATGCAGGCGGCACCTTGTGTGGCTGCCGTGTGATCTTTCGAAGCCGCACTCGTAGGCCTGCACTGCCGCTCTGATCATCGAACCCACCGGGCGCTGCGCTTCGGTGGGGTACAGGTCCGTACCCCACCCAACAGGTGGGACTTTAGATGAAAGCGGCACTCGGTGTTGCTGCCGCGCGCTTCTTCGAAGCCGTATTCGTCGGTATGCACTGCCGCTCTGATCATCGAACCCACCGGGCGCTGCGCTTCGGTGGGGTACCAGGTTGTCGGGACGATCTTTGTGTAGACTACAGCAGCGTTCACCCCAATTAATATCGAAATTGCTCCCATTGGACCCAGCGCATTATCGCCCTTCTTGTTCCAAATACGCGATAGCCTGTAAAACAAATAGTAGTACGGGTTCATCCTCAGCCTCACTGAATGATCACCAGCCCGTAGCCCCAAACCCCCACGGTTTTGACATCCCCGACGCAATCGGGATCATCTTCCTATCCCACCCTGCGCTGCGCTCCGAGTGGGATACCAGCTCTGTCCTACTGTCAACAATCTACCGATTCACGACAACAACGTCAATGTTATACTCCGCTTTCACTGCGCAGCGACCAAATGAGCTCTCTTGTCGCAGCGTAGATGAATCAGAGCAGTCGTCACACTAAGCAACTGGAGAACTTCAAATCGCGTCTATTCAAATGACCCTTCTATTGGCAGGGAAGACGACCACATGAAATCGCACTTTGTTGCAGGCATGATCTTCTTGATAATCATGCCCTGTTTAACGATGTCAATCTGCGCGGAGGCGGCTAAAGTCAGCTCCAAAGGCATTGTCTACATCGTCCTCGCCGTCGATACCGAGCCGCTCAATACCAACGGTGACGGCAGAAGACTGGAACTTGACCTCTCAAATTTCTCTGGGGACACCACGGGGATCGTCGCAAGAGTTATGTCCTCTGACTGGCGAACAAAATTTACAGACAGCTTCGGTGGTCACCCCAAACTAACCTGGTTTCTCCTGACCAGCGAGCACATCTGCCAGTCTGCCGGTTGCACTGCTATATATGATGAAATGGAAAAATTCAGCGCCAACATCAAACGGCATGGCGATGAACTCGCCTGGCACTATCACCACACCGACTGGCAGGAGTGCACATCCACCGGCAAAGTCGACACGACGTGGACCCAGCTTGTAACCTTCAATGGTACCCTTTCTACACAGGGAACCGATGTCGATCTGTGCGAAAACGTGCTAAACCACCTGATCGCCGAGAAACACTTCTTTCCGGTCAGCTTCCGTTCCGGCTGGGTTTGGGAGAACAACGACTTTTCGCGTTGGCTCGAAAATGTGGTGCCATTCGATCTTTCCAGCAGCCCTCCCGCGAAGATCATAACTGACGGCCCCACTCGCTGCCGCAGCAACGAAAGTGATTGGTCGCGCGCACCACTCGCGTGGTTACCCTATCATCCCGACTCGGCAGACTACCAACGCCCCGGCAAAATGAAGCGATTCCTTTCTCGGTCGCTTGTGCAGCGCTTTCTCGAAAGCGACTACCGCATGCTCGCCGCCCAGGCCGATTCCGGCTTTGACGCGATCCTCTCGATTCCGCTCCACTCGTATTCGGATCTCCGCACCGCCTTTGGCCACAAACTCGAAGAGGTAGCATTCTACCTTGACGCCAGCGGCACCAAATACAAGTTCGCAACCTCCGCCGAGGCCTTCCGGCCGCATATCGGTGACAAAACTCCGCACCGTTTGAAACTGGAACTGCAGCAGAAGGGCCAGTCGGTTATCATCAAAACGAGCAACGGCGTCTTTCCGCGTCAACCCTACGTTGTCTTGCGGGACTCTGCAGGAGGTCTGAAGCGGACTATCCCTCGCAAGTCAGGAAGGACTACCTGGGTCCTTGATTTGACCGGACTGGACGTCGCCGAGGTCGTGGTCGCCGAGTCCAACCTTACCGGCGAATCTATAGTGCAAAGTCTCATCATTACCTCTCAATAGACCCCGTTGCGTGACTTCCGACTTGAGAGCAACTACTACAGCACTGATTTTTCGCAATTGATGCAAATTCAAGTTTGACTTTTCTGCCTGCTCGATTATAATTGTCTATCAAATTTTCTCAAGGTTCAGCGTTTCAAATTTACAGTGACGGCGCCCACCGTATCCCGGATGGGTTGTGCTGCTGTTGTACGCGTAACAAGACACGAAACCTTTCTCTGCACCAACAAGGAGTTGCGCATGAGGACATCACGGTGGTTCGGGTTCGGGGGGTATGCTGTATTTCTGGTCACTCTCTTCACGGCGCTTTCCGTGGCGAGTACGGCCTCAGGTCGCCAGTTCAAGAGAAGTGATGTGAAGACTATTGATGTCAAGTCTAAACCGACTGAACTCCAACCGGTGGAACAAACTCTCAGTTACCGGCAGTTTGCCGAGTTGATGCAATCGTCAAACCGGGGCAGCGTTGAATCACTCGTCCTTCAGCAATGGCGACATCCCTCCGTCGCTTCAACCGGCGCTGGCGTGATGGCGCGCATGTACGAGTACTACGACGGTGCTTTCGATTCGAGTTACATGTATATCAATGGCTCGGCAAATTTCGGCACCTCCTGGAATAGCTGCTGTTTCCTCGCTCTCTTCGGCTGTTCATATCCGTCAATCGACTACTTCGGAAACGGCCTTCGGATGCTGGGAACCTTTACCCCACCGCGTTCCTTCCAAAACGGCGGCGCCTTCATGCTTGCCGACATTCCTGATCCCGGCAATGCGGCGGGTTGGAGCGTCAGCTTCTTCAGCCTGGCCGGCCTGGGATGGCACGACATGACTTTCTCGGACATCGCCACTGCACCTTATCCGGCGCAATCGTGGAATTGGGGCTTCGTGTCGTCGATCATGAATCGCAGTGGACTCGACTCGCTCATCAACGTGCCGACTGTCTTTGGCCGGCACAATAATCTGGCTTTCGGCAGTTTCTATGCGCAGTTCCCATTCTGCCAAACGACCGCCGCGAGTATCGACCGCAGCAGCAATCGCACCTACGCGGTTTACGACTATCTCGATACCGTCGACAACCAGTATAAGCTGCTGCTTCGTCAGGATCTCCAGTACAACTGGACCGGCGGAACGGACGCCGCCATCAACGAAATGACCAGCAACACCGAGCACCTTCGTTATCCTGATATCAAAGCTGACAGCAGCAGGATTATCGTCGTGGCTGCTGTGTACGATGATGCAGCGCCAACCGACTTCGATATTGTTTGTTTCCGCTCCATCAATGGTGATGTCGATAACGTCGCGCTCGCCGGGACCATCGCCGGAAGCGCCGATGCCGAGAATTATCCGATGCTCACCGACCTGGCTGGTGATACCGTCGGTTGCGTTTTCGTCAAGAATCACAAACTCTATGCAGCCTGGTCATTCGATGCCGGCTCCACCTGGCTGGCGCCTGTGCAAATGAGCACCCCGGGTGACTCCGTTGTTTCGGAATACCGAACAATTCACTTCAACGTCGGCATCCGCGGGAAAGTATTTGCCCAGCGATATACCGGCAACCCCGGCTCGCCCATTGCTCTTGCTGAGTACGACCTTGGCTTGCCCGATGCTGATGCCGACGGTGTTTCCGACCTTGTCGACAATTGCCCCTTTGGCCCGAATCCGCTTCAAGAGGACTCTGACGGCGACGGCTATGGCAACATCTGCGACCCATGCCCCCTCGACCCGCTCAACGACGTCGACGGCGACGGTGCCTGCGCCAATGTCGATAACTGCGCCACCACCTACAATCCCTTGCAGGAAGATCTCGACACAGACCAGCTTGGGGACTCCTGCGACAATTGCCCGACGATTGTCAACCTTGATCAGACTGATACCGACCACGATGGACTCGGCAATCCGTGTGATCTTTGCACCGATACCGATGCCGATGGTTTCGGCAATCCCGGATTTCCGGCCAACACTTGTCCAGTTGACAATTGCCCTTATAAATTCAATCCGACTCAGATCGATGCCGATTCCAACGGAGTCGGGGATGTTTGTGACTTCTGCGGTGATGCTGACGGCAGCGGCTTGATATCAATCTCCGACGTCGTTTTCATCATCAATTACATCTTTTCCGGCGGTCTCCCACCGGTGCCGTTGAGCAATGCGGATGTAAACTGCAGCGGTCTTGTCAATATCTCCGATGCTGTGTACATGATTGCCTACATCTTTTCGGGTGGCGCGGCGCCGTGCGCAAGCTGCCCATAGGGCAGAGACCGACCGCCACAACGCAGTTCCTGCGTTCTCGCTCGCAGGCCATGCTCGATTCGCGATTGACGAATCCTCTATTTGTGCGTATATTCGAACGATAACCTGTCGATACTTACACCAGCAGGCCTTAGTGGGAATTATGAATAAATTGCTCAGAGTCGTTGCACTCGTCGTCATCGCGTTTTCTGGCAATCTCCTTGCCTACGATTGGAATAACCTCAGCGATAGTGAGATTGCAGAAATTCGGGAGGCGCGCCATGCCTTCCACAAACTTCACTCGCAAGGGGCTCAGGAAGCTATTATTGCCAACCTCGAAACAGGGGAGAAGGTCGACGGCAACCAGAATGACTTCGACATGCGTTACTACGGCTTGCACCTCGACCTCGACTTTGAAACCTCCTCGATAACCGCGTTTATCGACTACAAAGTCAAATCGCTGGTACCGGCACTCGGACGCGTCGACCTCAATCTGCGCGACGAACTTACCGTCGACTCGGCGAAGGTTGATGGTCTGCCTGCGACATTTACACACGCCTCACACCTGTTGTCAGTCAATCTGCCTGTCTCCGTTGCGCAGAATGAAGAATTCGCCATGACCGTGTACTATCACGGCGTTCCTTACTATGACGGCTCGGCAGGACTGACCTTCACCTCGGAATTCTCGACGCAACTTTGCTGGACCAAAGCCACGCCATTCCGTTCCCGCCATTGGTGGCCCTGTAAAGATTTTCCCGAGGACAAAGTCGATTCACTCGATCTGTACATCGAATGTCCATCCACCTACGACATTGCAACCAATGGCATGAAGGTGGACTCGACCGATATCGGTGGCGTGCGAAAGATCGAACATTTCAAACATAACTACCCGATCTGCACTTATCTGGTCGCCTTCTGCTGCGCGACGTACACTCAGGACCTCCAACTCTGGGTCCACGACAGCGACACGTTGCCATACTACAGCTATTCATTGCCGGGTAATACCACTGCGATGACCGCGTTCAAGACGCTCGGCCCGCAGTCGCTGACTATACTCAGCAATCGCTACGGCCGGTATCCTTTCATAAACGAGAAAATGGGATGCGCCGACTTCGGCTGGGTTGGTGCGATGGAGCACCAAACCTTTGCAATGTTCGCATCCGACTTCCACACCAACTGGGTTATCGCCCATGAATCCGCCCATCAGTGGTGGGGCGATATGATCACCTGTCGCACTTTTCACCACATCTGGATTAATGAGGGCTTCGCTACCTATTCCGAACCGCTCTTCATGGAAGCTACGTTTGGGCCGGTTTCGTATCGCAGTTATCTTCAAACAATGCGGTTTATGGGCCCCGGCTCCATCTATGTGGAGAACTTAACGCAGGACGAAATCTACGATTCCAACTTGTCATATGACAAGGCAGGCTGGGTACTTCATATGCTTCGCGGTGTCTGCGGCGATTCGGCTTTCTTTCAGGGAGTGCGTGCCTTTGCCAACTCCGAATTCCGCTACGGAACTGCGACCACCGAGGACTTTGTCGATGTATTCAGCGCCAGCGTCGGCGAGGACATATCGTGGTTTACTGATGAGTGGATCTATGGTGAGGGCCATCCCGACTACGAGTATTCGTTCAACTGCAGGCCGGATGGTCTGGGTGATTTTGTCGTTGATCTCATCATCGAGCAGACCCAGACAACTCCTACCACGTTTCGGATGCCGATCAGAACCGGCTTCGTCACGACCGCCGGCATTGTCGATACTGTGATCTGGAACCAGGGAAGATTTGGAGTATATTCGCTGAGCTTTGCAGATTCGGTTACCGGCATCCAGTTCGATCAACTGCAGTGGATACTCCGAAACGCCGCGTTGGTGCCGTTCGGTGTACATGTCATCTCTACCACCTTGCCTGCAGCGACTACCGGTCATCCATATTCCACCGTGCTGCAGGCTGTCGGCGGACTTGAACCATATCACTGGCTCCTGATCGGCGGCGATTTACCCAATGGGATTACATTCGACACCACCACCGCAACAATTTCCGGCGTTCCCGACTTCGCGTCTCAATACTTCTTTACACTGACGTGCAAAGACTCGAGTATTCCGCAGAAGTCAGATACCGTGTCTCTCAGCATTACCGTGGCCGATCCACAAATCATCTGTGGCGACGTCAATGGATCTGGGCTGATCAACATTTCCGATGTCGTCTACCTGATAAACTACATCTTTTCCGGCGGCCCTGCCCCGAATCCAATCGAAATTGGAGATGCCGATTGCAGCGGATTGGTGAATATCTCCGACGCTGTTTACCTTGTAAATTACATCTTCTCCGGCGGAGCAATACCATGTGCCGCTTGTCCATAGCGCCGGTCAGACCAAACTACTTGCCTTTTTGCCTTCACCGGCGTATTATGGGGCAAGAACAGCAAATTGTACTTCACACGCTTGGACACTTTCGATGAGTTTTTCAATTAGGCGGAAGCTACCTTGCATCATCCTGGCCTTGATCTTCATTCTGCCCTCTCTGAAGACCGCTGTTTCTCTTGCTGCCGACGAGTCACTCTCCCGGGAAAATTCCGATATTACGCGCAACCCTCAAGTCGAGCCTCTTAACGGCTGGTCTGCCATCTCCGGTGTAAATTCCTCCGCGTTCATCTCAACAGGGAAGAGCTTGTTCTTTCATTCGGCTTCGAGCATTCAGTTGGGTACGACCTGGAATGACATGCAGCAAAATGGCTCCATGGGCAGACAGATCGTACTCGGCGGCGGATGGATTCACAACGTCTGGAACTATCTGCCCGCTGACACTTCCGCCAATCGTAATTCAACCTACTACGCCTACAACCCCTCCACTTCAACCGTTATCTCAAATCCGGGAGTAGATCCTGCCGTCGGTGGTGGAGGCTTCTGTGCAATTGGGTATGATGTCACCGGTCCCGGCCGGCCTGTTGTTACATATCACAAATTCGCGGATAATCGCTCCAAACTTGCTCGTGGTGATGGCCTCGGCCTGGCGACATTTACAGGCTTTCCTTTCTCGGCGGCCGGTGTGAACTGCCAGAGCATAGTAACTGGTGCCGGACCTACGGATGGGCCATATTTCTGGCCCAAGATCGCTGTCGATGTTGATGGTACAGGCCAGCCTATCGCTCATGTGGTGGCAACGGAGTACGCCGGCGCCCAACTCAGTATTTCGCTGGTTTACTATCGAACAAATCCGGGAATGACCGGGCAGTCTTCGATCTGTGCGCTCTGGCTTGACTCGGTGACCACCATCTCTGCCGTTGTCGAGCAAGATCCCAATTCGAACAAGGTTGCCGTGGTCTGGCTGAAGCCGGCGGATTGGGCTCACGCGGAGGCGATTCAGCAGCGTAACAATGACGTCGTTTACCAACAATCAACCAATCTCGGTGTCTCCTGGCAGACACAGACCAATATCACCAACTACTATAGCGCCAACACCGAAAGGGCCTACACCGATCTATCAGCCCTTTACACCAGCGACGGTTGTCTGCATGTCATTTGGACGACCTCCTACTTCGACTCCGCAAGCGCAATAGTTGGCGTCCAGGGCGCCCGGCTCTATCATTGGGACAATTGTTCGCAATGCCGCAGCTTGCTGTTCGATGCCGACAATTCCGAGGCCGAATGTAAGCGCGGATTCTGGAACAAGAATATTTCCAAGATGAGCCTAAGCGAGTGCATAGTCGGCGGTTCCCCGCGGCTTTACGCCAGCTACACTTATTTCACCGGCGACGATCAGGGCAATCCAGCTCCGCGCGATTGTTCAGAGGGCGGATGGGCCAATGGCGAGATCTTTGCTCAAGTCTCTCCGAACAATGGCGTAACCTGGGGACCACCTGTCAATCTCACCGGTACAGCCTCCGACAGCTGTGCTGCCGGCAGCTGTAATAGCGAACACTGGTCCTCGTCTGCGCCCTACGTATCTGACAGCCTTCGAATTCAGTATATTCTCGACCGCGACCCGGGCTCTGTTATCTCGAACGAAGGAACCTGGACCAATAATCCGGTGATGAATCTCAGCTATCCCTGCTTCTCGACAGAAACCTACTCCCATCTCAGCGCAATTCCGGTTAGCATCAACTATCCGTTTCACTCGGTTCCCGGACATCAGTCCGATACCACGCTGATCATCGTAAATTCCGGCAATGCCGCTGCAAACTACACCCGCTCGGTGGTCTACCTTTCCGGCTCCAACTGGCTCAGTTTCCCGAATGACCCGCCTAACTCGGTCGTACCTGTCGGCTGTGTATTTGCGGACACTATTAAGGTCAATGCAATGGGGCCTGCAACTGAGGGGTTGTTTCAAGCTCTGGTTCGATTCGAATACGACACCGGCGACAGCATGGTCACTCTGCAGACGGAAATCGACCTGTACAACTTCACCGAATTCTTCCTGCCTACTGACTTATCGATTAACACTGCGACAAACCGCCTCAATGTCAATCAGGCTGGCAGAATCGGAAACTACGATCAGGGGAATCTCTTTAGCTACACGGCCGCCGGCGTCAACTATCTGCGTGACGGCTCGCTCATCGTTGGAACCTCGGCAAGCAACCTGAGTTGGCTCATCTATCAGGGGGCCGGCGGACAACCCGGTGTTGCCAATAATTACGGTCCGCTCTATGCCAAGTCAGCACTGACAATCAACTCGAGTCATCCTCAATACCATTTGGCAACCGGACTTGGCGTCAACCGCGATTCTACGATCGCCTATCGGGTCGCATATTATGCTCCCAAGCACACCGCCAACTCAGACTTCTATCTGGCAAAATTCTGCATCTATCCTGGACCGCACAATACTTCAGGGAAGATAGAAGATATGACTGTGGCCTATGCTGTCGACTGGGAAGTCCCTTCCGATGATGGCATCTCAAACACCGGCGGTGGGGATGACCTTCGCCAAATGGTTTATCAGCGGGGAGCATCGACGCCACCCAACAGCTCGCGCTATGCGGCACTGGCGGTGATCCGCGAAGATGGTCAACCTGCGCCGGGTGGGTTTGTCTGGGAAAATTCCCGCTATGTCGCGCCGAAAAGAGTCTACCAGGTCGATTCGCTCTGGAATAAGATGAATTCAATTACTAAATTCGAGAGCACGCCCGTGACCGGCGATCTTAATTCCGTTGTCGTTGCCTGTCGACACCAGACTGTGAACGCTCCTGCGGATTCGTTCGAATTTGTCGTCGTCCTTGCCGGCCAGCTCAATGGCAGCGTAACGACCCTGAAGACAACTGTTGACAAGGCCAAAGCCTTCTATTGTGAGTATATCTCCGTCGACCAGCTTGGCTGCCCGCAGTATGTTTGTGGCGACGCCAACGGCAATTCAGCGGTCAACATCAGCGACGCCGTCTATCTGATCAACTACATCTTCGCCGGTGGACCAGCGCCCAACCCGGTACTTGCAGGCGACGCCAACTGCAGCCTCGGAGTCTCGATTTCTGATGTCGTCTATCTGATCAACTACATCTTCGCCGGTGGACCGGCACCCTGCGCCGCCTGTCCCTAAAGACGCTTCGCTCGATTAGCTCTGAAATCGCGCCATACCGCTGCTTTGACCCGCTCCAGACCTCTCATAAACTTGCCCGGGTTTTTGTCGATAACAAACCCGTATGCATAAAGCTCTCGTCTTCGTCTTGCTCTGCCTGATAACGGCAACTGCCGCAGCGAAAACCCCGGTCTCCGAGTTGGATCGCACGGGCACCATGTTCGTCGCCCCCAAGCTCGGGTTCACTTTTCCGGTCGGCGCACTCGCCGATGCCAACTACTCGCGCTATGCCTCAAGCTGGCGCAAGGAGGGGATAACGCTGACAGCCGAAATTGGTTACTACTTCACCAAGTCCTCGATTGGAGGCCTTGAGATGTCCTATTCCAATTTCCACCCCAAGAGCGTTTCCATTTTTTCTGCAGAAGGTGTCGACAAGTCGCGCGTGCGCATTCGTCGGATCGGGATCTACCTCCAATACTTCATAGTCGCTGCCGGAAAGTATCGACCTTACATGAAACTCGGCGCCGGCTTGTTTGAAGCCAGTCGAATTTCCTTGCCACAAGCGAGTGCAGGCGCAATCGAATACAAAGATTACAGCTTGGGCGCCAAGCCGGTATTCTCTGTGGGCGCGGGAATTCATGCCGCGTTTTCAGAAAACCTCAGCTTCTCTTTTTCAGTTGAAGCAGTCAGCCTGAATTCCTTCAGTTCCAGCTGGGAGACCTCCGGCGCAACCCTCGGTCCGCTTCGCTCCAACATGCTTTTCTTCCCGGTGTATTTTGGAATCTTGTACCATCTTACCGAGAACTAACCCGGCCTTCTTCCGTTTTTGATCAATCCAAATACTGCCTCCATTCTTGTTGACAGATTCGCTGTCGGCGCTATCTTGAAATCGCATTCCGACTCACAACACAAACGACGGGACAGCCATGTCCAGGCGCGAATACCAGTTTGCCGAAATCAGCGTTGATCAACAGATCCTCGAACAGTTCAGCCAGGAAATGTCCGCCTACTACTACGACAACACTGATGATGAGTCTCCTCACAAATATTCCGACTACAAACGAAAGCTCCTCTGGCATATCAAACACAGTCTCTCGGAACGCCAGCGTCAGACTTTGCTCTTGGTCCTGTCGGGAAAGACCGAGCGCGATGTAGCGGCAATTCTGGGAATTTCTCAACAAGTTGCACACATCTATAAGTGGCGGGCTATTAGCCGCTTACACGAAATCTTCAATCGTTGAAGTGTATGTCAAAAAACTAATAGGTGGAAGGTTCACCCTCACACCGAACCGTAGATTGTTTCTCAAAGATTCACCCTCAAAGCGGGCGCCACGCACTACCAATCACTCGGGTGCTGACTTCGATCAACGTTTGATTGGAGGTATTAGTATGCCGCGTCGCAAGACCAATGAGAAGCACGCCCCGATTGGGGAAAAAGATCTGTGGCATCCCTATGAGTTGCAGTCTCTGGTGTCATGGAAGTTCGTCAAGATCGTCGACAAGATCTTGAAAGGTGAGTATGGAATACTCGACACAACTCACTGCGCCCGGACTTTGGAACTTTGAGATGAATTGGCCCTGACGAGGTGATTATCTCCTCCGCGTGAACCTTCCAGAAACCGGCGGGGTCGATGAATTTCGGCCCCGCTTTTTTTCTGTTACGTTATCGGGTCGGATCCTCGGCGTGCACGAGCCATCGACGAGAGCGATTCGACCCCATTGCCGAAGCGTTGTTGAGTCAACTAATAGGCGATTTGGGTTGACAAGATACTCTCGGGTGGAAAATCATGCATTGACAGCGCGTTAGGAATTGGTCCCATTTCCCGATAATGTAATGGATGGTATGTATTTACTCGTGGGCTGGCAGGAGTTCGCTTCTAACCCATTGCTGAATTTGGACTTGACAAATGGACGTCAACCGCATACATTATCTTGTTCGGTGTACTTATCTGGACTTACACGCCTTATTCTCGAAGGTCGACCGGTTGAACTTGTTTCCAATCTTGGTGATTTGTGCCGTGCTGTTGCGATTTCCCATCGCCTCCGCTAATAACGGGCACGACGAACGCGGTGAAGATCGGATTGCCGAGGCTCTGGCAGCAGGGACGATATCCCCCGAACTTGCTGCAATCTACCGCGCCGTTGAGATTCTTCAACCTGACTCGCTGCCGCCGCAGTTTCGTTCCAGTTTCAACTCGATTTCCAAGTGCGCGACCCATGAACTTGTCGAGGCATTTAGCGTGATCCTCGAAAAGCCGGAGTATGAGGCGTACACGAAGAACTTCATGTCGCGCCCGACAACTCAGTGGTTTATTGACTCGCCACTCGGATATTTCCGTCTCCATTTTGACACCTCGGGACCTAATTCAATCCCCCTGGCAGATAACGATTCCAGCGGGGTTCCCGATTACATCGAACGTGCCTCAGATTTTGCCGATTCATCCTGGCTATACGAAGTCCTCACCCTCGGGCACCTCGCGCCGGTTTCCGACAATGGCCAGGGCGGCACCAACCAATATGATATTTATTTCCAGAGCGTTCCTTACTATGGCTTCACGACACCGGAGTCTGCCGGGCCGGAAGTCTGGAACGACTTCAGCTCGCACATCGTCGTGCATAATAATTTCGCCATCGGATTTCCTCCTAACGACGATCCGGAAGGCACAGTACTGGGCGCACTCAAGGTGACAATTGCCCACGAATTCTACCACGCGATTCAATTTTCCTATGATGTCTCCGAGGCAAGTTACTTCTTGGAGCAGTCGTCGACATGGATGGAGGAAATGGCATATCCTCAGGTCAACGACAACTACAACTACTTGACATTTTTCTATCCCGTTACTCAGGTCGGCCTGCAGGCCGGTGATGCCCATCGCTACGGCGCATTCGTCTGGCCTAAGTTTCTCCAGGAGCGTTTCGGCCCCGGCGTCATGCGCGATCTCTGGGCAAAGTGCCGCACCGCCAATGCGATAACTGCATGGGGAAGTATCCTCGATTCTCTCGGAAGTTCCATGGAAGTGGAATTCACGCGTTTTATCAACTGGAATTATCATACCGGCAACCGCGACGACGGCCAATACTTTGAATCGGGGGGAGATTATCCCCAGGTCAACATCATGCAATACCACTACACTCTGCCCGATTCCGGAAACTCCTCGAACCTCCCACCTGAGCCATTCGCATCCAATTATATCATTGTCGAGAACCTCAATGCTTATGATGGCATGCTGGTCTTTGATTTTGCCGGTATGGTCAACACTGTCTGGGGGATCTCGTACGTCATCGACTATGGCGGTGGACAATATACTGACTCAGTGTTGGCGCCACTGGCCAATGGCAAAGTCAAAATCAGTATTCCAAATTTCGAAAACGTGCTTCGGGTCACGTTTATTCCGGGCGTAGCCGCCCATTTCGGCACTACTTACAACTATACCTACCATCTCTATTTCCGAAAATCCGGAGATGTCGACAGCGACAACAAAGTCAGTATTTCTGACGCTGTATATATGATCAATTGGATATTCGCCAGTGGAACCGCACCGAATCCCGTGGTTGCCGGCGATTTGAATTGCAGTGGAATCGCGAACATAAGTGACGTCGTATTACTCATCAATTACATTTTCTCAGGCGGCGTCCCACCCTGCGAACTTTAAGTGAAGTGGAATAGGAGACCCCCATGCCCTTGAGAACTTTTCTGAAATCAACCACAACTGCGTTGGCGGCGCTGGTGCTCTTGTCATCAGTGTCACTTCTTGCCGCTGGAAAATCCTCCATCCGCCTGATCGAGGACGAATATGCCAAAGGTAACTTGACCCTCGAGCAGAAGCTGGTTCTGGAAGTGCAATCGTTCAAGAACCAGGCGGCCTTGCCGGCGGCCTTGCAGTCCTCGGAGATTGAAGTTAATAAGTGCGGCACTGAGATACTCCTTGATGTCCGCCGCAATTGGGAGTTGCTCAGCACTGAGAGTCAGGACCTTTTAAAGAACATTCTTGCGCGCCCGACAAGGACATTCAGCTATATCACTCCGGGCGGCAACTTTAAGGTTTGGTACAATACTACGGGGACACATGCCGTGCCGACAGCCGATGCCGCACCGGCCAATGGCATCCCGGACTATATCGATTGGATCGCCGCCTACTGCGACGAGACCTATACCGCTGAAATCGGCACACTTGGACATCTAACACCACCTTCCGATGGTTCGGAGGGCGGTGATGCGCGCTATGATATCTACACAGAGCAAATGAGCGGCATCTATGGCTATACCCAGCCCGAGTTTACCGGACCTAATCCATGGAACGATGCCACCAGTTATATTTCAGTTCATCGCAATTTCCTTGGCTTCCCTCCGAATGACGACCCCGAAGGCGACCAAAAAGGCGCCGCAAAGGTAACTGTCGCGCATGAATACTACCATGCGGTGCAATTCGCGTACGATGTCAACGAGAACGTCTGGTTCATGGAAGCTGCCTCAACCTGGATGGAAGATTACGTGTACGATCAGGTCAACGACAATTACAACTATTGCAGCGATTGGTTTGCGAATCCCGA
>CAZKIH010000035.1:8638-10646 GCA_964552775.1 uncultured Ignavibacteria bacterium | reverse complement strand
GATGGCACCTATACGCTCTTCAGCGCCAACAGCTGGAACTCACTGATCATGGTCATCACCAACGTCAGTACAACTCTGAATGATCGCCCTTATCTCTATGGCGCCTCCTATACCAACACTCCAAATGTTGCCGTCAGCGTCAACTCAGTTGCTGATGACAGCGTCTATTCACACACGACCACGACCCTCAATTTCGAAGTTCACAATAATGGTGTCGCAAGCGAGACCTTTGATCTTACCGTCGGCAACACGCAGGGATGGTCTCTCGTTCCTTCTGCGGCTTCGATCACGCTCAATGCCGCGCAGATTGGTGCCGTGACCGTGCAGGCCGTCTGTCCGGCCGGAACCCTCGCCGGTATCTTCAATGATGTTTGGCTGAAAGCTGAGGCCACTTCGATTATCGGAGTTAGTGATGCCGATACGTCACTGGTCGAGGTCTTCATCAAGCACGGTGACGCAGACAACAGCGGGCTGATTAACATCTCTGATGCCGTCTTTGACATCAACTATATCTTTTCCAGCGGCCCAACGCCAATCCCCGTTGTTGATGCCGGAGATGCCAATTGCAACGGCTCTGTAAACATCTCTGACGCAGTGTTCATAATCGCATACATCTTCAGCGGCGGCAACGCTCCGCCCTGCAACCCCTTCTGAAGAAAGATTTCGATAGCCCATTCCAACGGCGCTGTCCTCTCGACAGCGCCGTTTTGCATCTGACGGCCAACTGGGTCTTTTTAGTTGACGACCTGCTGCCATCTTGGTTTCTTGTTGGCTCTGTAATCTTAACGTTTTGATATTGCGGGACTTAAATGGATCTGAAGCGCGTCGGTAAATACGACATCATTGACAAATTAGGTGAAGGCGGATTCGGCGCTGTCTATCTCGCTCACCACACCAAACTCCAGAAGCAAGTCGCGCTTAAGATTCTCCACCCGCAGGTTGCCTCCGATGAAATGCTCGCCGCCTACTTCGAGCGTGAAGCGTTGGCCCTGGCCCGACTTGAACACCAGAACATCGTGCGGGTCTATGATTACGATCAAATTGATGGACTCAATTTCATCGTCATGGAGTACGTCGACGGGACCAACCTCGATCGCGTTCTGCGCGACAAAAAGTACCTCACTCCCGCCGAGTCGATCCCAGTATTCGACCAGCTTCTGGCGGCGCTTGGCTATGCCCATGTCAACGGCATCGTTCATCGCGATGTCAAGCCGTCGAATATCATGATCACCAAGGCGAATGTCGTCAAGATCACCGACTTCGGTATCGCCAAGGTTGCGGGTAGTGCCAAGCTCACCCGGACCGGCACCGGAGCCGGATCATTGCTCTATATGTCACCTGAGCAAATTCGCGGCAAAGATATTGACAACCGGAGTGACTTGTACTCGGTCGGCGTTACGCTATACCAGGTTCTCACGGGAAGAACACCCTTCGAAGCCGAGACTGATTACGAGATCATGACCGGGCATCTCGAGAAATTGCCGCCGCTGCCAAGCGAGTTTCGCAGCTCGCTTCCGCCATCGATCGAACAGTTGATCATGAAATCCCTCGAGAAGAAACCGGAGAAGCGCTACCAGGACGCCGATGAAATGGCAACTGCACTGCGTCAACTGCAACTGCCGGAAACTTCCGACAAAACCATGAGAACCCAGGTCGCCTACGGTGAGCGAACAGTCGCGACCGCGCCGCCGCCAGCCCACCATGTGTCGGATTCCCGTGCGAGAACAGGCAAGGGCAAAATCATTGGAGCCATCTCGGGGATCATCGTCATCGCTCTCGCAGCCGTGTACTTTTTGATGCAGCCGGCGACTAAGACAAGCGCGCCCGCCGCGACATTCTCAGACTCGCTGAAAACAGCAATGCAATCCTACACCGACAAGCAATACGGAGCTTCGGCCCAGCAGTTCTCCCTGCTGCTGCAGTCGCAATCGCCGGCAGTCCCGGACAAAATTCAGATCAGACAATACCTCGCCGCCTCAAAGTGGATGGACCAGAAAATCACTGAGGC
>CAZKIH010000035.1:0-8538 GCA_964552775.1 uncultured Ignavibacteria bacterium | reverse complement strand
CGCCAACCGGCAGCCTCGTCGTTGTTGTTGAAAACTACAAGATTTTCGAACCTGTGACGATTGTGTTCGACGGGAAGAGCGTACAATATGAAGGACAACCGCTCACATTCTCTGATTTGGCGAAAGGCTCTTTTGAGGTTGGTCTCGTCACTGACATCGGAAGACTCACCGATATTGTCAACATCGAGGGTTCGGAAGTGCGCAAGATCTTCACACCCACAGAGAAGGAAAGCAAACTGACAATAGCCTCGTTGGTCGAAAATAACCCCAACGAAGTCGTTGCTGCCCAGGTCTATATCGATAACAAGAAAGAGGAAGACGGTGAAACACCGTATCCAAAGAAGCTGATGAACGGCCCGCACAAGATTTGGATCGAACATCCCGATTATCGTACCGTCGACAAGCCGAAGTTCATTCAACTGCCTGGCACTGATTTAGTCGAGATACGGTTGCGGAAGAAGTGATTTTCTTTGCATGATTTTGTTAAACATTTAAGTTGAACGAAAGGAATCAAGTTATGCGCTCTCTTAACATTCTCGTGGCGCTTCTGCTATTGGCGCTGCCGCTTGTGGCTGCAAATGCCGGCGTCAAGGAAGACCTCGACAAAGTCAGTCAATTATATCGCACTGGACAATTCGCGGATGCCGTCCTCAAGGCCACCGACCTGGTCGGCCAGCCGGGCTTAACAACTCAGGACAGCATTGCCGCCTTAACCTGGTTGTCCAAGGCTGCCGCCGTGAACAACCAAGAGCCGGTTGCCATCAGCTATCTCGGCGCTCTGGTCAAAATGAATCCCAACACCAGCTTCAATGAAGATGCCGAGCATAAGAAATTCGCCCGCACCTGGATCAAGTTCTGCCAGGATACCGGCTTCAAACCCGGCATGCGCGACAAGATGATCACTGTCTATGCTGCGGATTTTGCCAACGGCTCGATCGTCGATGCCGAGAAATATGCTTCCGCCGGAATCGGCGTAGCCGCCATGCTCAACAGCACACTGACCCAGTCTGGCGTGGTCTATGTTCCGTCGCGCGAGAAGATCAATTACATCGTTAACGAACTCAAGTTGTCGCAGAGCGAACTTGCCGATGAAAACAGCCGCCTCAAGGTTGGCAAGGTCATCGGCGTTCAGAATTTCGTCTTCGGCACCTTTATGAAGATGGAAGATAACAAGGTGCGCATCATGGCGCGCATCATTGACACCGAGACCAGCCTGCCGAAGAAAAGCGTAAGCCTCGAAGGCAAGGAAGGCAAGATCGGCCAGTTGATTGGCATGGTCACCGATTCAATCCTGACCTACTTCAATGTCCAGTCCGACGCCATCAAGAAGGCCGGTGCAAAAGTCCCGGATATCAGCCTCGCTGCAATCCTGGCGCAGTCGCGCGGCATCGCCTTTGAAGAGAAGGGCGATCTCGAATCAGCCAACAAACATTATGCTGAGGCCCTCCAAATCGCTCCCAACTTTGTGCTGGCCTCAGAGCGCAAACAACGTGTTGAACTGGAGATCAAATCAAACACTCAATGAGAAACGGATTTCTCAAAGTAATCACATTTGTCACACTCGCCGGTGTTCTCACCGGGTGCGCCAGCACCCAGAGCACCGGCTCGCGTGTTCTTGGCAAAGGTGATTACGAACGCGCTGTGTCGATGTACCACAGCCAACTCCAAAAATCACCCAACAAGGCTGAACTCTGGCGAAGTCTTGGCGTCGCCTATTACCAGCTCGATAGCCTCGACGCCTCTCTGCAGGCATTTGACCAGGCTTCGCATCTTGCGCCCGCGGATCCCGCACCGGTTTTCTATCGCGGTATCATCTCCGAGCGCAAGGGTGACCTGGAAGGCGCTCGCGTCAGTTATCACAAGTACCTGACCCTCGACGGCGAAGAGCGCCTGCAGATCGAAGCCAGGAAGCGGCTTCGCTGGATGGAAGACGAGCACCTCAAGAGCGTCGTCTCTTCCGCGATCAATTCCGAGAAGGACATCGACGTCAATACGATTCCGGGCAACACTGCTGCAGTAGTTCGCTTCGATGCGAATTCACTGCCGCAGCAATACCGGGCGCTCGGACGCGGGATCGCCGAGTTGATCTATTCCGATCTCGCGAATGTCCCCAATCTCGCGCTCGTTGAACGCCTTGAACTCACGACTCTGCAGAAAGAGCTCAAACTCGGACAGTCGGAATTCTCCGACAAGTTCAATTCGCCGCGAATTGGCCGCCTTGTCGGCGCTGCCAAGGTCATCACCGGCCAGCTTAATGCGAAACCCGATGACGGTATCGAACTCGACGCCGGTATTATCGATGTCGGCCCCGGCTTGGCCAGCTACCCTGATCGCCGGGAAGGAAAGATGGCCGACATCGTAAAGATGCAGAAACAGCTTAGTCTTGATATCATTGGAAAACTCGGTTACGAAATCACGCCGCAAATCAGGAACGCTATCAGCAAGCCTGCAACCGAATCGATGCTGGCTCTGATCGCTTATTCGCGGGGAATGGAATACGTCGACCAGGGAATGTACTCGCTGGCTGAAGCTGAGTTCAACGCGGCACTCGACCAGGATCCCAATTTTGGCCTCGCCAAGTCCGCCGTGCAGGATTTCGGCGGATTATCTGATTATAACGGCACGCTGCGTCCGGTCGGCGAAGTTGCCGCATTAGCCGGAACTGATCTCGCCGGGCAGGATCGTCCCGAAGTCGATCGCAGTGTGATCATCGAACGACTGCAGGAGGCGACTCATGGAACGGCGCCTGAACAGGAAAACCCCTATGTTGCGCCGCGTCCATCACGAGGCACCGTTGTTGTAAGAGGGAGGACAGACTGATCAATTGTTATCGGATTGCGTCGATCGTCTCATTGATTCTCATTCTTGCCGCAAGTCAGAGCGCTGACGCCCAAATCGTCTACGGACAAACAAAAGCGCTTGCCGGAAGAATCGTCTATCAGAGCTGGAAACTCACGGTCGGCGGGGAAGAACTCAACCTCACCCAATCAGCGTTTCCATTTACGGTGTTCCTGCCGGTTGCCGACAATTGGGAGGTACACTTCGCTTCGGCGATCAGCCGCTCCAATCTCGACGTCTCCGACGTCACTGCTACACTGACCTCGATGTCGGGAACCACCTTGCGCGTCTTTCACTCTTTTGCAGAGGATCGGGTCTTCGTCTCCGGCGGTGTTGTCCTGCCTTTGGGTCAGACCAACCTCGACACCGTTCAGGTACTGCTCGCCGAACTTATCTCCGACGATTATCTCTCAACGCCGGTCAAACAGGTGAGCGAAGGCTTCGGCGTCGTCGGTCAAATCGGTGTCGCGACGGAGGCCAACGACTGGCTGCTTTATGGCGCAACACTCAGCTACAATCTCAATGGATCGTTCACTTATTTCGAGGACGGCGACAAATACAACCCCGGCGACGAAATCGCTATCCAGGGCTCGACCTCCGCGATCGGTGACAAGAGTGCACTCGACCTGGATGTTTCATATCGTCATTACATGGCTGATAAGGTCGGCAGTCTCGAGGTCTTCAAAAGCGGCGGCGTGCTGTCGGCAGTCGTCACTGGACGCTCGCGCTTCGGCAAACTCGGCACCGCGGTTACCGTGGCGCATATCCTTCGCAGCAAGAACTCCGTGCTGTTCGGATCATCCCTCCGGAGCGAAGACAAGAACTCCAACAGCGACAAGACAGTTTTCAGCGGCACCCTTGCCTATAACATCTCACCGCAGGTTAGCCTTTCGCTCCTCGGTGGCTACCGCTTGCTTTCGGCCAACGAATATGCCTCCAGCTCAACCAACTTTTTTGGGAAATCCGATGTCTACTCGTTTGGCGGAGGAATGGAGTACAGCGCTCGGGATCAACGTTATTCGCTATTCGGACGTCTTGTAATCAATACCGGCGATGCCAATAAGAACGCTCCGGAGGATTTGACCATCGACGTTTCCGGTACCGAATTCAGCTTCGGCGGGAGGGTGCGATTCTAATGCGTATCCTGCGAATCACGACGTTGTCTCTGTTGCTCCTGGCATTTCTTGGCTGCTCAGGAAACCAGCCGAATTCGTCCGGGACCAAAGAGATCATCATCTCGTCCCTGCTCAAGGAATATGGGCTCGGCGCAAACATAACGAGCATTCTTCTCGTCATCAGTGGCGAGGGCTTCGACACCATCACCCGCGAACTCGAAATTGTTGACGGTGAGGCTACGGTCATCGTCGACGTACCGCTTGGTGAAGACCGCGTTTTTGAAATGACAGCCTTTGCCGAGGATGATATTGCTCTCTACCGGGGCAGTACGGTTTCCGATGTTCTCGCTGGAGTCACCAGTGAAGTTAACATCAAGCTCGAGCCGCTCGTCCCAATGGTGCGAGTCAGCCCGATGTTCACCCAGACCGATGACAACACGCAAAAGACTGTTCGCGTTCTCGTCCACAATGTCGATTCGCTGTTCGGGGTAAGCTTCAGGCTCGAATACGACACCAACCTCGTCGAGGTCACAGCCGTTTCCGAGGGCAACCTCTTCACCGGCCAAAATCCAATCTTCTTCACCGTGCAGCGCCCCGGCTACGTGGCTGTCGCCTACAGCCTCAGAGGCAATCAAGAGCCCCAAGGCGTGTCAGCTGATGGTTCTGCGGCAGTCATAACATTTGCACCGCGGGCAGTAGGGACATCGTTCCTGCGCGTCCCGGAATCCACACTGAGCCTGATTGACTGGCAGGGCGCCGCCTTACCACGCACAGGTGTTCTTTACATAGAAGAGGGAGAAATCCAAATAGATGCTCCGTAAGCTGACTCTGTTCATCTGCGCGCCGGCACTGGCGTTCTTCGTCATGACCCACGTTGCCCGTGCGGCAACCATCTGGGTCGCTCCCAACGGCACGGATGCCGTCGGCGGCAACTTTGGCACCGAAGCCAATCCCTTTCGGACAATTCAGTTTGCGTTGAATTACTCATATCAACTCGGCTCCGACGATACCGTGATGGTCAAACCAGGCACCTATACCGAACACGTCTCAATCGCAGGCGCAGGCTCAGTCCTGCTTAAGAGCCAGGGCGGTCCCGCTGTAACGACTATTGATGGCGATCTCTCAGGCACCTGCGTCCAGTTCAGTCTCGATATCGGCTATCTTGAAATTGATGGCTTCAGCATCAGACGCGGCGTACCATACGGAATCTACATTCCCAGTAATACCGTCGGCGACATCGACAATCCGGAGATTCGCAATTGCAGAATATTTGAGAATGGCAGTCCCACCGTCTTCTCGTCCGGAGCCGGCATTCGAGCCGAATACGGCCGGCCATTCATTCATAACAACGTCATCAAGGAAAATTGGGCAACCGGCAGCGGCGGCGGTATCACTGGCATTTTTGCCAGTCCCAAAATCTGGGCCAACGACATCGACTCCAACTGGTCAATACAGAATCTGGGCGGCGGCATTTACCTGCTGGGCGCTTTCGAAGACACCATCCCAGCCTCCGTGCAAAACAATCTTATTCGCTGGAACCGTAGTCGCCTCGACGGTGCCGGTATGTACCTCGATGCCGGTGCTCGCGCCCGGATCTTCAATAATCTATTCTACAAAGGCGAGTGCGATACGGCGTCGGGTGGTGGAATAGCCTATCTGCCGTCCGCGCGGCCGGTGATGTTCAATAACATCTTCATGGCCAACAGCGATAATCCTATTGACTGCAACGGTACATCGATCGACAGCACTTTCAAGAATTGCTTCTATCAAAACACACCGAGTGACCTTTCTATCGGCGGCTGCAATCTCAATTCCAGCAATCTCATCGGCGTGAATCCGCTGTTCGTCAATGAGAACGCCCGCAATTATCACTTGTCGAACACCTCGCCTCTGCTCGACGCCGGACAATACTTGGATGGCCTGACGTTTAGCGACTACGAGGGCGCCAGCCGTTGGATTGGTGCCAATCCTGACATCGGCCCCTTTGAAAATTGTCGGCTCGTTCCTGATTTTACCTTCTCGCCCGACACCGCCTGCGCCGGGCAACCTATTCAAACCGAGTTTGCGATCACCGGCTCTTGGTACCGCACAATCTGGGAATGGGGTGATGGTGATGTCGACACCGTTTTGATAATCCAGGAATTCGCACCGGTCAAAACCTATACGCTTCCCGGTGTTTACAACATCAAGATGACCGCCAGTTGCGATTCCGATACTCAGTCTGTTACTAAACAAATCACCGTATTGGGTAAACCCGATCCGCAATTTACCACCAGCGACACGACAGTCTGTGTCGGTACCGCGGTGACATTTACCAATGCCACCACGACACCGAATTCGACCTATCTCTGGCAGTTCGGTGATGGCAATACCTCTGCATTGGTTAGCCCGACCCACACCTATGCGCTCGCAGCCCTCGGGACTCGTCTCGTGCGACTAATTGCCACGAACCCCTGTGGCGTCGATACGCTCACGCTCAACTTGACTGTCATCGACAAGCCCAACGCCGGCTTCACAGCAAGTCCGCTGAGCGGCTCCGCTCCGCTACTAGTCAATTTCAATGGCAGCGCTTCCAGTCCCGCCACCAGTTGGTTGTGGAGCTTTGGCAACGGTGGCAGTGCCCAGCGCGAGGACACCAACTACACCTATGATGTGCCCGGTATTTACTCGATCGAACTTACTGCCGCTAACAAATGCGGGTCCGGAGTTAAGTTCACCCAACCGAACTACCTGAAGGTCTCAGGCTTCGATCTCAAAATCGCTTCTGCCGATACTCTGACCAGCAATTTCCGGAAGGTTTATACGATTCAAGCTGACACCATATTCGGCGCCTACTCCCGTCGCGTCAACCTGAGCGCTTCGATCTTCCCGACGACTCCGCGCCGGGGCAAGGCGACAGTCACGCTGAACAAGACGCAGGTCGCCGTTCCGGAGCAGTTCACTGCAACCGTGACTATGGACTCCGTACTGGCGGCAGGGGAATATCAACTGCGCATCATCGGTACTTCGACCGGCAACCTGCCCGTTGACACGATAAGCCTCTTCTTTCGCTCGAACCCATTTGCTATTGCCTCGGTCGGCCCAGCCAGCGTCGACTTCGATTCTGTGCAAATTGATGAAGACCTCACCGACACCGTGGTTGTGACCAACCAACTGCAATTTCCGCTGCAGCTCACCGTATCGGTATTGAATGTCCTCAGCTCCGACCCGGCTTTCGTGCCGCTTGTGACATCGTCTCCGCAGGCAATTCTGCCCGGCAGTTTCTTCAAGATACCGATCCGCTTTAACCCGGATGAGGTCCGCGATTATGCTGCAACCCTGCAAATACAAACCAACGATCCGGTGTCGGAGTTCTTCGAGATCGACCTTGCCGGACTCGGCATTCCCGAGCGCAAACCGCCGCATGTCGTCGCGACTTCGCCTCCGGCCAACACCGAAAAGGTCTTAATCGGTTCGACGATTTCGCTGGATGTTTCTGAATTTCTCGATGGCAGCACTTTCACGCCGGTGCCGCTCAGTGTGCGCTCCAAGCGGCTGAACATGGCAATTGCCGGTACCTTCGCCGCAACCAATGAAAACACGCGCCTCACTTTCACGCCGTCTGCCAAACTTCCCGCCTATGACACCATTAATGTCAGACTCAGCGGCCTGGTTCGCGATCTTTCCGGTAACTCCCTTGATGCCGACAACGACAGCATCGGCGAGGGATCGCCCCTCGATGATTTCGCATTCCACTTTTCGACCGGCCCGGCCGTGTTTCCCGGGGACTGCAATGATGACGGCCGCGTCGACGAAATGGATGTTCTCCCGCTTGGAATCTTCTTCGCGCTCGAAGGCCCGCGCCGCGACCTCTTTGGTGAAGGCAACAGTTTTGCCGCCAAGCAGGCCCTCGAGTGGGAAGACCCTCGCGCCACTTTTGCGGATGCCAACGGCGACGGGATCATCGATGTCACCGATTTGCTTGTCATCTCGACTAATTGGGACCTGACTCATGCTTCGCTCGCGTCGCTCAACTTTGACGATATCGATTTGATAGACTACGCCGAGGGATTCCGTCAGCTGCGCCCCGCCCTCAGTGACTTTGCCGGCACTGATCGCGGCGACCGCATGCTCGAACTCGTCAACAGCCTCGCTTCCGATGTCGTCGTTCCCAACGACTTCTCGCTCTTGCAGAATTTCCCGAATCCGTTCAATCCGCAGACGCGCATCAGCTACGCCTTGCCCGAGGGCGTCAATGTTCGCGTCAGCATCCACAACATCCTTGGCCAGACTGTGCGCACTCTTGTCGATTCCTATCAGGAACCAGGCTTCAAGAATGTTATCTGGGATGGCACCGACGAAGCCGGCCGCCAGGTTTCTTCCGGCCTTTATTTCTACCGCCTCGAAGCTGGCGAATTCGTCTCTGTGCGCAAAATGATGAAACTCCAGTAAAGCAGCCCTCCGCGACCGTCATTCCGGCGAAAGTCGAAGATCCCGCCTTAGCGGGGCCGGAATCCAGCTTTGCCTCCAACATTCAGCGTCTCCCGCGTGCATCCGGGATCACCATCGTGCACGACTTGTCATGCGCCTCACTGCAGCGGCAGAA
>CAZKIH010000034.1:0-34831 GCA_964552775.1 uncultured Ignavibacteria bacterium | reverse complement strand
TGTGGAGGCTATGCAAACTCAGAGGTTTTTGATTCGAGGCAAGGGTATCTCACCAGAATCGATTCCAAGGGACAGCCGGTTCAGCATCAAAAGATCTCCGGGTTCAGTCAGCCCACACAACTCTTGGCACTACGTGATAGCACACGCTTCGTCATCACTCATTACACGAGCTTGTCGTCTGAAGTCGATACTAACTTTGCTCAGCCGCAGATGTCCATGATTGACAATCGTGGAAATGTGATTCGCACTGCACTACTACCCAGAAGGCCGATCTCCATCTGGGAATCAGAGCTTTACGACATTTCCGGCCGATGCATCTTCGCGCTACTTGAAGAGGGCCAAGTATGTTGCTTCGACTCGTCGCTGCAGCTTCTTGCGCAGTCTGATGAGTCGGACCTAAAGGAATTCAGGGGCGAGCTTTCTGAGTTTGCAGGAGTGGGACCGGTGTGGGTCTTCTTCAAGGGCGACGCGACTGGCATTTATGATCGCAGTTTCCATGAACTTGCCCGGGTCGGCGCCAGCGAGGCGTATGTGCAGAACTTGGGAAAGACAAGCAATCCGCCAAATACAAAGTTCATCCTCTCCTCCCGAAGCTCGTATACCATATTCGAGACAAAGCGAAAAGGCTTACTGGACACGTTGCTGATCCTGTACTTCGATTACCGAATCTACGTAGTCGGGCTCTTCGCCAGCCTCATCGGGGGATTGGCCGTTGTCTTCTATAGTCGTGGACGTGCAAAGCGTGATCTTGCCACTATTCGGAAACAGAAGCAGGAGCTTGAGGATACTCACAGGGAACTCAAAGCGGCTCAGGCAGTCATCGTTGAGCAAGAGAAGTACAGACAGGCGAAGGATATAGCAGGCGGATTTGCCCATGAGATCAAGAACGCGCTCTTTCCAGCGGATGGCGCATTGATCAAGCAGGAGCGTCTGTTGCGAGACTCACATCCAGACCTTGATAAGATACTCGGAACTCATCATGCTGTCCGTTCCGCGATGGTCCGCGCAGTAGACCTAACGCGGCAAATCACGATCTATACCAAACTTGAATCGGAGGTTCGGGCTGAGGCTGTAAACCTGCAGATTGCCCTGAACGAAATCACCGATGCCAATGAACCTGCAATCAAAGAGCGAAAAATCAGCCTTGCACTGACAGGACCAAGTGATGCAATTGTCAACATCCGCTTCGATCATCTGAGAAGCGTACTCAACAACCTGCTCTTGAACAGCATTGACGCCCTGGCTGACCGAATGGGACCGCGGATCGGGGTTAGCTGGCAGATAGTGGGAAACCATGTAATCATCGACTGGTTCGACAATGGCAGCGGTATTAACGAAAGAGACATTCCACGCATTTTCGACGCTTTTTTCTCGACAAAGCCCGCAACCGGCACCGGACTGGGCTTGTCAGTTTCGAAGAAGATTATCGAACTGTATGCCGGGGAAATCTCAGTAGAAAGCAAGTTTGGAGAGGGTACAAAGTTCCGAGTGAAGTTGCCGATTCCTTAAACAAGGCAACGCAGTCGCAAGTTCAGGGAGCAGTACAAAATGACAGCTACGAATCGAGATATCATACTCTTGGTCGATGACGACCCGCAGGTTCTAAAGTCTCTGATTGGACTTTTTGAAGACGACTACGAAGTGCTGAGTGCGAATTCCGGCGATGTAGCAATTCAGATGGCTAACGAGCATCCACATATTGCCGCCGTAGTGATGGATATTAAGATGCCTGGAACTGACGGAATTACGACTGCCCGGACAATTTCCCGGATCAGACCTGATCTCGCCATCATCTTCCACACAGGTTATCCTGGTGAATATCACGAGTCCCAAATCATGAGTGAGGAGAAGCCCTACGACTATGTCGAAAAAGGACTGTCTAGTCATCGTCTGATCCGCTCAGTGCAACATGCGGTTGAAAACTTCCGTTTGCGATCTGATGCCGAACGACTCAGGGAGCTCGCACAAGACTCGTTTGGGATCGTGGGGAAATCAACCAAGATGATCGAAGTGTTTCGTCTCATTCAGAAGGTGGGTCCATTTAACAATAAAGTCATGATTCTAGGCGAAACGGGTACAGGCAAGGAGCTTGTAGCCCGTGCGCTTCACTGCATCAGCCCGCGCTCGAAGCAGAAGCTGGTCATCTTTAACTGCAACCACAAATCGGCGGATCTCGTAGAGTCGGAGATTTTCGGCCATACTCGTGGTGCCTTTACCGGCGCGATCGCTGACCGAATCGGTCTGTTCGAGTATGCCAACGGCGGAACAGTATTTCTCGATGAAATCGGTGACCTGGACATCACCACCCAGGCCAAGCTTCTTCGCGTACTCGAAACCGGGGAATTCCAACAGGTTGGCTCGCCCAAAGCGCAGAAGTGCGATGTTCGACTTATCTGCGCAACGCATCGAGACCTCGAGGCCATGGTGAAAGAATCCAAGTTCCGGGAGGATCTTTACTATCGCTTGCGGGGAATAGAGATCAGGCTTCCGGCGCTTCGAGACCGCCGCGAGGATATTCCAATACTTGTTGAGGCCTTTGTGGACCGATTCACTATTGAGCGGGACCTGCCGCCATATTTAATCGATCATGACGCTCTTGAACTGCTAATCAACTTCGACTGGCCGGGAAATGTCCGCCAACTTCTCGACACGATCGAGTCACTTGTTCTGCTCGCCGATTCTCATCTGATTAACAAACAAGACGTTGAGCGTCAGCTGCGCCTGAAACCCCGAGCCGAAACCAGCTACGGGAACAACCGTACTCCGCTGGCCCAGCGTTTGAGGGACTATCGCCGCACGTGCATTATCGAGGCTCTTTCACAAGCAAACAATAATCTGAGTGAGGCGGCACGAATACTTGGGGTTGATCGCTCCAATCTCCGCAAAGATATCAAGGACCTCGACATTCCGCTGGGGTAGATTCACCTCAATCATGCCTCTCACTGGGGCAGTTTCACCTACTCATCTTGAATTCTGTCTGTCGCTGAACTGCAAGTCCTTGCTCCGCAACGAATGCTGCATTTGATCCGCTGCTAGACTCTTGGCACGAGAATTGACTCTCTGTTCCAGCGTAAATGTCTTCTCACCACTTCATTATCGGAGGATCAAATGCATAGGATCGTTCAAGTCGCCGCACTCGTACTCATCATGAGTTTCGCAGCATTGGCTCAGGACACCCAAGGACTGGTATATTATGGTTCGTTCAACGGGAATGCAAATGACGAAAGTGGGAACGGCAACGACGGTCTTGTATCTGGGGCTGTTCTGACCACTGGATTTGACGGCACTACTAGTTCGGCTTACAGCTTCTCTAGTGGGACACACATAAGAGTGCCGAATAGCCCGAGCTTGAATCCATCGAGCCAATTTACGATCGCGGCCTGGATCAACTACCGCGGCGGCGCTCCGAACCCAAGAATCTTTTCAAAAGCTCGAGACAACTTTGGATACGAGTTTGGAATTCTGGAATCCTGGTACAACGGGGTTCGCAAGTTGTTCGTGCATTTGGGTGGACAACGGTTGGAGTCGAATGGAGTGGTTCCTGCTGGAAGTTGGCATCATGTTGCTGTCACGAAGGATGACGCCACGATCAATTTCTACATCGACGGGGCATTGGACGCATCTAGACCATATTCCGGTACGATCATAAATACTACGGATGATGGATATATTGGGCGCCAGATGTTTAACAGCTTCTGTGATTGTCTCAATGGCGACCTCGATGAGGTAAGGATCTATAACCGTGCTCTCTCCGCAGCCGAAGTTTCTGCAATTTATGAACAGACTGGATTGCCGCAGCCGCCAACTGTCACACTAGTTTCTCCCCGCGGTGGAAAGACGTGGGTCATTGGCTGTTCCGAACTCATAAGTTGGACTACTGCAGGCGGACCTCTCACCGGGCTGCAGATATCGACTTCTAGAGATGGTGGCCGTAATTGGGAGTCGATCTATGGGTTATCATGCAGTAGTTGTCCATCGTTCATACTTTGGGATGTAACCGGACCAGTCTCGAACTCGTTTAGGGTGAAGGTTGAGGTCATGGGCATCGGCGGCAACAACTCGGCAATATCAGGAGGACTATCGGTTGTCGAAAATGTGAGCCCGAAAGCCAAGGAGTTACTGCAACTCTTGACTGAAAAATCCAATCTCCCTAGTGGTTCTCCAGACAAAATTCTTTCAGGACAGTTTGCTGGTTTTGCGAGCCGTACCTGCACTACTTTTGTCACGGGGTGTCTTTCGAATAATGAATGTCTCGACTACAACCAAGTAGACTTCGTCAAGTCGTTCACGAGACTAATCTCCGATTGCAACAGGAACACGTATATTCCAGCGATCGCCGGTGTCGATTTGGGGTTTAGTAGAACGATTAGCCCTGAAGATTGGAGCGAGAGTGCAGAGTCACTCATAAACCACGCTGAAAGAGGCGGCTATGTAACGGTGAGTTGGCATGCAAAGAATCCCTGGAATGTACCAGGCGAAAACGAAGAATCTCCAAATGGAATGGGAGGGAGCATTGATTCCCTCGTTTCACTAGGTAATACCAAGTACGAATCATTCAGAAAGGAACTTGACTACATAGCTGACAGGCTAAGAGTACTAAAGGATCGTGACGGGCACTTGCTTCCGATTCTCTGGCGGCCGTTTCATGAAATGAATCAGACCAAAGACGGACACGGGTTGTTCTGGTGGTCGAATCTCTCCGGATCGAATGGCAACAAAGCTGCATATCAGACTCTTTGGCAATACTGTTATCATTATATGAAGTGTGAGAAGGGTCTCAACAATCTTCTTTGGGTCTGGGCACCAGATGACTCCCGGGACATCGAGCCAGAATGGTATCCTGGCGACGGTTTTGTCGACGTCGTTGGTTTGGATAAGTACGGTGATGAACAGATTGACAATTACTCCGCCATTCTAAACATAGCTCCAAACAAGCCCTTTGGACTCACAGAGTACGGAGGTGGAACATCCGATGGCGCATCCGATGGCGGGTGTGAACCTGAGAACAAACTATCTGCCAGTAGGCTCCTAAGCCTCATTTCTAGCGGTGATTATCCACGACTATGCTTCTTCCAAGCCTGGTCATCACCATGGGCGCTGGGAGATACTCCTGATGATGCAAGAAAACTGCTCAGACATGAGGCCGTTGTCAACCTTGGCGAGAATTCCTGTCCACTGGCCATCACGACTCTTTCCCCGGTCAGTCTCACAGTAATTGACCCTCTTGAGCGGACAATTTCCAGCAGTATTAATGAGATTCCAAATTCGTGGATCTATAGTTACCCCGAAGCAGACAATGATAGTGGCCAAACGGCAATATTGTTTGAACCGTTGCAAGGCGTCTATCGGGTCATAGTTGCGCCAAAACCTGGGGCAGATGAGCAAGATACTTACTCAATTAGATACACATTTGCAACGGATACAGTATATCTAGTCTTGAATGAACCGATTTCTTCCATCCCGGAGGAGCCGAGATATATATCGACACTGGATACCGGCTCGCTAAATGGCTATGTAACAGTCGCTGGTGTCGGACTACCTGACATCTCCATTGATCTCGCCGACTCATATGGTTCTGTAATATCGTCAACAGAGACCGATGAACAAGGGCACTACTCATTCAATTCCTTATTAAACGGGAATTATGTCATCTCAATAGTCGTTCCCTTAGGCTTCACGGCGAATTCAGAGACCGAAGTAGTCTCGGTGAGAGGCCTTGCTCACGGGTTCGACTTTGAACTCACAAATCTCCAAATCACTCCGCAGCAGCGTTCTCGAAGCTACTGGTCGCATCAGCTTCTTAAGGCGCTCCAGAACAAGCCGCAGGATTACAGCTTAGCGATGTTTGCCAACTTCACGAACCTGATCAATCAGCATTTCAACAATAACCCGACTAACCCCGTCGACTTCTACCAGGTCCCACAACCCGCATCAGATGCCGATAGCCTCGAAGTCCTTCGGAAACTCTTACACATGATCAATACGTCGGCAGATGAACCGCTAATGCAACGACTCGCCAAATCCGAACTAATGGCGTTGATGCTCAACGTTGTTTCCGGAAAGGTAAGCCAGACACACATTGCCTCGCGCGATGGGAGCACTATCAGCCAAGTCATTACGTACTGCGACATGTTGGTAAACGATGAGATCACTCCAGCCAATGACGGCGGGTCCGGCTGCGGTAGCCCATGGCTGCGATACATACGTGCCAGCTTCATTCTCGCACTGGCAAACAGCGACTTGAAAGTGCCGGCTGGAATGATCCCTGCGGAAGTAGCTCAAATTCTGTACCGCCAAGGAAGCAGCAACCAATTGCCGACGGCCTTTGCTTTGAATCAAAACTACCCAAACCCATTCAATCCATCTACGACGATCGCCTTCGATCTTCCGAAGTCTCAGAGGGTGTCCCTCGAAGTCATCAATGTTCTGGGACAAAAGGTTGTTACGATTGTTGACGCTGAAATGCCGGCTGGATCTCACGAAATTGCTTGGGACGGAAGGGATGCCAACGGAGTACAAGTGCCGAGCGGTGTCTACCTCTACCGTTTGAAAGCAGACAGCTATACACAGACGAGAAAAATGATGTTGCTGAAGTAACACAATGAAACACCGGCCGCAATATCAATTGCAGATCGTGCAGGAATAGACAAGCAGACGAAAGGGAGGGCAGGAAGACCCGGCGAAAGCCGGGTCTCTTTTGTTCTTACAAATACCATTGCTTAGGAGATTGCAGTAAGGCAGAATTTGAGAAAAACGGGTTATTCCATTATAGACAAAGAAGATTATGAGCGGCTGAGAGGAGGATTACATTTGATGGGATGCAGTGGTCGTCCACGCGGCTCACGAGATCAAAAAAAGTGGGAAGAGGCCAGTACTGAGAGAGGGGGCTAGGAAACTCTCAATACGCTTGACCCATTCCCAAGTGGAATATAGATATCTTGCTCATACATGCAAGCAATATTTGCTGGCTGTTGATGTGCAATCCGACAAGATCATATCAGGATTGTTCACTGACTGTTGCAACCATGATCCCTTTCCTCCAAAGGTTTCACTACTTGCCAGTCCTAATGAACCGTAATCTTTATATAGTAGTGAATATTCCCAACAAGTATGAACAACAAGCAATCCACATCGGACTACATCAGACTGCTCAAGAACATGGAGCGAAGACTGAAAACCGTCGAGAAAAGGCAGAAGGAGATGGACGAAAAACTAGACCACATCATCTTTCGTCTGGTCGTCGACGAAACCAAACCCGCGCGCGTCGATGACAACAATGATTGCTGGTATGACCGAAACGGATACGGCCAATTCAGAGGTATCTAAACAAATCCCTGTCTCTAGCTTCCTGCTTTGCATCCCTAGTCTCGCGAAACCTGTCGGGTAGTTCAGACAATACCATTGCAGATTTGGCGAAACGGCTTGAGAACACCCAACCCTCACGATAACCATACTTACTGCTGAAGCGTGAAACGTGGTCGATCAGGCCCAGCCGTCGCATCTTCGCCCTCACGATTTCCAGAACTCGCCGGCTACAGCAATACTTTTCAGCAACCTGCTCCAGCGACTTCAAATACTGGCCGTCAGCATACTTCAACTCAACGAACACGGCTAGGAACAGCTTCTGATGGTTCATATTGCCTGGGAAGAGCAACTCGGCAAACTCATCCAGAGACTGAATCCTGCTAATCTTGTTGAAACCGAACTCAATCTTTGTGCCACCCTTCATGTTTACCCCACCCTTTTTGATCGAAACAGGGCGTTCCAAGGGGAACGCTCGATCCTGGCGATGTTAAAAAACTGAAATGACTTGCGCCCGTTTTCTTGAAATCGCCTTGCACCGAAAACCGTGCGAAACCGGCCGAACTTTGCTGTCTGGAGCTCTCTCATGAGCAACTATGCTGTTGGAAAGGGGATCTCAGAGGCCGCCGGCACCGGAAGCAGCCTGTTTCTTTAGGAGGGCAATTACCTTTACAGTCCTGGGTCCCTTGAATCGGCATCTGCGAAATCATTTTCTCGTCGAGGAGCACTGAAAAATGCCATTTTGTTTGCCCTTTTGCGAATTTCCACCCGCTCTTTGACGATCTCCAAGGCCATGCCCCTCAGACTTGTGCCGAAGCTGCTTTCGACCCAGTATATGGTCTCGTAAGCAGAGACATAGATCTCATTGAACAGGCGATGAAAGCGCCATCTGACGCCCTGGCGCGTCATGAAGAAGCGGCTTTCGATCTTGTCACCATAGTTCTGCCTCAACACCATGTACTTGACACCGGCATGCTTAGTCTCGATTTCAAGCTGTCTTTCTTCGCAGAGCTTCTTCAGTCGCTCCAGGAACTCCTTGTCCTTTTCGGAGAGGTTCATCGGCGCTCCACCAAGATGTCCTCGCCACGCTGCGAGAGCCTGACTTCGTGGTCGTGTTCCATGAATATCAAAGTAATGAATCTGTAGATTCTGTCGCGACGCTCCTCTAATGGCAACGGCTCAATGCAACTGAAGAGAATCTCCGACTCCACGAGATTGATGATGTGCTGCCTGTAGACATCTAATGAGAGTGCATCGCCCCACACCTGAGGTTTTGTGCTGGAACCATCGGCGCCTACTAGCCGATCGAGATCCATTACCAATCTGGGAATAGCTTCCAAATCGACACCGACGATTAATGGCAATACGCCCGATCGCTCAGATAAACGTACTGCTCGTCTTTCGGACTGTTCCATCCACTTCTTCTCGCGACAAAGCCGCATCCTTTCGCGAAAGTACTCACTATCGAAGATAGCTTCATCGAACAGAAACGCAGAAGGCACGAAACTGCCGCAGACACTGCATGCATAGTGATGATACTTTTTCACGAGAGGTGCGCTGCAGCAGCTACTCCTCTGAAACTCGATTGTGGGATCAAAGGTCGTGCCACAGCCGCATCGAGCGTGCGACGGACCGATGATCTGAAACCTGTCCTGACAGTTGGGACATCGGTATTTCGATGACATCACATTGAAGTAGAAGCTGCGCACTCGCTCGCGAAATAGTCCAACCGCGTTCTCCACGGCACAAATACCAGAGAGCAGCTCTGTTTTCCAATCCTCCATGCGTTACCGGAACCGGCTCGCCTTTATATGCTTTTCGGTTTTGAGGATCCCTTGAGGCCCGCAAACGGGCTAAAGGCCGAAAACATTATAAACTCGAAGCACTACCACACGGCAATGAACACAACAATGCACGAACGCAGCTTCCTCGACGGACCGAGGCTCACCTGGACGGACATCCTTCAACGACGCAGCAATTGTGAACGGAAAGACATGATTAAGTACAAACTTGCGACTACCGATGATCCGACAATGCGAAAGATGCTCAAGTCAGAGCTTCTGCTGTTGGGAGAAGAGGACTGTGAATCCAGCATCTACTAAGCAAATGGGTCTGCCGATCAAGATCCCTGTACACGTTTCCGAATCAATTCAAGTAGCCCGAGCACACTCTCGTTTCGTTTCTTTCCCGTCCAGGTCAGAAAAGAAACTCCACTCAAAGAAGTGAGAGCTTCGGAGGAAAGACACAATGGAAACCATACAAGAACAGGAACAAGTAGCAACTGAAAGCCAGCATCGAAACAGACTGGACAAGTGCTTCTTCGGAAAAGAAAGCGCTCTGAAAATCCAGTACGACAAAGAAAACAACAAAATCTACCTCGGCATAGGCAAGAAAGGAAGCAACAACGACTGGACCTGGGAAAAAGCCAAACTCAAAGACATCGAAGCCGCAGAAATACTCAGAGTCATAGCCTCAAAAACCGAAGCCGCAAGCTTCTTCCACACCTTCAACAACAAAAACACCAAAATCTGGATAAACAAGAACGAAGACAGCCTCATCATCAAAGTCGACGACCAAAGCAAGAAGCTGAACCCAGCCGAACAAGAAGTATTGAGAATCTTTCTGGAGGAGGTGATCCTCCAGACATTTTCCAGTCAAAAGGCAGCAAGCTCCTCAGAATCGAGGAGCCAAACGCAGTCCAGTAATTAAGTCAGTTCGTGCTATACACGGGTCGTAATTTGAGCTTCTCTAAAGCTCAGCTATCTAATACTAACCCTCTCAATTGACAATTTTCGGATGATTATGAGTCTGGTGAGTGTAAGTCGCTCTCTAAGCAGGCTTATCTTCGGGATTCCCTCCGCATCTGGGGCAAGTGACCCCTCCGCTCACGATCTTGAAAACGTAGTCAAAATCATATTCAGGGAGAAACTCCTTTCCACAAGTAGAACATTCAGTGAATCTCTCAAAGTCGCCATAGTATTCCTCCTCAGCATGATTGATAAATTCACCGAGTAGCTGTTGGCCGCCTTTGCTCCGAGGATCGATATCGTACTCAGCGAGAATCTCGATCACCCTGATCACGCCAGGTTCGAATCCCGGGAAACCCCCGAACATAAACTCCAAGTCTATGAAATCCATCAGAGCTTCCTCTAATGATTCTGGCTTCTTTACAGGTCCCAAACTGTGCCGCAAGTACTTGAGATCGGGGTGCCTGGGAGGCCACTTTTTCCTTGCTTTCTTCTTTTTGTTGCGGCTGTTTTCCAACTTTGTCAGACCCGTCTGAACTCCGTGAATGATAGCTAAAGACGTCCGAAGAGGTCAAGTAAATAAGAGTATGGCTGTGTCCAACAGGGAACGCGCTGAAGTGTCACCACTCTCCGCTGATGAAGGCGGCCGCCCTTGGCGATTTGATGGCCTGATCTGAGTCCTCTTGAGCCTGCCACATCAGATTCTGGCGCGCGGGATCAGCAAGGAGCCTGCCTGCAGATGGTCAGATTCTATTCAGTCCTAAACCCCAGCACAGGCCATCTTTCCTCTCATTCAAAATGAGAAGAACCGGGAACTTTTGCGACTCCCGGTCAAGTCAGCTACAAGACGCGAGAACTAAAAAATGTGAGCAACCTGGTGACCATTTCTCACAAGGTAGTCAGCAATTACTCCACGGTGGCATTTGGTTATATCTTTCTCGGCGCACATCAGACAAACCGGCGTCTTGACGTACATGAGCCGCCTTGTCAACAGATGTCCAGCAACTGCAAACAGTTCCTCGTAGCGACTCCGCCAATCTTCACAGCCCAAAAACACGTTACCAAGCTCAGAAAGCCACACGTACTCGATGCCTGATCTTGTCAGAAGACCTTCAATCCCCCTGCTGCTATCCTTGGCCTTGACATAGGCACCCATACTAGAATGCTCAGGACGCAAACGCACATCAACAACGGCCCTGATTCCATGATTCCTCAGAAGGGCCACGAACTCCTCAGGATTCCTTCCGCCATAACCAATGGTATAGAACTTCGTTCAGGCTCCCGAATCCGATCGGTGCCGATCATATCAATTCACATCTTCCTGCTATCAGGTTCTGCGGTTCGCGTTCCTCTCACTGAATCTGCATGCCTACCAGTAGAAATCCTCAGCCAAGTCGTCCCAGGGAATTGACCGGACATATTCATAGATGATCTTGGGAAGAGGTCTGTCAGTAATCTCCTCACAGAAGAACGAAACTACCAGCGATGAAGAATCAGCTTTGTCGTTCAGAGGCTTGAAAGAAAGCAGTGCGACCGTAATCAACACAGGAGGCAACTGAGGATGCTCAGGATCACTTTCGTCGACTATAGGCGGGATCACATGATGTTTCCGATCACCCCAAATCCCCGCCACTCTGAGCTCGAGGTCTTCAATGAAAGCGTCGTTGATTTGTTTCGTCGGTTTGCCTTCCATCAGGCCAGAATAAGTGCGATCATAAAAGAAGGAGTCCACATAGACATTTCGCCCGTTGTTGAGATCAAATGAGATCATGATCCGTTACCTTCCAGCCAAAGTACAAAGTTCTTGGCGCCAGCTCAACCGGCAAGAGAGAGCCTCATTGGCCAAGTTCTTCATAAGCTCGTTCATTTAATACATCAATCCGTGATAATCTAGGGGTATATCACCCCATTTCCATTACTCCCAACGTTCACAGAAAGAAGTATTATATATTCATAGTTTTCTATATAGAAAAGAAAGAAAGAGAAGAAGAAACCGGAAAAACTGCACGAATGGAAACGAAACCCAAGCATCAAAGACACACCCCTACAGCAAATCTACCCCGACCATTGGAAATGAGGTGTATTACTATCCTCAGCGCGTTTTATTCGTTGCCTAGAACGCAATTTTGTTCTTAATTCATGGATGTACAAAGAGGTGTCTCAGCATTTCTGCTGACTCAAACCGTGAAAGGTGCAGTGATCAGCCAGACTTCGATAACTTCCTATCATGCAAAGTATTATGCGCATGAACTCACACGCCAGCGCCCCCCAACAGGAGTGGAAAGGCTTTCTATTTCCCTGTTTGACGCTTGTGTTGATCTCAACCCTCATCAAATCGACGCGGCATTGTTTGCGCTGCAATCTCCGTTGAGTCATGGGGTCATTCTAGCAGATGAGGTCGGGCTCGGAAAGACTATCGAAGCCGGACTTGTGCTCTGCCAAATGTGGTCAGAGAAGAAGCGTCGTCTACTGGTCATTTGTCCAGCTTCCATTCGAAAGCAGTGGAGCCTGGAGCTTGAAGAGAAATTCAATCTGCCTACACGCATTCTAGACGCTGCCAGTTATCGCGATGCTCGAAATGAGGGCAATCCAGCGCCGTTGCTCGACAATGCTGTTATTGTTACGTCCATAAATTTCGCCAGTGCCATGCAGAAGGATGTCCGTGCGGTGGGGTGGGACTTGGTGGTTATCGATGAAGCACATAAGCTCCGTGGAGCTTATCGTCCAAGCAACAGGATGGGACAACAAATTCGCTGGGCAATAGAAGATCGACGCAAACTTCTTCTCACGGCAACACCGTTGCAGAATTCGCTACTTGAGCTCTACGGGTTGAGCACAGTAATTAGCGATCATCTATTTGGAGAGGTGTCCGCCTTTCGTGCGCAGTACATGAGGCAAGACAGTGACCTCGACGAGCTCCGTGCTCGCTTGCAGTACTTCTGCAAACGCACATTGCGTCGCCAGGTTATTGAGTACATCAAGTACACTGAACGCCGCGCCATTACTCGTCCCTTTAACCCAACTGATGACGAGCACAGATTGTATGAGGCGGTGTCGAGCTTCCTCCTGCGAGAATACACGTATTCCATACCCAAGGAACAACGCACTCTAACTACTCTGATTCTTCGAAAACTGCTGGCCTCATCATCCCACGCCATCGCAGGTACGCTCGCGACAATGCGGTCCCGGCTGATCAAGCTTCGTGATGGCCTGCCTGAAGAGGATTTCGTCGAGAAGATCATTTCCGGAGAAGAACTGGACAGCGAGTACCTCGACGAGATAACGGCAGAGGTGCAAGTCGAACCGGACGAAGCACCACCAGGCAGCACTGAAGAGCCGACCATCGACCGAAAAAAGCTTGATGAAGAAATCAAGGAACTTGAACGCTATGAGACTTGGGCTCGAAGTATCGGGATTGACACCAAGTCAAGGCGTCTGCTGTCTGCATTGGAGATCGGCTTCTCGGAGTTGCAGCGCATGGGGGCCAATAGAAAGGTACTTGTATTCACAGAATCGCGTCGCACGCAAGAATATCTACGTAATTTCCTAGAAACCAACGGTTATGCGGGTAGGATAGTCCTATTCAACGGAACAAACTCCGGCCCTGGGGCCACTCGAGTATACGAGAGCTGGCTTAAGACGAATCGCGGCATCGGTCGCTCGACCGGTTCACGAATAATAGATATCCGAACGGCTCTAATTGAGCATTTCCGAGATGAAGCGGACATCATGATTGCAACTGAGGCAGCCGCTGAAGGCGTGAATCTCCAGTTCTGCTCTCTTGTGATCAATTATGACCTGCCCTGGAACCCACAGCGTATTGAGCAGCGAATTGGGCGCTGCCACCGTTATGGTCAACAACACGATGTAGTAGTAATTAACTTCTTGAATGAGAGAAACGAAGCAGACCGCCGAGTCTTGGAGCTTCTAACGAACAAATTTAATCTCTTCAATGGCATTTTTGGCGCATCGGATGAAATACTTGGAGCCATAGAATCTGGAGTCGATTTCGAGAAACGTATTCTGGAAATCTATCAGCGCTGCCGTACTCGCGAAGAGATTGACACTGCCTTTAATCAACTCCAATCCCAGATGGATGATATCATCAGGTCGCGGATAGAAGACACACGAAAGAAACTGCTTGAGCACTTTGATGAAGACGTTCACGCGCGTCTTAAGATGCAACTTGGACAGGCAAGAGAACAGCTGGATTACTTTGGCAGGCTTTTCTGGGCGCTTAGCAGGTACATGCTTTCCGACTGCTCCCAGTTTGATGATGACCAGCTGATATTCGATCTTCGCACTTCGCCTCGTCCTGATCTGCTGACCGGCCAATACAAACTCATATCAAAGAGCAAAACCAGTAGCGACGGTTACTATCTCTATCGGCTCAGTCACCCCCTTGGCCAATTCGTGATTGAGGGTGGAAAAGCACTAACCACTGATTGTGCCCATGTAACTTTCGATGTTAGTTCACACCCAGCCCGGATCGCGACTGTAGAGGATTTACGCGGCAAGCATGGTTGGCTACTGTTGCAGTCGCTATCAATTCAGTCCTTCGACAAGGAGGAGTATCTTCTCTTCTCAGGATTTGATGAAGGTGGCGACCCGCTCGATCAGGAGACTTGTGAAAAACTGTTCCGGTGCAACGGTTCAGTGTCTGCAGAAGAGCTTCATCTTGATTACAGTGTCGCTACAAGACTCCGCCGTGAATCTCAGCGTCACGCGGAAGGTGTGATCGCAAGGTCGTTGGAAGCAAACAACCGCCTTTTCCAAGAAGAACGCGAGCGCCTGGAGCGCTGGGCTGAGGATTTGGTTCTCGGTGCGGAAAAGGAATTATCAGACACTAAGGCCCAGATCAAGGCACTGAATCGCCAATCACGCCAGGCGACAACGACTCAGGAACAACATGACATTCAGACAAAGATTCGCGATCTTGAAAAAGTTCAGCGCCGTCAAAGGCAGAGCATATTTGACGTAGAGGATGAGATAACCGCCAAGCGCGATGTCTTGATAGAAACTCTTGAGAAGCGAATGGCTCAGAAGACCTCACGAGAGGAGCTTTTCATCATCAGTTGGTCTGTGATTTGATTGTAAACTTGGACCAAGTGATGTAGGCGTTTATGTTTGGGGAGTAGAAATGCAGAATCGAACGACATTTACAAGTGATAAAGAGCCGTTGCAGGATATTCTTCGAGCTGTGGCCGAAGGCAAGACGCAGCTGCCGGAATTCCAAAGGGGCTGGGTATGGGATGATGCGCATATCCGAAGTCTCATCGCCAGCATTTCGCTCTCCTATCCAATAGGCGCGATAATGATTTTGGAAAACGGAAATCCGGAAGTCCGTTTCAAGCCTCGTCCAGTTGAAGGGGTCGAACTCGGGAAGGCCATTGAACCGGAGCGATTCATTTTGGACGGTCAGCAACGTCTAACTTCACTGTTTCAAGCCATAATGCTAGGGAAGGCCGTCAAGACACTTGACTCTCGAAAGAAGAACATCGAGCGTTGGTACTACATTGACATGAAAAAGGCGCTGCTTTCCAATGGGGATCGTGAGGAAGCAATTCGAAGTCTACCAGTTGACAAGATGGTGAAGAACTTCCGCGGGGATCTAGTCGAAGATTATTCTACTGCAGAACTAGAATACAAACACTGCCTTTTTCCAGCCTGGAAGGTTTTTGACCCGGCTGAGTGGAGGCGAGATTTCAATAAGTATTGGAAACACGAAGAGAGCATGGGTCAGTTGTTCGACGACTTTGAAAAGGTCGTGGTCGAGAGCTTTAAGCAATACCATATTCCGGTGATCAAGTTACTTAAGAACACCCCTAAAGTAGCAGTCTGCCAAGTATTTGAGAAGGTTAACACCGGCGGTGTGTCACTCACGGTGTTTGAGTTAGTAACGGCCAGCTTTGCTGCTGATGGATTCAATCTGCGTGAAGATTGGGAAGGCAAACGAGACGACCGAGGTAAGAAAATCGAAGAAGGTAGGCGCGATCGCTTGGTTAAGAAGACCGTGCTTGCGGCAGTCGGCCCCAATGAGCTCCTCCAATCGATTTCACTGCTGACGACCTTTGACAAATGGTGGAAAGAAAGAAAGGCCGGGAAGCAGCAAGACCAACTGTCCGCGGTAAGCTGCAAACGCGCAGAGATTCTCAAGTTGACCTTCGCTGAATACCAAGGCTATGCGGAGGCTGCGACTAAGGGATTTGAAGCAGCTGCCAAATTGCTTTTCGAACAGAAGCTTTTTTCCAACCGCGACTTGCCTTATGGGACCCAGTTGGTCCCACTGGCTACGCTACTTACGCTTCTCGGCGACGAGGGAGATAAGGATGCGGTTCGACAAAAATTGGTGCGCTGGTATTGGTGTGGCGTATTCGGTGAGCTGTATGGCGGTGCAACTGATACGAGGCTGGCTAACGACGTCCGACAGGTAATGACATGGATATTAGAGGGCGCGGAAGAACCATCCACTATCGCTGACTCGAACTTCCCGGCATCCCGACTGCAGACCCTGAGGACGCGGAACAGCGCTGCCTATAAGGGGCTCAGCGCGCTTTTGATGAGGGAAGGCTGCCTTGATTTCCGAAAGGGCCAGTCGGTAGAAGCTCAGACCTATTTTGATGAAGCAATAGACATTCATCATATCTTTCCACGCACTTGGTGTGGCGATCGGAAACTCGACCCCAAGCAATATGACTCGATCGTCAATAAGTCACCACTGGCCGCCAAGACCAATCGAGCCATTGGGGGAAATGCGCCAAGCATTTACTTGAAAAAACTGCGCGATAGCGGCAACATGACCGAAAACCGCCAAGCCGAGATCATCGCTTCCCACTTGATTGAACCAAAGTATCTCTTAGCAGATGATTTTGGGTCGTTCTATGAGACCCGGCGAGCAGCTCTACTAAGTCTAATCGAAGCAGTCACTGGCAAAAAGGTTGATCGACAAGAAGATAATGACGGCGATTACATGGAAGAAGTAAGTGAAGACGACTCGGCTGATCTATCGGTAATAGCACAGAACAAGGTGTAAACGATTATGGCAGAAAGTAATTTGGATAAATTTCGGCGGCTGTTAGCCGAGTTGTTCATGTTCGACCAGGCCGATCTCGATTTCGGCATCTATCGCATCATGAACGCGAAGCGCGATGAGATAACCCGATTTCTGGATAACGATCTCCTGCCCCAGGTGCGCAAGACTCTTGCTTCGATCGAAGACTCTGATCGCTCTGCAATTGAGGCTGAGCTCACTAAGGCAATTGAGGCAGCAAAAGCACTGGGAGCCGATCCAGACACGATTCCGAAAGTGAAGGAACTGCGCCAGCAGTTGGGCACGAAAGCTGACCTGGACAAGCTCGAAAACGAAGTATTCTCCAATCTCTTCGACTTTTTCAGGCGCTACTATCATGAAGGCGATTTTCTTTCACTGCGTCGTTACAAGCCGGGTGTCTATGCCATTCCCTACGAAGGCGAAGAAGTCAAACTACATTGGGCAAACGCTGACCAATACTACATCAAAACCAGTGAGTATTTCAGAGATTACACATTCAAGCTAGCTGACGGTCGAAGAGTGCACTTCAGGATTGCGGCAGCGGACACAGAAAAGGATAACGTGAAGGCCACAGCGGATAAGGATCGTCGCTTCCTGTTGGTTGAGACTGATCCTGTGGCTGAAGAGAATGGCGAGCTGGTAATTCGTTTCGAGTATCACCCGGATGATCAGCGTCGCAAGCAGGCGGCCATTAACGAAGCAACTGCGGCGAAGGTACTTGCTTCCACCCCCCAGGCCTGGCAAGGCGGTTTGATGACGGCAGCACCAACCGAATCAAATCCGAAGCGCACAATTCTGGACAAACATCTGACCGACTACACGGCCCGCAACACTTTCGATTATTTCATTCACAAAGACTTGGGCGGCTTCCTACGAAGAGAGCTTGATTTCTATATCAAGAACGAAGTTGTACATCTCGATGATATCGAAAACGAAACCCCTCCTCGCGCAGAGCAATACTTGAATAAGGTCAAGGCCATTAGAAGCATTGCTCACAAGATTATCGACTTCCTAGCACAGCTAGAGGACTTTCAGAAGAAGCTCTGGCTAAAGAAGAAGTTCATTGTTGAGACCAACTATTGTATTTCAATTGATCGCATTCCAGAAGAGCTCTATCAACTATTCGCAGAAAACAACGAACAACGAGATGATTGGGTGCGCCTCTTCCAAATTGATCAAATTCGAGGTGACCTGGGGAGACCCGGTTACTCGACGCCATTGACGGTCGAGTTTCTGAGATCCAATCGTAACTTGCCGATTGATACCCGTTTCTATTCCCCCTCAGACAAAGATCGGATCATATCTTCGCTATCCGATGTGGAGTCCAGCTTGGAAGGCACCCTCGTGAAGAGCGAGAGCTTCCAAGCACTGCAGTTGATCTCTCACAGACATAGTAATTCCGTAAGGTGTGTATACATCGACCCTCCGTTCAATCTCGGTGAGACCCCGGACTACTTGTACAAAGTCGATTATAAAGACTCGACATGGCTAACGTTGCTGCAAGACAGAATCTTGGTGTCAAAAATCCTCATGAACTCCAACGCTTCTATCTTAGTTCGTTGTAGTCATGACGGCAACATGTTCTTAAGACTCTTACTCAACAGCATATTCGGTTTTCAGAACTTCAGAAATGAGATAATCGTCAGGCGAGCAGAGGAATCAAAAGGTGATTTGAACAAGCAATTTGAGACCATGAAATCCATTACTGTGAACTATGACAATATATACTGGTACTCTCAAGACCCGTCAGCGAGATTTGACAAGATAGTTAAGCCAACCAACTCTGAACAAGCGAAATCCCATTGGCACAGCTTCTGGAAGGCAGAAGACAGACCAAACCTCCGCTATGAAATTCTAGGAATTGATTTACGCAATCACTATGGCCAGTGGATGTGGAAAAGCGAACGAGCCATGCAGGCCGTATCGAATTATGAACTTTACAGTACTACAGCCGCTAAGACTGGTGAGAGCCTCGATGATTACTGGCTAAGAACAGGTTCATCGAAAGAGTTTGTAAGACGCGAAGGTGATGGCTACAGTTCTATTAAGTACTGGATTCCCCCGCGCGAGTACGTCATGGCTGACAATAATTGGCTTGACATAAAAGGATATGCCAACAACTGGGGATTCAAGACGGAGAACTCAGAGCTTCTACTGAAACGGATAATTGAAAGTCTCTCTTCAGAAGGGGACCTCGTGTTGGACTACTTCCTTGGTTCGGGAACAACCTCTGCAACTGCCCACAAACTGGGTCGCAAATGGCTTGGCGTAGAAATGGGAGATCACTTTTTCAGTGTAGTTATCCCGAGAATGAAGAATGTTCTGTTTGGCGAGCAGTCAGGCATTTCAAAGACCGTTAACTGGGAAGGGGGTGGCGGATTCAAGTATTGCGTAGTCGAAGGGTTTGAAGATACTCTACAAAATCTGGTTCTACATAGATCGCTACAGCAACAGATACTTCTTGATGAATCTGACGATGTGCGCGAAGATTATACCATCCGTTATATGATCGATTCTGAGACGGCTGGCAGTCCAGGTCTCCTAAACGTCGATAGCTTCGAAGACCCATTCAATTACAAACTCAGGATAGCCACCGGTTCGGTTGGTGAGGCCAAAGAAGTCAATGTGGATTTGGTTGAGACCTTCAACTACCTGATCGGCCTTCGGACTAAGCATATCGACAACATCAAAGGGATCAAGGTCGTACAGGGAACGAATCCAGCCGGTGAGAAGGTACTCATCATCTGGCGAAATGTGAAAGAGACTCCGAATGAAAAGCTGGACGAGTTCTTCCTCAAGCAGAAATACAACACGCGGGACATGGAGTTCGATCTGGTCTATGTCAACGGTGACAATAATCTTGAAAATCTGAAACGCCCGGACGACACCTGGAAGGTTCGGCTTCTCGAAGAAGAATTTCTGCGCCTGATGTTTGACGTGGAAGACGTGTAGGGTCAGCCGAGATGCCACGCCGACCGCGTACACAAACCAGTCTGCCTCTTCCCGAGACAACTCGGCTTAAGTTCGATCAAAAGCTAGTCCTGAACCAGTGGCTGCTAAGCCTGTTTGAAGTCGGCAGTTTCGAGGCGCTCTCTGAACCACTCAAAGACCCCGCATACGAGGGATTCGACCCTGACAATGTCTCAAAGTACTTCGGTGTGCTGCGATTGCGATCGCTTTTTAAACAACAACTAACTGACGACATGCTTCGTGGCTATGATGAAAACATCGTCAAACACTGGCAGGCGATCACCGCCATACGGAACCGCTCGGCGCGAGTTTACCCTAAGTACTTCCAGTACCTCGCACTGCTATTTACCGAAATCTATCTCGATCGGTACTTCCGCGATCAGACCATTCTACTGAAGGACCTGAACGAACAAGTCGAAAAGTTCAATGCCGGAAAACCTGAAGCTCAGCAGGTCGAGCCCTTCGAGATCGATCAACTGAACAAGTTGGCACTCTGGATGGCAACCGGCTCCGGCAAGACGCTCATCATGCATATCAATATCCGGCAATATCAGTACTACCTTGACCTGCATGCCAATGGCAAGAGTTTGAACCGGGTCATTCTGCTGACACCGAATGAAGGACTGTCAAAACAGCACTTGGATGAGTTCCGGCTATCCGGCATCGAGGCCGAGCTGTTCTCCAAGGAAGGGCGCGGATTATTTGCCGGCCGCTCGATTGAGATCCTCGACATCCACAAATTGCGTGAAGAGATGGGCGAGAAGACGGTCGCGGTGGATGCTTTCGAAGCCAATAACCTTGTCCTGGTCGATGAAGGACATCGCGGAACCAGTGGCGCCGAAATTGGTCATTGGATGAAGATGCGAAACCGGCTTTGTGAGAAGGGGTTTTCTTTCGAGTATTCGGCCACTTTTGGTCAGGCAATCAAGGCGAGCAGTAACAAGTCTCTTGAGCAGGAATATGCGCGCTGCATAATTTTCGACTATTCATACAAATATTTCTACCGAGACGGCTACGGCAAGGACTACCAGATTCTGAACTTACAGGATGATACGCAGGAAGATGTACGCAAACTCTATCTGACGGCGTGTCTGCTGGTATATTATCAGCAGTTGCGACTCTATAGGGACCGCATCGGAGAATTTCGGCCATACCTGATCGAAAAGCCGTTGTGGATTTTCGTTGGCGGCAGTGTAAATGCAGTGCGCAAACAACAAGGTCGCGAAGTCTCTGACGTGCTCGATATTCTGCTGACTCTGGCGAATTTTGTTCATGAGAAGAAAAGCAGCGTTGAGCGAATTGAGCGGCTTCTTAAAGGAAAAGCTGGTTTGCTCGATCCGGGTGGTCATGAGATATTTGCCAATAGCTTTGCCTACTTGGCTACCACCGGAAAGACTGCCAACAAGCTGTTCGATGACATTCTGGCAACTGTCTTCAACTGTGACACCGAGGCAGCACTTCACGTCGAGCTTCTGAAAGGAAGTGAAGGCGAACTTGCCCTGAAGTTCGGAGAGCATGAACCGTTTGGTGTGATCAACGTGGGCGATGCTCCCAGCTTACACAAACTCTGCGAGAAGCAGGCTGAGTTGGTGACGGTGGAACGAGAATTCTCTGGGTCGCTGTTTCGCGGACTCAACAAGGCCGATAGCACAATCAATCTCTTGATCGGTTCGAAGAAATTCAGTGAAGGCTGGAATAGCTGGCGCGTCAGTACCATGGGGTTAATGAATATCGGAAGAACCGAGGGCTCTGAAATCATTCAGCTATTTGGTCGCGGCGTGCGGCTGAAGGGGTTTGACTTCTGTCTCAAGCGAACCCGACATATCGAGGTACTGACTCACCCCAAACACATTGAGCTCCTTGAGACCCTGAATGTATTCGGAATCCGAGCGGATTACATGAAGCAATTCAAAGAGCTTCTCGAAGAGGAAGGCTTACCTCCGAATGAACAGCGGGTTGAAGTCATTCTGCCGGTCATAAACAACCTTGGTGAAGTCAAACTGCGCATCGTCCGATTGAAAGACGGAGTCGATTTCAAGAAGGAAGGTCCAAAGCCCAGCTTGAAGTTGATTGATGAGGGTGTGAGTAGGCCCAGAGTGGTGTTGGACTGGTATCCACGCATTCAGGCAAGGAGAAGTATCGGAGTCGCTGGCACTGGAGAGATCGCGATTAAGCAGGAAGCAAAACTCACTGCCAACCATGTTGCGTTCTTCGACCTAAATGAGCTCTTCTTCGAACTCCAGGACTACAAATACGAGAGATCTTGGCACAATCTCAGTATCTCCAAAGATGAAGTAGCCAGACTGTTGGCGAGCGGCGAGTGGTACACGCTCTATATTCCGCCCGAAGAAATGACATTCAGGGACTTCCGGAGGGTGCGAGCATGGCAGGAGATAGCATCAGCTTTGCTCAAGAAGTACTGCGAGTGGCTGTACTATTATCGGAAGGATGAGTATGAACGTCCGCACTTGGAGTACCGTGAGCTTGACCTAAACGATCCCAATTTCATAGAAGAATACCGTTTCTTGATTCAACAATCTGAGACGCAGATCATTGAGAAGCTCAAAGAGGTCGCCTCGGCCATCAAAGCAGGTGAATTGAAGCCTGTAGAGATTGGAGCCAATCTCAGACTGTTTACTTTCTCCCGTCATCTCTATGAGCCATTGGTCTACTGCTCAAGCAATATCGTACAAGTAAAACCTGTCGCGTTGAACGAGGGTGAGAAAGATTTCGTGACGGATCTTCGGGCATTCTATGGTGACAACAAGGAGTTCTTCGCTGACAAAGAGCTTTACCTGCTGAGAAATCAAAGTCGCGGTCGAGGAATTGGTTTCTTCGAAGCGGGCAATTTCCATCCGGACTTCATCTTGTGGATTTTGCAGTCCAACCGACAGTACATTTCCTTTGTCGATCCTAAGGGACTACGCAACGCGCAGGGTCCGGATGATCCGAAAATCTCTTTTCACAAAGTGGTCAAGGACCTCGAGAACCGCTTGGCAGACGGTGATGTGACACTGTCCTCGATCATTCTGTCCCAGACACCGCACAGACAGATTAGCTGGTGGGGTGGAGGAATGTCGGAGGCTGATTTTGCTGGTCGGAATGTTCTCTTCCGTAACGAAAGCGGGCATTTCCCAATAGATAGATTACTTCGAAAAGTGCTCGAAGTGTAGAAGGTTCACTGCGCCGGCATGAATTGCTTTGCTATGCTGGTGAAATATGCGCCATTGACTCTGTTATGCAGTCCCGGAGGAAATCATGCCAACATTTAAGTGCAGCCATTGTGGAAAAGATCTTGAGGACAACAAACCCTACTTCTCCGTCAATCTTGGAAAAGAAGTGTATGGAGATGACGCGATCACGGTACTCTTTCAGGATAGCGTGCAGGAACTCTGTCTAAGCTGCGCCGAGCTTTATGACCTTCGCACAATTGAAGTACCACTTAAGGAGAAAGGCCGGTCTCAGGGGCATAATGTATGACAACGTCTATGCCATTATGCAATTTCTAATCAGAATCACAGCACAATTCTCATCAGATCGCCGGATGAATTGCAGTCTTGACAGCTTGGTCTCAGAGAGTTGATTGATCTAGCGCAGAAAGTCGTGCGAACGAGAGTAGTTCGAGACAGTTCGAATCGTGGATAGGCCTTGAGCCAATAAATGGCTCCGGAGGAATTCATGTCGTTGTTCAAATGTCATCACTGCAAGAAAGACATTGCAGTAAACGAAGAGTTCTACTCGATCAGCATCACAAAGGAAGTTGTCGAGGACGGTGCAGTTACCGTGCTTGATGATGATGGTGTTAGAGAGTACTGCCTGGAATGCGGTGAGTTATATGATCTTTTCGCCGCCCGCGTGCCCCTGAAGAGGATGGGTCTTTCTCAGGAGTAGATCCGTCATTCACATTGCATGCGCCTGCAACCCACAGCTTTCGAGAGGCGGTAGTCAGAGAAGGCCATCTTAGAACCTCTGATTTGTAGTGCAACGCTGTCGATTTATCTTCTGACTATCCTTTCCATATGGAAAACAAATGTCATGATCACCGGCGAAAAACGCAGTACCAGCAGCAAACCAAACTCAGATGTCAAGACACAGATTGGGCGGTGATCGCTACGTTGGGAAGTCGGGGCTGTTCCTCCAGAGACAGAGGTCGGAATGGAAATGGATTCCGGAATGGAAAACTATATAAAGAAGCAGTGTTCTGACAATTGTGGTGATGTGCATTTCCCTCTTAGAATTCACGGACACGGCGGAAAACAGGCTTCTCGTTAATCAGGAGACTCTGTTCCAGTTGAAGCCGCCGTCGGGCAAGTTCATTCATCGGGAGAAGCAGCACAATGACCTCGTCATCCAACTCAGTCCTATTCTTCAGAATCAGGCCGCCAGCAATTTGTTCGTCTACGGGTTTCCCGGAACGGGCAAGACGGCGCTGACTCTCGACATCATCTGCAAGCTGGAAGCCGAAGGAGAGAAGAGAGGAGTCAATCTCAAGACGGTTTACATCAACTGCGAAGAAAACAAAACAGACGCAACAATACTCAGCAGTACCCTCAAGATATTGAATCCTGATCGGAAGATTCCTCGAGTGGGCTGGAACCGCGCCAAACTCATCGACGAATTCAAAGACTACCTCAACACAACCAAGACGAATCTGTTGATCGTCTTGGACGAAATCGACCACACCCTGAAACAGTCTGGGGACGACATTCTCTACCTGCTTAGCCGCATCAACGACTTTGTTTCCAGCAGAGTCACTACCATCATTATTTCCAATGACGTAAACGTTTCCAACTACATCAAGCCCAGAGTCACGAGCAGCTTTGGCAGAAACAAGATCATCTTCACGCCCTACAATGCCCAAGACTTGCTCAAAATCATGCAAGACAGAATCAACTACTGCTTCAAGCCCAACGTCATAGGAGAAGGCTTGCTCGAAAAGATCGCAGCAGCAGAAACCACAAAGAGGGGTGACGCAAGAGAAGCACTTAAACTGCTATATTACTGTGCTCTGGTTGCCATCGAAAAAAGACTCCCCAACATCCCATTGAACCTCTTTGAGGAAGCCCAGGAGCGAGGAGAAAGCGAAGCCTACACCGGAATCGTAGGCGCCCTACCCACGCATCAAAAAATTCTCTTCCTTTCCATTCTCTTGAACCCGAAGCGGATCATTCCCTCGGACGACATCTACAAAGACTATACACAGCACTGCCACAAATACAAATACACACCACTAACCGACCGCATGGTCAGAAACTTCCTCATCTACTTTAGCGACATGGGGTTGATCTATGCCGACACCGGCTGGCTCAAAACCCTGAGAAAGAAGAGCAAGCGCATCACGCTCACCATGCCCGAAGAAACCAAAACCAACTGCATCAACAGATTACTCGAAGCACTACAATAAAAAACCACGAGGTGAATCCAAAATCGCGAACCCGCTTGAAACCATCCTGCAACCACTCCAAGACATAGACATAGCCGCAACCTACCAGCAATACAGTCCTTTCATCGACTTCGTCATTTACTTGATCATATTCACGGGACTCTCCCAGTTCGTTCTTTCAAAGAAATTCCCAGGAAAGGAGGGGAGAACCATCAGCACCGGCATTGCCGTCATCCTCAGTGTCGCCATGACAGTCTTCTCCTACACCACTGGATTCAGACTCGGAAACCTCGCACCCCTGGCAGCCGCCATCCTGCTAATCCTCGTAGCCGCCACGCTGTTCATTTTCATCAAACACATAGGAGGAAACACCGCAACAGCCAGCATGGCAGCCTTGATAGTCACCTACTTCCTCACCAGAGCTACATTCCCCGAACTCTATGCCTGGGCGCAGAACAACCAGTTCGCAGCCTGGATCGACTCCGCCATACTCATGGCCATACCCGTACTGGCAGTCATGCTCTTCATGAAGGCTAAAGGCCATTTCCCAGGATCCCGAGACATACTGGCAGGAATTGACAAACCAGCAAAGGGTTTCCCGCAGACCGATCCCAAACTCACGCCCGATGAACCGAAACCCAACGGCCCACCAGACAAGTCAGCGCCGACGCCGCCAGACACTAAGCAGCGGATAGTCCTCGCAGAACAATCCACCCAACAAGAAAAACAAGCAGCCAAAACCGAGAGATTCGTCTCCAGAGACCTCAAGGCCATCATCGACATCCTCAAAACCAAAGGAATCACACCACAAACCAAGCCAGCCATAAGAGACGTACTCGCAGACCTCCAACGCCAAGACACCGAACTAAGCCGGTCACTCAACCAACTCAAACTCATCTACCACAAACTCGAAACATGGGACATAGCAGGATTCAAACAACTGAGCCAAACCTCCCAGCAACTCAGCCCCGACAACCAGCGCCTCCTCAAAGAAGCCATCCAAGTCCAACGCCAAAGCCTCCTCACCAACCAAGCCATCCAGATCCTGGAAAAGCGAGTAGACCAATACCACCAAGACTTCCAAAGAACCCTCAACCTGGCCATGAACGAACTCGGACACAACGATACCCGACAGGCTATCAACTACTTACTCCAAGCTCAAAAGCTCCAGGACGCCAGCCAAGGCCAGCTCGGCAAAATCAGAAGCTTACAGAAACAGCTCCTGCGCCTGACACGAGGGGAAGTCGAAATCATGAAGAAGCTTGCTGCATGACACTCGAAAACAAAATCCAGCAGGGATACCGAAGTGAAGGAGAACGACAAGTAGCCACATTCCTCACCCAGCTACGCTTACCCTTCCAGTACGAACCAGACATCTATTTAAAGGAGGGGCAGAAGCGCTACATCTGGCACCCAGACTTCTATCTACCACAATACCACACCGTGATCGAATACCTCGGCGTCATCGGCGACAAAACCTACCAAGAAATGGCCCAAAGAAAACAGCGAATCTACACGGCCAACCACTACCACTACATACCAATCCAGCCAGAACAATTGGCCAACGGATACCAACATCACATCGCCAAAGCCGTACACAACTACCTCACTAGCCAGCTCAGCCAGTACCGCAAAGCAACAGCCAACTTCTACAAGTAAACTCGCCCGCAAGGCAGCATTTGACTTGAGGGTGGGCTAAAGCTTTAGCTAACAGATTCGCTCCATCGCGAACTGTATCAGTAAAGCTTTCCCCCAATCCGGGGTACCGCCCCCCCCTTCTCAAACATCATCCAACGAAGCCAGAGCCAGCAATCTTCCAGAAGGGTCCCCCATTTTTTTTCGTTCCAGCCCAAGCAAAAACGAAAAAAAACGGAGCCCCCAAACAGAGGACTCCAAGGAGGAAAAACAAAATGGAAAAACAAACACAACTAGACGTACACAGAGAAGTAGAGTACATCAAGCAAGACCCAGAATTCAACTTCGACACCCACGACGAAATTGAAGACATCCTGGAATACTACAAATTCAACATGCCCGAAAGCCCACACCTCAGAGCCATCATCGAAAAAGAACTCGCAGCAATCGCGGAAGAACACCAAACAGCAGAAATACTCCGCAGCCTCGAAAGCCAGGAAGATGAAGAACCAATCCTGAGGTGAACAACATGAACAACTACGCGGCCAACAGCGAACACCAAATACGCCACGCACAAGCGTGGCAAACCAATCCGGTAACCCGAAAAGAGTCGGCAATCAGACGACACGATAATCGACAGATCGTCATCTACAAAGAACCAGAATACCAAGTAGTCGAAAGAGACTACCTCGAAAACCAAGTCAAAACACTTGAAAACAGAATCAAGACGCCCGAAGACCGACTCAACTACCACATCCACCTACTCGACGGACTAGCACACAGCATCTAGCCAACAAGAAAAAACCGAGGGGAAACGGCAGCGCCGCCCCCTCAGGCCACCCCGTTCTACGCGGGTGTCCTGATCTGGCGTCGGAGCCGGATTGGCATGCTGCGGCATGCTCAACCGGCAAATTACCCCATTCCTGCGGGAATGGGGTGACAAAACCAAACGAAACGACCCAAAGGCCTACGGCCTTCCAAATCCGCACTTAAACCAAAGAACATCAACGAAATCCAAGAAATAATAGAAATAATAGGATCGGGAAATGGAAACGGAAACCGATCGTGGAAGTAGCAATTTCGGAAGCTTATGCCTTCAGATTTGAGAGACCTGCGGAAGAATAAGAATCCTGCAGCACGGTGCAAGAAATTCGGAGATTCGTCGTATATTGCCATTGAGTCCACCTTATATATGGGCGTCACAGAGGTGGAGACGATGAAGCAGCAGAAAACCGCATTTGGAACCAAGGAATGGTCGGTAGCCAGCGTCAATTGCGTCAACGGCTGTTCGCATAACTGCCGCTATTGCTACGCCCGGTATAATGCCGTATCGAGATTTAGTCGCATCTCCGGGGACGAATGGCAAACCATGCGGGTCAGACCCAGAGACGTCACCAAGAAAAGACCCAAATACCCCGGCGCGGTCATGTTTCCCACCACTCACGACAGTACTCCCGAGGTACTATCCCCATGCCTGATCGTTCCGACGAATCTCCTTTCGGCCGGCAATTCCGTGCTCCTGGTCAGCAAACCGCACCTCGAATGCATTTCCAAGATCTGTGAAGACTGCGTCGCTTATAGAGAGCAAATTCTGTTTCGATTTACGATCGGTGCCGATGATGATCAACTTCTGGCCTACTGGGAACCCGGAGCTCCCAACTACCGAGAAAGGCTGGACGCCCTCAAGCTGGCAAACGAGAAAGGATTTCGCACAAGCGTCTCCGTTGAGCCGATGCTCGACAGCCACAACATCCTACGGCACGTCACGAACTTGAGGCCGTACGTGACCGAATCGATCTGGATCGGCAAACTCAACAACATCCGAAGTCGCGTAAGAGCGGACACCGATGAAGATCGAACCGCCATCAAACGGACAGAAGACGACCAGACCGACGACCGCATCCGAGGAATCTACGAATCCCTGAAAGACAACCCGCTCGTTCGGTGGAAGGAATCGATCAAGAAAGTCGTTGGCTTGGCAGTCTCTACCGAACCAGGCGCAGACCAATAGCCAAACTCTGCCAAAGGGACTCGAATTCATAGTACGGGATCATCTCAAGACACTATCAAGAACCGTCAGTCCCACCGAAGCTGGTGCTGCAATCGCGACCGTCGGGGAGGGGACCCCACGAGGTACACAGAACCGCCGTCGAGAAGGAACTCACCCTGTCAAAACGTGATACTCACTTTCAGCTACACTTGACCCAATTGGTTTGACTACATACACTTTCGAAGTTGATATCATCAAATAGGATCTAAGAGCCTGTTGTTTTACAATATTCGTTGAAAAAATCCTCTGTAGCTATTGATTGTCCTCTCCTCGAGCTGTTTCCGGCTCATGGTCTGGGGCCTTCCAATCGATGCCGCGTTCGATCGGCAATCCATACGCCTCCGGGTAGGCGTATTTGCCCCTCTGATCTGAGGACTTCTGAATTTCAACTTGAATACGATTGTTGTTGGCAAACGGATCCTTGCGGATACCTGTGACTTGCCAGGAGACTTCTACGCTAGGCTTATCGGTCTGAATGATGAAGTGACCGTTGCCAATTTTTTCGGCAACAATCGCTTGTGCAAATTGCCCGATCACGGTCAACTGATAACGATAGTCTTGGTTTAGGGCATCGAAATAGTCGGGCATCTCGACCATCGCGAAACCTTTGCTGTCGGTAACGATATTGCCGTTGTAGATGTTCATCATATCTGGGGACTCGACAAAGGAGTGCTGCAGAAATTTGTTCTCCGGATCGAGCGGGTGATCGATCTTGAACGCCCCGGCCCCCTTGCTAAGCGTACCGGTAACATTGACATTTCCGCTGAAATATCCGGCGTAGTTGTTGCCCGAACCAAACTCTGCTCCATACACACCGTATGCCGTGGCCCCGGGTCCTGCAGAGGCATCCCCCCTTACCCCGTAGACTATTCCGGCAGTCTTAGCTGAATTCCCGGCTCCACCATAGACGCCATAGAGTACGCGATTCGACGATAACTCATTATTGACGACCGCGAAGACACCGTATCGGGTACCGCCGCCGTCTTCAGGCGACGTGCCCCCTAACCTTGTATATAGGCCGTAGAGTCCGCCATTCCCTGAGTTGTAGAGCTCCTGGTTGATCCCCGTTCTTACCCCAGTGGTCGAGTAATTGCGTTCCATGTCTACCAAGTAAGCGGATTCGGGAGCATTGATTCCACCGATGTTGATGCCGGTGGCATCCACTCTCATCGTGCTGTCGCCAAACTGAACTGTTCCCCCGTTGAAGGTCTTGCTCCCGGTGAAGGTCTGCGTTTCGGAAAGGGTCGCCGCGGTTCCGCTCACTTTCGCAGGATCAATACTCCCGGCCAGATCCACATCAGCCACTCCGCCGTCCTGAAGCAGACTCGATGTTATGCCCCCAGTGAGCACATCCACTGTTACTGCACCATAACTCCCTCCGCCGGTCAACCCGGCCCCCACCGTTACTCCGGTGATGTCCCCTCCGGCATCGTTGTCAACTCCATCCGCGAATCCTGCCGGCACGTCGGTAATTCCCGACCAGAGCACCTTGTCGGAATTTGCCGATTGCAGCGCGTAGGGAACGGAGGCCAGCATTATACGAGGTGTCCCTTCGGGGTTTACGCCGACCGTGATTCCGAGATAGCGCGTCGAACCGGTCTCGAATAGATCAGCCGGAAAAGCGACGTCCTGCCCGAGGAAGTAAGCAAACAATCCGTTCGTAACCGTGACTGCCTGAAAGTTTGAATTCCATAGGGGGGTTCCGCCGGCCGGAACGTCATAGATCTGAAACTTGATGAGGTAAGGACCGTCAGCTACGGGCCCGCCGGCAGCATTATTTAGTTGCCCTTGATAAGAGATCACTTGCGGGGTTGCTGCCGAGGTCACCGGTGCAAGAATCGCTAAGAGGGCTAGACAAATCGTGGCATATGAACGCATGGTTGAGTTTTCCTTTCCAAATCGACATCATTGATTAAGATTTCCGAGTCTGTTGTCCTAAAATATTCGATGAAAAAGCCCCTGTAGCTATTGGTTGTCCTCTCCTCGACCTGCGTCCTGCTCATGGTCTGGGACCTTCCAATCAATACTCCGCTCGAGCGGCAATCCGTAGGCCGCTGGATGGGCATACTTGCCCCGCTGATCCGGTGACTTTTCGACTTCGACAGAAATGCGATTTGCGTTGGCAAATGCGTCTTTGCGGATGCCAGTTACGAGCCAGGAGACTTTAACACTCGGCTTGTCCGTCTGAATGACAAAGTGACGGCCATTGACTTCTTCGGCAACAATCGCCTGCGCGAATTGACCGATGACCGTCAACTGGTAGCGGAAGTCACTGTTTAGAGCCTCGAAGTAATCGGGCATCTCGACAGTCGCGAAGCCTTTGCTGTCGGTAACGATATTGCCATTGTAAATGTTCATCATATCGGGCGATTCGACAAACGAATGCTGGAGGTACTTGTTCTCGGGATCGAGCGGGTGATCGATCCGAAACGCGCCGCCGCCTTTGGAAAGGGTACCGGTGACATTGACATTGCCCCGGAAATATCCTGCCCAATTGGTAGTAGCGCCCGACGCATACCCATAAATCGCGTAGTTGGTGGTGCTGGGTGAAAGGGCTTCAGCATAAACGGAGTAATTTGTTGTTGCGAAACTCGCTTCCGCATTAATCCCATAAGCGGTGAGGCCGTAATCGCCCTTTGCTCTAACGCCAATGGATGTGCCGGTTCCCGGATGTGTTTTTGAATCTGCATCAGCATAGATCGCAGTTCTCGATCCATCGGTGGTCGCATAGGCGAGCAAGGCATAGTTCGTTGAGGCAGTCACCCCCGCCGGGCGAGTGACTCGGAAATGGCCGCCATAAAGTGATCCCGTTGACTCATTTGACATATCGCATGACATGCCGTAATTGGTGGAAGCTGAACTGAGATTTCGCTTAATAAGCAGTCGGCTGTTAACGGGAACACTATTCTGCCCAATAGACACGCCATCACTACTAACCGCCATCGCGCTATCACCGAATTTCACCGAATTGGCAAAAGTATTCAGGCCGGTTAGGGTCTGAACGGCAGAGAGAGTCGCTGCCGTGCCGGAGATCTTGGTTGGCGCAATTGCCGCCGCAGCGTTTACATCGGAATCGACAATCGTGCCGTCGACTATCTCTGCCGATGCTACGCTGTTGTTTGCAAGTTCACTTGCTGTTACGCCGCCGACCGGAATGCTCAACGTTACATCCCCCGTGGCTCCACCGCCATCCAGTCCCTTGCCGGCGCTCACCGACGTGATATCTCCAGTGCCTATGTTATCAACCCCATCCGCAAACCCCGCGGGAACGCCGGTGATTCCTGACCAAGACACTTTGTCTGAATTTGCCGCCTGCAAGGCGTAAGGGACGGAGGCCAGCTTTGTACGAGGTGCCCCCTCGGGGTTTACTCCTACCGTGATTCCCAAATAGCGCGTCGAGCCCGCCTCGAACAGATCAGCCGGGAACGCTACGTCCTGCCCCAGGAGATAGACGAATAGTCCATTTGTGATGGTGACGGCTTGGAATCCGGAATTCCACAGGGCCGTCCCGCCTGCCGATACATCGTAAATCTGGAACTTGATGAGGTATGGCCCGTCAGTGACGGGACTACCGGAGCCGTTATCCAAGCGACCCTGATAAGAAATCACCTGCGGGGTGACTGCCAAGGCTATCGCGGGAAGTAACCCAAATAGGGTAGTCACAATCAACAGAAGCCTACGCATAAACAGGCATTCCTTTCCAATTTGTATTATAAATCAAGATAGCCGAGTCTGATATCTTAATATAATCACCCGGCTTTCTGAGTCAAGCGAAAAAAGACAAGAATGCTTCACAATCAAGCTAATGCCTATAAGTGTAAGAATCCATGGGCGTTGTTTCTTATTGTGGTGGGCCAAAGACTCACCTGAAAACAGTCGACAGCAGGGGGGAGGGAGACGTGCCACGACTATTCGATGAGAAACCATATCAATGATGGTCAATCTCTGGCATATTCATGAGCAAATCGGCGGAAGCAAGAAAGTGAAAGCGCTCGCGGAGATTTGTTGATTGATTTGCTGTTTCGCGGATGCTCCCGCAAAGATGAACGGCTCCACTCGAACTGCGGGAGCGAAAAGAACAAATGATTAGAAAGCTTGCGAAAAATTTCCCAATTTTGTGCTTGACGGTTATTCTTCTGTCGATATATTAAGACAAGAGACTCTTAATACCGGAATAGGTGATGCTGTTTTCTAAAGGTTGTACATACGCGATTCGAGCTGCTCTTCTGGTAGCTGTGAAGGAAACTAGGGAAGGTCGCAAGTTCATTCCCATTCGGGAACTCGCAGACGAACTCGATCTGTCGTTTCACTTTCTCACCAAGATATTGCAGGTACTCACCGAGGCGGAGATCATGGAGTCCTTCCGTGGTCCAAACGGAGGTATCGGGCTTGCCCGGGAAGCCAACAAGATTTCGCTGATCCAGATCATCTCGGCGGTGGATGGAATGTCGCTTTTCTCCGAGTGCGCATTGGGACTTCCCGATTGCGGCGAGGCTAAACCCTGCCCGCTGCACCAATCGTGGTCCAAGCGGCGAGAAGAACTGAAGCGGATGTTCGAAAAGACGACGCTGGCCACACTCGCGCAGGACTTCAGTAAGAACAGCTTGAGAAATTAGGCGATTTCAGATGAAGATACCCACCAATAATACTGTTCTCATTACAGATAACCGACTCCGAAATCGGTATTGTAATTGTATAGACGACGCAATGATTAAAGCTCAAAATACTAAATCAAATGAAAGGATTGTGACAATGAACCTTGGACGAACTCTCTCGAGAATATTTTTGCTGGCAAGCCTGCTCATTGGCGGTTGGTTGGTGGGCGGCTGCTCATCGACTCCGGAGACGGATGCCGAACGCCAAGCCAGATGGCAGCAAGGAAATCTGACCAGTTGGGAGATCCAGCACGGAATCGGGCCAGTTACACAGGACATACCATTGGCTGCCGTGGACAACGCTTTGGCAGAACGAGGCAAGGCGATATTTGTCCAAAAGTGCGCGACGTGTCACTATCTCGACATGAAGAAGACCGGTCCCCCGCTTCGTGACGTCACCAAACGGCGGTCGGCAGAGTATGTCATGAACCAAATCCTGAATCCTGAGCAAATGGGCAAAATGCATCCGGACGGCAGGCAGTTGGTGGCGCAGTACGCGCAGTTCATGACCATCCAAGGTATCACGCGCGACAATGCTCTGGAGTTGCTCGATTTCCTGCGCTCTGAAGCCGGTAATCCGGCGGTGCCGATGGAACAACAGCCGGGATTCGGAACACCGCCGCCTCCGCCAACTGCGGACGCGAAGTGAGGTACTCGATGACACAGTTTAAAGAGAGTTATTCCAATTGGAAGGAGCGGAAGATGAAGAGGACCCTTATTGTCGCTATGGGATTTGTCCTATCGATAATTGGTATCGCGGCGATTTTCGGCGGCTGTTCGCCCAAAAAAGAGGTCGGCGGGTTCGGCGATGCGGCCGAGAAGGTCTATGTCGCGCCGGGCAGTTATGATGAATTCTATGCCTTTATGTCGGGAGGATTTTCCGGACAGGTTTCAGTTTACGGTTTGCCATCCGGACGGCTGTTCAGGGTAATCCCCGTGTTTAGCGTCGATCCGGAGAAGGGTTACGGATATTCGGAGGAGACGAAACCGCTGCTGATGACTTCGAACGGTTTTGTGCCGTGGGATGATGCTAACCAC
>CAZKIH010000033.1:0-38348 GCA_964552775.1 uncultured Ignavibacteria bacterium | reverse complement strand
GCCAAATTAGTCGACCCTGACAAAGTGCGAATTTCCTCACTCCTGTTTACTTCCGGCATGGCTGCCGTCTCCGGCATCATGTTCGCCATGTTGGAAAAAGGCGACACGCTCATTCGTGGTGATGTTGTCTACGGCTGCTCTGACAGCCTCTTCGAGCACGTCTTGCCAAAATTCGGTATCAAGTCGGTCACTGTCGACACTTCTGATCTGGATCAAGTCCGCGCCGCAATGAAGGCCAACCCCACTGCCAAAGGCGTCTACTTCGAGACGCCAACCAACCCGACAATGTCAATAACCGACATCCGTGCCGTCTCCCGCATCGCCAAAGAAATCAACCCCGACTGCCTGATCATCGTCGACAACACCTACTCAACTCCATACTTGCAGCGACCGCTTGAACTGGGTGCCGATGTCGTCATGCATTCCACCACCAAATACATTTCCGGCCACGGCCACGTGATCGGCGGTGCCGTGATCACCAATCATCCTCAGTTTAAGGACAAGCTGTACGGCATCATGAAGGACGTCGGCAGCTGCCCGTCGCCTTTTGATAGCTGGTTGATCTACCTCGGCCTCAAGACTCTCGCCGTCCGCATGGATCGCCATTGCGAAAGCGCACTCAAGATAGCCAAACACCTGGAAAACCACCCCATGATCAGCCGCGTGTTCTATCCGGGTTTGCCCAGCCATCCACAGCATCAGCTTGCAAAGTCGCAGATGTCCGGCTTCGGTGGTGTGCTCGCGTTCGAAATGAAGGATGGTTACGAAGTTGCCCGCCGCCTGATGGACAACATCAAGGTATTCACGCTTGCTGTCAGCCTAGGCTCCGTCGACTCACTCATTCAGCATCCGGCCTCAATGACTCATGCTGGAATCGCCGCCGAGATCCGTAGGAAGATCGGCATCACCGACGGCTTGGTCCGAATTTCCATTGGTCTCGAAGAAGCCGAGGACCTGCTTGCCGCCCTCGATGCCGGTCTGGCAAAGGCCGCTCAGATGGATAAAAAGAGCGGCTACGTCGTGGCGTAGTTCTGTCATCGGACATGGTCGCTGAGTTGAGTATGTCCCAAGCCCTGCGCTTCCGACAATGCAATGGTCTGTAGCCCCCAAACGGGGAAAGGCCGGTCTCGTGTGAGACCGGCCTTTTGTGAAGACCTGAGTTACTCGCCCGCAGGCGTGTCAATTCTTCTTCTTGAATTCCTTCATGAACTCAACCAGCTTCTCAACCGCCTCAACCGAAACGGCGTTGTACATCGAGGCGCGCAAACCGCCCACCGAACGATGTCCCTTCAGCCCGATAAATCCAGCCGCCTTGGCCTCGCTAATGAACTTGGCTTCGATTTCCTCGCTCGCCATCCGAATCGTAACATTCATCCCCGAACGACTGTCGGCGCGCACGGTTCCTTTGTAATAACCGCCCGAACCGTCAATCATACCGTAGATCAGTTCGCGTTTGCGCTGATTGCGCTTCTCAATCTCGACCATGCCACCAATCGAATCGATCCAGCGCATCGTCAGCATCGTGATGTAAATCGGGTATACCGGAGGAGTGTTGTACAGCGAGTCTTCCTTGATGTAAGTCGAATAGCTGAGAATCTTCGGCAATCCCTGCTTCTGCTTTGCAGCAAAGTCCTCCTTAACTATGACCAGTGTCACGCCAGCCGGCCCCAAGTTCTTCTGCGCGCCCGCATAGATAAACGACGTCTTCGACACATCCATCCGGCGCGACAAAATGTCCGACGACATATCCACAACCAACGGGACCTTGCCTGTATCTGGCAGGTAGCTCCATTGCGAACCGAAAATCGTGTTATTGCTCGTAATGTGAACATACTGCGCGTTTGGATCAATCTTGATCTGGTCCGGAGTCGGGACATACGAGAAATTAGATTCACTGGAGCTGAATGCGATGTTGACGTTGCCAAACAGCTTCGCTTCCGACACCGCCTTTTGCGACCATGAGCCTGTGACGATATAGTCTGCCGTCTGACCCGCTGACAGGAAATTCATCGGCAGCATCGCAAATTGCATCGAGGCGCCGCCACCGAGGAAGAGAATATGATATCCGTCCGGAAGTTGCAGATGCTTCTTTATTAGCGCCTTGGCTTCAGCCAAAATACCCTCAAAATCCTTGCTGCGATGGCTCATTTCGAGTACCGACATACCGGTGCCCTTGTAGTCAAGCATCTCTTCTTGCGCCGTCTTCAGAGCTTCCAGTGGCAGGGCCGAAGGTCCGGGATTGAAATTGTATACGCGTTTCATAGTCTGTCCTTTATCAGATTATCCTCTGATTGTAATTACCAACGAATTTGCCAATGATGCGGTCAACCGCCTTGCCGATGCGTAACAGATTCTCGTTTGTCGATGCGCCGATATGAGGCGTCAACAGCGTGTTCTTGGCTTTCAGAAACGGCGTGCTCTCCGGCGGGTCCGAATACCACACATCGTTGCAGTAGAATCCAATCTTGCCCGAATTCAGCGCATCAACGACATCCTGCTCAATCACGCACTTACCCCTGCCTGTGTTGATAATCACCACGCCGTCTTTCATTTTGGCAATCGACTCTTTGTTGATCATGCCCAGAGTCTTTTCTGTCAATGGCGTGTGCATCGTCAGGTAGTCCGCATCGTGATAAACCTCATCGATCGAGACCTTTATAGCGATAATATCATGCACGTCAACCGTGGGATCGTATCCAATAATGTTCATTCCAAATGCCTGGGCCCGTTTCGCCATTTCTGTTCCGATCTTACCGCAACCCAAAACTCCCAGCGTCTTGCCGAACAACTCGGTTCTCTTCAATTCCTTCTTCAGCCACTTGCCATCCTTCATCGATTGGTCGGACTCGACCAGACGATTCGGTACCGCAATCATCATCGCAAAGGCCAATTCTGCCACCGCAATACTCGACGCTTCCGCCGTATTGTGAACGGTAATCCCTTTTTCTTGGGCGTACTTGACATCAATATTGTCCAGCCCAACGCCGCCGCGAATTATCAGGCGTACTTTCTTCGCCTGATCGATGTACTCCCTGGTACACTTCGTCTTCGACCGCACCAGAATGACATCCGCCTCGGCAATGTCATCTTTGCTTGTGGTCACTTCTCCGTACTTCCGCAGCAAGTCGGGTAGGGAAGGGTCAAATGCATCCGATATGAGAATCTTCATAACACTTTCCTTTATGGAAACAAATCGAGTTTACTCGTTTACTAAATACACTGCCATACCGTCGCGCAGCTTGGGTTCAAACCAGGTCGACTTGGGCGGCATCACACCACCGGAATCTGCTACCGATCGCAGCGCCTGCAATGAAACCGGCGGCACCGCAAAGGCGACTTTGAACTTGCCTGAATCGACCAACCTTACCAGCTCGCCCGTACCGCGAATCCCGCCCACAAAATCAATCCGCTTGTCAGTGCGTGGCTTCGTGATGCCGAGCACCGGTTCCAACAAATTGCGCGACAGAATACTGATATCCAGCGATTCAATCGGGTCGAATTTATTATAGCTGTTTGGAATCGGATTCAGCCGATACCACTTCTTTTCCAGGTACATTCCGATGACGCGGTCAACATCCGGCTCCACCGTCTTGCCCGCTGGTACTTCCTCAACAGCAAACCGCTCTCTGACCTTGGCCAAAAATTCCTGTGGCTGCAGACCCTGCAAGTCCTTGACGACGCGATTGTAAGGTAAAATCTTCAGTTGATTCTCAGGAAACACCACTGACAGGAAAAACGCCTCCGGCTCATCGCCTGTATATTTCGGCAAATTTGCCCGCCGCTGCTTGCAGACATTCGCCGCGGCCGCGCACCGGTGATGACCATCTGCAATATACGTGGAAGACAATTCCGCAAATCCAGCCACGACTCGCGCCACAGTACTTGGCTCACTTACCACCCAAAACCGATTGCGTACTTCGGCGGCGACAAAATCATAAACCGCCGGCTTCGAGCTTTCTGTCGCAAGAATCGCGTCAAGCCCGGCGCTCTCGGAATAGAATAGAAACACCGGACCCGTCTGGGCATCTGTGACATCATTCAATTTCGTGCGATCAGCCTCTTTGTCGGGTCGCGTGAACTCGTGCCGTTTGATTCTGCCCAAGAGGTAGTCATCGACACTTGAGAGAATCATATATCCCGTCTGGTCGACGTCGCGCCAGGTCAGCCGATAAATATAGACACAAGGCGCGGCTTCCTTTGCAAGTATCCCTTTGTCCACAAGTGACTTGAGATTTACGCGTGCCCGATCATAAAGATCGCCGCCGCTTGGCTCTGATCCTTGCGGAAAGGTTATCTCCGGCTTTGTGACCCGAAGAAACGAATATTCATTGCCGTTAGCCATGACTCGGGCTTCGTCGGAGGACAATACATCGTATGGGGGAGAGGAGAGCTGTTCGGCGTATTCAGCCTTGGGGCGCAAACCTTGAAATGCTTTAATCTTAACCATCTTGCTTTCCTATCTGGATGAAATAGTCAACAACCAACCAAAGCACTCCAAAATGTAACTGAATAGGTAGTAAAATCCTCCTTAAAAAGCAAGTGATTCTTTTCACAAACTTAGCATGGTAGGTCTCCCATTTTGGAGCAAACGGATATCGGGAGCATATCGTTGGAGACTTACCACCCCACTTGCCGATGCACACGAAAAATTCCCCTTGCATCCATCCGCTCCATCCGTATCATTCCCAGACATAGCCGTTGGGAGTGGCGACCGAGAGGTCGTCTGAGATCATACCCCCAAAACCTGATCCGGACAATACCGGCGTAGGGAAACGGCAGCGACATCCTCCAATAGGCGCCATTTCCGTTGCTGCCATTCTCTCACGAGATCAGGCGGCATTTTTATTTTCTGACCATGGAAAGGCGTTAATCATGAAGATTACATCTCTTTCGCTCGCACTGCTGATTCTTATAAGCCCCCTGTATGCACTTGCCGCGACTATCACCGGCACCGTAGTCGATGAGCAAGGTCACCCCGTATCCGATGCCGCCGTCACTATCGATACTTCTCCCGCCGGCTCGGTAACCGCCGCAGACGGGACATTTCATATCGAGGTCGACCTCGCAACACCGCGACACTTGACTGTCAAACATATCAGCTTCAAACCGCTGATGATCAACGTCTCCTCCGATACGGCCTTGCTTATCAGGCTGTCGCCCGCTGTCTATCCAATGCAGGGCGTAACCGTCACCGCCGACCGTGCCGAACTTGGCAGATCACCGGTCGCGTTTACCGACTTCACCAGCCGTGAGATCGCGCGCGACTACTCCATTGGTGAATTTCCGCAGCTCCTCGAAACCACTCCAAATGTCTATTCCTACTCCGATGCCGGTGGCGGCCTTGGCTACAGCTATCTCAAAATCCGCGGGTTTGACGACAAACGCGTCTCGATCTACATCAACGGCATCCCGCTCAATGACCCGGAGGACCAGGCCACCTACTTCGTCGACATTCCCGACTTCGCCGCCAGCGTCAAGGATATCCAGGTCCAGCGCGGTATCGGCAGTTCGCTCTATGGCGACGCCTCCTTCGGCGGTTCGGTCAACATCGTCTCCGCGCCAATCGAGTTGCCGCGCAATGTTGCAATCACCACCGGCTACGGCGGTTTCTGGGACGGCGGGGGTTGGATCGGCGATATGCAAAAACAGTCGCTTGACTATCAGTCGGGACTTCTTGATGGCCGCTGGAATTTCTCCGGTCGCTACTCCCGACAGCTCTCCGACGGCTATCGCAAAAATTCCTGGTACGACGGCTGGGCTTATCACCTATCGCTCTCGCGACTCGATCCGCTCATGACCACCACGGTCAATGTTTACGGTGGTCCGATGCAAATGCACCTCGCCTACTACGGCATCTCACGCGATCAGGAATCCGTAGATCGTCGTTTCAATCCCCTTACCTACGACAATGAAACCGACAACTTCAACCAGCCTCATTACGAACTGCATAATACCTTGAGGCTCAATGATCGGGCGACTCTTCAGAACACCCTGTTCCACATTCACGGCAAGGGCTATTACGAGCAGTACAAAGATTCCCGAGATTTTTATGACTACAATATCCCACCCACAATTGTCGAAAATGGCGACGGCGATTCCATCGCTGCTGTCACTTCCGGAGACCTCGTGCGCCAACAGCACGTCACGAAGAACCAATGGGGTTGGAATCCGCGCCTGGAAATCTCCGGCGAACGCGATTCCTGGGACTTCGGCGGCTCGTTCTACTATTTCGAATCAGAACACTGGGGACAGGTAGTTTGGGCAGAGGACATCACGAATGCCATCGACCCGCGCCATCGCTACTACGAATATGCCGGACATAAGTATTTCGGCTCGCTCTACGCAACCTCTAATCATCGCCAGGGTGATCGTCTTAACATCGTCACCTCACTGCAATTGCGTTATCAAAACTACGACTTCGATCAGGCCCGCCTCGGCGCTTTCGCGGGCTACAACTATAGCCTCAACTGGCTCTTTCTCTCTCCCCGCGTCGGCTGTACTTACGCGCTCACCGACAATATCAATCTACTCGCTGGCTACTCGATGTCTCAACGTGTCCCAGCCGACTGGGAAATCTACGACGCAGGCGACCCTTATGCATTCCCTTCTCTGAACGTGAAATCGATCCAGCACAATGGCCCTAATGATTCCCTGATCAACTTTGGCGATCCGACGGCGGAATCCGAAAAGGTCCACAACTTCGAACTCGGCGCCAATTATCGCTCCGAACAGAGCGCCTACAGCGTCAATTTCTTCTGGATGGACTTCGCCAACGAAATCGTCCCGTTCGGTGGGCTCAACGATCTGGGTCTTCCAATCAGCACCAACGTCGATCGCTCCGTGCACGCCGGAGTCGAATTCTCAGCATCCAACAAGCTGACCCCCAATTTCCGCCTTTCCGGAAACCTCTCCTACAACTACAACCGGATCAAGAAATTTGCGATCACCGAGGCCGTCTACGACAATGACTCCGACTGGAACTACCTCGAGAGCCGTGAATTCTTCTACGATGGCAACACCATCGCCGGATTCCCCAATTACATTGCCAACATCATCGGTGAGTACAACACCGGGCGCATCTCGCTGACCTGTCGCGGCAGGGTAGTAGGGAGAATCTACGTTGAAAACAACAACCTTGAAGCACTTTCCATCGAGCCCTATTTCGTTTCATCTGCATCAGCCCGATTCTCATTCGGAAAACTGCCCAGTGTCGGTAAACTCGAAATGTCGGTGCGCTTGGACAATATGTTCGACAAGAAATATGAATCGTCCGGCTATGGTGGAGTCACTCGCTTCGCAGATTCGCCCAATCAATACTGGTCCGAGTATCTTCCAGCCGCCGGTCGTTCTATCTTCACCACATTGAGACTGGAACTGCAGTAACCGGTGAACATTCTTGATCTCGGCATTATTGTTTTCTACCTTCTCGGGATAGTCGTCTTCGGTCTGATGCGGCGCAAGCCTTCCGGCGACTCAGCGGTCGACTACATGCTTGACGGTCGCAGACTCACGCTGCCGGCATTTGTTGCTACCGTCGTTTGCAGTTGGTACGGAGGTATCCTCGGCGTCGGCGAGTACTCCTACCGCTTCGGCGTTTCCAACTGGCTCGTCTTCGGCGTGCCGTACTATGTCGCCGCCCTCTTGTTCGCTCTGCTACTGGCCGGCAAGGCTCGGCGCTCTGAGTTCCTCACAATCCCGGATCGCCTCAATCTATTCTATGGGCGGCGCGTGGCTGCACTCAGTGCCGTGATCATCTTCTTCTGGGCCCTTCCCAGCGCCTATTTCCTGATCCTTGGCGTGCTCGGCAATTCCTACTTCGGGTGGCCGACATGGGTCGGAATAGTCATTGGCGCGGTACTGGTGACGATTTATGCCTTCCTTGGCGGTTTCCGATCGCTTGTCCGCGCCGACAAGTGGCACTTTGTCTTCATGTATCTCGGTTTCGTTATCATGTTAGTTGTGCTTGTGTGTACCAAGGGAGGTTATAACTTCCTTCATGCTAATACGCCCGACACGCACTTCACCTGGCATGGCGGCAATTCCGCCTGGTTCATTGCCGTTTGGTATGTGATCGCTCTCTCGACCTTAGTTGATCCGATGTTCTTCCAGAGCTGTTACGCGGCCCGAGATGAATCGACCGCGCGCAAGGGAATACTCGTCTCGATTGCCTGCTGGTTCGCCTTCGATTTCCTCACCACCACCTGCGGCCTCTATGCACGTGCCATTTTACCGGCCGGAATCGACCCCATCGCCAGTTTCCCACTCCTTGGGCAGGCTGTTTTGCCGCCGGGTCTGTGGGGGATCTTCGCAGCGTCTATGCTCGCTGTCGTCATCTCGACAGCCGATACCAACCTCTTCATTGCCGCATCTACGATCGGTAAGGATCTGATGGTTGGTTGGTTTGGCAAGCGGGAGGAGCGGGCTAACCGCTATACCAAGTGGGCACTAATCTTTGGAGCGCTGCTCGCGATCCTCATCGCGGCATATTTCGAATCAGTCGTAACTATCTGGTATGCCTTTGGATCAATCGGCACCCCGATCTTGCTCATTCCCTTGGTGTCTACGTTTCTCGGATCGCGCCACATGCCCCCTAATGCTGTGCTCATCTCGATGCCGCTCTCCGGCCTCGCTTCTGCGTCCTGGCTCTTTTCTGCCAACCTGACTTCGGATGGCAGTTACTGGCTTAATCTGCAGCCAATTTTTCCGGGATTGGCTGTCTCGCTGATTATCTTTTTCGCAACTGCCCGCACGGCCAGGGCGGGCACAATTCCCGATTGACTCTGTTGCGAATTTCCAGTAGATATTGCCTCACACTGAGGTTGTGATCAAACACGGATCTATGAAAAAACTCTTCAGCCCCGTCGCTTTCTATTTTCTCCTTGTTGCAGGTCTGCTTGCAGGCTTTTTTGAGCTTTGGCGGCTCATCACCCTGTTTGCCCTCTTTGATCGAGTAGGTCCAATTCCATCGCAGACCATTGCAGAGTCGTTCCTCGTCGGATTACGCTTTGACTTTGCCATCGCCTCCTATATCATCTTGCCACTCGCCGTACTCGGGATGTTTCCGCTTGTCGATATTGCCCGTTCCAAAATCGCTCGAATCGCCAATTTGACCCTCCTTTTCATAATGGCCGGTATCGCATTCTTCATTCACCTCGTTGATATCGAATTCTTTCGCTTCTTCAACACTCGACTGAATGCCATGGCGCTCGAATGGAGCGACTCCCCGAATTTTGTCCAGGCTATGGTATGGGAAAGCTTTCATGTTGTGTGGTATCTTCTCCTTTTTGTTGGTGTGCTCGCGGGATTCGTGCTCTGCATCCGCTACTTACTCAGGAAACTCGTACTCATCGCAAGACCGCTGTCGTTTCCGTCGATCTTGATTTCGCTCCCACTGCTTGTGGCGGTCCTCTTGCTCGGTATTCGCGGCAGAATCGAGGAAAAAGCACCCCTCACCTGGGGACAAGCGTACTTCTCCGACTACGCCTTTGCCAATTTGCTCGCGCTGAATCCAGTATTCACATTTGGTCGCGACCTCCTGTATGACTCTGGTAGCAAACATGATGTCGATTGGATGATGTCGCAATTGCCCGTGGAGAGCGCATTTCCCAAGACCGCAACATTGCTGGGACTCACAGCGCAATCGGACGACACACTATCGTCCCGCATCGTAAGGCACATTCACTTCGACAGTCCCTCAACTGACCGGCCCAACGTGATCTTGATCCTGATGGAATCGTTCGCCTCCGCTGGTATCGGTTGTCTGCAACCTCGAATTCAGCATCACCTGACTCCCCAGTTTGATTCGCTCGCAGAGCATGGTGTCCTCTTCACCAACTTCTACTCCGCCGGAATGCACACTTACGCCGGAATTCTCGGTGCTATTTTCGGCTATCCGGCCTTGCCGGGCAAATCACCAATGAAGCAAGTGACTTCACAGGCCAACATGCGGGGCCTGCCGTCGATCTTGCGTGAATATGGCTACCACACGATGTTCTTCACAACCCACGATCCGCACTTCGACAATATGCAGGGCTTCTTGAAATCCAACGGCGTCCAGGAAGTCTACTCGCTTTTCGACTTTGACAAATCACAGAAACTGTCTACGCTCGGCGTCCCCGATCACGTCATGTTTGATGCCGTTATTGACCGCGTTCGGGCCAATGCACAAGGTCCGTTCTTCGCCGCTTTGCTATCGGGCACAAATCACGGCCCGTGGTTCGTACCTGATGTTCCCTTTGGCGCGCTGCCCGAGACTGTCGAGGACGCCCTCCGGCTCAACGCTTTCAGATACTCCGATTGGGCGCTCGGTCGATTCCTACAGCAGATCGCCGTCGACTCAGCCTTTGCCAACACCATCGTGCTCGTCACAGGCGATCATGGCCTCTTGATCGAGCCGGTTCTTGACCTGGACTTGAGCTTGTTCCAAGTCCCACTATTGATCGTTGATAAACAGGGCAGGGCAGGAGTGCCACGCCGAGTCGATCGCATCGGCTCGCAGGTCGACCTTGTTGCCACCGTCATGGGACTTCTGAAACTCGACTATGATGACTTCACCTTTGGCCGCGACCTCCTTTCCGAAACTGGTGATTCACTGTCCGACTATGCAATCTTTTCTGAAGGTTACAAGATTGGTATCGTCAGCGGAGATCATTATGCTGTTGTCCGCCCCGAACACGTCAATTCGCTGTACCGAATGCCAAATCCGGTTGCCGATGTCGCAGGTGAATGCCCCGAAACAGTCATGCAACTCAGCGATCAGGCTCTTTCTTACTTTCAGACAGCCTATTTCAATCTCCAGCGTCCACTGGCAGACACCCTCATTGCAGGAGCGAAGTAAAGCGTGACATTTGGTGAAATCCTGCTCCTTATCGCCGCGCTCTTGGTGATGTTGATCGGTCTAATCGGTGTTATCGTACCGATCGTTCCAGGCTTACCGCTGATCTGGTTTGCTGCTCTCAGTTACGCACTTCTGACAGATTTCCATTCTATCAGTCGCGAGTTCCTCTTTTACTCTGCAGTTCTTGTCCTGGTCGTCACATTGCTCCAGTATCTATTCACCCTATATGGAGCAAAACGATTTGGCGCCTCGCGTTGGGGGACTTTCGGCGCCTTTGTGGGAATGATCGCCGGCCTGTTCCTTGGGTCCATCCCAGGTATCATCCTCGGCCCATTGATTGGCGCAATAATCTTCGAACTATTGGTGGGGAAGACGTTTTCGCAGTCTCTCCATGCCGGACTCGGTACCTTCATCGGATTTCTCTTTGGCACGATTTCGCAACTTATCGTCTCTGCAGTACTGATCGGCATCTTCACCTACTGCGTTCTGTTCGGTTAAATTCCAGTCGGCCAATTCGCCCCGCCGGAGCACAAAAAAATGTGGAGACCTTTGCAGGTCTCCACACCCTCACAATTGGCAATGGTACGAGTTTCTAACTTAATGCCGGTATCTTGACCGTCTCATCCCCCGGATGCCAACCACATCCGGTAAGCTTGCCGGTTTGCAGCGCTTGCAGCGTCCGCAGCGTCTCGTCAATGGATCGCCCAATAGCAGTATCATTCATCACGACCGATTTCAAAATGCCGTTCGGATCGATAATGAAAGTACCTCTCAATGCGAAACCGTCATCAAGCAATACCTGGTAAGCGCGCGAAATCTCCTTGGTAATATCCGAAAGCAACGGGAATCCCAACTTCTTGAAATCGCGCTGTATCCAGCTCAAATGCGAAAAATGCGAATCGACCGAGCATCCGATGACCTCGGTATTTGCAGCCTGGAATTTTGGATAGGCTTCATTAAACCCGCGTATCTCCGTCGGACATACGAAAGTAAAATCCAATGGATAGAAGAACAACACGACCCACTTGCCCCTGTAATCGGTCAGACTGATCTCACCGAATTCCATGTCCGGCATAACAGCTGTACCCTTGAAATCCGGAGCCGGTTTACTAATCTGCATCTTTCCTCCATCAATGTCAAAGTTGTCAATCCATCGCTGGAGAATATAGGTACGTAGATTTATGCGGTCAAGATTAACTTGTAGCCTTTTGTCCACTTAAGGGATAAGTATTGTGTGGTATATCGCCGTTATTGCTGACTACTTCTCAGGATCAACATCAGTAGGATAGCGCTTTTCACCACCGATGCCCAAGGTCTCGTCACCCGGCTGCCAGCCTGCACCGGTCAACTCGCCGGTTTGAATCGCCTTCAAAGTTCGAAGCGTTTCCTCAATCGAACGGCCGATTGATGAGTCATTCACGACTATTGACCGCAAGATTCCTTCAGGATCAATGATAAAAGTCCCCCGCAAACTGAACGCGTTGTGCACAAGCACTCCGTAGACCCTGGAGATGTTCTTAGTGATGTCCGACAGTAGCGGAAACTTCACCTGCCCGAGCTCTTTCTCGATCCACGCCTGATGCGCGAAGTGCGAGTCTACCGAACACCCAAGCAACTCCGCGTTGATATCTTTGAACTTGCCGTATGCGAGTGAAAAAGCCCGTACTTCCGTCGGGCAAACATAGCTGAAATCAAGCGGATAGAAAAAGAACACCAACCATTTGCCCGCAAAGTCGTCTAGTGCCACTTTTGCAAACGTTTTGTTCGGCATGACTGCCATGCCTTTAAAGTACGGCGCTTTTTCACCAATCTGCATCACTGACTCCTCATGCTTTACCCCCGGGAAAGGTCGAGGAAACGTAGCATTCCTACGAATCGTAGTCAAGCCACAAATCACTCACCCGGCTCCGATCTTTATCTGCTTGACATTCAATCCTGCTTCAATAGCTTTACAGGCTAATCTACTACTTGACTTAAGGAGAAATCACGATGAAACAGGCGCTTGAATATATAGACAAGAATCGTCAGAATTTCGTTGAATCCTTACTTACGCTTCTAAGGTTCAAATCAATCTCGGCAGATTCTGCATTCAAAGCCGATGTCGACAAATGCGCGGAACACGTCAAGTCAAAATTCGATTCACTTGGGCTGAAAGCCAGAATCTACCCGACCAAAGGTCATCCGATCGTCTATGCTGAGTATAGCAGTCCCAAAAACAAGCGCACCATGCTAATCTATGGACACTATGATGTCCAGCCGGTCGATCCCCTTGAACTTTGGCACAAGCCGCCGTTCGAACCGAACATCGAGGGCGACACGGTCTTCGCTCGCGGCGCTACCGACGACAAGGGTCAATTTCTTATCCACGTTCTCGCTGCTGAGGCCTATCTAAAATCCGGCCTCGACCTGCCGGTCAACGTTAAGTTCCTCATCGAAGGTGAGGAAGAAATCGCGTCGACAAATCTCGAAAACTTCATCAAAGAGAATCACGATCTGCTCAAGGCTGATGGTGTCATCGTCTCCGACACCGCAATGTACGGGCGCGGACTCCCCGCCATCACCTACGGGCTACGCGGCATTGCAGCCGCCGAGATTAAGATCATCGGCCCCGACAAAGATCTTCACTCAGGCTCATTCGGGGGTTCTATCGCTAATCCTGTCGTGGAACTGGCGCGACTCATCGCGAAACTCCATAATGAAGAAAAACATGTGGCGATTGACGGCTTTTATGATGACGTCCGCGGCCTCGAGAAATGGGAGCATGATATGTATGAGGCTCTCAAATACAGCGACTCCGACCACTTACGCAAGACCGGCTCCGTGGCAACTGTCGGTGAGAAGGGCTTCTCTACCCTCGAGCGCGTTTGGGCGCGGCCAACTTGCGAAATAAACGGCATCTACGGTGGTTATGCCGGAGAAGGCAGCAAGACGATCGTTCCTTCCTGGGCAGGTTGCAAGGTAACAATGCGGCTGGTGCCGAATCAGACCCCCGGCGATATTCTTGACAAGTTCGAGAAGTACGTCCGAAAGGTCGCCCCGCCTACTGTCAAAGTTGAAATCAAGAAGCTTGGTGGCGCCAAACCGGCGATTGTGGAACGTGACAACTTTATGGTCAAATCCTGCGTTGATGCACTCGAAAAGGGATTTGGCCGCAAGCCGGTGTTTATTCGTGAAGGTGGCTCCATCCCGATCGTTAATACTTTCAAAGAGGAACTGGGACTTGAAACGCTCTTGCTCGGGTTTGGCCAGAGTGATGACAACGCGCATTCGCCAAACGAGAAATTTTCACTCTCCGATTTTCACAAAGGCATCATCACGGTTGCACACCTCTTTGACGGGCTCAAATAGTGGATCTGGGACTCACAGGAAAAGTCGCTGTCGTTGCCGGAGCATCGGCAGGCATCGGCAAGGCCATCGCCACTTCACTCGCGAGAGAAGGTGCGACAGCCGTCATCCTCTCGCGCAGTAAGGCCAACCTCGTCAGAGCTGTGCAAGACATCACCGCCCAGTCTCCAGGCTCTGTACACCCCTTGGTTTGTGATGTCACCCGCAAGGCCGCCATCGATTCCACAATTGGTAAAATCGCAAAAAAATACGGCCACATCGATATCCTTGTTAATAACGCCGGCGGTCCACCGATGCGACGATTCCTCGATATGAATGACTCCGACTGGGACGACGCCTACCGTCTCAGCCTTAAATCGGCAATCTTGCTGTGCTCCGCAGTTGTCCCGCTGATGAAATCTCAAAACTGGGGGAGAATCATCAGTATCACGTCCATTTCCTCGCTTCAGGCGTCGGAAACTCTCCTGTTATCGAGCGTCATGCGCCCCGGTGTCCATGGCCTCACCAAGGCATTGTCAAATGAGCTGGCGCCGTTTGGAATAACCGCTAACGTTATCTGCCCGGGCTATACGAAGACGGAACGATTGGAAGAACTCGCCGAAGCCACGCGCAAGGCAACCGGCAAGTCTATCAAGCAAGTTTATGCCGGCTGGGAGCAGGCAATCCCGGCGCAACGTCTCGGAAGGCCGGAAGAACTCGGCGATTTGGCAGCCTTTCTGGCTTCTGAACGAGCCGGCTATATCACTGGGGTCGCCATTAATATCGATGGCGGATTCATCAAGGCAATCTAAACGACAGCTATTTGACCAGAGACCATTCCAAGTTCATCTATCCGCTGATCATTCTTGGTCAGCTCATCGCCGGGGGCACGTTTCCGATTGCCAAGCTCGCCCTGGCCCATTTTGACCCCTTTACCTTGGCCGCGACCCGCTTCGTCATCGCTTCCGCAGCTATGCTTGTTATCGTCAGACTAACCGGTCGGATGCGCAAGATCGATCGCGCCGACTGGTGGAAACTGATCTGGATTGGCCTCCTCGCCATACCGCTGAATCAGCTTCTATTTCTTTACGGACTGCAATACACGACGCCGGGTCGCTCGGCACTCTATTACGGCGCCACTCCTGTGTTCGTGTTCATCATGGCGATTTGGTACCTCAAAGAAAGACCGACGGCCCTCAAGATCATTGGCATCCTCATTTCATTCGCCGGAGTCGCAATTATCCTCAGGGCAGGGCGCTTCGATGCCGAGATCCTCTATGGTGACATTCTCGTCATCCTCGCGGTGATCGCCTGGGCCGCATACACCATTTTCGGCAAACCAATGATCAAGAAGTACGGCGCTCTGACAATGACGGCATATTCTCTCGCCGTCGGTACCGCACTCTATTTACCGGTAGGGGCATACTTCGCCCTGAAGTTTGACTACTCAACTGTCCCGGTCGCGGGCTGGCTCTCATTGCTTTACATCGCGATTCTCACATCGGTCATCGCCTACACCATTTGGTACTGGGCGCTCGGCAAGATGGAAGCCTCCAAGCTTTCGATATTTCAGAATCTTCAGCCAATCATTGCTGCAATCTTGTCGGTGGCGTTTTTCGGAGAATCGTTCGGGTGGGATTTCTACATTGGCGGTTCGATGGTCATCGCCGGGGTCATTCTTACCCAGCGCGGCTAAGAGACAAGCATTTGATTAATCCGGTCTCTAACTTCAACCAATTTCGCCAAAACGGTGCTGCCTTCTGAAGCAGACGCAACATTGAAAGTCACCGGCGATTGATACCCATGATCCGTCAGCATCGCACACACCTGTTGCCAGTCAACAATGCCCGTGAAGGGAACCAGGTTGCGCTCGATCTTGCCGTCTGTATCGGCAAGGGAGACAGCCTTGAGCCGGCCGCCAAATTCGTCGAGAATGAGGTAAGGCTCATGATCGGCCATTAGGTCCAGAGCGGTGTCATAACAGAGCCCGAATCTGGGCGAATTGTACTCGCGTAGTGCAGCCGCCATGGTTTCCAATGATCGCCGATCAATCAGGTTTCTCATCGCCAAATTTATCCCCATGATCTCTGCGGTTTCAATGAGTCCCTCCAGAGATTGTATCAGAGACTTGATGTCACTTCCGTAGGGTGTCGGCAGGGCATGTGTCACAGTTAGGATTACTGTCCGGACTCCCAGAACTCGCGCCGCGTGCATGACATTTGCCACGTTACAGACGGAGCTCATTCTGACCTCGGAGTTTGTCGTAGTCAGATCGTAGTCCTGTGCCACGGGAACTTGCAGCGTATCAAACCTCATGTCGTGAATCTTGGCGTAGGCCAGCAACTGCAGGCGCCCGGTGTGCTCGTTGTAATCGCAATGCTGCGGATTTGCCGTCATTGCCAATTGACCGAATCCTGCCGTCGCAATCCTGTCGAACAAATCCACAAGAGGGATATTCTCATCAATATTGATTGGTATTGCGAATTCCATTACCCTCGAAAATGCCTCCATTTGCGATACTGTCAAGAATAATTTGACTCGCGACCCTCAACCCTGTAACTTTCCCGACAGGCAAGAGGAGTCGCGATGAAGATTCGTAATTATCACAAGGTTGAGAAAAGAGACGCCTTCCTCCGCGAAAAATCTGTCGGTGTTGGAGTTCGAGTGGCGATATCAGTGGAAGATGGCGCTACCCAACTGGCGATGCGAGTCATCGAGATCGAAATTGGTGGCTTCACCTCCCTGCATACCGAGGATCACGAGCAGGCCATGTTCGTCACTAAAGGAAACGGGATCGTGACCGACGGAAAAAAGGAGTGTAGTTTGGCCACCGACGATGTACTTTTTATTCCTGCCCGTCAGACTCATCAGATCAAAAACACCGGCGATAGCCGGCTGGTTCTGATCTCGACAATCCCACAGAACTCGGAATAGCACTGGAGTGCTGTCAAGTATCAAAAGGCCGCCTGGGATCTCGTCCCGGCGGCCTTCCAATTTGCACCCAGCAATCTTCGCTTCCAACGGAGGCTGCTTCAGCAACGGCACCTTTCTCGTTTCGAGCTAACCACCCGAACGGCCAAGCGTATTTGGGACATCAATTTCGACCGAATGGCTGTCGGCATCAGATGGCGCACCCCAATCGAAAAACGCCGGCAGGATTTTCTCCAGCCGGCGTTGTATCAAAGGACTCTGTCTTGTTAGAACTTCATCGTAAATGGCTGCGACCCGGAGTGACGAAGAGCTGTGCTCTTCATAACCGCCAGCGTTGCTTCGTAGCTCTGGCCAATTTCGAAGGTCACGTCATCCTCCGAGTGTGGTGCCACCAGTGTGCGCCACAATACCAGATTCCAGCGGCCAAGCTGTGGGTCGTACTCGGCCTTGGCCTTCACGTCGTATCGAGAACTCGCACCCTCATTGAAGTTGCTGAAATGAATGTACCCCGGAACGCCATCCTGTGCTGTCCAACCCTCGCCAAACAATAGCAGCGTAGTGGTATCTACATCAAATAGCAAATTTCCGGTGTAGTTGCGGCCGGTTGTGTGCATCAACCGCGGATCGGTATTGATATCTATCGTCGTATCTCTCGAATTACGCCCATAAAGCGGGCGGGAGAAAGCATCAAATCTGCCGTCATCCCGCCAGAAGTAGTCCTCTGCGATCCCCAAAGGCTCGGTTCTGCCTGCTCTCCAAACCCAGCAATCGATATTCCCATTTCCTTGCGTGTAATGCGGTCTCTTTGTGGTGTCGGTGTCTGCTGTGTGACATGTCAATGCGCAATTGGCCTTGACACTTCCGTTTCCGACCTCGAAGAATATTGACAGCACATCCTCATTCACCCACAACTGCCTGTTGCGTTCCTCACCTGTGAGTGCGAAGTTCCCAAACTTGTTCTTTACAGTATCCAGCTTTTGGGAAAACGCCGCTGACTGACCAGGTATCTCCCAGATCCATCGTCCGGGTTGATCAGTCTTGGAAGAATCCGACCAGTTGAAACGCATGTAAACATATTCGCCATCCTGAATCGCTTGCACGCGCACGACGCCCGTTCCAAAGTAATCGGTGTAGGTCGAATCTTCACCGACAACAATCGAGGCGACATCAACACCTTCCCAGACGGGGTCATTGACAATATCTGCCGTGTTCGGCGGGGTCGTCACCGCTTGAACAATAACCTCGTGATCTCGGCCACCGACGGGATCTTCATCTTCGCCGCTGCAGCCAATCGCCAGAGCTCCGGTGATAAGACACCCCAAGAGTAAATGAATCAAGAGTTTCGGGTTCATTCCTTCTCCGTTTGAGACAGTTAGATAAGACACAATCTAAATTACTTCAACACACTCGGAAAGCGTTTGTGCCGCTAAATTGCTTTGATGATAACTACTGTTAGATCATCGGGTTGCGACTCCGGATCGCGGAAACGAACTATCTCGCTTACGATCAGTTCGCGCATCTCTTTCGATGTCCGGTGTCTATTTGATTTTACCAGTTCAACCAATCGTTCAGTTCCAAATAATTCCGCCTTGGGGCTCTCCGCCTCGGTGACTCCGTCGGTATAGAGCACCAGGATATCACCGTCCCTGATATGTATCGGTCGTTCTTCATATTCTCTTTCCGCCATTATTCCCAGCGTCCAACCACCGGTAGTGAGAAATTCCACCTCGCCCGTGGCTCGAAACAAGATCGGCGGATTGTGCCCCGCATTCGAAAACGTAAAAATGCGGTTCTTCATATCCAGCACGCCGTACACCGCCGTGACGAATTTTCCCTTTTCTACAGATTCGCAAATCAGGTTGTTCACTTTACGCAGTATCGTTCGAATGGCGTAGTTGTTCCGAATCTCGGCTATCAGCGACGCCCTGAATGATGCCATGATTAACGACGCCGGCAGGCCCTTTCCGGACACATCCGCTATCGTCACACCAAGTTGATTGTCTACAATCGGAATGAAGTCAAAATAGTCGCCACCCACTTCTTCCGATGGAATATTGAGCGCATCAAAATCGTATCCCGGGTATTTCAGCGGTTTGCTCGGCTGAAAAGACTTCTGAATCTCGCGGGCTACCTCAAGTTGCTCCGTGATCTTGTTCTTCTCCATGGTCTCTTTGATCAGCCGCGCGCGAGTAATCGACAGCGAGGCCTGATTCGCGAACGCCGTCACCATTTCCAGATCTGACGGACTGTATGCATCCAGATGGTCGGACTCCAGGTTGAAAGCTCCGATCACCTCCGACCCCGAGAACAGGGGAACCACCAACTCCGACATAGTCTCGTCTCGGGCCGGAACATACCGGCGATCCTGTTGAACGTTGGGAACAATGACCGGTTCGCCCGTCTTCGCCACCCAACCAACAAGCCCCTTGCCGGCCTTTAGACGCAGCAGCTCAGAAGAGGCCGCCGTATGGTATCCCGAGGAAAACAACTCGTCGATCATCTCGCCCTTTTTCCGAAGAATGTAAATCCCGATGGCATTGAACGAGATCAACTTCTCCAGTGCCGCCACAATGCTCTTGAATACATCATCGAGTCGAATCGACATCGATAGTATCGTACCGGTCTCTTGGAGCAACTCCAGCTCCAATTCAATCCGATTCAGTGCATCTATCAAAACTGCATTTTGCAGATTCAGCCGCAATTCATTCAATCGCGAATCGATCCTCTCCACCAACCGTTCAAAGTCGCTTCCGCCAAATACGAAAAGAAGGCCGGGAATCGTCTCCGTCGCTTCAAATGGAAAGACCTGACGCTTCTCCGGTAATTGATCGAGGGTCCCATGAAGATACTGGAGAATCGGGTTGTCCTCCGATGGAAGATCCTGAGTCAACGTGTCAAATTCCCCCGGAATTATGTCGCGCAGGGAAAATACCGTCATTGCATCGGCAGTCATCAGATGAACCTCAAGCTCAAGACGCAACCGATGGTATATGACGACCGCCAGCCCGGAATCCCCCAATGAGGGTTTGAATTCTGAATAAAGGCCACCGATGTACTTTGATCGACGCTTCGAGAATCGCTTTTCCCGCGCCGACTGCTTAGTCTCAATTGATGTCATATCTATGTGTGCCTATTGTTCTTTCTTCATTTGCCTCAAGTTATTCTTTACGTGCCGTGGCCCACCCAAATCGGCGATTATCTAACAGCCTTTCTGTTTCGGGCCGATGAGGCTCGGAAGAGAATAAGACTAACATACACTCAGTGCAAGGACAAAACGGTAACCAGTCCCTCGGCCTCAGTCACACATTTTTCGGCTGCAGAACTAAATTCTTGACACAATCACGGTACGTTGCTACAATCAACTCAACACATCCACCGATTTCGGCGCGATTGCTTAATAGGGAAGCGGGTTCGAATCCCGCACAGCCCCGCTACTGTATGCAGCTACGAAATCCCCACCATGCCACTGGGAAACCGGGAAGGCGAGGGAGAGTAGACTTGATGCTGACGAGTCAGGAGACCTGCCGAAAATCGCCACATTCACTTGTTCCGGCGCGGGTTCGGGAAAAGTACCGTTGTGCGACCTCTTGACCGCTCAGCGGATCTGACCGATTCCGACTTAGAAATGAGTCGGTTTTTTCTACCCGCCCAAGGAGGTTGCAGTATGCAGCTCGTTTGGGCCCTCTGGTTGGCACGATTGCCAGATCGGGATAGGCCAGGAAATCACCCACCATCCGCTCGCATCTATCGCGACGGACTAATCACCCAGTTGTTCGCTTTCTTCTTGATTCTTTTCGCGTTTGCAGCGCGAGCCGTGTGTCAGGATTTTGCCTCTGTCAGCGGCGTTGTGACCGACAGCCTGGTAGGAGAGCCAATCGGCGGCGTGGTTGTCACCGTCCTTCCGGATGGCCGATCCACTACTACGGCGGCCAATGGATTCTATTTCATCGACAGAATCGCTCCGGGCTCAGTCACGCTTCGGATTGAGTCCGCCTTTCACGCCGCGAGAACAATTGGCCCGCTTCTCATCAGGGAAGGAGAATCGCGAACCACGGACCTGCTCTTGCATCCGCTGGACATTGTCACTAATGCGTCTGAAGTCACGGCCAATCGCGAAACCGGCCCCGGCTGCAGGTCGCTGGAAATCGATGAATCACATCGCGCGATTTCGCGGGATGTTGGCGACTTTCTCGTTCGATCAGGTCTCTACATTGAATCCAATGGTCAAACGAAATTCGCTTCACTGCGCGGATTCAGCCCGCAATCGGTGCTCGTCTTGGTTGATGGCGTTCCAATCAATCCGGATGGCTCTTCTGCAGATCTTGCGGCAATCCCAACAGAATCAGTCGAACGCGTCGATGTCTACACCACGGGCGCAGCGTCCCGTTTCGGCGCAAATGCGCTGGGTGGCGCAATTAACGTCATCAGTCGCAAAGTCGGCAGTCACGAAAGATCGGCGTCCGCAGCCGCGGCCCATGGAAGTTTCGCCCTCCGGCGCGGAACCCTGAGTTTCACCCAACCCCAGGTTGTCGGCTTTGATGTCGCCTCAAACTACGATTATCAGGAACAACGCAATGACTTTGCCTTCGATCACCCCTATGAGGGTAGTCTCAATCGCGTCAACAATTCCTCGCGCATCTACAGCGGTTTTCTGTCGCTTCGACCCGAAATCCTGCGTGCCGTCTCTTTTCAGGCCCGCCTCTCCAATTCTCACAACGAAATTCCCGGTGCGGTCTTTCAAGAAACCGGCGGTGGGGCAATGGCCAAACGGGACAATGCCCACTTCTCGCTTGACTACTCGGCCAGCGACATAATCCTGTCTGCTTCATTCCGCGAATTGCGACAACGTTTTTCGGATCGCGGTGGATTCATCGCTTACGACAAGGACTACCTGCAGACGGCCAGGAGCCTGCACGCTGAATACCGGCGAGCCCTATTCCACCATTTCGTTGTCAGCGCCGGATCTGACCTCTCCTCCGAAAGCTTTTTCAATAACGATCTCATTAACCCTCAACGTTCCATGCCTGTCGTCAGCCGCAAAACTGCCGCTGTCTATTTGGGTACCGTCTTTTCGCACCCTATTGGTCTGGCAACTTTCTCCGCGGAGAGCCGCTATCGACTCGACCACATAGCCGGAGAAAGTCACGGCTCCCCATTTGCCGGGCTCGATCTGAAGTTGCGCCTACCGGTCGCCATCGGCGGGGAAGTCTCATACTCTGAATCATTTCGTCTGCCGCCGATCGATGCTATGTTTTGGCGAGGTGATGTCTTCAGCGAAGCCAACCCGGATCTGCGTGCGGAACAGGCAATCTCGCGCGAAGCCGGCATTAACTTGAATTACGAACGCGCCATCATCTTTTCTGCTCGTCACATCTGGTTCCATAGCAACCTGGAGAATCTGATTATCTGGCGTCGACAATTCGACGGCAAGTATATGCCGGTAAACATTGATCGATCGCGTTATGTGGGCACCGAAACTACGTTGGCAATCGCTCCGCGCAGCAAGCGTTGTGAACTCACCTATCATCGCACCAGCCTCGCTGCTGTCAATCTCTCAACATCCGGCGGTTACTACGGACAAACAGTTCCATTCAAGCCCGACGTCGTCGAACGCCTTTCTTTTAGTGTCGATCTGCACCTCGTGAAAATGCTGTACTCATACAGTTTCACGGGCGAGCGACAGATTCGTGAAGCCAACACCAAGCAGCAACCCGGATTCGCGTTGCATGATTTGGAAACCGAAGTGCCGTTCTCCCTTTGGTCGCGTCGACACGCCTTGCGAGCAGCCATCTATAATTTCACTGATGTGCGCTACGAGTTGCTCGAGCGGATGCCCATGCCTCCTCGAAGCGCTTCTCTCACCATTGCCATTCAGTTTTGAACCTTGGAGAATATCATGAAGTCCATATTTGTTCTGATTGTCCTGCTCGCAGTTACTTCGCTCATTTTTGCGGCACCGCGTGAATTACTCGTTGTTAACGGCCTCGGCGAGACCTTGGATGTTGTTGACCTTCAAGACAGCAGCGTCGCGCTCTTCATCGATGCACTGGGCCTTTTTCCAAATGACATAGCCGTAGCCGGCAATCGTGGCATTGCCATCAACTCTGGAAGCAACGATCTGTACTTTTACGATATGTCAACCAAGCAGCGAACGGGAACGCTGTTTCTCGGAAATGGCCGCAATCCCTACAATGGCGTCTTTCTCAATCCGGACACGTTTTATGTAACCAATCTCGTTTCATCCACGGTGACTAAGGTGCGAGTCACAAATCGCAGTATTATCACGGAATTTGCCGTTGGCAATGGAATCGATTCCGACAGCCCCCAGGGGATCCTTATCCGCGATCGTCGCCTCTACATCTGCCTCACCAGCTTCAATGATCTGTTCGAGTATGATGCCGGCAAGCTCGAAGTCCGAGACTGTGAAACTGACAGCCTCATAACCCGTGTCACAATCGGAATTAACCCTCAAGTGGCCGAATTTGGATATGACGGTTATCTCTACATCCTTTGCACCGGCAACTATGCAGATGTCCAAGGATGGCTATTCAAATTTGACCCGGGGACCAACACGATTGTTGATAGCCTTGCCACCGGCGGATTCCCGGGCGGTCTCGCGATCACGAAAAAAAACATTGCCTTCATCGCTGCCGGCGGTTGGCCGCCTCCCGTCCGGATGACGACTACCGGAAGGGAATTTGTCGATCGGCGTTACCAAGTCAGTGCCGACAAATCAGGTGGACTTGTCTATACGGCCAATCTCAGCACCCTTTCGATGATTCACGGCCCTGCCAATCCCCTCAATGCCGACTGGGGAGTGACCTCCGTGACAACAATTTCTGATTCCACAGTTGTCACCTGTAATTTCGCGGATGATACCGTCACAGAAATCGATTCGTCGGGCGGCGTACTCGCTCGCTTCCATGTCGGTGATGGGCCCTTGGCAATCGCCAAATACCCGGACTGCTTCGCGCTCAAGGGCGATGCTGATTTCTCCGGAGCCATCAATATCAGCGACGCAGTTTATCTCGTGAATTACATCTTTGCCGGCGGCCACGCTCCAGTGGTTAGTGGGGGAGGGGACATGGACTGTAATAACCAGAATTCCATCTCGGATGTCGTGAAGATCATTAACTACATCTTCGCCAATGGCAGTGGACCTTGCGGCTGTGCCGATTGAACATTGCCGTGTAGTGTCATTGTTACTCTCGGGATCTTCGAAAAATCCACGAACACCTCGCGGCCGGTCTGCAGATCGGCCGCGAATCTTCCTGTCTCGCTTCAATCAGCAAGCCATTGCATAAATACTGTATCCGGAATCCAGTTAAAGATACGAATTTCCATTTTCCGCCGAAAGTACCCAAACTGGCTCAGCTATCTCGTTATTCCACTTGGCGATATCTGACCCAAACATCGACATTTCTAACTTCATAATCGGCACACGATTTGCAACATAATGGAGAGCATTTGGCACACACTGCAGCTTTTTGGGAGTGGTGTGCGCTGGACCAACCAGCCGCCCGATGGTGACATCGGGTATCCCCCCTCCACCACTCCCTTTTAATTTCTTCCGCCATTCGCATCATCTTGCCGCCAGCTGTTCTCGATGGTATAATAACTTGCATGTATCCCTTTTCGGACCCCGAAAGTTACTCACACCGTGGCCGCACCGGAACTTTGGCGGAACACCTTGGCTATACCTCCAGTGATCGGCTACTCATCATCAACGCAGACGATCTCGGACTCTCCCGCGGCATAAACCAGACGATCTCAGAGTCGTTCTCAAAAGGGCTGGTGACCTCGACGACAATCATGGTCACAGGGGGCGACTATGCAGGCGCTGTCAAGATGGTGACAAGCGATCCCCGCATCTCTTGCGGAGTTCATCTCACCATGACTTCTTCGCTGCCGGAGGCGCCGGTTCGACCGCTGAACCCAACCAACCTCGTTGCCAGCCTTGTCGACGACTCGGGCAACTTTCACTTCGATCGCGACCTTTTCTTCCGGCATGCCCAGCCCAACGAGGCCCTTGCCGAAGCAATCGCCCAGATCGAGCGTGCCTTATCTGACGGAATCGATATCACCCACATCGACAGCCACGAGGGGACCATGCAGCTGCGCCCGGAATTCGCCGACCTCTACCTGAGTCTCGCTGCAAAATACCGCCTGCCGCTGCGAATGGCCTCGCGCGCCCTCTTGGCGCAAATTGGAATTGGAGATGGCTGGATCGAACGCGCACGCCGTCTCTGCCTACATTTCACCGACAACTTTGTCTACTTGCCAATCGACGCCTTTGCCGGTTTCCCCGAGAAGATGCACTACATGTCGCGCCTGCTTCGTTCACTTCCGCCGGGGGTTACTGAACTATATTTTCATCCGGCAGCGCCCCATTTTGAGCCTCGTATCAGCCAATCAGATCGCAGCGACCATGTCATCTGGTCCGTACGTGAATGGGATTACCGCATCCTCAGTGCGCCCGAATTCCGCGAAATAATTGCCGAACAGCAAATCAAACTGATTGGTTTCCGGCCCTTGCGCGATCTGATGCGACAATTGTGATCGCCGCTCTCGCATCCAAGAATATCGTCTCATTTCCGATCTCGTCATCCTCCTTCTGCGCAGTGCACCGCCCAGAAAGGAAGACGGGACGAATCTTTCGATCCGTCCCGTCCGTTGGGTACAGGGTAGGATAAGGAAGGGTCCCCGGGGAGCAACCTGAAGCGATTAACCCCAGGCCCTTCCGGTAGGATTACTCAAAAGTCATCAACATCGGGCGATGTTGTCTGAACAATTTTCACTACTTGTTCTAACGCCCTCACCAATTCAAAGTTCCAAACTTCGATTACTTAATTTGTGACTTCAGCCACTTGGTCGTAACCGATTTTGGCCTTTCAATTGGCCATCCCAGCGCACGTGCCACAACAGCTTGTGAGCAGACCCCCAGAGCGCGCGAAACCGAGAACAAGACAGTATAATATGCAAATTCAGTCATGCCAAAGTGATAGAGCAGGGCACCCGAGCCGGCATCTACGTTCGGCCACGGATCCTTAATTTTTTGCACCTGCTGTAACACTGTCGGAACCACATCAAATACCTTCGCCACCAATTGGAATACCTCGTCGTGGGCGATGTTCTTCTTGCCCCAATCGAGAAATGCCGAGAAGCGAGGATCGGTAATGCGCAACACCGCGTGACCGTAACCGGGAACCACCTTGCCGGAATTCAACGTCTCCCAGGCGAACTCCTTCAACTGCTGGTCTGTCGGAACACCGCCGAATTTCTCCTTCACCATCAAGATCCAGTGCAGGCATTCCTGATTGGCAAGACCGTGCAATGGACCGGCAAGACCGTTGAGGCCGGCCGACAGCGAATAGTACAAATCGGAGAGAGCGGAGTTGACACAGAAGGTCGTGTGAGCGCTGACGTTGCCGGATTCATGATCTGAATGCAAAACAAGATAGAGCCTCATGCAATCGGCAAACTTACCGTTCGGATCCGGAAGTCCAAGCATCCTGACATAATTCTGTGACCAGTCAAGCGCCGGATCGGATGCAATACGCGGGCCCTTGCCGAACTTCATCCGGTACACGCCTGCTGCAATTTCCGGCAGCTTGGCAATAATATCAAGAGCATCCTCAAGTGTCCAAATCCAGTAGTCGCTTTTCGGCATACCAGCATCATAATGCTCACGGAACTTCGATTCCTTCTCCATGATCAAAATAGCTGTGTTGAACATGACCATCGGATGCGAATCCTTCGGCATCGCTTCAAGCACCTTCCAGACATACTCGGGAACCTTCGCGCGCGCCTTGAGATCACGGCTCAAATCAGCGACCTGCTCCTTGGTCGGCATCTCGCCGGTCAGCAGCAGCCAGAAAACTTCCTCAGGCGTGTTGTTTACCAGCTCGGCAACCGGCCTGCCGCGAATGATTAATCCCTTATCCGGAGGAACATCCGAAGTGTCGCAAACCAAGCCCTTCACGCCGCGCATACCACCGTAGGTCTGGGCGATCGTAACGTCGGAGATCTTTACATCACCGTACTGCTTCACAAGATCGTGAATTTCCGCAGCCATCTTTGGAAACTCAACGCTGAGTTTGTCTTTGAGTGCCGTCATTCTGACTTCTTTTGCTATGGTTGACATTGTTTCGAATCTCCCGTTTCCGGATCAAGCCGAGTCCGACTCAACTGTCGTCTCGCTCCGCCCAGCCCGGGTTAAATGTGAATAAATTCACAATTCTGTCTGATCTATATACGTCTCAATTGCGGACTTGTCAACTATATTTTAGAACAAAATAGCCGAAATTTCAACCACTTTTCCCGTAATTCTGATGAATACAATATAATTACTCTCCCTAATATCTTGATCGGATAAGAGGGCTATTCTCTTCACAAGAATCTAATTAAAGGTAGATTTTCCCGCCAATTAGTCTCTGGCCGGGTCTTTCGTGACTTGCGTGGTATTTTGAAGACTGTGCTGTTTGTATTTGACTTCGAACCGACGTCTTGACTCTGTGCTCATTTCAAGTTATTCTTCCCCCCATGCTCTGCATCTTCTGCCAAATCATCGAAGGAAAAGCCAACTCCAGAATATTCTATCAGGATGACAACGTCATCGTCTTCCACGACATCGCACCCAAAGCACCAACCCACCTTCTGATCTGCCCCAAACAACACTACGCCGACTTTCTCAGCGCTCCGCCGCAGGTCCGCTCTCAACTGGCCGACGCCGTGCAGAAAGTCAGCGAACTGCTTGTCGATAGGGGAAGAGACTTCCGCGTGCAGATCAATAACGGCCCCGGCTCCGGCCAAATTGTCTTCCACCTGCATTACCATTTTATGGCTTGGGGCTAAGCATTCCCGCTATCCTTCCGATTTATCACTTATCGAATCGAAAATCATCTTCGAAGGATTTGCCGGGTGAATCGTCTCTGCATCACAATTGTCCTGCTTGTAATGACTATAACACCGATCGACTCTCGGGCGTTTGGATCGGCCACACCCGGTTCGGTAAACTCGAGTCTTCTGCTCGGAGCGGGGTCAGGTCGAGGATCCAGTCGCGGCCTTGCCTGGCAATCCGGACCGGCTCTCTCCGTAGGCGTAGGGCAGGACCTCGCGCTCGGCATGTCAGCGACGTATACCGGATTCCTCGAATCGATGCCAAATAACGCTTCATATTTCATTGATCTCCCCTTAAGCCTGACCGGATATGTCAGTCCAACCGAAGGTCTCGCACTTGCGATATCCGGCGGTGTAGGGATGGGCTTCTCGGACCTGCCCGCCTGGACAATGTCAAATCGTGCTCTCACCGGCCACCTTGCTATCGCAGCCAGCTTTCACAATTCTGGCTTCTCCGGGCTTTGGTTGGAACTGCGGATGGTGAAGGCCGCCACCAGCACCGCCAATGTCACGTTTGGATTTCTTGCGCTACGCTACTCAATCAAATTGTAGTACACAATCGACAACCCAACGCCGCTAATTGCTTCGCTCGTGAGTGTCGCTCGTACCATTGTCGTACATTCCGACAAACGTCGTCACATTGCCGCCCTCGCCCCTCAAAAACTGTATCCGGAAATATCCCACACCCTCCAACATAAAGCGATCAGTCGTGAGTGGCACCATCTTGGCTGGGGGATTTTCCGCGCGCCGATAAAAAAGCGCCCCGTCTTCCAGCCACACCTTGCGCGGGCCGTAGGTCCCGACATACTCCCTAAGCTTGCTCTCGTCCAATTGCTGAGGATTAATCCGTGCCGCGATCACTTCTGCCGCCCAACGCAGCTTCTCTTTCTTCTGCATCTCATTTGTCTTGTCCGACAACGATTCCAACGCCATCATGTATGCTACATCAAGTGCTTTCGCGGGCTCCACATCAATGTCGGGAGCGACTCCAACACCTTCCCAATTCGTGCCGGTAATCGGGTTGATTGCCCGGCCGTATGGCACGCTCATTTGGATATTCAGTGAAGCAAACAGATGATCCTCCGTCGGGTGTGCGCCACCGCCCGTCGTCTTGCCGATTATTTGTCCTCGCTTCAGATTCTTCAGATTGTAGGAAAATTCCTCGCCCCCGGAGAAAGTGAACGAACTGGTCAATACGAATACATCGGCTGCCGTAAGCTTCTTACCGGGCACATATGCCTGAGTCCAGAACTGTTGAATCGTATCGAGTGAGCGAATATAGAAACTGTTCAGATGCACCGGCTGGTCAAACAGATAGCTCGAAATCAGTTGAATCATCGACGGATCACCGCCGCCATTCGCTCGCAGGTCAAAGATGACCGCGTCGCAACCGCTTAAGAAATTCATGGCCGCTATCGCCGTGCCGCCCGCAATGTCCGCGGGGACAAATCCGCGCAGATCGAGATAGCCGACATTGCCGTCGAGAACCTCGATCTTCTTAAACCCATTGTTCGACGCCCTCATTTCTTCGTACCAGGGGTTTGGCGCCAGGCTGTCGTGGCTCGCGAGAATATCTTCGATCATCCCATCCCCAACGAACGAAACACCGAGATGCAGGTCGTGGCTGATCGAACGCAGATCCTCCGTCAGGCGCTGTGCGAATTCGCGTCTGCTGGTGATCGCCTTGTAGGCGCCTTTCTTGTATTGCTCACGAACGAATTTTCCCATCGCCTGGGCTTTGTCCAGGAAGATATAGTTGTCCAGAAGCGCCTTGGAGACACTGTCGATAATCTCCGCCTGCAAACGCGAGTCGGTTTCCTTGTCTGGCGGCGGCCCGCCAACTATGATCTGGGCGCGGAGTGTGCTCGTCAGGAATAGTGCGAGTCCAATGGTTATGGCGGCCAATATCATGCTGCAAGGATTTTGACAACTAATTCTGGAATTGCTGCTCATGGCGATTACTCCGTTGATCGCGTAATGCGGTGTTTATGGTGAAAGCTTAAGTCTCATGTACAAAGTTTCGCGCGCATAATTCGTTGCCCACTCCGGCTTGGCCGAAAACTTGCGGAAACCGAACTTTCGGTAGAGTTCGTTGGCAGCCTTCAGGCGCACGCTGGTGGCGAGAACAACTTGCTTTGCACCGGCAATCCGGGCGCGATGAATGGCGCTTTCGAGCAACCGCGCTCCGATTCCGCGGCCACGATACGATGACTCAACTGCCATCTTCGCCAACTCATACAAATCACCCGAGTGCCGGATCAACGCCGCAGTGCCGACGATGTTGTTGTCAACTTTGGCAAAATACACCGCGCCGCCGTGCCGGATAATCTCGCGCTCAGGATTTTCGAGAATCACTCGATCCGGTGCTTCGATACTGAAATATTCTCTCAGCCACTTCTCGTTCAGTTCTCGGAATTTTTCGGCCCACCGCGGTTTGAAATCCACAATCTCAACCGCAGCCGCCTTCTCCGGATAGAGCCTCTCTGTTACCCGCAAGTACATCTCTTTCTCGTCAAGCGAATCTTCGATCTTCTGAATGCTTGCGAGAAAATTGTTGTCCAGCGTTCCCAGCAGTTCCGCAGTGCAAGTTCGAATTACCTCCCAAACCGGCTGCAATTGTCGCACCGTTTGCTTCCCTTTCTTCGTCAAGCTCAACAAACGGCGGCGATCATCGTTGCTGTCGCGGTTCGATTCCAGCAACGCGTTACGCTCCATCTGCCCTGCAATTTGATTAACGGCGGGGTGGGTGAACTTCAACGCATCGGCAATCTCAGTCACGGACAGCGGCGACTTCTGCGTCAGCAGAAACGCCACGGGAAACCACCGCGACTCAAACTGAACCTGGTGTTCCTCATAAATCCGCGAGATGTCGCGCGCCAGCCGATCGCTCAGCCGTTTCAAACGGCTTGCAAATGCAAGCGCTCCCAATTCCTTGATTGTGTCTCTACCTGGCCCTGTCATCGCACAATCCTCTCCAATATGATAAGTTTACGTAAGTACTTACATAAATGTTTTGTTAATGTATGTTAAGTTCCTGTCACTTTGCCGTTTCTGCAGCGTCGTCAAGATACTTCCCGCAGCGAGAATTGGCGAGCATAAACATCGCCGCCGTGTTCATTAACACCGCACCAATCTCCACACTCCCCATATATCGCTTGACACCATACATCGAGGCCAATATATTCAATAGTTCTGGAGTATTCAGGGGGCACAACTTTTTTTGCCATTTGAGAGGAGGTTGAGCCAGGCTTGACAGGAGTAAAAGTCCGCGACGACGAGTCGTTTGAAAAGGCTTTAAGAAGATTCAACAAGCTGTGCGAACGTTCGGGCATTTTGTCGGATATCAAAAAGCATCAGCACTTTGAAAAACCGTCCGACAGACGCAAGCGTAAAATGAACGCTGCCAGACGCAAATCGCGCCGGTTCAATCGGGAAGACTAAAGATGTCGGTGTTAGACACCTTGAACAATGACCTCAAGCAAGCAATGAAGGCCGGTGAAAAAGCCAGGCTGGAAGTCATTCGAGGATTGAAGTCAGACATCAAGTATAAAGAGATTGAGTTGAAACATCCTCCCACCGAAGAGGATGTCGTTGCCGTCTTGTCGTCCGCCGCCAAGAAACGCCGCGATTCCATCGAGCAATTCCGCGCCGGTGGTCGTGAAGATCTCGCCAGCAAGGAAGCTGCAGAGTTGGAGATAATCTCACATTATCTTCCTAAACAACTCTCGGATGAAGAGTTGTCCGAGATCGTCAGCGCAGCAATTCTGGCCAGCGGAGCGACCGCACCCAATGACCTCGGTAAGGTGATGAAAGAAGTCATGCCCAAGGTCAAGGGACGCGCCGATGGCAACAAGCTACGCGAAATAATCACCGCCAAACTGGCGGGGTAGTTCTGTTGAAACTGAATTAGAGTGTGACCCGCCTGGTGGCGACACCGGGCGGGTTTTTTGTTGCGAGGAATATGGAAACGAGCTCAAGTGTCGAACCCGTCATCTCCTACGACGACTTCCTCAAGGTGGATATCCGCGTCGGCGAAATCCTCGAAGTCCTCGACTTCGAGCGCGCCCGCAATCCTTCCTACAAAGTCCGTGTAACCTTCGGCCCCGATATTGGGGAAAAGTGGTCAAGCGTTCAGGCGAAACTTGCCTACCTGCCGGAGGAACTTCTCGGGCGTCAAGTCCTCGCCGTCGTCAACTTCCCACCCAAGAACATCGCCGGCTTCCAATCCGAAGTCCTCATTCTCGGCGTCGAGAAGGAAGACGGCAGTCTGTCGCTCCTCGAACCCAGCCGCAGGCCGGCTGTCGTGGGGTCTCGAGTCTATTAATCCGTCGATTATCCCCTTGCATTTCGCGCCCTCGAAAAGTATACTTACTGTTCTGTATTGGTTAACGGTGGAATATGTTTGATTCGCTTTCTGAGAAATTAGAGAAGGTATTTAAGACCCTCAAGGGTCAGGGAAAACTGTCGGAAGACAACGTCCGCGAGTCGGTGAAAGACGTCCGGCGCGCGCTGCTTGATGCCGACGTTAACTTCAAAGTCGTCAAGCAGTTCATCACTGCCGTCGAGGAGAAAGCCTACGGTCAGGAAACCCTTCGCTCCGTCTCTCCCGGTGAACAAATCGTCAAGATCATTCATGACGAATTGGTTGCGATCCTCGGTGGTCAAAATGCCCCAATTGAATTTCGCGGCACTCCCGGAAAATTGCTTCTTTGCGGACTCCAGGGCTCAGGCAAAACCACTCTGTGCGGAAAAATCGCGCTCCAGTACCAGAAGAAGGGTCAACGCCCCCTCATGGTCGCTGCAGATATTTACCGTCCCGCGGCCGTGAAACAACTGCAGGTGCTTGGCCAACAGATCAACGTTCCCGTATTCCACGTGGACAAGAAACCGCCGCAAATTTGCGCCGAAGCCATCGAATACGCCCGCGCCAACAATCTGACCCTGGTCATCTTTGATACAGCAGGAAGACTCCACATCGATGAAGAGTTGATGGAAGAACTCAGCGAAATCAAACGGAAGGTCACTCCAGACGAAGTGATTCTTGTCGCCGATTCCATGACCGGACAGGATGCCGTCAACGTCGCCCAACAATTCAATGACAAACTCGATCTCACCGGCGTCGCCCTGACCAAGCTGGATGGCGATGCCCGCGGTGGCGCGGCACTTTCGATCCGCCATGTCACCGGTAAGCCAATCAAACTTGTCAGCATTGGGGAGAAACTCAGCGATCTCGAGTTGTTTTACCCGGAACGTATGGCCTCCCGAATCCTCGGCATGGGCGATATCGTCTCCTTGGTCGAGAAAGCGCAGGAGACCATCGATGTCAAGGAAGCCGTCAAGCTTGAGAAGAAACTGCGCAAGGAAGCTTTCACCTTCGATGACTTCTACCAGCAACTCCAGCAGCTCAAGAAAATGGGCTCGCTTGAGTCAATTCTTAAGATGATTCCCGGCGTATCAAGTCAATTGCGCAATGTCGACATCGATGAATCGCAAATGAAACGAGTCGAGGCGATCATTCTCTCCATGACTGTGGAAGAGAGAAACCGCCCCCAGGTACTCAATGGCTCGAGACGTGCCCGGATTGCCGACGGCTCCGGTACCTCGATCCAGGAAGTCAACCGCCTGATCAAGCAGTTTCAACAAATGCAGAAGATGATCAAGCAGATGCGGGGGGGTAAAGGAAAGCGGATGATTCCAGGTAACTTTTTCAATTAGGATTAGAACTTAACTCTACGTATCTTACTTATGGAGGAATGACTTGTCAGTCAAACTGAGACTCAGAAGAATGGGCGCTAAAAAGCGTCCGATTTACAGAATCGTCGCAATCGATTCCCGTCGCGCTCGCCAAGGTCGCTTCGTCGACATGATGGGTAACTACAATCCTATCGTGACGCCTGCCAAGATTACGATCGACGAAAAGAAAGTATTTAAGTGGCTCGGCGAGGGCGCTACACCGTCTGATACAGTTCACACCTTGTTTTCCCAAATTGGGGTTAACGAAAAGTGGGAACTGCTCAAGGCCGGAAAAGACGCTTCAGGTGTCGAAATCAAATCAACGATCACCGAGCGCAAGAAACGCACAAGAAAAGCCAAAGCAGCTTCGGCGGCTCCAACCGAGGGAGCGTCAGCTTAACCTGACACTCTTTCTCGCTTAGGGAAGAGATTCGCTTCCCTCCGGTGGCAGGGTGTGCTCAGGAGATCTCGCCGATGTTGCGGATTCGTACGGAAAGCATGAACCTGTTACAGGACTGGAGACGATAGTGAAGGAGTTTGTCGAGTCAATTGTTAAGGCGTTGGTAGACAATCCCGATGCAGTAGTGCTCAAAGAAATCGAGGGTGAACGCACAACAGTGTTCGAACTTCGGGTTGGAGCCGGCGATTTGGGCAAAGTGATTGGGAAAGCGGGTAACACAGCCAAGGCGATACGCACGATAATGTTAGCCGTGTCCGCCAAACAAGGGAAACGTGCCGTACTGGAGATACTCGAATAACAGATGAGTTGATTGCGATTGGCAAAATTGTCCGAGCCCATGGAATCAAGGGTGAATTGGCCGTGGTGCCGCTGACTGATTTTGTCGATCGATTTGAAGATCTTGATTCAGCAATTATCGACGGACGAACGCGGGCGCGTGTCAATATCCGCGAGGTCCGTTTTCACAAGCGACAATTGCTGATTTCTTTCGAAGGTATCGATACTCGCAATCAAGCCGAAGACCACATCGGTGACTTCATTTGCATCGAAAGATCAGAACTGATCGAACTTCCTGAACAGACCTTCTTCCAATTCGACTTGATCGGGATGAAAGTCTATTCTGAACAGGGCCAATTCCTCGGCGAAATCACAGAGATTATCGAAATGCCGGCAAATGATCTTTGGCGTATCGTGGGCGACCGCGACTTCGTAATACCGGCATCAGAAAATGTGGTACTAAACGTTGACAAAACCGAACGCAAAGTCGTCATAAGATTGATTGAAGGCTTACTGGATATTCAATAATGAAAGTCACAATACTTACCATCTTTCCGGAATTCTTTTCAAGCCCACTGCAGCAGTCGCTCCTGCAAAAAGCTGTCGAAAACAAGACCCTTGAGGTCGAAATAGTAGATATCCGTAGGTTTTCAGGAAACAAGCACAACACTGTTGACGACGCACCGTTCGGTGGTGGTGGCGGCATGGTCATGAAAATCGAACCCCTTTATGATGCACTCTCGTCGGTTCTATTTAATGATGAAAAAACCAACCGCCGCATTGTCCTAACGTCCGCCGCAGGCAGGAAATACGACCATCCGACAGCCGTGAAGTACTCACTTTTGGACCACCTGATAGTCGTCTGCGGTCGCTACAAGGGTGTGGACGAGCGAATTACCAGGTTTTTCGACCTTGATGAAGTCTCGATCGGTGATTATATAATCAACGGCGGTGAAACCGCGGCTCTGGTAATTCTGGAATCCGTCTTTCGCCTCCTGCCGGGAAGTATCCACGACATAGAATCGGCCTTGACAGATTCGTTCAGTGATGATATTCTCGGTGCTCCGGTCTGGACACGTCCGGCAGAGTTCCTCGGCGAAAAAGCACCTGCAACTCTGCTCGAGGGCGACCACTCTCGGATGAACGAGTTTCGGCGCTGGGCGGCGCTGAAACGCACCATGGATAACCGGCCCGACTTGCTCCGGCGCACCGAGTTATCAGATGACGACCGCGCCATGATCGAGCGTATCGCCGCCGGACATGAATTCGATAATTAATTTGATTGGAGGATAGAGATGAACATCGTTCAGAAAATTGAGGCAAAATACCTCCGCGAGCAAAAAATCGACTTTGCTCCCGGCGACACTATCGCTGTGCACCAGAAAATCATGGAAGGCGATAAAGAGCGCATCCAGATCTTCCAGGGCGTTGTCATGGGCCGTCGAGGCGGCGGCAGCGCCACCGGCGCTTCCTTCACCGTTCGCAAAGTGACGCAAGGCATTGCCGTCGAAAAGGTCTACCCATTGCACTCACCGAACATCGCCAAAATCGAAAGAGTTCGCACTGGTCATGTCCGTCGTGCCAAGCTCAATTACCTGCGCAATCTCTCAGGTAAGGCAGCCCGTATCGACGAGAAAAAGCAGGACACCACCGGCGAGTAATTTCTCAATACACTGCCGCCGAATTGAAGGGCACGCTCTGCGTGCCCTTTTTTAATGGCTCCAGGGTGAAGGCAGCCGCGCAAAATCGCCAGTGTTACCGATCTGAACTTGCGCGTCATGCCAGACTGCACCAACAAAGAACCAGCTTGCAGGCGCAGGTAGTCACGATTATCCTCTCACTATGCATGACCTTGAGCAATCATCGGTCAAATCGACAGAAGTGCTGAGAACCGGAATTGTCGTATTGACGGTATCCTTGATGGTTCTGTCACTCCTGGATTGGACATCGTTTTGGTCGCTTCAATCTTGGCGGGCAGTGGCGTGGCCCATTCGCTTTTCAGTCGTGTTAATAATCATCGTCAGTTCTATTCCGCGAATATCAGATCAAATCAGTGGACTCCTGCTGAACCTCATCGGCCATTCGCATTCTGCGCGAAACAGCCGATTTCTCGCCTTGGCCATGATCGTATTCCTTGCCGGACTCGCGTTACTTCATAGCGAGAATCACTTGCTCGGAGACGGATACAATGTCATGGGCAACATCCGCGCTGGCAAATATCACTCGCAGACAGAGCCGCTCAGTTACATTCTCCATGCCGGGCTGGCCGGCGTCTTCGCCGGTAGTGCGGACAATGTTGCTCTGGCTTTCAGGGTGACCTCTCTTATCGCCGGATTGATCCTTTTCGGTTTCCTGTTCTTCTGGACCCGTGACCGCCGACATGGCATGTTATTTCTTGCGGCTTTTCTCAGCTTCGCTGTGCTGCAATTCCTCGCCGGGTATGTCGAGAACTATACATTCTCATTCCTCTTCTCGCTGCTCTATCTTGCCCAAGCCTGCCGCGATCTGGAGCAGTCGCGCCTGCGTGTCATCACCATCTTGTTCTTTGTGGTTGCTGTCGCCTTTCACCTCTCGGCAGCGGTATTGCTTCCCGCGGTCGCCTATCAACTGTACCGGAGCACCACGGGGAAGTGGTCGCGCTCACTAATCCTGTTGATTACCGCATCATGTGGCGCGCTTGGTATCGTGTTCATAACGAAATCGGGCTTCCTGAGTCATGCCTTCGTTCCATTACTTCCAACCTCGGAGAATGCGTACAGCCTGTTCTCCTCAGAGCACCTCCTCGATCTTGTCAATGTCCTGATTCGAGCCTATCCGCTTCTGCCGCTAATGCTATTACTGCCAGTAGCCTGGACTCTTCCGCAGCGCGGTTTCATCGGCTTGGCGTTGCTGTTCAGTCTCCTGTTTACGGTAATTGTTGATCCCAAACTCGGTGCATTTCGCGATTGGGATTTGCTGAGCATTGCTTCCGCCCCGGCAATTGTCCTTTCGCTGCTGGCCATCGAGCGTTGTGCAGAGACCAATCGAAAGCTGGCCTACCAACTGTTTGCGCCCCTTGTGCTCTTTGGCCTTATGCATACTGGATCATGGATCTATCAGAACTCCTTCAGAGAAGAGAGCTACGAAGCATTAAAGCTTGAGATAAGGCGAGACATCCATTACTCGGATCGCTATCTCAAAGGAGAGCGACTCAATTCTTGGGCGCAATTAGCAGGCAGTAGTTTTAGAGATGCCTCGGAGGTATTTCGAGCCCAGACCATGAGATTGAAAGCCGATCCGAATGACAATCTCACTCGCTATAATTTGGCAATGAACTACGTTTTGAACGGCGACACTACTACAGCGGCTGATCTGCTTGCTGAGAATTGGCACGCGGTTCCTGACCAGCCCAATGTCAACTACATTGTTGGTTCGACTCTAGCCGCCGCCCACCGATACGCTGCGCTCGAGGCGTTATACGAAAGCGCACCAAAGGAGGCGCCATTTGGCTATCGGATGTACCTCGATCTGGCTGCGCTCAAGTCGATGAGAGGCGTCATGGACACCGCCTGCTTATACTACGAGTATGCATTGGCACTGGTCCCTGATCCGCCGCTTTTGGACAAAGTCCACATTGGCATGTTTTGGCTTCGAAATGGATACGAAAGCCGCGGTGCAGCGTTGCTGAGCACTGCGAAGGACCGTCTGCCGGCAGACGTCGTCGCGCTCCTGGATCAGGCCGCCGCAGCAAGATTTCCGAATCAAAGGCAGGAATTCGACTCATTGATGACGTTGATCAGGACTCGGCTGCCTCGGAGTTGACCGCGCCGGTCTTTCTTCCGGTTGCTGGCTCCTTAGGCCTCATCGCACTCAACGGCTGAGTCAAAAAACACTTGCCGATTCACTAGC
>CAZKIH010000032.1:0-40111 GCA_964552775.1 uncultured Ignavibacteria bacterium | reverse complement strand
AAAGCCCCGCTTACGCGGGGCCTATGTAGGTCAGGATTTCTGTGAGGCGAGTCACTTCTTTCGCATATAGACCATCGCCTTCACGCGATTGCGCCCTGTTATCGGTTTTGTCGGCTGTGCAATACCGAATCCGTTGGTCTCCACCGGATTAATCTTGCGAGCCAACTCGCGGGGTACTTGCTTCGATGGCACGAAGTTGAACTTTTCGAAGTATTTCGGCATATCAGTCGCCAGCCAGATAGTATCAGGACCGACTTCCAACAGCTTCTTGATGATCATCTTACCCCAGCCCTTCCCTCGGAATTCTTCGGCCACCCCCACCATTTCCAGCTCGGTGTAGCCATCTTGGGAGCGCAGAGCGCCAAATCCCAGAATCCGATCATCGTTCTTCAAAATAGTGAAAGAATCCAATGGAAGATCATTAGGAGTCGTCAGATCGTATTTTTCCACCATCCGCATTACCTGCCGGAATTCCATTTCCGACGGCTTTTTAAAGATCAGCATCCTTTCCCTCCGAACGCAACAGGCTCAATTAGGACATCAAGCCCGCATTGCGACTTGAACTGAAGCCCGCCTTAACCCTAACAACCAACTATTATACGCAGAATGTGGACTAAATACAAGCTAAATCTTGAGCTTGTCCGCCGACTCACCGACAAAGGGGATCGTAAACTCTTTTCCCTGAAGAGCATACAGAATTCCAAAAACCGCCGAGCCGATCGAGAGAATCAACAATATCCCCCAAAAGAGGTTGGATATAATGTCAAACATGAAGCAGACCGCCAGGATCTCAATGAACAAAAGAAACAGCCCCTGCTTTCCATGCCGAAATGCAAACTTGTTGTGCCGCATCTTGATTAGCGGGATGAAGCAAAGGAACGGCACATAGCCGAGGATTGCCGCAGCTTTGCCCTCCTCGATCATCTCCTCTTCATTGGCGTATATGCGTCCGATATCGTCCGGATCAACATTTCCGCTAAATCCGCCTTCATTTGCGGAATTATTGACGTCCTGATCAGCCATCGTGAGCTCCTTGCTCAAACTTGCCAGAAGAGTGAGTCTCCCGGCTTTGGAAGTTCCATAGTTATATAATTGGCTTCGGGCCATCTTTCAACAACTTTTTCTTTGTCAACAAGGGCTACAGAAAATCCAAGCGTCTCTTCTTTTCCAAACTGCAGTAGTCTCCTTGGAACGGCCAGCTCGAGCACCTGCTCCCAGCGTGAATTGATCGCAGGTTGTTCCCCCTCTCCAGTCAAATAGCGGACAGTCGACCCGCCATGCGACATTTGCAGCAGGAGTTTGATCTTGCATGACAACTCAATGTGAATCTCTTCCGTGTCACCTGCTGCCACGCGCTCTTTTTCGAAATCAACTCGGAAGAACACGTTGCTATCGTCATAGCCGTACATGATTTCGTGGATATGCAAATCGACGCGGTGCATCGATCCGCCGAGTTTGCTGCATTCAATTTTGCCGGCTCCGAACCACTCAAAGAAACTCGTCTGCTTGCCGTCGATGACCGGACGCAGAAAGTCTGTCGGTTCTGCAATACCCTGAATGCGCGGGACTCTGCGGATCGGCTGGGTGAGAGCTTGCGGCGGCTCGAGATTGAGCAGTTCCCAGACGCTGAGCAGGTGTCTTCGAAACAGCAGGTCAAACGTCAAGAACTGGTCGGTTTGGTGATCGTCGCCGTACCACCAACACCAGTCAGATCCTTCTGCCGCATAGATCGAATTCCACGCCTTCTTGAGAACCTCAGGGGACAGGCCAGTCCCCGCTTTCTCACTCTCCACTAACCTGTCTCGAGTCAGCCTCACTAAGTCCCAGGCCGCATTGTCCTCCGTGTGGCCGATCCAAACCCGAAAGTTGTGATTGATCCAGGAACCGGCAAACAGCCTTGGCAGACTATGGACATCTTTGTCTTCGGCGAAGATCTCCTGGGGCAGGACAGTCTTGATTCCATCTTCCTTCTCAAGTCGTGAGTAGAGGGCACGAAGGAAGTCCGCGCCGTCGTTGCGGTAATACTCCCATGCGTTCTCACCATCAAGTATGATCGAAACAAGCGGCTCTTCACCGCTGCCCTTGTACGAATTATCAAGCTGTTTCAGGCTGTCGACAAAATCATCTGCGGCTTTCTCCGGATCCCAGCTCGAATAGACAAATCCTATCTTGTCGGACAGCCTGTGATCGCGGAAGAGCATACCGACGCGGTTGTCAGGCTCTCCGACCTTGAATGCCCGATGAAAATTATTGACTCGACTGATATTTCCGGCGCCCGACTGCTGGGCGAGATTCAACGAAGCGTAAAAGATTTCCTCATCTGTGGCAATCCAGCGAATGCCGTGCTTGTGCAACAGCGGCAGTACTGCCTCCGAAACCGAGCCCTCCGATGGCCACATACCAAGCGCCTGATCGCCAAAAAGTTTGCGATACAGTGCGACAGAGCTTCCAATCTGTGCGTCGGCATCTTCGGGGTGCATAAAGCGCTTCGTCGGCAGTTCCAAGCCCGGAATTGCCATGCGCGCCACCTCGGAATCAATCAACAACGGCAATATCGGATGGTAGTATGGCGAGAAGGAAACTTCGATCTTTCCCTCAGCCGCGCGCTTTTGATATTCTGGAATAATGCGCTTAAGTATTTCCAGTTGATAATCCAGCAGTTGATTCTTGTCTTCCTCGCTAAAACCGCGGCCTTTCTTAAGTAACTTCTTTAACCACGGCTCGGTACGGAACATTGGATCAATCCAAACGGCATTCGACCAGAACTGCAAGTCGAGATAATCCTGATCGGAGAGATTGCTGAGTCTCATGCGTGAAGACGCGATCCGGCACCGGCTATGCAGTTCGCGATAGCGCGGGTTAGGCTTAATCATTGTCTCAAAATGCGCTGAAAAAAAAGTGTTCGTGATTTCGAGACGCTCGTCGTCCTGGAGATTCGTGACTTGTTTGCGGGAAAGAACCAGGTGCCGGTCAACGGCGCCGTGATCGGTATAGTCGACTATTTGATCAAGCAGCGAAGGAACGAGATTAAAAGTCTGCCGAATTTTGGGAAACTCGTCAAGCAGCAGAACCATGTCGAGGTAGTCTTTTGTGCCGTGGAGTCGCACCCACGGCATAAGATACTCCCCGGATTTGAGATCTTTATAGAATGGCTGGTGCATGTGCCAGATGAACGCGAGTTTCATCTGCCAGCCCCTGCACTGCTACTTGTATTCGCCTTTATCGTAAGCTAATATGCCCCGCTCTATCAGCAGGATCTTGGCGGTTCGATACTTCTCAGAAGTGGTGCCGCGTACTTCCAACAACGCAAAGGCTTCCTTGGCCGTGGCGGTATCATTCGCCTTGATGGCATCGGACACGGCTTGAAAGAGGTCGTCTTCATATGTTGACGCCAACGAATCCGACTTCGCCGCCGTCAGGAATGCCACGCCGGCCTCCTGGAATTTACCCTGCCCAGCCTGTGAAGCGGCGATGCCGCGCTGTGCCGAGCGACGAAAATAGTCGTCAAACGCGAATTTGTCTAAATAGTTCTTAAAAGCGGTCTCGGCATTGGCAAAGTCATTGTTCTGAAAATAGAGATTGGCCAGCTTGAACGCCGCCTGCGACGCTGCAGGCGTACCGGAATACTTGTTCATGACCTCTTGATAATCTGCGACTGCCAGCTGGGTCTGTCCGGTACGTGCAAATACCTCGGCGCTGCCCAGTTTGTCGTGTGCGCCCTTCTCGCTCTTGCCGGACTGCCAAGCCATAAAGACCACTACGGCGACAACGGCCACGATCAGTCCGCCGCCGATCAGCAATTTCGAGAGATTTTCTTCCGCCCATTCCTGGAACTTAAAAACCCCGGTCACGAACTGATCTTCTCTCATTTCGTGCTTGGACATCTTCTTCTTTGTGGTCATCTACAATCAGGCTCCTGCTTCAATAATCAACAATATCTGGCATAGCTAACAAGACACACAAGTTATCGAATTTTCAATTATTATCAACACTTTTTTGAAGTGATTTCTGCGACAGCGTGTCCGCGGAACCGGCACGAAAATGAAGAAGGACAAGGAACTGCTCCTTGTCCTTCCGTATTCCGATTCAATAACCGTAGCTTAGAAGAAACCGGTAAAAGTCAGTGTAAACGATGGTACCGTCTTTGTTCTGGTAGTGGTGTATTCGACTATGTCCAAGTCATAGATCTGTGCGCCACCCTCGGTCTGCTCTTCCTTGTTCAGTTCGACAGCCATATCCAGCCAGACCTGTGACCAGTGAATGCCGCTTCCGAATGCATAACTTGTGCGGCTTATCTTATCACCTAACACGAATCCATCCAGCACCTGATCCGTGCCATCTCTCAGCAGCTCGCTGACATCACGATACGGAAGCTGAGTGATGCGAACTCCGCCGCGAAGCGGAATCGTTCCGAACGTGGTCGTCAGCATGTACTCGGCGCCAACGCGAACCTGCATGCTCGATTCATATGAGAGATCAAACTCATTGAATATTTCGATCAATTCGCCCGAAGCATCATAATACGATGATTCAGTAGTATCGTTGTAGTAAATGGATCCCGGCAAGGTGAAGAGATTAATCGAATCCGCAGAAGTTGACGGTGGCTCCTCAGTGCGCACAAAGTACTTGTTGCTTCCCGTAGACCGAATTTCAAGATCACCGGAAATCAGGAACTTTGGAGTCACCTGGACAGAAGCACCAAGTCCAATTGTCAGCGGAACCTCGATCTTCGTCTTGCCTGTGTACAAAGTCGGACGTCCGCCTACTGAACTGCCGGGACCTTCCACACGAATCGACTTGTAGTACAAAGTGTCGGCTCTCTTCAGGTCGTGCTCAGTCACGAGTTCAAAGGGCGTACGAATCGTCGCGCCAAGGCGAAATCTCTCTGCCTTATACAGGAGCGATCCGACCAGATTGAATCCAGATAACGCCTGCTGATCCTGAACCCGGCTGACACTGCGGATTAACACTGTATCAAGGACCTGATCGCCAAAATAGAGCGGAGTCGTGACTGATCCATCCTCATGGTAATCAGAATTACCATTTCCATAATATATGTTGGCGGCCATTCCAGCACTGAGATCGCCATAGATGCCCGTACCGAAACCAAGAGAGAAATCATGAAGATTGCGGATTGACTCAGTGCTGTAGTCCATGGGAGCGACGCCTGCCGCGACTCCCGATGTAACTGCTATGGCAAGGATCCCATCCGTGTGGTGATACGATACATTGTTGTCATCAATTACTCGGTGATAATTCACAGCAGCGACAAAAGGATGGCCCTTAATTCGAACCGGCGCAACGAATGAACCGGACTGGAGGTTCAACAAATCCTTGGTATAGTCTCTCGCGAAATCGTATGAGGGACTCCCGGTATAACTCTGGTCAGTTTCCATCTTGAGTCGCACGACAGCACCGCCCAACGACGCCTGCGTCTTGGTGACCTGGATGAGCCCTGCCGGATTCCACGTCAACGCCGATGCGTCATCCGCAATGCCGACGAACGCTCCACCCATTGAACGCGCCCGAGCGCCCGAACCGAGGAACTCGAGATTGTACATGCTGAAACCATATAAGTGGAAATCCTGACTAAATGCTGTCCCCGCCGCCAGGAGGAATATGAGAAAGACTTTAGCTGCTAAACTTCGCATAACCTCAGACACTCCTTATGTACTTCCCTCTCCAAATCAAAGCGCCCAATATATCGGAGCCTCGACCCGCTGTCAATTCTTTTTTGGTATCTCGTCAATCTACGAATGAAGACGTTGAAGGCGAATTTTGTGTTTAATCTCAGCAAGTTAGAAAAGTGCCGCGATCAGCAACGCTCCTGTAAATATCACTTCTCCACTACTGGCGCTCACAGACTGTCCGCATCGGTCTCTGCACCGACTGAGGCCTCATTTCCACCCATCATTCCGTACTCGTGAAGCTTGTTGCGAAGCGTCCTCGGGTTGATACCAAGCGCTTCTGCGGCCTTGGTTCTGTTGCCGTCGAAAGATTCGAGCGATTTGAGAATCATGATCTTCTCCATCTCGGCTATCGGCATGATCGTATCGGCCAACGAATGACTGTGTCGAGCCAGTTCTCCCAACGCCAGATGGCTAGGAAGATCGCTGTCTGCAATTCGATCGGTCTTGCAGAGAACCACTGCCCGCTCTATGTAGTTTTCGAGTTCGCGAATGTTACCGGGCCAATGATAATTCAGTAGCAGTTTCATCGCCTTTTCACTTACGCCCTTAACATTGCGCAAATTCTCGACGTTGAACTTGTGTATGAAGTGGTCAACAAGCATCGGGATGTCGTTGGCGCGCTTGCGCAATGGAGGCAGAAGCAGCGGAATGACGTTGAGCCGATAAAACAGGTCCTGCCGGAATCGACCCGCCGCGATCTCTTCTTCGAGATTTCGGTTTGTGGTCGCGACAATACGCACATCCACTTTCAGGCTTACGCCGGATCCAACCCGTTCGAATTCACGCTCCTGCAGGACCCGCAAAAGCTTCGCCTGGACGCCGATTGGAATCTCGCTGACTTCATCCAACAACAGTGTACCGCCATCGGCGAGCTCAAAGCGGCCCGGTGACTGCTTGATCGCGTTTGTGAAAGCGCCCTTCTCGTGACCGAACAACTCGGACTCGATCAGCCCTTCCGGCAACGCCGCGCAGTTGAGCTTTATGAATGGACCGTCTTTGCGAGGAGAATTGTAATGAATCGCGCGGGCAATCAGCTCCTTGCCCGTTCCGGATTCACCGCGAATGAGAATGGTCGAGCGCGACTTTGCCGCCGATGCCAGGTCCTCCAACAGTGTTAGTAAAGACTTGTCTGCGCCGACGATGGTGCCCAGATTATACCGGCTGCGAATTTCGTTGCGCAAAATGCGATTCTCGAAAATAAGTTGCCTGTGCTCCAACGCCTTGTTAAGTGACAATTCCAGTTCATCCGGGAGAACCGGCTTCAGAATGTAATCAAACGCACCCAGCTTCATCGCCTCCACCGCATCCCTGACCGTACCATGGGCAGTGATCATCATCACCACCGTTTCGGGCGCCTCGACCTTGATCTTCTGCAGCAGCTCAATGCCGTTCATGTTTGGCATTCTGACATCGGAGAGAATAACGTCGTACTCGACCGTCTGCACCAATTCCAGTGCGGCTGCTGCAGATGAAGCGGTTTGAACATCGTGTCCAAGTTTGGTCAGAACTGCTTCAAAGAACTCATTGACCAGAGCGTCGTCATCGACCACAAGAATCGATCTCTTGCTGCTCATAATTCTCACCTTAATGGCAGCTCGATTGTGAAAGTCGAGCCTCGATTGGGGTTATTGGAGACCAAAATGGCGCCGCGATGGGCGTCAACAATCTTGCGGACCAGCGCCAAGCCCAGCCCGGTTCCGCCATCTCGTGTAGTAAAAAACGGAGTAAATATCTTTTCCATCAGCTGCTCAGGTACACCGGCACCTTCATCCGACACGCTCAAGACAACACGCGAAGAACTGCTCTTGAGCTTGATGCTGATCGTACCGCCCTTCGGCATCGCTTCGTCGGCGTTTTTTAGCAGATTTATCAGTGCGCCGGCGAAATTCTCACGGTCAAGATCGCACGTGACGTCCTCACGTGGCAGATCCAGCTTGACCCGCGAAGCCGATCCGCGGGTACTCAGATCGACGCGGAAAAACTCCACGGTCTCCTGCAATACGGAGTTCAAATTCGTCGGCCTTGGCTCATGCCTAAGCTCGCGTGCGTAGTCCAGTAAAGATGTCACCGAGCGATTGAGTTTCTCAACCCCGATGATTATCTTGTCAACATACCCGATATTGGCATGGGCGTCGCCCATCTCCCGTTTCAACAGCGCGGCGAAGCCCGCGATGCCCGAAAGCGGATTGCGCACCTCGTGCGCTACCACCGCAGCTACTTCACCCAATGCCGCCAGACTCTTTACCCTGGCAATTTCGTCTTCCATGCGTTTGAGGTCAGTGAGGTCGACGAAGACCTCCAACGCGCCAACGATGTTGTTCTCGGCGTCGCGGATACACGAAGCCGACACCGAAATGGGGATGGTCTTGTCGTCAGATACCAATACTTGTTTTTCGACGAGCCGGTACGCTTGTTTCCCCTGCAGCAAATCAGTTAAAGACCGGCGCGTGGCCAGAGAACCACCAAACACGGTTCGATAATCTTGGCCGATGATTTGTCCGGACTTGACTCGAAGTATCTCACAGCCGGCCTTGTTAATCGTGCCGATGCGGCCATCGGGCTCGATCGTGATCACGCCCGAAGTCAATGACTCGAGGACATTGTGCAGGAAATTCCGCGTTTGGATATTCTGGGCGAGGCTGTGTACCAGCTTCTCATTGGTCGCTGTCAACTCATCGGATAACAATTGATGACGTGACTGCAGGTTGGCATAGGATTCATTGAGTTGCTTAATGGTATTGTTAAAACTGGCAAACGTCTGGTTGAAAATCGCCAATTGCTCATCGCCAACCTGGGTTTCAGGCTTTCCACCGTGTTCCTGCATAGATCAAATAATAGCGGTATTTGCCGGCACTCTTCAACAAAAACATTGGACTAACAAAAACAGGCGGTTCTCGGCGAGAACTGCCTGTTCGAATCGATTCACCCGGGAGTAGTTAGAAGTACGCCATTATTTCCGATGGAATTTGGTCCACCGGGGCAATGACATCAGCTATTCCTGCATCAACGATGGCCTTGGGCATGCCGTAGACGACGCAGGATTCTTCGTTCTGAGCGATGACATCGGCGCCTTTTGTCTTCATCGCGCGCAGGCCATCCAAACCGTCGTGCCCCATGCCGGTCATGATAACACCTACCGAGGACTGGCCACACGATTCCGCCACCGAACTCATCAGCACATCTACCGAAGGCTTGTGCAGAAAATCGGCCGGTTTGTCGGAGAGAATACAAGTCAAGTACGTCGTGACCTTTTTCACGGTCAGATGTTGCCCACCCGGAGCAATATAAACTGCACCCGCCTCAATGCGCTCGCCGTCCTCAGCTTCCTTGACACGCATGTTGGAGAGACCGTCGAGACGTTCCGCGAGAGATTTCGTGAACATCGGTGGCATATGCTGGACAACAACTATGCCGACCGGAAAATTCTTGGGAAGCGGCGATATCACGGTTTGCAGTGCAGGTGGACCGCCCGTAGAAGTACCGATCGAAACCAACCGGACAATCTTCGATTTCTTGGGTCTTGGCACCAGCGTCGGCGGCCCGGTTGTGACCGGCCGTGCTGCAGTTGCAATTTTGCGCCCCTTACGAAGTGCGTACTGAGCCATGAGTGTACGTCGACGTCCATGGATGGATCGGATCTTAGCCACGAGATCGGCTTTGATTTTCACGATATCAAGTGAAACAAAAGAGTGTTGTTTGGGAATGAAATCAACTGCGCCAAGATCGAGGGCGTCAAATGTGATCTTGGCGCCTTCGGATGTCAGCGACGACACCATGATCACCGGAGTCGGTTGCTTATCCATGATGGCTCTCAAGGACGCCAGACCATCCATCTTTGGCATCTCGATGTCCATTGTCACCAGATCGGGTTTCAGCTCGAGAACCTTCTCGAATGCCTCCTGCCCGTTGATGGCAGTTCCGATGATCTCTATATTGGGGTCGTCAGCGACCATCATCTGGATCGCTTTTCGCATGAATGCGGAATCATCCACTACCAGAAGCTTTATTTTCTCAGGCACATTTCTTCCCGCGTTAGTTGGTCATCGAGAAAATTCCGACGGGGTCGACAATCAACCGTACCCGGCCATCCCCGAGAATCGTTGCGCCGGCAATGCCGGGCGTAGTTCCAAGGAATTCACCAAGCGACTTGATTACAACCTCTTCCTGTCCAATCAGCCGGTCCACGACGATTCCCAGGCGCTTCTCTGCAAGCGAGAGAACCACAACGTAGCTTTGCTCCAATTCGCGCATCTTCTCATGCTGGCTGCGGGGGAAGAACATTCTGCGCAGGTCGATAATTGGCAGGACAGTATCCCGCAAACGGATTACTTCACGGCTGTTGATCGAATGAATATCCGCACTGGAAATTTTCACTGTCTCGAGCACTGACGCCAGTGGCAAGATGTACAGATCCGTGCCGGTTTCGACAAGAAGTCCCTGTACGATCGCCAGGGTTAACGGCAACTTGATGATGATCGCCGTGCCTCTTCCCTTTTCCGACTCAATATCAATAATACCTTTGAGCTTCTCAATGTTGGTGCGAACAACATCCATCCCTACACCGCGTCCAGATACATCAGTGACTTTCTTCGCGGTAGAAAACCCGGCATGGAAAATGAAATTGAATACTTCGCGATCTGTCATGCGCGCAATCTCTTCTGGGCTTCCAAGATTGCGTTCGATCGCCTTGTCGCGCAGACGCTGGACATCCAGACCGGCTCCGTCGTCTGCGACCTTGATCACGATATTGGACCCTTCCTGACTGGCGATCAAATCGACGCGCCCGCAACGCGGTTTTCCGGCGGCGTCGCGCGCGGCCGGCAATTCGATACCATGATCGACCGCATTGCGAATCAAGTGAACGAGCGGATCACCGATTTCTTCGATGACGGACTTGTCCAGCTCCGTTTCTTCGCCGACGATTCGTAACTCGACATCCTTCTCGAGTGCCCGCGCAAGGTCCCGGACGACGCGCGGGAACTTGTTGAACACCTTTCCGACGGGCAGCATCCGCATTTTCATCACCGCCATCTGCAATTCGGAGGTGACGAAGTTCATCTGTGAAGTTACATGATTCAGTTCGTCGATCAGCGTCTCACCCTCGAAGCTTTTGTTGATTCGCCCGGCCAACTGTACCAGTGCGTTTCTTCCCAGCACCAGTTCGCCCATGATGTTCATCAGACTATCCAAACGTTCGACATCGACGCGAATCGTCGAGTCGGCGGCTTTCTTCTGCTCTAATTGTTGGCGTACCTGCATCATCTCCGCAGGCTGCGAGGCCGGCAGCTCCACGAACGGATCAGCGGCCGACTCATTCGTTACCATTGGAGTTTCCGTTTCGACTGACGGTCCCAATTTCGGCAGTGTCACGACTGCGGATTCCGGCTTAATTTCTTCAGCAGCCTCGGCATTCTTCTTCTCGGTCGGTTTCTTGGCCGCGCCCGACTTGCCGTTCTTCTTCTTTGCGACGGGAGTCTCTTCCACTTGATAAGTGCCCTGATCGACCGCGGTCAACTTGGCTTTGATCGGCGCCAGGTCTACTTGAGCTCCGCCGTTATTCTTCGTTTCCTCAAGCAGATTCTTGAGTGTGTCAATAGATTCCAGCAGCACATCCATGATGTCCGCGTTGATCTTGATCTCGCCTTTGCGAAGCTTATTGAGCACGTCTTCCATCTTGTGCGTCAGCTCTGAAAGTCTGTCAAACCCCAGAAAACCCGACGTGCCCTTGATTGTGTGTGCACCACGAAATATCTCATTGAGCAGATTCAGGTCGTCGCTTCGCTTCTCCAGCTTGACCATATCGGCGTCAAGTTTATTGATGATTTCGTCAGCCTCGATCATGAACTCATCAATGATCTCCTTCATGTTGTCGAGGGTAGTTTCCTGGTCTGTCATAGTTCCTCTGCTTAGTCCTTTTTGAGTTCGCGGGCCATACTGTTCACCAACTGGTCCACCGAACTCTGTTTTTCCTGATCACTGTCGCTTGAGAAATGGGCATTGGGATCGTAGGCGCGTTCGCGGCGCTTTTCCTCTGGAACTGCCGATTGCTGTTCTCCCGCGAGTTCCATCAAAACTTCTTGCAGACGACCCTGCACCTGTTCGAGCAGGGTAATCGCGTGGTCGATTTGCTGGGATGTGATATCCTGAAATTGGAGCGCGTCCATGATATCATAGGCAGCAGTCTGATTGAGACTGGCGCATTCGCGGATCCGCTCGATCAATGCTTTTGCCTTCGAGTTGTTCCGGAAATACGTTGCCGGCAACGAGCGTCTCAGATCCTTTAACAGTGATTCGATTTCGCTCTCACGCGAAGTGATCGACTCGACCATGTCCAGCACGCGGTGTGTCGCATCCTCGGTTTGACGGGTGATCTTCTCCAATTGCTCCGTAGCTTGCGGCACTTTTTTCTGGGACTCTATAATTGGCTCCTGCGCCACTCGGATACCACGCACAATGTCGGACAACGTTGAAGCTAACTCACGCAACTCATCGTGCATGGACTTCGTGGGCTGTGGTTTGACTAGATTCGTCTGCGCATTCATGTTAGCTCCTCCCCGTTGCTTTCAGCACTTGTTGAATCTTCTCGCCCAATGTCTCGGGCGTGAACGGCTTCACGATGTAGTTGTTGACGCCGGCTTTCATGGCTTCGATAATATCATCCTTGACCGAGCGCGTCGTCACCATCAAGACCGGGACATCATGAAATTCGGAAGTGCCGCGAAGTTGCGTGACGAACGTTAAGCCGTCCATCTCCGGCATGTTCCAATCGGTAATGACGAGCCCAAAGCTATCCACCTTCATCTTGGCTAATGCGTCTTTGCCATCCGTGGCTTCGCTCACGTCGTTGAATCCGGCACGCTTGAGCGTATTAACGATGATTCGCCGCATCGTGGGTGAGTCATCGACGGCTAATATCTTAAGGTCGGGCACAGGCTCCTCCTTCACCTATTAGTAAACAGATCTATTCTACTTGTCCAGCAGCCGCGTTACTTCGTCGATCAAGACTGACGACTTGAACGGCTTAACCAGGTATGAATCCGCACCGACCTGCCGTCCTTTGGCTTTGTCATCTTCCGCCTCTTCCGACGACAGGATGATAATCGGCGTCTTTGCAAACTTGGCATTCTTGCGTAAGGTCGCGATCAGCTCGTACCCGTCGATGTTTGGCATATTCAGATCGGTAATCACCAGATCGACGCCACCCTCCAGGTGCGAAACCTTTTCGAGAGCGTCCATACCGTCCGAGGCGCCAACAACTTCGTACCCGTTTGACTTGAGGCTGAACGAGACGAATTTCACCAAGGTCGGCGAATCATCAACAACCAGCACTTTTTGACTCATAGTGAGTCCATTCCTTCTATCTTAAGCATTTTTCTTCCTTGAACTGGCTAACAGATCCTGGATCTTCTTCAACTTCTCCATTGTTGCGGCATGCGTACTCGCTGACCGCGCCGCAGACGCGGAAACAGCTGGCGCCGGTGCAGAGTCGTCCGTCGGTACGGCAACACTCACTGGGACTAAGGCAGGCGTCGGCTCATTGTCCGACAAGGCCGCGCCCAGTTCTTTGTGATATACCAGACCATTCTTGAAATAATCCAGCTTGAAAGCTTTGCTGATACCGTGCAGCGACTCGGCGTGACCGATGAACATGTAGCCGCCCGGCAAGAGCGCGTTGTAGAAGCCGCGCACGATCTGCCGCTTGATTTCATCAGAGAAATAAATCATCACATTACGGCAGAAGATAAAATCCATCTCGCTCATCAGCGCCATGCGTCGGCGGTCCGATAAGTTCAAGTGGCTGAAGTTGACCATGCGGCGCACGCTGTCGACTACCACGTATTTTTGCTCTTGCTTGTTGAAGTATCTCTTGACAATTTCAGCGGGTGTAGTCCGCAAGGACATCTCGTTGTAGAAAGCTTTTCGTGCGGCTTGCAGCACGTTTTCCGAAATGTCATTGGCGATGATCTCGACGTTCCAGCCATGTCCTTCGCCGAGTACGTCAAGAATGATCATACCGATCGTGTACGGCTCTTCACCGGTCGAACAACCAGCAGACCAGATGCGCAGGCGTTTCTTTCCAGCCTTGCGCTTGGTCTCGATGATTTGCGGCAGAACTTCTTCCTGGAAACAAAGTAACTGAGGCGGATTGCGATAGAACGAAGTCTCGTTGGTCGTCACCAGGTTCATCAACATGTTGAACTCTTTCAGGCTGGTGTCGTACTTTACCTGGTAGAAGTAATCGCGAAACGACCGGATACTGAGAGTTGTCATTCGCTTGCTGAGACGATTTTCAAGCAGGTACTTCTTGTTTTCCGCAAAGAAGATGCCGCTCTTCTCATGAATGAAGTCGCGGATGACCATGAAGTCTTCAAGACTCAGCTCTGAAGTGATTTCGTCTTTGTCCAACATTCTCGACTCTTCCCCTTGATCGATCCTACCGGCAACTGCTAAGCTTCTGATGAAGCATAAGGTGGCAGTGCCGATCTGGAATCGTGCTCCTGTTGATCGCTCTCATGCCCCGCATCCTTGCCTCTCGAAAGTGAGCCAATTTCACCGGCGGCGGTCAATCGGCTGTTGATGAAACCCAGCGCCCCGGACGCACTGTCGACGGCCTCATCCCGACGTGACATTACCAGGCGGCGGGCATTCTTGCGTGCAGAACCGGCTGCCTTCACCTCAAGTTCGGCGACTCGCTCGCGCAGCGACCGGATTTCCGTCCGGCGGGCAGTGTCGGCACACGCCCTCTTAACGATACTCTCGATTTCGCGCCGCCGAAACGGCTTGACGATACAATCGCCGACGCCGAGTCGCATCGCGGCAATCAGATCATCACAGGTTGGATAGCCGGTCATCAGAATAATCGCCAGGTCCGGTGCCTTTTCGCGCAGGTAGGCGATAAGTTCGAGACCATGACAGTCAGTCAGTCGCAGGTCGACGATGGCTGCGGCAAAATCATACCGCGCCAGCGCTGCTTCCAGTTGCGAGCGGTCGCCGACTTTGCAGGCGTCATAACCGAGACTCGCACACATTTCCTGCAACAACTCACGAACAAATAATTCGTCATCTACGATCAGGAGTCGCTGTGGCATAGCGGAATTCTCAAACTGTCACTTTCTTATCTTGAATGTGTTCATCCGATGCCGCTTTGACAGTGGCAAACAGACGGTTGATGTTGAATGGTTTGATAATGTAGTCATATACGCGCTTTCGAAGCGCCTCCACCGCCGATTCGACGGATGGATATCCGGTCATGACTATGATCGGAAGATCCGGATGTGCGGAACGCACGCGGTCGACGAAGCTCAGTCCGTCTTCACCCTCCATTTTGATGTCCGTCAGCACGACATCAAAATCGTCATGCTTTTCTACCAGTTGCATCGCTTCGTAGGTGTCGTTGGCCGTGTGAATCTGAAAGTCCTTTGAAGCAAAGAAATCGTAGAGCAGATCACGGATCAACAATTCATCGTCCACAATGAGGATTTTTGGCTGATTCATCTTACAGAGCCTCCAGGCGATCGATGGCACTGCTGACGGCGCCAACGACATCGGGATTCCGGTCGTTTACTGTTTCCTTCAGGAACGGCAAGGCGCGCTTGTCATGCAGGCGCGAAAGCGCTTTGGCAGCGGCGACGCGCAAGATGTCGCTTTCGCTGGTGAGAAACGGTATCAACTCCTCGAGCGCGGATCGATTTCCCAGCGATCCCAGACCATTAATGGCGTGGAAACGAACCCAGAGATCTTCATCTTCGAGCATGCATGTGATCTCTTTCCAGGAATCGCTCCCCCCCAACGCAATAATCGCGTCGATCGTTGACTTACGTACCTGGGGTTCTTCGTCCGTGAGCAGGACCCGAATGTGCTGTACAACCGACGGGTCAGCTACGCGGCCAAGTGATTCAACCGCCGATTTGCGCACTTCCCATTCCGGATGTCTGAGAGCTTCGAGCAGCGGCTGCACAACTTCAGCCTCACCAATCCAACCAAGCGCCTGAGCAGCCATGATCTGACGATGAGGATCCGTGTGATTGAGATCTACGCGAAATCGTCGGATAGCCTCCGGACCGCCGCTGAGAACGAGCGCGCCCAGGGCTGCTTGACGCACGTCAGGGTATGCGTCATCGAGTGCCCGAAACAGGCAATCGATGGCCTTCTCTGCACCAATCCAGCCCAGAGCTTTTGAAGCGGCCGACCGCACGTGCCCGATGGGGTCGTCGACGAGCTTAATCAGATAGTCGGTAACTGCCTGGTCGCCTATCTTCCCGAGCACGTACGCAACCTTCTCCCGCACTGTGTCATCCTCGTTGCTTATCAACTCTACGACATCCGGGACGAAGCGAGAGTTGCCTGTCGATCCTATTGTGTCGAGCAGATTGCAGGCGAGTCGAGACGGTGCGGTGTGCAGAGCCTCTGCGATACTGTCAGTTGCGGATGTTGCTTGGTGACCCAAAACTTCCCGTGCGGTGCTCATGACTTCTTCATCCGAATCGTTCAACGCCTCCAGGAGGACAGAGACAATCGCTGGTCCTTCCCAGTGCCGCAGCTCATCCAGGGCACAGAGCTTGGTTTTCTTGTCTCCAGAGCGGATGGCCTTGATAAGGCAGGTCTGAACCAAAGCGACAGGCAAATTCTCCAGAACGGAGTGGTCGACGGTGTGGGCTACTCGGATCAAAGATGCGATGACGGCTTCCTGAAGCGTTTCATCCCCACGAATCAGCAACTCGCGGAGATAAGGCTCCACTTTGCGAGATCGCATGTGTCCCATCGCTTCAACCGCGGTGAACACCACCACCGGATCATCCGAATTCACGGCCTCGATTAGCAGTGGCAGAGCGCGAATATCACCAATTCGTCCCAGGGCCTCGACGATTTGCGGACGGGCAAATGGCTTGCTTCCAAATGCCGCCAACAGCGGATTGACTCCACGATCGGAGCCGAGCAATCCGATCGCTTCAGCAGCCGAGCAAACGACATTGGAATTGGAGTCACCAAGGCACTCGATCAGTGAGCTGTGTGCGCGGCTGTCCTTGATAAGTCCGAGGATATCGACTGCAAACTTTCGAACGTCATGATCAGGATCATGACAACACTCGCAGAGCGCGTCAACTGAGAGTGAACCCAGCTTGATCAAGACTTCTGAGGCGAGATTGCGCTGCGAGATTTCGCTGCTGGAAAGGTACTGACACAGAAATTGCGGTGCATCAGCCGGCCTGCTCGAGACCAATGCTTCGGCGGCAAGCTCGCGAACGCCTTTGTCTTCATCCTCAATAGCCGTTACCAATGCTGCGACGGCACTTGTGTCATCGCAGTATTGCAGTTCGTCGACGGCTGCAGCCCGGTCGCGCGGGTCGGTACTCGTCAATTTGACCAAAATTGTGTCGAGAATGCTGCTTTCCATTGCCATCGTCAGACCCCTTCTTGACCCGTATCAGACTACGCGGGCTGTCGGTTGAACGAACACATCCTGAGCTTCGGCTTCGGATGCAAAGATCTCGAAAATGTTCGAAAGCTGAGTGATTTCAAAAATCTCCTGTACATACGAGGCCAGATTCGAAAGAACCAGCCGGCCTTTAGCAAGCTTGACTTCCTTGAGAATCGAAACCAGCGTACCCAACCCGGAGCTGTTGATGAAGTCCACTTGGGCCAGGTTGAGGATGATTTTGTTTTGACCTCTCGCCACGTGACGCAGGATGTCGTCCTTCAAGTTTGCTGAGCTGGCGATGTCAAGACGCCCTTTTAGACTGAGAGTGATAAAGTCAACATGTTCGGTTACGCGAATCTCCATCTGATCCTCCGTTAGCTATGGTGAATGGTCGTCTTGGTGATTGGGCGAACTCGCCTCTGCCAACTCATCTTCACCCTTAAACCACCGCCATCCTTTTCAGTTACCTCAAGGTTATCGGCAAACTTGTGCATGATTGCCACACCACGTCCCGAAGTTTCTTCAGGCGGTATGCTGGCCATCTCTTTCCTGAGATCGATATCGGCCAACCGACCCTCTCCCTCGTCGGTGATCTCGACGCTGATGCACTCTGTATCCCACGAAAACAACAGGTCGACGACCTTACTGGGGTTCGATCGATTACCGTGGTAGAAGGCGTTGGTGAAAGCTTCCGACACGCAGACGGCAAACCGAAACTTGTCGTTTCCCTCCAGCCCCAATTCCTCAACTATTTCTGCGATAATCGGATAAAGTTGAACAAACTGCTCCTTGGCAGAGTGGATCTGAAACCGCCGACGCTCGCTCACTTGATCTCCACCACGAGCACGGTCGTGTCGTCGATTTGGGTGCTTTCTTCAGTGGTCCTGAATGCCTCAACTTCAGACATTAACTTCTGTGTGAAATCCAGTGGGGGCAGCGCAACATTTTGCTCGACAAACTCCCGCACACGTGCCCTGCCATACAGCTCACCTGCCGAATTCTCGCTCTCGCTCACTCCGTCCGTGTAAAACAGCACCTTGTCTCCACTTGCCAATGTCACTGTTTCACATTGGTACTCGTAGCCGGGAAATTGTCCAATCACCACACCACCCGTGCGCCACTCGGTCACGCTCTTCGATTCACTGTGGAAGTGAACCGGCGGGAGGTGGCCGGCGTTGACGAATGTGCATGTCATCGAATGCAGATTGAAATAGCTGTACGCCAGCGAGAGGAACATATTCTTTGAGCGTAATACCTGGTCGCAGAGGAATGTGTTGAGGTCCGTCACCATCATATCCATCTGCTGATTCTTGCCGGCCTCCATTCTGAATACCGATCTCACGGCGGCCATCATCAAAGCTGCCGGCACACCCTTGTTACTGACATCGCCGACAATGACAACGAACTCGTGACCGCTCAATCGGATGATATCGAAATAGTCGCCGCCGACGTGTCCGGCGGGAACATATTTCGCTTCAATCAGAGCCTTTTCAAAAGACTCAGAGGCATCAGGCAGAAGCGTCTGCTGCACGGTCCTGGCCAGTTTGAGCTCCTGCTCCATCTTTAGAGACCGGAGTTTCGCTTCCATGAGATTTGCGTTTTCAATTGCCACCGCAGCGAAGCGCACCAGCATCTGCACCCTTAACTTGTCTTCCTCAGAAAACCCTGTCTTGGAATCTTTGTTGATGATGACCACCGCACCTATTGGCTGATCGCGAGCGATCAAGGGTGCCGCGAGAATGCAGTCAATTCTGAATTTGGCTTCGGGTATATCCGGTAGTTCATTGATGACGGCAATTTCACCGGACTGCATCACCCAGTCAACCACATCAACGTTCCCTTCCATGCGTATGGAACTCAGGGTCTCCCGCTCCACACCCCACGATACCCGGGTACGAAGCTCACCATTCACGGATAAAATGATACAGCCAACTTCCCCGCCGGCTGTACGCACAGCCATTTCCATCATTGCGGCAAGCACGCTTTCCAAGTCGAGAATGGAGGTGATCATTAGCCCCATTCGCGCAACGTCTTCTAATTGAGAATTCTGATCAGCAAGCTTCAGTTCGAGGTCGTAGAGTCGTTGTTCGAATATTGCAAGATGGTCTTCAATTTTCGAAAGCATGATATCCTATCTCAGAACGCTCTACCCACGTAAGTAACAATTGCAGAAAACGTTAGGTCGTCCTGGTCTCATTTCTGTATCGGCGAGGCTGGGGAAAACTTGATTTGGCTGTCCATTAACGAGTATCTCTGGAAAAGCACCGTGGAAGTCCCTCGCGGAACTTGTGTTGGGCGCGCTACATCGCGAGGATTCCTCAAAACTCGTTGTGATGAAAGATTTTAGCTTGACATATTTAACACTCGCGCGTATTATTAACATGGAAATGAGGGCACTGTATTGGGTGTCCTTCTTGGAATGTCTTCGAAATCCTTAGTCGACTTGGGCTCGGAGATCCGTTCTTCAATCCTGCCGGGCATCGACGGAATTGCATAACAAACACTGACCTTGAAATATCCAGCACCATACGAACTTACGAGGCGTTTCCGGCCGAGCATACCCCGGACATGCCACACGCACATACCCCTCGGAGGATTAATGCCACGCATATTTATCGTCTTACTGGCACTGATGATGACCTTCAGTGATCTGTTCGCGCAAGCCAAGCGGTACGATTACAGCAATCTCACGCCCGCAGAGATTGAAGAACTGAAAGCGAGCCGGCATGAATTTTATACTGCAAAGTCCGCGGGCAAGGCGGATGCGATTAGGCAGTCACTGCTGCGTGAAAAAATGTTCATGGACGGCAACCAGGCGGATTTCGACGTCAAGTATTATGGGATCAACATCAAGCTTAACTTCACCAACAGCACAATCATATCTCGCATTGACTATCGGATAGTCTCAAACGTCGTTGGCTTAAGTGCAATTGACCTCAATTTGACCAGTTTTCTGACTGTTGACTCGGTGCGAATCAACGGCGCAGTCGCTTCATTCAGTCGCCCCGGCGAAATGCTCCACATCACAACGCCTTCCCCGATTGGCCGCTTCGTCGAGTTTGGTATGTCAGTTTACTATCATGGCACTCCGTACTTTGACGGTCAGCAAGGCATGGGATTCGGCACAGTCTCAGGTCACACGATGTGCTGGACAAATTGCGAACCGTTTGGCTCAAGGTATTGGTGGCCCTGCAAGGACTATCCTCTTGATAAGCCGGACTCGATTGACCTCTATATTGACTATCCATCGAGCTACTATTGCATGTCGGCGGGCAAGATCATCTCTGATGATCCAAATGGCTCGGGTCGCAAATTGATTCACTTCAAACACAACTATCCGATCGCAACATACCTTGTGGCGATCACCTGCTCAGATTTCTCCCGCTCAACGCAAAACTGGACCTATGTCAGCCCGGCGATGCCGGTCTATGCGTACACTATCAACAGCTTCGCGAAACAGTCGTTTGAAGCCTGGATGATACCAGTGCTTAATGCGCTTTCCAACCGCTGGGGAACGTATCCGTTCAGTACCGAAAAGGCCGGCAATGCGCACTATGGCTGGGGCGGAGCCATGGAGCACCAAACGACATCATTCTACAATCCGGGGTTTTACAACGATTGGGTGATTGCGCACGAGACCGGCCACCAGTGGTGGGGCGACATGATCACCTGCAATACATTTAATCACATCTGGCTCAATGAGGGTTTCGCCTCGTATAGTGAGGCGCTCTTCTTCGAGACTCGTGACGGCAATGCGGCCTACAAGAATTGGATGCAATCTCAGAAGTATCTTGGCGGTGGAACAGTTTATGTTGAAGACCTGATTAACGATGACATTTTCGACAATGGCCTTGTCTACGACAAGGGCTCCTGGGTTCTTCATATGCTCCGCGGCGTAATCGGCGATTCGTTGTTCTTCAAGCGCGCGATCAAGGACTATTATGACTCCGAGCACAAGTATGGTTCGGCCACCACTGAAGACCTTTCGGCGATAGTCTCTACCGCAGTTGGCAGCGACATGTCGTGGTTCTTTAATCAGTGGATTTATGGCGCCGGCTGTCCGGCCTACGAAATCTCATACAAATGTGAGCCTGCCGGGACCGGTGGCTATAGCTTGGCTTATCTGATCCAACAGGTGCAGACTACTGGAACATACTTCAAGATGCCGATTCGAACCCGTTTCGTAACCACCGGCGGAAATGTCGATACGGTGATCTGGAATGAAGGCGTGAGTCAAATCATGCAATTGCACTTTGAAGACTCCGTTACCAATGTGATCTTTGACAGTGATGAGTGGATCTTGCGTACCGTGGTTACCTCGCCACTCGAGATGACCATCCTAACCGGAATTCTGCCCGATGGCTATAACGATACTCCTTATTATGCAAAGCTCGAAGCCATCGCAGGGGTCCCTCCGTATCACTGGACTCATCTTGGCGGGGACCTTCCACTTGGAGTGGAATTCGAAGGCGACACGGTTGGAGTATTATCCGGCATTCCCGGCTTTGCCTCGACCTACTTCTTCACGCTTCAGTGCCAGGACTCGGCGATACCACCAAAAGTCAAGCAACGCAATTATTCAGTCAAAATATTTGAAGCACCTCCGTTAGTTAGCGGAGATGCCAACGGCAGTGGAGCCATCACTATTTCAGACGTGGTATTTCTCATCAACTACATATTCAGCAGCGGTCCAGCGCCGAATCCATTGACAGTCGGCGATGCGGACTGCAATAGTCTCATCAACATCTCAGACGCAGTAAGGCTGGTCAATTACATCTTTGGCGGTGCTGCCGCCCCCAACTGCTTCTGATCGCTCGCGCTGTTTCGAAGACCTGTGACTGGGGCCGCCAAAAGCGGCCCCTTTCTTGTGCTTGCCCTGCCACTGAACGCCCTGGGAATCAACCACCTGCTCGGCACGGTTCGGTAACTGGAGGCGCCGCCGCAATGCGTTTGGATCTTCGCCCAGATTAGCGTTAATTGACTTCATGCAATCAGTGAGATTCCGATTCATTCCAACATTTGGAGTCATTCTCCTCGGTTTCGTTATCCTCATCGTTCACAATGTCGCCATCAGCCCTTGGATGTTGGATGACTCCTTCATTTCTTTCCGCTACGCCGAAAATCTGGTTAATGGACACGGATTGGTTTTTAACTCGGGAGAAAGAGTCGAGGGCTACACGTCATTTCTATGGGTATTGCTGTTGGGGTTGGGCAATTTCTGCGGAGTCGACACTGTCCACTTCTCGCAAATACTGGGCGGATTGTTCGGCGCATTGTCCATCGTCCTGCTTTGTTTTTCTCATGAACTGATAGAAGGAGTGAGCGCCAATCAGTCGGCGGTGGCGGGATTGCTTTTGGGTTCCTGCGGCATTTTTACTCCATGGGCGCGCAGTGGCATGGAAGTGAGCTTCTTCACTTTCCTGGTCTTGCTCACCGTGATCCTCTACCTTCGGCTTCGCGATCGGCCCTCTGGACGATCGGATCTGATCAATCTGAGTTTTGTTGGCGCTTTGACAGCCCTGGCACGGCCCGAAGGCATAATCATTTTTGCCATGATCTGGATCGACTTTGCCGTGCGTGGCGGTAAGGGACGATTACAGCAATTGGCGATTCTCGCCGTTCCCTTCGCTGTCCTCGTTGCTGCGCATTTTCTCTGGCGGTTTAGCTATTATGGGTACTGGCTGCCGAACACCTTCTACGACAAAGTCGGCGCAACCGTCCCGCAAGTTCTGCGAGGCATCAATTACGTGGGTCGCTTCTCATTAGCAGCGGCGAATCTACTTGTTATTCCGGTCATCACATTCGCATTTGTGCGAAAGATCACTCAACAGCCGGTAGTGATTCTGCTCTCAGGAATCGTGGTGTCCTACTTGATCTACATTATTCTGGTGGGCGGTGATGTGATGCCTGCTTACCGCTTCTGCACTCCGCTGATACCCCTCCTTTGCCTGATAACCGCACTCTGTCTGGATCGCTTGACGAAGTCACGAATGGTCGTGTACATCGTTGTTCCCCTTCTCTTTGGTTTCAACATCGCCCAATTGTTCATCGACGACCAGATTCACAATCACATTGCAGTCGATCATGTGGCAGAGAATGGACAAGAAGTTGGAATGTTCCTGAAGGCCAATTTCCCTCCCGAAACTGTGATCGCGACTAATTCTGCGGGCTGCATTCCGTACTACTCAGGCTTCAAGACGATTGACATGCTCGGACTCAATGACGAGCACATCGCACACAGCGATGTCCCTAACTTCGGGGAAGGTAGACCGGGCCATGAAAAGGGCGATGGTAACTACGTCCTGTCTCGCTCTCCTGATATCATTCAGTTTGGCGGCGCAGGCGGCGCAAGAATGCCGATCTTTTTGGGAGATAAACAGATTTACGATAATCCACTTTTTCAACAAAGCTATCGGTTTGTCCACTTGCGACTCCCCTCGGGAAGACCTTTAGCCCTGTACATCAAAAATTCATTCTTCAAGTCGGAAGATGGCACCAGATAGGAGCAGAGTCGCGATTCTATGACCATTCCACTGCAAAGCCGCTGGATTCGGTTCTCGGTCCAGATCCGCTCTTGCACTGAAGTAACTCGGCTACTGCCTGATTCAAGCCGCGCACATCAGTAGGAGTGACAAGGCACTTGTCCGCTAACCAAATGAAGAAGTCATCCCAGTAGTTAAAGGAATCGCAGGTCAGTAGCACCGAAATGTGTGGTTTAATCTGTGACACGTAATCGAGAACGCGATGGATCTCGTCATTGGGTCTTTCCGCGTTCACAATGACAAGATCGATTTTGCCGCTGTCTGCAAGGTACTTTGATACACCATCTTCACTCGCTACCGAGTGAGAATCGAAGCCATCCGACTTCAGCGCTTCGGCGCACTCATATCGAAACGCGTCGTCGTGGCTCAGAATGAGAACGCTCAACATTTCACACACTCCCTGTGCGCCCCGATAGGAATTAATCCCGATTGATTTCCGCAAATGCGGTCAAATGTACATGAATATCTGTCGGCGAATTGTCTTAAGGAAAAAGCTCAACAATTCGTGGCATTTAGGCAAGCGGTGCATTCAAGCTGCCTACATCCTTGATACGATTTCCCTATCTTCTTGTTCAATAAAACTGGAAGTTTGTCATAAATATACGCCGCCGGGTGCCGGAAGGGAATTCTAAACTCAGCCGCGCGGTACTGCAAGTTGATGCGTTTCGCAATCGGAGAGCTGGCGCTGAAGGAATTCGCGTTCTTTCTGGTTGGTGGCGGCATCGAGCGCGAGTTTGTAATGATTAACGGCCGAGTTCCACTTGCCCTGCCTGGAAAACAGGTAGGCCAGGGTTGCTTGATACATATACAGCCCTTCGATTCTGATCAGCGACTCTCCTCCCTGCAATTCTGTAAGTGCAATTTCCGGTCCCTTGACCATGGCGCATGCCACGGAGCGGTTCAGGCTGTAGACCTCATTGGGGAATAGTTCAGTGAGTTGATCGTAGTAGTAGAGAATTTGATCCCAATTTGTCTCGATGTAGTTTTTGGCTGATGCATGGCAAGCGGCGATTCCTGCTTCAAGGTGATAGCGACTGAGATTCTCTCCAACTGCTGCTGCCTGCAAATACCCCATACCTTCGCCTATCAGGCTCCTGTCCCAAAGAGACCGATCCTGATCCTCGAGAAGCATCAACTCATCGTTAACGCCGAGCCGTGACGGCAACCGTGCTGATTGCAGGCATATCAATGCTGCCAGAGCGGGGACTTCCGCGCGCGCACCCATGTTTGACGCCAGCAGCAGTCGCATCAGTCTCAATGCCTCGGCACACAGCTCGAAGCGAACCAGTTGATCGCCAAGGTGAGCAGAGTAGCCCTCGTTGAATAACAAGTAAATTGCCTCGAGAATTGAATCGAGACGCTCATCAATTAAATCTGAGGTCGGCTCCTGGTCGTGTGCGTTAAGTTCGGCAAGTTGTGCACGTGCCCGAGACAGCCTCTTCGAAATCGTATCTTCGCCGCAGAGATAGGCTGCAGCAATCTCCTTGATACTGAAGCCGCAAACTAACCTGAGCGTCAGCGCACTGCGCGAATCACGGGGCAGTCGCGGGTCACAACAGAGGACCATCATCCGCAGGATGTCGTCCGCAATCTCGTCTCGAAATCGAGGGACAGCGTCATCCCTGATACCCGCCGGCGCTTTGTCCATGTTTTCTATCGCGTTGATCTCTTGGAAACTCCTGGCTGAACGAACTCTGTCAAGCAGGCGATTGCGGGCTACCGTGTACAGCCAAGCCTCCGGATCGAGCGGAACGCCTCGGGTCGGCCAGACCCTGAGTGCCACCAGGTAACTCTCCTGCACCGCGTCTTCAATCTCGTCCAACTTTTGCACGCCGAACTGGCGAGTCAGCCCTGAAACGGCTACACCCCAATGATGCCGGAATAGGTGCTCGACAAGTCTTTGAGATTCAATGAATTTTGTCGTCAACTTAATCTTTTACCTCATGAATAATCACTGATTTGACGAATCTCAACCCAGCCTCCGTTTGCGAGATTCGGACTGGATTTCGCGATTGCTGTCGCCTCGCTATAGTCTGCAGCCTCGATGAGGAAATACCCGCCAATGGCGTCCTTGGTTTCAATGAATGGTCCATCCGTGAGCTTGCCTTGATTTGACGAAACAACACGGCCGGTCGGCCGCAGTTCATCCCCCGCCTTGAACTTCCCAGCGGCTCGCAGGTCTTTTACCCATGAGATGTATTTCTGGACAAGTTGTTGAATCTCTTCGGGTGACTTTTCTTTTGCCTCTCCGCCCCGGAATAACAACATGAAATCGGGCATTGATTTCTCCTGGAAATGGGTTCAAATATCATCACTTACTTTATAGACGGCTCAGTAGCCAAAAGCGGACATCATGAGATGCGAAATCCCGCTTTCTGCCCAAATAGTTTTTTCGCCCCAATAGAAATAGACCGCAGTGAATATCTACTGCGGTCTATCTCATTTGTGCGCTGATGCACGATTCGCCAATTGATCGGCGAAAGCGAGCGCGGGCTGACAGGGATTCCCGCCGGTCGCTATTTTCTTTTTCGAATCGTTCCGCTTCCGTTGACGCTGCTATGGATATTGTCCGGTCTGCCAATGTAGCTGATATCTCCACTCCCGTTGATCTCTCCATCCAGAGATTCGACGGCATTGACCTCGGCTGAGCCGCTTCCGTTGATCACTACGGTGACTTCCCTGGCTTCCAGCTCGTCTGTCCTCACGTCTCCCGAGCCATTGATCTCAATTTCAAGCTGCTCGACCTTGCCGGTCGCGGAAAGTTCTCCTGAACCGGAGATAATCGCGCGAAAGCGTCGCGAATCGATATTGAGAATGTCGATCGTACCTGATCCCTCGGAGTTTACGAGCTCCAGCGACGGCATCGTAATCACGACTTGAACGTTATTCCTCGTCGAAAACGACTCCTCGCTGTCGATCACCAGAGTCTTGCCATCTACATGGGTCCGTATGAAATCGATCAGATTGTCGTCGAACGTCACGGCAATACTCTGTTCTTTCCCGACTTCAACCTTTAAGTCGATGCCAAGATTAGTCTCAATCCTTTGGAATGCTTCCGTCGTGCGGGACTGCGTGACCATGTCACCACTGCCCTTGACCATCGAGCGGTGGTTGTTCGTCCGCTGATAGTGTTGACTTTTCGCCGACGCAGGCTGAGTATAGCCAACCATTCCGACCGAGATAATTGCCACTACCAATAATCTTGCCAAGATCATCTGACTCTCTCCTGTTATTATGACAACATGGCTTGAATTACGGTCAGCCGCTCGCAAAGGTTGCAGAAAAGATTCGCTTGGTTGGCCTGTGAATTAGGTAGACTGGGCTATTGGCTATCCTATAGCTGATTGGAGCTCGATCGAGATCGGACAGTGGTCTGAGCCCATGATCTCGGGATGTATAGCGGCCGCTTTGACACGGTCCTTCAGATTGTTGCTGACCAGAAAGTAGTCGATGCGCCAGCCGACATTGCGATCTCTCGCCCGGGTGAGCTGGTCCCACCAAGTGTAATTTCCCGGTTCCATGTTGAAGAGCCGGAACGAATCGCAAAAGCCGGACGCAAAGAAGCGATCCATCCAGGCACGCTCTTCCGGCAGAAACCCCGACACCTTCACATTTTCCTTTGGGCGCGCGAGGTCAATTTCCTGGTGGGCCGTGTTGACATCACCGCAGATAACCACGCCTTTGCCCTCGCTTACATGCCTCAGTACGTGCTTTTGAAAGGCCTCATAGAAGTCCAGTTTGTACTGGAGCCTCTCCTTGGAGGCTTTGCCGTTTGGGAAGTAAACATTGAACAATGTGAAGTCAGTGAATTCGGTCACAACAATTCGTCCTTCATTGTCAAATATCGCTTCACCCATTCCATGAGCGACCTTGTCGGAAGCGAACCGGCTATAAGTTACGACTCCGCTGTACCCCTTCTTTACGATCGACGACGAGAAATGAGATTGAAAACCGTCTATTCGTGTCAAAGATTCGTCAAGCTGTTCCGGTGCTGCCTTGGTTTCCTGGAGACAGACAATATCAGAATTCGTTGCCCTGAACCAGTCGTGAAATCCTTTTTTCGCCGCGGCACGAATGCCGTTCACGTTCCAGGAGACCAACTTGATCGTCTTCATCTTAGCCACTGTGTCTAATCCTTGTTCCTGTCCGGAAGTTAATTTCTCTGTGTATCAGATTTCACGCCCATTGCATCGCCGTTAAATGGATTTCGTAGAGCAATTATATGGCACACCGGCTTGGCGGCAAGCAGAATCTTCAGTTGAGCGAGATGGCTCGAAAGAGATTGAGTCCCGAAGTGTCGACCCGAAAGCTGGGCACAAAATAGGTGTCAAGAACGTTTCCGTTTCTATCTGCAAACTCAACGGTCAAATCATAACAGCCGGGGTCAATTTCAAAATCGCCAACATAGATGTGACTCGGCAGAAGGCGGCTGCAGCGCAGATCGGCATTCTCCAGGACATCGGTGCCGACATCAACCGCTGCTTTCAATAACCAGCTTCCGACCTTGTCCTCGGTTTCCTCGTCAATGTTTTCTTTCAACTTGTGTGCTGCAAGCCCTTTGACGAGCGCGCGGGCAACGCTGCGAACGTATATCAGCGTCTTCTTTGGCTCAAAGACCTCGGCGGCCACTCGATTGACATCCTCGATAAGCTGCAACTTGCCAATCGGCACTCCGTTCGCAAGCACCCGAATCTGTTCGACGCGGCTTGATCCGGGAGTGATGGTGGGAATCGCAAACTTGAAATAGTAATCCTCGGAGATCGGCAGATAGAAGTGCCCGTACTCGGTGCTGTTGGGACCGGCACCATCCCACATGATTTGCACGAGGTCGAGTTGTTTGTCGGTGCGAATGCGAAGTTTGAGATCGTTCTTGACGGGCGAGGATCCCGTCATCGCCACGATACTCAGGATTGCCTTCCCCTCGGAGGAGTACTTCACATCTGGTGTGCCAAAGTCATATATCTGGGGCTGAGTTGTGAACGCCTCGCGCAGCAGGTCCGAGTCGATGCGGGCATCATCGAGTTTGCCGTTGGCGGCGTACATATGCATGCTCAAATACCGCGCCAGAGCGCTGTTGTTAAAGCGCAAAGGCGGTAGATCATAAGGCAGGTCAACATTATTTGTGTCCGCTTTCGCACTATCGCGGAATGCCTGGGCGGCTTGGAAATATTTCTGCTCAAGATTCTGTAGCTTGAGATTCGCCCTGCGGACTTCGACAAACGCATCTTCAAGTCGGCCCAGCTCGATGAAGTTCAGAGTATTGAAGATATTCGCGTAAATTATCTCGTGGTCCTCGCCGGCATATTCGAGGACATTATCATTAAGCAAAAACGAAGCCGCAGCACGGCTCACGCTCTTGGTGAATAGCTCTTCTGCCGCGGACTCTGCCTGCGTCAGTCTCTCAGTACTGACGGCAAAACTGTCAGCATAGTGATGAGCCAGACCGGCATCGAGGTAGTAAAGGAAACGATCCTTCTGCGCGTACTTACCGTCGTGATACGCTTTCTCGATTTCTATTGCGGCGGCAGTATAGTTGCCCTCGCTTAATTTCTGCTGGATCGGCTGGTAGAATTTTGTCTGCGTGGCGATCGAAGCACAGCCGATCGGCAACAATATCGCGAGAAAAGTCGGCAAGATCAGGAGGAGGCAAACTCGCCGATTTCCGGGATCTACCACTTCGTCTTACCCTGCGAAATACCTTTCTTGATCTTTTTGGTACCGATCCAAACCTTGAGGTTGGATTCAACATTGATCAATTCAAGGTCGGTCTGATAGAAGACAACCGACTTACCGCCCTCCTGGTCGGTGATCGATTTGACCGAACCAAGCAGAATAAAGTCGGCGCCAATTTCCTCGCGCAGGCGTTTGCGGGTTTCTTCCGAAGCCCAGTCGATCTGATCCTGGCGCTCCGAGCGCACGTCGCCGCGCTGTTCCGGACCCGCCACAAATTGAATCTTGCCGGAGTTTATCAGTTCGCGCTCGAAGTCTTTGGTGAAAGTCTCGGTATCTATGTGTTCCGAGCTGTTATTACGAATTCGGCCGACTGTAACAACCGGCTTCTTTGTCTTGGCGACTGTGAAATCGCTCAGCCACGGTTTCTCCATGCAGTCCTTGATCATCTCTTCGGCAACCAGCCGGGCGTCAGTATCATTCCAGCGTCCGCTCAAGTCGGTGGTTGTGCCGGCGTCGAGTCGCGTCACCTGCTTGCCTGAACTGCAGCCGGCCAGCGCGATCGCGACCACTATGAATACAACAGTCATTCCCTTCATTTTATCTCTCCTCGAGTTTGTAAGTTTACAATGCTAACCATCAGCCAAGAATATGAATTCTTGAATTACAACGCAATCAAATCGGTGGGCAGTGTTTCGCTCTCGGAAAATCGGTTACTGCGAGCTGGTTGCGAGTTTTTGGATTTCGTTGGATTCGTAGATGTGCACTCCCGATAGGCCGCGATCTGCGACTATCAGCATTGCCCTCGCCACATCGGTAACCTTGATGGCCCTATACTTCCGCCATCGACCAACGAGCAAGAACTGAATCGCGTGCGAGAATATGACACCCACCTCCTCACGAAGGCGTTTGTCTTCGCGATGCCCATCGAGCATTGCGGGACGCAGGAAGTGTTGCGACTGAAACGGCAGTTTGGCAAGTGCGTCCTCCAACTCGCCCTTGACTCGTAAGTAATATGCTGATGATGACGAACTTGCCCCGACGGAGGAAATGAGAATAAATTGGCGGGCGCCATTATGGACAGCAAGCTCGGCGAATCTAAGAGGATACGAAAAGTCGACTTTGCGAAATGCCTCTTTCGACCCGGCATGACGGATTGTCGTTCCCAGGGTGCAGTAAATGTCATCAGCTCGAAGCTGATCAGCAGAGCGCTCGAGGTTGTCAAAATCGACAACCAGATTTCGAAATCGCTTGTCCGAAACATCCAACGGACGGCGCGTTACCGCAATGACTTGCGCATAGCGGCCACTTGCGAGCAATAACGCCAGGCAGGATTTTCCGACCAATCCACTGGCACCTATGATAATTGCAGTCTGCTTTTCGTCAGTCAATTTTCCCCCAGTAAAGGGCACTAAGTTGGTCAATATTGTTAGTGCATGATTTTCAAAACACAAGTAAATTCTGAGGGAACAAAAGTTTTGTGACAAATCTCTTGTCAAATCATAGACCGAGAGGCTACATAAACGTATCAATATATGAGATGAATGACTCATCTCAAGCGACAGCATTGCAGACTGTGCCACCAGCGTCTCCAGAGGCCGGCGTTTGTGCCATTCATCTGCTTGTGTTCGATGATCATCAACCCGTTTCTGGAGACCGTTCATGCATTCAAATGCGCCTGCCGACAAGACGCCTTCCCGTGATTTCCGTTTACAAAAGATAGTTGCCCGCCATCAGAGGCCAAGCCGCCTGCGCAGCACGTGGCAGCTTCTCAATTCCATTATTCCCTACTTCGCGCTACTCGTGCTAATGTATTTCTCTCTGGAAGTCAGCTACTGGCTGACGTTGGGTCTGGCTGTCGTAGCGGCAGGCTTTCTGATTCGTACGTTCATTATTTTCCACGATTGCGGGCATGGTTCATTTTTCAAGTCAAAGAAGGCGATGAATTTCTGGGGCGCGATAACCGGTGTGATCACATTCACTCCCTTCTACTCGTGGAGTATGCGGCACGCGATACACCACGCGACATCCGGCGATCTCGACCAGAGGGGCGTGGGTGATGTGTGGACAATGACGGTGAAGGAGTATCTCGAAGCTCCACCCATGAAAAAATTCAAGTACCGTTTCTACAGGCATCCGCTCGGGATGTTTGTACTTGGCCCTGTTCAGGTGCTGTTGATCCAGAATCGACGCGTGCCCAAGGATGCGACTCCCCGCGAGAGAAAGAGCATACTGCTGACCGATCTGGCACTGGCCATAATCGTGTTAACGGCCACGCTCACTATCGGGATCAAAGCGTATCTTATGATTCAGATTCCGATCATCTTGGTAGGATTGTCGATGGGCATTTGGTTGTTTTATGTTCAACACCAATTCGAAGGCGTCTATTGGGAACGTACGGAAAACTGGGATTACGTTACTGCGTCACTGGAAGGCAGCTCTTATTACAAGCTGCCACGGGTGATTCAGTGGTTCACAGGCAATATCGGCTTTCATCATATCCATCACCTTAACGAGCGAATTCCCAATTACAATTTGCAGAGATGTCACGCAGCAATTGAGCAGTTGAAACCTGTCCCGACTATCACCTTTTGGAAGAGCCTGAAGGCGGTCAATTATCGGCTGTGGGACGAGGATAATCGCAAGCTCGTGGGATTCGCACATTTGCGCCGGCTCCAGGCGACGAACTGAACTTTCCATCAGGAAGTAAGTTGATCTATTTTTTTATGGTGTGTTGCAGACAGATTCATATCTTGTGGTAAAGCACCAGCGAAATTTGGAGGTAATGATGTTCAGGAACTACGATGGTAGCAAGCCGAGTGATGTTCGGCAATTCACTCAAGAAATTGCCCGCTTAACGTCTACCGGCCCAATCGGCGCCGCCCAGGTTGAACGCCATATCCAGGAATTAGCCCGAACTCCTGCGGGTAAGCTGCTTCTAAAGAATGCCCGGCTTGCGGCCAAGGTCGATGCTGAGGCGTTTGGAGTCAGCTTCAAAGACATCAAAATTCACACCGATGCCAACGCCGATAATTTCAAGAAGACGATTTCAGCACTGGCGTTCGCCGGTGGTACGGAGGTCTTCTTTGCCGAGGGTCAGATGGGCGCCAAGTCCTCGGGTGCCGCAGAACTACTTGCGCATGAGCTGACTCATGTCGTTCAGCAGTCAGCAAAAGCAGGAAAGAGGTAGACTCCGCAGGAGCACGAAAATCAGGATTTGATCTGAGATTGCGGCCAAAATGAAGACGCCGCCGGGAGTGTGACTCTCGGCGGCGTTGCTGTTGGTCAGCTATTTCAAGTCTGCCACGGTCTTTGTACAGCGAGACTCTTTCTCCAGGTCGCAAGGTCCGGAGCAAGGAATCGGACACGGTTCACAGGCGGTCGAATTCACGCTTACGCAAGCGCTTTGGCAGCCTGCCATAGCAGTGATCTTCGACGCGTCTGGACACGCGGCTGACATGGCGCCGGTGCACTGAACGGCACACGGCAATGGGCAGTCGGATGGATCGCAGGGTCCGCAACAATCTTGTTGCCCTGAGGCAATTGAGACTGTTCCGGCATTGGCGGTGATGCTGAATTGAGACAGCACAAACGCCAGCGCGATGACTGCAAGTAGAGGCAAGGCCGAACGGCCTATCCGAATGATGTATTCCATCATGGTGTTTCTCCATCAAATCGAGTTGAAACTATCAGCCCGGGCAAGATAAGTCATGTCTTCGTCTCGGGCGTTAACAAGGATGTCCGTCAGTCAACGGACCAAGGGGAAAGGATGGAGAAATTCTAAATTCTGAGAACCGTGGACGAAATAATCCCAGTGTGGAACAGACGCGGCGGCGAATCAGGGATTCGGCCGCATGTTAACTCCGCCTTCGGGAGAATGTCGGCAAAGCAAGCCAACGCAAATGAGTCGGTATTCTTGAGGAGTCGATAGAGCTCGATCATTGCGGGCGTCTTTGCCGGAAGCGGGCACGTACAGTCGCCTCGAATGCTATTCTGAGTGCCGTATGCGCCGGAGCAGACGGCCAAAGGCTCAACCTGCTCGCACTCTATTGCACAGGGTTCAGCACAACATGAGGAAGTCGGTTGACTCTCGCTTTCGCAAACGGCAGAACAGATGCTGGAGGCATCAACTCCGAGGCAAATTGCCGGGCAAACGACGGCATAGATAAATGCGAAAAAACTGTAGAGAGAGATCGTGGCGGCTGCGAGTGCTGATTTCACAAAGGTTCCTTATTTGTTATTGGTACGGTCAGAGGCGTGTGAGAGTTCCATATAGAGAGCAGATTTACCCAATTGTGACCTCTCGACCTCATGTCACGCAGCGCATTTCAACGCTGTATCCGCAATCGGCTATTGACAAAATCGCCATCGATGGCTATCTTGTACTAAAAGAAAGCAAGATTACTGACCACAACTGGTGATCACCATCATAGAGAATGTGGAAGTGTGTCTTCCCCATCAACTTCCATTTCGACAAGTAACAAGGAGGTATGTCCTATGCGGCATAGCAGGGTGAGTTTTGTCACGACAGTCATCATTGGACTGGCGATGCTCTTGACGCCAACCGTGCTCGCGGTCACGGGTGACTGCGATGGCAGCGGATTTGTGAACATAAGCGATAGTGTCTGGCTTTTGCAGTGGCTATTTGCCGGCGGGCTGCCACCAGTAAGTTTTCTTGACTGCGATTGTGATGGATTCCCTGGTGTAAATTACGGCGATGCAACCCACATCACGGCGATGGTTTTCGGCGGAGCGAGTGCCTATCCGTGGCACGGTTCCGATCTGATGGCACCTGCCGATTTGCGCATTTCAATTGTCGGCTCGCCGGGCGGGACGCCGGGCTTCGTCAGCAGATCGACGGTTTGGATCAACAATCCAACAGTGCTCGATGGTGGCATGACGCTGCCGTTTTCATTTGCTCCGGATCCAGGTGAAGCCGATCTGATGTGCACTGGGATTACGATGGGCTCATTGTTCGGAAGCATTACACCGGTTATCGACAATGTCAATCAGACAATTTTGGTGACTGCCGGTTCTGTGTCAACAACTCCAGGTTGGGTTATCCTCTATCAGGCTGATTTTGCTCTTGATCCCGGAGGGACTGGTGCCGGTGCGGCAGTCTGCCTTGACCCTGTTGCGATTGACAAGATCTTTCCGCTCGCGATTGCAAACAGAGGCTATGATGGAATCAACTTCAAGAGGATGCTGTTCCCCAATTTTGGAGACAGGCCGGGAGACGTCGATTGCTCGGGTGGAATCAACATCTCTGATGCGGTTCGCATCATCAATTACATATTTGCAGGAGGGGCCGCTCCGGGTTGTCCGTGTCAGTAGTCATCGATTAGATGCCCTTTAGGGCGCAGTCGATCTACTTGTCTTGAAGGAATTCAAGTTAAAGTCCGCCTGCCATCGTCTTGGATGAGTCCCAGACTGGCGGCGGACTTTTTTTGTGATAGGAGTTGTTCCAACTGCCTAAGGCGGATCATCGAATTTGGCTGGCGCTTTACAACCACATCGTCATCTCTTCATGGTCGACATAACGTCCATCGGGGAGTTTGTAGCCATGTAGATTCAAACCATTGGTGAAGAACCCAAGTGAAGTGTAGAGAGTTCTGGCACTGGTCTGCGTAAGTGCTACGGTCAGCGTCAACATCTCGAGGCCCTCCATCTTGCGGGCTTCATCAATCACTTGCTGCATGAGCCTCTTGCTGATGCCCTTACCCCGTCCTTCGGGCCGGACATAGACTGACCAGATCCAACCGCGGTGACGTTCCTTAGTCATGTCCTCACGCCTAAACCCCACGGTGCCGATCAGTCTATCACCTTCAAGCGCTGCCAGAACATATTTCTCAGGAAAGACTTCGCACGGCGCCATCCATTCGATGTACTTCTCGTCAGTAGTGGATTGCACTTCCTCAGGAGTCTGGCCGAACGCCTCCGGGTGGTTTGCACACATTTCGACGCGGAGTTCTCGAAATGCTGCGGCATCTTCTTTGAGCAGTTTGCGAATTATCATATGTTGATTATAGGGATGACCAGGCCAAAGGTCAAGCCTTCAAGGAATTTCATACAGTGAATTCAGCGTGGTGAACTTCGCTTCGCTATTGAAGGAGCCACAGCTCCATGTCTTCGCTCGCTACGTAGCTGTTGTCAGGAAGCTTGTAAAGCCGTGAAGAGCCGCCTGTAGAAACGAAGCCCAATGATTGGTAGAGCGAGCGAGCTTGGTTTTGTGTCGATGAGACTTCGAGAGTGAGAATCTCGAGCCTGTCCATTTTGCGTGATTCAGCAATAACCAGTCCCATGAGCTGCCTGCCCAAACCTCGACCACGTGCCTCTGCTCTCACGTACACCGACCATACGAGAGCGCGGTGCCTTTGCTTGAATGTCTCTTCGCGATGGAGCCCCGCCACACCCAACAGAAGGTCTCCTTCGAATGCCCCGAGCACGAAATTCTCTGGAAATTCATTTCGTATAGCGATCCAGTCGAGATGACGGTGGTCAGTCGTGGCTATAGCTTCCTCAGCGGTCTGATCGAATGCCTCGGGATGTGCTCGGCACATTTCAATCCTGATCTCTCTGAAGAGCGCGAGGTCGCCGGACGAGAGCTTGCGGAAGATCATGCGTTGAAAATAGCTTTGCTTCCGCACCAGGTCAAGTTTTGACTCACAGGGAAGTTGTCAAGGTTTCCACTTGAGTTGGAATTCGACTTCTTCCGATGTGATGCCGCGCTCGTGTTCCAACCCGATTGAGGCGCCAGCCGGAATAGTTACTCTCACCCCCGCAATCTGAATCCGGAATGGCTTGCCCTGCTCAAGGCAGGCAGCGAGACGGTGAATCTTCTCGATGAATTTCTTGCGCGGATAGTTTTTCTCGACGTCGCGATGCTTGTGCTGGTTTGCCTTTGGCATATGGTCTCCATTGAACGTTTTGAATCATCATTCTGTCTTGATCTACGATGTTAGCAGTGGGCTTTATTTGGCAAGGATTAGATGAAGAGGCTGAGAGAATTCTGGAGTGCGACTGGAACCGCTTGACACACCTATCCAATAATCTATCATATCGCAATGACTATCTCTGAACTTCCCCGCGTATCTCTGGCGTGTTTGCCGACGCCCGTTATGGAATTGAAGCAATTGTCAGCGATTCTCAAGGGGCCACAATTACTCATGAAGCGAGACGACCTTAACGGTTTGGCCTTTGGAGGCAACAAGGCGCGCAAACTTGAGTATTTGGTTGGGGACGCAATTGCTTCCGGCTGCGACACACTCGTCACCGGTGGAGCGGCACAATCCAACCATTGCCGGCAGACTGCTGCTGCAGCTGCCGCTTCAGGTTTGGCATGCCACTTGGTCCTCGGCGGCGCAGAGCCTGCCCAGTATTCGGGCAACCTGCTGCTGGATCATCTTCTTGGCGCAATGGTTCACTGGAGCGGTGAATTTCGCAAGGGCGAACAAATACCTGAAATAGCGGAACAGCTTCGCTTGCAAGGCAAGAAGCCCTACGTGATCCCTTATGGTGGTTCGAATGCCGTTGGAGCGGTCGGCTTCGTTGAAGCAATGCGTGAGCTGTATCAACAACTCGACGCAATGGGTAAGGCGATTACTCACGTCGTGTTCGCATCGAGCTCCTGTGGCACGCAAGCCGGATTGGCCGTCGGTGCTCGTTTGCTTTCCAAGGAAGTCAATATTGTCGGCATCCGAATCGACAAAGATGAAAGCGAGGCGCCGTTCGAAGAACAGCTTTGCAAACTCACCGACGCCACTGCCAGGCGTGTGGGAATTCATATGCGTTCGAGCGACAGCGACTTTCAAGTCTCTAACGGGTATCTCGGTGACGGATATGGCGTGATTGGAGCGCTTGAACTGCAAGCGATAAGCCGTCTCGCCAAGTCGGAGGGTATTCTGCTTGATCCCGTCTATACAGGCCGCGCCATGGGTGCGTTGATTGATCTTATAGAGAAGGGCCAATTTGCGCGATCGGACCGTGTATTATTCTGGCATACCGGAGGGACGCCGGCGCTGTTTTCTTACGCAGATGAGTTGGTTGTTCGTTCGTAGACGTACTTTTGTCGATCTGGTCATTGGAGTGTTGAATCCCCTATCTTTGATGCTCGCACGACACGTCAATTACCTTGAGAGGTGATCCCGGGTAAGGAATCTACGTCGACTCCGTAGATCGTCTCGAGATCTTTCAAGATAAAGTATGCGTCGGAGTGACTCTGCGATTCAGCGGCCTCGTGTTTTAGTTTCTTGAGCGCATCCACCTTCTCCGGATAATAACGCAGTAACTTTGGATCAACTGTAATGATATCCCCAAACGGGGTGCCCATGATCGCGGTCCAGGGCTCTATTCGCGTGTCAAAGTATGTAGCTCGCCTCTCGACGGCCGAGCGGATATCCAATCTGGCTTCGTGTCCGGGCCTTCCGCGATACGGGGCTATTGGCGTTGCTCGCGCAGTGAATCGATCGACAAGACCGTAGACGTCAAGAATGTAAACTTTGGGGCCGGCGGCGTATCCAAGGTAGCCTATATTTCCCGCGGCTAGGATGATTGGAAAGTCGATGCTATCTTGGAAGTGTTTTAAATCAATGCCAAGCTTGAACCACTTGTGCTCAGTTGGATCCTCAAAGAGCGCGCGGTATGCGGGTTTTAGCACATCATAGAATTGGCGTTCATCAGAGATCAATTTGATTCGCTGGGGTGTGGTGATAGGGCGTACGACAAAGAATGCCGTCAGGATAACCGCTCCGCCAAGTCCCAAAACTTGCCAGTTCTTTCGCAAGAGATAGTTCGGAATGTCGTTGACGAGCACTGCGGCAATTGTGAGAGCCGGCAAGAGGAAGCGAAATGCCATGAAGTCACCCCCGAGCCGGGCCACATAGACGACAAGCACAGCTATCTGCAGCAGCATGATCTTGCGGGGTAAACTGGTCGCGAATACGTGGCGGATTTTCTTCACGGTTGCGGCAACCAATGTGCAAGCAGCCAGAATCGTCATCTGGATCGGCGAATGGGAGCAAGAGTGTTTCAGGTAGACCCAGCCATGCGACCAATAGGCATCCAATCCCCGCTTTGCAAAGTAAGTATTGGGGAACAGTTCACCATAATAGACTCCGCGAAAGAGGTGATAGCCGCCAGCGATTGCAATAATCGGCACTGATAACCGGAGCAGGCCTTTGAGGTCTTTCAGAGCTCTCTCTGTGTCCTTGTGCCGGTATGCTGAGACGATCGTTATTCCATAGGCGCAGTAGAAGACGATGATCAGGAGAATCAATTCCGGTCGTGTCAGGTAGATCAGGGCAAGAAGGCTGCCATGCAAGATCGGCTTGCTCAGGAGATCATATCTCTTGTAGGAAATGTAGAACCACACGAGCAGCAGGACCACAAGAGGCAATTCGAGACCGCTGACGCTAAAATCCCGGTAACCGGTGTGAGTCAATAGCAAGACTGCCGCAAGAGGAACTGCCAATTGCTTGTCTGAGCGATCGCGATCGTAGAAGGCGATCAACGCGAGCGCAACCAGCGAGATGATGAGACTGAGCAGCAGTGCGCTGGTGCGTATGTTCATGCCGAAATACGACGGAATTGCGACGATAAACAGCCACAGTGGATGAGTGAAGCCCTCGACACGGTCACCAATATTGTAGACCAATCCGAGTCCATTAAGCCAATTGTCGATGTAGCGGAAGCTGATGTAGGCGTCCTCACAGGCCCAAAGCCGGGTGACAAGCGCATACAGTCCGATAGCCACCAGCAGCCACTTGCCGACGATGATTATTGAGCGGTTCATCAATCGAACTATAGTTAAAGTTCAGGCATACGGCAAGATTGCCGTTGTGCGCAGTGCCACTGCCGGAAGATTGAGTCGCCGTCGAATCGGCTGAACAGAATTGCTGGATGCCGATATTCGGCAGGGCTATGAGCCCTTTACATAGACCGACTTTCGCCAGCTTACATAGGCGAAGATGACCGCCGCCACAACGAAGAAGGCAATGAATTCGAGTCGGCCGATACCGACAGCGCGGCGCAATATGGCGAGAATGACAGCCAGCACAAAGCACACTACAAGGGAGTAGCGCCAAATATGCTTCCACTTGGGCGTCCAAACAAGACTGGCTCCGCAGTGTTGACAGCGAATTTGACGGGGATAAATCACCAGAAGAAAGCGCGCAAAGGTCATCGCCGTTCGAGAACATTCCGAACAGATCATAGAGTTGCGTCTCCCATTTAGGATATAGTTCAAGCTATCGAGGGGTACTGAAAGTGTCAAGTGCTTTTCCGAATGCGCGCCACCAGCACGTTCAACAGCGACTCCGGTAGTCAGGAACTCGACCCATTGAATTCACACAACACGCGTTGAGATGAGAAGTTTACTTGGCTTAGTCGATAGTCGTCCTTTCCAAGAAATCAAAAGGCATGGCCGGCCAGACAACGCAGAGGAACTGCGCTGAGGAGAAGTTTCTCAGGAGACGCTGAAGCACCCTCATCGGGTCGCCTTCGGAGATCAAGTCGTAGGGTTGGGCGAAGATTGTGTTACCGTAACGGCCGTTACGAACCCCAGAGGACGACCAACATCGTCAGCAAGCATTAACAGGTCATTGAGAGAACATCACTGCCTCTACTAAGAGTCACCCCTATAATTATCGAGCTGAGAACTACAGATTTTGGGGGGCAATTACGTGAGATGTGGCACACGAGGACGTGTGCCACACACGTGTCGAGTCGTCCCGACGAAAGTCGGGACCCAGGTTGGTTTGGAAGTGAAAGAAGCTGGACGCCTCCGGCAGCCG
>CAZKIH010000031.1:0-41017 GCA_964552775.1 uncultured Ignavibacteria bacterium | reverse complement strand
CTAATAGGATTGACCCTGGTCAGCGCCATGCTAATGTCCTGCTCAAAACCACCCAAGATGGTGAGCCCGACCCCTCCGACTGCACGGAAACTAAACTACATCGGCGAGATCAAGGGCGATTTCGGCGGCAGCGAATTGAGTCTGCCGGTCGCAATCGCATTTGATTTGAGCCGCAATGCTTATATCGTCGACCAGGGCAACAACAGAATCATCAAGCTGCGTTCCGACAATTCCTTCGACAAGGAAAACGGCGGGTATGGACTGGGCATCAATGGCCTAAGCCATCCGGTCTCGCTGGAGTCGGACGGTGGCATCAGTTTTTTCATCCTTGACCAAGGTAACAGCCGTATTGTCCGGTCAGACTACAACCTGATCTTCTCCGACGAGATTCGCTTCAACGCGAATCTCGATTTGGAATTAGCAGGGAAGATCGCCGATATCGCCTACTCGCGGTTTGGCAATATGTACCTCGTCGACCCCGACAATCTGAAAGTCATCATGCTTGACAAGGACTATGCCCGCGAGCAGGAGTTGTTTCCGGCCGGAGGATTTGCGCGCTGCACGATCGCAACCGCGGCGGAGGACGGCAGCCTGTATGTTTACGACCGCGACCGCAGTTCGATTTATGTATTTGACGCCTTCGGAAACACCAAGAACGCGATCGAGCTGCCGGATGCCGGGATACTCGGTGATTTCATTGTCCATGGTGAATTGATTGTCGCCACTGACAAGGAGCGCCATGAGATCATCGTGATGAACATGGATGGGACACGCGTGATATCAGCAGGCAGTTTCGGGTCGGGGCCGCTCAATCTCAGCGCGCCGACAGGGATCGCCTTGAGGAGCGACAATCGGCTCTTTGTCTGTGACACCGGAAACAATCGAATAGTCATATATGAGCTCGCGGCGAGTTTGCCGTGATCGCCTGATTTTGATGCTCTCGCGCATCAGCATTTTAGTCCTACTCGTCAGCCTTGCCCGGCCCCCTGCGGCCTCCGCCGCTGATATCACGCCAACAATCAACCGTCATCAATTCTTGTCCACGCATTCCGATAGTTGTCTCGCGGGGGAAATCACACCCGAGCAGTTGGTGGCGGTGATAGACTGTGACGGCGACAGTCTTAAAGTAGGTGACGGATTGACATGGACCGGCGGCAGGCTCTGCCTGACAGGCGTCTTCCGCGAATGCGATTCGGTGTTAGTCATTACAAGAATTCCGCACCAGCTTACTCTTGCGCCATATAGTTTGCGGCCATATGTCACCACGACCCAAATTGCCGGCGTCCCGGAGCCGGCCGTCGCCACCGAGAATCAACGACCGCTGTCGACTTCCAATCTCGAAATCGCGGGCAGCAAGAGCTTCTCAGCCGATGTGTCTGATCGCGGCCGCACGATCTTAGCTCAGGGCTTAACAATGACCGTCACAGGCGAGCTGGGGCATAATGTTCGAGTGCGCGGAAGTTTCTCCGACCGTGGATTGCGCGATAGCCGACTGGTGACAAGGCGGTTTACGGAGTTAGAAAATGTCTATCTGGAAGTGGAATCGCCAAGACTTCGCAGTGTGTTCGGGAATTTCCGGCTCGAGCAGAATGATTTTGCGCTAATTGGATATCAACGAAGCGTACAGGGACTGCAGTTGGAATATGCGGTGCCGCGCAATCGGACAAAGGCTTCGGTGGCGGTGCCTTTGGGCAACTATGCACAAGCCGAGTTTGCGACGCGCGACGGCTATTACGGGCCGTACAGTCTGACCGGCCGCAACGGGGAGCAGGGAGTTGCCGTAGTGGAGAACACGGAGGTGGTCTGGCTGAACGGTGATCGCTTGCAGCGTGGGCGAGACCAGGACTACTACCTCGATTATTTGCAAGGGGAGCTCTACTTCACCGGCAGGCGGATTATTGATGCCGAGGACCGGGTGCGGGTCGAGTACGAGTTTCAACGACTCGAGTATCGGAAGAGTCTCGTTTCAGCGACCAACAGATTCTCGTCCTCAGATTCGAGCCGTGCCCTTACTGTCGGCTACACGGGCTTTCTCACCTCCCGCGACGCTCCGCTCGATTTCACTCTTTCGGATTCTGACATCGCCGTTCTGGAACGAGCCGGTGATCAACTTGATTCGACTGTCACTTCGGGAGCGAGATTCATCGGAGCAGGGCTGGGAAGCTATAAGGCAGAGGTTGATACTGCAGGCGCGACGATTTTCACATATGTCGGCGAGAATTTGGGGGACTACCAAGTCAGTTTCTCTGAAGTAGTCGAGGGCGATTATACGTATCTCGGCAATGGCCGCTACCAGTATGTCGGCCGAAGCAAGGGGAGATTCTTGCCGCAGAAGCGATTGCCGCTTCCGGAGACAGTACACTTGGTCGGGGTTCTGTTTCAGGAACAGTTCGGCGTCGGCTTGCACTTCAGTGCCGAGTCGATAGTTTCGAACTATGATCGAAATCGATTTTCGAGTCGCGATGATGGTGACAATAATGATGTCGCAGGAAATGTCGGCCTCAAGTATGGTTCGATAGCCGGCAAATTGGCGGCGGAAGCCTCGGCGGAGATTATCCCGAACGGATTTCCTCAGATCGCACGGCTTGATCAGATTGAAGACCGGTACCTTTGGCAGCGCGACAGCACCGAGCAGAGTGGGCGAAAGCGTCTGCTGGCCGCGATGGCGATTAAGCCGGCAGAGCAGTACACCATAGGAGTCAAGGGCGGTTACTCCGAAGAAGAAAGCGGGGCAGTATCGCGGCGATTGAATATCAGCACCGGATTGACGCAGGTCGCCCGGTCACAGGCTCAACTGCAACTCAATCTCGCATCATCGAGAATTGGCGGGAGGAGCAGGTCGCTGGTCGACCTGCGGCCGGAGATTGTATCGGAATATCTGCCCGTCAAGGCAACTCTGAAGGGCGAATACGACGAACGACAATCCGATGGTGCTGATCTTGACCGGTCGGACAGCAAGCGGGAGATTGAATCGACATTGAGTTACGGGGGAGTCAATATCGGCGCACGACTCCGTGAAAACTGGCAGAAGTCAGCGGCCGAATGGGAAATTCTGGACCGCAAGCGCAGTGTGATTCTAAAAGTGAGCCGCACGATTTCTGACGCGAACAAGATTGACGTAAGCGCGAATCTCAACAGATTCTCCCAGGGTGGCACAAGTCAAGACTATCAGACCGGTTCGCTGTCGTTGATTTGCCCTTCGTTGTTTCCCGCTGTCGATTTGACCGCCAATTATCGATTGAATCGGCGGGGATTTTCGCAGACGAACCAGGCATACCTGAAGGTCGATCCGGGTGAAGGGGACTATGTCCTGATTGATTCGATTTATGTCGCGCAATCGAGAGGGGACTATATCAGGGTCGTCGAGGATGTGGGGGAAATCTCGCAGAATCAGGAAGCGGAGAAGCGGCTTCAATCAGAACTGGATTTGAGCAAACTGGCTTCAAGTAGTCTGATTCGCGGAGTCTCTTTTCGCTATGAGGTCAATTATCGTGAAGTTGGAAATCCGACGAGCGGCTTTGCCGAAAATTGGCTGCTTCCGCCAGTGCGCTACTTTGATAGCTCGCCGCGTCTCTCGCAGCGCGTGAACGACTATCGTTTGCGTCGTTACGATCGGGCAATTCGCCTGCGCACCGAGGCTGCTTATACCAAGCGGCGCGACGAGAATAATCTCGAAATGACGGCTCCGACAATTCGGAACAGTGATGAACAACGCTTGACGGTTACCAAGAGTTTTTTCGATCGCGACAATGTCCAAATCGCGCTGGTTAATCGCGAGCGACAATTGAGGGAATATGACAGGCTGAGTTTGGACATTCGCGAGAAACGAATCGAGACGACGGCGTCGCACTTTGTCGGAAACTGGGAGTGGAATCTGGCGACGGCATTTTCCCGCGAGCACGCCGATTCGATGGATTTGCTCACTTACAGCATCCGGGTCTCGCCGGGGATAAACTACAACATTTCCAGTCGGGGGCGTTGCGAGTTGTCGACTTTTGTATTGAATGTCAGCGAATATTCCGAGCGGCCAATATTCTTGCAGATGGCAGAGGGCTTTCCCGCCGGGACACATTGGGGCGGCCGAATCAAGATTGACATCGGACTGTCTGACAAATTCAGTTTCAAAGTTATTGGACAAGCCGAACAACGCGAGCATGATGAGAACCGCTACTTCCTGAGGAGCGAGTTGATCTCGAAATTCTGATGGTCAGGGTATTGCTACTGTTACTGGTGTTGACTTGCAGTGCGACGGGAGAACTGCGCGTAGTTGCCGACCGTCAGGTTGACGCGGAGCGACTGAGGACACTTCTGCGTGCTGCGCCGTCGCTTGAAAGATTCAGCCAAGACTTGACGGAGTCCTACATTCGCGAGGGTTATTTCTCAGCGGTGATCGGCATTGAGGCAACCCCGGACACGGCCGTCATAATCAGCACGGGCCGCCGCTACGTTTCCACCGACATACTGGTCGTGGGAGTCGACACCAATGTAGTCGACAGGCAGATGTTGATCAAAGACGATGAACCGGTTACTGCGGAGCGTATCGGCAATTTGACTCGTCAAATAGTCAACTCATATGCAGATGCTGGTTATCCGTTTTGTCAGGCGACAATTGGGAGTATCACGGTTTTTGACGATCGATTGGAGCTGGCATATGAGATTCAGACGGGTCCTCTGGCTGCATTCGGCAAGACTGAGTTTATAGGACTTGTAGCGACAAAGCCGGCACGTCTTCTGCGTCGCCTCGAGTTGCACTCCGGGATCCCATATCGCGAGTCAATGTTGCGACGTTCACAGCGATTGCTGTCTCAACTGGACTTTACGAGTCCGACACGGGAACCGATAGTCGCGCACGACGCTCGCAACAACGCGGCGGATATCGTGTTCACTATGCGCGATGATCGGAACCTGACCATCGAAGGACTGCTTTACCTGAACTCCGACAACACCATCGGGGGCAGTGGTGAACTCGGACTGCTCAACGTATTCGGTACCGGGGAGCGAGTCAACCTAGAGTGGTCGCGATTGGGCGACGATTCGCGCGATCTGAGTTTGAGTGCCGGGCTGCCGTACGCGGGGGGATTTCCGGTTGATCTGCAAATGAGTGCCGTCCAGAGCGATCGAGACTCGGCGTTTGTTTCCGGCAAGTTGCGATTTGGCGCGACGTATCATGCCGGTGAGCAATTGACGATGGGCGCCGCCATATCCTGGGAGAAAATCACACCGGAGGAGGGTCGTACATCGCCTTCGGCGCGCATCGCGGGAGTCACGCTGTCCACATCCTATCAAGATCGAGATGACATTCGGGCAACGAAACACGGTGTTCTTCTTCGCACCGATTTTGGTTCGATGTATCGTAAGTCGTTTGATCAAGGGAGTGATGTCAGCACCGGTTACTCGACGAATATCAATGCCAGCCTTGAGCTATGGCGGCAGATTGCCAAACGCTGGGTCGTGTATCAACGGATGGTACCGTTCCAAATCCGTTCGGATTTTTCACCTATTCCGAAAGAACAATTGTACGAGATCGGCGGGCCACGGAGTCTGCGCGGCTACCGCGAACGGAGCTTTCTTGCGAATCTGGGGATCACTTCCGCGACTGAGCTGCGCTATGTTTTCGAGCGCGAATTTCTCGCGCGCGTCTTTTGTGACAATGGCTATATTGAAACGGAAGCAGGCACGCGGAAGTTGACTGGATTTGGAATAGGAATGGAATTGGGAACCACATTGGGGAAATTCCGGCTCGATTTTTCACTGGGTGAAAGCAAGCAACTCGACCAGATGCTCGTACATTTTGGATTTGAGGCAGGACTATGAGTAAACTGAACGCCGCACTGAGGCTGATCCGACCGCTGAATGGAATCATGGCAGCCTTGTCGGTCATTCCGGCAACAACGCTGGCCTGCGGCACGATCACGATGCCATGGCGGGAATCGGGATTGATCTTTTGCCTGGTGTCGTTTGGCTATGCCGTCAACGACATCTTTGATTTGCGAGCCGACCAGATAAACCGGCCTAAGCGGGCGATTCCCTCAGGTGATCTCTCGACCAGCAACGCCTGGCTGACGGCAGTGATCTTCCTGATCGCCGGAAGCGGGTTGCTGATCGGAGCGAATACCTTGACTGCGCTTTACTATGTGGGAGTCGCCTTGCTGCTCTATTGGTATGCAGTCAGGATCTCGTCTTTGCTGATGATCGGTAACGTGCTGGTTGCTCTGCTTTGCTCATCGGTATTTGCGCTGGGTGCCCTGCGATGCACGCCCGGCAAAGGCGCTATCGGGATGATTATTACCTGCGGAGTGCTGACCTTCCTGTATCACTTGGGACGTGAAATTGTAAAAGACATCGAAGACGTCAGCGGCGATTCGAGCATTTCGCGTTCGACGCTACCTCTGAAATGGGGGGTAAATATGGCAAGATTGATCGCCACATTAGTATTTGCCCTGATGATTGCAGTGACGTACGGGGCTTGGGCGGTATTGGACTTATCGGGGACTTTTCTGATCGCAATTAGTTTGGGAGTCAATTTGCCGCTCGCGTTGATTTTTGTTATCTACTGGAATCGCGATGCGGCTGGGGGAGCGAAAGCCACCTCTATCGCATTGAAAGTCGTGATGTTGCCTGCCCTCGTGGCTGTTTTGCTCGCGGGCGTTAATTAGTGTTAAAACCTGAAACCAGGGCGAACTTAACCGTTATAATCCCATAACTTATGATGAAGCTGTTTTTAATGTTGCTCCTCGCGGCGGGCCTGGCATCGCCGGCATCTGGGGAGATATCTTTCAAGTCTCGAGTTGACAAGGTCCAGGCGGCATTTGAGGACGAATTTGTGCTGACTCTCGAAGTAGCCGTCTCTGATCCGCAGATGACAACTACACCGGTGCCGCCGCCGGAGATAGTCGGGTTTCGTATCGGTGGTTCCGGGAGCAGCGTCGAGAAGCAGGGCGAATTTACGGTGCGGCGCTACACTTATGATTTGAAGCCGGCTCGCAGTGGGGAAGTGACAATACCGGCTTTCAAAGTGGAATTCAAGAGCATCACGAGCGTTGACACGCTTTCGTCGGAGCCGATCGTAGTCAATGTTGACCAACCGAAGCCGCGGAGTGATGGGTCGGTGAGTCTCGCTCCGATCATTGTCACCGGAGTCTGTGCGGGGGCGGTTATCGCGTTCCTGCTGGTTCGAAGTCGGCGTAAACGTGGTGCCCACGTACCTGAACCAGACTGGCGAGCAGATGCACAGGAGAAATTCGAGGAAATCAAGAAGCTCGCTGACCGCGAAGATTACCGGCAATTCTCGGCGCAGGCGATGAAGTTCGTGGTTGGGTTGTTAGAACGCGTACACGAAGCGCGCCTGATGGGATTCACCTCAACGGATATCTTGCGTTGGATGGATGAGCGCGGCCTGGAGAAGGAAATTCGCGGACAGGCCAAGGAGTTATTCGAATTTTGCGAGGAAGTCAAGTTTTCCAGCGGCAAAGTCGAGGTCCAGAGGGGCCGGGCGGCAGTGGCGAATGCAACAAAATTGCTGGAACTGATTTTGAAATGATGCCGTACAATTTTGTCGAAAAGAATCTTTAGTTTAGGGAGATAAAGCGGTGGATCAAGATATCAGACAGATTCAAGCCGAAGTTGAGCGCAATTATGATTTCGTCCTACGCCTCAAAGCCGAGGTGGGCAAGGTCATTGTCGGTCAGGAATACCTCGTGGATCGAATGATCATGGCTCTGTTAGCTGATGGGCACATCCTGGTTGAGGGTGTTCCGGGGCTGGCGAAGACACTTGCCATTAAGACGCTGTGCCAGGCGATCCAGGCCGATTTCAGGCGCCTGCAGTTTACACCGGACCTGTTGCCTGCGGACCTGATCGGAACGATGATCTATTCGCAAAGTGACGGCAAGTTTACGGTCAAGAAGGGGCCGATTTTCGCCAACATGATTCTGGCGGACGAAATCAACCGTGCGCCGGCCAAGGTTCAGTCGGCGTTGCTGGAAGCGATGCAGGAGCGTCAGGTTACAATCGCAGAGACGACTCATGTTTTGCCGAAGCCGTTCCTCGTCATGGCGACGCAGAACCCGATCGAACAGGAGGGAACATATCCGCTGCCGGAAGCGCAGGTTGACCGTTTCATGTTCAAACTGCGCGTGACCTATCCGACTAAAGCCGAAGAGTTGGAGATACTCAATCGAATGACGATTGGCGCGACATTCGAGACCCGTCCGGTGATCACGCCACAGGATATTGTCAGGGCGCGCGAAGTGTTGACCCGCGTCTATGTCGATGACAAGGTCAAGGAGTACATTGTCAACGTCGTATTTGCCACCCGCAATCCCGAGGCATTCAATCTTAATCTCAAGGGTTTGATCGAATACGGGGCTTCGCCGCGCGCGACGATCAACCTGACGCTGGCTTCCAAAGCTCACGCTTTTATGAAGGGGCGCGGTTACATCACTCCGGACGATGTCAAGACGATAGGCATGGATGTGTTGCGGCACCGCGTAATTGTGACCTATGAAGCCGAAGCCGAGGAAGTCGACAGCGAAGCGATCGTGACGAAGATCTTCAACGAGGTAGAGGTACCGTAGGCCGTGCTTCCAGCCGAAGTTCTGAGGAGAATTCGCCGGATCGAAATCACCACCAAGAAACTGGTGAACGATGTCTTTGCGGGCGAGTACCATTCGACCTTTCGCGGCCAGGGAATGGAGTTTGAGGAGGTCCGCGAGTACCAACCGGGCGACGACGTACGTCTGATCGACTGGAACGTGACGGCGCGCACCGGCATTCCGTTTATCAAGAAATATCGAGAAGAGCGAGAGCTGTCCGTAATGCTGCTGGTGGATGCTTCGTCATCCGGCCAGTTCGGCACCCGCAGCCAGCTCAAGGAGGAGATGGCTGCGGAGATTTGCGGACTCCTGGCATTTTCAGCGATACGCAATAACGATAAGGTCGGTATGATCATCTTCACGGATGAGGTGGAGAAGTTCATTGCACCGCGCAAGGGCCGCGGACATGTGCTCCGGCTGATCCGCGAGATACTCTATTTCAAGCCGGTAGGTCGATCGACCAATATCGGAACGGCGCTGGAGTATCTCAATCGTGTCGTCAAGCGCAAGTCGGTCGTTTTTTTGGTCAGCGACTTTCTCAGCTCGGGATATGCCAACGACCTGATAATTGCGAATCGCAAGCATGACGTTGTCGCGATCAAGATCAGCGATGACCGTGAAGCGAAGATGGAAAACTTCGGACTGATCGACTTTGAGGACGCGGAGACTGGCGAAATCATTTCGATCGATACGTCGGATTCATTCTTCCGTAAACAATTTGGAATACAGGCTGAAGAACTCAAGACCGATCTGGAGAAGGCCTTCAGCCGCATGGCGATTGACTTCGTCCAACTGACAACCGGACACGACTACTTCATTCCCCTGACGACCTTCTTCAAGAAACGCGAACGGAGGTACCGTTAGCGTGTCGACCAAAGTGCTCGACAGGCGACTCCTGTTCATACTGCTGCTGCAACTGGCGGCGGCGCTGGTGTTCGTATTTTTCCGCACGATGGATGCCGATGAGGGCTTCTATTTAGCGGCATGCCAGCGTGTCGGCGATGGCTTGATGCCGTATGCCGATTTCTTTTTTCCCCAGGCGCCGTTGCTGCCTTTGACATTCTTTGCTCTTTCGAAATGGGGAATCAGCTCGCTTCTGCTGCTGAGATTTCTCGCGACGATTGCGGGCATTGCGACAACCTATTTGATGTACCTGCTGGTGAAGCGCACAACGGCAAGAGACGATGTAGCATTGGTCGGAGCGTTCCTGATGGCATTCGGCGGGCTCTTTCTTGCCTGGCATTCAACGTTCAAACCATATGTGTTTGTCGATTTGGCGTTATTGGTGTCGTTTTACTTTCTGCTCAAGAGCGGGCGGGAGTCTACTCTCGACGTGAAGGCGGTCTTCTTTTCGTGGCTGGCGCTGGGTATTGCGGTCAATTTTCGTTCGGTGTTCCTGGTACTAGCGCCGATTTATCTCTATGGACTGGTGCTTGCTGTGCGCAAGTCGGGTGCAAGTATGGTCAAGACATCGCTAATTGCATTGATCGGGTTGCTGATTCCGTCATTGCCGGCGATATATCTGTTTATTGCCGCACCGGCGGAATTTCTATTCAACAACCTTGGATTTCATCTTCAGCGCGAGCCAATCGAGCCGTTGTCGGCACTGCTGATGCACAAGCTGACGGTCTTTGGTAAATTCCTCGCACTGCCGCAGACGCTCATGCTGTTAGGTGCGGCGGTCGCTTCGGCGCTGTTGATGAAGTACCGCCATGTAGCCAAGTATACTCTCTTCAAACCGGCGGCCATATTTTCCGTGGTGATTATGGCGGTCTATCTGATTCCAACGCCGGTGCATTTGCAGTATTTCCAGCAGGCAGTACCGTACCTGATCATGCTGTCGTTGCCGTGCGCCGCCTTCATACTGGAGCATCGCCAACTGAAACCGCTACTTCGGTCGGCTGCGGTCCTTTATATGATCGGCGTAATGCCATTCCTCTATCTGTTCGTCATTGCACCTCGCGAACACGATCACCGCTTTGAGTGGCCGCAGTTGGAACGAGTAGTTGGATCAATCCAGAACAATTCCTCGTCGGAGGACAGTCTGCTTTCGGAGTGGGCTGGCTACAGCGCACTTGCCAACCGCCCGCAGATATCGGGATCGGAGCATGTTGGATTTCACTTTCCTCTGAAAATCAGCGATGCCGAATACCGCTCGCACCATCTGCTTACCAATGCGGAGATCGTGGCCGCCCTTTCGGCACAGCGACCGCATCTGGTGGTGATCGACTACAAGATCTATCCGGAGTGGGAGAGTGCACTTCACGCCAACTACCGGCTGATTGACCAGTCGGATCAGACCTTTATATATAAGAGGGCCAATGAAGCGCTTTAGCCAAATCATCTTCGCACTGCTGCTATTTGTGATTCCGGCGGCCGCGCAGGACCGCATTTCGGTGGAGTCGACGGTCGACAAGCAATCGGTTACCATCGGCGACCGCATCAATTACACCGTAAAGATTACGGCGGATACGGTGTTGGTCATAGACTCGCTGGCGGTTGGAACGAATCTGGGGATGTTCGAAGTCAAGGATTACACCCCCCGCAGCAGCGAACTAAGAGACGGGATGCGGATTTCCTCAGAGTCATTTGAGATAACGACTTTCACGACCGGCGACTATCAGATCCCCCCGATTACCATCAAGTACTCGACGGCTGCCGGGGAATTGAAGCAGATAACGACGGATGCGATTCCCATCAAAGTCAATTCGCTTCTTACCGGCATAGAAGGTGAAGATCTCAAGCCGTTGCGGGGGCCGAGAGAATTCAAGAACAAGATTCCGATCTGGATGATCGCCGCAGCGGTAGCGATCATCGTGGGAATTCTCACTTTCTGGTACCTTTACCGGCGTGCCGGCAAGCCGCTCGAACTCGGCCGGGAACCGATCGACGACAGGTTGCCGTGGGAAATTGCGTTGGCTGAGCTGAGTGCTCTGCAGGCGTCGGATTTGGTGGCCCGTGGAGAATACAAACTCTACTACTTGCGGCTTTCGGAAATATTCCGCAGTTACCTGGAACGTCGCTACGGAATCTCCGCTCTGGAGCGGACAACGCATGAGATCATTGAGGAGTTCCGGGGTTTGGCATTGGACAAGAAGGAAGAAGAGATCATACACCGATTCCTGGATGAATGCGACTTGGTCAAATTTGCCAAGTATGATCCGACGATGGAGGACATCAACCGCCACTATGACGTTGCGCGTGAGTTCGTGATGCAGACTCGCTCGCTGCCGTTTTCCTCCGGAAAGGGAGGCGGGCAGCCATGATCCAGTTTGCCGATCCGATCTTCCTGTGGCTATTGTTGGCAGTGCCGGTGATAGCGTACTTCATGTTCAGGCGCCGTCGCGAGGCAGCCATTAAGTTTTCCGACATCGCGTTACTGCGCAATGTTCGACGCAGCCGGCGCGTGAAGAACCGCAAGATTCTGCAGGTGCTGAGGTTGTTTGGACTGGTTCTGCTCATCATCGCAATGGCGCGTCCGCAAGCCGGGAAAAAGACTACTGAAGTCTCGTCGGAGGGCATCGACATCATGCTGGCTCTCGACATATCGGGAAGCATGAAGGCCGAGGACTTCAAGCCGATGAACCGACTGGTGGCGGCCAAGGAAGTGATCAAGGATTTTGTCCAGGGGCGGCAGAGCGATCGAATTGGATTGGTGGTTTTTTCGCGGCAGTCATTTACCCAGTGTCCGCTGACGCTTGATTACAGTGTCCTGCTCAATTTTCTCGAACAGGTTGACTTTGGGATGATCGAGGACGGCACGGCAATCGGGATGGGAATTGCAAACGCCGTGAACCGGCTGCGCTCGTCGGAAGCCAAGTCGCGGATTATCATCCTGCTTACCGATGGAATCAACAATGCAGGCGAAATCGATCCGCTGACGGCGGCAGAGATCGCCAAGACGCTGGGCATTCGCATTTATACGATAGGTGCCGGAAAGCTGGGCAAGGCGCTGTATCCGGTTGACGATCCGATATTTGGCAGGCGATACGTACAGCTCGAAAACGAACTTGATGAGAAGCAGCTTACACAGGTAGCGGAATCGACGGGCGGCAAGTACTTCCGGGCGAAGTCCGAAGACATGCTCAAGAATATTTACCAGCAGATATCGGAGCTGGAGAAGACCAAGTTCAAGGTGAAGGAGTATCTCCAGTTTGACCAGTATTTTCCGTATTTCCTGATCGCCGCCGCGCTGGCTCTGCTGTTGGAACTGCTTCTGCGCGAAACACTTTTCCGGCGGTTGCCGTAAACGGATAGAGTGGTGATGGGTATAATTAAGGTTGAGGACAAGTAAATGAGATTTGCAGCCCCAGAGTACTTGTACGGCTTTATCGTCATCGCCGCCCTGGCGGTGTTCATGTGGATTGTGGCTCGACGGAAACGGCGTCTGCTCGAGACTTTTGCCGATCGTTCGCTGTTAGCGGGATTGATCCAGAACTATTCGCCGATCAAGAGACGTTACAAGATCGCATTCCTCTTTCTGGCGTTGTCTTTTCTCGTCTTATGTTTGGCGCGTCCGCAGTTTGGGACGCACATGGAGATGCTGAAGCGCGAGGGGCAGGATATCATGATCGTCGTGGACTGTTCGGCCTCGATGCTGGCGGAAGACATGAAACCAAACCGCATTGAACGTGCGAAGCAGGAAGTACGGGGAATGCTTGCGCGCATGAAAGGAGACCGGGCCGGCCTGGTTGCTTTTGCGGGCAGCGCATTCGTGCAGTGTCCGTTGACCCTCGATTATTCGGCGGCGCAGATGTTTGTAGATGTCCTTGACGTCGACCTGATCCCTACGCCGGGAACGAATCTCGCCGAGGCGATTTCGGTTGCCACTGCCGGATTTGTGGTCAAAGAGCGGAAAAACAAGGTCATGATCGTGATCACCGACGGTGAGGATTTTGGCGAAGGACTGGACCAGGCAATAAACGAGGCGAAGATTGCCGGCGTGCGAATCTATTCGATTGGCATTGGCCGGCCGGAGGGCGAGCCGATTCCGATCCGCAACGTGCGAGGCGAGATGGTCGGCTACAAGAAGGATCAGCGTGGCGAGTTAATACTGACAAGACTTGACGAAGTGAATTTGCAGAAAGCGGCGGCTGAGACTGAGGGGCGCTATTATCACGCTTCGCAGGGAGAAATCGCGCTGGACCAGATTTATGAGGACATTGCCAGCATGGACAAGAAGGAATTGGCCGATATGCTGCTGACGCAGTATGAGGATCGATATCAGTACATTCTGCCGCTGGCTATCGTATTCCTGGCGGGAGAGGCAGTATTATCCGAGCGTCGGCGCCGCCGGAAGGAGGAAAGCCCAAATGCGAATTCGTAGCATTCTTAGCGTTTTGATTGTCGTTGGTCTTTCAACAAATGCGTTTGCCGACTTTCGGAAGCTGAACAAACAAGGCAATCAGGCATATTCAAAGAACGACATCGAACAAGCCTTGAAGTATTACCAGGAAGCGGAGATCGAGAAGCCGCAGGAACCGATTCTGGAATACAATATCGGCACAGCCTTGTTCGGTCAGGCCAAGTACGAAGATGCAGTTCGGCGATACGCGAAAGCGCTGCACACAGACGATCCGTTGTTACAGGGCGATGCTTACTACAATATGGGCAGCAGCTTTTTCCGCAATGATCGCTACGCCGAGGCAATTACCGCATACCAGAAGTCGCTGGAACTGAATCCCGATGATGTGGAGGCCAAGTACAATCTGGAGTTGGCAAGGAAGAAGCTGAAAGAGCAGACGCAGCAGAAGAACCAACAACAGCAGAACCAGGATCAACAGCAGGACAAGCAAGACCAGCAGCAAAATCAGGATCAGCAAAACCAGGACCAGCAGAATCAGCAAAATCAACAAGACCAGCAGAAGCAAGACGAACAAGACAAACAAGACCAGCAACAAGGCCAGCAAGGCGAACAGAAGCAGGATCAGCAGCAGCAACAAGAAGAGAAGCAGGGTCAGCAGGAAGATCAGCAGCAACAACAGCAAGGCGGGCAGGGCGACCAACAGCAGGCCCAGAAGGACGGAGGCCAGGGAGAAGACCAGAAGATGAGCAAGGAAGACGCTCAGCGGATCTTGCGCGCTATCGGCAACGATGAAAAGGACTTGCAGAAGAAAGTAAACCGCACTAAGGTCAAGTTTGGAACTTACAAGAGCAAGAACGACTGGTAAATATGCCTCGGTATTTTTGGTATTCGGTATTCATGGCGGTGATTTTGGCGGTGTTGCCGGCGCAGAGCCGCGCCGGTGACGCACGAGTTTCGGCACAGGTCGACCGCACCATGATACAGCAGGATGAATCGGTTGAGTATTCGATTGAATTGGGCGGGGATATCTCGCAATGGCCGAATGTGGTGCTGCCCAAGCTCAATGACTTCGAGGTCTATTCGACCGGAACAAGTCAGAGTTTCACCTGGGTGAATGGGAAGTCGCAGAATACCAAGAAGTACGTGTTTCGGTTGTCACCAAAGCGCTCCGGCTTTCTGGAAGTACCGGCTTTCGCGCTGGATATCGACGGCAAGCGTTACATGACGCCGGTACAGAAAATACAGGTGAATCCGGGCAGTGCCGCGACACAGGCACGCAATACGCAAGGCCGCAACGAACCGAGACAGCGTCAGTCCCAGGGTGCGCCGACGCGTGACGACCTGTTCATCAGGACGACCGTTGACAAAGACACTGTTTACGTGAACGAGCAGATAACGCTCTCGTTCAAGTTTTTCCAGGGAATCGAACTCCTTCAAAATCCAGACTACGAGGCACCGCAGAAAACCGGTTTCTGGGTCGAAGATCTCGGGCCGCAAAAATCTGGTTACCAAACCGTCAATGGACGCGATTATCGTGTCACCGAGATCAAGACCGGACTGTTTCCGACCTCGCCGGGAGTCCAGACCGTGGGTTCGGCGAGTCTCACCTGCCTTGTACAGGATCGTCCGCGCAATCGCGACCCATTTTCGATATTCAACAACTTCGGTGTCTTTGGAGAGACGCGCAGCGCCAAGCTGAGTTCCGATCCAATCGAGATTGTCGCATTGCCGCTTCCCACCCAAGGCAAGCCCGATGACTTTGGCGGCGCAGTGGGAAGGTACTCGATTTCCGCAACAGTTGACAAGACGCGGGTGCCGGTCAATGAGCCGATCACAATGACCGTAAAGATTTCGGGAATTGGAAATATCAAGACAGTTGCCATGCCAAGTGTGCCCGACCTGCCCGATTTCCGTACCTACCAGGCCGGGGACTCCGAAAATATCGAACGAGTGAATTATGAGTTGGGAGGCAGCAAGATCTATGAGCAGGTGTTCATCCCCAAGCGGGCCGGGACTTATACGATACCGGCGCTGAGTTTCTCATACTTTGACCCCAAGAGCCGGCAGTATAAGACAGCCACGACGGAACCGATCCGGATAGAGGCGACGCCATCCCAGGACAGGTTCGCTTCACAGGTGCAGAATCTTCAGACGAATCGCATTGATCTGGCCGCGAAGGATATTCGTTATTTGAAGTCCGAGGTCGGCAATCTCAATAGCCGTCGCAGCCAGCCGTTTGCCCTCAGTCCGATTTTTCTGGCACTCTATCTGATTCCGGTGATTGGCTATGTTGCGGTAGTGCAGCATCAGCGGCGCAAGGAGCGGCTGGAGACTGATCACGGATTCCGACGCCTCAAGCAGGCGCGCAAGTTGGCAGAGGGTCGTCTGGCGCAGGCGAAAGCTCACCTGGTGTCGAGCGAGGCTGATGCATTCTACACAGAGACGAGCCGCTCATTAATCGAGTACTTTGCAGACCGCTACAATTTGCCGGGATTTGGTCTGACCGCAGACAAAATAAAGGCGTTTGCCGAAGGCAAACAGAGTGATCAGCTGATGGGACAGATGCTCGATTTGCTGCAACAATGCGATTTCGGGCGATTCGCGCCGGGAGGGTCGGATCCGTCCCAGATGCAGAGGTTGTGGGAGAGTGCCCGCCAATTGATTATCGATTTGGAGAAGACGCGCTGATGCGGCTGTGGATATTTATCCTGGTTCTGATGAGTCCGGCACTGTTAATTGCCGGAGCGGATGACGATTTCAGGTCTGCGATCAGTTTATATGACCAGGGCAAGTTCATCGAATCGGCCTCGGTTTTCCAGGGGATTATCGATAAGGGGTATTCATCACCGCAACTATTCTATAACGCAGGCTGCGCTTACTATAAAGCAGGCAGAATCGGACTGGCAATAGCCAACCTGCGACGGGCCGAGAGGCTTTCGCCCGAGGATGCGGACATAAAAGCCAACCTGGAGTTTGTTCGTCTGTATACGGTCGATAAGATTGAAACCGCGGCGCCGGGAGTACTGCAGTCCGAAATTGGTGACGTGCTCAACGCGCTGACACCGAATCAGTATTTCCTGATCTCGTTGGCGGCGATTCTGGCGATATTCGGAATGTTGGCTCTCAAGCGCCTGGGCAAGATCAGGGTAGGTTCGACGAGCATCGTCGCGCTGGCGCTGGTGGCCGTTGTTTGTGCGGCAGCCATGGTTTGGGTCTTGCAGAACAACTACCTGATCGAGGAAGGCGTTGTCACAGTCGAGCAGACAGAGATCATGTCGGGTCCCGGCAGTGAATTTGAGCTGCAGTTTGAGGCGCATGAAGGATTGATGTTCCAGATTCTGGAAAGCCGTCAGGAGTATTATCTCGCGCTATTCGCCAACCAGCTCAAAGGCTGGATCCGGCGTTCCGACGTTGTAACTATTTGATACCCGCTCCAGATTATTCCAATTGCATGACGACCAAAGAGCTCGTGTGGTAAATCGTTGACACCATCGGCCTCGAAAGCTATTATTGATACTTCATCCAAAACGCAGTAAGGCAGAGGGATTGATCGGGAATCTGGATTGGAAGAAGGTTTTGGGAGTAGCAGTGGCGATCGCCCTGCTTTTTCTGAGCTTCTACAAGGTAAATCTTGGTGAGTTGTGGCAAAGCATCGCCCGGCTCAATTTCCTCTATCTCTTCGCCTCATTTTGCTCTGCGGTGGCCATGAATTGGTCGAAGGGGATGCGCTGGCGGGCGCTGATCCGTGAGGTCAAGACCGTATCCAGAATCCGGGTCTTTGCGCTATTTCACGTCGGGCAGATGATAAACCTTTCACTGCCGGCTCTGACCGGTCAGGCCGGCCGGATCGTCATGTTGTCCAAGGCCGAGCAGTTGTCGAAGACCTTTTGTTTCACCACGGTTGCGATGGAAGTGTTATTCGACGGCGTGAGCTTGATCGTCCTGGTGTACCTGGCCTCGTTCATTTTCGCATTTCCGCAATGGCTGAGGCAGGCGGAAATCTATGCCGCCATCGCGGTGGGTGTCTTCCTGCTGATCGTGCTGGTGATCTGGCGAAACCAGCGCTCACTTGAGTATTTTGGGAAGACTCGCATCAAGAGGCGTTTCCCGGCTCTTTATGCGAATCTTCAGAAGTGGACAAGTTCAATGATCAGCGGGATGGCGGCGCTTAAGAGCGGTCGCGGCATTCTCGAAGTCAGCTTCTACTCGATACTCGTGTGGCTTTTCCATGTTTTGATCGCAGTGTCGCTGATTATGGCATTCAAACTGGATGTCCCGGCCTGGGCGGGTGTGGTGGTCGTCATCGTCAATTCATTTCTTCTGATGATTCCGGTATCGCCGGGGAATATCGGCTCATTTCAATTCATTGTCATCGGTGTCTTGCATGAGTTCTTCAGTGTGCCGCGGGCAGAGGCTGCCGCGTTCAGCCTGGTGCTGCATTTTATGGACATCATTCCTGTTTTCCTGATCGGTATCTACTTCCTCTTCACGAACCACGTGACTTTCAGGAAGCTGCGCGAAGAGGCTGAAATCGAGGCCAAGGAGCCCGATCCGGTCGGTGGAAATCCACCTTGACATTAGTCATAAAACCGTCAAATTAACCAGTCTTTAGGCGCGGCCGGTTCTCAATCCGTTGGACCGCCAGAAGAATGCATTTTGCCGCGAGCCCACGATTCCTGTGAGGACAAACGGCGGGGAAACAACGATGATCAGGTCATTCTACTATACTCCTGATGACGGACTGACATACGCCGACGGAATCAAGGAATTCAGGCGCCTCACTGATCGACGCGACAGCGTACTTTGGGTCGATCTGTCTTCACCGACCGATGAAGAATCCTATGTTCTGACAGCGGACTTTCGTTTCCATCCGCTGGCAATCGAAGACGTGTTGTCGGAAATGTCTCATCCCAAGGTGGACGACTACGACACCTACGTGTTTACCATCGTACAGGTACTGGGTCCGCCGGTGCAGGAGACGGAGATTGAGGCAAAGGGTGTCGGCTTGTTTCTGACCGCCAATGCCGTTGTTTCGGTGCATTTCCATCAGGTTCCATCACTGGATGCAGTCCAGCAGCGTCTGCAGCGCGACAGCCGGTTGATCTCGCGCGGAGCCGATTTTTTGTTTCACACGATGCTCGACCAGATTGTCGATACCTATTTTAGCGCTCAAAGCACAATGGAGAAGGAAGTCGATGCCGTGGAGGCTGAGGTGTTCGAGGATCCGGATCGGGTGATTCTGAAGAAGATGTTCCGGATCCGCCGCGACCTGGCGATCATCCGCCGAGTGGTTGTGCCGCAGTCGGAAATCATGTCACAGTTCACGCGCGAGAAATTCGATGTCATTTCTCCCAAGGCGGCGATTTACTTCTCAGATATCAATGACCATTTGCACGTGATGATCTCGACTGCCGACAATCAGCGCGATGCGATCAATTCGGCGATGGATCTGTACTTCTCGATGGTATCAACCAAGACCAATGATGTAATCAAATTCCTGACGATATTATCAGCCTTGTTCCTGCCGGCGACATTTATAGTTGGATTTTACGGAATGAATTTTGAGACGATTCCGGAATTTCGCTGGCAATTTGGCTATCCTTTTGCGGTTTTTCTGATTGTGGGAGTTATTGTCGGCCTTCTTTGGTTCTTTAAGCGAAAGAAGTGGATTTAGTCGATTTTTTTGGAACAAACGGACTGACCAGTCCGTCTAATAGGATAATGTTGCGGGAATCGGCTAAGAACCGGCGCCGGAATCTTCCGGATCGGGAGCGCAAGGAAATGATCCTGGCGGCGGCGCTGAAGGCGTTTGCGAGCTTCGGATTCGAAACCTGCAATGTCGACGAGATCGCCAGGATTGCCGGGATAGGAAAGGGGACAATATACCGACATTTCCCATCGAAATTGGAGCTTTTTGCCGCCGTTGTTGAGCGGGGACATGATCAATTGCTCAAGCGCTTCGAGAAAATTGCCAATGTCACTCGCAGGGTGCCGGAACATCTTGAATTGGGACTGACGCTATTTGTTGACTTTTTTGTCGAGTATCCTGACTATTATCGGGTTATGATGATTGAACAGCCGGAAGTACGGCTGAGTGTCACACCAAACATGGATGCCGGCTATCATCATTTCCTGAAGGTTATTACGGCAACAGCGAAAGAAGACATAAAGGCCGGCCTGATCAAGAAGGTCGATCCCGAGTTTGCCGCCCAGTTCTTTCTGTCAACGATGAAGTTGATCGTCGAGAGGCAGTTGTACGGCAAGAGTCGGTCAAGAACGAAGGACATCAGAGAAGCTGTGGAGATCACACTGAAGGGACTGAAATTATGAAAATCCGGCGCGCGCTGACGCCGCTACTTGTGTTTGCGTTATTGTTGGTTGTGTCCAAGGACCAGGTGCAGGCGCGAACGCTGACAATTGAAGATGCCGTTGCGGAGGCGTTGCGATCCAACCAGGATTACCTAATGGCTCGGAGTGAGCTGGAGCGCGCTGAGGCGGCAATTCAGCAGGCGACAGCGGACGCATATCCGCATTTGTCACTCGGTTCGACCTACACCCGAAATATGATTATTCCTGAGATGGTTTTTGGCGGGCAGACCTTCAAACTCGGCACCGACAATCAGATTGATGCCGGTCTCACTCTGACGCAGCCGATCTGGCAGGGCGGCAAGGTGCTGGCGGCGATCAAGATCGCGCGTACTTATCGGAAATACACGGAAGCGGCGGTAAACGAGGCCGGTGCTGAAATCACTTTCAGCGTCCGGGGCGCATTTCTTGATGTGATACTGGCCCGGGACGTTGTCAATGTTTACCGCGATGCCCTGGCTGCTGCAGAACTCAACTTGGCGATGGTGACGAAGATGCAGTCGCAGGGTGTGGTATCTGAATATGAGCAGCTTCGCGCCGAAGTGGAAGTGGCTAACCTGAAGCCCCAGCTATTGCAGGCTCAAAATCAGGCCGAACTGGCGCTTCATGCCCTGCGCAATCTGCTGTCCCTGGATCTGGCCGAGTCAATCGAGCTGCAATATAGCTTTGATTCTACAGTTATCGGCAATCGACTGACTTTGAGCCGAATAACCGAACTTGCAATTGCGAAGCGATCGGCGTTGCGGCAGCAGGACTACCTGAAGGACATCACGCGACGTGCCGTAGGAATCGCCAAGTCGGAAGGATCGCCGAAATTTGATTTTGTCAGCCAATATGGTTGGCGATACCAGGCCGACAATCTCAAACTCGACGGCAACGACTGGTCGCCGAATTGGACTGCCTCGATATCACTGTCATTTCCTATCTTTGACGGCTTCTCGACCAAGGCAGCGGTGCGCACGGCCAAGGTTGACAAACTTCAGGCGGAGCTTGGATACGAGAAGATTCGGGAGCAGGTCGAACTACAAGTGCGGGATGCGTTCCTGCGATATGGCGAAGCTACCGAAAGGCTGCAGACGCAGCGCAAGACGATTGAACAGGCGGAAGAGGGGCTAAGAATTTCGCGAATACGTTATCAGAACGGAGTTGGAACACAGCTGGAGATTCTCTCCTCGGAGTCGGCTTTGACACAGGCGCGCACGAACTACGTCCAGGCCACACATGACGCCGCCCTGGCTGTGTATCGACTTCTGCGGGTCAGCGGTATTGATAATTTTGATGAACTTAAGGAGCAATAGATGAAGAGCAGGTGGTTGTATCTTTTGTTGGTTGCGGCGCTGCCGGTGTCTTGCGGCACGAATTCGAGCGCGGACAAGGCAACGCCGTTACCGACAATTCCGGTCAAGACGTCGATCGCCGAAATTGGCCACATTGAGGTCGAGCGGGAATTTGCCGGCGGCCTGGAGGGGATCAAGCAGGCTGACCTCTATATTCGCCTGTCGGAAGCCGTGGATGCGCTGCCGTTCAAGATTGGGGACCGGGTGAAGGCCGGTGACGTGGTGGTGTTCCTGGACAAGGGCGGTGCGTCGTCCCAATATTTCCAGGCCAGAGCGACATTTGAGAACGAAGAAAAGAACTTCAACAAGATGAAATATCTGTATGAGGAGAAGGCGATCAGCGAAACGCAGTTCGATCAGGCTCGAAGCGCCAGCCAGGTTTCGCGGGCAAATTTCGAATCGGCAAGGGAGCTGGTTGAGATTACCTCGCCGATTTCCGGCACGCTTGTCGAGCTTGATGTTCTGGTGGGTGATGTTCCTCAGGCCGGAACAGTGGCGGCCCGCATTGCGCGGATCGATTCGTTGCGGATGTCCTTTGGTGTTCCCAGCGGTCTGGTCGACAAGTTTGAGGCAGGAATGACCGGAAATCTTCACGTTGCGCTCGACGACAGTGTCTACACTTGCGTCGTGACCCGTGTTGCTTCAGCGGCTGATCCACAAACGCGAACATTCACGGTTGAGGTGTCCGTACCAAATCTCGATGGTCGGTTGCAGCCGGGTGCATTCGCCAAGGCGCAGTTCGTAATAGAGAGTTCGGCGACGGCGCTGAAGGTACCACAGTCGGCTTTGTTGTCTCAGGAAGGCGTTTACAGCCTGTACGTTGTCGCAAATGACACCGCCTACGCCCGCACTGTGCAGTTGGGACTGAAGAACGAGACAATGGTCGAAGTGTTGTCAGGAATCAAGGCGGGTGATGAGATTGTCTATCTTGGCCAGGGCTTTCTGTCCAATGGCTACCCAATCGTAAGATCCGAGAATCAGCGATGATACTTGCAAAGATATCGATTGCCCGACCGGTCTTCACCGTCATGGTGATGCTGGCGCTATTCGTGCTGGGAATGTTTGCCTATCGCGACCTGAGCGTCGAGATGTTTCCGGACGTTTCGTTCCCGTTCGTGGTCGTGACTGTTCAATATCCGGGTGCTTCGCCGGAAACGATGGAGACGGAGATTGTTGCGAAATTCGAGGATGCGATCAACACGGTGTCCGGTCTGAGGCACATGACTTCGACGTCTTACGAAGGGTACGCTTTTACCTTTGCCGAATTCCAGCTGGAGGCCGATGAAAATGTTGTCACTCAGGATGTGCGCGACAAGATAGCCGGAATTCGGAACGAGCTGCCGGACGATATGGAAGATCCGGTTATACAAAAGTTCGACCCGATGGCGCAGCCGATTATTTCGCTCGTGGTTGCCGGCAATCGATCGGCGCGTGAACTGACGCTGATAGCCAAAGAAGACATCAAAAAGGCGCTGGAGAGCACGGCCGGCATCGGCAATATCGAGCTGGTGGGCGGCGAAGAGCGCGAGATTCTGGTTGAGCTTGATCTGACCAGTCTGGAAGCTTACAACCTGTCAATTTTCGAGGTCCAGAATCGTATTGAGGCGGCAAGTCTGGAGATTCCGGCGGGAAAACTGGAACGCGGGGAGCGCGACGTTGCCATCCGGACGCTGGGCAGGATCACCGACGTCAGCCAGCTTGCGAACACAGTGATCAAGAACGAGGGTGGTGTGCAGGTGTTGCTTCGCGACATCGCGACAATCAAGGACACGACCAAGGAAGTCGAATCGATTTCACGCCTGAATGGCCGTCGGGCAGTCGGATTGGATCTGGTGAAACAATCGGGAGCGAATGAAGTCGAGGTGGCAACGGGGATCAAGGCGAAGCTTGCCGAACTTCGCAAGCAGCTGCCTCCGGATATTGAAATTACGATCGCTACCGACAAGTCAAAGTTCACCGAAGAGGCGGTGCACGACGTCATCGTCAACATTATCTATGGCGGTCTGCTTGCGGTCATAGTCATTTTCTTCTTCCTTGCGGACACGCGCGCGACGATCATTTCGGCCATTGCGATACCGACCTCGATCGTTGCGACTTTCCTGTTCATGGGCGCGCTCAACTTCACCCTGAATTTCATGACATTGCTGGCGCTTTCGCTGGCGGTCGGTCTGCTGATTGATGATGCAATCGTCGTGATCGAGAATATTTATCGACATCTGTCCCAGGGGAAGAAACCGGCGGCTGCGGCTTACGATGCTACGAGTGAGATTGCACTGGCCGTGTTGGCCACGACGCTTACTATCATCGTAGTATTTGTTCCGGTCGCCTTCATGAAAGGAATCGTGGGGCAGTTCTTCTATGCCTTTGGCATCACGGTGGCGGTGAGTGTCGCGGTATCGCTGTTTGTGGCGTTCACAATGACGCCAATGCTTTCCTCGCGATGGCTGAAGGAAGAGCACGAGTTTCACACGGCAACCAAAAATCCAATCTACCGATTCACCAATTGGTGGAACGGGATCTTTGAGCGCATGAATGCAGTATTGCAGCGTGGCCTGGGCTTTGCTCTGAGAAAGCGGGCATTAGTTGTGACGGCCGCAATCCTGACATTTGTCGGAAGTCTGCTGCTTTTGCCCCTGATCGGGACGGAGTTCATTCCCGAGTATGACCGGGGCGAGTTCTTTGTTGCCTTCAAAGCGGCACCGGGCACAAGCCTGCAGGCGACGGCGGAATTGAGTAAACACATCGAGGATGTGTTGAGGAAGTATCCTGAGGTTAAGGATATTTATACAACTATCGGCACGGGGATCAACCCGGACAATGAAGGCTCGATAACCGTGAAGATGGCAGAACTTGATCAGCGCGAGCGTTCGTCGTTTCAGGTGATAGATGCCGTTCGCGCCGAGCTTGCCACCAATCCAGGGTTGCGAATTAGCATTACCGGGGAGAAATCAGAGGGTGGCGGCGGCGCTATCGAAATCTCCATATCCGGTAACAGAATGGATCAGCTCAAGGTGTTGGCGGGGATGGTTGAGGATTCGGTTCGGACAACGCCCGGCGCCGTCGAAGTCGACAATTCCCTCGGCGAAGGAAAACCCGAATTGCAGATCGAGTTGGACCGTGAGAAGATATCGGATCTCGGACTAAGCGTTGCGCAGATTTCATTGGCAGGTCGCTACCTGGTGAACGGTGTGGTTCCGTTCAAGTTCCAGGAAGGGGACAAGCAGGCGGATGTCCGGTTACGGCTGAAGCCGGAGGATCGCAACGATCTGTCCGATTTGTCGCGTCTTCTGATTCCAAGTGAGAAAGAGATTGACGGCCACAAAGGGCATCAGTTTCCATTGAGCTATGTCGCTGAGTTCCGAGAGGCGAGCGCCGTTTCGGAGTTGACGCGATTTGACCGGCAGAAGACCATCAAGGTCACCGGAAACAATGCCGGCCGGTTTGCCGGCGAGGTTCGCGACGAAGCGATGGCCAAGGCAGCGCTGATACCGACGCCTCCGGGATATCGAATCTATGCTACCGGCGAAGCTGAGTTTCAAATGGAAGCCTTTGGCTACATTATTGAGGCGCTATTTCTTGCGATTATCATGATCTACTTCGTGCTGGCTTCCCAATTTGAGAGTCTGACTGACCCGCTGTCGATTATGCTGTCGCTGCCGATGTCACTTCTGGGGGCGTTTCTTGGCCTGCTCTTGTTCGGCAGCTCGATTTCGATCATGTCGTTGATCGGAATTGTGATGTTAATGGGCTTGGTGACCAAGAATGCAATATTAGTTATCGACTTCGCCAAGCAGGATATGCGGCGCGGCACCGACCGAACGGCGGCATTGGTCAGGGCCAGCTCTGTGCGGTTGCGGCCGATTATTATGACGACAGCCGCGATGATCTTTGGTATGTTGCCCCTGGCACTGGGGATCGGACCAGGAGCGGAGTTGCGTGCCGGTATCGCCCGCGCCGTAATCGGCGGACTGATCACTTCAACCGTATTGACACTGATTGTCGTACCAGTCGTATATAGTTTAGTGGATGACCTGACGAAGAAATGGCGTAAGAAAGAAGTTGTTGTCGCAGAGAACAGTTAGTTTCGACAAGATTCCCGGCAGCCGGAAGCTGTTCCTCGATTTTCTGGCCGGAAAGACGACTGATTACTTTCATTACGACTTCAATTCCGACACGGCGCTTCAACAGGTTCACGACAAGGTCATACAACGCCGCTACGATCGCGAAAAGATCGTCGCGGCGCTGTTGCGTCAGAACGAAAGTTTTAGCGCCGGACCGCGCACGCTCGACAATATCCGCAAGTTACTGGAGGCAAATACCAGCGCCGTATTCACCGGTCAGCAAGTGACTTTATTCGGCGGGCCGCTATTTACCTTCTATAAAGCCAGTCTCGCGATTAAGCTGGCCGAATCGAACTGCCGCAAGCTCACCGGCAAGGTGGTGCCGATTTTCTGGATGGCGGCCGATGATGCCGACTTCGAGGAGGTCGCCAAGATTACCGTTCCTTCGCTTGATAACACGCTCGCCAACCTGACCTACGAACCGGCCACGCCGATCAGCGGCCAGCCGATGGGCTCGATTCGACTTGACGGCAAGATAGTCGACCTGTTGAATGATTACGAGCAAGCGCTGCCGGACACTGAATTCAGGGCCGCGTTGATGGAGACCTTGCGTGCGTGCTATCGTCCCGGGGAGTCAATCGTCACGGCCTTTGGGAAATACCTATGCAGAATCTTCGCCGACAGGGGATTGATTCTGATCGACCCGACCGATCCGGTATTCCGGGAACTGGCATTGCCGGTTTTTCGCAAGGAACTGTCGCTGCGGGAACACGCTGCCAGACTTGTCGAGGAGCGGAACACGCGATTGGAGCAGCAGGGATATCATTTGCAGGTTGCGCGTCCGGGATCGTACTCGAATTTGTTCTACTACAACGGCAAGCGAACGCGCATTGATTTTGCCGACGGCGGCTATGCGATCGAGGGGAAGTATTTCGCGCAGGCCGAGTTGGAGGCAATGCTGGAGAAGTCTCCGGCTCTGTTCTCGCCCAATGTCTTCCTGCGTGCCATTGTGCAGAGCCACCTATTTCCGACGCTCGTCTATTTTGCCGGGCCGGCGGAGGCGGCGTATTTTAGCCAGATCAGGGATCTATTCGATATTTTCGACGAGGTCGCGCCGATTATCTATCCCCGTTATTCAGCTACGATTGTTGAACCGGCGATTGCCCGCTTGATGGAGAAGCTGCAAGTTTCGTTCGAGGACAGTTCGCAGGATCTCAACCAGCTCACTAATGAGCTGCTCAAGCGGACATTCCCGGCGGATTTTGAGCAGAGTTTTGCGGCTTTGCGAGAAGAAGTCAAGCGCCGCATGGACGATATTGCCACCCACCTTGACCAGTCCGACCATGGTCTGATCACCAATGCCAATCGCATTGCAGGTCGACTCGATATTGAAATCAAGAATTTGGAGGAGAAGGTTTTTCAGGCACACCGCAAGAAGAACCAGACGCTGCGCAGCCAGGTTGAACGGGTCGCGTTCAATTTATTCCCAGAGGGCAGGACCCAGGAGCGCAGTTTCCCGTTAAACTACTATATCGCCAAGTATGGTATGACGGTGGTCGATCGCCTGTTTGAGGCCGTTGACTGCAACAGCAAGGTTCATCACTTGATCAACCTGGAATAGGACGTCGTGAGGCATAATTGAAAATCGGTATTACTTGTTATCCGGTGGTCGGCGGTTCCGGAATCGTAGCCACTGAATTGGGGATGATGCTGGCGGCGCGCGGCCATCAGGTGCATTTCATCTCGTATCAACTGCCGTTTCGACTCGACCAGTTCCGCGAAAACGTCTTTTTCCACCAGGTAGATGTTTCGAGCTACCCGCTGTTCAAATATCCACCGTACACCCTATCACTGGCAGCCAAGATGGCGGATGTTGTTTGCCGCTGGAAGCTTGACCTGCTTCACGTACACTATGCGATTCCGCATGCGACCGCCGCATTTTTGGCAAAACAGATCTCCGGGGACTGCAAGATCAAAGTAATAACGACGTTGCACGGAACCGATATTACTCTGGTTGGCAGCGAGCGCGCCTTTTTTGAGATTACCAAGTTCTCGGTCGAGGTGTCTGACGGGATTACTGCCGTGTCGCATGCGATGCAAAGACAGACTATTGAGATGTTCGATATTAAGAAGCCGATTGAAGTGATTCCAAACTTTGTTGATGTGAATCATTTCAAGCCGGGTGTGCGGCACTGTTCACGACGAACGTTTGCCCAAGAGGACGAGATGATCCTGATGCACGCTTCGAATTTCAGACCGGTGAAGCGCATCCCCGATGTCATCGAAATATTCCGACGAATTCGCGAGAAAGTCAAATGCAAGCTGATCCTTGTCGGCGATGGTCCGGAGATGAGTTTGGCGGAGCATTTGATCGGCACGCACGGACTCAATGATGAAGTGATGCTGCTCGGAAATCAGGATTCAATCGCGACAATTCTGCCGGTAGCCGACCTGTTCTTGTTGCCGTCACAGACGGAGTCATTTGGTCTGTCTGCGCTGGAGGCAATGGCCTGCGGCGTTCCGGTAATTGCCAGTGATGTCGGCGGTTTACCTGAACTGGTAACGCACAATGTCGATGGCTTTCTCCTGCCGGTTGGGGATGTAGCGGGGATGTCGTCGAGCGCTATCGACTTGCTGAGCAGCAAATCCAAACTGGAATCGATGAAGGAAGCGTCGCGCAATTCGGCGATCACCAGATTTTCCTCGAACCTGATTGTTCCGCACTACGAAGACTACTATTTGAAGGTGATTGCGGGGAGTAACAATAATGGCCAAAGTTGATGTCTTGGCGATAGCCGCGCATCGCGATGATTTAGAGATAACCTCGGGCGGTTTGATCGCCAAGTTTGTTGATCTCGGCTACACGGTGGGCATGCTTGATTTGACCGCAGGCGAGATGGGTTCGCGGGGTGATGCCGATACGCGGCTTGCCGAGGCAACGGCTGCGGCAAAGGTCCTCGGGGCGAGTGTGCGCGCTAATCTCGGGTTGCCGGATGCTTACCTCGAAAACAACTTCGAGACCCGCGCAATCATGGCTCAGCAAATTCGCGATTTCGCACCGCAGTTGATCATAATTCCGCATTGGCAGCAACGGCATCCCGATCATCGAGTTTGCTCGCAACTATGCTTTGACGCGAGTCATTACTCGGGATTGAAGAAGGCCAAGCTGAGTGGAGAGCCGCATCGGCCAAGGAAGATACTGTTTTCCACTTACTACGAATCGACACCGCCCAGTTTCGCTGTCGATATCAGTGCCCAGTTCGAACGCAAGCTGGAATCGATCCGTTGCTATCATTCGCAGTTCCGCGAGGGCGATAAAGAGAACAAGGTTTTTGCGCCGGGATTCGATCTATTCGCCTATGTGCGCTCGAATGACGGAGCGTTGGGCAGTAAAATCCGTGTTCAGTATGCCGAGGGCTACGTGATCAGGGAAATCGTTGCCATTGGAGACCCGATGCTCCTTGGCGGCCAGTCTATTTAGCCTGACTTACAATCACATACTCTACGATGTCTAAACAACCTCCCAAGCTATAAGCACGCCGAGCATGGCGCCGGCCCACCTGTAAAGATGTAATTGATCAAATAGACAACGTCAGAGATGTTAATAGTGCCGTTGCAATTGGCGTCGCCTGCGACCAGTGGATTGGGAGCGGGTCCACCACTGAAAATGTACTGAATCAGATAAACCGCATCCGAAATGTTGACCCCACCGCTGTGATTTGCGTCACCGCAGATAAACTCGCACACGTCGCCAATATGATTGCCGTTGGCGTCAAGCTGGTCGGGATTGGCGACGAAGGGGCAGTTGTCGCAGGGATTGCCAATTCCATCGTTGTCGCTGTCGACGTTGGATGGATCAAATGAGCTTGGGCACTTGTCTGAAATACAGGTGCTGGCCGGGAAGCCCGGATTGCCAAGACCGTCGCCATCTGTGTCGGTGCACTGATCGCACGCGTCGCCGATGCCGTCGAAATCGGCATCAGATTGCAGCGGATTAGAAATGCCCGGGCAGTTGTCGCAGAGATTGCCGACGGAGTCATTGTCAACGTCTTCCTGGAGCGGATTAAACATGCCGGCACAGTTGTCCTGATTATTGGCGATTCCATCGCCGTCCAAGTCGAATTTGACATAGGCGTAGAGCTGTTCGCCCCGGATCGAATCGACGCGAACCGTAATTCCGGTTGGGCCGAAGTAGCTGTCGCTGCTCGGCACGGTGTTGGGTCCAAAGAGGTTCTGCCCAACAACATTGTCCGAAAAGGCAGCGCCTTTGCGGCTTTCGTACGGGTACCACCATTGCGCCGAGTCAGTAACGTGTCCTTCAGGATTCGTGGTGTGGTTGTGGGCCGGATTGTAGCCGGCATCCTCAATGGCGATCGTGTAATGAGGAAAATCGGGCGTGCCGGCATTTATACGCCAGAAGTACGCTCCGAGCGAATCGTGGACGTGAGTAATGATCAAGCCGCGATCGAGCGGATCTCCGCCGTAGGCCAGATTGGGCCAAAAGAAGCAACTGAAGTCGGAATCACGCTTGTCATACTTGGCGCTCGACAGAGGATTGCGATACTCCAGCAGGAAGTACTCACCCCGCGATTCATCGATGACCGCTTTGAAAAGAGAGTTGATGTTGGTGGTTTCAAAGCTGTTTATTGTCAAATAGTACTCACCATTATTGAGCTCAGCCGGGGTAACCCACCCGGCTTGTATCTTGTTCCAGCCACACAGATGAGACGGATTCATTGATTTGATCGAAAGCAGTCCATAGCCGCCGTAACCCATAGAGCACCAATCGTAGACGGGGTGATCGTTGTTGTCATTCGGAGTTGAGAAGGTAGAGATGACGAGTTTGTCATCGTAATCGTACAAATCCGGCAGCCCGATATTATGGGCCATCTCATGCACGAACACCCTGATCGAATTGAGAGAATCGAGACCTGAAAATTGAGTTGGGTTATCAGGATCGCGCAGTGGGCGAGTCTCCGGTGAAGTGTTCCAGTTCGGGCAGAACTTGCCATCAAACGGCCCGGGTCCGCCGCCCGGGCCATAAACACGGGCGTACGACCAGATATCGTTCATATTGCCGGAATCCTCGCGGCCGTTTCCAGAGCGGAGAAAAACAATAGCGTCAACGTCGCCGTCGTTGTTGCCGTCATACTGCGAGAAGTCAATTTGCCCATCAAGATTCCAGAGGATCTGCTCGAAATCGAAGTTGGAGTTGTAAGCACCGGCATCAATCCACGGGATGATTGTGCCGCCGACTTGGAGATTTCCATAGGAAGCTTCGTGGTAATATTCCCGCACCGAGCCTCCAATGCGGCCGCTGTCAGCAAAGAAGAAGCTGTTGAATTCCGCAGGATTAGTCACACCGGGGCGATCAGACCATTCAACCATAATGATCAACACCTTGAGGGTGTCGCCGGTAAATCGGTAGCTGGCAATGGCTGAGCTGTCCAGACTCGTCATTTTTGACGCGGGCAACGGGCCGAATTGCTGCAGCATTACGTCGTCGGGGACATCAAGAATGATGCCGCGCGATAGGTCGGCCGCTGAAGCGACAAGGCAGAGCGCGAGCGAAAATAACACAATCAGATTGAAGCACATCGTGCCGGAAGAATTGGACATACTGGCCTCCTGAGATGCGGAAATGGAGTATACAATTAAAGATAGGATTGTCGGCGTTTAAGTCAAGTCTTATCCGTGTTGGCGGCGCTGTCAGATGAGCTGTCTGCGGGCGAAGGAGGCATATTTGCCGGGGAAAGTTCAGATTGAAAAGAAATCACCGATTATGTATTCTATTTACAGAACTTATTGAGGTTGGAAGAGGATGGGGCCCGGTGGCTCTCGCGGACTTCAACTCCGTTGGCGGGTGCTTGCATCCGCGGTGGGTTCGACTCCTACCCCTTCCGCCATTAAAGGTACAGTGACACACGATAATCTTCGCTCATTACCATCCGTGGATCAGATTCTCAGTGCTCCGGAGTTGGCGCCGGAAATCGCGGAGCTTTCGCAGCCGCTGGTGACGGACATCGTTCGGAAGCTGCTTGTCGAGGCTCGCAAGGCGTACAAGAAGACTGCCAAGATTGCGTCATTAGCAGACTTGGTTGCTGAAACGCAAAAGCGGTGCCGGCTGCTTGCCCGTCGCCGAATCAGCCGTGTCATAAATGGCACGGGTGTGTTGGTCCACACCAATCTGGGACGAGCGCCACTGGGGAAGGAGCTACTTCGGCGAGCGAGCGAGCGGATCGGCGGATACTCGACGCTCGAATTCGACCTGGAGAGCGGAAAGCGCGGGCGGCGCGGCAGTTTCCTGTCTTTCTTGCTTGCGCAACTCACCAACGCAGAGAGCGCGATTGCGGTCAATAATAACGCGGCTGCGCTATTTCTGATTCTGAATACATTTGCGAACAAGCGGGAAGTTGTTGTTTCGCGATCCGAACTCGTTCAGATCGGCGGGGGATTTCGTATTCCGGATATTATTCGGCGCGCAGGCGCCAAACTTGTCGAGGTCGGAACTACGAACCACACCAGTCTCAAAGACTACAAGGACGCAATTACCGACAAGACCGCGATGATTCTGAAGGTTCATCGATCGAATTTCCATCTGAAGGGATTCGTCGAGGAAGTATCGGCTTCGAAACTTGCCGAACTCGCCCAGAAGAAGAATCTCGTTTCGGTTTACGATGTCGGTTCGGGGGCCTACCATCAGACGGAGAAGTTCGGCATGGACGCTGAACCGAGTATCACCGCGGCACTGCGCTCAAAATCGTCGCTGGTCTGCTTCTCGGGAGATAAGCTGCTGGGAAGCACACAGGCCGGGATTGTGCTTGGGGATTCAAAGCTGACGGAAGAACTGCAAAGCAATCCGATCTATCGGGCTCTGCGATTGGACAAAGTCACGATGGCATTGCTGGAAGAAAGCGCGCTGGTATACTTGCGCAAGGAAGATGGCGCCCTACTTCCGATCTGGCGGCAGATTCGGACTTCGATTGAAGAATTGCAGGCGCGGGCCGAGGCGATCAGGCAGAGCTTGAGCGCCAAGGGCACCAACGTTCAAATTCGCAATTCAGCTGCAACACCGGGCGGGGGTTCATTGCCGGGGGGCACGATCAAGTCGATTGCTCTGGTGCTGAAGCCGAAGGTGACAGTTGCGGAGTTGAACCGACTTCTGCTTAAAGCAACGCCGCCGGTCGTGGGTTACATCGCCAAGGACGAACTCTTTATCGATCTCCGGACCGTTGCGCCGGAAGAAGATGCGGAGCTTACCCATTTAATCAGCAATCTCGCGCCATGTTTACAATAGCCACAGCGGGACACATCGATCACGGCAAGTCCTCGCTGGTGCGCGCGCTGACCGGTATTGATCCGGATCGGCTTCCCGAGGAAAAAGAGCGGCAAATGACAATCGAGCTCGGATTCGCGCATTACCGGCTTTCCGGTGGTGAAGAGGTTGGCATCATCGACGTGCCCGGACATGAGCGTTTCATTAAGACGATGATCTCCGGTGTTGGGGCACTTGATCTGGTGATGTTTGTAATCGCCGCCGATGACGGTTGGATGCCTCAGTCGGAAGAACATCTTTCAATTCTGCGTTATCTCGGCGTGACGCGTGGGATCATCGTCTTGACCAAGGTCGATTTGGTCACTGACGACTGGAAAGAGATGGTCAAGGCAGACCTGCGCAATCGCACCTCCGGAACGTTTCTCGACGGGTGCCCGATCATTGAGTTTTCGGCGACCGATAATCGCAATCTCGATATGATCTTTGTCACTGTGGAGGAAATGCTGCGAACGACTCTGAGAAGTCTTCCAGCGCGCTCCACACGACTTTATGTTGACCGTACTTTTACGGTCGCCGGTACCGGCACGGTTGTGACGGGCACACTTCGGGAGGGAAATTTGGTGCTGGGGCAGGAATTGTATCACCATCCATCCGGAGCGAAGACTCGCATCAAGAGTCTGGAGAGTTTCTACTCACATCTGGAATCGGCGCCTCCCGGGATTCGGCTTGCCGTTGGTTTGCAGGCGCTTGAGCGCGACCACATTCATCGCGGCGACCTGCTTTATACTCCTGAGAGGCTAAATTCGTCAAGCATTCTTGCCATCAATCTTGTCGTCGAGCGGCAAGCATTGCGGTACGTCAAGAATGGCCGAGACATCATCTTTCTACACGGTACTTCCGAGGTGGAGGGGACGATTGTTATGCCTCAAGAGGCGGTGCCGGCGGGCAACGGCTTGTCTCTGGCGGTGGTGAGGCTTTCTTCGCCGGTAATCTGCAAGATTGGAGATCGCTTCATCCTTCGGCTGCCAACGCCTTCGCTGCTAATCGGCGGCGGACAAGTGCTCGACGCAGACCTAAGGAGTTTCGATCGCAAAGATCGTGAAAGCTGGAATGCTCTGAAGCAGGTAGCTTCGTTGCAGTGCGAAGAATTGATCGCCTATCAGTTGCGCAAACAGGGTATAGTGAATGAGTCTGAACTGCTGTTCCAGTCGCTGATTCCGGAGCCTGAAGTACAAGCGGCAGGCAAGAAGATGATCGAGAGCAAGTTGATTATCAGACGCGACGGGAACTTGATCCTCAAGAAGGTCTGGGACGATTGCCAGGAGCTCGTGCTTGCAACGATCGGGGCGTTTCATGCCGCAAATCAGCATCTTGTTGCCATGCCGCTCGCTGAGTTGTCCTCTCGACTGACCATTCCACCACAACTTCTTGACTATGCTCTGGCCGCTCTAATCTCGGCGGGTAAGTTGTTGCGACATGACTCGGGAGTGAAGCTTGCTGAGTACTCGGCCGGTTTGAGTGCAGACCTGGCAGGCGTTCAGAAGCGCATTTTCGAGATGCTCTCGGACAAAGCGGGGGGTGTTGCGAACCGCGATGAGATACTGTCACTCGACAAGAACGCCAAGAAAGTCTATGCGTTTCTCAAGCAAAACGATCAGATTGTGGATGTTGGCGGCGCCATCTACCGTAAAGACTATTTCGAATCCCTGGTCGCAACGATTATTGCGGCACTCAAGGAACGGGGCAAAATCACTGTAGCCGAAATTCGTGATTTGACAGGTACGTCGCGAAAGGTCGTGCTGCCCGTGCTGGAAGAACTTGACCGGCGCAGAATCACACGCCGGGAAGGAGACTATCGATATCAATGCTGACGAATGACACCCAAACACTGTTTTTTGGCGGGCGAATTTACACCATGGATGAGCGGCTGCCGGTTTGCGATGCGATGATTGTTCGTGACGGAGTGATTCGCTGGCTTGGCACAGCCAACGACCTCTCGGCAGTACCCAGTGACCGGTATGAAATGGTCGATTTGGATGGGCGGACGATTCTGCCCGGTTTCATCGATTCCCACACGCACGTCGTGTTCTGGTCGCTATCGCGCACGCAGATTGATCTTGACGGTGCGACATCCTATGAGGATGCGCTTGAGCGCGTCAGACTGCATCTGAAGACACATCCCGTGCGTAAGGGCATGTGGATCATGGGGAAGGGTTGGAAGAAAGAGCAGTGGAAGTCGATTCGCTGGCCGCACAAGAGAGACCTTGACCGGCTCATTCCAGATCAACCGGCAGCCATCTTTTCCAAAGATGAACACCTCCTGTGGGCCAACTCGTGTGCTCTGAAGATTGCCGGAATAACGCGAAACACGCCTGATCCAGTGGGAGGCGAGATTATGCGCGACACAGGCGGCGAGCCGAATGGCGTCCTGAAGGACAACGCCTATAAGCAGGTGCTGGACAAGTACGTTCCGCCCGCACTGCGAGAGGTGAAGCCGATTGTGAAAGCCGGATTTGCGGAAATGTATAAACAAGGCTGCGTAGGTGTAACCTCATTCGACTCGCTGAATGGGTTCGAACTGTTGCAGGCACTTGATTCGGAGAGGCAACTTTCAATCAAAGTAACCTACTATTTGCCGGTGGCGATGATCGAGGAGGCGATAAAGCTGAAACTGAGATCGGGATTTGGTTCGCCGAATCTGACAATAGGCGGTGTGAAGATATTTTCCGATGGCGCGCTTGGATCGCAGACAGCCTTGATGCTCAGACCGTTCAAAGGTTCCAGGACAAACTGTGGCATCGAGGTGACCTCACCGGCGGAATTGAAGCGACTAATATCATTGGCGACGAAGTCCGGCCTTGCCTGCGCGATTCATGCCATCGGTGATCGTGCTAATCGTAATGTGCTTGACGCCTATCAAGCGGTCGGCAGACATGTTTCGAATCGTCATCGTCATCGCATCGAGCACTGCCAGATTCTCGACAAGCGCGACTTGCCGCGCTTTCGAAAACTCGGCGTTGTCGCCTCAGTACAGCCGAGCCACGCCACCGCCGATATTGATATTATGAAACGTTATCTCGGTGACCGTCAGAAAGACAGCTACCGCATGCGATCCTTATTGAAGCTGGGTGTAACGCAGTGTTTTGGCTCCGATGCACCGATCGAAGAACTGAATCCGCTGCACGGAATTTATGCTGCTGTTACGGGAAGACGGATCGGTGGAAAGAGCAGTTTCAACAGAGTCGAAACCGTGTCCGTGGAGCAGGCAATTCGCGGGTTTACTATCGAAGGTGCGCGGGCGGTCGGAGAAGACGACAAACGCGGCAGTCTGGCAGTGGGCAAGTGCGCCGACTTTGTCATCCTCGACTGCGACCTAATGCGTTCCCGACCGGAGCAAATTCTCAAGACGAAAGTTGTTGCGACATACATTGACGGAGACTTAAAATATAGCGGGAATGGATATCCCGAATAGCCGACAGAGGAGGATTGCTCATGCTACGATACATTTTCGGGCTCGCTCTGAGCCTCATGGTTTGTTCATCCGCATTTTCACAAGTTGTTACCAAACTGTACGTACCTTCGGGAACGGGAAGCAACGTTACCACGGTGCTCGGTTTGGAATCACAGACCGTGATTAACCAGGTGGCGGGTGGCTTCGAGATCGGGATTGCCGCCGCCAACGCCGACTCGACGGAGATCTGGCTGTTTGGCGAGCATAGCAGTTACTGCAACGTCATCAACAGCATCAGCGACCGCGTCATCCGGACGATCGAGATGACAATCGTCGCCGCAGATGTCGCCTTCACGGCGGACGGCAAACTCTGCTTCGTGGTCGGAACGATGCCCGATAAGCCCGGTAACTCCGTGATGGCAATTGACTGTACCGCCAAGGAGCCGCTTTATGCGGTTGGCGGCTTTACGCAGCCTTCCGCAGTCGTCACTACGCCGGACTCGCGATTTTTCTATGTCGCCTCCCAGAGCGATGGATTGGTTGTCAAAGTCTCGATTCCGAGCTTTCAGGTAGTCAAGACCATTGCTGTGGGACCAGAGCCGGTTGACCTGACGATAAGCGCGGATGGCAAGTTGATCTTCGTCGCCTGTCAGGGGCTCGACTCCGGCAGGCGGGGAGGTTCGCAAATTGCAGTGATCAATGCGGAAACAGACAAGCTGTCTTGGATCTTCAGCGATATTGGCCGCGGTCCGCAGTCGATTGCGGTCTCGCCGAATCTGTCACGCCTTGTTCTCACCTATCGGGAGCCGCAAACGAGCCCGCAGGCGAATGTGCGGGTGTTTCATCTCAGTCGTACCGGCGATGAATTTGAGTTGACGCCGGCTGAAGGTTATCTCCATGGCGCTTCTCCTGCACATGGTGTGATATTTAATAACGGTGCGTTGTGGGCCGGCAGCGACAAGACGGCTGGGCCGCTGCTGCTCAGTCTCGCAGAGGAGAGCAGCAAGAATCTCGCCACCTCCGGGGCGATTCCGCTGCAAATCGGAGCGGTTCGCGTCGATGTGGATGCCCAGATACGCTCGCTCGAAGCCGAAATGGCGACCTCGCTCGATTCCACTGCGGTCGCTGATGGTTATCTTGATTTGGCTTATCTCTATGCTACAGGCGGGCGCAAGAATGATGTGGTTGCGACTTACAACAAAGTCATCTCGCTTCATCCGCACAGCCTGGCCGCTATCACTGCCGGTGCTCGCATGAGCGATATTACTTTTGCAGAGAAGCTGTTCGGACAGACCGCTGAATACAGCATGCGCGCACTCGACAACTATGCTGATTTCCTGATGTCGTCCTCTGATAAGAGGCAGCCGCAGCAATACGATATTCTCAATTCGCTTGACCGCTTGGCGCAATTTGCGAAGGAGTACGAACGCGATTATCTGGATCGCCTCGCAGAACGGTACTTGAAAGTCTCCGCACAGAACCCAATACTCGCCGAGTTCTTCTTCACACTCGGATATCAACTGCAGTTGCAGGGCGACACCAAGGTCGCCAAGCGTTGCTTCACGGAGTCGGAAGCGCAAATCGGCACAATGCAGGATCGACTCGCGATGCTGTCGCTATCGGCGCGTCTGGCGCTCGCGACCGGCAATGTCAAGGCATTCTACAAGGTGCGCGATCGGAAGGATGACGCCGTGATCGATGGCAATATCGAAGAATGGCAGAAGCAAAAGGCGTTGACACTGACCGGTGACGGCGGGTTCGTTTATGGGCCTGCGCTTTGGTCGGGAGTTAACGATCTCTCGGCTTCGTTCTACCTGGCCGCTTCCAAGGAATTTCTCTACATCGCAGGTAACGTCATCGACAATTCGCTGCAGTCGTTTTCCGACGGCAAGGGCGATGGTGTGACGTTCTATCTCGATCTGCGTCCTGAGGCCGGAAGTTATTTCACTCGGACCGGCGGATGCAGTGACGGTTGCTTCACGATAACCGTCAACGCGCTGCCGCGGGCGAATCTGAAAATGAATGTGCCGGCGGCGTACGAAATCGCAGGTCAGCAGTCAGCTACCGGTCACAGCTTTGAGGCGAAAATTCCCTTGGCGGCGTTTGGTAAATGGTACTCGGCGGCGACCAAGCGTGCCGGATTTGGCATCGAGATCGTTGATTACGATGTCGCTGACAATCCCGGCTTGGTGAAGTCGCTCGGATTCTTGCTGCCAACGCGTGACCCGTTAGGGACAGTTGATCCGAGTTTGTTTGGGGTGGTGGAGTTTTAGGCACGATCCACTATTTGAAGAAGTAGGTCGAATCCCCTTATGTCAAGGAGTCTCCGGATTCTGGTGATTGCAGGGATTCGACAATGTTCATGAAAGAGTGTCAAAACCCCTCGAGCGGTGAGCACACGCAAGAGTTTCCCATTAGGGGTTTCGACCTACCCAGCTGCCTTTTTTGTTGACCTTCATTGCCACTTTCTCCAGATTAAACAGGCGAAATCTACGTATACAAAGTGAGGTGGATTGATGAAACTCCGTATTTTGGTAACTTGTCTTTTCGCCGCACTGCTATTGCTCTCCAATTCTGCGGGCGCAAACGTCGTCAAATTCATGAAGATTGACGGTCCGATCGGGCCGGTCACGCTCAAGCATGTCGAGCGCGCAATCAAGATTGCCGAGGATGATAAAGCATCCGCGCTGGTCGTCGAGTTGAACACTCCCGGCGGCGTGATGGAAACAACGCTGCGCATCACCACGGCTTTCATGAATTCGAAAGTACCGATTATTGTCTGGATAGCCCCTTCCGGTGGTCGCGCAGCCTCAGCGGGTGTGTATATTACCTATGCGGCACACGTGGCGGCGATGGCATCTTCGACGAACATCGGATCGGCGACGCCGGTATCGATGAGCGGCGGTGAGATGGATTCGGCACTCTCGAAGAAGATCATCAACGATGCTGTCGCCAATCTCCAGGGCTCAGCCGAGAAACGCGGACGGAACAAGACTTGGGCGGAGCGCGCCGTTCGAGAGGGTGCGAGCATTGCCTATTATGAAGCGGTCGATTCGAATATCGTCGATTTTTTGGCTGAGAATTTCGAGGAAGTTCTGACCAAGGCCGACGGGCGTGTGGTTGTCATGCCGGAGGGAAGCGATACACTTCAGGTCGCCGGGGCGACGCGCGAAGATGTCGAGCAAACTTTTTCCGAGAAGATTCTCGAAGTTCTCACGAATCCCAATATCATCTTCATCCTGTTCTCGCTGGGAACGCTTGGATTGGCGGTCGAACTGTATAATCCGGGAGCCATCCTGCCCGGGGTTGTCGGTGCAATTTGTCTGATTATTGCTCTATATGCTATGCAAACGTTACCTATCAACTATGCTGGGCTGGCGCTGATTGTGCTGGCCGTTGTTTTGTTCTTGCTGGAAATCAAGGTCACCAGCTATGGAATGCTCACCGTCGGTGGAATTATCTCACTGGTGCTGGGAGGACTGTTCCTAATCGACAGCCCGGAACCGGCGCTGAAAGTGTCGTTGAGCGTGATTATTACCATTACCATTTGTATCGGCGGTTTTTTGATCTTCGTCGTCGGTTATGTGGTCAAGGCCCAACGCAAGAAAGTCATGACCGGCTTTGAAGGATTGATCGGTCAGATGGGCAAGGTGTCTGAACGAATCGACCGGGAGGGCATGGTCTACATCGCCGGAGCGCTATGGAAGGCGGTCTCCGATGAGGTTATCGAAAAAGGCGAACCGGTGAGGATCATCTCCGGTGAGCATCAGACTCTTAAAGTTGCTAAAGTTTCATCTCCCAAGGAGGGATAAATGTTCGCAGGTGCAGTACCGTTAATTGTCGTCGTCGGCTTTATACTGTTTATCATTCTTAATGCCATCAGGGTGTTGCAGGAATACGAGCGCGGCGTGATTTTTCGTCTTGGCCGCATGATCGGCGTGAAGGGACCCGGCTTGATTCTGCTGATTCCAATCGTCGACCGCATGGTCAAGGTGTCGTTGCGGACCTACACGATGGACGTGCCGCCGCAGGATGTGATCACGCGCGACAACGTCACGCTCAAGGTCAACGCCGTGGTCTATTTCCAGGTGATGGAGCCACAGAAAGCAATTATCAACGTTGAGGATTATTTTTACGCGACCTCGATGATCGCTCAGACGACCCTGCGTTCTGTGCTCGGGCAGGTCGATTTGGATGATTTGCTTTCCGCGCGCGATGAGATCAATAAGAAGCTGCAGAAGATTATCGATGACCAGACCGAGCCGTGGGGCGTCAAGGTTACGGTCGTCGAAGTCAAGAACGTCGATCTGCCGGCCGAGATGACCCGCGCGATCGCCAAGCAGGCCGAGGCCGAACGCGAACGCCGGTCGAAGGTGATTCATGCCGAGGGCGAATTCCAGGCGGCGCAGAAGCTCGCTGATGCCGGTCATGTGATGGAGACCTCGAGCTACACGCTGCAGTTGCGTTACTTGCAGACGCTGACCGAGGTCGCTACCGAGAAGAACTCGACGTTGATCTTCCCATTCCCGATTGATTTGTTCACGCCGTTTATCGACCACTATCGCAAGATGGCGGCGAAGGAGATAAAGGAGTAGGCCCTCACCCCTTGCCCCTCTCCCAGTGGGAG
>CAZKIH010000030.1:0-45467 GCA_964552775.1 uncultured Ignavibacteria bacterium | reverse complement strand
AGGGTCAATCCTATTAGCAGCGACAGCTTGGTCAATGACAACGTCTCAGAACCTCGCGTTCAAAGTCAACTGCCACCCGCCATCCTCGAGCATCTTCAAATCAACGCCCGAGAATCCGGACTCGATGCCGCGATTGTGTCGCCGGGCACTCCAAAATGCATCGACAGCGGAAAGAAAGTGATTCGCGATGATAAAACCAAGCGCAAAGTCTGCATTGCGATAATAGCTCTTGCTGTCATTCTTGAGGTCGCGATAGCGCTCGCGCGCCCGCTCGGAACTCCAATTCCAGAAATAGGCTTCGGTATCGGGATAGTACGGCCGGACTGGATCGAACGCGCCCCCAATCTTGTTGTATTCTTCCCGCGAGGAATAGAAACCCAACACATCAAAATAACGGTCGTCTTTGCCGTTGACATCGGCTCCGGCCTCACGAGCGGCAAGTATTTTGAAATCATCGTTGCGCCATTTGCCAAGATGTTTGAATGATATGAATGACGCCCACCCGCCGACCTCGGCCAGCATGAAAATCCGCGACTTGGTTATCGATCCCGTATACTGCTCACCCGTACCGGGAACAACCAGAGACATCAGAAAAGCGCGCCATGGGCTCTTTCTGATCTGGTCCCCGGCCCGCTGCTCTTGGACCTCGGTGAATCCGGCGCCATTCTCCACCTGATACTGGATTGTGGGCACCTGCGTTGAAGCGAACTGCGAAGTCGGCAGCTTATTTTCTGCACGAACGGCGCCTGCCAACGACAGACTGACAACAATGAGCGCGACAGCGTATTTCATCATCAGAACTTATAAGTGAAAATCAGTTTGGGAATCTGACGGCCTTCATAACTCGCCATGCGTGCCTTAATGGAAAATTCCGCGAAACTGTCCTGTTGACGATTGTAGCGGCGCGCCGAGAGTGCGGCATCGAACGCCGAAAACAGGTGGTTGGCGATGGAAACAATCGCGCCGATCTTAGCCTTGTCAAGCTTGCTGTTTGCTTTGTCACGATCGAGCAAGTAGGCATTGCGGTAATCGGAAGAATCCTTGTCGCGCATATAGTCGGTATCAACCCAGCCGAACCGGAACTGATCGTACTTGCCGATCATCTCGTAGTATTGTTGGGTCTTCGTATCGGGAAGATGATGCGTAAAAGTCTTGACAGTGTCGTTTTCAACGTACTCCATCTCATCGCTCGTGATACCGAGATCCTCGATCAGCCAGTTGTAGTAGCGTTCCGGATCCCAGTACCTGTCGGCATAATCGCTGTTGTCCCTCTCCTGCTGCTTTCCCTGTCCGTGCCAGACCATGTATCCGCCCCAGGCAAGTGCTTCAATGCCCATGAAGATGAACGCCTTGGTCTTTGATCCGGTATATAACTGACCGCCACCGGGAATCATTAACGAGTAGAAGAACCCCTTTCCCGGCGACTTATAGTCGATGTCAAAGATGTCCGATGTCATCGGAAAATCCTCGAATCCGGACGACGCCACGGAAAAGTCTGACAATTCGGTCAATCGTTGATAGCTCTGCAAGTCGCGTTGTGCGAGCGCCTTGCCGATCTCTCCCGTCGGTAGCGTCTGGTCGCCGGCCCGGCCCATTGTCGCCGAAACCAACACCAGCATTGCAACCAGATACTTAATCATGAATTTATCCTCCAAAGCAGAATTATTTCAATATCGCTATCGAGCAATGCCTGCGATCGCCCGAACCGGTTTCCAATTGACAGAAATAGACACCCGGCGCCAATTGCGAGGTATCCACTAAATGCTCATTATCAACCCCGGCCACCCCAGCTACGCTCGATTCCAGGACGAGATCTCCCGCCGTATTGTAAAATTTCAGTCTGAGCATTCCCGACTGCTTGACAGCGAACCTGATTGTCGTCTCGTCCGCCGCCGGATTGGGATAGTTGTACAGGTAAGCGATCGCATCATTCGCAACCTTGACGGCCGGAAGCCCGCGAACATAGCTGCCGGCATTCGTCACACTACCATACAGCGAGTTCCAATCGCGATCCCGTGGTGTCGCGACGCTAAAGGCGCTGATCTCTCCCTCTCGCGAAAGAGCAACAGCCAGGCCCTGATTGCTTGTCTTTGCCAAAGCGATCGGTGATTCAATATTTCCACCGGCCGCCCGCGGATAATTGTTCAGCCGGCTTCCCTTTATGTCAAACCCGCACAACTCGCCGCTTGCCGTCCCGACAAATATCTCCATCACGCCGTCGCCGTCGATATCGACGATTGTTGGGCTGCAGCGCAGCGGCCCGACCGGATGCGCCGGATTGACTTTGATCGGGAAATCCTCCAGCGACGTGCCGTTGTAGTTGTATGCGTAAATCAGGTTGTCGCCACAAAACAGGACATCGACATGGCCGTCGTTATTGATGTCGCCCAAGGCCACTTCCGAAAAGATCGGCCCCTTAACATCCACGATTGTCGGATTGCCCGCGTAGTTGATCCGCAATGTGCCGTCCAGATAAACTTCGCACGTTTCAAAGGTCCCGTTGCGGTCAAAATCGCCCGCCGCTGCGCCGCGAATATTCGTCGCGTTCGCATTGCCGCGCATGCCGCCTTCCGGCGAGATTAATTCAAAACGGTGAAGCGAATCGGTAAATACCCGGTAGGGCCAGCTCGCCGCCTCGTTGACGATAATATTGCCGCTTTTGTCGAGCACGATCTTGCGGTTCGTCATCGTGTACAATAGAATCTCTTTCCCGCTTAACGCATTGTCGTATTCGAGCACGATCGGCGCCACTGCAACCGGCTCATCGATGAATGTCTCAAATCGCTTGAATGCCTCGCCGACATAGGTCAGAGTGCGTGAACTGAATGCCGCTACGGTGAAGCGATTGGTGCAGCCGACAATCTCAGCAAAACCATCTTCATCGAGGTCGCCGATTGCCAACGGCATTGTGAATTCGCGATCGGATGCTACACGCCCCATCACGGCCAGAGTGTCGCGAATCGTTCCCTCACCATACAATGTCTTGCGCTCCACCACGGTTTCGTTGCCTGCAATCGGCAGGAAGAGCGAAGAACCGTTGAAACGGTAGGCCAGAATGAGATTATCAACCGCGGTGACAATCTCTTCCTCGCCGTCGGCATTGAGGTCGTATACCCGTAGCGCCGAGGCGCCGCGACCGACATAGTTGGGCCACTGATTGCCGCGCCCTTCGGTCCTGATACGGCAGGTCATCGTTACAGATGCCGACGAAATATTGTCGACGGTGATGCCGCTGTATGCCCCGCTGTTGGCCGCCGATGACGGATTTGTCAACGGGCCGAAGTTACTGTTGCCGTTAATCTCAAATAAGTCCGTCTGACTGCCATAACCCGCAAAATACTCGCGGCCAAACTCGATTAGTCCATCGGCTTCCATGACAGTGAGGAACTGGTGTCGATTATCCCACTTGCGCTCATCAGATGCAAAATTGAACCACTGCAGGTCGTTGTCATCGAAGTTATTGAAGCCGTCGCCATCATAATCAAGACGCGCCGCCAACTCATCGACGTGCCAGATCAACATACCGAAGCCGGGTATCAGATAGTCATACTCGCGATTGTTCGCCGCATTACCCGGTGACCGCGGATTCAATATGACATCAGTCAGTTCATCCGCCTGTAAATTCGTCACGGCGTCGCCGTCAATGTCTGGACGACGGTTCTCGATCAGGAAGTACTCGTCCGCATTGATCGGAACTCTGATGATCTGATTTTCGGTCGTATTCAACTCGGCTGCGGCAACCCGAATATTCGTGCCCGAAGTCACAGTAACGACATCGACAAAGCCCAGGTACGCCCGCGACCACGCGTCGGGGAAAATCGGCATCACGCCCTGCACCAGCACCGGAAATTCATCGCCGAGGTCGATGTTGACTCCGAAACCGTTATTATCCATCAGCGAGAAATCTCCCACGGCCGTGTTGAATGTGCGGGCATCATAAAGATCGACGAGCCCTAATTGATGGCCAAACTCGTGCGCCATCACTGCATTGAGAGCCGTCACGCGACCATCCTGCGAAACTGTCTCCGGCATTACCATGCCGTCCAAAATCACCAGGCTGTCGTTCTGTACGAAAATCGGTGCTCCCAACCGCAGATAACCAGTGAACAAATCTCCGGGGGAAGCCTGTCCAAAATTGGGTAGATTATTCTGCTGATCGGACCCGGGGTGGAACACCACGTACGCATCATAAAACGGCTCGCCGGTCGTCGGGTTTACGAATTGCAGTTGCGGATCTTTGTCAGCCGCAATCCAGGCATCATTGAAGAACTCAGTCAGACCGAATTCCGGCGGCTGCAGACCGTAGTACGACATCGTCGAATCGAGTTGGTAGAACCCCAACTCTGGTTGGGGATAGACATCAAAACTGATTATCACGCGGCCATTCGAAACTGTTTCGTAGTAATTCTTCAGCGCTTGTAAGTGCGCTCGGAAATAATCACGATTGTGGGGCGTTGGGTCGATTAGATGCCCCTCGTCGAGCTTGAACTGCACCTTCGTGCGCAAGTCAAATACCCCACGGCCGGTCGTTTGCGGATCGTCCGGTGTCTCTTCACGAAATTGCGCTCTGATTGCAAGTATTCTAATCAACTGCGGCTCCTGAGCGGACAATGCCTGACTCGGCAGCGCAAATTTTGACTCGCGCTCCAGCCTTAGTAAATTCCGATCTGAAACTTCCTGGTGAAGACAGCCGCGAATCGGCAGGTTGGCCGGTTGCTTGCCGCGAATGGCAATCGACTTGCCCAGGGACGGTAGCGAAAATGCCGCGACAATGATGACCGAAACTACAATTGATCGCATGCGGTTCGTTCTTCCTACAGCTTCACCGTTAACGATGTTCTCAGAGTATTCGCCAACGGCAGATTCTCCGACGATGGGATATACGCAAAGTCGAGACGATACTTGCCCTTGTACTGCAGACCCACGCCGAGCGTCGGCGTCTTGATCTCGCCTTCTTTGTCATAGATGTAGCCCGCGCGCAATGCCAGAAGCGATCCGTACCAGTATTCGATACCGACGTTTTCGATCGCTTCCTTAAACTCCGTAGCGAAATCATCATTCACGGTCGCCAATAGCTTGTTGATTTCACCGACGACGGTAAGTCGATTGTACGGCGAGTCGAGCAGCTTGTACGAGAAACCCAGCGCCAGATTGCGCGGCAGCGCGTCTGACTGGGCGGCATCGATATAGCTCATATCAGGGCCAAGATTGGTAATCACTGCTCCAAGACGCAGCCGTCGGCTGACCGAATAGAGCATTCCGCCTTCAACCGCAAACGACGTGCCCGAGCCCTGCCCTACCTCGCGGCCTGCACCTTGTACCGACAGCTTCGAGTAAATGATCTTGGCCGATAGTCCAACTGATAACTTCTTCGAAGCGCGCGTTCCATAGGACAGTGTCATTGCCACGTCAAACGGATTAATCTCTCCCGTAACTTCGGATGAATTCTCACCCGTAGTCGGGATCGAGCCGTACGACAGAAACGTGACATTACCGCCAACCGTGCCGAGACTGCCGAATGGCTGGGTGTAACTGAGAAACTCGTAATACAGGTCCTCTGCAAGATCCGGCAGCCAGTTCGCGTGAGTGAAGGCAAGTTCGTTCTTGCCCTGTGCGAAGACGACAATCCGATCCGCTGTCGCAAACCACATTTCGCCCGAACGGCTCACGATATCACGCGTGTTCGCCTGATGCAATCCCTCGTGGTAGTATCGCTCCCAGGTTCCGCCGCTGTAGGAAAACGTCCCATAGATAGAGCCTACATACAGCTTTCCGCCGTGTGCACAAATTGAGTTGATGGTACTGCCCGCAGGATTTGCATATACCCAGACGGTACGCCCCATTTGCAGCGTACCTTGCTGAATGATATTCTTCTTCTTGAGAATGTTCACGAAGCTGTTGACTTTGTCGGGATCGCTCGTTTTTAGGTACTCCTGCGCAAGTTCTTCGATCGTCATCTGGCGCTCAACCTTGATGGCTTTGTAGCCGTAACTCGTCCAGACGCGACCATCAAATCTCTTGATGCCCAGTTCTGTGCCCACCCAGAGGTTGTTGTCGTTGTCCATTTCGAGGGCTGTGATGGCACCTTCGAATTCCGGATCGTGCGGCATCATGATCACTTGTCCGGCCTTGGGATTGGCGAAGAATTCGGGATAGGTCCCCTGCAGTCTGGCGACCTCAAGGTCGGCACGCGCTTCCTCGATCCCGCCGTAAAATCGTGCCAGCAGGGACTGTGTCGAGTCACTCACGGTTGTAGTGTAGGCATGAGAATTCGACCATTTTTGACCGTCAAAAGCGAAGAGGCTGTGGTCGCTTGCGGCCCAGGCAACCTTGTCGTTCTTTACGTAGAGGTGCTTTATCGGTCCGGTGGTCAAGCCTTCAGCCCGTCCGTACGATGTCCACTTGCCGTCGCGCAGGACGCTGACGCCCTTCTCGGTTCCGACATAAATGACACCGCGCTTCGCAACACGAATCGACCAAACCGCTGTCGAATCACCCGAAATTGCATACTTCTCCCAACTGCGGCCATTATAGCGGTACAGACCGGCAGCCGTGCCCGCATAAAGAGTCTTGTGATCGACACCGATGTCGTTGATTTGTCCTTCAAAAACCGCGGCAAATGGGAATTGTAGTTCATCCGGCAGCTTGTCGCGAAGTGCCTTCTCCAGCGAGAACATCAGGCGGTCGCCTTCTGATTCTGTCAGCTTCTTATCCTCGAATGCCTTGCCGAAGTCCGCAATGAACGCGTTCATGCGAAGATTATCCAGCCTGCATCCCAGCCAGGCTTCTTCAAGCCGGCCGAGGTTGTTGATGAATTCCTGTCTGCCCTCGAACTGATCGGGCAACGCCGCCTCAACTTCAGACTTGACCTCGCGAATGCGTTCAAGCGGAATTGCATTGTTGGCGCGAGCCACCATTTCCAGACGCGGATTGACGACCTCGTCCTTTGAAGTCCCAAGCGCACGGGCGACGATATCCTTGAGGTTGTCACTACGGCGCGGCTGTACCGCATCACCGGTTGACCACGAGGTGCCATCATAGCGCATCAATCCGAAATTCGAAAGTGCCCAGATATCGTAATGTGAATAGTTGTCGCTCGGAACGCCGTTCTCCATTACAGCCATCTTGTCAATGCGCTGTTCCCACGGAACTTCCCAACCGCGCCAAACAGTCAACAGGATCGGATAAGGCACCTTGATTGAGGACGGACGGTTTTCGATTTCGCATGCGTTGAACTGCTGCTCAATCGCATTGCGCTCGTCGGTAGTCAGTTCATTGTCCACGGTGGCGGATTTCACGCTCTCCTGCACTGTCCTGAACGCTTCGATATTGATGCGCAGGTCCTGCCAGTTGGTGAGCAGTTTCTCGGCCATGCCGTTAATCTGTTCGATGCCCTGTTTGCCGGACGAACGCAGCATGCTAACGCGGACTTCGTTGATATCTGCAAACGCGATACCCGTGTTGGCAAAGGCGATCTGGCGAACCGCTTCTTTGAACTTATCTTTGTCGGCTGCGACCAGACGCCGGGACAAATTGGCCAACACCGTGCGGGCGGGATCAATCTTGATTTCTTCAGCGTCCAGCCACTGCTCATTCTCGAAGCGGCTGATGTCATTACCCTTCACCTGCCACGATTGGATTCGCTCGAAAAACGTCTCCGAGAGTTTGTGATCAAAGGCATCAGCGGCCAGCTTCTTGAGACGACTGTCGTCAGCCAGATGGATCTCATACCAGGCATGCGCCAGAGGATATTCCCCCAGACCGGCAGGATTCCAGTGAGTTGCGGACGCGTCGTCGGCCACAGCGACGAATGCCTCCCCCATGCCGGCACTGCGTGCACCCGGCGCTATGCGCAGGAAAAGCACGGCAGCATCGCTGACTTGGGCCTGCGCTTGAGACGCTCCCAGCAGTAAGATTGAACCGAACAAGAATATGAAAACCAATTTCCGTCTCATCAATGTCTCCTTGATGTATTAAAAAAAATATTCTTCTATTTGAGAACAACCAGCTTGCCGGTGGCAGTGGCTTTATTATTATCGACATTTTCGCCTGCGGAACTTGCCGCTCGCGCTGACAATTGCATCAGGTACACACCGTTAGCGATTCGGTCGCCGTCGGCATCCAGCCCGTTCCAGGCAATTCCCTGGTGGTAGCCGCGTGTGCCGGGAAGCCCTCCCTGGGACCAGATTTCGAGCCCTGAAAGGGTGAATAATTTCAGCGTCACGTCAGCCGCTTCCAGCGACAAGGCATAACTGAATTCACACCCTGATTTCACGGGATTGGGATAGCAAAGCAAATCGCGAATTTCCAGCCCTGCATCCGATGAAACACTGACGGCAATTTGCTTGAGACTCGAATTGTTGGCCGAATCCCAGGCCTTGACGCGAAGAGAGTGTTCTCCACCCGCGAGGCTCGGCAGTTTCATTTTGGCACTGCCACGCTGGTAGCTGTCGGTGGCATAAGTAAAACTGTCCGTCAGTTCAAAATCAAATTCCCGTTCTTCATCGAACTGAACCTCGATTCCGTGGCCGATTTCGCCGCTCAGATTTATGCCGAGCGAATCAAACAACTCAATCGTCAGTTCACTTCCGGGAACGATCGTCATCCCGTCGGTCATCCTTACATTGCCGTTGAGATATAATTCTATTTCCGGCCCGACAGTATCGATCACATCCTTGTTGATGCTGCCAATGGCAATTGGAAAAATTGCACCTGCTGCGCCGCTGCCGCCTCCCGCAGCATAGCTGCTGATTCGCGCATCGTCGCCGCCGTAGGTAATGTCCTTTGGCACCACGAACTTCAAACTGAAATCCCCACCCACGACGCCGATCTTGCCGCGATAAATCTCCGGGCCATATTCCGAATAGGTTACGGTGAATGGCGGAATCGTCACGCTGCGTTCCCGCGAATCGTCAAACACGCTAACCGTCGCCGTGCCGTCAAATCCAGTCTGCTTGACGCCGTCGCGATCGGTAATCTGGCCGGCCAACTCGGTAACAGTCAACGCCACCAGCGAATCCGGCTCAAACTTGACATATTGAACCTTGTTGGGTGCAACCGTCAGCCGTGTGAGCGGGTCGCCGATATAAATGTATTTCCGGTCATTGTCGCCGACACCGAACGCACCCTGTCGAAGCAACTTAGTCACGTACACCGCTTCTGCAATGGTGTAGTTCTTGTCTCCCAGAAGTTGCGTCATGCCGGCTTTGTTGAATTCGAAATTCGGGCGCGAATATACCAGACGCGTCGCCGAGATCGTCCCTACGGCCCCGCCGGTTGCAAAGCGCAACAAATCCTCGGCCATGCCTTCGCCCTTTGGATCATCAAAAAACCCTATCGAGCAGGAAGCGTTGAAAATCAGCGGCAGCCGCGATTCGTTCACCAAGCGCGGGATATCCTGAGTGCGCCTGAAAATTCGCTCGTCAGCCCAAAGATTCTGATTGCCGTGTCCGGTGTAGTTGACAATCAATCTGCCGTCGTTGATGGCCCGGATAATATCATCACGCATCGTCGGCTTCTCGGCCGCGGCGCCAAAAGGATATGAGATGCCATAGATCTTATCGAGTACGAATGTCTGTGGTACAATGGTATTTGCCAGAATCTCGGTATCCTGAGTGTGAAACACCTCCGGCAGACTCGACTGCGGATGGTTTTCATCGTCCGCTATCAACGTGATCATATTGCGCCAGCTTCCGGCATCGGCTCCTGCTTCGTAGCGTTTCATTTTCTCAAAGACTGCAGTGAATTCTGAAGTGCTCTTGATCGGCCAGCGCGAAATCACCATATCCACTCCCCGGTCGGCTGGATAGGAATTGTCTGAATCCAGATCGAGCAAGGAATCGAGAAACACGAAGTTCTCGTCCGAGACAGTCTCATCATCGTCGACTATGAACGGTGGGACGTAGTTTACGCCTCCCGTGCCGAGATTGTTGCGAAAATCGTAGACACCGTCGCCGATTAACAGACAGAAGGATGGTTTCGCGCCGCTCCAGTTGTAGTAAGTATGCCGCAAGAAATCGCGAATTGCGATTGGATCGAGACGACCACCGGAAAACTGCGCGTATATGTCAGAGATCTTTACCACTCGCGTCCGCAGTTGGTCATGCACCTGGCGATAGGCCGCATACTCAAGTGCCTGAGCATGGAAATTGTCGTGGGTGATCACAAGGTAATCTGCGCCATTAGCGGCCGATTTGATATCATCTATCTGCGCCGCGACCAGTGATGTCGGCGTCTTCAGGCCAGAAAGATTGGCAATGGCAAACGGTGTGGTCCTGCCGGCGCTTCCGGCCACAGAATAAGTCAACTGGCCGGCGCCGACCTGTGGCAAAATCAACGATTGCTGGAAGAAGTCCCGATAGTCAATCAGATACGGATTGTTGAATTGTCCTGCTATCTTGTATGCGTGCACAGTGCCGTCAGCGGGACCGGTGAATCGCAGTTCACCTGTGATGGGCAGCTCGAGTGCGCGCTCCAATTTCACGAGAAAGTCATCCGTGTAGCCGTCATTGAATGGATAATCGATCGATATCTGGTTGAGGCCGCTCGTAAAACGGTCCGAGCTGTAAACAAACGTGTCTCCGCTTCCTGATTCGCGCGTCAACTCGAAATTGTTCAGCCGCAGCGTGAACGTCGGTCGCGTGGCCGTGATTGACAACTGATTCACCGACTGCGCCACCGGCGTCGGCAGGTTGAAGAACACCGTGATATCGCCGGCAATTCCCCAGTACCAGTTGTAATAGTCAAACACATCGCCGCCGGACTGGCTGAGCTGTGCGTCTTCTTCGAAATGCAAGTAATCGAAAAATTTCGTCATCGTATCCACCGCAGACCCGACATTGCCCGAGACTGTCGCCATTCGCTTCGGCTCGCTTGCGAATGTGCCACCATATGTCAAATAGTAAACATTGCGATCGCTGTAAGAGTGGCGCACAAATCCCGGAATCGAATCCCAGGTGTTGAAATCTCCCCCGTTGGCAAAGAACACTACGAAATCCTGATCACCGAAATCTCCATCCTCCTCGCCAACAATCTTGATCGCCATTTCAACCAGCGAGTCGCGTGCGCTGTCATTCGAATTCGGTAATGGCTTTCCACCACCGTGGAACAGTCTGAGTGTCCGCGGATCCAACGCTCCAACGGCCACTCCGGCGCTCGACAAGTCACTTCTCGTGATCCTGTAGATCGCGCTTTCGGTCGTGGTGATTCGCACCCAGTTGTTCGACTGCGCGAATGGATTGAAGATTGTCGTCTGGGCTGTGGCAGCGGGCTTGGCGTACCAGTTCCGCGCTTCGGCGCTATTCACCGCAAGATCGTCGAGAATTCGATCCAGCGGGCCACTCTCCGAAGTCACCGCTGTGTAAACTGGTTCCCCAAAGGTCACCGCAATATCCGCAGCCACGGTCTCAAACCAACCGCCGCCCTTGTACACGAATTTCGGGATTATCATTTTCCCCAGCCACCGGCCGCGAATGAGTGTCGGCGCGACAAGTTGGATGCGGGTCAGGGGGCCGTCAACCAGCGCTTGCGAGATACCATCAATCTCCTTCCCAGTCACCACATCGCTGCGCTCAAACACCACCTTTGACGATGGCGACCAAAAACAAATGCTGTAAGCTTCGACGGTCAGGCTATCGTCAACCGCAAAACTGGTTTGCTCGGTGAGGAAGTCGCCTGCGCCTAAGGATGCGCTGGCTGACCCCGGCACGCTCCAATGCACCACCAGTTCACGTTCATTGGAAACGTTTACCTTAACGCCCGCAATCAGACCAGAATTTAAGGGAAATAATGGGAGTATTGTGAGAACGGATGCGAGTATGCTGAACGAGATTCTGGACATCAGTTAAGTCGACCTAACTTTAGAATTTCGAGTATACTCACGGGCCGAGTTTCTGCAAACTAAAATCGACAACCGCAAGTCAGCTCTGAACTTGTAATGCTCCGCATCTGCGGAAATCTTCATTACCTATCGGTCGATAAAACTGCTCCGTCTCTCCTTATAAGTTGATCAGCTAAAATAAACGAACTTGCACCCCGTTTGTCAACCGATTCGTGCAATTTTCCTGCCAAGTCGGTCGACTAAGCGAGACTTCTTGAAAGTGGAATGACCGTGGATTATAACCGCTTAATCCAAGTCAAGTTCCAGCTAATAGCTCATTGTCCGGCAGGATTAAAGTCGAGCCAATTGATCCCCGTTTTCAATGCCTAAGTCTGCACAACAGTGCACAACCTGAACACAAGTCGCCCCCACCAGAGCCAACGACCAAAAGATTGAATTAGTGAAGAAAATTTGAAGGCCATATATTGAATTCATGGGACGCTTAACTATCCTCGTTGGATTCATTTTCTTCCTTGGCTTCTTTTTCGGTTATGTCGTCGGAAAATCAGGTCGCGGCAAGAAAGATGATAGCGGCCAGGTCTACTAACTGCCCGCCGCTTAACCATCCCCACTTTGTGGTTGACAACATTGAGCAAAAACACCATTTTAGTGTCAGCATCGACATTAGGCTGTAAGTCCGGTGGTGAGTTCAACCGGATTCACAGGCAACGGAGTTAGCATCAATGTCTGGGGTATTGCCTTAGAAAGAGGGTTTTATGTCATCTCATTATCTTCGCTTGGTTGCGCTCGTCTCGATTCTCTCCGTTTTCACCTTCACATCTCAAGTTTGCGCTGCCGATCAACACAAATGGGGAGATGTCAAGGACTCGGAGTGGTCCCTGACACCGCCTGCCGCGTTTCCGGAAGCCGCCGCCGTCGTCATTTTCGACATCGGCAAGGTCGACATTCCACAACCTTACGACGGCAACCAAATCGTCTTCGAGCGTCATGTTCGCACCAAGATCTTCAATAAAGCCGGCGCTGAAAAAGCAATCGCTATAGAAATTCCGGTTTACGGAAGCGAGAGCTTTCGCGGATTTGATGCGCAGACGATTCTCGCCGATGGCAAAAAACTCAAGGTCGAGAAGGACGCTCTACTCAAGAAGAGGTCAGGCAAAAGCCTCGAGTACATGACGTTCACCTTCCCGGCGGTCGAGAATGGCTACATCGTGGAATACAAATATAAGATCTGGAACAGCCATTATGGCTCCCTCGACCCATGGTACTTCCAGGGTCCGTACTATACACTTGAGTCATCATTTATCACCGATCTTGCACCCGGGCTGAATTACACGGCAATCACCCGCAATGTCCCCGAGGAGCTCCGCAAACCGGTCGAGCGCGTCATCGGACTCGACCCCTCGTTGCCAACCGAATATACCTGGACCTTGCACGACATCTATCCGATCGAACCCGAATCCCACATGGCGGCAGTTAACAGCTATTACGCTTCGCTCTGCCTCCAGCTCATCTCATTCAAGGATATTGACAACTACGTCAAATTCATCACCGACTGGCCGAGTTTGGCAAAGATTGTCGAGGAGAACTACACTGCCCCGGCAATGGACAAAGACAAGGGCGTCGAAGACAAGGCCCGCGAACTTGCAGCCGGCATGACCGATACGCTCGAAATCGTGCGCCGCTTCTGCGATTTTGTCCGCCTCGAAATTCTCACCACCGATCTCGAAAGCAATTTCTATCTGACCCCACACGGCGTGGACAAGGTTCTTTCCGAACTGCGCGGCATCGGTACCGGCAAGAATCTCTTGCTGATTCAAATGCTGCGGAAGATCGGCGTCACCGCCAATCCGCTCCTGATCGGCACACGCACGTTCACATTTTTCAACCCGCAGGTATATGATTTGAACCAATTCGACTATCTCCTCTGTCTTGTCAAAGTCGGATCCCTCTCGTATCTGCTCGACGCTTCCGATCGTTGGGTGCCATTCCCCTATATACCGTTCGACGCCCTGGTCACCGGCGGCCTCGTTATCGATGGCGACAACTCGAAAATCGTTTCTCTTAACGCTCCCGAGCGCAAGAGCGGCATAACCTTCAATACCAAGATGATCGTCTCTGCCGATGGCAGCGCCGTCTGTTCTTCTCACGTCAACATCGCAGGCCACCTGCTCAGTCTGCACAAGAAGATCTTGGATGAAACTCCTAACTCCCGCGAAGTCAAAGAATCACTGCTTAAATCTCAATCGCTGGATTTTGAACTGGTTGACTACAAAATGACCGAAGCTCCCGGTGAAGACAGCGTTGGAATTGACTTAGTCTTCGAGTTGCCTGACTATTGTGACCTGCTCGACAGCAATGTCACGGGCGAACCATTGATCTTTTCTCTTAAGGACAATCCCTTCAAAAAACCGCAACGTTCGTTTCCAGTCGATTTCGGCTATCCCTATCAACTCTCCGAAACGGTCGATCTGGTCGTGAGTGACTCCCTCCAGCTCGAGACGCTTCCGGAAAACCTCAGTCTCGCAGTCAATGGCGTGCGCTATACAAGGTTTGTCGTGAAGGCTGACAATCAGGCCCGCATTATTTCACAGTTGATCGTCAGCAAGAGCATGTTTGTACCCACCGAATACGCCAAGCTGAGGGAGACATTCGAGCAACTCACGGAAGCTGCTACCGATCCGTTTATTGCGGGGCAAAAATGATCGCGGCTCTGCACCTCTGCTTAGCCGCTGCAATCGTCTCTATCGCTCTTCTCGGATCTGAACTCTTAGCCGCCGAGCCATCGGACTCCCTCGATCTGCCTTCAGACTCGCTGGCCACGATTGACACAATTTCCGTCGCGGCGTTTGTCGAGTTCGACAGCAGCCGTATCGTCATCCGCGACAACAGCCACGCCGAGTTCTTTGGAAAGAGACGTGTCCGAGTGTTGCGCGAAGCCGGATTGTCCCACGGCACTGTCCAACTCTATGAGAACGCCCTCGTCAAACTTGACGATTTCCGCGGACGTGTCTTCGCGGCCAATGGAACGGAAATTCTCAAGAGGTCCGGCAAAGACCTGCACAAAGACTGCGGTTTTGGCGGAAACTACACGCTCTATGATGACGTTTGCTTCTATACAGCGATGTTGAGTGCGGGTAATTATCCATTCACCGTCGAGTATGAGTACAAGGAATCCCTGCTGTCGTTCTTCGCCTGGCCCGAATGGACTCCGCAAACGGCAATTCCCGTTCTCAGCAGCAGCTACACCGTCGATGCGCCAACTGATTTCGAGTTCCGCACCGATTGTATCAATCTCGGGGCAAGGTCCTATCCGGCTACGGAGACTTTGAGAGGACGAACCATCTCCACCTGGAGCGCGACCAGTGTCTCTCCCTTTGATCCGGAACCGCAGTCGCCGCCAGCCTACGAGTCAATGCAGAGACTCGACTTTTCTCCCCAGTTCACCAAGATGGACAAGTATCCTCTCGATGGCTCCGACTGGTCGTCGCTGGCCCGCAGCTACTACGAAATTGCCCGCAAGCAGCTCCAAATCAGCGGCAAACTGGAATCCGACGCCGGACGACTTCTTGCCGATGACTCGTACTCCGGCTCGCCGCTCAAGGGTCTCCATCACGCGCTCATGTCGCGCCTACGCTATGTTGCGATCAGTATCGGTATCGGCGGCTGGCAGCCCCACAGCGCCAATGACACTTATCACAACCGCTATGGCGACTGCAAGGATCTCTCGACGCTCTACGCGGCCCTGTTGACGCATGCCGGCTATCAGGCTCATCTTGCCCTGGTCCGCACCAAGGACATCGGCCAAATCAATCCCAAATTTCCAACCCTCTCAATTTTCAATCACGTCATTGTCGCACTGCGAAATGGCCGCGAGATAACCTGGATCGATCCGACCTGCTCCGTCTGCGAGCTTGGCGATATCCCCAACGGCGTCGAGGATGTCTACGCCCTCGTTATCGACCCCGAGGATGGCGGCCTGGCTCGGACGCCGTTGTCACCGCCTGACAAAAATCTCATCACTCGCAAATTTAAGATTCGCATCGGCACCGACAACTCAGCGATGGTCGTTCTGGACATCGAAGCTTCCGGCAATGCCAGCCACTCGCTCAAGTACGCCGCTCAGGAAATGACCTTTGACGAATTCGGCGAGTATCTGCAACGGCGCGATTTTCTTCCGAAGAATCTGAAAATCGATCATTGCTATTTCAACAAGTTCGATTCGACGTTTTCCCGCTTTTCGTGCCAGGTCTCGGGAAGTATCCGTCGCGTCGCACAGCGGCTCGATGACCGCGTCCACCTCAAAGGCTCAATCATCCCATCGCCGATCAGCACCGATCTTCCCGATATAACCGATCGGATTCAGCCAATCGTGCTCGGTTCGACTATGACTGTCAGCGACGATATCCTTCTCGAAATACCTGAGGAGTGGTCACTGGCCGAACTCCCCGACTCACAGCCTATTGAGTCCGCCTTTGGGAGCCTCACTATCAGCGCTCAAGCTCCCCCTGACACGTCGGCCTCTGTCACGGTCTCACGCAAACACACGGTCACAATCGCACGGGTGATGCCTCCTGACTTTGAATCATATAGGGAATTCCAGAAGGCCTGCACTGAGGCACTCGCTTCGGCAGTGGTTTTCAAAAAGCGATAGGATATCGGAGAGCTAATTAACCGAATTGTATTTGACTTCAATATCGACGCCTGACATTTTGCTCATGCGATCTGGCTGATCGCGGACCCTCACCTCAACGTCGATTCACGGGCGAGCATGAGGTCAGCTTTGATGTATAGGCTCGTTCACAAGGAGGGACAGTGCTTCCAACCACCAATCGCCTTATCCTGATCGCCGCCTGCTGCGTCCTGGCAGCCTTCGCATCACATCTTCAAGCGGAAGACAAATACAAGTGGGGCAAAATCAGCGAAGCAGAATGGGCTCTTCAGCCGCCCGCAGAATACCCTCACACACCGGCAGTCGTAATTTTCGACATCGGTTCTCTCGAAGTTGGATTTAAGGGTGCCAAGATGGAGCGCCACACGCGCCACAAGGTATTCGACCGATTGGCCGCTTCGAAGATCATCAACATTGAACTCGCGGTACCCAAAGTTAATGACTTCGGTGGATTCAGCGCGCAAACCTATTTGCCCAATGGCAAGAAATTCTCACACAGTTCTATGAAACTACTTAAGAAGAAGATCAGTGACGCAATCGAAATCATCTCCTTCTCATTTCCGGCAGTCGAAGATGGCTGCATTATTGAGTTGAAATACAGTATCACTTCGAGCCTTGCACAGGACCTTCCCGCCTGGAAGTTCCAGAACGACTTCTACACTCTGGAATCACAATTTTCGTTTACGCCGAGCCCCTATTTCATCTTCAATACTGTCATGATTGGCCTCGACGATACCCTGCAAACTCCGGAAGGTGTCGATAGCAGGCTTGACCGCAGACCGACTAAGCGGTTCACTTGGGCCATGCAAAACCTGCCTCCACTCGTCGAAGAGCCGTTTCAAGGCGCCAAACTCAATTTCCAGCCGAGCATGTACTTTCAAACCTCAGGTTTCAAAGCCGAGTACCTCTTTGGATACAAGCTGGAAGAGAAAATCGAATTGTCATTTCTCAAGGACTGGCCTGATCAAGCTCGCTCTCTGACCCGCATCTATGACGAGAGTCTGGTCCTTGATGACACGATCCGAGCCTTGGTCGATTCCGTTCTTTCTGGCGATTCATTGCAGATTGGCGAGCAGGTCAAGAGGCTGCACGCTTTTGTGCGCGATGAAATTGTGACGACTGTCGGGGTGCCGATGTACATCCAACCTTCGCAGTCTACCGCGGAGACTCTTCACCGACGCGCCGGAACGGCCATCGACAAGAATCTTCTGCTCGTCGCCATGCTCCAATCCTCGAAATATGACGCCAATCCACTACTGATCGCGACTCGTGATTACGCGCGCTTTACGACCAGAATCCTGAACGCAAATCAATTCAACTATTTGCTCTGCGACATGAAGGTCGGCTCGACTCACTACCTCCTCGATACCTCCACAAAGGACTTTCCGTTCCCCTACTTGCCGCCAAACCTGAGGGCCGACGGCGGATTAGTGCTTACCGGCGATCGCCTGCACCGCTTTGCCGAGTTAGCAGAATCCGGCAGCGTCTCTGAGACACCTGTCGACACGATCCAATTGAATCACGCCCAGTGGAAAAGCGGAATCCGCAATGATGCCGCTCTTTGGATTGACGAGGACGGCAGCGCTATCTGCACTTCCTACGTCACCATCTCCGGCTACCAACAACAGATGCTGGGCCCCGACCATGGCGCCGATCCCAATTCAAAACTTGTCTCGGAAATTCTTGCCGCGTTGCGGCAGAAGAATTTCGAACTTGTCGAAGTCAATCGGATCGAGCCCGAATACTCCGACAGTACATCGTTCAGCATCGTTGTGAAAATCACGGACTTCTGTACTATGAGCGGCGGCCTTCTGGCCTGCCAGCCCGCATTGATCTGGTCGGGCGAGAATTATTTCACCAGCCCGACCCGCCAATTCCCCGTGGACTTAAGCTATTCATGTTTCTTCTCCGAGTCGCTTGTGTTGCACCTGCCGGCGAACTACAAACTAGCAAATCTGCCGAGTAACGTCAGTCAGGTAACTCCTGATCTGCTTTACTCTCGTGCTGTGCTCCACGACGAAAGTACCGCACGTGTCATGACCAATCTCATGCTCAAACGAGTGTTCTATCCTCCTGAGGAGTACTCTCTCATCCACGATTTCTACCAGAAAGCGACGTCGAGCATGAACGAATCACTGACGGCAACGGCTCACTGATGCGTGCAATTCCAGCCCGCAACTTCTTATCGGCAGCCGCGCTGGTTATTGTCGGATTTCTGCCGCCCATCTCTCTGCAAGCCCAGAGTTCCGTGCCGCCGGATTCCAGTCTCACCACGACCGACACCGCAACAGCCTACGTCATCGCCGACAGCGTCTTTGTATCCGTAGATGAGTCGGGCCGCGCACAACTGCGCCAACATTACATCGTCCGCATCAAAACGGCTGATGGCGCACACTATGGCAACTTCAGAGCGATCGAGAACTCCTTCACCAAACTGAAGCAGGTTTCAGGTTATCAATTCGATGCTGACGCCAACATTCTTGACAGTCTGGTCAGCAAGAAGAGTCTGGTCAAGGTCTGTGGTTTCGGATCGGAACTCTCTCTTTACTTGGAGGATTGCAGTTATATTGGGGCATTCAAGACAGCGCACGTGCCTTACACCGTTGACTGGCAGGCCACAGTTGAATTGAAGTCAATTGGCATGTGGCCCGGTTGGACTCCTGATCAGCGCCTGTTCCTCAAATCCGGGTATTGCCAAATCGAGGCACATCCGGCGAACATGATTCGCTATAACTGGGTCGGCGAATTCAGTGCGTCTAACGAGAGTCAGAACCCGGAAACAAATATGCGTAGCTGGTCAGTGGCCAATCTCCGCGCTAACAGTCCTGAGCCGAATGAGCCGTGGCCGTTGAGTCGCGAAACGCGTCTCTATGCCACTCCGCAGGTGTTCAAGTTCGCAGGTACATCATTCGATGGCAGTAGCTGGAACTCCCTGTCCAAAGGCTGCTTTAACATGACCAGCGGGGCATTCAAGTCCTCGAATGCTCAGGACGACTTCTTCCGTCAACACCAGAAAACCGACTCCACAACCCTTCTCGAATCTATGCACCGCAGCCTCGCAGGCAGACTCCGCTACGTCGCTATCTATCTCGGAATGGGTGGCTGGATTCCACATCCCGCCAACGAAACCTTTCAGGTCGGCTACGGAGACTGTAAAGACCTTGCCACACTTTACGCCGTGATGTTCGCCAAGGCCGGTATCGAGACTCGCATTTCTCTGATCTCTACTCGTAACCAGGAATTCATCGATCCCGGTATGCCAACTATTAGTCTCTTCAACCACGCGATCATGTTCTACACGAGTGACGCTGAGACCACTTGGGTCGATCCCACCTGCTTCGACTGCGCACTCGGTGATCTTCCCTATTCCGATGAAGGCCTAAGTACACTCATTGTCGACAGCGAGAACGGCAACTTGCTGACGACGCCGGTTTCTCACATCAGCGAAAACGTCTTCCGCCGAAATATCGATATCTCACTTACCCCCGCGCTCTCTGCAATGATCACTTTGAAATCTCTTCTGCTTGGAAATCCATCGCACGGTGTCAACACACTGATTACTTCCGGAGATCGCAACAAAGTCACTTCTCTGCTCGCAAGCCACCTCAACATATCCGGCGTTCCGGGATTTGATCACAATGGAATAAACATCGCAGAAAAGGAGCTCTCGCGCATCGGTCTCGAAATTGCCTGGTCTAGTCCACGCTTGCTGAAACAGGCAGGTGAGGATCTGATCTTGGATCTCTCGGGATTTCGCCTGATCTCGGAAGTCGAATCCACCGACCTTACGAAGAGGAAACACCCCATCGACATCGGATACCCCTGTCAGCTAATCGATACGGTCCGCATCATCCTGCCACCGGGTTACGATTTCAAATCCCTGCCGGCCGAAGTCAATGACACTTCCAGATTCGGTGATCTCACTGTGAATTCTTCCCTCTCGGCCGACACCGCGATCATCATCCGCTCACTTAGCCGCAAACAGAATATCATCGAACCGGAGCAATTCGTAGCATTCCAGCAATACCGCAAGGACATCACCACCCGCGGACGCATAGTCGCAACGCTGGTAAAGAAATGAACTGATTTGGCGGCCTACTGCGCCACTATCCTCTCAATAATCTTCGGATCATTCGGTAGTAATTCGCTCTTCACCAATCGCGGCACCAACACCCGCCAACTGGCATCCTGCTCAAAGACCTGCTTGAACACCGACAGCGATTTGTCCAGCTGACCGGCAGTGACCAGTGTCACGCCGTACCAGAACAATATCTCCGGATTCCCCGGCGCCAGCCGTGCAGCTTCCGAGTATTCAGTATTGGCCTTGTCAAAGTCACCCACCGCAACATACTCATCGCCCTTGTTCATTCGGTCATAGGCGCGAGTAATTTCCAGCAGCCGCCGAAGTTCCTTCAGCGGCTCCGGTGAATCATCCACGCGCAGATCAACCAGATTATCTTTCCACTTCATCCCCGTCGGTTGGCCCGTGACCACCACCATCGCCGCCGACTGCTTTCCGCGAATATCGCCGCCCTCGCCCTGTGCGGCTTCAAGTGCCGCCATCATCCGTTCAGCCAAATCACCCTTGGTGTTTTCGTAAGCTTTTGCCATCGCCGCCCACACTGTCGAGTCGCGCATCAAATTCGCCTGGACTGAATAATGATGCCCAACATGATGTCCCGCCATTGCAATGCACTTATCTCCCGTGTGTGTCGCCACCACGCCGTTCTTGTCCACCATCGCCACCTGTCGCACGCCGTGTTGCGGATCGGTAACCAGCAACCCGCTCAAAGCCTGCGTCGCCGATTTGCCCAGTCGCATCAACTCAAGTCCCAGCGGCCCATAGCTGAACTCCACCAGCGACTGTGTCGCCACCGCGCCGACACCCGGCTCGACCCAGATCACGTCGCCAACCTTGAACCAATGCGACTGCACCGCCGCGCCGAATTGACCGGTCGCACTATCGTATGCCACGATCGAATAGGTGTTCACCGGATGAAGCGGCACCGTTTCCTTGTCCGCCCCCAGCGCACAAACTCCCAATGCCAGCCACGCCGAAACCATAACACACAATCCTGTACGTATCATTCTCTCCTCCTTGTCGTCCTGTGCTTCGTGAGTAATCAACATCGTCGATTCAAACCCACACGACAAAATGAAACTGCGACTATTCCGCCTTCGCGACCTCGCTGCCCACTCAGCCGGTGCTACTCGCTCGACTCGTACTCGGCTCTCAGCCGGTTAATAAAATCGGCAGAAACCCAGTAAATCCCCCACGGTCTGCCTTGTCCTGCACTGACGAAAAACATATACTTGCCATCCGCTGTGACTCGCGGTGAGCCATTGACGCGCGAAGCGTTTATATCACCACCGAGGTTCAGCCTGTCTGTCCACATTCCGTCCTTCTTCTTGAAACTTATGTTCAGGCTGTCTCCCGCGGAGAACAAAAGATAATCCCCGTTCGGTGAAATAAACGGGCTGCTGCCAACGAGCGTGGCATTGCCAAGCAATTCTGTCAGCTTGACCGGCGCTTCGTATCTGCCACCAACGTACCGCGAGCAGTACATTTCTTTGGAGAATTCCGAGAAGAACAGATTGCCTTCTCTGTCTACAGAGCACGGCCAGTGCACACCTATGGCATTGACTTCATTGCCGACTGATATCGGTGTTGACCAACCACTGCCTGTCCTCTCCAAGTACCAGTACTCCTCCTTTACATCCGGATCGCCACCCGGTACCTCGCCTTCTCTGAAGGGTCTGGTCTTGATAAAGAAGAGTCTCATGCCGTCAGGTGAAAAAGTCGGATCTCGGTCCAGTTCCGCAAACACCGGATAAGTCCAGCGACCAGACACGACACGCGTCGACAGCACGCGTCCCTCCGGCGGAATCATCTCTGTCCAATATGCCTCAAGAGCGTCCGGCGAGAATGTGATTGAGGAATGAGCTCGATAATGACCAGAGACAATCCCGGGAAGAAACAATTCTGGCGCATCACCCGGAGGCTTCTGCCCAAGGTAGGGTCCTTCCAGAACCGGCATCTGCGGATCAGCTCTATCTGCGCCCGCTTGTTCAAGGCAATTGGTGACCTCGCTTCGTCCGTGGAGCGAAGCCAGATTGAAAGCCGTTTCCCCCTTCTTTGTTCGCAGATCTTTGTCCACGCCGCTTGCGAGCAAACACTCGACGACGCCAACGTGCCCTTCGGATGCCGCATGGTGAAGAGGCGTCCACCCGTCCGAGTCCTCCTGCGCAGGCACAAATCCATGCTGGATCAGAGACTGTACAATCGGCACCGAACCTCCCACCGCAGCGGGAAATATCAAACCCGCATCGCGCTGTCGGATCTCTTCTACATTGCACCCCAATTCGATCACGTAATCATACAGCCCTTCCATGCCACCGACCACTGCCATCTGGAATGCTTGCGGTAACTCATCGTCCGCAACAAGAGCTTTCTTTGTTATAAGTAAATCAACGTAATCCTCGAACTGCCTTCGCGCGGCCCAGAGAATCGCAGAATAACCCCTGATCACCCTGGCGTTGATGTCCGCACCGCGCTCAATGAGAATCTCTGCAACTCTCAAGTCCCTGCTTTCGGCGGCAAGAACCAGCGGCGTCCTTAGAATCCCATCACGCGCTTCCAAATCCGCACCGTGATCGAGTAGAAGTTGCACGACTTCCGGCCAACTGTTCAGCACCGCTAAATGCAGCGGTGTCCACCCACCCTCGAATCCACCCCGACGCGCACGCGAAGTGTCATTGATCGTCGTACTGCCTCTTTCAAGTAGAAGTCGAACCATGTCGGCATCTCCCCGCGCCGCTGCGTGATGCATCGGCGAGCGATACTCAGAATCCGACAAGTCAATATCCGCACCACGGTCGATCAGTGCCCTGGCAATCTCCTTGTTGCCTATCTCTGCGGACAAATTCAGAGGAGTTCTTCCATTCTCATCTCGCAAATTTAGTAATCCAGTGTCCGCGTCGATGACAGAAGTCACCTTTCGCAGATCGCCGCTCACGACGGCCTGATGGATATCGCTGGCAAAGATGCTGCAACAGGGAGTTACCAGCGCCGCAAGCGCCAATAAAAACAGCGGGCGAATTCTTTTGAACACTTCAACCTCCAATGGGAATCCATCTTACTATATCTTTACACTTACTACGACCACCAAATTGTCTATGTTTAGATGTAAGTCCCTGAAAGTTGGCCCCCAATTGAACATTGTTCAATCCCTTTTCGGCCAGCGACCGGCAGAACTCGCCTCTCCAGAGGACTGTCTCGCGGTCACAGAGGACGCCCAGACGGACCTCTCTCCCGATGAGAATGTGCAGTGGCTGCCGCGATATTTCAATTACTCCTCTCACTCCCAAATTCCCCCTTGCTAAAAATCGCCCCCTCCCGCTATATTAACGCTGACAAGGATGTCGACTGCTCAGCGGATTAGAGCTCTCCCTCACGAGCTTCTCACTGACTTATAGTCGACAAAGGCTGGCTCACGCAGGGGCTCTGTGCGCAGATCAGGTATGATGAACCTGCCATGCGCACAGCTTCCTGCGGTCATACACAATTGAGCATGATTCTCCCTGATGACTTCACCTGCAGGGAGCGACGTACTTTCGGCAATTGCTGAAATTTGCCGTGGTTGACAGGTTGCCGTGCGGTCACCGGACAGGGGAGCTTTTTGGGCAGATCATAGCTTTCCGACCGCACCGCCGGCGCCTCAACCTTTATCCTCCCCCTTTTGCTTCTAAAATAGTATTTTGTGTCATGATTAACCGGAACACTCGTATTCTCGTCTCGTCGCTTTGCTTCTTCTTTGTCATCGGGAACTTGCCTGTCCTTGCACTTGAACATGAAGCTCTCAAAGTGCCCTTTCAAATCGAACGCAATCGCATTATCATCCCGACGTCAGTTAATGGCTCGCAACCGCTGAAGCTCATCCTCGACACTGGCATGCGCTTTGACGGCGTGTACCTATTCCACGAGAGCGCACTGAAACTGCTCGATACGACAGGAGCCATCGAGGCCCGCGTACCCGGCGCCGGCGTTGGCGAGGCCTCCATCACCACTATGATTGAAACCGGCAGCGTCAACTTTGGCGAGGTCGCCCTCACCGATCAACGAGTTTTGGTCTCGCACAGTGCACATACCCAGTCATTCCCAACTGATGGCGTCATTGGCTGGAATCTATTCGGTCACTACATCGTTGAGATCGATTACGATCTGCAGTCGATTTATCTGAGAGATACAACCTGCGTCGCTTATGACTCTTCCTGGTTCTGCGTTCCCATCGAAATTCAAGATGATCTCCCCTTCCTCAATGTCACTGTCGAAGTCGTTGGCGGTGAGATCGTGCCGCTTCGAGTCTATATCGACCTCGCTTCAGGTGACGCACTCGAATTGCTCACTCATCCCCATCAAAAATTCACAGTCCCCAATCACGTCACTTGGAAGAGACTTGGTACCGGACTCAGCGGCGACATCTACGGCAACCTCGGACGAAGTAGGCGGCTACAGATCGGTAAGTATGAACTCAAAGACATCCGCACTGCGTTTGCACCTTTGGAAGTCCGCTCGAAACAGACCGGCGGCGAAGGAATTCTGGGAAACGACCTCATTAGACGGTTCAACGTCATTTTCGACTACACACATAGTCGGCTGCTGATCAAACCTAACAAATCGTTTGCTCTGCCTTTCTGATCCGTTGCTGGCAGAATCATCGACTCTCCGCTTGATTAATCGAGCAAAGCTGTTATACTGCGTTTGTACATCTATCTGTTACGATGTCCATTACTGGCCGCTTTCACTCGAGGTCCTGTCGATGCTCACACGCTATCTGCTTCGCGCAATGGCCGCACTTCTGTTGCTTGGAACGCCACTTTATGCACAGAATCTGCCTACTCCCTACGCACCGTCTTTCCACAGCGCACCCGACACGAACACGACTTTCCAATATGATATTCCGGATTCGACATTTTATAGCCCATCTTCCATTTACCATTTGCTCTACCGCAATGTCGGGTCGCCTGTGTGGAATCAGACCTCCATGGCTGTTCTCTACCAGACCTGCTCTACGTGGACAGTCTCGGGTTCGATTAACTACTTCCCGCCTTCCGGCAATCTCGAATATTACTTCCGCTCCGAGACCGATACCATCGTGATCTCGCAGTCACCGAAGAACACCGTCAATACATTTCCCGTACCTGCAGATCTCTTGACAGACATGGGCTCCGATCCCGTCGGCGATACTGTTGGTGCTCTTGGAACCTGGCTCGACATTACCGGTTGTGCAATGAGCTACTCCGACACTCGCATTTTCGCGCGTCTCACCAATGCCGGCGGTGGCTTTCCCACTTCCAGCGGGCTTAACTTTTTCCTCTATTCGGTGGGAATCATCGACCCCGATGCCACCGACTCTGCCGCCTACGCCATGATCTATGTCAACGTGCCGTTCGTACTCAGTTCCGGTCTTTACAGGATCAATCCGGTTGACAGCTCCTTCTCCAAAATCGGGAACATCTCAACCAACATCACCGGCAATAATCTGAGCCTCGCCTGCAATATCACAGACCTCACCGCTCAAGCCGGCTGGTCGACCTGGCCGCCACCCTCTGGGTTAATCTTGATTGCGCCTGTCACAGCGACCCAGAATCTCTCCTCGTTGGCCTCCAATGATATCGGCACCGCCGGCGGCTTCGTACCTGCATCGCAGTCGATTTCGTATGGCACAAATACGGCGCCAACGCTCTCGTCGCCGCTGGTAACTTCAGTCGCAGAATCGGCAGTCGCATCAATCATTTACAACGATTCGGATAACAACCTCGCTACCCTTCGCCAATTCGTACTTGCCGATACCCCACACGAAATGGTCGCCTGCGAAAAACACTATCAAACCGGCACCGCATTTAGTGCAACAGCCGACTTCGATACGACCGGCTGGTACGAATACTTTTTTGTCTTTTCCGACGGCCGTGACACTGTCGCCACCACGCCCCAGATGGTATTGCTCAAGAACCTCATCATCGGCGACTGCAATGGCAGCGGCGCCATCACCATTTCCGATGCCGTCTTTCTGATCAACTACATCTTCGCAGGCGGCGCGGCTCCGAACCCGCTCTATGTGGGTGATCTCAACTGCAGCTCGGCGATCTCTATCTCCGATGTCGTTTACCTGATCAACTACATCTTCTCCGGCGGCCCCCCGCCCTGCATCCCCTGATTCATTGCTGCGCACGCAATCTTTCATTCTTCGTGTCCACCAGTCGTCTCGAGCCTGTCCCATAAGTTGCATTTAAGTTGGGTCGCCCAACTGTCCATGCCTGGCGGGCTGTTCATCGCCTGCGCCGAATGATGAACCGTCGCGCTAAACATTCATCTCACTACCCCTCTCAGATAAAAAGATTGACGTCAGAGGCGGAAAGCGATACAATACAGCGCATGTTGAAGAGCAGTGAATTGAAGGAACTCGTCAAGCCAATTGAGGCCGACCTTGACCGTTTTCGTAGACTCGAAGTCCGGGTTCTCAAGAACGAGTCCCCTCTCATTTTTGCCATTTCCAATCACATCCTCAATACCCGCGGCAAACGTCTCAGACCAACATTCGCTTTCCTCGTCGCAAAGACGACTGGGTTCAAGTCAGCGCACTTAGTTGAAGCCGCACTTGCGGTTGAGATGATTCACACCGCAACCTTACTCCATGATGATGTGATTGATGAATCAGATACACGCCGTGGCGAGTCAACCGTTAACAGCAAGTGGAGTAATCTTGTATCAGTTCTGATGGGTGATTATTTCTTCGCCAAGGCCTTCACACTTTTGGTCAAGACTGGCTCGTTGGAAATGCTTGAACGCGTCTCAAAAGCTACCGAAAGAGTCTCCGTTGGGGAACTGAGGCAGATCGAAGAAGCCCACAACTACGAACTTACCGAACCCGACTATATCAAGATCATTTCCGATAAAACCGCCAGCCTCTTCCAGGCTTCCGCGGCGTCGGCGCCGATCTTGTCGGGGGCTTCCGGCGAGATGGTCAAACGGCTCGCATCATTTGGCGAGTACACCGGCTGCGCCTTCCAGATCGCCGATGACCTTCTTGACTTCGTTGGTGAGTCGGAGCGCACGGGCAAGAAAGTCGGCAACGATCTGATCAATGGCAAAATCACTCTCCCGCTCATTCATGCTTTCCGCAAGGCGCAGGGACGAACCAAGAAGAGCATTATCAAAATCCTGGAAAATGGTGTCGAGCAGTCCGGCTTTGATGCGGTGCTGGATTTCATCCAGGATTCCGGCGGGATCGACTACGCCCGCACTCGCGCCCAGTCGCTCGCAGATCAGGCTCTCTCCTATCTCAAACCCTTTGCCAACAGCCGGCACTATGATTCGCTGGAAAAACTGGCTACTTTTTCGATAAATCGTGACGTTTAATTTTTTCTTGCTACATCTTTTCCCGACACAGACAGTATAACCATAATATGTTGAACGTCTTGCTGCTCACGCGCTACAGCCTCTCGTTCACCTCGGTCTGGCTGTGGGTGATCGCGCTGGCATTTGTGGCGACTGTCGTGGCGACCGTCTTCTACTACCGTCGCACCAACCCCATGCTCACTCGTGGTTTTCGAATTACCCTTGGCGTTCTGCGTGGGCTCGCACTTGCGGCACTCTTCTTTGTCTTCGCCGAGCCGCTTCTCGTCATGGAAGACTCCGAATCAAAACCTGCAACAGTCGCGATCCTGGTCGACAACTCCACATCGATGGCGAACAACCGCCACTCGTCCGAGCAATTCTCCCGTATCGAGGATTTTGTCGCCAACATCAAAGCCAAGCTTCCTCCGGATGTTGAGACCGTGCGCTACACGTTCTCCGATACACTCACTCGCGACGGCATCATCGACGGAGAGTTCCCTGTCACGGCCATTGGCAATGTCCTCAGCTATCTCGGCAAGGATTTCACCGAGGCTAATCTTCAGGGCGTCGTTCTTCTTTCCGACGGAGCCTCCAATCTCGGCGCAAACCCAGTCACGGAAGCTCGTACCCTTGGCGTGCCGGTGACCAGCATCGGTTTCGGCGATCCCAATCCGCTCCCCGATATCAGAATCGCACAGATCAACTGCAACCCAATCGGCTTTGTCGGCAAGGATTTTCCAGTGGAAATCACCGTCGAATCACGCGGCTTCGAGGGCTTGCGCCTCCCACTTCGAATTCGGCAGGGTGACCGTACGTTGGTGCAATCGGATATCGATCTCGAAGGTCAAGGCCGCCAGCAAAAGGTATCACTTTCGTTCGCTCCAGACAAAGAGGGCGAAGTCGTACTCGAGGCTTCGGCACCTGTGCAAGCCAAGGAAGAATCCGAAAAGAACAACAGCCGACAGATCGCAGTCAAGATCCGCGCCAGTCAAATCAAGATTCTGCTCGCCGCCTCATCTCTGACTTGGGACTATAAATTCCTGCACCGCGCACTCGCCGCCAAGACCGATTTCAAAATCGACGCCTCAATTGATTCGCCGCAGCGTATCGCCGGCTCTATTCCGTTCCCCGACAACGTTGATGCACTCGACAACTATGATGCCCTCATCCTTATCGACTTTGATTCCGACTGGTTTGCCAATCGCAAACAGCAGTTCGACGCCTTCTTTGAACGCACGGGTAAAGGCATGTTCGTTCTCGCCGGTGAGAACTTCGGACAGCGCCCCAAGACAAGACTCCCTGCCGATCTCCTCCCCTTCCAGCCCAGTGATGGACAAATCACGATCATGAGGCAGGAGGTGCAGCTCAATCTAACCGAACGTGGCCGCATCCATCCGCTCATGAGATTGGCTGAAGATGGTGCCGGTACCCAGAAGCTACTCAACGGCCTGCCGCCGTTTTCCGGATATCTGCGCTCATCGCGCACTCGTCCTGAGGCTACCGTTATTGCAGAAGTCCCTGCTGTCCTCGAGGGCGAATCTGCAACTCCCATCATGGCGGCTCATCGCTATCGCAATGGCAAGGTTGCTTGTCTCTCGGCATTTCCCTTTTGGCGGCTTGACTTTCTCGCGAAGAGCATTGACGAAACGGATTCCACCTACAACAGACTGATCGACAATATGGTGCTTTGGTTAGTGGCACGTGAGGACGTCGAACGTGTTGTCATCACACCCGACCGGCCGATATTCATTGCTGGAGAGTCAGTCCGATTGAATGCCCGCGTCCTCGATGACAGCTACATTCCGGTGGAAGATGCTGAGGTCGAAGCTTCGCTGTTGTCGCGGCAAAATCCCGCCGACAGTATGGTAGTCAGCTTCCGTTATGACCGACCCGGCAACTATTCCGCCGACCTGCACTATCTGCCCTCAGGTGAATACCAGGTCAATGGCCGCGTCAAACGTGAAGGCGTTGCCATCGCGAGACCACAGACGACTTTCATCGTCGAGCCATACAGTTTGGAAGATCTCTCTCAAACCGCCAACTTTGATGCACTCAAACGCATCAGCGAAGTTTCCGGCGGACAGTTCTATGCCGCCGACGACACCGCCTCGATTTCCCAGTTCGCCGGACTTCAACCCAAGACCTTCGTCCACCGCTCGGAACTAACCCTTTTCGACAACAAATTCCTTTTGATCTTCATCATCCTGATGCTCTGCACCGAATGGTTCCTCCGCAAGCGCTACCAACTGCTGTAGAAGGGCTCTTTCAAATTCTGTAGACGCGAATTTATTCGCGTGTTGCTACACTGCCTGACTTTGGTTTAGTAGGTCAGGCATTCTTGCCTGACCTCGCGGCGTCAGCCGCGATCCTTTCTCGGCGCGACAAAACGCGTAAACGCGAATTTTTTCGCGTGTTGCTACACTGCCTGACTTTGGTTTAGTAGGTCAGGCATTCTTGCCTGACCTCGCGGCGTCAGCCGCGATCCTTTCTCGGCGCGACGAAACACGTAGACGCGAATTCATTCGCGTAATTATGTACTGCCTGACTTTGGTTTAGTAGGTCAGACATTCCTGTCTGACCTCGCGGCGCAGCCGCGCTCTGCCAGCTATCCACCCTGCCAGCACCGGTACCCCCCCTCCAAAGTTTTATCTTGCCGCCTCATCTTCTCCTTCATACTTTCACCGCAAAGTCTGTCTGTTTAAGGAGTTTTGGCTATGCCGAAGATTGCCCAATGTCTTGCTCGCGAAATCCTCGACAGTCGCGGCAACCCTACCATAGAAGTCGATGTCCTGCTTGAAGATGGCTCATTTGGCCGCGCTGCCGTCCCCTCCGGAGCCTCGACCGGCTCCCACGAAGCCCTCGAACTTCGCGACGGCGACAAAAAACGCTATGGCGGCAAGGGCGTCCTAAAGGCCGTCGACAACGTCAACGACAAAATCATCCCGGCGATCAAAGAGGAAGGCATCGACGTCCTCAATCAGCGTGAACTCGATGGCTTCATGCTTAACCTCGACGGCACTCCTGAAAAGAAGAACCTCGGCGCGAACGCCATCCTCGGCGTCTCATTGGCCGTCGCCAAGGCTGCGGCCTCGTATTCGATGCTCCCCCTCTATCGCTATGTCGGCGGCACAAACTCCCGAATTCTCCCCCTGCCGATGATGAATATTCTCAACGGCGGCAAACACGCCGACAACAAGGTCGATCTGCAGGAATTCATGATCATGCCCGCCGGCGCCGAGACCTTCTCCGATGCCTTGCGCATGGGCACCGAGGTCTTTCACGCGCTCAAGACCGTGCTTCATGCCAAACGTTATAACACCTCGGTCGGCGATGAGGGCGGTTTCGCCCCCGATCTCAAGTCCAACCGCGAGGCGCTCGAGGTCATCTCCGATGCCGTCGAAAAAGCCGGTTACAAGCTTGGATCCGATATCCTCTTCGCGCTTGATCCTGCTGCTTCCGAATTCTATGACAAGAAGACCAAGAAGTATGTACTCGCCGGCGAGGGCCGCAGCCTGACCTCCGACGAAATGGTCGATTTCTACAAGGAACTGGCCAAGGCGTTCCCGATCATCTCCATCGAGGACGGTCTCGCAGAGAACGACTGGGAAGGCTTCAAGAAACTGACCCACGAAATCGGCGACCGCGTTCAAATCGTCGGTGACGATCTCTTTGTCACGAATCAGGTCTTTCTTGAAAGAGGCATCAAGGAAAAGGCCGCCAATGCGATCTTGATCAAGCTCAACCAAATCGGCACACTCACTGAGACACTCGACACAATCGCTATGGCCACAAGAGCCGGATTCACCTCGATCGTCTCACACCGTTCCGGCGAAACCGAGGACACTACGATCGCCGACATCGCCGTTGCCGTGAATGCCGGCCAGATCAAAACCGGCTCGCTCTGTCGCACCGACCGTGTCGCAAAGTACAATCGCCTGTTGCGCATCGAGGAAGAATTGGATAATATGGGTGAGTTCGCAGGAAAGTCTGCCTTCTTCAATCTGACTTCAAGGAAGTAGTCGTTATTGATGCCTCGTCAGGAAGACAATCGCTGGCCGCGCATTCGCGGCCGCATCATCGTCTTTTTTATGCTCGCCCTGATTCTGCTGCTGAGCTACAACCTGACTATGGGCCAGTACGGGTTCCTCAACATGATGCAACTCAAAGCTCAGATCTCCGAACTTGATCGAGAAGAGGTCAGGCTCAATACTGACCTCGTCGATCTCGAGTATCGACGCTACCGTCTGCAAAATGACACCTTGCTCATCGAGAAACTTGCGCGCCAGAATTGCCAACTTTCCCGCCCCGGCGAACGCGTCATCGAATACTAGTCAATTCTCTCCGGCGAATTGAACGTCGACATTGCATCGATCGATCTCGTTGTTAGGTTCGCCTCTTTGAGGGACTGTTGATAAAGTCACTTTGCAGTATTCCAAACAGACTTCTTGAAGCGTGCCACCGAGCTAAGTCATTCCGGCGAAAGCCGGAATCCAGCTTCGTTTCCAGCGATCAAAGTGCATCTAGGAGTGCTTGGGTGGTTCTTCAACAGTCCCTCGAGAGGGGTGGCTCCGAGCCGAAGCATGAGGCTCGGAGACGGGGTGTGTCTTCAAATTATGGCAGGTCTTGTCATGGCGCGGCACAACTTCTCAAGCAAGACGCAAACTCTATCGCGCCGCGATTTGACCTGCCACGATCGGCTCTCCCCATTTCGCGATCGTACTTGCTGCGCCAACTTGTTTGCTGTAAGTTGAAATACAGTCGTATGCCGAAAGGTTGCGACTGCTATAAACTTTGCCATGAGGAGAGTAACGCATGAAGGTTCTGACGGCAAAAATGGTCACCGAGTCGCTTGATTGGTACAAAGACAAGGGTGACGATTATGTGAAGTACGACGGCAAGCATCTTCACTATACTCATCCCGAAGCTGCACGATTCACCGTGGACTTCCCCGAGAAAATCGAACGCCTACCATTCCTGGCCCACTGCCTTAGTACGCTTGGCTATGACGTGCGGCACTTCGGAGGTGCTGAGATTTGGTTCACCGACACCGGCATATGGGACATGTACCTGGAGGGAATCGGATACCAAATCCTCGAAGCCATCAATACAGCTGCGGGACAACCAATGTCGTTCGGAGAAGCTTGCGGATATGATTTTCGTGCTGATGAACTTGTCAAGACTCTTGGGGTGCTAATTCAGCCAATGGTGTTTGGTTGGGACGCTTACTACCTACCGAGAGGATGCAGCGAGTACTTTCTGCAGGTCAGCCACCATTCGTGCGTAGACGTCCACACGAGAACGAAACAGTTTCATGATGAGGCAATCAAGGAACTCGTTGGCTGCGAATTTGACCTCCTCGCGAGCCGCGACCAAATGATAAGTCGTTATCTTTCCAAATCTGATCTTTCCGCTCTTGGAAAATCGGAGCCCGACCCATCTGCGATTCCGTGATGCCAACTGACACGATGAAATAGCTCGGCCTAATCCCCTCTCGAGAGGCAATTATTTACTTGACAAACCCATCATGTTGAGCTATATTTCTCACAGTTGAGAATTCATCATAGGAGATAATAGAAATGTCACAATTGAATGTAAAGCACTTTCAGAATGAGGACGAGGCCAGAGAGCACCTTGAACAGTTGCGCTGGGCTAATGGCGTTGTGTGTCCTCACTGTGGAGTCATCGGCGATCACTACAAGCTAAATGGTGAAGCACACCGCAAGGGATTGTGGAAATGCAAGGATTGCCGTAAGCAATTCTCTGTCACTGTCGGAACTCTCTTTGAGCGAAGCAAGATTGGTATCCATATCTGGTTGCAGTGCGCCTTCCTAATGTGCTCCAGTAAGAAAGGAATGAGCGCACACCAGATTCATCGTATCCTCGGAGTCACTTACAAGACCGCATGGTTTATGTGTCATCGTCTGCGCGAGGCCATGAAAGACCCTGTATTTGTTCGTCAACTTGGCGGCAAGAATGCAGTAGTAGAGGCTGACGAAACCTATTGGGGCAACACTCGTCGCAAGGGTGTTAAGGTTCGTGAAGGATACGAGCAAAAGGAGAAGATATTCTCTCTCGTCGAGCGTGGCGGCCGTGTCCGCTCGTTCCATTTACGGCACGTCTCCGGAGCAACCCTAAAGCCGATACTCTACGCTCAGGTCAATCAAGAGACTTCCGTAATGACTGATGAGTTTGGAGGCTACAAGGGCATTGGCGACCACTTTGTTGAGCATGGACAAGTGAAACACTCACGCAAAGAGTACGTGCGCGGCAAGATTCACACCAATACCATTGAGGGCTTCTTCTCTATCGTGAAGCGTGGACTGATTGGCACCTATCACCATGTCGGCCCCCAGCACCTCAAGCGGTACATTGGCGAATTTGATTTCAAGTATTCTAATCGCAAAATCACTGACTCGGAGCGTACCATAGTTGCATTACAAGGTATCGCGGGAAAGCGATTGACTTATACGGCGACCTCAAAAAAGATAGCGTAGAGCATGCAAAAAAAGACAAAGCCTACCGCGAAAAAAGAGAAAAAGAGTACCAAGCAAAAAGGGCATGGCGATTCAGGTGGCCGTACAACCGAAAACGCTGATTTTGATGAGATAATAAGCGCACTACTGAAGGTTCCACCTAAGCACGAACGCGCAAGGCCAGCAAAACGTAAGTGATTTTATTCACTTGACTCAATTCAAACCGTTACTTAATTGGTCGATATAAAAAACAGGCGCCCCAAAAGAGCGCCTGTTCCGTTTGAACGGTAGATTACTCTACCACACAGAACGCGGTCGAGCGTTAGCTCGGATTAGCGGCAGTCGCGGAAGCACCTGATTGTATTTAGGCAATCTTCCGTAGTGTCGCTGGAACCATTGAAGCAATTCAGACTCTCTACGCGCTGGGAATGAAGTAATCTCGAACGCATAGTAGTTTGCATTGATTCTGTCTTTCGAATTCGATCCCGATTTGTGGTTAAGCAGACGAGAACGAATTGAAACACCAGCTCCTAACGCTCGACCGATGTACACAATCTCCCGAAAATCGTAGAGATAGTATACACCGTGCCATACAGGGGAATTCAAAATGTACTCCCTTGTAAATGGATATAAGGGCATATATGCCTCCAATCCATTTAGGTTAACGTTAGTTGTGAACCACGATGGGAAAGTTCAAACCGCCCAGAGAGGTGGGCAGAAAGTTTTTTGTTGCTTTTTAGGATTGAGTATTATATAGTGCGGTTGTCCTGAACTTTCTATCTACTTTGATTTGCGGTCGAGTAGATGGACAAGAGTTAAATAGCGGAGCAAGCCCAAGTGGTTTGCTCCGATTGGTTTATGCTGGGGACATGTTAGAGGGTGAAATTCAAATAATCAAGTGTAAAATTCTGTCGACAAATTAAACCATTACGGTGCAACGTCTTGAGTGTTGTTGGTTTGCTGGTCAGGGATAGCCCTCAGCATATGAACCATTACTGATTGAATACTATTGAGTAGACTAATAGCCTCATCGATTGAATCCAATGAGTGCTCAGGATGAACGAGTGGATTCCTATGCAAGTCCTTCAAATCTCTAAGCGCTGATCTGATTCTCTTTTCCCCGATATTCCCATCGTCGAGTATTCTGAGATAGTCACCAATGTTTCTTCCGTTGGGGCGAGGCATCTTGTTTGTTACCTCGTCGAAGTAGCGATGTAGAACGGCTTCATTGGCTCGATGAAGATGAAACCCAGCGGCAGTTGGCAAAACAAATGCTATACACTTGGTGGCTGCTCTGATGTCGCTCACTGCTTCTGGAACTTTATCAGAGAGGTCGGGAGGGAATAAGATCATTCCGTTGTCGATCAAGTCATTTGTATTATAGCCCCGTTTCTGCCTTATTAGATAGACATCCATTACCCCGAATTCAGCGCTTAACACATTCTCAAATTCAGTTAGGGCGCTCTTAATTACAAATTCATGGTTAACAGTGATCGGATTTGGCTTATCCTTAATTATCCCGCGTAAAACGTTCAATAACTTTTCAGAAGCTACCTTTGACGACTTGAAGTTATAAACACTCTGTTGATACAGCGTAGTGATCGTTAGCATGCTGCTGTATAATTGAAACTCCCATTTTGAATAATCATCTCCACCCTTGAGTTCAATCAAGGGATGAACCAAGTAGCCGACTCGATACAAATAGAAGCCATCAATCTTATACATAATACTGTCAATCAACATACTTTCCTCTCAGACGCTTGTCAATGGGTTTGTTAAAGGGATAATTGCGTCTCGAGAGGGGTGGCGCAGACGCGAGGAACGAGCGGCTGCGACGGGGTGTGTTTTCGGTAACCTCTTGCTGGGCATGATTCCTTCCCCCGCTAATCCGTTTGACACCGCGCCCCCAATGTGTTACTCTCAGTATCTATGCCTATCAACAAAACGGAACTGATTGTCCTCAAACGGACGCGCATCCAGGATAGCTCCCTGTTTCTGGTCTGCCTGACCCGCGAACGCGGCAAGATTCCGTTGGTGGCGAAGGCGGCCACCCGCCCCGGGTCCTCGATGGCGGAAGCTCTCCAGTACTTTACCGTCACCGATGTCGTCTTCTATGAGAACGAAAAGACCACAGCGGACTATATCTCCAAGGCCGAAGCCAAGGAGCATTTCGCCCATATTGTCAAGGACGAGTTGAAATACGGCTACGCTTCCGCGGCCATGGAGTTCGTGAACCTCTTCCTTCCCGAGGGCGAGGTCAATCTTCACGTCTACCTGATTCTCAAGCGCTATCTCCGCTTACTCAATGACTCTCAGCAGAAAAATTTCCGCCGCGAGATTCTGCATTTCTGGTATCTGCTCTGTATTTTCTCCGGCTACGCGCCCGAATTGGAAATGTGTACCGAATGCGGCAAGATGATTTCCGCCGACAAAATGATGTTCAACCCGGAAGCGGGCGGCGTGGTCTGTCAGAAGTGCGTCGGTAAAAATAACGTCGTGACTGTCGATATCTCTACCGTGCGGGCGCTCAAATTATTGGCAGGAACCAATATCTCGGACTCCCGCAAAATGGTCATGTCGCAGGCGCAGATTGAGCAGGTGCGTGATTTGCTTGTGGCACAAACCGAGTACCATGTTGGTCGTCGCACCGATCTCAGATCGTTCGACTTCCTGAGAAAATTGCGGTTCTTTGAGCGCGACACCACACCGACCTAAACAATGTTTGCCTCGACTTCGTTCATTCCCCTCTTGTTTAAGCTCCCGCTGTGCGGGGAGAGGGGGGATTCCGGTTCAAGAAACGAATTCAACGGACGGGATGTGTCTTCACTCGCGCGAAGTTCGCGTAGGGGCGCATGGCAATGCGCCCGGAGAATTCTTGTAGGCGCGACGTTCCGTCGCGCGATCCAGCGCAGCAGGGCGGAGGGTTTTATTCCCCTCTTCAGAGGGGTGGCTCCGATCCCCGGAACGGGGAGCGGAGACGGGGTGTGTCTTAAGGCCCGTAGGTCAAAACCCCTGCGGTTTTGACAAGCTCAGTAGGTCAGACATTCCTGTCTGACCATCGCGCCGCAGGCGCGACACGTTCGCGTACGGACGGGGTGTGTAACCCCATAAATCGACTTTATTAACTGTCAATACATCTGGAGGAAATCGTGGCAAAACCTGTTGACCGTATGGAACAAATCGTCTCGCTCTGCAAGCGACGCGGCTTTGTCTTCCCTTCATCCGAAATTTACGGCGGACTCGGCTCCTGCTGGGACTACGGCCCGTACGGAATCGAACTCAAACGCAACCTGAAGGACTTCTGGTGGAAGGCCATGACTCAGAAACGCGACGACATCGAAGGTGTCGACGCCGCAATTCTCATGCACCCCAAGGTCTGGGAAACTTCCGGCCACGTCGCCAACTTCACCGACCCCATGGTCGACTGCAAAAAGTGCAAAGCGCGTTTCCGCGCGGACCAACTCGAATCCGCGCGCTGCCCGATGAAGCCGAGCAAATCCCCGCTTGAATGCGGCGGCGAACTGACCGAACCCCGCCTCTTTAATCTGATGTTCAAAACCTTCATGGGGCCCGTCGAAGAATCAAGCGCTATTGTCTATCTGCGTCCTGAAACCGCGCAAGGCATCTACGTCAACTTCCTCAACGTCATGGGTCCCGCGCGTCAAAAGGTCCCCTTCGGCATCGCGCAGATCGGCAAGGCCTTCCGCAACGAAATCACTCCCGGCAATTTCATCTTCCGCACCCGCGAATTCGAACAGATGGAGATGCAGTTCTTTATCAAACCGTCCGATGACGACCAGTGGTTCGAGTACTGGAAAGCCGAACGTCTCAAATGGTATCACGAACTCGGCATCCGTCCCGAACGCCTGCGCTATCACGAACACGGTGAGGGCGAACTGGCGCACTACGCCAAGAAGGCCTTCGACATCGAATACGAGTTCCCCTTCGGCTGGAAAGAACTCGAGGGCATCCACAACCGCACGGATTTTGACCTAAGCCGCCACATGGAGGCCACCGGCAAGGACCTAAGCTACTTCGACGATCAGACGCGCGAGAAGTTCGTGCCCTACATCATCGAAACTTCCGCGGGTTGCGACCGCACGCTGCTGGTCTGTCTCGTCGATGCATATGAAGAAGAAGAAGTCAAGGGCGAGGTCCGCGTCGTGCTGAAGTTCTCGCCGAAGATCGCTCCGATCAAGGCGGCGGTCCTTCCGCTCGTCAAGAAAGACGGCATGCCGGAATTCGCGACCAGTTTGTTTCACAATCTCAAGAAGCATTTCAAGTGCTTCTATGACGACGCCGGCGCAGTCGGCCGCCGTTATCGCCGCATGGATGAAATCGGCACGCCGTACTGCATCACTGTCGACGGCCAAACCCTGACCGACCAAACCGTCACCATCCGCGACCGCGACACCATGACCCAGGACCGCGTGAATGTCTCGACCTTAGTGGATTGGCTGAAGGGCAAGATAGAAGGATAAGATTATTGTGGGTGCCCCAGCGCTTGCGCTGGGATTTTGATTCCTTATGTAAAGTAGGGGCGAGGTTTCCTCGCCCGTCATTCCCGCGAAAGCGGGAATCCAGGCTCCGCGGGGACGCGGTCTGTCGATGAACCCGCATTTGCCGAGCGCGCCCAGAGGAGTGTTGTAGGCGCGAATTCATTCGCGCAATCCACTGCGACCGGATATTGTTATTATGGCATGTTTTGTCGTGTGTCACGCCTGAGAACAAAGTAGAGAGGTAAGCAATTTTCCCACAGTTCATCGTTGTATAGAAGTGAGTCACTCCCAGAGGAGGGGATCAATGGCCTTTAAGAATGCTGACGTACTGGCAGTGTTGCAGAGCATAAATCTGGGTTCTTCGGTTGCAGAATCAGACAGCCTTCTCGAATCTGCGCGAGTAGATACGTCCGCCTTTAGCGATCTCATACTCGACCGAGTTGATTTGATCCCTGGAACCAAAGGCTCAGGGAAGAGTGCATTATATAGGATCATGGTAGAATTCCTGCCGGACTTTCTACTCAAACAACAACGTGCGGTTATAGCGCACGGAGTCAACAGACATGGTGATTCAGTCTTTCAAGTATTCAATAATGAGTTCAACCAACTTTCAGAGGATGACTTTGTCGATTTTTGGTGCATTTACATCGTATCGCTCGTGCAAGACCAATTCTTCAAGAATGAGCGCTATGCGACTAGCGTGAAGGGTCATAGCCACTATATAAACTCCTTTCAGGAAACCTGTAGGGCGGCAGGAATACCAGAGATCGAAGCCAAGAAGTCACTACGAGAAGTCCTTGCCTGGGCTTTGAATGCACTCAAGATCTTTGCTCCAAAGTTGAAGTACAAACCGCCGGACATGCAGGGTGAATATTCTCTGGAGCTTTTCGCAGGTCTCCCGACTTCGGGCACGAAAACTCAGGAAAACCAAGGCCGACAACTTCCCTTATATGTGGATAAGTTACGAACAGAGCTAAACACTTTGCTGGAACACTGTAGCCTTAGCATTTGGTTCATGGTGGACAAACTCGATGAGGTGTTCCCTCGCAGGTCAGACCTTGAACGACGTGCACTTCGCGGATTGTTGAGAACAATGCTGGTTTTTTCGACCGAGAGAATCAGGATCAAGATTTTCTTGCGCGATGATATGCTAAGCGAGGTTGTCGCAGGTGGAGAAGGGTTTACAGCACTAACTCATTTGACAGCCCGCCAAGCCGATACGTTACGGTGGTCAGAGGATCAAATCCTTACGATGATCTGCAATCGACTCTACTCAAACGATCAACTTGTTCGAATGCTCGGTGTGAGCAAAGAGGAGCTCGGAGCGAACCAGACTTCGCGAAATCAGGCTTTCTATAAGGTCTTTCCACCGACAGTTCATTCAGGGAAAAGGCAAAGCAATACTATGCGCTGGATTTATAATCATACTCAAGATGGAAATGGGGTCGTAACTCCTAGGGATGCAATAGAGCTTGTGACAAAAGCTATCCAGGCACAAGTGTCCGCACTACTTTCTAATCCGACTGGTGAGTCACCCTTTGTTATCGGCCCGCAATCTATACTGTATGGATGGGCTGAATTGTCTAAGCACAAGCGGACGACATATCTAGAAGCTGAATTTCCTCACCTTTGGAATCAAATCAAGCTTGTTATCGGTGGAAAGGCCGAATATACTGAACGCGCAATAAAGCGGACTTTTGGTTCAAACTGGCAACGAATTACGTCGGACTTCTCGTCAATCGGTTTGATGTCACAAGTGAAGTCGGAAAAAGGCCAACTCTACAGGATTCCATTCTTATATAGGCGCGGCCTCGATATTTCACAGGGATTGCAAGATTAGCCCATGAGTCCGAACCCCTGTTGCGCGCGGCAGACGTCCTGAGGCTGTCCCACAAGTTCCATTTGGAGATGACCGACCACAACATGTTGTGGTTGAATTGGGACGATCCCACCGTTACCGGTGGGGCACCGAACTCGAACTCAACTTATGGGACAGCCTCTCCTCGTCTGCCCGTCCATTGCTATCCCGCAGGCTGGTCGCCCACAACTTGTCGAAGATCCCGGCTCAGCGGGGCTGTGGGGTCGCCCCTCAATTCAGCTTGACAATTTCCAATCATCGACTATCTTAACGACTCTGGTACTTTTCAAGGGCAACCTCCAGATCCCGGGCTTTTCTTCAAGGAAACGTCATGAATCCGCGACTTCTTTCACTGCTGCTTCTTGCTATGTTTCTTGCAATCTCCTGCGGCGACAAGCCTGTCACGCCGCCCCACGACACACCGCGGCCCCTGAAGTACAAAAACGAAGCCGAACAGCTTGCGCTGTACACTACCGGCACTCTTCTTCCATCCGAATTGCTCGCCCGCCAAATCGACCATGAACTCGACCTGATTCGTTCCACCTGGGGCGACTCGATTCCCGATGTCAACATGCCGTTTCAACCGCCGTGGATTTCAGCCAGAGTCTCGATTCGGGTCGACCAACAGCTCTATGATGAAATAGTGGCTGGAACCAATGAACAATGGATGAGTCTGATCAATGATCTCAAACTGAATGTTCTCGATTACAAATGGGATTGGTATCCGCGCCTCTTGAGCTTGATCCCTGCGGAGAACATGCACCCTGTCCGACTTGCAGAGCACTTCGTGGCCTTTCCCGGAATTGAATACGTTGAAACGGGTGGAAACCTGCAGACTTGGGACGATTACTTCACTCGTATCACCGCCGCAAGCGGTGCGGAGTTTCTTTTCAAGCACAACACTTGCCCTGACCTCTGGGATGCCTACTCGTATTTCGCAATCGCCGGCGACAGTGCAATCTTCGTCGGTGTCCATCACGAGTGCTTTGAGAGTATGGCCACTTATCCCACGTGGGAATCTCCCGATCGCTTTGCTGAATTGATCGACAGCCTCGAGGCCGCCCGACCTGCCTGGGTAGACACTGTTCGACACACACTTGGCGAGTTCGAGTATTACACCGGATTTCAGTGGCATCGCAAGTAGCCACAACCCGTACCCCACCGAACCGGTGGGTTTACTGCTTCGAGCGGCACCCGTCAACTTTTCCACTATGGTTCCAGTCCGTAGGGTGTTCGCATTGATTCCTTGCCAAATAACGGCTCTCGCAATATCATGCGCAGCACGCATTATCGAAAGGCCTCTGCCAATGACAAATTCAGCGACGACTAAATTCGTGCTCACCTTGATTGTGATTCTCTGGATCGCCCTGTTGGGATGTGTCCTTACATTGTCCATTCTGGACTTCGACCTGGTGGGCTACTTCGGCTGGCACTTGAATATGAACTCCATCTCAATTGGACTCTGCATTTCAATCATATTGTTGACTCTTTATCACCGGAAGTCCAGGGAGTTCGTGATAGACTGGCGGAAGATTCTTGTCATTCTTCTTATCGTGTTCCCGCTGTCAACGCTGTTTGGATATAGGTACGATTGGGGACTCTATCTAATACCGCTGTCTTACTCAGCGATCTTCATTCTATTCCTCACGTCTGCCGTGCTCTCTACCTGGCGCATTGCAGGCATCGTTCATTTGGACAATCCGCAATCGCGCAGATTCTGGCGGGTCACCAGCGCTATTCTTGCGGTGTTGATTACGATCTTCGCCATTTGGAGTTGGTAGGCCCGAACGGTGGTTGGTACCAAAGCAATCCCTCGGAACTACATTTTCGCTTACGTTCCCTACTCACACCCGCTGCACGGTACCGGTCCCGAAGCAAAAATGTAATTCACCAGATACACCGCGTCACTGATATCCATTCGCCCGCTGCAGTTGATATCGCCCCCGGCCGAATCCTGCGGCGCCGGCCCGCCAGCGAAAATGTAATTGACCATGTACACTGCATCCGAAATATCAACACGCTGCGAACCGTTGCAGTCACCGCACGCGATTCCGCCGCTTTGCTCCAGGACGATCAATCCGTACATGTCCGCCACACAGATTACGTCTCCTGAAACAGCGACATCGCGCGCTTGTCCGGCAACAGCAAACGAGGCCGCCCATTTCGGCGCCGCAGGACTACTGATATCGATCATCCAAAGGCTGTCGGTCTCGCCGCCGATGTAGGCGAACTTGCCGCTGAGCTCAATTGTCCACAGCGGCCCCGAGAGCGGATATTGCGCCACTCTCACTGGTGTCGCGAAATTCTTGACATTGATAATTTCCAGCCCGCCGTACCAGGTCACGACATACGCCAGCGTGTCGCGCACCGCGACCGCCATTGCCGGTTTTAAGGTCGCGAAATAGCCCTCCTGCTGAATACTCGCCGGGTTTCCCACGTCGAAGATTCTCAATCCGCCATTGTCACAGGCGGCATAGACAATCGTATCGACCAGGTCAACGCCCCACGTCGTTCCCGGAGGATCAAACATTCCGAGATACTCCGGCACAGTCGGCATGGCAATGCTGTAGACAATAAATCCCGAGTTGCCCATCGATCCACAAATCAGAGTATCGCAGATATCGAGTTTAGCAAAGTCGCCGCCACCAAACATCTCACCGACCGCCACCGGATTTTCTGGGATGGAGATATCGTAGACGTGCAACTTGTTCAAGCCGTCATCGGCTGTGTAGGCGTAGTTTCCCTGCAGCACAATATCTGACGCCGAATACGAACACTCTTCACCGATCAGGATTGGATTGTCCGGCGCAGAGATATCAACGATGTGAATTCCCTTGTTGAGATCCGCTGCATATGCGTAGTTGCCCGAGATCGCAACATCCTTCAAGTTAGACCGCGACCGATACTTGCCGACTACGGGAAGCTCAGGAATAGCGTGCAGGTCTACTACGAGCAGCGAGTCGCCATCGGCAACAAATGCCGTGTGATTGCGCACCAAAACGTTGTAGACGAACGGTGCGTTGAGCGTTGCCGTGAGCGTCAACACCGGCGGCTGCGCCAGATTGATCACCTGCAGCGAACCCCAGTTGGCCATGATCGCAAAGCTGTCGCAAAAAGTGGCATCGTATGCCGGCCCGTTGGCGGTGTAGCTTCCCACGAGCGTCGGGCTTTGCAGGTTGCTGATATCAATCAGCCGCAGCCCTTTCGACATTACGGCTTGGACGGCGTAATCTCCGCGCAAGTCGAAACTGTATCCCTGATCCGTCGAAAGCAGGCTGCCGTACAACTGTGGGCTTGCAGGGTTGCTGACATCGACAATCTGAAATCCGCCATTCCAGGTCGAGACAAAAGCGTAACCGTCGCGAATCTTGACATCCATGCCGGCTCGCGCGGAATCGCAGTGACCAACCTCAATTATATCGTCGGGATCGCTCACATCGAGGACTCTCAGGGCTTGATCCCACTCATTGACGTACGCCAGACCATTCGATACCGCCGCCGCGTAGACTTGTCCCGCAGGATCATAAAGCCCGACCTGACTCATGTGGGCAGGATTGGAGATGTCGATGACTCGCATTCCAAAAGCACCGTCCGAGATGTAAGCGCGATTGTTGTCGATTACGATCTGCCTGCGTTCGCCGCGTCCAAGGTACAGCTTACCAATTGGCATCGGTGACGTCGAGTCACTGATGTCAATGGCCATCAATCCGAACGGACAGATAGCATAGGCATGGTTCTCGCTTATGACCATGTCGTAGAATCTCGTCCAGAGTGTGCTGCCTCGATATTCCAACGCCGCAGCCCGGTCGTTTTGAGCCGAATGAGGAGAGATCAAAACGGATAGACTCAAGAGAACCTGAAGTCCAAATACAGCCTTCATTGTAACACCTCATGCAAAAGAGATCATCGCCGCAGGTATTTTGATTAATGATGGTTGGGCCGAAGAATGCAGCATCCGGTGATTGTTGATCTATCCTCGGAGTACAATCACGACTCGCCCTAATGGCGATAATGTACTACATAATCCAATTTTGTCAAGACCGGCACTCACCTTCACTCTGTGCACCCAGCCGTCCAGGTCTGGCGTTCGATTCATTCCGGCTTACACCGGAATCCAGCTTGATCCCCCGCGTAGTGACACATCTTGTCGAAGATCCCGCCTTCGCGGGCCGTACCCGCCATCGGGGACCGGAATCCATCTCGATCCGGTAGGGGCGACTCTGGTCGCCCCGAATCGGTGTTCGTGCGGTATCCTCGTATATCAAGTGCACGCCGGATGTCCACAGCCGGCGTCAATTGTGTGAGTGGTACACTCCCTCCTGTGCCACTTCTTAATTTCCTGTAGACCAAAACCGCTTCGGTCTCGACATCCCCAATAAAATCGTGGACCCAAATTCCCCTCTAGAGAGGGGTGGCCCGTGTCCGAGGTACGAGGACACGAGACGGGGTGTGTGATTTCGCACCCGTTAACCATCAACGCCTGGCTGAAAGTCATTCCGGCGTACGCCGGAATCCAGCTCTTTTCGCTTCCAATCCGACCTGGGTCCCGACTTTCGTCGGGACGACTCCGCGTCGTGTGCGTGGTGCGCGCCAAACATTGATTGAGCCGTCAGGAACCTTTTCCTGACGGCCTTTCCTCGTATGTCAAGACCCCCATGGTTCTGACATTCGATGATATCGTGGACCCAAATTCCCCTCTAGAGAGGGGTGGCCCGTGTCCGAGGTACGAGG
>CAZKIH010000029.1:0-50061 GCA_964552775.1 uncultured Ignavibacteria bacterium | reverse complement strand
GCTCCCCGGGCCGGGCTCGAACCAGCGACCCGCTGATTAACAGTCAGCTGCTCTACCGACTGAGCTACCGGGGAGTCTATTTTGTTCTAATATCGGGCGCCAATATAAACAATTAACCACCTCTGTCAAGCGAATTGCCCCAAATTCAGATCAACCCAACTCCGGCAGCTCCGCTTGCTAAATCGCCTCGACTTAACGATACATTATCTCATGATTAAACCAATTTCCCGTACACGCAGAACCTATGCCGAAGTCGGTCTGTTGTACGCCGCCGCCATCTGGGGAGCGACGTTCTTCATTGTCAAGAACGCCCTCGGACAGATCGATCCGGTCGTCTTGGTCGGTTACCGTTTTGCCTTCGCCGGGTTGCTGCTAGGATTCTATCTCCTCGTCAAGCGTACACCACTGTTCACTGGGCTGCGTGATGGCATTGTCCTCGGTGTCATCCTCTGGTCGCTCTATATCCCGCAAACAATCGGGCTCGGATTCACTTCCGCCGCCAATTCCGGATTCATAACCGGATTGTTCGTCGTCATGGTTCCGATACTTGCATACACCATGTTTCGTAAGAAGCCGTCGCTCTGGGAGGCCGTTGCTGTCGCGCTCTCGCTTGCGGGCCTCTGGCTTCTGACTGGCGGAGTCCACGGCATGAATCTTGGCGACCTCGTGACTTTAATCGCGGCATTCTTCTACGCGTTGCATCTACTCTATTGTGACAAATATATGAAGGCTGGCCGCGATCCCATCGTAATCAGCTTTCAACAGTTTCTCGTGGTCGGGATTCTCAGCTTCACAACCGCGATCTTGTTCGACTTGCCGTTGACCATCGGTGGCCGCAACACAGCTTCGATCATCATCTTTCTGACCCTGTTTCCAACCTTGAGCGCTTTTCTGATTCAGCTGTATGCGCAGAAATTAACCTCGCCATTTCGTGTCAGCCTGATCTTCACTCTCGAACCGCTGTTCGCGGCGATTTTTGCCTGGACGATCGGTGGTGAGCAGTTTGTTCTCCGCAGTGCTTCCGGCGGTTTGCTGATCTGTGTAGCGATGGTCGTTGCTGAACTTCCGGCGGCTGGCGCAAACAGACGATAATTCTCGCTTAGAGCCTGCGGGATATGCCACATGTTACCTGTTGCAAATTCGAGACTTTGGGCTATATTGTCTTGTTACCGAAGTCTACTTTAGGCTCCCGTAGAGCGGCTTCTATACTTACTGAATTCATCGAGGAGAATCACAAATGCCAAGAGCTTGCCTTCTTTGGATTGTCGTGCTCTTCACGAGTTGGGCGGTCGTCGCTGAGGCGCAAACACCACCCACCAATGTCAGAGTCAATTCTGTGACAACAAATCTTCAGAATGAAGAACAAATCTGGATCAGCCCACTCAATGCAAATATTGTAATCGCCAACTGGCGCGATTGGCGTCTCGGCTTTCGCCGGGTCGGTGTGGGCCGCTCAACAAATGGCGGCGCTACCTGGATTGACGGGCTCTTCCCTGATATTCCTTACGACCGCCAATCAGATCCCTGCATGGTTGGTGACCGTCTCGGCAATTTCTATGCGAACCACCTTAACTACGATAATTTTGATCAGTACAATAACAGCTTGATTGTCGTCATGAAATCGACTGATAACGGAGTTACTTGGTCGACACCGACACCGACCTTTCCGCCTAATGTCAATACTTTTGAGGATAAGCAATTCACTGCCGTCGATCGCACCGGCGGTGCTCATGACGGCAATTACTATGTCTCTTGGACCCGCTTTCCCAATCCGACTCGCATTCTTTTCGTACGTTCAACCGATGGAATCACGACGTTCAGCGACACTGTCAAACTCAGCAAACCTAACTATGAACCGGGCTGCGATGACGATGTCGATGCCGGTCAGTTTTCAATTCCCATTGTTGATTCCGATGGTGATGTGCATGTGTTCTGGCAAGGCTATAAGAACCTCGCCGCCTGCAGCTTCCAATACTGTATCCGTCACGTCATGTCGACCGATGGCGGTGCAAGTTTCTCGCCTGATACGGTTGCTTTCCTGTCGAATCTTGGTTATTTCAATGTTGATGGCGGAGTCGACACTTATGGCATGCCTAACGGAGATTGTGATATCTCCGGCGGCTTGTACGACAATACGATTTACATTTCACAAACCCAGTATGCGGATGACGTCTTCGATCGGACTAACGTCGTTGTCCGCAAATCGACCGACAAAGGCCAGACTTGGAGCACTCCGACAATTGTCAATGATGATGACCCGACTGCCGAAATCGATCAGTTTCACCCCTGGCTGTATGTAAACGATGACGGCGTCGTGCTCCTGCTTTTCTATGATCAGCGCGATGATCCCATCAATCACATGCTATTCAATGCCTACTTCTCGGCCTCCTTTGACGGCGGCGAAACCTACATCACAAACATGCGAATTTCTAATGTATCGATCAATCCGGCCTTCGCATCTCCTGACAAGGTCAACTCGCCCGCTGATGTCCGCGAACCTGACGGCTCGATGTTCCACTACAAACAACCGGCTCGCAGCCCGTTGGCCGGTCTCTTCGCCGAGTACATCGGCGTTCATGCCAAGGATGACACCGTTTCCACAATCTGGACCGACACGCGCAACGGCAACCAGGATGCCTACTCGGCGCGCTTCATCATGCCGTTTCTCAAGCCGCGTCTTTACCTGCCCGGCAATGGCGACACGACCATCTATCCGGCCCCATTCTTTCGCTGGTCAACCTGCTGGCACGAATGGAACGACACCTATCGCCTCGAAATCAGCAAACTGCCGGACTTCTCCACGCTTGAGTTCTCGCTTGATAGTCTGACTAACAATGATTATCAGTTCCCCGGAACTCTGGACAGCACCATCCACTACTGGCGCGTCAAGGCATTTCGCAATGTCGGGGCCGATTCCACCGCCTATTCCGCGACGTTCCAGTTTGGCCACATTCCGCCTCCTCCGTATATCTGCGGAGATGCCAACGGCAGTGGTGGGATCAACATCTCCGATGTTGTGTTCCTGATCAACTACATATTCTCTGGCGGACCGGCGCCGAATCCGCTGGCCTCAGGAGACGCCAATTGCAGCGGCCTCGTGAACATTTCCGACGCTGTCTATATTGTCAATTACATCTTCAGTGGCGGGCCTGCACCCTGCTCTTCCTGTAATTAGGTCATGAGCATTTATCCCCTCTCCTTTAAGGAGAGGGGATTCGTCTCGCGACTTTTCTTGGCTTGCAAATTTGCGATATCCCGACGTTATTCCATCATGACAATTGCCGGAAGCCTTTACCTGGTCGCAACTCCGTTGGGAAATCTCGGCGACATGACCTACCGTGCTGTCGAGACATTGCGACAAGTTGATGTCATTGCGTGCGAAGATACCCGCACCTCTCAAACGTTGCTCCAGCATTTTGACATCCACAAGCCGCTCCTGTCATATCACAATTTCAATGAGCGCAAGGTCACCGAGAAACTCATCAGCCGCCTCGAACTCGGCGAAAATATCGCAATAATCTCCGACGCGGGAACTCCAACTATTTCTGACCCCGGCTTTATCATCGTGCGCGCGGCGGTCGCGTGCGGTATTACGATCATTCCCATTCCAGGGGCGTCCGCAGTTATCACAGCTTTGGCTGTCAGCGGACTTCCGACTGATGCCTTCATCTTTCATGGTTTTCTTCCCCAGACGCAAGGCAAACGCCGCGGCGTCATCGAATCGCTCTCCGACCGCCGAGAAACGATCATCTTCTATGAATCACCGTTCAAAATTCACAAGCTGATTGATTTGTTGCACGAAGTTCTTGGCAGGCGCCGTGTCGTACTGTGCCGCGAACTTACCAAGAAATTCGAAGAGATCATTCGCTCAGATCTGGACTCACTCCGTGGCTTGATCTCAGGGCGAGTTCTCAAGGGGGAGATAACTTTGGTAGTAGAGGGCAAAACTCGCGAGTCCGAACGCAAGGAAGATCATCTGTGACACAATACATGTTCGTAGTGCATCACGCCGGGCTATTCAACTTGCGCTAGAAGTCAAACCCCAGGTTCAGATAGAGATTATCGATCTTCTGTTCGGCGCGGCCATAACCGAATGAAATCGGCCCTGCTGGTGTATCCAGTGCAAGCGTAATCCCGAATGCGTGCCGCAAATTGTCGAACCGCACGTCTTCGAGTGTCGAGAAAACATCACCAACATCGTATCGCCCGTACAGATAAAAGCTGTAGATCGGCCCGATTCGCAATTCCAAATTGCCAAGCAGGAACTTGTCTCCCACTAATTGATCGGTGCGATATCCAAAGAAACTGCGGCTTCCGCCAAGATAAAATCTGTCATAAACCGGGAGATCGGCTTGCGACAACCCAATAGCACCTCGGGGATGAATATTGATTTTGGGCGCAACCTGTTGGTATGACTCAATTGATCCCTCAAACTTGCGAATGACTTCGTCGGCTCCAAGAATGTCCGACGATGCTTCTGCCGTAACCTTCAACACGGCGCCCCGTGTCGGAAATGTGTAGCGATCCTGTGTATCATACTGCAGACTGCCAATCATCGATGCGACCCGGCGTTCACTTACCGGACCGGCCGGAGGACTCGTGTACCGAATCTGCTCGTAACGGGCTGTTAGCTCCAATAATCCCAGTTTGAAAAGCTGCTGCCCAATTCCCAACTTGGCCCCCCACCGTTTGACCGTACGATGGCCTAACTCCTCCTCGCCCGCAAATTGCCCGATCTTGTCATTAGCGTAATACCCCTGGAACTTATAAGTAACAAACGTGCGGAAAATGCGGTCGGCTCGCAGCTGAAGTTGGTAGAGTTTTCTGCGTTCTGAAAATCGCGCAAACCCCGACAATTCGTGCCCTGTGCCAAACAAGTTGGCATAACCGGTTCTGATGAATGCTTCCGGGTGAAATTCTTCATGGTAGCGCGCTCCAACTCGGGAGAATGTAAACTTGTTCTCCTTGACAACAAACGTGATATGTACACCGCCGGCCCGCTCTTCTAAACGCAAATTGACATTGTCGTACAATCCAGAGTTGTAAATCTCCTGGATCCCGCGAATCGCCCTGTTCTTATTATAAAAATCGCCAATACCCAAGGGGAAATAGCTGGTCACTACCCACCAGCGCGTCTTGACATTCCCCTCGACAGCTATGCTGACAATTTGTCCCTCATCAATGACAATCGTCAATACCGACCCGCTTGAATCCAGCCAGGCGCCCCGTATCTGGGCGAGATCATATCCTTCCACACGATAGAAGGCGATGATCGAGTCGTACATCCTGTCCAAATCATACATGGAGTGTATTAAGTGCCCGGGCCCCCCGATGACGCGTTGTATCACCGAGTCCGGATAAACTCGATTTCCCTCGATTACGATCTTCTCGATCCTCGGAAAAGGAGTCACTTGAATCTGAAGTTCTGAAGTATCACTCCCATTCAAGGTGTACCGGATATTCTGGTAGTTCCCGGTGCGAAACAGCTCGAACAGCTTTTCTCGTATCTGTGTGCTGCTGAGCGGAGCACGCTGTAACTCGCGAAGATAACGAATATCCGGAATCAACAAGTTCTTTGATTGTTCATCAGCGTAAGTGACTTGCCCAATGTCAATTTGTTCGCTATTTGACGAATGCCGGGCGAGCACTTTCATCAACCCTGCAGTCAATCTCTGCGTACTCTCGTATCCTCGCTTGATCGACTCGTCATTCAACTTAAAATCAGTAGACTTTATCCCCGACAGATCAGGCGCAATGATGAAGTCCGCATCCGCGAGCAACTCGTCTCGACTCTTTGCTGATAATATTGTAGTCGTCTGATTGGCGATGTCGATCGGGTCGGTAATGTCCTCCTTTGGCAGCAATGTTGACGACGTGTTTACGGCGATTACAAAATCAGCACCGCTTTGTCTTGCAGCCGCCGTTGGGATTGGCTCCAGAAGTCCACCGTCCATCAATAGCTTTCCCCCAAGCTCCAAAGGTGTAAACGCCAGCGGTACTCCCATCGTAGCCCGCAGAGCCTCCACCAGCGATCCACTCGTGAATGTCACCTTCTCGCCCGAAACGAGGTCAGTTGCCACAATCGCCAGTCTTCGATTCAAATTGGCAAAGTCCCCCCGTGAAAAATACCCCGATGCCTGCGTCAGGTCGCTCAATACATTCACCAGTTTTTGACCGGTGCTCAGTGCCGTCGGAATCTGCGGGTTAATCCCGTCGAACCTGGCGGTGAACAACGCTCCTTCGGTCTCCACTCTCCGAGTGAACAAGAGCGAGGTCCGTCTTGGCTTGTCTGAAAAAAATGTACTCCAGTCAATCGCCAAGGCCTCTTGCCTGATCTGGTCGGGCGTCATTCCCGAAGCATACAGCCCTCCAATGATCCCGCCCATGGAGGTGCCCGCGACGACATCGATTTCTATGCCTGCTTCCTCCAGCGCGCGTAACACACCAATGTGGGCAAGCCCTCGCGCACCACCTCCGGATAGCGCAATGCCGATGCGAAATCCCCGGACATTCTGATTCAAACTCCGGTTGAGAGCCTGCGGAGACAGATCTGTCGGCAGCAACGAAAACTCACCGCTGGTTTGTCCAACCGCAGTCGCCATCAGGAGCCCGCTTATTATGACTACCTGGAGAATATCTCGAAAGGTCCGAAGTCTCACGGCGGTAAGTAATCGCTACTTGCGATGAACATCAAGCGCAAAACAGTTTGACTATAACAAACATGAGGTCTATGATGTGACCATGCAAAACTTAACCCAGGCCCAGGAGAAGCAGATCCGGGCCCTCGCTTCGCGACATGGTCGCAAGAAGTCCGAGCTGATGCTCATTGAAGGGGCTCGATCGCTCTCGGCACTCCTCGAGAGGAACATCCCGTTTGACTCGATTGTCGTTTCGGAGAAGGACCTCACGGAACCGGGAAGAATCTTGGTCGATTCTCTGATTCAGGCTCGGATTCCAATCTTCCAATGCGACCACGCACGATTCAGAGAGTTATCGGAAACTGTGCATTCACAGGGAATCTTGGCCCTGGTGCGCAGGGATGCCCTTGGGGCCCCGGAATCAGCCTGGAAAAGCGCCCGCCTGATCGTCTACCTCGACGGCGTCTCTGACCCCGGAAATGTGGGCACAATCATCAGGACCTGCGCTGCCTTCCGCGTTGAGCTCATCGCACTTTCAACGGGTTCCGCTGATCTCGCCAATCCCAAGGTACTGCGCGCTGCTGCCGGAGCAGTTTTCGCCCAATCGATTGCCGTCCATATCACGCCGGAAACATTGTCGCACCATCTTGAATCCAACGATATAGAGCTCATTGGCACCGACGGCAATGGCAAGCTCAGCATCGAGGACTTTCGCCCCAAGGCTAAGGCTTGCATCGCCTTGGGCACAGAAGCCACTGGGCTGAGCACCGAATTGGCGGCCCTCTGTGCTGCGAAAATACGAATCCCATTCTCGGATGCCGTTGAATCCCTTAATGTTGCCGCAGCCGCAGCCATCGTTCTTTACCAAACCGCGAGAAGGATGAAGTTGTTGTGAAACCACCGACAATAATATATCGTAACTACGTCAGAATGAATAAGCAGTGCTTGGTACTCACCACCCTCCTGATCAGCCTTGCAATTGGTAATGCTCTTCAGGCCCAGCGAATGGTTCGCGTTCGCCCCGATCGATACGAGTCCGCCACCACCACAAAGACGATCTCGCTGGAAGGGATCGAAAATCTCTCCTTCACCTCTTCTTCCTACTTGAATGGCCGCCTGACGGTGAGAGCGACTGATATCACTACAGCAAAGATTTCCTACAAACTTCAGTTCAAGGTTGACACGGAAGAACTCGCTCAGGAATACGCCGACTACGTGACCATTGCCTTCGAAGACCTTGAAAACGAATTCGTCATCTCTGCCGAGGCCCGCTCCGCGCCGCCCTGGCGGGGATCCGAGTATTCGGCCGGTGTCGATTTTGAAATCGAGGTCCCGCGCCGGAACAATTTGAAGATCTTTGCCCGCACCTCGCAGTTTGAAATTGATGTTGAGGGACCTTTCGCATCCGCTGACATCACCAGCAATTTTGGCGACATCTCCTTGCGCAAGATCAACAGCAAGGTCAACGTCTCATCCGACAATGGCGCTGTGACTGTGGAGGATTGCTCTGGCCCCACCAAAGTCACGACCTCCAATCGTCCAATTACACTCCAGAACGTCGACGGCCAATTGGGATCCATTCGCCTGCGCAATCAGAATGGAAAGATCTCACTCGATTCGGTCCGGGGTGAAATCGATGCTCGTACCGAGTTTGCGCAAATCAGCGCTACGCGCATCCGCTTCGAATCTGGACGTTCCACTCTGGCGACAGAAAATTCTAATATCAAACTCGATGCTGCACTTGTCGGCGGTGATCTGACCGTCAGAAGCGAGAACGGTAAGATCGACATGACAATCCCGGAGTCGGCCTCTGCGTTACTGATTCTCCAGGTCGATGAAGGCGGACGAATCTATACTCGGCAACTACCGATCAGAGTCGATCGGGTCACGCGCACCCTCGTGCAGGGGTCGGTCGGCGACGGCCACAACAAAATCGAGGTTGACATGACAGGTGTTGGCACGATAAATTTGGAAGGCATCCGCACGGCGCCGTTATCAAACCGCTGATGTTGATCGCCCACCCCGAAGCGAAAGGCTGACCTTGTCTCTGCGATTTCTTCTCGTCGCTGTAACCAGTCTAATACTATCCTCCGAATTGTTCGCGGCAAACCCCCCTTTGCAGCTCTCCTTGCGTTTTCCGGATGTTCCGGCTGCCGCCGTTACCGGCACCGAAGCTCTCGTTCTCAACCCGGCAGCTCTGTTCCTGAACCAGGAACCGGCCGTCATGGCCTTCCACGCCTTCGGCGAAGATGACTTCTCCGGTGACAACGCCTTCTTGATCTCCGCCGCTGGCCTCGGCTTTGGCTATCAGAAGCTTGCGCTCAACCTGGGCGCTGGTGTCACGCGCTACGATTTTGCCGCATCGAGCCGGCTCCTGAAGAATCTCTACACTGGTCTGTCTTACGTTTACTACAAGACCGATTGGGTATCACTCGATAAAGCTCATTCCTGGAATTACTCGCTGCTATTTCACGCCGGGCGCGTGGCCGCCATCTCACTACAGGCGCAAAACGTCAACAAACACCGCTTCGACGGACAGAAGTCGGCCATCGGATACCGACTCAGTACGGCGCTTCGCCCCAAAGGAGAGATTCTCACGATCGGTACCGACTTCAGTATGTACGGTGGTCAAAAACTCAGTGATATCGACTGGCGAATTTCTACCCGCGCAAATCTCCGCAAGGGACTTGCTGTCTTCGCAGCTATAGACAACTTCGGGACCTTCGGTGCCGGCTTGGAATTTCACTTCGGTCGCGCCATGACCGGGGGCCAAAGCTTTTTTGATAATGATGCCAAGTATACCGGCTCCACCCTCTACGGAGGATTTTCCGCCGCAGCGCGTGAGCAGTTGATCAGCCATTATCATTCAATATTGCACGTCGACGTTTCCGGGCAAATCCCCGAGGAAGCCGTCAGGCCGTTCCTCTGGGGAAGAACTCCGCCGACTATCTATCAGAAACTATCAAAAATCCGCGCCGCCAAGACCGATCCGCAGATCAGCGGACTGTTCCTGACTATTCGTAATCCTGCCATCGGATGGGGAAGACTCGCCGACTTTCGCGAGGTCATCAAGGACTTTCACTCGTCAGGCAAACCGGTCGTAGCCTACCTCGGGGCTTCGTCTGGAAACGGATCATACTATCTCGCCTCAGCCGCCGACAAAATCTACATGCTCCCGGTCGACGCGCTCTACCTGACCGGGCTCCGCGCGCAGGTTACGTTTTACCGCGGCACAATGGACAAACTCGGTGTTGAAGCCGAACTCGAGCGTTCCGGCAAATACAAAAGCTATCCGGAAGTCTTTAGCGACACGACGATGAGCCCGGAATTCCGCGAGGCTACCGAATCCCTGCTCGATGACTTTTATGAGCAGATTGTCGCCGATGTGGCAATGGACCGCAACTTCCAGCCGGAAGTCCTTAAGGCCACGATCGACAAGGGTCCATTCACTTCAACCCAGGCTGAGTCGCTCCGCCTCGTGAATGGCAGATTCTACTCGCATGAGCTGGAATCGAAGGTGCCCGAATTGTTCGGAGCCTATTATGGAATCATCTCAGAATCAGGATACCGCAACAACCCGCAATTTCGGGATCGTTTCGGCGAACCGCCTCTTATCGCTCTCGTTACAGTCGAGGGTGGTATTACCAAAGGTGCATCCGGATTTGACTACTTCGAAGGATCGACCGCCGGTGCAGCCACTACCGTCGCCGCAATTCGTGCTGCTCGCCGGGACGCGGCCGTCCGCGCTATCGTGGTCCGCTTGAACACACCGGGAGGTGACGCTATCGCATCGGACCTCATTTGGGCAGAACTGAGCGAGGCTCGCAAAACCAAGCCGGTAATCGTCTCCATGTCTGATGTCTGCGCCTCTGGCGGGTATTACATCGCTTCCGCCTCCGATCTCATCCTGCTTCAGAATACCACCGTGACTGGGTCTATCGGAGTCTTTGCCGGCAAAGCGAATTTGGCAGGGCTCTATTCTAAATTGGGACTCCACACCGAAACGGTCATACGCGGCAAGCACGCCAACATTTTCTCGATGACACAGCCATATTCCGACGAAGAGCGGTCGATCGTGCGGCGGCAAGTGATGGACTTGAATACTCGGTTCACTTCGGTCGTCTCCGAAGGTCGCCTGTTGGCCGTCGATTCTGTTGCCGCAATCGCCCAAGGCAGGGTCTGGAGCGGAAAGCGAGCGCTCGCGCTCGGCCTGGCCGACTCGACGGGAAGTGTCCTTGCTGCGATCGAGGTGGCACGACGCAAGGCTCACATTAACGATGACGACTTTGTCGTCCTCGAGATGCCGCAGCGCCGCTTGATACCACGCCTCACCAATCTGGCATTGGCAGGTTTGGCAAGGTCCGTGGGGCTTTCTGAAGACGGTGCGCTTGCCGCGCTGAAGTCATTCACCCCGTTTACAACGGGAGCAAATCTGCAAATGCGCGTTCCCTATGATCTTACGATCGAGTAGGTGTCGTTAATTACGCTAACTCTTTCTGATAGCAATACTCTCACTAAAATTGTTGGAGGTATAATGAAGAAGCTCTTACTGTTGATCACAATGCTGATGCTGTTGAGCGCATCTGCATTTGCTGCACAGGAGTGGCCCGTGCAAAAGTATATGCTCAAAAACGGCCTCACACTGCTGACACTTGAGGATGCCTCGACTCCATCCGTCAGTTTCCAGGTGTGGTACCACGTTGGCTCCAAGAACGAGCGCCCCGGTATTACCGGCATCTCTCACCTGTTCGAACACATGATGTTCAAAGGCAGCAAAAACTTTGGTGACGGCGAACATGATCGCCTCATCCAGGGAGGGGGCGGTGTACTTAATGCCTACACGTCAAATGACGTGACGGTCTATCAGGAAGAGTTTGGTGTAAACCTACTCGAGACAGTTGCAAAGCTCGAAGCCGATCGCATGCGCGGCCTGACCATTACTGACAAGCAGCTATCCTCAGAACGTCAGGTCGTTCTCGAGGAACGTAACGAACGCATCGATAATTCGCCATTCGGGGATGTCCTCGAGCAACTGATGGGCAATCTTTTCCTCGCCTACCCCTACAGCTGGATGACAATTGGCTGGCGCAAGGATGTCGAAAATCTCACGGTGAATGACTGTCTGAACTATTACAATACCTACTACAATCCCGCCAACGCCACGATAGTCATAGTCGGCGACATTAAGACCGTCGAAACTCAGAAACTTATCGAAAAACATTTCGGCAAACTCACCGGCAGCCCCGATGTGCCCCGTCCAATCTACAACGAACCCGAGCAGAAGGGTGAACGTCGCATTGACTTCCACAAAGTCTCGCAACTGCCTCTCTTTATTGCCGGCTACCACTGTCCTGCCCATGGTGATCCTGATAGCTATGCACTCGATGTTATGTCAGCTATCCTTTCCGGAGGTGAATCTTCACGCTCCTATCAGCGGCTCGTATACAAGGACCAAATCGCCCTGGCCGCCGGTGGACAATACCAAGCCTTGGAGCAAGCTGGTATCTTCTTCGCATTCGGCATGATGCAACCCGGCAAAACAACCGCCGATGGCGAAAAAGCTCTGTATGAAGAAATCGAAAAACTCAAGACTGAACCGGTAAGCGCAGCAGAACTGCAAAAAGCCAAGAATCAAATCGAAGCACAATTCTACATGGGCAATCAGTCCAATGACCAAAAAGCCGGCCAAATCGGCTACTACGCCACAATCATGGGTGACCATAAGCTGCTCTTTCAACAGGCGGAGAAATACAATGCCGTCACTGCCGAAGATGTCATGCGCGTCGCCAAGACTTACCTAAGTGATCGCAATCGGACGGTCATCAATGTTATTCAGGAAAACAAGGGCGCTGCCCCGATGGGTCTTTAAGGAGATATTCAAGTGAAACGCTTACTTACCATTATTCTATTCTCTGCGGCACTTTTGCTGATCTTTGGGCAATTGGCGCAGGCCAAGATCGCTCTCCCGGCGATGACTGAAAAAGTTCTCGATAATGGTCTCAAAATCATCGTTGTTGAAAACCACGAACAACCGGTCGTTTCCTTTCGCTTGCTTGTCAAGTCAGGGACGGCTGCCGACGGCAAGGGGAAGGCTGGGCTTGCAGACCTGACCGCCGGACTCCTGCGCAAGGGCACGGTTACTCGCGACGCCACCAAGATCTCCGAGGAAATCGATTTTATCGGAGGCGATCTCGGTGCCGGCGCAGGGCTTGATGCCACCAACGTTACTTGCGACGTTCTGACCAAACACCTCGAAACCGGGCTGAACTTCCTTGCAGATGTTGTCATGAATCCAACCTTCGCGGAATCCGAGATTGACCGTCTCCGCAAGCAAACACTCGCGGGCTTGATGGCTCAGAAGGACGATGGCAGCACCGTGGCTGACATCCAGTATGCCCAATACCTCTTTGGTGATAGCCCCTATGGACAACCGGCCAATGGAACCGTCGAGTCGGTGTCGAGTTTGACACGGGACGACATTGTCAATTTCTGGAAAACCAATTTTGTTCCTGGCAACAGCGTTCTCTTCGTCGCGGGAGATGTTACTGCGGCTGAAGTCGTTCCCAAGGTTGAATCGCAACTCGGGAATTGGGCGGCTGGCCCAGTGCCAAAAGTCGATGTGCCAACTGCGCCAAGAGTGAACGGTACAAAGGTCATTCTAATAAACAAACCTGACGCCACCCAGGCTAACGTTAAGGTCGGCCACCTCGGCATCGACCGCTACAATCCCGATATCTATGCAGTGCGCGTCCTCAACTACATCCTTGGTGGCGGCGGCTTTCGCTCGCGCCTGATGACGGACATTCGCGACAAGCGCGGACTCACTTACGGGATCTTCTCGCAGTTCTCCTTCGATCGCTATCAAGGCGAGTTTTCGGTTACAGTCGCCACCCGTACCGATTCCGCCGCGCAAGCGATTGCCGCTACGATCGAACACCTCAAGAAGATTCGGGAGTCCGATGTCACCCCGCAGGAATTGCAGGAGACTATCTCGTTCTTTTCCGGCTACTTCCCTCGCCAGTTCGAGACGCCAAACCAGGTCGCTAACCAGCTCTCAATCGTCGAGCTCTATGGCTTGGAGAAAGACTATCTTGGCAAGTACATTGACAACATGGCCGCAGTCACGGCACCAGCTGTGCGCGCCGCTGCCACCAAGTATCTCGACCCCGACAATCTATTGATTGTCGTTGTCGGTAAGGCCGATGATCTGCGCGAGAAGCTCAAACAATTTGGCCCTGTCACCGAATTGGAACTAATGGAGTTGTAGACTCTTCGTGCTTTGATTGAAGCATGCCTCAGTCCCCTCTCCCTCTGGGAGAGGGGTAGGGGTGATGGTTGCAGATCAATTGTAGTGTGCCCGCCAGTCGTCCAGAGGCTGTCCCATTTGTGCAGGGCGGATGTCCACATCCGCCCTGTCTCGCTTCGATTTCCGAATAACAAGGCTGGGTCGCCCACAGCTTGGGGCGTGTTGAAAAAGCCACTTTGCAGTAGACGAAGCAGATATTCTGAAACGAGCCGCCGCGCTGAGTCATTCCCGCGAAAGCGGGAATCCAGCTTCGTTTCCGGGCAGAGAAGGGTGTTGTGCATGGCGGATGTCCACATCCGCCATGTCTCGCGTCGAACTCTGAACAACATTGCTGGGTCTCCCACAGCTTGCTGTGGGATCACCCGAAAGCCGGACCCCAGTTCTGTTCCCAGCGCGCGAAGTTAATCATTGTGCATGGCACACGTCCTCGTGTGCCATGGGCTTAACCTCACACCGCCTTAATCGACCGTCGCCACTCGCCTTCCTTTTGGAAATTGAGATCCTCGACTATCTCCGTTAGCCAGAAGCCTACTAATTCATCGCTGTCATTTACTTCAAAGATTAGCGTTGTTGCCGGCGAGACAAAGTGAGCCACACGTTCGCGTGAGAACTTGACATTTAGCAGCGTCCGCTGCGCATTCGTGAGCAAATCAAGCACAACCAACTCGGACGAATCGCCGTTGAAATTTACATTTCTGACGGAAAAATCCTCGGGTGGGTGAATCGCCTTCTCGATGCGCCATTCCTTGCGCGCCTTCCACACATCGATGTTCAGCAATTTCCCATCACGGGTCAAATCGAATGAACACTCCTCACCATCGATGGAATTCTTGAACTTCCCCTTTTGTTTGATACCGACTGACAGCGTGTCACCGATTGTATCATAAAATGCCCGACAAGGGTAGAGACGCGCCAGCGGAGCGGTCTTAACCGTTATCAGGGACACTGCAAGTCCTTCAATTTGTCGCCTGCCTGCCGGGCTTCGAAGGAATCGGGGAAATCCTTGGCGATTCGCTTGAACACGCCACACGCCTTGGCTTTGTTACCCGTCTCCTCAAATGAACGCGCCAGCTTGAACAAGGAGGGCCCCAGCTTGTCGCTCTGCGTATACTGCTTCTCGACCTTTTCGAATTCCGGAATCGCCTTTGCATAATCGCGCTTGCCGTAGTAACACTCTGCCAACCAGTATTGCGCATCATCAGTCCGTGGCGTTTCGGGGAACTGCCTGATGAATTCCTCGAACTGAAGTATTGCCAGATCGTAGTTGCCCGCCTTGAGATCCGTAAAGGCGTTATCGAACATCTTGTTCTGGTCAATTTGTGGAAGGCCGGGTGTCGGCTCAGTCGTGCCCTGAGTGTCCGCCGGGACGGGCCGAGCTGGAGCACCGGTTGTCCGTCGATCCTGGATATCCCGCAACTGCCGCTCAATATCAGTCAGCCGGCCATCGATGGTGCTCATCTTGTCGAGCATCTCTTCCAGTTTCGACTTCAAGTCAGCTTGGTAGCGCACATTGGCTTCGATAGTCAACTTGTAGAGCGAATCCAGACGAACAATATTATCCTGGGTCTGCGTCGACGACCTCTCCAGATAATCCAATTGCCGCTGCATCGTCTCAATCTCGCCGCGAGATGCACAACCGATCAGCGCCAGCGCCACAGCAATTACACACAGTATCCGTACTGATTTCATGTGCCTTCCTGTCCCTAAAGCAAAAGGGCGGTCGCAACCGCCCTTGCCTGCAAATTACTTTGTTACAAACTCAGCTCTTCGGTTTCTCGCCCAGGCGTCCTCGTTCGATCCCATGACCGCCGGCCGCTCCTTGCCGTAGCTGATAATCGACATCCGGTCCCTGGAGATTCCCATACTGGCCAGGTATTCCATTGCTGAACGAGCACGCTTTTCGCCGAGCGCCAAATTGTACTCAACCGTGCCGCGTTCGTCGCAATGACCTTCGATCTGAATCCGGGCATCACCACGTTCTTTCATCACGTCGAAATTCGTCTTCAGACCAGACTTGGCGTCTTCGCGCAAGTTGTACTTGTCGAAGTCAAAATAGATGGTCACAAAATCGAGCGGGTTAGTAGTGCCAACTGTGTCGTCCTGATTTGGTCTGTCCGGGTTGTCCGGGAGCTTCCTCCCATCGTCTGTCACTGCCGGTTTGCCTTCTGATTCCACTGCCGGCTTCTTGCCGCATCCGGATACCAGCAGGGCAAAACTCAACAACGCCAAAATAACGAGATACTTCTTCATCACGTCGCCTCCATGATTATTGAAAGTCCATATACATTACAATACACGACACATTCGCGTTCCAGCGTCTGCGTACTCAAAGATTCTCCGCTAAATGATATACATTCATCCGGCGCCTTGTCAATATAAAGAGAACACAATTCAACGCACCGGCTAAGGAATATACGGCTGCCACGCCGGATTTGACGAATGTCCGTCATTTGTGATCTTCTTGGTCTTCTGGCTGAAACGATCCATAATGTAAAGATCATTCGACTTGCCTTGGTACTTGCAGTAAACCAGATGCCAGCCGTCAGGGGACCAGTGAGGGTTCTCATTTGAACCGGTTTGATCGAGTTTTAAGAACCGCTGTCCCGTCACATCAATCGTACAGACCTGGAATTTCCCGTCCTCACCGCGTGATACAAATACCATCACATCACCTTTCGGCGAAAACCGCGGCGAATCATTGTATTTTCCCTCATAAGTCAATCGCGTCACGCCAAAACCCTCGGAATCCATAATATAGATTTGCGGTTGTCCTGATCGGTCCGAAGAAAACGCAATCTCGCGTCCCGTCGGAGACCAGGTGCCCGACACCTCAATCGAAGGCAGTTGCGTGAGTCTGCGCTTGATTTTCCCCTTGCGGTCAAGAACATACAATTCCGAATTACCATCCTTGGAGAGCGTTATGACGATCTCCTTGTTGTCCGGCGAAACCTCGGCAGCATTATTCGAACCCTGATACGACGAAATTGCCTGCGACTTACCGGTGCGAATGTCCCGCTCCCAAACCTCCATCCGGCCGGTGCGGTACGTCGTAAACAACAGCCGCTCCTCCTTGCGATCCCAGGCAGGGGAGAGGTTCAGCGTCTTGTCGTCCGTGATGCGAATCGAATTAGCACCATCATAATCGCAAAGATACAGCTCCTTTTTCCCGGTCGCCGTCGAAACGTACGCAATGCGGGTCGTGAAAAAACCCTTCTCCGCCGCAATATGCTCAACCGCCGCATCAGAAATCATGTGCGCGATCTTTCGGTGATTAGAAAGCGAGGTCGACAGCTTCTCCGAGGTCAGTTCCTGAACGCGCGGAGTGAGTTCATAGATATGATACAGCACCTTGACTTCGCCCCCCGCCAACTCGACTTCGGCATCAATCAAGTAATCCGCGCCCATGCGCTGCCAGATATCAGGCGTGATCTCATTGATTTCCCACACATTCAGGTAAAATTGGCTCTTGGGAATCGTGTCAAAGAAGATGTGAAAATCCAGATCGTCTGTAACCACCTTCTGTATCGCCTTTGCTAGCGAATCCGCCGCCAACGACAATGGTCCGGCGATCTTAAAATCACCAATCGCTATCTTGTATGGCTGCCAGTCGCCTTTCTGGATCTTCTGCGCAAGGTCGATCGTCTGCGCCTTCGCAGCCACCGCAAGCGACAGCACACTCAGGGCCGTCAAAATTGTGAATGGCAAAAAGTTGTTCCAGGCTGCGCGCTTCCACGAGCGATAATTCAAATCCATTGATTCTTCCGTTTCACCTTCCCGGTATGTACTCAAAGTCCAGATGCAGCCCCAAATAGGCGTAATTGAAATTCGCAGGGAATGCGGGGAACTGCCCAGCTCGCCTGATTGCCAGGACGCAATCTTGGTCGAAGGTCGTTATCCCCGATGATTTCTCGATCATCGGACTGCCCACTACATAGCCGTAGCGATCAATCTGAAAATAAACAGTGCAGGTTATCGGATTGGCGTCAGTTACGACATTGCGCCAGTTACGCTCGATCACTCGCAAGACCATCCCGATGTTGTAGGGCAAGTCTCCGGTTCCTTTGCCTACGCCGGTCCCGCTTCCGCCAACCTTTTCATTGACATCTATCCCGCCCTTGCCGTCCGGCTTGGGTTTGTTGTCATCATCGGCGGCCGTCTCTGATTCTATGTCTTCTTCCTGTTGATTTTTCTTCTCGATCTCTTTCTTCTTCTCAGTGTCCTTCTTCTTCGTCTCTTTCTTTGGCTTTTCGGGAATGATCTTTTCTTTCGGCTTCAAAGGCTCCACATCATCCGCTTCCTGCTCGGATTTCGGTTGCGCAATCTTTGCTGGACCCGTGTTCTTCGGCGCCGGGCTACCCATTTCCTCGAATGTCTTGACAATGATGATCTCCGGCTTCGGTCGAAACATCGCCGAGATCGGGTTGATGACAACAATGATCACCGCCAACACCAGGTGTGCAGCAATCGATATGATCAGGTCCTTCTTCATCATAATTGTAGTCTCAACTTCGTCTCGCCTATTTCGAGCCCTTCGGCTTAAGAGATCCCTCCGGTAGCTTCGTGACCAGACCGACTTCTGCAATTCCCGCAGCCTTGATAAATCCCATCACCTGAATCACATTCCCGTGCGTCACCGATTTATCCGCCCGCAAGAATACGGCCTTCTCTTGTGCGCTCGCATAGGCTTCCTTGATCTTCACCTCAAATTGTGCAGGTTCGACAACTCGATCATCGATGTAATACACGCCGCGTTCATCAATCGTGACGACCACTCCCTCGGAGAGCGTCGCATCTGCCACCTTCGTCTGTGGCAGATCAACATTAATCCCAGACTGCATCAGCGGCGCGCTGATCATGAACACGATCAGAATCACCAGCACAACGTCCACCAGGTTTGCCACATTGATGTCGTGCATCTTGGTGTATGAACGCTGTCGGCGTTTGTGAGCCACTAAATCTGCTCCTTGGTCAGAGCAGCCAGGAATTCCAGCGAGAAATTGTTCAAATCATCGGCGAAAAACTTCAACTTGGTGCTCGCCCAGTTGTAAGCCATCACCGCGGGTATGGCTACCGCCAACCCGACAATCGTCGCAATGAGAGCCTCCGCAATACCGGGCGCGACCACCACCAGCGAGGCCGAACCTTGCTGGCCGATATTCATAAACGAGTTCATGATGCCATAGCAGGTGCCTAACAACCCGATGAACGGCGCCGAATTGGCCGCCGTCGCCAAAAATGCCACATTCCGCTCGAGCTGCTTAATCTGCTCATTCGATTCCTTCTCCAGAATTCGATCGATTGCCTCCATCTCGTCCGGTTGAAGCTTGATTGCCTCCCCCGGCTTGCGTTCGCTTCCGTTCTTAGCCGCGATCAGTGACTCCCACTCGCGATAGCCCTCCTCAAATACCCTCGTCATCGGCGAGGACTTGTAAAGCAGGCACTTTGAGTGCGCCTCCTTGACACTGGTACGACGTCGAAACGTGTGATGAAACCGCGCGCCATCGGCTTGTGCAGCCTTGAATACTTTCCACTTGTTGATAATAATCCCCCACGTCATGAAGCTCATCACAATCAGTACACTGAGAATTACCCAGCCAAAGAACGACATGTGCGAGAGCAATTCATAGAGCCCGCCCTGCATTAAGAGAACCTTCGCGATTGGCAATTCCCACTCCGTAAACAAAGTTTTAGCGACACGCCCGATAGTCGAATAGTATACAGACCAGGCGCATGGTTATTTCCCTGACAATGTAGAAACTTGTCAACACTGGGCAACCCCTTTTATGATGTTGTGCGACAATGTGATACGGACTTGGTTACTCGTGCTCTGCAACCCTGCCGGCTTTTAATGTGATTACGCTGTCAGCAACCTCATTTACAAAGTCGCAATCATGGCTGATCACGATTACGGTCCGCCCCTCGCCGCGCAGTCTCAAGAGCAACTCCCGTATCCTTGCCACCCCGTGCCAGTCTAACCCGGCAGTGGATTCATCAAAGATTACCACCGGTCGCTCAAGCGCCACGATTGCCGCAATCGCAACCAGGCGTTGTTCTCCCGCTGAAAGCGTAAAAGGATTGCGATCAAGGAATTGTCGCGGGTGAAGCCCCACCTGAAGCAAAGCTCGCTCTACTCTGTTGTTCAATACCCCTGATTCAATACCCTGATTACGCAATCCGAATGCGATCTCTTCGAAAACTGTCTCGGCGAATATAGTCGCCTCCGGGATTTGAAACACGACTCCGACCTTCCGCAAGCGCTCGTCTGGTGAGCACGACACGCCGCCAATTCGAATCTCACCCGCTATCGGCTTTTGCAGTCCGGCAACCAACAACGCCAGCGTCGACTTGCCGCAACCAGAATCGCCGACCAGCGCAGTTACCGATCCTGCCGGAATCTGCAGGTTAATATCTTCAAGACACCTTTTATCGGGAGAGTACTCGAATTTCACACCCTGAACTCTCACATCCTCACCCTTTGCCGCCGCTACTTTGTCGTGTCCGCTCCGTTTCCCTCGACCGGCCGCTATAGCCTTGTACCTCTCCGAAGACCTGAACTCTTCAACTCTTCCGTCAAAAACTATCGCTCCTCCCTCAAGTAAGAACACCCGCTCGAACTGCTCAAGGTCAGTGAGGTGCTGCGTCGCCGCCAGAATACACAGATCACGTGACTCAGATAGAGTCTTGGCGAGCAAATCGCACCCCTTCTGGTCCAGGTAAGAACTTGGCTCGTCAAGAATCAGAATCTCGGGCTTCGAAATCAATGTCGCCGCCAATACCAGCCTCTGTTTTTCACCCGCGGACAGTGTTGCCGGATGGCGATCAAGCACTCCTTCCAGCCCGAATCGCCTGGCCATCTCGGCACTTCTGTTTTCAATTTCAGTTCTTCCTACATTCAGATTCTCAAGCGTGAAGGCCAATTCCGCCCTGACAGAGGACGTCAATATCTGATCGTCAGGATTCTGAAATATAAATCCAATCCGAGCCCGCCTGCTGTTGAACTCTCGCTCCGCCCGCGTTGAGACTGAACCGATAATTACATCTCCCGACTGCGGTTTGATCAATCCGGCCGCCAACTTGAGCAAAGTCGACTTTCCCGAGCCATTGCCTCCCAGAAGGCACACTCGCTCCTCCACATCGACCGAAAAAGAAATGTCCCGCAGCGCGAAAGAGCCGGAGCCGAATCCATAATGTACACATGAAAATTGAATCATACTTTACAGTCCCCGAGGGTGCCTGCAAGTATCGATGATTTGAAGTGACGGGTCAAGAAATCATCGTGATCAACTCAGTCTCTGAGACACCACGACAAATGAAAACTCAGCGAATGGCCTGGCGCCGTTCGCGCTGAATCGAAAGAACCTCAGCGATAACCTACGTGCGCTAAACAGCTATCGAATCAGCGCCGATTGCTAAGGGACGACTCGCTGCCCTGCGGGAAACCTTGCTGCCGGCGCAAGCGCTGCCAGTCAGCATGACAACTTCGCTCTTGTCATCCATCCACTCCAGAAACTCAAAACCATCCCCGTCTGGAAGAAAATAGTCGATCAGGACAAGTTGATACGTGTGATGCTTCACCTGCTCAAATGCCTGACGAATTGTCAAGGCACAATCGATCTGCGAGTACCCCGCATCAAGGAGGGTGCTTCGGACAACAGTCTGATCCCACGGATTGGCCTCGACAACCAAAACTCGCTGCGCCTGCGCGACGGAGAGCTGCTCGGAAATAATCTCAGACAACTCGCCCTTTCTGGTCCGACTTGCTGCCAACATAATTGACTCCTTTGAATGAGGCTTATTTCAATTCAGAGTTTCCGATACAATTATCGTCAATTTATAAGGTCGACTTTATCCTGTCAATAAAAAAGCGTAGAAATTTTATCCGCATTTGCAAACTGATCAGAAATCGATGGTGTCGATCAAGTAAGCAGTTGTTGTATCATAAGTTATGGTCATTGGTCTCTCCCCGAAAGACATCTTAATCGATTAAAATACTCCAAACTTGATGTTGACTCAGGAAAGAGAATCACTAAATTACGAGCTATGAGTCTTGAATCCAATTCATTCGCTTCCGGGTTTCTCAGTTCATGATTTCCAATCCTTTTCGAGGTGATTACGCTTGCTCTATCCTCAGTCCACTGCCTACATAATTGAAGCTTTGGGCTACTTGGCAGCCCTACCCGCCGGACGGACAATCAAAGCTCGCGATCTGGCGCAGGACCTCGAAATTCCTGAACAGTATTTGGCGAAAATCCTCAGCCAATTGGTGCGCAAACGGTTTGTTACCTCCACTAAAGGGCCAAACGGCGGCTTTGCGTTGGCTGTTGACCCCGGCAAGGTCACGCTATATCGCATCATGGCCGCAACCGACAGCCTTTCTTCCTTGGAGGACGAATGCGTCATGGGCCTTCGTTCTTGCAGCAGCGCAACCCCTTGTGCCTTTCACCACAGTTGGTTGGAGTTCAAGGAGCAGGTCGTAGCCAAAGCACAGAAACTGACACTCGCCGAACTTTCGAAAATCGTGATGGCTAAGCTGCACCTTCCCATAGATAAGATCTGACTCCTGCCATTCTTTTCTGCAGTTCTCTTCTGCAATAGGCTATACTAAGCTTCAGGGACTGTTGAAAAAGTCCCTTTGCAGTGCGCTAATCAGACTTCTTGAAACGTACCGCCAAGCTAAATCATTCCGGCGAAAGCCGCTGCCGGAGGCGTCCAGCTTGGTTTCAGCGATCAAAGTAGATCAGTGCGTGCCTGGGTGACTCTTCAAGAGTCCCTTCAGCAGCGTAATTCTGACTCAAACTTTTTCACTTTCGAGTTGACTTGTCATCGGTATGTCGCCATCAAAGACCAAGTATTCGGAATCAGGATCCACCCTCGACATTGCCGTTATCGGCGCCGGTGCGGCCGGTTACTTTGCTGCAATCACTTGTGCCGAGACCTTTCGCAAAGCTAATGTCACGATTTTCGAATCAAGCCGACAGCCACTCTACAAAGTTGGCATCTCGGGCGGGGGAAGGTGCAACGTTACCAACAACTGCTTCGAGATCGAAAAGCTGCTGCAGGGCTATCCCCGCGGCCACAAGGAACTCATCGGCCCCTTCAATCGCTTCCAGCCGCGTGACACCGTTCGCTGGTTCGAATCGCGCGGAGTAAAACTGAAGGCCGAGCAGGATGGTCGCATGTTTCCCATATCCGACAGTTCGGCCACTATCATATCCTGTCTCGAATCCTCTGCATCCGCTGCCGGAGTGAAGTTGCTTCAACACACTCGTGTCGAGTCCGTCCAGCCGCTTCTGCAAGCAGGTTTCGAGCTTGGCTTCAAAGATGGTTCGAGCCGAAAATTCGACCGCGTCCTGTTGGCGACCGGATCAAGCCTCTCAGGCTACAAAATTGCTTACTCGCTCGGACACACGATTATCCCACCGGTGCCTTCTTTGTTCACATTCAATATCAAAGACAATCGCTTCCGCGACTTTGCCGGACTCAGCTTCGATAACGCTCAGCTCGAGCTCAGCTTCTCCGACAACAAACGGCTCAATTGGACCGGTCCGCTGCTAATTACCCACTGGGGCCTGAGCGGGCCGGCGGTGCTCAAGCTCTCAGCCTGGGGCGCACGACTGCTGTACGCCAGCCATTATCAGGCTGATCTCACCATCAACTTCGTCGGTTCACTCTCAACCGATCAGGTACTGCAGTCCCTGAAGGACTACCGCCTCGAGCATCCCAAGCGAACCATCGTTGGCCACAACTTCCTTCCGATCGTCAAGCGCTATTGGGAGCGTACAGTTCGCCGTGCGGGTATCGATGACGACGCCACCTGGTCGCACATCACTCGCGAACAAATGCAGCAAGTTGCCGACGAACTGACGCGCGCTATCTTCAAGGTACAAGGCAAAGGCGAATTCAAGGAAGAATTCGTCACAGCAGGGGGCGTCAAGCTCCGGGAAGTCGATTTTCGCACTATGGAAAGCCGCCTCTGTCCCGGGTTATTTCTCGCCGGTGAAGTCCTCGATATCGACGGAATCACCGGCGGCTATAATTTTCAGGCCGCCTGGAGCACCGGCTGGGTGGCAGGGAAGAGCATCGGGCTGGAAAATAGGGAAGTGTAAGATGGCGGATTGACCAACGGCTAATCGCAGAGCAACTGCGCGATCTTCAAAGCAAAGACCCGCTCTCCTGCAACGATGAACTCAACGAAGAACTCCTCAGCTTCTTTGGGCATTGATTGCGACGAATTGAACTCCAAATGCGTATCACAGAGAGAATGAATGTCACCATCCCCAAGTCCCACTGGAACCTGTTGGTTCCTTTTGTAATCAACCTTCTGTCCTTTTCTCTGGCTTGTTCGCAGGACAAAATCGTCCCATCGTCCGATCTGGCTGCCATTAAACTCCCGCCCGGCTTCCAAATCAACGTCTACGCCGACGGCGTCGAAGGTGCCCGCTCTATGACGCAGGGAAGCAACGGTACATTGTTCGTCTCGACACGAGGCGACAAGGTTTACGCCCTGCGTGATACCAATCGCGATTTTCGCGCCGATCTCCAATACACAATTGCCTCCGGCTTGTTCATGCCTAACGGAGTCGCCTTCCGCGACGGCTCTCTTTATGTCGCCGAGGTCAACCGTGTCCTCCGCTATGACAACATCGAATCGCTGCTGGCTAACCCGCCGGAGCCGGTTGTCGTTAGCACTGCGTTTCCGTCTGACACTTGGCACGGTTGGAAATTCATCCGCTTCGGCCCTGATGGCAAACTCTACATCCCCGTCGGCGCGCCGTGCAATGTCTGTGAGAGCCAGGATCAGCGATATGCGACAATCATGCGAATGAACCCGGATGGTACCGGGCTCGAGGTCTTTGCGCGCGGCATTCGAAATACCGTCGGGTTTGATTGGCACCCGGAAACACACGAATTGTGGTTCACCGACAACGGCCGCGACATGCTCGGCGATGACATCCCGCCCGATGAACTCAATAACGCTCCAAAAGCCGGCATGCACTTCGGCTTTCCGTATTGCCACGCCGGAACCATCCTCGATCCCGATGAAGGTGACGGCAAGAATTGTCTGATGTACACTCCCCCGGTGCAGCGTCTTGGGCCGCATGTAGCCTCGCTCGGAATGCGCTTCTACACCGGCACCATGTTCCCACCGGAGTATCGGAACCGCATTCTCATCGCCGAACATGGCTCCTGGAACCGCAGCAAACCCATTGGTTATCGCCTTACTGCCGTGCGCCTCGAAGAAAACAAGTCCGTCGCCTACGACGTCTTTGCAGAAGGCTGGCTTACCGCTTCAGGACCGACTGGCCGCCCAGTCGATATCGAGCAGCTTTCGGATGGTTCAATCCTGGTGTCCGACGATTTCGGCGGCAAGATCTTTCGCATCACCTACTCACGCTGAGAGACTATGCCGGTACGCGAAATTCTCCTGCTCGGTAATCCAATCCTGCTAAAACGCTGTGAAGATGTCCGACTGGATGAGCTTGGCGCCATTGGACCGGCAATTCAGGACATGCACGATACACTGCTCGATTTCCGCTCACGCTACGAAGCAGGACGCGCCATCGCCGCACCCCAAATCGGAGTCTTGAAGCGCCTCGTCTATATGTATATCAACGAGCCGGTCGTCTTCATTAACCCGGTTCTCGACCAACTCAGTGATGAAATGTTTGAACTCTGGGACGACTGCATGTCCTTTCCCGAACTCTTCGTACGCGTACGCCGGCATTCACGCTGCCGCATTTCATTTCGAGATTTGAATTGGAGCGAACAACAGCTGCACCTGGAGGGCTCCCTTTCCGAACTCTTGCAGCATGAAGCTGACCATCTTGACGGTATTCTCGCCGTTTCCCGCGCTGTTGATGGCTCTTCCTTCGCCCTGCGCAGCCAACGCCAGTTTCTCTCGCAGTAAATCACCACGAACAAACGACTTGTGGAGATGTTCCGATCGTCTATCGTTCTCTTCAAAGCGTCCTTCACACTCGGCAAATACCTGTTGACTCTCAAGTTCATGTGCTTATATTACCCGACTAATTGTCTATGACCTCAAATAGGTTTATCTGGATTAACGACGGAGGATATTCCCTAATATGAAAGGCGATACCTGGAAGGTAGTTCTGACGATTGCTCTAATCGTCGCGGCTATCTTTTACCTTTGGCCCACCTACCAGTATTTCACGATGAGTGATTCCGCGCGCGAAACCATGAAGACAAGCGACCCTGATGGTTTCATCCAGCTGCAGAAGAAAGCGCTGAAACTGGGACTCGATCTCCAAGGCGGCATGCGTGTTGTGCTCGAGGTCGATAAGACAAACTTGGATGAAAATGCTGGTAAGGACGCGCGCGAGCGCGCTCTGGAAATCATCCGCAATCGCGTCGATGAATTCGGCGTTTCGGAACCGGTCATTCAGGCGCAGGGCGATGATCGTATCGTCGTTGAGCTTCCGGCCCTTCAGGATCCCGACCGTGCGCGCAATCTCATTGGCAAAACCGCGTTGCTTGAGTTCAAGATCGTCGAGAGCCCTGAAAACAGCCAGCTGCTGGTGAAGCGGCTCGACCCGATCGCAACCAAGATCGCCGGTGGCACAACTTCGACGACTCCAGCCGACACGGCAGCCAACCCCTTTGTTAACCCCTTTGCAGATTCAGCCAAAGAATCCGACACCACAAGTGCCTTTGCGGATATCGACGACGAGACCTCAACCGGCCTGTCGCAGTACATAGAATATGCGGGACCATTTTACTCAGTTGTTGAAGACGACTATAGCATCGTCGATCGAATTCTCGAAGATCCGGCAATCAAAGCGGCTATCCCGCCTGATGTCGAATTTGCCTGGAGCACTCGTTCCGAGATGATCAATGGGCAGAAGATCCGCCCTCTTTATCTATTGAAGAAAAAGGTAGAAATGAGCGGGACCCATCTTACCGATGCCCGGCCCAACTATGATCAATTCCACAAGCCCGTTGTCGACTTCACATTCGATCGCGAAGGCGGCGATATGTTCGGCAAAGTCACCGGCCCCAATATCGGCAAGCCGCTGGCAATTCTGCTCGACGGCAAGGTCGAGTCCGCCCCGAACATTCGCTCCAAAATTCGTGACAAGGGCCAGATCACCCTTGGCGGTGCTGCCAGCTTCTTCGATGCCAAGGATCTCGCGACAATTCTCCGCGCCGGCGCGCTTCCCGCACCAGTCAAAATTGTCGAAAACTTTGTCATCGGCCCCACGCTCGGTAGAGACTCGATCGAAGCCGGAAAGCTCGGCTTGAGCGTCGCCTTGGTCTTGATCGTCCTCTTTATGCTGATTTATTATCGGACTTCCGGTGTCATTGCCAATATCGTCCTAATCACCAACGTCTTCTTCCTCATGGCCGTCATGGCCGGATTGGGAGCAACGCTGACTCTACCCGGTATCGCCGGCATCATTCTAACAATGGGTCTGGCCGTCGATTCTTCCGTGCTGATCTTCGAGCGCATCCGCGACGAACTACGGTCTGGCAAGACGGTAAAGGCTGCCATTGACGCTGGCTATTCACGAGCTTCGGTGCCGATTATTGACAGCAATATTACCAACCTCATCGTTGCCGGCGTCCTCTATTACTTCGGCAGTGGAACGGTCAAGGGATTTGCGGTTACTTTAGGCGTTGGTATCCTGATTTCGCTCTATACCGCCCTTATCATCGGGAAGATTGCATTCAACCTGCGCAAGGGCGCAGCTAAGTTAAGCATATAGTTGGAGATTTCGGAAAATGCAGTTAATAGGTCAGACTAATATAGATTTCATCGGAAAGCGAAAGTACGCTTATGTCCTTTCCGCTATTCTGGTGATTCTCGGAATTGTATCGCTGGCAATCATCTTCGTCGGTCAGGCCGATCTTTCGATCGACTTCTCCGGTGGTACGATGATCCGAGGTAACTTCGATCAGCCGGTCGCAATCGGCGACATCCGCTCTGCACTGGCGAAGGACAACTACCAGGATGCTACCATTCAACAGGTCTTCGGCTCTGTGCCGAATATGTACTTGATTCGCGTTGCTACCGCTACCAGCGGCGGCGCTGAAGAATCCGAGGCCCGCAAGATTCTCTCCTTGCTCGAAAGAGAGTTTCCAACCAACCATTTCAAACTTGATTCGGTGCAGGAGGTTGGCCCAACCATCGGCAAGGAACTCCAGAAACAGGCTGGCGTTGCCATGATCATCGCGCTCGTCGGTATCTTGATCTACATCATGATTCGCTTTGACTTCCGCTTCTCAGTAGCGGCGATTGTCTCAACTTTCCATGACGTCTTCGCGGTCCTGGGTATCATGTTCGTCTTGCAGCGAGAAATCTCATTGCTGGTGCTCTCCGCCTTGCTGACGCTCATTGGCTATTCGTTGCAGGATAAAGTCGTCGTGTTCGACCGCATCCGCGAGAATCTCAAGATGTTCCGGAAGAAAGGCGACTTCGTTGATGCCATCAACTTGTCGATTAATCAGGTGCTCTCGCGAACGCTGGTTACCCAGTTAAACGCGATCATCTGTATTCTCGTGATTCTCTTTGTTTGCGGACCCGTTGTACGCGACTTCGCTCTCGCACTGGCTTTCGGTCTGCTCATCGGTACCTATTCGTCGATCTTTGTCGCCTCGACCCTCGTCGCCGAATGGGAACTCCGCTCCCCCAAACGATTCAAATAGCGGTACCGATCATCTCGAATTCCCCAGGGCGTCCCAATCGGACGCCCTTTTTCATTGCTCGCGGAAACCTGTGGCGTATTGCCGCTGTTTTCCTAAATTGAGGGCAATGTGAGATATTGATTATTGAAAGGATTCGTGATGCTCTATCAAGTAGGTGACATCAACAGCTTGTTTAGACGGGGACTGACACTGGCACTGGAAGTGGCTTCAGCAACGCGCGCCGGCGGCGTTCGACAACGCAATGACATTGAAGAGAAATACAAGTGGCGACTCGATCATATCTACTCGACCGACGATCATTGGCGTCGCGACCTGGTTACGGTCAAAGAACAGCTTCCAAAGGTCGCCTCTTTCCAGGGCAGACTCGCATCTTCAGGGGAAGTACTCTTCGAGTGCTTCGATCATCGCGATACAACTTCAATCCTGTTCTACAAACTCTACATTTATGCACACCTGAAACTGGATGAGAACAACCGTGCCAGCCTATACCAGGCCATGACCGACGAAATCGCCGCACTCTCAACTGTTTTCGCCGAGGCTGGCTCCTTCATCACGCCGGAAATCATGGCCATTGACGACGATCGCCTTGATCAAATGAGAACCGAATGTCCCGACCTCAGACTCTACGATCATCACCTTGATGAAATGCGCCGCATGAAGGATCACATCCTTTCCCCCGAGGAGGAACGTATCCTCGCACTTGTCGGCAACGTCAGTCGCGGGCCGTCACAAATTTTCCGGATGATCGATGATGCCGACATCAAGTTTGGCGATGTTGTTGACGACAAAGGTGAAAAACTCGCTCTCACCAAACAGCGCTATTATGACTTGCTCGAATCCAAGGATCGTCGCGTACGCAAAGACGCCATGGAAGTATTCATCAATGCCTACAAGGGATTCGTCAATACTCTCGGTGCAACGCTCTCGACCTCTGTCTACAAAGATCTCTTCTATGCCAAGACGCGGCAGTATCCCACCTGTCTCGCCTCCGCGCTCGACGCTGATAATATCCCAGAGGAAACCTATCGGAATCTCGTTACCACAGTCGATTCACATCTCAGTGTCCTGCATCGCTACGCTTCACTGCGCAAACGCGTCCTCGGAGTCGATGAACTCAAACCGTACGATGTCTACGTCCCGCTCGTTCCCGACGCCAAAATGAAGATCTCCTATGACGACGCCGTGCACCGCATCCTTGAAGGACTCTGGCCTCTGGGAAAGGACTATCTCGGCGACCTTCGCACTGCCTTTGAAGCCGGCTGGGTCGATGTCTACGAGACGGAGGGCAAAGGCTCCGGTGCCTACTCCTGGAGCACCTATGCGACACATCCCTACGTGCTCATGAACTACAATGACACACTCGACAACATGTTCACGCTGGCGCATGAAATGGGACACGCCATGCATTCGCATTATTCGAAAAAGTTCCAGCCCTACATCTATTCCGGCCACTCGATCTTCACCGCCGAGGTCGCCTCAACCACCAACGAAGAACTGCTTATGCACTTCATGCTGGACCGTGCCGAAAGCAAGGAGCAAAAGGCTTACCTGCTTAGTTACTATATCCAGCAAATCGTCGGCACCTTCTTCACGCAGGTGATGTACTCGCAATTCGAATACGAAATTCATCAGGACGTCGAGGCCGGCAAACCGCTTTCGGCGGACGTGATGCGCCAAACCTTCCGGAAGATCTACCAGAAATTCTGGGGGCCGGAAATGATCCTCGAAGAGTATTCGGATATCAGTTGTTTGCGTATCCCGCACTTCTATCGGGCATTCTACGTTTACCAGTACGCCACCAGCTATTCAGCCGCGACTATGATCGCAGAACGTCTCTTAAAGGGCGATGAACAACAGCGGGCCGCTTACCTGAAGTTCCTGCAGTCAGGTGAGTCAAGATATCCGATCGATACCCTCAAGGAAGCTGGTGTTGACTTGACCAAACCGGACGCCATCGAAGCAACCGCGCGCCTGTTCGGACGCCTGGTCGACGAACTTGAAGCCCTTCTGCTCAAGCCGTAACTGGCGCCTTGCGGTCGGCACCATGTTGTACCCGGCAGTCGGCCATGCCTTTCGGGCGAGTCATTCCGGCGAACGCCGGAATCCAGATAACAACTACCGAAATGTCTTGTCTTCTCTTCTCTCCCCGTCAGGGGAGAGGGATTAAGGGTGAGGGCGTGATTTAATTCCAGGCATCTTAAAGTGTGCCCGACAGTCGTCCGTGCCTTGCGGGCAAGTCATTCCGGCGAAAGGCGGAGATCCCGACTTAGCGGGGCCGCCCTCCGCACCAACTACTCCCCCTTCTGCTCAATCTTCGCCCACGTATCTCGTAATCCGACCGTCCGATTGAATATCAACTGCCCTGCTCTGCTCTCTGGATCGACGCAAAAGTATCCGGTACGCATGAACTGATATCGCTCGCCTGGCTTGGCGTCCTTCAAGGTCGGTTCAACCAGACACCCGGTCAATACTTCAAGTGAATCTGGGTTCAAGTTTGCTTTCCAGTCCTGGCCCTCAGGCACTGCTTCTGGATTTTCACTGCGGAACAAACGGTCGTATAAATGCACCTCCGCCTTCACCGCGTGCTGCGCTGAAACCCAATGCAGCGTGCCCTTGACCTTGCGACCTTCGCCCGAAGACCCGCTCTTCGTCTCTGGATCATAACTGCAGCGGATCTCTACGATCTTGCCGCAGTTATCCTTCACAACCTCTTCACATTTGATAATGTAAGCAAACTTGAGTCGCACCTCGGCGCCCGGTGCCAGCCGGAAATATTTCTTCGGTGGCTCCTCGCGAAAGTCATCCTGCTCAATATACAGTTCACGACAGAACGGAACCGTCCGCGAACCATCCGCCTCGTTTTCCGGATTATTGATCGCCTCGAGTTGCTCCACCTTGCCCTCTGGATAGTTGATAATCACAACCTTCAACGGGTGCAGTACGGCCATGACACGGTGCGTGATCAGGTTTAGACGTTCGCGGACGCAGTGCTCAAGTAGCGCAATGTCCACCGTGCTGTTAGCCTTGGCCACACCAATCCGCTCACAAAATTCCCGTATTGCCTCCGGCGGATAGCCGAGTCGGCGCATTCCGCAGATCGTCGGCATGCGGGGATCGTCCCAGTCCTTGACGAGTCCCTCCTTGACCAACTGCAGCAACTTGCGCTTGCTCATGACCGTATAGTTCAGATTCAGCCGCGCAAACTCAATCTGCTGGGGATGGTAAATCTCCAACTCGTCCAAAAACCAATTGTAGAGCGGTCGATGATCCTCGAATTCCAGCGTGCAAATCGAATGAGTAATCTTTTCGATCGAATCCGACTGCCCGTGAGCAAAGTCATACATCGGGTAGATACACCACTTGTCACCGGTCCGGTGATGTGTGCTGCGCAAGATTCTATACAGCACTGGATCGCGCATGTTGATGTTGCCGGAGGCCATGTCAATCTTCGCCCGCAGTGTCTTGGTTCCATCTGGAAATTCGCCCTTTCGCATCCGCTCGAATAAATCAAGATTCTCTTCGATCGTCCGATTGCGATAGGGGCTCTCCTTGCCGGGAGCCGTCAGCGTCCCGCGATACTCGCGTATCTGCTCCCCCGTCAAATCGCAGACATATGCCTTGCCCTTCTTCACGAGTTTGATGGCCCAGTCAAAAAGCTGATCGTAATAGTCGGACGCGTAGAACAACCGGTCTTCCCAATCAAACCCGAGCCAGCTTACATCTTCCACTATCGCTTTGACGTACTCATCTTCTTCTTTTTCTGGATTGGTGTCATCCATCCTCAAATTGGACTTGCCGCCATACTCCGCGGCCAATCCGAAATTCAGACAGATCGACTTGGCATGCCCAATATGAAGATACCCATTCGGCTCAGGTGGAAACCGCGTGTGAACGCGACCGTCGTTCTTGCCGCTCTTGAGATCCTCTTCAACAATCTGCTTGATAAAATTTGACGGGCGGGCGAGTTCTTCTTTCGCCATATATTTCTGACCTCTCACAATCAATAGTTGATCCCTGCCCGGCAGGGATACTCGATCAAGTCTACAATGCTCGCCACACGAGCGTGGTCATTGCATTCGATATTTTTGAGAAAATACGAAAAAATGACGAAGATGCTAAACGAATTCTGACAGCTTCCCTTCCACAACTTGGTCCACGGACACGCTGCACACGGTGCCGTCCTCCATAGTCTTGCAGGTCAGAGCCCTGCGCTCCTGACAATCACGCCCTTGGCGTGATCCCTGGGAGCTCCAGCACGCTCCACCACTTCACATCTAACGGCCGAGTCATTCCGGCGAAAGCCGGAATCCAACTTGTAGGTCAAAACCCCTGTGGTTTTGACAATCACGCCCTTGGCGTGATCTTTCTGTAGACACGACGTTTCGTCGCACGACCATTCACAGTCGGAGAGATTGGTGTGGATTCAATCTCGGTCGGTCATCAGGATGTTCCGTGCGCGGTCGATGTCCACATCGACCGCATCGTAGTCGGAGAGAGTGTTTAGTTCCCCTCTTAAGAGGGGTGGCTCCGATCCCCGGTACGGGGAGCGGAGACGGGGTGTGTTCTCGCCTGGTAGATCAGAAACCCTGTGCTCCTGGCATCGCGCCCGATTCTACGGACACGCCGCACACGGCATAGGCCCTCCGGAAAAGATGTAATTGATCAGGTACACCGCATCCGAAATATTAATACCGCCGCTGCAATTGGCATCACCGGCAAGCAGCGGATTAGGCGCCGGCCCGCTTGAGAAGATGTAGTTGAGCAAATAGACGGCATCAGAGATGTTCACGAAACCGTTGCCGTTGGCATCGCCGCAAACCCAATCGAAATACTTGATCGTCAAGAAATCCTCGAATGTGCTGTTGCCGCCATCGAAATCCCCTCCGACCACAACTTCTCCCGGACCTGCCACGGCAACCTCGGTTCCGATATCGCCGTTGGCGCCCGGGCTGCTGTACTGCTCCGTCCAGCGCGTTGAACCGTCTGGTCCAAGGCTCACCACGAGCAGATCCTGATCATTGGGACTGGGCTGTGCGATAGTCCCGGTCGCGTAAATCCGACCGAGCGCATCCACTGTCACGGCTTGAGCATCGCTTCCCTGAGTTGGAGCCCCGGGAAACGTTCGTACCCACGACGTATCGCCGTCCGGGTCGTACTTCATTACGGTGAACTGCTGGCCAAGGAATCCACCATTCGTGCTTGCCGCAATATAGGCATTGCCGGCAGCATCGACCGCCAGATCCCGGGCGTAATCTTCTGCTCCGAAAGGATCGTCATAAAGCTTTGCCCAAAGCGTGTCACCCGATGGTGTATACTTCAAAGTCGTAATCCCCACGTCTATCCCGCTGAGTGGTTGATTGATCCCGGTAACATAAATATTATCGCTGCCGTCGACACCGACAGCGAGGGCCATGTCGATGAGACTTGGCGAATCATAAGTTCGCTCCCACTGCAGTCCGCCGGCCGAATTGTATTTGAGTGTAACATAAACCACTCCGGAAACACCGGTGCTTGTCTGGCCGCAGACAATCGCATTGCCGGCTGAATCCAAGGCCAGACCATGCGGATAATCGTATCCATGTGCTGCCCCGTCATATGACTCCTGCCATAGAATGGCCCCCGCAGAACTGTACTTCACCGTATTGATGTTTACAGAAGAGCCAAGAAGATTCGTGCCCGTCACGAAAACATGTCCGGAGTCGTCAATCGCAATATCTGTCGCTTCCTCGCGCTGAAGGAATCCGCCTATTCGACTGCGCCAGTCAAGCTGACCATCGGGCAAGTACTTAAGTACCACCCAATCGGACAGGCCGTTCGTGGTATCAGACATCCCGCAAACATACACATTGCCTCCCACGTCGACCGCTACTCCGTTTCCGCGGTCGTTTCCGCTCGCTGGGCCGTCAAAAATCCGCGCCCACGCGGTGTCACCGTCGGGATCGTATTTGAGGATGGCAATATTATCCTTTGAAGCTCCGCCCCAGACATAACCCGTAGTGTAGATGAAACCCGCAGCGTCAACTGTGATGTCCATCAGAATATCAGGAGCTGTACTACCATAAGTACGCACCCAGGCAGTATCGACTTGGACGGCCTGAACGGAAGAACAGGCGAGTACACAGCCGAGCAACACAAGTGTTCTGAAAAGCATAATAACCTCGTCATTTGCTGGACGCAGATGAATTGTGTGTAGTAAAGTGAGCCACCCAGGCACCGAATCGGATTTCAAATGCGCGCGATCCGAAGCAGATAAAGAACCCGATGCTGAAACCGCCTGAAATATAGCCAAACGGGTCAGGAAGTCAAGCGCTATGCCCCGAGTACCGCATTGTCGGAGCCCTCTTTGAAACGCACTGAAAGACCGGTCTGCGACGACAGTGTTGGTTGGCTGTCCCACAAGTACCGACTCTGATTGACTTCTTCCCTTTCCCCAACAGGGGAGAAGGAACAAGGGTGAGGGCGTGAATCAACTGTAGAAATCGTGATCTCAATGACACACTTACTGGTATGTCAAACAGACGGACATCAAACCGCTGGGCATCATGGGACAACCTCGCCTTTGCCCGAAACGTCAATAGGTCCCATGGATACACCGCACACGGCGAAGACTGTAAGGAAATTCCCCTTGCAAATTGGCCTGACCCGCATATCTTTGACTAACAACAGGAGTATTTGTATGCATATAGTCCATTTTCGTCGACTGCTCGTTCTTGCGCTTCTCCTTGGTTCCTCCCAAGCTTTCTCCCAAACTTGGGACTGGCCCGCGCAAGTAGCCACCTTCTCGACTGGCGGATTCGGCACGAATAAGGTCGTCGGCGTTACTGTCGACGCCAGCGAAAATATCTACGTTATCGGCGATTACGGGGACAGTGTACTAATCGGCGGCATCAAAGTCAAAGGTTTCGGAATTGGCGCCGAGATGTATGTTGCAAAGTTCAATAGCTCTGGCACAGCAGCCTGGGTGAAAAGTTTCGGCTCCTCTGGTTTCCTTGATCAATCCATTGACATCACCAACGATCCGCTTGGAAATGTCTATGTATGCGGCAGCTTCTTTGGCAACTGGGATTTCGGCACTGTTCAATTTCCCTTCGGTTCTGCAACGGTCGGTATCGCAAAATATAACAGCAACGGCGACGTCTTGTGGGCGAAGAAAGTGCCTGTGGCTACTTCCGGACCAGGCGGGATCCACTATGGCGGCAACCATGTATATACTGCTGTCGGTCGGACACTCGCCAAATTCACACTCGACGGCGACACGGTCTGGACCCGCACAATTCCTACCAACCCCAGCTACTTCGTTCAGTATCGCGACGTCAAAGTTGATATCTGGGGCTGCGTGCTGGTGACCGGGCAGTTTAAAGGTACCCTTACGTTTGGATCAACCACGCTGACTTCGTCGAGTATCAACGATCCGGATATTTTCCTGGTGATGTATGACGCAAATGGAACTGTGGAATGGGCAAAGCAGGCCGGCGCCGTTTCAACTCCGGGACAGGAAGATATTGGCCAGGCGATTGCGACTACCGAGCACGGCGACGTCTATCTCGTCGGGCAGTACTGGGGCAAGGCCGGATTTGATTCAGATTCAATCTCGGCCGGTAGTTCTATATTGGGCATGTTTATCGCCAAGTACAGCAATACGGGAGTTTTTCAATGGGTCAAAGGAAGCAGCGGCCCCAATGGCGCCACTGCATACGCCAACGGCGTGAGAATCCTCTCAAACGATGACATCCTGGTAGCGGGCAGTTACAGCCTCGGTATTACTATTGCCGATACGACCTTCAATATCTCCGGCGGCGCTGATGTCCTGGTCCTTCGTCTCGCACCCGATGGCACCAGGCGTTGGGCAAGGCGCAGCGACACTAATGTAACAAGTGCGAGTAGCCTCTGTCTCGCGACCAATGTATCAGGAACCGCTGCCTACACTGGCGGCCAATTCAGCTCTGCGTTCAAGATAGGGGCGACCACTATGACAATCGCTGCTGGTGTGACCGATGGTTGGCTTGGCAAAATGACGATCAATACTCTTACGGCTGTCAGAGAAATCACCGATACACCTCTGCCTCGTTCCTCATCAATGTCTCAGAACTATCCCAATCCCTTTAATCCAACGACCACGATCGAATTCCGAATTCACGAGACTACGCGTGCGAAAGTAACAGTCTACAACCTCCTCGGACAGCGAGTACGCGATTTGGTTGATCAGGATCTTGCCGCCGGAACCTATTCGACAGAGTGGGATGGCCGTGACCTGACGGGTCAGCAAGTGCCCTCCGGAGTCTACTTCTACAAGCTCCAGGCTGGCTCATATGTAGAATCACGCAAGATGACTTTGCTGAAATAGTACGCTTCAATCAGCGGCTAGCCGGAAGATTCACAGAGTGTCGGGAGCGAATTCATTCGACCCTGCTTCATTTCACGTTTCGAAAGATATTCCTACAGCGTAACTGCAATGGGAGATTTGATATGAGACTCTCTTACGTATTCGGTCAAATGAGTATTGCCGTCTTGATCTTGGCGATCCCCGCTTTTGGTCAAACCTGGAGTTGGGGCAGACAGGTCGCCGCCCTTCCTGGCGGCGGTGATGGCGCTAATCGGATCACCGGTATCACCGTCAATCCAGGCGAAGACATCTTTATTGTCGGCGATTACAGCGACAGCGTTTTGATTGGCGGAATCAAAGTCGTCCAACCTCTGAATCGCGGCGATGAGTGCTATGTCGCCAAGGTTAATAGTTCTGGATCATTCGCTTGGGCGAAGGGCTTCGGCAGCCAGTATTTTGATAACGCTCTCGATATTACCAGCGATCCCGATGGAAATTCGTACGTTGCAGTTGATTTTGAAGGGACTTTGGACCTCGACTCGCTTCACCTCAACGCAGTCAGTATTGCCTCGGTAGGAATCGCGAAATACAACTCCAATGGCGGAGTTGTCTGGGCGCGGCTGTTCTGGAATGCCCTTCAGGGTCCCGGCGGCATTGTCTATTACCAGAATCATATCTACGCCGCCATCAGTCGAACCTTGATCAAGTACACAACCGATGGGGATACCGTCTGGGTCCATACGATGCCCGAGATCGGATCGATACCGTTCGAGTACAATGATATCGCGATCGATTCCTCCGGCAACATAGTCGCCACCGGCTCATTCTCATTTCGGGCAGTATTCGGCTCCGATACCGTATTTTCATCGTCGGTGAGCGACGCCGATATCTTTGTGGCCAAGTTTGACGAAGATGGAGTACCGATCTGGGCCGCAGGCGCCGGCGCAGCTCTATCATTTCCCCAAGTAGATGTCGGTCGCGCGCTGACCATCGCGCCCAGCGGAGAGATCTATGTTGTCGGAAAATACAAAGGTACGGCGCATTTTGATGCCGATTCCGTGGTGTCGGGAAATGCAAGCACCGAGATGTTCATTGCCAAGTACGCGAGTGACGGCCACGTCATGTGGGTTAAAGCCGGAAACGGCCCATCCGGCTCGTCGAGCGAGTCGCACGGCGTCCAAGTGCTGGCAAATAACGATGTTCTGGTTACGGCAAGCTATACCAACCGAGTAACAATCTCGGATACGACATTCACGGTGACGATCGGAGATGTGTTGATGCTCCGGCTGAGTTCGGATGGAATCCGGCGCTGGGGCAAGCGCAGCAATACTGCTATTGCCGGATGCACGAGTCATTGTCTTGCAACAAACATTGGTGGGACGAGTGCGTATGCCGGAGGACAAATAACCTCGAATGCCACGTTTGGTCCGAGCGTGCTCACAATTGTCGGCCCGGCCGCCGATGGCTGGGTAGCCAAAATGGATATCAGCACCCTGACCGATGTGCGCGAGATAACTGATGCCCCACTGCCAAAATCGTACTTGCTGTCACAAAATTACCCGAATCCTTTCAATCCGACAACTTCGATCGATATCAAGATCCCCGCGACCGGCAGGGTCAATCTTGAAGTGCTCAATATTCTCGGTGAGCATGTCCGCAACCTGGTTGATCAGGAGTTGCCGGCGGGATACTACACGGCTACCTGGGATGGAAGGGATGAACGCAATCAGCTTGTATCGTCCGGCGTTTATTTTTACCGCCTGCATTCGGGAAGTTACGTCGAGACGCACAAAATGACGCTGCTAAAGTAGCTTCGGTTGCATGGACTTGTAGGCGCGAATTCATTCGCGCATTTATGTGCGCTCGGATAAATCGACACTTGTACCCCACCGAAGCGAAGCGCCCGGTGGGTTCCCTTATCAGGAATCCCGTGCCCGACAATGTAGAGCCGTCAGGAACCCCTTCCTGACGGCGTCTTTTTTGTGAGCTGGTTGACATTTGTACCCCACCGAAGCGAAGCGCCCGGTGGGTTCACTTATCGGAGCGCCAAATGATATTGTCATGTGCGCAGCGCCCCTCTCGTGCCCCACGCGATTACCATTCGCAGCGCCATTGCGTCGGATCCCTCAATTATCAGGAATCCCGTGCCCGACAATGTAGAGCCGTCAGGAACCCCTTCCTGACGGCGTCTTTTTTGTGAGCTGGTTGACATTTGTACCCCACCGAAGCGAAGCGCCCGGTGGGTTCACTTATCGGAGCGCCAAATGATATTGTAATGTGCGCAGCACACGCCCGAGGCCGTCCCACAAGTTGCATTTGAGTTGGGTCGCCCACAACTTGGGGACTCTTGATAAAGTCACTTTGCAGTGTTCCAAACATACTTCTTGAATCGTGCCACTGAGCTAAGTCATTCCGGCGAACGCCGGAATCCAGCTTCGTTTCTAGCGACCAAAGTACATCCGAGAGCGCTTGGGTGGTTTTTCAACAGCCCCCTTGCTGTGGGATCGATTCCAAGCTCGCAGAACACTGTGTGTGGCACACGCCCTCGTGTGCCACGGGCTTTTTGATGACTGGGTTTCCGGACAGTCAGTGAGCCGATGAGAGAGAACCCGACTCCGCCCTTACGCCGCTTCCTCGCCCGGCGTCGCCGGCATTTCGTCGTAAGTCCGCCCGTCGAGTAATCGCCAGGCCTTTTTCTTGTTTGTGCCGCCCCATTGTTTGAAGAAGAACTTCACGCCCGCTGCCTCGCACTGGTCGCGGATTTCGATCGCCCACGCTTCTTCCATCGCCCGCGCGCCCGGCCCCGATTCGCCGCCGACAATCACCCAATCGATGCCCGATAGATCAAGATCAGGCAGCGGACCAAGCAGCGGTTCGAGCGATAGGAACTTGACCAGCGCGCGCGTTTGCCGCAGCTGGTCGATACGCCAGGTCACCTTGTCGTTTTCGACGCTCACCCCCATCCAGATATTCGGCGTCCAGACCAGTTGCGGATCGATCTTGGGCAGGCGCTTGGCGCGTTTGGTGAGAATCTGAAACATGTGCCAGTGCGCCTCGCGCATCGTCGCAAACACCTGCTGGATAAATTCGACCGGCACTTCCCAGTGGAACAGGTCGCTCATCGAGTTGACAAAGATCAACTGCGGCGATTTCCACTCGAGCGGCTTTTTGAGCACGTGCGGATGCATTGTCAGCTTGAAACCGTTGCGGTAGTTGTCGACGCCCATCGCGTGAAGCCGGCGCGCCATGCGCTCGGCATAGCAATGCTTGCAACCATCCGAGACCTTGGTGCACCCCGTCAGCGGGTTCCAGGTCGATTCAGTCCATTCGATTGAGGATTTGGACATAGCGATCCCTCTCCAATGATCTTGACACTCTCAATAATTAGGACGAGATTGTGCAATAGTCAATCGCGTAGAAGAAGAATCTCAGGAGATGTCAAAGGTTGGATTTCAGTGAGTTCCACAAGTGATGAATTGATGGCGAGAGCGCGAAAACTGGAAAGCGGAATCGACAGATTTCCGTTCCGACAAAAGATATCCTGGGCACTATCGAAAGGGTCGAAATATGAAAAGCGGAACAGACCAACTTGAAGACTCGATTTACTTGGTCCGCGGACAGCGGGTCATGCTTGATAGAGATCTGGCAAGACTATACGGCGTAAGCACATCTCGATTGAATCAGCAGGTCAAAAGGAACTTGTCCCGATTTCCCGAAGACTTCATGTTCCAGCTTACGCGCCAAGAACTTACTGTTTTGATGTCACAATTTGTGACATCAAAATCTCGCGGCGGGATTAGAAAACTCCCCCGCGTGTTCACGGAGCACGGCGCTATCATGCTCGCAAGCGTTCTCAATTCAGAACGTGCAATCGAGGCTAGCGTTTTTGTAGTGCGCGCTTTTGTTCGATTGCGCGGCATATTAGCAAACCATCGAGATCTAGCCTCGCAACTTGCGGAGCTGGAGCGAAAAGTAGCCGGCCACGATGAGGACATTCGCTCAATCGTTTCCGCCATCAGGCACCTGATGTCGGCGCCAGTCACGGCCACGAAACGGATTGGATTCAAACGGGAGTGAGGATTCGGATGCGCGTTCCGATGATTCCCCCCCAACATTCCCCTTGAGTTTTCAACCACGCTCCCGTATCCTTTCGCGCATGAAGACGACTCACGAAAGGAATCAAGCCGTGCCCGGCTCGCTCGACTTTATCTTCCGCCCCAAATCCATCGCCGTCATCGGCGCCACCAACCGGCGTGGCTCGATTGGACGCGAACTGCTCCACAACATCATCGACTACGAATTCGAAGGCAAAGTCTTCCCGGTCAACCCGCAAAAATCCGTTATCCATTCGATCAAATGCTACTCGACCGTCCTCGATGTACCAGATTCGGTCGATTTAGCCGTGATTGTCGTCCCCAAAGAACTCGTCCTCGGCGTCGTCGAACAATGCGGCGAAAAAGGCGTCAAAGGCCTCGTCATGATCACAGCCGGCTTCAAAGAACAAGGCCAGGCCGGCGCCGAACTCGAACTCCAGGTCGCCGCACTTGTCAAACGCTACGGCATGCGCATGATCGGTCCGAATTGTTTCGGCATTATCAATGCGGATCCCAAGGTGCACCTCGATGCCACCTTCTCAAAAATCCGCCCCGGCTTCGGCAAGATCGGCTTGATCTCACAATCAGGCGCGCTCGGCGAGGCGATTCTCGCGCAGGCGCAGGAAATCAATCTCGGACTCTCGATGTTCGCCTCGATCGGCAACAAGGCCGATATCGACGGCAATCATATTATCGAATATTGGCGCGACGACCCGACCGTCGAAATCATCCTGCTCTACCTCGAAAACTTTGGCGATCCGCGCACCTTCAGCAAAATCGCGCGCGAGGTCTCCCGCGTCAAACCGATCATCGTCGTCAAATCCGGCAAGACCACGCAGGGGGCCGCCGCGGCCTCCTCCCACACTGGCGCATTGGCGGGTCTCGATGTTTCCGTCGACGCCCTCTTCGAGCAGACCGGCGTTATTCGTGCGAATACGATCGAGGAAATGTTCGACGTCGCCAACGCGCTCGCCAAGATGCCCGTACCCAAGGGCAACCGCGTCGCCATCGTGACCAACGCCGGCGGACCCGGAATTCTCGCGACCGACGCACTGATTGGTTCCGGCATGTCACTGCCGCAATTCGATCCGAAAACCGTCAAGGCGATCCAGCCGATTCTTCCCAAAGGCACCCCCGTGCACAACCCGCTCGATCTCGTCGCCGGCGCCACCGGTGTCGAATTCCGCAAATCGCTGGGGCACGTCGTCAAGGATCCCAACATCGATTCCGTCATCGCCATCTGCGTACCGCCGGTGACGATCGATCTCAATCTCGTTGCTGATGCCATCATCGATACAGCAAACGAATCAAAGCTGCCGATGTTCGCCTGCTTCATGGGTGTGACCTACGGGTCGCATGCGTTTGACCGCCTGCGTCAAGCCGACATTCCTGCGATGATCTTCCCGGAGTCGATTGCGACGACGCTTGCGCACATCGACAAGTACCGCCGCTGGCTCTCGCGTCCCGAGGGCAAGGTCCAGCGCATCAAGGGCGACCGCGACAAGGTTACCGAAATCATTGCTCGTGCGCGCAAAGCCAAGAATTCCGCCATCATCGGCGATGACGCCCTCCAGGTGCTCGATGCCTACAAGATCGCTGTCGCGGCCTATCAGTACGCCCACTCCAAAGAAGAAGCCGCCAAGCTTGCCCAGAAGATCGGTTTCCCGGTCGTGATGAAGGTCAACACGCCGCACATACTGCACAAGACCGAGTACAAGGCCGTCGCCGTCGACCTGCGAACGCCGCAAGAGGTGATGGAGCAGTACAACGAAATGCAGAAGCGAATCAAGAAGGCGATGCCCAACTCCAAGGAGAAATTCTCCGTCGTCATTCAGGAAATGATCACCGGCGGCGTCGAAACCGTTATTGGCATGACCACCGATCCGTCGTTCGGGCCGCTGATCATGTTCGGACTGGGCGGTATTTATGTCGAGATCATGAAGGATGTCTCCTTCCGCATTGCCCCGCTGACCGATCTCGATGCGCGCGAGATGATCCAGAGCCTCAAGGGTTACCGTCTGCTGACCGGTTTCCGCGGCTCCAAGCCGGTAGACATCGTCTCGATTGAGGATGCCATTACCAAGCTGTCGCAGCTCGTGCTCGATTTTCCCGATTTCGCCGAAATCGACATCAACCCCTTCATCGTCACCCCCGACAAAAACAACACCCGCGCCGTCGACGCAAGATTTGTGTTAACAAAAGTGTAATACTAATTTATCCCAGACGAAATAGCAAAACCCCGACCGTCTCGTACACAATACGAGAAGGCATTAACACAGGAGGAAGAAGTATGTCTCCCAACTCCCGTACCCTCGATTACCTGAAAATCGTAATCGTCTTGATGTTCACACTGCTCCTGGTCGGCTGCGGCACGCAGATCGGCTCAGGTGAACGCGGCGTCAAGTTCTTCAAATTTGGCGGCGGCACTGAAATGGGTACAATCTACCCGGAAGGCTTCGCCTGGCACATGCCCTGGAACACAATCTACACCTACAAAGTGCAAACACAGGAAGCCAAGGAGACTCTCAAACTGCTTACTTCCGATGGTGCCACTGTGTCGTTGGAAGTCTCCGTTTGGTACCGACCCATCGTCGACAAATTGGACAGCCTTCAAGTCACTATCGGACCCAATTACTTCGAAGTCGTGGTGGCGCCGGCCCTGCGCGGCGAATCGCGCTCAATTGCCGGCAAGTTCACGCCCGAAGAACTCTACTCGACCAAACGTGACGAAATCGCCAGCCAGATGCTCTCTGCCGTGCAGGAGAAACTAAAGGACAAATACATCCAATTCGAGAGCATCCTGATTCGCGATGTGACCTTGCCGCAGCGTATCTCCGAGGCCATTAACGAGAAGCTCGCTTCACAACAAGAGGCTCAACGCATGGAATTCATTCTCCAAAGAGAAAAGCAGGAAGCCGAGCGCAAACGCATCGAAGCCCAGGGTATCGCCGACTTCCAGAAAATCGTTTCCACAGGCATCAACGACAAATTGCTCGAGTGGAAAGGTATCGAGACTACCGAGAAACTGGCCCAATCGCCAAACGCCAAGATCGTCATTATCGGTAATTCGAAAAACGGTCTGCCGCTGATCTTGGGACAGTAAGAGGCGAATATAACGAGAAGCCGCCCTCAAGTACCGAATTGTCTGTTTCCTCCCTCTCCCCGTCAGGGGAGAGGGACCGAGGGTGAGGGCAAATATGTATCCCACCTAACGTGCGTGTTGAAAAAGTCACTTTGCAGTGGACGCAGCAGAAATTCCGAAACGAGCCGCCGAGCTAAGTCATTCCGGCGAAAGCCGCTGCCGGAGGCGTCCAGCTTCGTTCCCGAGCAGCGCGGCATGCTATCGTGCTACATGTACCCCACCTAACAGGTGGGTTCATTGATCGTAGCGGCAAATCTTGGCGCTGCTGCCGAGCGTGAAGAGGTCGCCCCTCAACTACCGAAATGCATTGTCTTCCTCCCTCTCCCCGTCAGGGGAGAGGGACCGAGGGTGAGGGCGCAGGCGGATGTCCACATCCGCCATGACGTTGATCGAAGCGGCAGATCTTGGCCGCTGTCGCCGAGCATTGACACCGGCGGCGGCAGGAATCCCCGCCGGCTGCTCTGGCACGAAGCACCTTTCCTGTTGTTAATCTACCTGTGCCAGTTATATTGACCAGCGCAAATGCATCCTGAAATTTTCCATATCGGCCCCTTTGCCTTACGCAGCTTCGGCCTCATGCTCGCTCTCTCGTTCTTCGTAGGAATTCTCTACATTCGTGCTCGTGCCATCCAGGAAAAGATTGACGTCAACTTCGTTCTGAATCTGGCTTTCATCGTGATCTTTTCAGGCATCGTGGGAGCGCGCCTCTTCTACGTCGCCTTTCACTGGTCAGATTTTTCAGGCAATCTTTTGTCATCGTTCAATCCATTCGGCGCAAGCGGGCAATTCGGCATTGCCGGTTTGAACCTCTATGGCGGCGTGGTACTGGCTATCGTTTCGACAATCCTCTACGTTCGCGCCAAGAACCAGCCGCTCTTTCAGGTCATGGATATCTTCGCGCCTGCCTTGGCCCTCGGAATCTGCATCAGCCGCATCGGTTGCTTTCTCAATGGCTGCTGCTTCGGCTTGCCCTGCGACCTGCCGTTCGGCATCTCATTTCCTGCGGAGTCCATCCCTTTCGCCCAATTCGGCGATGCCCATCTGCATCCGACCCAGCTCTATTCATCGCTCTACGGCCTTCTCCTTTTTCTTTTACTTCATCGCTTCGACAAGGGCAAGAGCTTCTTCGGCGCCACCTTTTCAATGTTGCTGATGATCGAGGCAGTCTTTCGATTCGCTATCGAATACGTCCGCTACTACGAACCTGAGATGGAGACTCAAATCGGCGGCATAACATTCACCTATAACCACCTGATCGCCATCGCCCTCTTTGCCTTCGGCCTAATCTTGTTCTTGATACTTCGTCGGAATAAATCAGTAGCCCGAAATTAATCGCCACTCAATTGTGTCACCAGCCTCGGGTGTGAAAGCATCAGCCGCTTTCGGCACCGGCTTGCTGTTAACGAAATAGAGCCAGTAAGCGGTCTTGGTGCCGGCTATACCGTTGATGCTCTTGACAAAGACCCCCATCGCCAAACTGTCATAGTCAACCGGATATGTCTCCAGCGTCTGCGCGAAAACCGAACGCTGGCCATCCCCGATCAACGAATATCGCTGCAGCACCTCGCTCTTGTTGCCGCAGGATAACATGATTAGCGTCAACAGCACCGTGCTTACGATGCCGGCCCATCGGCGACTTCTGCCGTTCAGCCCGGAGTCAATCGCTGTCCGGCTCACATTTCCTCACTATCCCGTTTGGAGAAATACATCAAGCCATCATGATAGCGATAGCCGGCTTTCTTGAACAAGGTCTGCGAGGGTATATTCTCGACTTCGATCAGCGCGTAAATCACCAGCGCACCTGCTGTCCGAAGCCTTTCCTCACAAATGCGAATCAGCTCCTGCGCCACACCCTGCTTTCGGAACTCCCTGGTCACCGCCAGCCGGTTGACACAGCCTCTTCGGCCATCATAGGTCCCGATGACTACTCCGATCAGACTCTCGCCCGAGACGGCCCCAATCAGGTAGTCGGGATTCCGTTCCATCTCTGCCACGATCCGCGACTTGCTATCACGGCCCTTCGGTCTGACATGCAATCCACCCTCAAGCCAAATTCGAATGATATCCTCGTAATCCTCCGGTCGCAGATTGCGGTACTCGACTGCCTTAGTCATTCTCCCTGCTCTTTCCTGCGAACTGCTCACTCACTTTCTGCGACTGCCGTTCCATTATCAACCTGAGCAGCCGGTCATGAGTCTGGAATCCATTGCTCGCTTCTTCCAACAGCAGCTTGTTGAACTCACCGTCTTCAATTGCATAGAAGATCGCTTCCAATCGCTGCTGAAAAGTCTGGTCAAACAGCGACGGCATCGCCAGCAGTGACCCAAAGGCCGCTGTCTTGGATACGTTGGAAATCATCCCCGCCGGTCCGTGCTTCTCAATCATAGCCGCCAGCAGCCGCAACTGCTTGATCGTCTCAAGATAGGCGTTGTGCTCAGGAATCCCTTGGTCGATCATCGTTCGAAAAACACTGTCAGTCAATCCCGCCAAGCCGCCGACCAACAGCGTCTGCTCGCCGAACAGGTCGCCGATCGTTTCATCGTGAAAGGTCGTCTCATAAATTCCCGCCTTTCCCGCGCCGATCGCCTCAGCTACTGCCAATCCAATTGGCTTTGCCGAACCGGATACATCCTGCCCGACCGCGAAGAAACACGACAGGCCCGATCCGTCCAAGTACTTGGCGCGAACATCGTGTCCCGGCCCATGCGGCGCAATCAGCACTACGTCATGGGTCCTTTGAAACATGATATTGCCAAAGTGGAAATTCGAACCGTGCAAAAAAACAAAGGTCCGTTGCTCGGTGTCGTTGCCGAGGTACTGGTCGTAAAACGCCGGTTGCTCGTGATCTGGGAACGCAAAGACAATAATCTCGAAATCTATCACATCACCTAAATCGCCAGCCTTTATGCCCTCACCGACCGCGACATCGCGCGCATAACTACTCTGTCGCAGCAGCACAGTCACACTACACCCCGAGTCGCGCAGATTCAATGCAAAAGCTCGCCCCTGCGAGCCATAGCCGACAACCGCGATGCGCTTCTTCTTCAATAGACTGCGATCGCAATCCCTCTCAAAATAGATTCGCGGCTCAGACATCAGAGAGTCAGGTCCTTAAGTGTAAAGATTGGCTCAAACTTGTAGTTCTTTGCGGCAAAGGCCTCGCGGCCTCCCTGAAGACGATCAACCATCGCAATGACCTTGACCACTTCACATCCGGCTTCCTCGAGTGCTTCTATCGCCTTGAATGATGACGATCCCGTCGTCACAACGTCCTCTACCACGACTACTCGCATACCCTTGCGCAACGGCCCTTCAATGCGCTTCTCGCGCCCGTGCCCTGATTTCTCCTTGCGAATAATCAACCCGGCAACCGGCTTCTTCGATTCGTACGATAAAGTCGCCACGCCGGCAATGATCGGGTCCGCGCCAAGCGTCAAACCGCCGATCGCATCGACATTCTCGCCGTCAATCATCTCCAATATTACGCGCGACAGATAATTCAATCCTTCCGGCATCAACGACAATAGCTTGCCATCGATGTAATAGGTCGACTTCTGTCCGGATGATAGAATGAAATCGCCGTGAACAACAGCGTGCTTATTAACTAGCTCCAAGAGCCGTTCTCTGAGGGATTTTTGATATTCAGACACTTCTACTCCTTCGTGGAGCAGGGAATATAGGCGGGAATTTCCCCGATGTCAAGCCGCTGCGCTATTCGTAGCGTAACGACTCAATGGGATTGAGGTTGGAGGCTTTTACGGCAGGGAATAATCCAAAGATCACACCCACCAGAAGCGCAAAGAAGAACGACAAGAAAATCGAATTTGGCGAAATCGCCGTATTCCAGGTCGCAAATTTCGCCAAGGCGAAACTGGCGCCTATTCCCATCATGATCCCGATAATCCCTCCGATCAGCGCAATCGTCACCGCCTCAATCAGGAACTGGTAACGGATATCCCGCTTGCGCGCACCAATCGCAATGCGAATCCCAATCTCGCGCGTCCGCTCGGTCACCGAAACCAACATGATATTCATGATGCCGATTCCGCCGACCAGCAGGGAAACCGCCGCAATCGATGCGAGTAGTGTCGTTAGCGTCTTGGAGGCCTCGCCGAAGGTGCTCAGCATATCCAGCTGGCTGCGAATCGAAAAATTATTCTCTTCGTCTTGACGCAATTTGAGATACTTTCGCAGCACTCCCTCGACCTCCAGCGCCGCTGGATCCATCGAGGCGATATCCGGAACCTTGATCGAGATCTGCGACACCCGCTCCGTCCCGAATAGTCTCTTTTGTGCAGTTTGAATAGGCACAATCACGGTGTTGTCAGGATCACCCCAGCCCTCTCCCTTACTCTTCAAAACTCCAACGATGGTGAAATTGACACCCTTGAGCTTGACTTGCTCACCAATGACGTTGCCGTCTTCGGGAAACAGGGTTTCTCGGACTTTTTCGCCGATAACACACACGCGGCTGCGTCGCGAGTTGTCGCTGTTGGTGAAGAACGCACCTTGCGAAACGGGCGAATTACGCACCCACTCGTAGGCCGATTCAGTCCCGCAAATCTGCGAATATGTCACCTGGTTTCCAAATTTGACCTGAGTATTCTGGTAGAATTCGGGCACCACGGCTTCGATCGACTTGCACTGCTCGCGAATCGCCTCGACATGCTCCTGCTTGAATTCCACAGTCGCCCCGGCCGCGCGGTTCATGTTCGGTCCCTGTGCACCTGGTCGAACCGTCAGGATGTTTGTTCCCAGTTGCTGAATCTGCGTCTCCACCGCCTGCTTGGCTCCATTGCCGAGCGAAATCATCGTGATGACCGCGCCAACGCCGATGATTATCCCCAACATCGTGAGCACCAGCCGAATGCGGTTGGCCAATAATGACCTAAACGCTACTGCAAAGGATTCCGAAAATTCCATACCTTTGTTACGTACTATATGCAGGCCGCGACTCATCATTGTTTGGACAGCCATCGCCGCCCAAAACTTTCGTTATCTAATATACATCATTCACGAGGGTCAATTGCTATGGTAAGTCGAAAGAAATTATCTGAAGATGAAATCAAGTCCAGGCTCAGCGAAATCCCCGGCTGGGGCTACATTGATGGTCGACTGCGGTCGCAATTTCAGACTCTGAACTTCAGCAACGGAGTAACTTTTATCAATCAGATTGCCCGCATCGCAGACGATCTGAACCATCACCCCGATATCCTCCTGACCTATCCACGCGTGACAATAGACATCCACACTCACGACATCGAAGGCATCACCGAATTCGACTTTGAGCTCGCAAAACGAATTAGTTCTCTCCTTGCATAGACTCAAACCTGGAGCAAACTCGAACTTGAGTGAATTCGATTTGGAGCAAACTCGAATCTGGAATAAACTCAAACTGGAGCAAACTCGAAAAAGTCGAATCAACTTGCCTGTCGCTCTATGTCCAAGTCTGTTGGGTCCGACTTCAGTCGAACACCACACCTTCAACACAACTTCCTCGCGTAGGGGCGACGTCTGGTCGCCCCGCAATCTGCGTTTGTACGGTACCGTGGCATATTTGTACCCCGCCAGCCGTCCGCGCCTAGCGGACGTGTCATTCCCGCGAAAGCGGGAATCCAGCTTGTACGTGAAAACCCCTTCGGCTCTGACACCCGATAAAATCGCGAATCCAAATTCCCCTATAGAGAGGGGTGGCTCGTGTCCGAGGTACGAGGACACGAGACGGGGTGTGTGACTCTGCACCCACCAACCATCCACGCCTGGCGGACGTGTCATTCCCGCGAAAGCGGCTGCCGGAGGCGTCCAGCTTCTTTCGCTTCCAATCGAACCTGGGTCCCGACTTTCGTCGGGACGACTCATAATTGTGTGCTGCACGCCCGCCTGCTCCAACC
>CAZKIH010000028.1:0-58066 GCA_964552775.1 uncultured Ignavibacteria bacterium | reverse complement strand
CATTACCGGCCGTGTATCCGCTGCTGCCTGGAAGATTCCAATTCCACACTTTCACCCGCGTTTTTGATCCGTCGGGATTCTCCTTATATATTGACACATTGCCACAGCCGCCGTTACCCTTGAATTTCAACTTGAATTGTCCACCCGGCGGGACGACAATCTTCTTCCATTCACAGTACTCCTTGAAGATGTAGCGCACCCAGCTGTCGGATCCATCATCAAGCGAATCCTGGAGGTCGCCTGAGAGACCTTCCAACTCGTCGCGCTCCTTTTCAAGTTCATCGCGATCTGGATGATTCGGAGGAAGCGTATCGAGAATATCGTCCACCACGCCCTTCAGGCTGTCGACTTCTCGTTTTGCATCCTCAAGATAATCCTTGTACTTTTCCTTGGCGCCTCGGACCGCGGTCTCATAGTCCTCCCCAAGTCTTAAGCGCCTGATCTTCTCATTCAAGTAAGGACTTCCGAATTCGTCGCCCCAGGCGCAACTCTCACCGCCCGCCGCGGAGTTTCCGTGGATCTCCGTCTTGGATTTGGCGTCGAGACCTTTGATGCCTTCTGCCATGTCACCACCATAACACTGCGTGAATTCGTCGAACATGAAATCACAGCACGAATCGATCAACGGTTGCTGCATGTTCTTCAGTTCTTCTGGCGAGATATTGCCGGCGCCGAAGAGACATGCGCCAAGTCCATCCTCTCCATGATTGGAGATCATCTTCTGAACTGTTGCCTTTTTGCCGTCTCTCTCGCACTGGGCGATCTTCTTCGCTATCGCATCATGCGCCGCCTGCACATTTGCCTCGGTGCAGGGATCAACCAGACTATCATGGATCGCCGCATCATCGCCACTTTCGCCATCGTAGTACAGGATTTCGACATTCTCAGGACAGTAGTTGCCGCCTGCCGGATCGGTCTTGTACTTGTAGAGATTCTCGATATCCTCCCAGAATCCAGGATTATTATTCTCCGCGTCTATCCCGCCTGAAATGAGAATAGCAAACTTGCAAGGATCGCAGACAAGCTCTCCATCTCTGTCCCCGTCGTCATCGTCCTGTTGCTTAATAGCCGGTGGTGGTGTAGGTGTGAAAAATCCCGGTATCAACAACTCATATGAAGTTGCCGTAATCGTTACCGATACAGTGTCGATCCCCCAAAACGGAGTTGGCTTTGGCACAAACGAAACTATGCCGGTCGCGATCACTAATCCTCCATGCCAGTGCGTGGAAGGAGGATTCACACCTGCGATGAAGATGACCTTCTCCGCCGGTATCGGTCGCCGATTGAGATAGTCTCCATAGTTAGCCATCAACTTGCTGTCGCTCGGGGAAGTGTAGAAGCCCATGACGCTTACTTCCTGCCCACTGAGCGAACCGATGTTCTGGAAAACACTTTGAACCGATTGGGTCGAATCACTTCGTTGCGCTTGTGCCACCCCGACAAACGCTAACACTGAGAGAATAAACGACACCAGTACCATACCTTGGCCTCGGTGCATAGGACCTCCGAAGATTGGGGTGTGCGGATTTTGTAGCTATTCTATTGCTGCTTTGCCTGTACCAATGAAAGGTACATTTTATCTGCATTTGTGTCAATAGCAGATTTGCTCGGTCTCTCTGGTCGTCCTATCAGCGGTCCCAAAAATCGGTTGACAAAGAACCCCCTGAGGCGTAATATGCCGAATCTATTTTTTGCGCAAGTTCTAAGCATTGCGCGTCTTGGGAGTATCGGGAGAGTGCGGGAGCCTTAGTGTCGCTCCAATGACAGGCAATAAGACGCATTTGATCCTGGCAGTACAGGTTGACTCATTTTTTTCTTATCATGGAGACGATAATGAGAATTAGCAGGTTAACGACGCTTTCGCTGATGGTTGTCGTCCTCTTATCCGGGGTGGTTATGGCCGGAGGGTGGCAGTATTCGGGAGTGGGTGCACGGGCTAAAGCAATGGGAGGCGCCTACCGCGGTCTCTCCAATGATGGCTCTGGAGCCTATTACAATCCGGGCGGGTTGGCATTCCTTACTACCAACTACTTCAATGTCACGGCCGAATTCTCTGGCCCGAGACCCGAAGTGACGCCCAATTTCAATTCAAATGCCTACGAGTTTGGCTATCTCAATGGACAAACCCGCTATCCTGTCAAAGACAATGTGTACTTGATGGGGAACAGCGCGCTCTTCTTCAAACACAAATCGATGGAAAAACTTACCTTCGGTGCGGCGGTCTACCAAATGTACGACCACAACGCTGTCATGAACCTGTTCCAAATCGCACCCACATACAATAGCCGGACTCAGGTCCCAGAGGATAATCACCGTTCCAATGTCGACGTGGTTACGTTCCAGCCGACACTTTCGTATAAATTCTCTGAGAAGTTTGGCCTGGGCATCGGGTTGCAGATCAATCGCGGTGATCTCTGGGTAGACCAGGTTCACTTTGTAGACAATCCCTACGGCTACCCGCTCAACATTCGCCCTTACGACAAATTTCCGGCAATGACTTCAATCGACGGCTTCGGCTACGGCCTCGGCGCGAACATCGGCTTCCAGTACAAGGCGAGTGAGAAGGTGACTGTCGGTGCAAACTACATCACAAGTTCCAAGATCAAGATCGATGGCGATGCCGTCGAACGTATCTACTTCCCGTACAACCAGGGAATTGCGAACCTCTACAACGATCCCCAAGCCAATAGCAATCCGCTTCAATCCGAAATTCGCTACACCTATTTCAACGGATTAGAGTGGGTCGTCAAGGGTCAGTTTGACGTCGATATGAAACTGCCGTCAGAGTTTGGTGCGGGTGTGGCAATCCAGGCTAATGAACGCACAATCGTCTCCGCCGATTTCACATACACAATGTGGTCTCAATTTGACGACCTTGCCGTCACAATTTCCGAACGCGACTACCTGAAGTCGAACAATCCGAATGCCTATGATACTTGGAGATCACTTCTCACAGGTCCCCATTACACGTTCGAATGGGACGATGCCATTCGCATCAGCGCCGGCCTTGAGCGCGTTATTAACGATCGTTGGGTTGCGCGTTTCGGCTACATGTTTGATGGGTCGCCCATCCCGGACGAAACCTTCAACGCGCTATTCATTGATACCGGAAACAAACATCACTTCAACGTCGGTGCCAGCTTTGTCCTTAATGATAGAATCACCTTCGATGGCGCCCTTGAAGCGGTCTTTGCCGGTTCGCGCGAAATCGGGGAGGCTGTAGATACCAACGGCGACGGCAGTTGGGATAATTTCGGTGGCGAGTGGAAGACCAAGAATTTCAATTCCACCTGGGCTCTTAACTATCGGTTTTAGGTGAGGTGCTGATAATGAAAACACGAATTCTTTCAATAGTTGGGCCTGGGCTCCTCCTGCTGATCCTGCTTGTCTCAGGCTGTACTCGTCGCGACAACCCGGCAGTTCCGAGCGATCCTCCGGCCGGAACAATTTCTCAGGCGACTCACCAATTCTACGGCCTGGATGCCGACAGCGCTATCTGGAGTCAGTTCCCCAGTCGCTGGATTTCGGTGTATCGTCCCGCGGGTTATGATGACCAATTGGTTGGTGCAAGATTCCCGGTATTGTATCTGCTTCCCGGCTATGACGGCGAACCGTCGTTCTACTATCGGTTTGGAAATGAGAATTATTACCAGACCAGCGCGATCGCAGCGATTGCTGACGAGCTGATCGCGGCCAAAGTGATCAAGCCGCTCATCATTGTTATGCCTGACGCCTCTATCTACTATGGTGGATCGTTCTTTAACAATGGCAATTTGACCGGCAAATGGGAAAACATGATGTCATACGAGCTGGTGAACTATGCTGATGTCGTCAGCGGATTTCGTACCCTTGCTGCTAAAGATTCCCGCGCCATTGGCGGGCATTCTTCCGGCGGCTACGGCGCCATTCGTATCGCGATGAAATATCCCGATCTCTTCAGCTCCGTTTCAGCAATCGATGCCCCGCTTGCCTTCGAAGAAGGTGATATGCCCGTGCTGTTCCAGCGCTACCTCGACGAATCGAACATCTCAACCGAGGCGGAGTTCTTCGATACCGACACCACCGGTTTCCGCACGAACCACCAACAATATAAGATGCTGCTGTACTCGATGGCCGCTTCATTCTCTCCGGCGCCATACACGAATGTCACACAGTTTGGACGCCTGCAGATTACGCTGCCATTTGATTATCAGGGGAACGTTGTTCAGACTGTCTGGGATCAATGGCTTGAAAATGACCTTTATGGCTGGCTTGATGATGCTACCTATCGGGCGAACCTGGCCGGGCAGAATCTGTACTTCGAGTACTCCGACCACGATCTCAATAATTTCCATTCCCAAACAGCTGCATTCGTCGAGAAACTGCACGATTTGAATATCAATCATGAAGACGAGACGTTTACCCAATACCCCGGGGCCGACCCTGACTCGCGGACGTTCCTGTACGATCGCATCGCCGGTATTCTCAAGTTCCACGACCGGCACCTAAAAGATCGAGACGGACAATACTAAGGCAATTTCAATGCCGGGCCAATGGCTCGGCATTGTCGTTTAAGGCAAGAAAATGAACGATCATCTCTACGATTTGATCTCGATCGGTGCACACCCCGATGATGTCGAGGTCGGTACTGGCGGCGTGCTCCTCAAGATGGCGCAGGCGGGCTACAAAACTGGCATCATCTATCTGACCCGGGGCGAGATGGGCACCGGAGGGACACCGGCAATTCGCGCCGATGAAGCGCTAAACGCTGCCAAAATTCTTCAGTCCGATCTCCTCGAAACCCTCGATTTCGGTGATACCAAGGTCCTCGACACACCGGAGAATCGCTACATTGTCGCCGAATTGATTCGTAAATATCGCCCGCGCATTCTGCTGGCGCCATGGATTAGGGGAGGCCACGGCAAGCGCGGTTCTCATCCGGATCATCTCGCCGCGGGGAACATCGTGATGAATGCCTGTTACTACGCCACTTTCAAGAAACTGCCAATCCAGGGCGATCCCTATGCCGTACCGGCCCTTTTTCACTATTTCCTCCCCGTGGAAGAATCACCCAGTTTCGTCGTCGATATCACCGACCAATTCGACGGTTTTATCGCCGCGCTCAAAGCCCACGAATCACAGTTCCTCAATCCCGAAAAATCAAAAACCCGTGACTATATCTGGGCCCTCGAGAGCATGGCGCGCGCTTATGGCAACATGATTGGTGTTAAGTACGGCCAGGGCTTCAAGATCGGCGAGCCTCTGCGGGTAGGCAACCTTTTCAATCTCATTTCGTGATCGCCATAGCCCTGACTTTTTCATCACCCGCAAAATCTGCCAAAAAATAACGAAACTATTGACAGCCGGGGCCGGTATCATATATTAAATCTCATTTCGTCAAGTGACGAAATGACGAAATGAACGCTATCCTCACGTAAGGAGTATATATGGATACCAACAAGAAAATCAAAGAGGCCGTCAAGCAGCACTACAGCGAAATCGCCCGCTCTGGTGCATCGTGCTGCTCCACCGGAGAGGCTTCCTGCTGTGGACCAGCCTGTGATGACATCACGAATCTGGCTCACGGCTACGATCTTAAGGAACTCGCTGAACTGCCTGAAGGCGCTGATCTCGGTCTCGGCTGCGGGAACCCGCTTTCGCTGGTTGAGATTCAGCGCGGCTGGAAGATATTGGACTTGGGCTCCGGAGCGGGAATCGATGTGTTCATGGCTGCCAAGAAGGCAGGAGACACTGGGCACGTCACGGGTCTCGACATGACCGATGAAATGCTGGCCAAAGCACAAGAGAACGCAAACAAGGGCGGGTTCAAGAATGTCAGTTTCGTCAAGGGCGAAATCGAAGCCATGCCTTTTGCGGACAATTCATTCGATCTGGTGATCTCCAACTGCGTAATCAACCTTGTTCCTGACAAGACGCAGGCCTATCGCGAAATCAGGCGCGTGCTCAAGCCGGGCGGTCGTTTTGCGATTGCCGATATGGCGATTCGCGGCGACATGCCGGCGGATGTGCGCAAATCCGCCGAAGCCTGGGCTGGCTGCGTGGCAGGCGCACTTGACCTTGAACTCTATCTGAAAGCAATTCGTGAGGTCGGCTTCAGCGATGTCGCCACCAAGTTCGCAAATGAGTACGACTACGGACGCAGCGAGAACTTTGCGCTGCTTTCGGTCGGCCTGGTTGGTACGAAGAAATAAGTTACCAACGAACAAGGGCGACCTCATCAGGTCGCCCTTGCATCATCTAAATGTCGCCTTTTCGGACAGCCGCACTATAGAAAACTCTTAGACGGCTCCTGCTCGAACTTGGTTGATTCGTGTGTTAAATCGATCCAATTCGCTTGCGGCACGCGATGCAAAATCGGTGTCCTTCGACGCGAATATCACTCCGCGCGAAATATTGATCACAACCAATCCATCGCCCAGTGTGCCATATTCGACTGCCTTGTGAAGATCACCGCCCTGAGCTCCGACACCCGGAATCAAGAACGGAAGCTTGGGCGCCTTGATCCTGATCTCCATGATCTGTTCCGGCCGCGATGCTCCAACTACCAGTCCCAGATTCTCTTTCTTATTCCAGGAGTTTACCTTATCCACGACGTGCATGTACAGCGGTTTGCCGCCGCTTTCGAGGTACTGAAAATCCTTGGCGCTCTCATTGGAGGTCAGGCAGAGGATAAACGCGAACGCATTCTCGTACTCCAGAAACGGTGCAATCGAATCCCAGCCCATGTACGGCGACAAGGTCACCGCATCGCCCTCAAGATCGTCAAAGATTGCTTCCGCATACTTCTTGGCAGTGTTATCTATATCTCCGCGCTTGGCATCCAAGATAACCGGAATCTCCTCGGGCACATACATCAGTGTCCGTTTGAGCGTCTCCATACCTCGCGGTCCCATGGCTTCATAAAATGCCAGATTCGGCTTGTAGGCGCAGCACTTGTCTTTGGTGGCGTCAATAATCGCCTTGTTGAATTCAAACACGGGATCTGAATTACCCATCAAGTGCTTCGGAATCTTGTCAAAGTCCGAATCGAGTCCGACGCACACCAATGAGTCATTCTTCGACTGTGCATTGGTCAGTTTCTCTATAAACGGATTCATGATTTCACTGCCTTTCCAATTAAATCGTTCACATCCCGGATATTTCGCCGATCGAGATATACCGCCAGCGCGTCGATGGCCTTGATGGTGCAGTCGGGCTGAACGAAATTCGCCGTACCAAACTGCACTGCCGTCGCCCCTGCCAGCATGAACTCGACAACGTCGCGGTAATCCATGATCCCGCCGATTCCGACGATCGGAATCTTCACGGTATTATATACCTTCCATACGGCTTGAATTGCAACCGGTTTGATGGCCGGACCAGACAATCCACCGGTCACATTGGTTAGCTTGATCTTCCAGGTAAACGGGTCAATGGCCATTCCATACAGAGTATTAATCAGCGCCAGCGCGTCCGCACCCGCCTCCTCGCACGCCTTGGCGATCGGCTTGATATCAATGACGTTAGGGGAGAGCTTCGGCATCAGCGGAAAATCGCAGATACCGCGCACGCGATGCACTACTTTATAGGCGATCTCCGGATTGGAGGAAAACTCCATACCGTCGCCGTTAACATTGGGACACGAAATATTCAACTCGACCATGTCGATTTCATCATGTCCGTTGAGCTTGTCGATGACATACACGAACTCTTCGATGTCAAATCCGGCAACATTGACAATGATCTTGGTGCCAAGCCCGCGCAGGAATTGAAGTTTGTCCCGCACGTAGGCGTCGACTCCCACATTGGCTAAGCCGATCGCGTTAAGCATCCCCGAGGCCGTCTCCGCCGTCCGCGGCGGTCGGTGACCCTTTCTTTCGTGGCGCGTAATCGACTTTGTGACGATGGCACCAAGGCGGGAAAGATCAATGTACTCGTCGAATTCTTCGCCATAGCCAAACGTTCCGGAAGCCGTCATTATCGGATTGGCGAATTCTATCCTGCCGATCCTCACCTTGAGACTGGGGGCGCTCAAATCTCCACCTCGTTCGCCTCAAAGACGGGACCCTCGCGACACACTCGCAGATACTTATCCTCGCCTTCTTGCTTGACCACACAACCAAGACAGGTGCCCACGCCGCAAGGCATGATCGACTCCAGCGAAAGATAGCATGGAGTCTTGAACTCCCTGGCCAGGCCCTGAATCGATTTGAGCATTCCTTCCGGTCCGCACGAGTAAATAATTGTGTCCTTGCCTGCCTTCCCACCGGCAAGTTCAGCCCTCAGAAGGTCGCTGACAAATCCCTTGTGCCCACGCGATCCATCATCAGTTGAAACAGCTTGGCTGATCGGGAGCTTCTCGACCCGTTCCCCTAATCGGCACTCCTCGACTGTGCCAAAGCCCATCAAGAACTTGAGCTTCTCAGAATCGTGACCGTTTTGCAGACAGGTCTTGGCCAGAAGGTAGACCGGGGGAATTCCGACACCGCCGCCGACCAATAACAAGCTCTTTGATTTGTCGGGCAGTGGAAATCCTTTTCCCAATGGTCCCAAGAGGTCAAGTATTGATCCCGGCGTCACTCGCGAGAGAATTGCCGAGCCGCGCCCAAAAACCTTGTACAGCACTTCTGTCGTACCGCTCTTCTCGTCATAGTCAAATATCGAGAACGCGCGACGCAATAGCGGGTCCAGTCCCTCGGACGTTGGCTTGATATGCAGAAATTCGCCGGGATGCGGAAATTGTTTCAGTCTAAGCTTAATGGAAAGAAGGTACGCGCCGGCCCCCAATGCTCGATTCTCCACCACCTCACACCTGTGGAATATGTCACGCTTCTCTATCGATACACCTCCGGCAGCACAATCTCATAGTAGTATATAAAGTACTTCCCGTTAAGTTTCAAGGGGTCAATTTTCAAGGTATCGAAATAGGTGTCGAGCAGCGCTTTCTCGATCTCTTGGTCCATCGCTGTAATGTTCGATCCCTTCAAGAAGGTCACTTCACTCACTTTGCCGTCAAATTCAATCTTGATCTTCACGACGATACGCCCCTCGAACTTGCTCGTCGAGGCTTCAACCGGGTAGGTAAACTCCCCAACAACCGAAGGCTCATCATCCATCAGCGGCCATTTCTCGATTTCTTCTTTGAGCAGTTGCTCCTTCTGCTGCGCCAAAGTCAAAGTATCAACCGCTGCAACCGTTGTTGAGTCTTTCTTCTTCAGTGAGTCGGCATGCGCTGCTTCACGCTGGGCCCTCAGTTGTTCTTGCCGCATCTGCTCCTGCTGCTGAAGTCGACTATTTGCCTGCATGTTCCCACTGGCTAATCTCAATGACTCGTCACCGATTTCAGTGCCGGCATACTTCTCGGCCAACTTCTTGAACACGAGAATCATCGTCGAATCGACGAATACTGTGTCCTTTGGTGCCGACTTCTGGCTCAGGCTGTCACGGGGGACCTTCGCGACTCCACTGCTGTCACTCTTGCCGACAACAACGCCCGAGTCGACTACTGGCGTTACTCGTGAGGTATCCGGTGTGGGAAGCACCTTGATCGTGTCGCTCACAGCGTTGCGTGCCGCCAGTTCGGAATTTCTTCGTGCGGCAGCCGCAGCCGTGTCTCTGGAAACACCATCTTTTCGGCCTATCAGGTCGGCTAATCTGACAATATCATCTGCCTGCGCATTCTTGTTACTGTCCACCGGGGCCGTCGTCTTGTTTGAGTCGGACTTGACAGTCGTCTTTGTTGTATCCATGGCTCCCCGACCATTGCCCGTGTCAGACGGCACCTGAGTTTGCAACGTATCCGGCGCGTTCTGAACTCTAAGACTGTCGCTGCTTGTGACTGACACCGAGTCGATTAGAATTGGAAGCTTCGCGGAATCGGATACGACCATCGAATCTCCGGCCGCGAGCTTCGAACTGTCGATTGCCGGCTCTTCGACCTTTGGCTGCGGCTTCGCCTTGGTGGCCGGAACGAACTGCATAAGTTGGATCTTCGCCAGCGCAAAATCCGCCTTTGGAACCAGCCGCGAAGTAGGGAAGTCGTCAATCAACTTCTGAAAAAGCACCTTTGCCGAGTCAAGGTTCTCGGCGTCAAACAACTGGTCTTCAGCGAGTCCATAGAGTTTGTCCGGCGAAAACTCGTAGGGCTCCGCTCCCTGGAGGTTGAGTTCCTCCACGGCCTTTTGCAGCGCATCAGAACGGGGATACCTGTCAACTACCTGTTGATAGTAAGACCGTGCGGCGGTTGAATCATGAAAGTGGTTTTCAAGGATCCAGCCCATCGCCAAAAGAGACCGCGGAGCCAACTCACTCTCGGGTTCCGTCTCGACCAGCGTCTTGTACTCTTGCAGGGCTGAGTCGGGTCGGTTGAGATCTGTACGGTACATCTCCGCCAGGAGATACCGGTTCTCAGCTGAACTTCCGGTCGTATCAGAACTCATCGCCGCGAGATACGTCTCTACCTTTCGGATATCCGAGACCTTCTCCTGCGCCAGAACTCTCCAATCACCGCCGCGTTGCTCCTTTGACGCCATCTCATACATGTCCTTGGCGACAACCAAATCTCCCCAGTCATTTTGAGCGATTTGACCGAGTTGATAATATGCCTCGGCAGACTCAATTCGCTGTACGAAATTGGTCGCTATCTCGTCATATAGCAGAATCGACTCGCGCTCTTCACCAAGCAGATTCTTGCCCTCGGCAATGCGCAGGAGAACATTACCCAGATACACAGAGTCTTCCTGCTCAGATTTCAGCTTCTCAAAGAGTGCCAGCCCGGCCTGAATACTGTCGATTCTATAGAGAGCCGATCCTTCGCGATACCGCGCCTCGAATTTCGGCTTGGCTTCCTCGGCCGCTTCCGCTGCGAGGGCAAAGTACTCGGCCGCCTGCTGATATTTCTCAGACTCAAACATCAGCTGCCCAATCTTGTAGTAGATTTCCCGCGTACGGAAGTTCGACTTGTATTTTGCCACAAACTGTTGATAGTAGCCGATCGCTTCTTCATCCAGATCCTGCTCAGCACTCATCTCAGCCATCAAGTAAAGTGCTTCTGCCCGCCATTCATCGTTCTTGCTCGACTCGATGAACTCCTGAAACACTTCTTTTGCCAACAGGTAATTCTCGAGTCGGTAGCGTGACTTGCCAAGAAAGAACCGTGATTCGTCTGCAAACTTTGAATCTGGGAAGTTAGACAGCAATTCCCGAAATTTCCGCTCCGCTTTGGCATAGTCTCCCAAATAATAGAAGGACTTCCCGATAACGAATAGGGCATCGTCAAACCAACTCGAGCCGGGATGCTCACTCAACACTTTCGATGCCTTTTTGATCGCTTCCTGGTAGCCCGAAATCTCCCCGCCGGAGGCCAAATCGCGGTTAGCTTTCTCCCGCGAAGATTCGGCTTGGTTGAAATTCTTCCGAGCGAGATAGAACGTGTTATAATAGACGCAGCTATTGACGATTCCCGCCGCAGCCAGAAGCAGAATTAAGTGTACGAACGAAGAATTGAAAAGGGTCTTGAATCTCATGATATTCCTAATGCGCTTGAGGGCTGCGTCGCGATTCTGGGCTCTCTTTCATCGCCCCCCAAAGAGCTGCAAGAACAACACCCGATTGCGCCCGGTAAACCTCATCGGCATGCGGGCTGATTCTGGTTTCGTCCGGATTGATTTCCACCAGATACGCACCGCTTCGCTTTGCTATGATCGGCAAATCGGCCGCTGGAAATACCTCGCCTGAGGTGCCGACGCTGAGAAACAACTCAGCCTTTCTCGCCGCCGACATTGCCGCCTCCAAATTGTCTTCCGGAAGCATTTCTCCAAACCAGACAACATCTGGGCGGATCAGTCCGCCACACTCGCAGGTCGGCAACTTCTCCAGGTCGATGGCAGATTCGGCCATCTCGCCTCCACACTGGTAGCACTTGTTTCTATGTATGTTACCGTGCAACTCAATCACTTGTTCCGAGCCTGCCTGCTGATGAAGATTATCGACATTCTGCGTGATCAGGCTGAATTTCGTCAATTTCCTTCCGAAATTGGCAAGCGCGATGTGACCTGCGTTCGGTTTGACCTCGCTAATCAACTTGCGTCTCCATAGATACCATTCCCAGACAAGCTTTGGATTGGCCATGAATGCATCGATCGAGGCCAACTCCCGCGGATCGAACTTAGACCATAAACTGTCCTCACCGCCGCGAAATGTTGGAACACCCGATTCTGCCGATACCCCCGCGCCGGTGAGCACGGCTGTCCGAACATCGTGGATAAGCAACTCTGCCAAATGTGACGTCGGTAACATCGCGCAAATATACCCTTTCACTTCTGCCTGTCAAGATAACGCTGGGAAATGCTGTTGCTGATCTTCGCGGGCACACGTATTATACAGCAATGCGACTCCGATTTCTCCCAATAATTCTGGCGGTTCTGTGTTGCCAAAGCCACCTGTTGGCGCAGTCCGATACTCTTATCCTCAAAGAATCAACTCCGCTGGTCCAGGCACTGAAGCCGCGCCGGTCGCCCATGGGAGCCTTGTTGCGCTCCGTTGCCATTCCCGGGTGGGGTCAATATTACAACCACAAATATGTCAAGTCCGCTATCGTCTTTGGAGCCGAATCGTTCTTCATTGCGAAGTCGATTCACTGGTGGAAGAAGACCGAAGACCAATACGACAAAGTTCAATCTTCAGAATCAGGCCGGGACTTCACTACTTACATCAATTACCGTGATCGGCGCAATGACTACCTCTGGCTGACCGGATTGGCAGTCTTCCTCAGCATGTTCGACGCCTACGTCGATGCCCATCTCTCAGGGTTTGACGTCGATCTCACGCCTGATTTTCAGGCTGCCGGGGCTGGTGCGGCAGTTCGATTAACCTATAGTTTCTGATCCTCGTTCCGGCACATGCCAGCCGTTTCGAATTGGCACAGTTCTGGTCACAACTTTTCGCTACTTCCTTACTCGCGGGATATGGATTTCATCCCATCGTGCCGATACAGAGAGCAAGGGTCGAATAACGCCCCTTAATGAAATGAAACAAGAACTTAGGCAAATATCGGTCCCGCAATCTGCGGGTCTACGCCGGACTTTTCTTGCTGGTGAGACTATCTTCCGCCAGGGCGAGCCGGGGGATACACTCCTGTTTGTACTCAGTGGCGCAGTCTCCATCGTCAAGGATGGAATCGAGATCGCCGGCGGCGGAAATGGTGAATTTTACGGTGAAATGTCCCTGCTCGAAAATTCGCCGCGATTTGCTTCCGTGATTGCCAATACGAAATGCGAAGCGATCGAATACAATCTCGAAGAGTTTCTCAAGCTAACGAGAAGCGAACCGGAATTCGCGGTGGCAGTCATGCGCAACCTCAGTCGGAAGCTGCGTGACTCCGACTCCACCCGCATCGCCGACCTGGAAGAAAACAACGAGCTGCTCCAGGTCAAGAATGCCGAGCTTGCTCGGGTAAACGACTTCCTCGAGAAAGTCATCGAGCGATCCCCGGCCGGAATTGCCATCGTCGACCAGGACGGCAATATCGAACTGATGAATCCCGCCGGCCGACGCATGTTGGAGGCAGGAAACGGCGAGCTGCCGCTCACTTTCCTCAGCTACTTCGCTGAAAGCAATCCGCTTCAGGATCTTCGAATACGAAACCTCTCAACTTGGTCAGGTCAGTATGCGGCCAAGGTCGGTACCACTCTCAGGACCTTTTTCATCTCCATCTCTCTGACTCGGGCAACTACCAGCCACGATCGGTACTTGATCAATTTCGAAGATATCTCAGAGTTAATTGAGTTGAATGAACAAATCATCAAGCTCGATCGATTTGCCAACGAGTCGGAAATGGCCTCGGAGATTGCCCACAGTATCAACAACTATCTCACAGTCATCTCCGGCAATCTCGAATTGCTTCAACACCGCCTCGGCGTCCAAGTTTGCGACCAAAACCGCCGGCCTTTGGATGCCATGCGTACCAGCGTTGAAGAAATCGTCACTTACGTGGAAGGCTTGATGGGTGCCCGAGAGGCATCGGGTGTCTACATGCGCAAGAATCTCGCAGAAATCGTGCGCGTCATGGTGCGCGTCTTGAGGCCGCAGAAACGCTTCAGCAGTATCGAACTCGCCACCAACATTTCGCTCGACTTCCCGCGCGGCGTCAACGTCTGCGAGTCGCAGTTTCACCAGGTGCTTCTCAACCTGCTGATCAATGCGGCTGATGCTCTCAACAGCCAGGATGACAATCCTCATCCCCGGATTCAAGTGACGCTTCGTCAGGACTCGGCCGCGCAGAGGGTCCTGATCGAAATCGCCGACAACGGTCCCGGCATCATCCCGGAAAAACTGGACCACCTCTTTACGCGCCGGTTCACCACGAAAGAAAAAGGTCACGGAATTGGCTTGATCACGGTCAAGAAGATCATTGACCTGCACTCCGGATCGATAACCGCCTCATCCATACCCGGCAAGGGTACAACTTTCTCGATAACCCTTCCGGCGTGAGGCTGCAACGATGCCTGATGTACTGTTCTTCCTCATTCTTGGTCACATCTTCGGCGACTTCGCTCTCCAGACTGATTACATGGCCAAGCACAAGGGATCCAAGAAGTCGGTCCTGTCGCTGCATGTGCTGATTTACGTCATCACGATTGGGCTCTTTTGGTGGATTGGCGTAGCCCTTGCGGGACAGGGGGGTTTTCCCGATAGCTACTCACTCGTCACACTCGCTGCTCTTTACGTGCAGCACTGGCTGCAGGATTTCATAAAATCCAACAAGAGTAACGGCGGCAAGCATGCCTTCTTTGTTGATCAAGCCGCGCATCTCGCTGTACTCTACATCATTCGCATCATCCACTAAGGTCAAGTTTGATGAAGTCGTCCGTCGCGCGTTCACTGCCCCATTTATTGCGTGACTGGTTGGCCCAGAATCCCGGCGTCGATCACTCCGCCTCCACTCACTCTCGCATTCTTCTCTTTGCCGACACCAGCGGCTTTACTGTCCTCACCAGAATGCTTTCATTGCAGGGCAGAGTCGGATTTGAACACCTTACTCACTTGCTAAATACGCTCTTTCAGTCCCTCGCAGGAGTGATCGCCCGGCATGATGGAGATATCCTCAAGTTCTCGGGTGACGCCGTTTGGTGCTGCTTCCCCAAAACAACTGATATTGTAACCCTGTACTCAGAAATGCTTGCAGAAATCGAACGAATCAATGGCGAACATTCCGTCTGCCGCCAATTTCCCTTGTCGCTGCATGCAGGAGCGTCCACCGGGAGCTTTGAGCTGTTAACAGTCAATTCAAGTATCGGCAGGGCCGAATTCGAAATCGTCGGCCATGCTCTGGTCGATGCATACCAAGCCTGTGATATCGCAAAGGCTGGAGAACTCTGTCTGACTCCGGCCCTCGGCGTTCAGATAGCTGAAGAGTACATAACCAGGACTGACGGTGATTTCGTAGTTGTCTCGCCCGGGCCATCGAGTGTCAGAAGCACTCACGATTCAAGTGTGATAACTCACACAGCTGATTCCGTCGACGAACGCTACATTAAGTATGTACCTCAGGCGCTCGTACAGCGATTCCTGACGACAGGTGATCAAGGCGACATTGGCAGCGAGCACCGACGCGTTTACGTCGTTTTCGTTAACGTCCAGCCGGTATCGCCGGAAATCGGCTCCCCGGAACTGCAAGCCCATCTCGCAAAAATCATGGATGCTATACACGACTCACACGGTATCATCGCGCGTATCGATCCTTTCGGCGCCGGTCACAAAGTATTGGCGTTGATTGGGGCGATTACCGCCACCGGAAACGACGCTCTTCATACACTCAAGTCAGCAGTCTCCCTCGTCGAAATTGAATCGCGCTTCTTCACGAATCGCATCGGAGTCGCTGCTGGGCCGCTCTTGTGCGGCGAGGTTGGATCGCACAGTCGCCGGGAATTTACAGTTATGGGCAACGCCGTCAATCTCGCCGCGCGCCTGATGAGCAAGGCCGATCCGAACGGCTCATTGCTCGACGCCGAATTCTTTGGCGAGGTCAGTGCCTTCTGCCGGGCCCGAAGCGTGCAATTGACGCTGAAGGGTTTTGACCTTCCCGTATCAGCATATGCCTTTGAAGCCCTTCGTAGGCAGGATGTCACTCTACCAAAGCCGCGTCAATTCTTCGGTCGCAAACAGGAAATTGAGACGATCGAGAGCCAGATCGCGAGAATCGAATCCGAAGGCCCAATTTGGCTGGCAATCTCAGGTGCGGCAGGAGTCGGCAAGTCTTCTCTGGCAGCTACAGTTGTTAGCCGCAGTCAGGTGCAGAATATCATCTATCTCGATGCTGCTTCCAGCAATCTTCGCTCCGGCGGTTGGCTGATTTACGAATTGCTCAGGCAAGCGCTGAAAATCAGTGAAACCGATGATCCAGTCCAGGTTCTTTCTCAGCATTGCAGTGAGCAATGGCTGCCCCTGATTATCAGTCTTTCGGGAGAATCATCGACAAATCTCGAATTCGCACGTGATTTGACACCGCAGCTCCGCGTCGCCAAGATTGCCGAGGTCGTAGGTACCTGTCTCAAAACTGCGGTTCACAGTGGCATCATTGTCCTCGACAACCTCGAGTCACTTGATACCCTTTCAATCGAGATTCTCAAAGCCCTGATTGCCCGTCTTGACTCTCTCCGTTCCATTGTGGTGCTCATTGACAGCGACAACCGTTGGGATGAGGCAGGGAAGACCGTGGTTCCGCTTCCGCTTGAGGGACTCGCCGACGCCGATCTGCGTTTATGGTTTGACTCAGTCCTGGTTGCCGGTAAACGTGAATCTGATCTGATTGATCGCCTGATTTCTGCATCAGCAGGGAACCCGCTCTTCGTTGAGGAATCTCTGGAATATCTGATCAGCACCGGCGCACTCGCACACGCAAGTGACCCTAATCGCTATGATGTCGTTGGATCAGTCGGCGATATGGTCCTCAGTGGACGAATCGAAGAACTGCAATTAGCGCGCTTTGATCAACTGAGTGAAAAGGATCGCAACCTCTTGAAAGCAGCCGCTGTCTACCCGGCCGAGTTTGACTCTGCAGACATCCAATTGCTCAGGCCCGAATGGACCATCGGCTCTATTGAGTCGGAGATCGCGACTCTTTGTGACACGCACATTCTTGTTTCCGCCGGCCGTCTGTCATCTGCCGGACTGACATCTTATCGGTTCTCGCGCGGTGTCCTCCGCGATACTGTTTACAATCGCACGCCGGTTCTCCAACTGCAGGGCTGGCACTCGCGCGTCTCCGATTGCCTGCTGCAGAATCATTCCGATGACATAATCTACGATCTGGCTTATCACCTTACTCGATCCGACCGGCCGGTCGAGGCGTTCTCCCACAACCTGAAGGCCGCCCTCGCCGCTCGTGATCGTCAACTCCCTCTGCTCGCGTCGCGCCATTACCGCGAATGTGGGGACTGCCTCAAACTCGCTGGACCTTTGTCGATTGTCGAATCAGAACGCTTTTCCTATTTCGAGAACGCGACAGAATTCTATCTGGCCGAAGGTGACTATGCTCAGGCAATGGCGATAGCCGGCGCCTGGCGACGGCTGGCGCGCCAATGTGGCGAGCGGCCGCAACTTCATGCCGCAGCCAGCGCCATGGCCCACTTGTTCTGGAAACAATCTCGTTACAACCTCTGCCGTCTGATTCTGAAGTTTATTACTCGTGAGTTTGGCAAATCGGATACTTCACTCTTGGCGGACACTTATGCGCTTCAGGGAGAATTGTACCGCCGTACCGGAAAAATCCCCGAAGCTCAGGAATCTTGTCGACGGGCGGTGAACATTGCCGAGTCGATCGGGGAGTCTCAAAGACTGGCTGTTGCCCTGAATAATCTCGGCCTTGCCTGTTGGTCCGGCGGAAATCTCGATGAAGCTCGACGCTGCTTCGAACGATGCCAGGGTTTGCATGAATCAAGTAATTCCCGCTACGACGAGGCTCGCGCCGCCAATAACTTGGCCATCATCTCCGAAGAGCAAGGGGATTATCGTCGGGCTCGTGAGTTGGCGAATTTCGCCCGTGTCGTCTTTCTGGAATACGGCGACCGACGCAACCAGTCCTACGCCTCCGGTAATCTCGCCAATCTTCAAGCTCAAGCCGGCAGACTTCGCGAAGCCGTGGAGTTGTTTACAACGGCGGATCGTATCTTCACTCATCTCGGCGAAATGCACCCACACTATTACACGATTGGTAATCTGGGCGACATCGACCTCGTCCTCGGAAACGTCACAGAAGCCTCCTCGAAATACCGGGCTGTGCTCGACTTTGCACGTACCTCAGGCGACAAGGAACTTGAAGCGGAAACCACTGTGCGTCTGACGGAGTGCGCGTTCTACGGCGGAGTTATTGATGGTGTCGAGCAGCAGTATAAAAGTGCCATTTCAATCGCCCAAGAGGCTGGTTCGCTGGAATACCAGACGCGCGGGACCGTCGGCCTCTGCCGGTACCTGATTGGCGTCCGCGATGCCGTTTCCGCAAGCCTTCAAATCGAACGTCTACGCGCATTCGCTAATGAAGCTAAGTCATTGCGCAGTCACAACGAGGCCGAATTCCTCCAAGGCGAACTACATAGAATCACGCTCTCGCCTGAGCTGGCCATCGCCGCGTTCAATCGCTGCTATGATTATGCCCGTAGTCAGGACCAATTCGAACTTCTGCTTAAGTCATTGGCCCGCTTGGTAGAATTGGATCGCGATCATACTGCAAAGCACCGATCTGAACTGGCGGTACTGCTCAGTCAATTCTCCCAATGGAATGGCGGCACAATGCTCCAAAACTTGCTTGCCTCAAGTTACTATCGCTTCTTCTTAAGCACCCTGCAAGATGCGCTCGTCAACGCAAGTGTTGCCCCTTCACCACAAACTATTGGCTGACCCCCTCTCTTTTTTCACAAATTCGAGCTGTTCAAAAAAAGTGTCTGTTTGTGAGACATCGCTGAGCAGTCTAACTCATTGTAAATCAACTTACTAAAATACAGCACTCAAAATGTTCGCCTCCGGAACAGAACGGCAAAGCCTTTGCATAAGCTCTCCCCGGTATGAGAAATGGCATTATCAACGACGACACCAAGAGTCGTGTCGGTATGGAGGACCCTGTGAAGCTGATGAGAAAGTCTAAACGGTACACCTGGATTTCGGGGCTACTGATTGTCCTGTCAATCGCGCTGTTAATGTTCGTTGGATGTTCCAGCAATGCGGTCAAGTACACAGACAACACCACAGACGACAAGTTTGAGTACTTTTTCGACGCTACCCAACGTGATCAAAATCAAGCCGGACCGGCCCTGTTTGAACTGACCGAGACCGTAGTATCTGAAGTTGTCGGTGTGGTCGGTGGTACGGTTGAAGTCGCCGGTGAAACTGGCGCCGATTTCATCGTTCCGGTTGGTGCGTTGCTGACCCCGGTTGAAATCACTCTCGAGGTCACCAAGATTCAGACCCCGCTTGGCCCAATCTACGTCTACGATTGCGGACCTGACGGCACTAAGTTCAAAGTCCCGGCTAAGCTTCAGCAGCCGATAACGAGCGGTCAAGCATATGCGTTCCTGTACTACTTCAACGAATCAACGGGTCGTTGGGAACTGCAGGAAATTGTGAAGGTCAAGGATGGCGTCGCCACCTTTAATATCAAGCATTTCTCCAAGTACGGAATCAGCTAGAGAGCCTTCAGTAGGAGGTAGCTACTCACAGGTTGCGCCCCGGGCCGATTAGCCCGGGGCGTCTTTTTTTGCCCCCGCTGATCTTTCCGGATTGGTTTTTCCCTTGAATTCTCTTCAGCCTCTAACTATTTTTTGGGCAGATTACACACTTTCCACGTACTGCCTTCGATGTGTTGATAAGATAACCTCGTAGCCTGTCTAAACAGTGAGGTGCCTATGAAGAAGTTTCTTGTCTTCCTCTCCATGGTTATTCTGGTGACGCTCAACGGCTGCAGCCGGGATACCACCGTGAACCTTCCCGATAATGACACAGCCCCAATGCCGGCTGAAACACAGCGACTTCTGATCAAATATGCAGTACCGGTCGAAATTCCAACTGGTGATAATGAACTGGTGCAGCAGCGAATTGTGCCTCAGTCACCACCGTATCAGAATTACGATGTCTATGCCGTAACTTTTCTCTGGGGCAGCCTCGTCAACACCACTCCCGCCACTGACGTCCCGATTGACTGGAGTGGCACTCTAAGTATCAACGGCGTCGCGACGATTGACATTACCCATTCAATTCACTTTGAGCCGAACCAGGACTCGTTGATTGCAACCAATAATCCCGCCGTTGCGGTTTGGGTTTCGCAGACTTCCGGTGACTTTGACGGTTTCAATTGCCTGATCTACGTCGACAAGAGCATTACTTACATCACTGCGCCGTTGCTCACCTTCGCTACCGCCCCAATTACCAAGACATTTTACTTCGAGCAATTAGTCGAGCTCGACGCCTTCTATCCGGTCAGCAATACCGCTGCTTTGGGGATCCATGCCCGCAAGATCTATTCGACGACCTGCGCAACCGGTGCAATTACTGGGCAATGGGTTCGCGATGACATCAGCGGTCAGTCCGGCAGCTTTCAGGCGGCGTGGATTGGCAGCGATGGGGAGCCGTTCGGTATCCTGGGCGGCACCTTCTGGACCGAAACCAATAGCCTGAGACTCATGGAAGGTTGGGTCTCACTTGGCGCCACCGCGATGGTTGTCTACCACGTTTATGGAACCTGGTATTATGATGATCCGCGCATGTGCCCAACTTGTGGCTCGGGGCACGGCGTGTTTACCGGCTTCTACCTCGACTCCAATAATCAACTCCTGGGATTCGTCAAGGGAGAATTCGGCAACTTCGCACTTGATCCCGCCAACAACAACCTGCCTCTAACGGGATTCTGGCGCGAGTTTTGTCTTAACTCCGAGTACGTCGCCAGGAATTGGATAAGATAGCGCCCCATCCAGCAGAATAATACCGGGCAATCAGACTTGATTGCCCGGTTTCAATTTAGGCGATACGCTTCCAGCCGATCTTAGCCTTCAGCTCCCTTTCCCAGCCGCATGATCATCATGATCGTCACAATCAGCGCAAACAGCGCCATCGAACCAAAAATCAACTCCGAGCCGGCGCGAGCTTCGGCGTGTGCGGCGATTCGCTTGATCGTAAGATAACTTAGGATCGCAGTATTTAACGCCACCCAGCCCAGAGTAATCTTGAACAAGAGCGGGTTGCCGCCTCCATTCAGATACCCAAGCACCAGCGTAATTAACGCAAAACTTCCGTTTATGTACAGCGCGGTGGGCGAACCAGTGCGGATGTACCCCAAAATGCCCATCGCCAGCATGTAGGCGCCGAGCGCCATAATCACATAGTGAATCTTCAAAAAAATCCTCCTCAGGCTAAGTTCGTTGTCAAATAGATACGAAGCTTCCGCCCGAAGAGGATAACGTCCGAAAAGAAATTGTACTCTGAACTAAATCGAGTCGACCGCGCGTGACACCTTTTCATATGTGCTCAGGCTGACACGCCCGTTGTCAATCTTTGACACGATATTGATGTTGACCGGTGCTACTTCGTAGAGTGAGTTTGTGAAGAAACTCCCGTGGTCGACCAAACCAAACATCTCGATTGTTGACTGACGAAGTGCTCCACCTTCAATTCGCAGTCCGACTGAATCGGGAAGCACCAAATCGAGATCAGTGCTGCGCCCGCCGAGAGTGATCTCAACCCTCGGCACCAGCGTTCCCAGCTTCAGGAGCAAGTCGGACTTGATCGCATCGATATTGATCGATCCAATCCGCAGGTCCTCCGCAAAGAGCCGCAAATCGGTTTCATCGAGATTCAAATTATAGGTGCCCTCCACCGCTGGATTGACATAGCACTTCCAATAATTGTCGCTATTGCTGAATCCCGTGTGCCTGAACAGCCGCCTTTCGGTGTTTTCGAGGTCAATTTCACAGCGACCGGCCGAACAATCGCTCTTCATGCCGACGCGATTTCTCGAACCACCACTTGTAACCCGCACCAGGTAGGCGTCACCGGAGTTGACATAGAGGCGGCCATTCTCAAAATGGGCCTTGACTGAGACCGCCTGCTCGTTGTGATAGTCGATCTTTGCCATTGTGTCGGAATAACCGTCCGAGGAAATATAGTTGTCGCGTAATCCACCATCGGCCCAGACCGCCCAGATAAAACAGCCTAACAGCAAAACACTGGAAAGATACGCGAAGTTGTGAAAGCGCGTCTTTTTGAGCATCATCTCCAGCCCGATTGCAATCAACGCGATCGGCCAGAGGTACAGAAAGTCCAGAAATACCCACCAGCTCAAATGCCCCAGATTGATTGCCAGACAAATGCCGCCAATCAGGATCAGCGTGATTCCCCATCTAACTCTCGACGGACTCATGAATCCCTCCCGAATGATTCTGCCGATGAGAGATCGCGCTCAATATCAGCGCCAATCCCGCTACTATCACCAGCACCGGCCAGATGTATCGCCATTCAAACCAATAAAATGATCTCTCCAACAGGAAAATCAAACCGATTACTACGAGCGCAATGCCGGGTAGAAACTTGCGCAGCGGTGAAGGCTCCGGTTTCGCGACCGACTCGACAACGACTTCACTTGCAGGAACGCGCGGCATGGCTATCCAGGCCACGATGTAAGCGAGCAGCCCGAAACCGTGCAGAAAAGTCAACACGACAAACGCAACCCTGATCAAAACCGGGTCGATGTCGAAATACTCACCCAGACCACCACCGACACCGGCAATCACCTTGTTCTGATTAGACAAATACATCCGCTTGGCCATGTTACACCTCCTTCGAGTGGTGGGGACCGCGCTCTGCCTACTTTGACGCGACTTTCTTCGGAAATGTTTCAGCGTTCCAACGATTTTCAACTGGTTGTTTCGTTGCGAAATCCGATACAGAACAAGGAGGACACCGCTGATCGCCCTCAATCATCATCAACTATTGCTCAGGCGTTAGGAATGGACCAGGAAGCGAAGACAATCACCGAGAAGATCCTTGTGGATGCCAGACGCGCTGAGACTCAATCGCCCTGGCTGGGCTACATACTGCTCGGCGCCGCTATATTATTCGTCATTACTGGCCTGTATCTCTATCTCATTCGCCCGGCCCTTTCCAGAAACGTTCCCGCGCATCAGCCGCAAACCCTTGACGCATTGCCGATCGAACTGACCAATTTCACGGTACGGTTTTCGGGCGAAGACGTAACCCCGCAATGCCTCGAAGTCTCCGGCGACTCACTATTCGTGTCTTTTGCCGGTCAATCGCTCATTCAGATCTACTCGCGTGAACTGGACTTGTTGAAGTCTTTTCGCTTGGACAATCCCGCTGTCCTCCAGCCAACGGCCTTTGCCCTTACAGACTCGTTGTTGATCGTCGCGGATACCGTCCTCGGCACGATCGCGATCTTTGATCGTGATGGCTACTATCTCAACTCAGCCTCATGGTATCCCGACCATTCCACCAGATTGAAGCCGGTCCACCTCGCTGTCGCCAACGGCTTCCTGTTTGCAACCGACATGACCCGCAACGTTGTGGCGACTATCTCGCTTTTTAAGCGGGAACCGTTCTTTGATTTTCTGGAACTCACCGCGATCCACCCGCGGACGAATTCGGGTCCGCTGACTTTTCCTACCTGTGCCGCCATCGCTTCCGACAGTAACCTCTGGATCGGAGACGCTCAGCCGGGGACAATCCTGATCTTCGAGGATGCGGGCAAGTCAGCCACCGTTGCCGAAAAACCAAGCCTCAGCCGAATCGCCATGCCTTGCGATATCTTCATCCTCGACTCCGGGTCAGACACCACTGCAACAAGAATCCACGTTCTGGACCGAATTGCCGGAAAGATCTTTGTTTATGATTTGGCAGGAAATCTACGGTTGGTCTATCCGCGCGATCGTGAACTTCATCGTCCGACCGGTATCGCAATCGACCCCAACAGCCGCCACATTTTTGTCGCCGAAAGCGAAACTCGCGAAGTAACCCTTTTCGGCTACTAATCTCTGGACTGCTGCTATGCCTTCAGGCGCGCCAGTCGCAGCTTCATGTCCTTGATTGCCGGAATCTCAATTTCTGGATTCTTCCAGAAACCGAGTGCCTCTTCATATAGCTTCACCGCCTCGCTCGCCTTACCCATGCCCTCTTTAGCTATCCCGTAAAGATAGAGTGTGTATGGGTAAAACAGCCCAGAGGTCACAGAGCCGCCGTTGTCGATGTATTTGCCCAGTAGATCATGGGCTTTTCGGTAGTCCCCGGAGAAAGCCGCCAATTCAGCAATCGTCCGCGCCGCATCTCCACCGGCACTGCCGGTCTTGTCCAGCTCTTCATAGGTCTTGATCATCTTGGCGGTATCGGCTGCTGCGAACGACTCATACAGTTCACTAACCTTATCGCCAAGCATCTGCAGCTGCGCCGGTAGCCGGGTGCGCATCTCGTTCAGATCTTTCTGCATCATCGGTCGCAGTGAATCTGCCAGCATGCGGTCTATCGACACGATGATTAGCCAGTGGTTAACTCGGAACGTTGTCCCTGCAAACGCGTACTTGTCAGTCAGATGGTGGATCGCGCTGTCGGGAAAACCAAAAAGTTCATAGTGCACCGCGATTGACTCCCAGGCATTGTAAAACTGATTGCTGTCGTTTGTTATTGCCATCTGCTCTGCAGCCGCAAATCGATAACCGAGGCCAGTCCGGAATTTTCCCTGCCAATTCGCCAGGTTTGCCTTGATTTCAAAATAGTCATTCATGTCGTACGGGTCGCCACTATGCTTACGCGCTAATTCCTCCGCATAGGCATCCGCCGAATTGAAATCGCGCCGACGGATGGCATTGTTGCAGAGATTTGTCAGCGCCGCTGGATCATCCGGGAATCGTTTGTAGTATTCCTCATAGGCCGTCTTTGCCTTGTCGTGTTGACCCAATCGTGTGTAGATGTTCGCCAGGCTCAGATCCGGCGTTGGCGAGTCCGGATGATCCCGCTTGATTTGGTTGAAGATGCTGATCGCTTTGTCGTAATCCTTCAAACCCAGGTAGATATAGGCACTGAATCCCTGTGCCAATTGGAACTTCGGGTCGATACTGAATACCTGATCAAGTTGCTGCAACGCCGCCGTTGTGTCTTTGGCAAATTCCCAAACCAAAAGAGCATAGATCGACCTTGCCTCCACGTCATCCGGGTAGTTGTCAACTAGGGTCTTGATTTTAACAAATGCGTCGTCGAACTGCTGCCGCAGCCAGAGATCCGAGTAGACATCCAGCAGATTCCGGTCCCGAATTGGCATGTTCTGCTCCAGCTTCTTCGCTTGGGCGAAGTATGGTGCTGCGTCCGGCATCCGTCCCTGGAAAATTCTCACCATCCCCAATCGCATATAGGCCAGTGCAAAAGTCGAATCGACCTCTATTGCATTTTCGAAATTCTCCGTCGCCTCATCCCAGATCGACGACAGAAGCGCGTTCAACCCCGCGTGGTAATATCGATAAGCTTCCGGATTCGAAGTCGTCAACTGCGAGACTTTCCGGTCCATACCCAGGACCTCTTCCATATTCAGCGACGCCGCAATCCGCGAAGTCAGCGAATCGACAATCGAAAAAGCATCCTCACCGATCACCTTCTCGCCCATGATTACGCGACCGGTTTTAACGTCCTCCAGCCTCGCGTCGATTCGGAACTTGTCGCCCAGCTTGTAGATGGCGCCTGACATGACATTCATCGCCCCCAATTTTCGGGCCGCTTTTAGCCGATCTTCGTAGCTGACACTACGCGATTCCCCTTCCGCACTGCCTGTGGCCTCCAGCAGGCGGCGCTGGCTTATGATATTCATAGTCTGTGCCTGCGCCAGATCGGTCAGCAGAATTTCGGGAAGCCCGGTTTCGAGCCAGTCGAATTGCGGGTCGCCCGTCTTGTTCTCAAATCCCAATATCGCCAGGCTGTATTCCTTGGCATTGGCTGTCTCTGGAGCAAGGGGACTCTTGTCTTTGAATATCAGCCAATTGACGGATAACAAGATGACGAGAATCGGCAATACAACCATGACACGCTTGCGCCGCGACCGGCTCACCTCTTGCTTCACTTCCTGTTTGAATTGATCTTGATTGCGAATGCCCGAAATCGTGGACGAAATCCCGCTGTCGTACTGGCGGCGCAGATTCCGAAGATCGATTACCAGGTCGCGAGTATCCTGATATCGCTCATTCGCGTCCTTCTGAAGACACTTGTCGATGATCCGTTCGATTTCCGGATCGATGTCACTGCGCTGCTCGCGCGGCGGTGTTTGTTTGGTCTCCAGTATCTTCGCCAGAATCGACACCTGCGACTGACCCGTAAAGGGCATCTGGCCCGTAAACATCTTGTACAGCAGGACGCCGAACGAAAAGATATCCGAGCGCGTGTCAACCGTTTCACCACGAGCCTGTTCGGGAGACATATATGCAACCGTGCCGATGACGGTACCGATTCGCGTCAAGTTCGCCTTGACTGTTTCACCGCTGATCGCCTGATCTTGTCCCTGCAGCGGCGTCATCGGTTTGGCCAGACCGAAATCGAGTATCTTCGGCTCTTCCTGCTCGTCGACAATGATATTCTCCGGCTTGATATCGCGGTGCACGATGCCCAACTTGTGTGCCGCCGCCAGACCGGAGGCGATCTTTTCGGACACGCGCAGCAGCTTGCCGGTCTCACCAGTGTTGACGCTCAGAAAGTCCGCCAGAGACTGCCCCTTAATGTACTCCATTACGATGTAGTGAATATCTGTTTTGCCGTCAGCGCCAACCGCGACGCCAATGTCATAAATCGCCATGACGTTGGCCTGCTGGATCTGCGCTGCCGTCTTCGCTTCGCGCTCAAACCGGTCCCGCCGGTCCTGGTCGCTAAAGTAGTCATCGCGCAACGTCTTCAATGCAACCTGACGATTCAGTTTGGTGTCCTCGGCAAGATATACCTCGCCCATTCCACCCTCACCAAGCTTCTTGATTATTTTGAAGTGAGCTAAATTGTCGCCGGCTAACATCGCATTTTCCTTTCCTGCAAGTGCGTCAAGTATCACGCTTTGGTTGCGTGAATTCAACAATTTTTCCGGTGAACTGGTGTTATTTGCACTTGGCCGGCCGAAAAACTATGAAGCCACTTCCAGTTAAGACAGCTTGACAGTCAACTCAGTATCGAATTAATTGGACTCTCAGCGTATTGGCTTAGTAAACTTCATTGGGAGACGCATTTGGAACCGCAGAGTCTTTTGTATGAAATAGAGTTTAAGGCCCATCGTCGCGAATTCTACTCGAATCCGTTCAGCCTCCCTTTGCTGGAGCAAGAATGGGTTATCGTGGAAGCCGAGCGCGGCGAGGATATGGGCTTTGTACATATGTCGTTTGACGAGAATACCTTCGTGAAGGGGAAACCCTCGGTTGCCCGACCTATCCTGCGCCAGGCCAATTACGATGACCGCGACAAGCTTGCCAAGAATCGTGAAATGGAGGACGAGTCTCTGACGCGCTGCAAGGAACTGATCCTCCAGCATCGTCTGCAGATGAAGCTTGTCGATGTCGAATATCAATTCGACCTCAACAAGATGACCTACTATTTTACTGCCGACGAAAGAGTCGACTTCCGCGCACTCGTAAAAGACCTCGCCTCAAGCTATCGCACCCGCATTGAATTACGGCAAATCGGTGTTCGCGATGAGGCCCGCCGCATTGGCGGTTTCGGTATCTGCGGATTACAGCAATGCTGCAACACCTTCATCAGGGAATTCGAACCGATCTCGACGCAGTTAGCGCGCGACCAGGGCCTATCACTAAACCCGGCAAAAATCTCCGGCAATTGCGGTCGCCTGCTCTGCTGTCTACAGTACGAACAAAACCACTATGCCGACAGCATGCGCAAGTTTCCCGAGATCGGGTCGGAGATCGATGGCAAGCAGGGAAGAGCTATCGTTGAAGCCATCAACGTCTTCCATCAATACATGACTGTGAGATATCAGGACGGCTTGACCGAAAAGCTCAGTTGGAAAGAGTACAACCAGATCCTAAAAAAGAAGCAATTTGTCGCCGCGTTGAAGGCGCGTAATAATCCCGAAAAATGAACTTCTACATAACGACCCCGATTTACTATGCCAATGCTGAATTGCATATTGGCCACGGCTACACCTCTGTCATAACCGATGTTCTAAAACGCTTTCATGCCCTCTTTGGCGAAGAATCGTTCTTTCTCACCGGTATGGACGAACATGGCGCCAAAGTCGAGGAAGCTGCCTTGGCGCAGGGCAAGACCCCGCAGCAGCTCTGTGATGAGAATTATCTCAAATTCGTCGAATCACTCAAGACACTGGGCATTTCGTACAACCACTTCATCCGCACGACCTCTGATCGCCACAAAAAAGGCGTCCAAAAGCTTCTGACCACGCTCTGGAATGCCAAAACGCCGGACGGACAGACCGCAATCTATCAGGGCAAGTATGAAGGGCTCTATTGTATTGGTTGCGAAAAGTTCATCACTGAGAAAGAGCTTACACCTGAAGGCCTTTGCCCGAACCACCTGACCAAACCTAAGCTCGTCTCGGAAAACAACTACTTCTTTCGCCTGACCGCCTATTTGGACAAAGTCGAAGAACACATCCGTAGCGGCCGGATCAAGATCATGCCCGAGGGTCGTCGCAATGAAGTCCTGGGTCTCCTCAAACAGGGACTGCCTGATTTCTCGATTTCGCGCGAGCGGCTCAACTGGGGCATCGACCTGCCGTTTGACCCCACTCAGAAGACCTACGTCTGGGTTGATGCGTTGCCAAATTACATTACCGCCATCGGTTACGGCGATGATCCGGAGATGTTCGACAAGTGGTGGAACAAATCGCAAGTCGTACACTTGATGGCGCGCGACATCCTCAAATTCCATGCCATCTTCTGGCCGGCGCTCCTGATGGCCGCCGAAGTCCGACTTCCCGATATCATGTTTATCCACGGCTATCTCAGCTTGAATGGACAGAAGATTAGCAAGTCCCTTGGCAACGTCATTTCTAACGAGCACTTGGTCGAGCAGTTTGGCCGCGACGCCGCCCGCTACCTACTCGTGTCCCAGTTTCCGTTCCATCTCGATGGCGATATCAGCTATCCGCGCCTCTACGAGAAGTACAATTCCGACTTAGCCAATGACTATGGCAATCTTGTCAGCCGTGTCATCAAACTCACGATTGCGAAATTTGACGGCAAGATTCCTCCGCTGCCCGATGTCCAGGATGACCACAGCGAAGAACTCAAGAGCCTGATTGAATCCACTCAAGGCAAGGTCATGACTCAAGTCCGCGAGATCGACGTTTTGAACGCGGTCGAATCGATCTGGGCGCTGATCCGTGCCGCAAACCGCTATTTCGACTACAACAAGCCTTGGGAACTTGCCAAGCAGGGGAATGCAGGGAAGCTTGCCGCCGTTTTGCATCGCTCTCTCGAGGCTGTTCGCATTGCCGCAACCCTAACCTGGCCGATCATGCCGGAAAAATCGCATGCCGTTCTGCAAATGCTCGGATTCGCCGCAGACTACCAACCGGTACTGGCGGACATCTCGAAATCAGATCTGCTCAAGGCCGGCACCCAACTGCGTCCCCTCGACAACATCTTCCCACGCCTGCTGACGCCGAAAGAGGAGAAAGTGGAATCCACCAAACCGATCGAGTCCGACCTCCCCGAAGGCATCGTCACCATCGACGACTTCTTCAAGACCAAACTTGTCGTGGCCGAAGTCATCGCCTGCGAGAGTGTCCCGGAAACTTCCAAACTGTTGAAGTTGCAGATCGCAATCGGTGATGATAGGCGCCAGATCGTGGCCGGTGTAGCCGAGTTCTACAAGCCCGAGCAGATGGTAGGGAAGAAGATCGTCGTCGTTGCCAATCTCAAGCCGACCAAAATTCGCGGCATTGATTCCAACGGAATGCTTCTCGCCGCCAAGAAAGGTAAGGAACTCAAGCTCGTTACCGTCGACGGCGATATCCCCTCCGGTGCCAGCGTGGGCTAAGCCCTGAACATGATCGACACTCACTGCCACCTCGATTTTCCTGACTACAATGGCGACCGTGCCGAGGTCCTCGCAGCGGCACGCTCTGCCGGTATCACCAAGCTGGTCAATATCGGTTGCGACCTGAAATCCTCGCGGGCTTCAGTAGCCCTGGCGGACCAGCACCCGGAGATCTTCGCCGCGATCGGCTTCCATCCGCATGATGCCAAGAACTATGATGATCAATCCGAATGCCATCTGCGTGAAATGGCGAATAACTTCAAGGTCGTTGCCATTGGCGAAATCGGCCTCGACTTCTATCGCGATCATTCGCCTCGCGATCTCCAGCGCGCGGTGTTCGTTCGCCAAATTCATCTGGCGCGTGAGCTCGGTTTGCCAATGGTAGTTCACATTCGCGACGCCTACGATGAAGCCGTTGATATGCTCATCGCCGAAAAAGCCTATGAAAGCAACGTTGTCCTGCATTGCTTTTCCGGCACGCCAAAAGATGCCCAGCGCGCGCTTGACTATGGCATGTACCTCAGTTTTGGTGGGTCATTGACCTTCAAGACGTCGCGGCTCCCGGAGATTATCTCCAATGTGCCGCTCGACCAGATTCTCCTCGAGACCGATGCCCCTTTCCTGACGCCGCACCCGCACCGCGGCACCCGCAATCAACCGGCGATGATAGCATTGGTTTACCATAAACTTGCTGATATCCTCAAGCGTGATCGAACCGAGATAGAGACAATTATTGACGCCAATGCGCAGAAGTTCTTCGAATTCGAATGAGACCCAAGAGACGTCTCGGCCAGCATTTTCTTATCAATATTCACGCCGCCAAGCGAATCGCCGCACTCCTCGACCTCAAGGAAGGCAGCCGTGTCCTTGAAATTGGTGGTGGTCGCGGTGACCTTACGACGCACCTTATCACGACCAACGCCGATGTCACAACTGTTGAATTCGACGCTGACATGATCGCTCTTTCCCAGCAGCGGTTCGCAGAGGCAACGAACTTTCGCATCATCCACGCCGATATTCTGAAACTCGCTCTGAATGACTACTTCGCTCCGGACGAGGAAATCGCTTTGATCGGCAATCTCCCGTACAACATCACCTCGCCGATTCTCGAATGGATGATAGACAACCGCTCCCGTTTCCCGCGCGCCGTCATTATGATCCAGCGCGAGGTCGCCGAGCGCGTGGCCGCAAAGCCGGGCAACAAGGACTTCGGATCGCTCACCATTTTCATCCAGCTTTTCTATGAGGTTGAAAAGGTATTCGATGTCAAACCCGGCTCATTTTTGCCTCCGCCCAAGGTCTCATCTTCTGTCCTCCGATTGACCCGCCGCACCGAAGCTCTGATCAATGACGAACATTTCCCGGCCCTCCGTCGTCTCACTGCAGCGTGTTTCCGGTGGCGACGCAAACAGTTAATTCGTATTTTGCGGGATGAATACTCTATCAACCAATTGGCGCTCGAAGATGCACTGCGTGCCCTCAATATCGAGCCCTCCGTGCGTCCCGAACAACTGCCGGTCGAATCCTTCGTCTCGCTTTCTGGACAGTTGTCGTGTTTAATGAGGGTGCAGCACTAAAGCACTCTCTCCACGCATCGCTGACGGCAATTGAGTTGCGCGAGTCCTCTGATGAGTCATTCCGGCGAATGGGACTGTTGAAAAAGTCACTTTGTATTGGACGAGGCGGACCAATTGAAACGAGACGCCGAGCTAAGTCATTCCCGCGAAAGCGGGAATCCAGCTTCGTTTTCAAGCAGCGAAGTAGTACATCGAGGGGTCGGGTAGTTTTTCAACACGCCCGAATGCCGGAATCCAGCTTAGTCTTCATCAGCCGAAGAACATCAATGCGGAAGTGGATGGTTTTTCAACGCGCCCGAAGGCGGGAATCCAGCGAAGCACATCAGTTAACCCGAATCGGTCTCGTTTCGCTAATTATCCTCCTCCTTTGGCCATTGGCATCAGCTTATCCTCTTTACTTCAACCTCGATTTCTCGGTCGATCGACAAACTTACAATTGGGCGGACTCTCTCTCGCTCAGCCAATCATTAGGTCCGCGAGCATCATTTCAGTTCAGTAATCGATCGTTCGCGACACTCTTCCAGGAGTCTGTGTTTGGAACCGGAGGAGATCGCTGGCAGAAAACCGCATTGACGCGTGCCTCACTCGACTATCGGCTGCACCCGCGACTTCGCACCGGAATATCCCTTTCCCAGGACTTTGACCGACTCGAAGAGAAGCGCTTCATCGGCACTCGGGTGCTGGCAACCTCACTCTGGGAAAGCCCCAATCTGACCTGGAAACAAGGCGGCGGAGTTGTTTGGGAGGAGCGCAGCTTCGAGCCGCGATCGAATAGTGAGAGCGGCTTCGCCTATGAATCTGAAATTAAGATTCTTCCTCACGCTTCGCTCAATTGGGGGCAGGGACGCATAATTGGCGAATTGACCTCGGTCACCACGACACCGCGCCGCTCACTTGGGCTCAGCTACGAGTTACCCGAGTTGGTCATCAACGGCGATACCCTTGCGCTGGCTGGTTTGCAGTCGTTTGCCCGCCGCGATTACTTCCCGTCCTCGGTCGACTTTGAGTCGACCGCGCGACAGACCTCTGAACAACGCCGCTGGGACCTGAGCGCCAGCAAGCATCTGATTGCTCAAAGCCGGATTCACTTTGCTGCAGCTTATCGCTACGATCGCTATGATTACGAATATCAAGGCTCGGGCAACGATCTGCTCCGCCAAAATGACAACCTCACCTCAATCTTTGAATACCGCCTGGCCTTTCAAAAACGTTTCGGTAGCAGGCTCTCAGTCGGAACCGACTATCTCTTTAATAGAACCGACGAAGACTTTGGATCAGACCAGACAAATCAGCTTGCCGAGACCGGCCAGATCGCTGCGCGTATATTCTTCACGCCGGGAGTCCATGACTCCCTTGAACTCTCCGGCCAAATGGGCGTGACTTCGTACTTCGCACCGACAACCTCCGCTTACTTCTCAGATCGCGACCGCTCCATCAAGGTCGCCGCATTGCACGCGGTTCGTGAGTTCAGCGAGTTCTTCACCGCCGGTATCGATGGCAGCTATCGCCGCTTTCATACCGTCTATATCTCCGGTGAATTGTCCGCCAATAACAACATCAACAACGTCTACATCGTCAACCCGATGTTAGTCTGGCGTCCATTCCCCGGTGTCCGCCTGCAGCAGAACTACCAGATGCACGCCAACTACACCTACTATCAGTACGAAAAGGACGCCGTCAGCCTGCGCAACACACTTTATCGACGGGCTAACCTCGTCAACAACCTGTCGATTAGCATTTCGCCGCGAACCGACCTCATTCTCGAATATAGCTATCGATATGAAGATTTTGGCCGCCTGCTTTGGGAGGATCAATGGAAACAACAGGTCAGTTGGGACCGGCGAACGCATCGCCCGCGCTTCGGCGTGGAGTTCCGTCCCTGGACCGGATTCCGTTTCTATCCCTACACCTCTTATGAAATTCAATCTTCTTACGACCATCTATTTGATGCCGAAGATGTACTCGGACGTCGCGCCAAGAGCGATGAACTGAGCCGCAAGCTGATCGGCTTCGAATTACTTTGGACGCTCTCTCTCAACTCGTTTGTCGAATGCAAGCTCGAACGGCGCGTACAGGAGTACCAACGTCAGCGCAGCCAGGATTACGACTTCTTCACCATCAACGTCAAGAGGATCTTATGACACGCCCATATTTGTGGATGGTGTTGATGACAGTACTCATCGGACTATCCTGCGCCAAAGATCCTTTCTCGGTAAGAGACAACGAACTGCCGACCACCCGGCCGGGCACTTTCATTCCGCCCACTGCACCCCAGATCGTCTTGGAGAACTTGCGCCTGTCCTATTCTGAACTTGTCATCGGCAACTTCATCCAGTGTCTGGATTCCGGCCTTGTCTTCAAATTCGACTTCATCGAGATCACTCCCGGTGATACTGCCTGGGGATTTGCGCAGGAAGTGAACCTCACGCAGAAAATGTTCAGCGAATTCAGCGCCGACAAGAATAACCGCCGGATCAGCATCGAATTCGGCACCTTAAACGACCAGCCGGACATTGTCCTCGATACCTCCGCTACGTTAATTCGCAGCTATTCACTCCTTGTCACCGATACTCTGGGCACCGTCAGTAACGGCTTTAGCGGCATCGCTCGCTTTGATCTCGTGGAAAGTGCCTTCAACTTCTGGTCGCTGCGACGTTGGGAAGACCTTCACGGCGATGCTCAATCAAATTCCTGGGCGGAGTTCAAGAATGCTTATCGTTAGATCCATCCCGCTTCTTGTCATCGCGTTACTCCTCGCCGCCTGCGAGAATCCCTTTGCGCCGGCTGTTGTCGGTCCCTCGCGTATCGTACCCATTGTGCGCCAAACAGCACCCGATTCAGTCCTTCACAATTTCAGGTACGCTTACGAGCACCGCGATATCGATGTCTACGAGAACTGCCTCGACGAGCAATTTGTCTTCCGTTATATCGATCAGGATCGTACCGGGCAAATCGAACAAGTCGAAATCTCCCGCGACGGCCCTTCTGGCGATCTCGCCCGCACCGAGCGATTATTCCGTCTCTTTGACGAAATCAAGCTCGAAACCTGGGTGCCTGTCTTTGATCGGCGCGAGTTTCCCAACAATGAAACGTGGGAGGTTTACCGCGTTTACTTCAACCTCTCGGTCAAGGATCTCGATGGCGACTTCGGTTTCGAGTTCTTCGAGGCCGTCGGCATCGCCGAGTTCAAGTTCCGCAAGTCAGCCTCTGACAGTCTCTACCGCATCGTCGTTTGGGATGACCGTTCGAACCAATGACCGAGGCGAAGAAAACGATTGCTCGAAACTCGGGAATTGTCTATCGTCGAGTTGACTCGACACGATTTTGTGCCTCGTCTAAGCTAAACCGAATGTAGGAGCTGTGGCTCATGCACCTCGTTAAGCGCGCCGTTAGTACGGCGCTTCTACTCGTTGCCTTCCTTGCCATCGGCAAGCAAGTGACAGCCGCCCCACAATACGGCAAATCCACCCCGGAGTATGGAATTCGCGACAAAGGACCCTCCCTAATCGCCTTTACCCACGCGACAATCATCGTTTCGCCGTCACTCACAATCGACGATGCCACCCTATTGATTCGTGACGGTAACGTCGAAGCGGTAGGCAAGACCGTCAGCATTCCTCCGGACGCCGAAATCCTCGACTTGACAGGCAAATTCGTCTACCCCGCGTTTATTGAACCCTTCAGCGAATATGGAATCGAAAAGGAACCACGCGGCACTCCTGACCGCGGTGCCGGTCCGTTCTACGAAGGACGCCGCGTGGGCGCCGACTCCTGGAATGACGCCGTTCGACCCGAAATCAACTGGGTTACCGAATTCAAACCCGACACCGAAGAAGCAATGGACTTCATCAAGTCCGGCTACGCCATCGTCCAATCGTGCCGCCTCGATGGGATCTTCCGTGGTCGCGGTTTCGTTGCGCTCCTGAACGCCGGCCTGCCCAACGACGAGGTGCTGCTGCCGATATCGCAGCATTTCCTCTCGTTCAACAAAGGATCATCGCGTCAGGAATATCCAAGTTCAGAAATGGGGAGCATTGCGCTCGTCCGCCAAACCCTCTATGATGCCGAATGGTACGCCGAGGCCCAGGATGCGCTGCGCCGCAATCCTGGGCAAGCACGTATTGAAACAAATCTCTCTTTGGCGGCTCTTGCCGCAGTCAAGTCAGACAAGATCGTCTTCGACGCCGGCGATGAACTTTCGTTGCTGCGAGCAGACAAGATTGCCAGGGAATTCGGCCTTAGTCCTATCTATGTAGGCAGCGGTTATGAATATTCTCTGGTGAAGCAAATCAAGGCCACCGGCGCAAGCTTGATCCTGCCGCTCAATTTCCCCAAAACGCCAAGTGTCAAATCTGCAGAGGATGCGCTTGATGTTTCGTTGGCGGACTTGCGCCATTGGGAAATGGCGCCGCTGAATCCCCGCATTCTCGAAGAGAACCAGATCGAATTCGCTCTGACGACCGCCAAACTCAGAGACCGCTCTCATCTTCTCAAGAATCTCCGTACTGCCATCAAGCACGGACTCACAAAGTCAACGGCACTCGCCGCGTTGACTACGGTTCCAGCCAAATTGTGCGGAATTGCCGATCGCGCCGGTTCGCTGGAATCGGGCATGCTCGCCAACTTCATCGTCGCCAGTGGTGAGCTCTTCGACGAAGAGACTGCGTTCCATTCTGTCTGGATCGCCGGCAAGGAGACTCGACTCAATCAGCCGCCAAAGTTTGATCTTCGCGGCAGCTATAGACTCTCGCTCGAGGCCAACTCTTGGGAATTGAAGCTCTCTGGCAAATTGTCCCATCTACAGGGCTCCCTGCTTCTCGGGTCTGCAAAAAAACGGCTGGAAAATCTCGACACCGACGGCGATCTGATTCAGTTCACTGTCAACCTCGATTCCACGCTCTACACAGGTATTCTGCGCTTCAGCGGTCTCCGCTCCGACCGCAACCTCTCCGGCACCTGCTCACTTCCCGATGGCCGTACCGCACCCTGGATTGCAGCATTCGTTGCCGAGTACGATGAGCAGGCTGATTCAAGCAAGTCCGGAAATGATGGGAAGAACAGGCCTGAAAAGAATGACAAAGCAGTCGATACCGACACCGTCCTTGTATCACACCTCACCTTTCCCAGCAAAGCATTTGGCCCTGACTCGCTTCCGCCTCGCGAAAACATCTTGATCCGCAATGCCACTGTATGGACCTCCGAATCCGACGGCATCCTCCAAAATGCTGACGTCATTGTAGTCGACGGCAGATTCTCCGCCTTTGGCAAAAATCTCAAACCGCCCGCTGGAGCAACAATCATCGACGGCACCGGCAAACATGTAACCGCCGGAATCATCGATGAACACTCACACATCGCAATCTCAGGAGGAGTTAACGAAGGGAGTCATGCTGTCACTTCAGAGGCCCGTATCGGCGATGTCCTGAATCCGCAAGACATCAGCATCTATCGCACACTCGCCGGCGGCGTCACGATGTCGCAACTCTTGCACGGTTCCGCAAATCCGATCGGTGCCCAGGCTCAGGTCATCAAACATCGCTGGGGCGCTGATGCCGACGGTCTCAAGTACACTCCGGCTCCTCCGACGATCAAGTTTGCGCTCGGAGAAAACGTCAAGCAGTCAAACTGGGGTGATCGTTATGTAATCCGGTATCCTCAGACTCGCATGGGTGTCGAAACCGTGATCAAAGATGCATTCTTGACTGCGGGTGAGTACAATGCAGCATGGAAGAAATTCAATGCATTGAGCAAGCCCGGGAAGATGAACACAATCCCGCCCCGTCGCGACCTTCAACTTGAGGCATTGGCAGATGTTATATTCTCAAGGATGTTCATCCACTGCCATTCGTACGGTCAGACCGAAATATTGATGCTCATGCGCCTGGCCGAGGAATTCGGATTCCGGGTCGGGACATTCACTCATGTCCTTGAAGGTTACAAAGTCGCCGACGAATTGCGCGAACACGGTGCCATGACCAGTGCTTTCGCCGATTGGTGGGCCTATAAATTCGAAGTGTACGACGCCATTCCTTACAACGTCGCCTTGATGGTTGAGAAGGGCGTCGTCAGCGGCATCAACTCCGATGACGCCGAAATGGCCCGCCGCCTCAATCAGGAAGCCGGTAAGACTATTCTCTACGGCGGCCTGAGCCAGGAGGAAGCCATCAAGTTGATTACAATCAATCCGGCACGACAGTTGAAAGTCGACGCCTTCGTTGGCAGCATCAAGGTCGGCAAGGATGCCGACTTTGTAATCTGGAATGGCAATCCACTTTCAACCTATTCCAAGGCGGAGCAAGTCTGGATCGAAGGTCGAAACTACTTCAGTCTCGCCAAAGACTCCACAATGCGTGCAGAGATCCTCACTGAGAAGAATGCTCTCATCCAGAAAGTGCTCCGGCACGGAGACGGAGGGAAAGAATCCAGCGAGAACGGAGGCTACAGAAAACCGGAGCGAGAATGGCACTGTGAGGATGTCATCGATGTTTGGAGGGTAGGGGAATGAAGAAACTCACATTGCTGCTGCTCTTGCTGACATCCTCTCTTGCGCTGGCTAACTTCTACGTCCCCGGCAAAAAGCAAGATCACCCGATCCTCCTCAAGGGCGGTGACATCTATACTGTGAGCGCAGGTGTCCTCGGCCAGACCGACCTCCTCTTTATTGATGGCCGCATCACCCAGATTGCCATGAACATCGCAGCACCGGCTAATACCGAGATCATAGATGTTACCGGCAAACGCGTCTATCCGGGTCTCATCGACGCCGCTTCAACCCTGGGACTTGTTGAGATTGATGAAGCTCGTCCTACCCGCGACCATACCGAGGTGGGCGGCATCACTCCCGAAGTACAAAGTCACATCGCTTACAACCCTGATTCAGAATTGATCCCGACTGTACGCTCGAACGGTATTCTGCTGGCACTGGTTGCTCCGCGAGGCGGGACCATCTCGGGTCGATCATCATTGATGAACCTCGATGGCTGGACGAAGGAAGATGCGGCAGAGAAAATTGACGTCGGTCTTCATGTCAATTGGCCACAGGCCGCAATTGCCTCTGGCTGGTGGATCGAGAAGAGTGCCGAAGTTCAGAAGAAGGAGATGACTGAAAATAGACTGAAGCTCCGCGACGCCTTTGAAAATGCTCGCTCGTATGCCTTAGCCAAGAAGGAGCGTACGCTGACTCAGGCCGATCTGCGTTGGGAAGCAATGGTTCCGGTATTTGACCGGAAGATGATCGTATTCATCAACGCTGACGACATGCGCCAGATTCAGGAAGCCGTCGCCTTCAGCCTCGAGCAGAATATCCGCATTGTCATTGTCGGTGGTCGTGAGGCCTATCGCGTGGCGCCGCTGCTCAAACAGCATAACATTCCGGTCATCCTCAGTCGTGTCCATGCTCACCCAATGCGTGAGGATGATGACTATGACATTGCCTACCGCCAGCCTGCGCTACTCGCGGAAGCCGGTGTCAAATTCTGTCTTTCCTATGGATATGCTACGTGGCCCTCGCGGTCTCTGCCATTTCAGGCCGCGCAGGCGGTAGGGTTTGGCCTTGATTCCCAAGCGGCGTTGCGTGCCCTTACGCTGTCGTCAGCTGAGATCCTCGGCGTCGACAAAGATCTCGGTTCACTCGAGGTCGGTAAGAAAGCCACTATCGTGATCTCTGCGGGCGACATCCTCGACCCGGTCACTCAGCGCGTCGAGCATGCTTTCATTGAAGGACGAAAGGTAGATCTCACCAATAAACACAAACAGCTCTACGAGAAGTACCGCGCCAAAATCTATCCGACAAAGTAGTGCCTCTGGGAGTTGCGTGGCGCCACTGTCAAGGACCCCTTTCGTGTGGGTTCGATTTCAGCCGCGCACCGTAACATCCCGTAGCGGCGCGGCGTCAGGTCCCGCGTTTGTCGGGATTCCCGCGCCTTTCTTGTACCGTACTTGCCGACCCTGCACCTATTTCGGTATCCCATAACAGACTTCGAGAAAGCACCGCAAGATATAAGCTGTCAGCCCCCAGACATTGTGCCGGCCATACTGGTAAAAATACACCGGCACATCCTTGCCGCGATAAGCTCTTGTCTCAATTCGGCAGTTTGAGGTATTCATGAAAAAGCTCAGCGGCGCCTCGATGACTTCCTCGATTTCTTCCGCGCTGATCTTGTATCGATAAGGATAGGGAATCACTCCAACCACCGGAGTAACCACATGATTGCTCACCGCCATCACATCATCCAATTCTCCGAGTACCTCCACGCTCGCAGGGTCAATGCCCACTTCCTCGTGGGTCTCTCGCAGGGCAGTCGCCCGAATATCCGCATCACCATCCTCGCTCCCTCCGCCCGGAAATGAAATCTGCCCCTTGTGCGAGGCTACCGTCGTAGTGCGCAAGGTTAACAGCACTTGTACCGAGCCCGCTCTCTCAAGGAGAGGAATCAAAACCCCAGCTGGTGTACCGTCCGATGGCGCGATTGCATGTCTGGCATGAGCCGCAAGCCGCGAGCGTATCTGTTCTCGAAAGTCTGTCATTCTCTTTCTCTATCTTCGGCAATCACTGGCGGAGCATCCGCAGTGTTGCCTGCGCCCAGGAACTTGATGTTCCGCCTCAACCCCCGAAAGCGCGTTCTGGTAACTGCTGTGTCCTTGAATAGTCGATTGAACACTTCCCGTGTAATATCCTCCCATTCAGCTTTCGTCTTGTCGAGCACCTCAGGCTTGGCCTCAAACTGCGGCTCCTGATGCCGCCTGCTCTTTTGATTCCAGGGACACACGTCCTGACAAATATCGCAACCGAACATCCAGTTGCCAAATTTCTCACGCAATTCGAGCGGCAGGTCACCCCGATACTCTATTGTGAAATACGAAATGCACCGTCGCGCATCAACAATCCGAGGTTCGGCCAGTGCGCCAGTCGGGCAGGCGTCAAGACACTTCCGGCACTTCGCGCAAAAATCGTTGATGGGCTGATCGTAGTCCAGGTCAAAATCGACAATTATCTCTGACAGGAAATAGAAGCTGCCGCTCTCCCGGTTAAGCAGCAACGAATTCTTGCCGATCCAGCCAAGTCCAGCACGCGCCGCCCACGCCTTCTCCAGAACCGGCCCCGAATCGACAAACACCCGGAAGTTGAACTCTCCGATCTCTTCGCGCAACCGCTCCACAATTGCAAACAGCTTCTCTTTGAGCACCCAGTGATAGTCCTTGCCGCGAGCGTACTTGGCAATTTTCGGTGCCTCTGGGTCGCGCTGCTCTTCTTCGGTATAGTAGTTGTGCATCAGGCAGATCACCGCACGCGCACCATCGACCAGCTTACGCGGATCGAGCCGCTTATCGAACCAGTTGTTCATATAGGCCATTGTCCCGTTCTTCCCCAACCGCAACCATCGCTCCAGCCTCGGAGCTTCCTCTTCCAAAAACTCAGCCTTCGCTATTCCGCAATACTCGAATCCGTATTCGCGCGCTAATCGCTTGACAAGAATTGCTCGTCGGGTCGATTCCATAGCCGTATAATCTACAAATTTCCGCCGAATAGAAAGGATGAAGACAATGGAATTAATGGATCAGGCTATCAATGCCTACATGCACGATCTAACACCGCCGCGCTCGCACGTTCTTGCAGAGATGGAACAGTACGCGAAAGAGAATAAATTTCCCATCATCGGCCCATTAGTGGGTCGCTTCCTGCACCAGTTAATTCACTTGCTTGACGCGCGACGGGTTTTTGAAATGGGCTCTGGGTACGGCTACTCCGCTATTTGGTTTTCCTCAGCCATGAAGGATGGTGGCACCGTCGAGTGCACCGAGATGGACATCGCCAACATCGAACGCGGCAAAAAACACGCCGCTGCCGCCGGCGTCGCCGACCACATCACCTGGCATGTAGGTGATGCGCTCGACTCAATGAGCAGAGCTACTGGGCTGTACGATATCATCCTGAATGACGTCGACAAAGAGCAGTATCCGCGCGCCTTGGAACTCGCCTGGCCCAAATTGCGTCGCGGCGGCATCATGATCACCGACAACGTCCTTTGGAGTGGCCGGATCGTCAGCGAAAAGCCCCCGACCGAAGCAACCGCCGGCATTCTCGAATTCAACCGGCGCGTCTACGCCCTTCCCGATGCCGTCTGCTCGCTTATGCCTCTGCGCGACGGCTTAATGCTTGCCGTAAAGGTCTGATTGTGCCTGCGACCGCAAAAGAGGTAATCGCCAAGCTTCATCAACTCGCCGATCCAAAGCACAAGGATCGGCTCGCGCATTTCGGAATCGCCGATCGACGCGCTCTTGGGATTCCTGTTCCAATTCTACGCTCCTTAGCCAGGGAAATTGGGAAAGACCACCGTCTGGCTCAAGCACTTTGGAAAACAAATATTCACGAAGCCCGCATTCTTGCGCCTATGCTGGCCGATCCAAAGGTCTGCTCGAGCAGATTGCTGGATAGTTGGGTCGCAGAAATCGACTCCTGGGATATTTGCGATGGCTTCTGTGGCAATCTCGTGGACAAGACCCCTCACGCATCTGAGAAGGCCGTTGCATGGACATCACGCCCCGAAGAATTCATCCGCCGGGCAGGATTCGTGGTCATCGCCGCCCTCGCGGTGCACGACAAGAAAGCCCCCGACTCGGATTTCGAGCGGTTCTTTCCGTTGTTTCAAAAGTATGCTGTTGACGACCGCAATTTTGTCAGGAAGGCTGTTAACTGGGCACTGCGCGAAATCGGCAAACGCAATTCCCGACTCAACAAAAAGGCTGTCGCGCTTGCCCGGCGGATTCAGAAGCTCGACACCAAATCAGCGCGCTGGATTGCCGCCGATGCGCTTCGTGAATTACAGGGCGATAACGTTCAGCAACGCCTCGCCCGTAAGGACGGACCGCAATGATCGGTAGCGACATGGTGCGTGGGAAACCGCTGGTGATTTTCGACGGGTACTGCAATCTCTGCAATTTCTGGACGAAATTCCTTTTCGCTGCCGACTCCAAACACAAATTGGTTTTTGCGGCCCGACAGTCTGTGGCTGCACAGCAGTTGTTGACGCGTCATGGCAACAATTCAACGCGGGTTGATGCCGTTCTGCTTATCGAGGGTTCTGTAATTCACTCACGATCCACAGCCATTCTGCGAGCCCTGAAGCTATTGGGAGGCTTCTGGAGATTGACATATATCTTCGTCCTGATCCCGCCTCCGCTGCGCAACTTGATCTATGAACTCGTTGCTCGGAATCGATATCGCCTGTTTGGCAAAAGCTCCGAGTGCCGGACTCCAAGCCGGCAGGAACGAGAGTATTTCCTGGAGTGAAGCATTGACTGATGGCATCCATTTTAGTAGTCTTAAGATTAGGGCGATAACGAGGAGTTAGATCGAAATGGCCAAAAAGCCTGAACTCTTAATCGGCGCACACATGTCAACCTCGGGAGGTCTGCATAACGCCATCCAGCACGGCGTCAAGACCGGTTGCACGACCATCCAGATCTTCACCAAGAATAATAATCGCTGGGAACAGCGACCCACCACCGACGAAGAAGCCGAGAAGTTCCTCGATGCACAAGAGGCTTCCGGCATTGCTCCGGTTATCTCGCACACGGCCTACCTGATAAACCTTGCAACTCCGAACCAGGACCTGCACAACAAGTCGCTCAAGGCCCTCATCGATGAGGTTGAGCGCGCCGAGCAGGTGCGCATCCCCGATGTCGTTCTTCACCCCGGCTCGCCTGTCGATGGCACCCCGGAGTACGGCATGAAGAAGATCATAGAGTCGCTCAATCACTGTATCGGCAAGACTCCCAACGCCAAGGCTCGCATTGCGCTTGAGCTGACGGCAGGGCAGGGGTCGCATCTCGGCTACACGTTCGAGCAAATTGCCGAAATGATCGCGGGTGTCGAAAACAAGTCGCGCATTTCCGTCTGCCTTGATACCTGCCACATCTTTGCCGCCGGATATGACATTCGCACCAGGGCCACCTACGACCACACCATGAAACAGTTTGCCAAAGTTATCGGCATGAAATATCTCAAGGTCATCCATCTCAACGACTCGATCAAAGATCTCGGCTCGCGCGTCGATCGACATACCCATCTTGGTGAAGGCGCAATTGGCAAGGATGCGTTTATGTATATCATGCAGGATTCTCGGCTGGACAAAATACCGAAACTTCTCGAAACACCCAAGGACGAAGGTTACGAGGACGACAAGCGCAATCTCGAACTGCTGCGCAAGCTCGCGACAGTGCGCTCCGTCAAATGAGTGTCACCATTCTCCATTATCTTGCAATTTCCCACGATTGACGGAACATCGTTTCGCTCCCCGGTGTTCAAGACCTCGGAAACCGTAGCCAAGACTGCGATCCATGGAGGTCCGATGCGCACAAAAATCTCTTTACCGGTCCTGATACTACTCAGCGTGATTGCCCTGGGAATCCTGTTGGCAATCGGCGCCAGCCGTCGTGAACGGTCGTCGGGAGCACTCTCTAATTGTGCCATCGCGTCACAAAACGAACTTAAATTACTGTTACAGACCGGCACTTCGACCTGATTCTCCCCTAATCCATTATCACCGAACCGCTTAACCATCGCTGCCCCAAACATCGTCTGGAGAAACTTCTTGACAAATATGCACTTAGCCGATACATTTTAATTAGGCCTACTGCCATTTAGGTACGAAGCCTATTCGTAACCGATCTGATTTGGAGAACATAACCCTATGAATACTGCAGGACGCCAGGCGTTTCGCGTTCTTCTTGCTACAGTTCTGATTATACCGTTTTTCACATCCCAACCGGCACTCAGCGAGAGCGCCAAATTGCCCGCCAATCTCTGGTTGGAAATTGGCCGCCTGGACGGTGACCATGTGAAGGCCTTTATCGATCAGCAAGGCGGAGACTGGTGCCAGACCGAAGCACGTTGGGCCGCGAAAAACACATTCAACAAGGAATCGGCCTTGGCGTGTCCCCCAGTTGGACCGTGCGACAATCCAGCCACACGCGACGTGAATATTCCCGGCACCAGTGACCCGTTCACATCGCTTCGAATTTACTTCAACGTTCTTGCTAACGATGACGGCTCCAACCCGGCAGCGAACCAATCGCGAGTCGAAGCCCAAATGGCGACACTCAATGCGCACTATGCGCCCTCCAAAATCCGATTCACTTTCGGCTGGCGGGTGGTGAACTCAACCGCTTATCGCACCTACACGGATGACGAAGAATTCTCAATGAAAGGGACCTTTGCCGTCCAGCCCGACTCCCAGTTGAATGTCTATGTTACCAACATCAATTCGGGCTACATCGGCATCGGAACTTTTCCATGGGACGGCGACGCCCTGACATTTCTGGGCGGAATCGTCATTGACGACAGCTATTTCGGCGGTAGCGAAGGCACACTCACCCACGAAGTCGGACATTGCATTGGACTCTGGCATACCCACCACGGAGTCTACGAAGTGAGCCAGTGCGGCCCCTGTTACGAGCGCGCCGACGGTGTTGAAGGCGATGTAACCGGCGACTACTGCTCCGACACAGCGCCCACTCCAAGGAATTTCAACTGTGCTCCTCCCGGAGGAACCGATGTTTGCAGTGGACAGCCCTGGGGAGACACCGACCCGCAAAATTACATGGGCTATGCTCCCGACTTTTGCTACACCGAATTTTCACAGCAACAGTGGGGAAGATTTCATTGCTGGATCAACGCTGAACTTGGCTCCTGGCGAAATTGCGGGGGCAACAAAAACGTAACTACCGAAGGCGAGATATTGGCTGACAGCGACGGCGACGGCATCGACAATGGTGTCGACAACTGCCCGACCAATTTCAATCCGTGTCAAGAGAATGTCGACGGCGATACCCCCGGCGATGTCTGCGACCCCGACATCGATAACGACGGTATCCTGAATGCGGCTGACAATTGCGCTTTTGTCTCAAACTCCGGACAGGCTAATGCCGACGGCGACGCCTTTGGCGATATCTGCGATAACTGCACCTCCGCAGTAAACAACGATCAGGGCGATCTTGATGGCGACGCCGCGGGCGACGCATGCGATGCCTGTACCGACACGGATGGCGATGGCGCCGCCGACCCCGGCTATCCAGCCAGCACCTGTCCTACTGATAATTGTCCCGACGTCATCAATAGCGGGCAGGAAGATGCCGATGCTGATAGCGTGGGTAACCTTTGCGACAATTGTGTGAATGTTCCCAACCTAAATCAATTTGACGAAAACGTCGATGGTGTTGGTGATGCGTGTGATGGCCAACTTCACATCCAGAGCTATGTGCTGCCGGAAGGCTATTTAGGCGTTCCTTACTTCCATCAGTTTTCTGCAGTCGGAGGTCTTCCTCCGTACGAGTGGCTGCACATCGGCGGTGATATGCCCCTGGGCTGTGACTTTACCGGTGGGGCGGTAGGCACGATTGCCGGCACGCCGAGCTTCAATTGGACATATTATTTCACTGTCGTTTGCAAGGACGCAGATTCACCTCAGAAACAAGATACGATCTCCCTGAGCCTGCGTGTCGTCGATCCGCCTGGGAATCCCTTCCTCTGTGGCGATGCCAATGGCAGCGAGCTGGTTACGATCTCGGATGCGGTTTACCTGATCAATTACATTTTCAGCGGCGGTCCCGCTCCGGAACCACTTGATTCCGGTGACGCTGACTGCAGTTCGCTCATTAATATTTCTGACGTTGTATATCTGATCAACTACATCTTCTCCGGCGGTGCAGTACCTTGCGCCGCATGTCCGTAAATCGGCGAAGGTGATCGAGGATTCTCGTGTATAAACAACTTTTCAATTACAACTTCCCCCGTTATCGAGCAACGGGATTTGAAGGAAAGAGAGCAATTCTATGAGAGTTATCGGCAACGTCTTTGGCCGGTCGGTTCTGGCTTGCGTCTTCTCTGCCTTGTTCGGCCTGACGCTTCTCTCCGTGCAACTCCAAGCCGCGAAAACTACCGAGGAAATCCTCAAAGAGATGCGCGACAACCCGGCCCGCGTCGGCGAAATCATTCGCGAAAACCAGATTCACTGGTGCGGCACAACCGCACTGGAAACCCCGCCGAGCCAGGAAGAACTCGACAAGAATCCGTTGGACTGCCCGGTCCGCGGATCCTGTGATATTCCTGCGACCCGAAACCTCTACCTGCCGCAGCAGTTCCAGACCATCTACTACGCACGCGTAGTGTTTCACATCTTTCGTGAAGACAACGGTTCCGACCCGTCAACGACCGTTGCCGAGTGCAATCAGGTGTTCCAGCGACTGCAAACGGATTATGCCCACGCCGGTATAGAATTCATTCTGGACGGAATCCTGACACACGACGATTCGGAGTACCGTATTCTCAGCAGTTCTGAAGACTTCAACATGAAGAATACCTATGCCGATTCTTACCAAACCAAGATCAACATATACGTCACCGACATCGAACAAACCTCCCCGGGAACAATCACTCTCGGGTACGCCTATTTGCCGTGGGATCAGGCCGGCCAGGTTCGTTACGGCATCGTCATGCACTCCGATGGCTTCTCGCCTGACAACGGAACGACCACCCATGAAATGGGTCATACTCTCGGTCTCTACCACACCTTCCGTGGCGTCAGCGAAACCACTGCCTGTGGCACTTGTTACGAATTCGCCGGCAGCCCCAGCGACGTTCGCGGCGATCTCTGCTCTGATGTTCCCCCGACACCGTTGAACTTCAATTGCTCTGCTCCGGGCGGAAACGATACCTGTAGCCCCTTCCAGCCATGGGGTGCTACACAGCCTGAAAACGTCATGGGATATTCCGGCTGCCCGACCGAGATTCTTACAAATCAGCAGGAAGCCCGTGTTCGCTGCTGGACCATCACCTTCCTTCAAAACTATCTCGATCCTGACCTCGACGATGACGGCGTTCTCAACCCGTCGGACAACTGCCCGAAAGCGGCGAATCCCGGCCAGACGGATGTCGACGCCGACACCGTCGGTGATGCTTGCGACAACTGCATGAATACCCCGAACCGCAACCAGCTCGATGGCGATGCCGATGGAATTGGTGATGTCTGTGACGTTTGCACTGATACCGATGGCGATGGCTTCGGCAATCCAGGTTATTCGTTCAATACCTGTGGAACAGACAACTGCCCCGACTCCGTCAATGGCAGCCAACTTGATACTGATTCAGACAATGTCGGCGACGCCTGCGATAACTGCGACCTTGTTGCCAATCCGACCCAACCTGATCAAAATGGTGACGGTGTCGGTGACCATTGCGACGGCAATGTTTATTGCTATCAGAACAATCCACCGACGGGCTATGGAAGCACCCCGTACTTCTACCAGATGAAGGCCGTGGGCGGCGTTCCGCCTTACAATTGGGTCCTATTGGGTGGCGACGTTCCCCTTGGTTGCGTCTTTAACGGCGGTACGGTAGGTACCATCACAGGTATTCCGGATTTCAACGCCGATTACTTTTTCACCATTGCTGTATTTGATTCGCAGAATCCGATAAAATCCGATACCGTTGGACTCAGCATCACCGTCGTTGATCCCCAGTGGATTTGCGGCGATGCCGATGGCAACCACTCAGTGAATATTTCGGATGCCGTACGCTTGATCAATTACATCTTCGCCGGCGGCCTTCCTCCGAATCCACTCGTTGCTGGCGATGCTGATTGCAATGGCAGTATCAATATTTCGGATGTAGTGAGATTGATTAATTACATCTTCTCAGGAGGCCTTCCTCCCTGCACAAACTGCGATTAATCGCCGTCTTTTAACGGATCAAACCGGGTGGAAATAAATTCCGCCCGGTTTTTTTTGTTACCAAACTCAAATGTGGGGAAGCAAGGACAGCGCGACCGCAATCAGACTATGGGCTCTTGGAAAATTCTAAGATTGTCGCATCTGCAACCTGAAGATAGTCACTTACACGCATCACAATCGAATCGGTCAATGATCCGGCGTTGAATGCGATCTTATCGTTCAACAGCATCGACTTGTCAACATACAACTCGAAGGGGAGGATCGGAAATCCAAAGGGCGGCACCGAGCCCGGCACCAATCCCGTAAAATCAAGCAACTCCTCCGCATTGGCAAACCGTGTCGCCTTGACCCCGAAGTGGCTCTTGAGAGATTCCGAGTCGATCTTACGCGCGGCACTCAATACGAACAACCGAAACACATCCCCAACTTTCATGACAATCGCCTTGCCTCCGATCTTGATATCTTCACCGCGGGCGCGGGCGGAATCCTCTGAAGTCAAAGTCGGCTCGTGATGAACAGTGCGATAGACGATGCCCTTGTCGTCGAGATATTTCTTAATCGTGTCGAATATCGGCTTGCTCAAGTCGTTCTTCCTTTCTGGCACCTGTATTATGCCATGTCCAGGTCGGTCTTGTCAAGATTAACGCGGCAATTGCAGCCAATGCTCGTGAAATTCCGGTTCTTGTTCGCATTGCCACCCATTATGTTCCACCTATGACCGGCGAGCCACTTCTTTTCTGTAATCGGATTCTACCTGGCGTCTCGCGCACCTTTGCCATTAACATTCGGGTACTGAGCGGCGATCTTCATCGCGCCGTGCTCTGTGCTTATCTGTTTTGTCGTGTGGTTGATACAGCCGAAGACTCTGAACACCTCTCACCGGCACTGCGTATTGCCTTGCTTGAATCCTATCGCACCATCTTCTCAAAACATCGCTTCGATCCAGACTCGATCCACGTCTGGATTCAGAGTTGGGGCGCGCTGGATACGGCCAATCCCGAACATCAACTGATCGCCGGTCTTCAAAATGTCGTTGAAGTCTTCAGGGCATTGCCGGAACCAAGTCGCCTGGCCATCGAATCATGTGTTACGGAAATGTCGGCAGGAATGTGCGAAACAGTTGCGCGCAAGCAGACACTCAATGAAAACCTCTTCACCCTATCGTCAATCGAGGATCTCAACCGCTACTGCCATTATGTTGCTGGAACTGTCGGCAAGATGCTGACGGAGTTGTTCATTATCAACCTCCCCGAACTGGCCGAACCGGAACGCGCTCGCCTGCGCTCCTCTGGTCCCTCTTTCGCCTTAGGTCTGCAGATGACTAACATCATCAAGGACTGCCATGCTGACTTCCAGCGCGGTTGGTGCTATCTGCCTGCTGGTGTGATGGCCGAGTATGGAGTGCATGCGAGCGAATTTTTCACTCCTGCCTTCGCACGTCCGGCACAGGATGTCCTCAATCATTTGATCAGGCGGACCGCCCACCATCTTGATGTTGCCCTCGATTACACACTCACGTTACCGCCTTCCTCGGTTCGTTTGCGATTGTTCAACCTTTGGTCACTATTCTTCGCCATCCGCACATTGCGACGCGCCTGGAACAATCCGGCACTCCTGACCGAGCTGAATAAGGTCAAGATCTCTCGTTTCGAGGTCTACCTGACAATATTGCAGACGGCGGCTGCCGTCCGCTCGGACACCATTCTGCGTTGGTCATATCGGCGAATCCGTCGGGTCATTCCACTGTAGCCAACTTTCCTGCTGAATTTCTCGCTCCGTGGTCAAATACTTGACCTCTTCTGCAAAAACAAAGACTAACCTTGTCGTAGAATGAACGTGAATCATACACTAATCGCCCGACTCGACAGCCTCATCGATGAGTACGATCTCCTCAGGCATCCCTTCTACGAACGCTGGAATGGCGGCGAATTAACCGAATCGGAAATGCAGGTCTATGCCAGAGAGTACTTTCATTTTGTGCGCGCAATTCCCACCTGCGTCAGCGCCATCCATTCTAACTGTCGCGATCATTCGCAGCGACTCTCGATTCTTGAAAATCTCGTCGAGGAAGAAACCGGCGGCGACGGCCTGATTCCTCACGAAGAGTTGTGGGTCTGGTTTGCCCGCGGCGTGGGCATCGACCGAGCCGACCTTTACTCAGGATGCAGCTCCATAGCCACCCGGAAATTGCTGCTGACCTACCGTAATCTCTGCAATGCCTCCAATTGCGCTGTCGGCGCTGCTGCAATGTACGCCTATGAATCGCGGATTCCCGATATCGCCCAGTCCAAGCTGGAAGGGCTTCAAAAATTCTATGACATTCATGATGATGAAACGCTGCGCTTCTTTCGCGAGCACATGATTGCCGATATCGAACACTCCAAGACCTGGGCAAATTTGATCTCTCTGGTAGTAACGACACCCGAACTGCAGCAGCAGATCGAGGAAGCTACCACAAAAGCCGCTCGAGCGCTTTGGGGGATGCTCAATGGAGTCTGCGAACAATGCGGCATTCCTGTCGGTATTGGTGGAAATTCCGAAGTCTGATACGGGCCTCCGAAGCGCACATTCTGACAGCCGCAACCCCCCTCCGATTACGTCGATTACCCATCCCTTTTCTCAGCCTCACAATTTGCCACTGGCAATTCGCCGTTCTTCGAAAGGATTGTCTTCCTTCGAAATGATCTGAGCCAAATAAAAAGCCCGCCGGACATCGTTGGCCGGCGGGCACAATACAAAGCTGGGATCCCGGTCTTCGCCGGAATAACCTACGCTACATCAATTTCCTTACAGAGATAGACGTCCTGAATGGCATTGAGCAAGTCGATGCCTTCCTTCATTGGACGCTGAAACGCTTTGCGGCCCGAGATCAGGCCCATGCCACCCGCACGTTTGTTGACAACTGCGGTCTTGACGGCATCAGCCAAGTCGTTCTTGCCCGAGGCGCCACCGGAATTAATCAATCCCGCACGACCCATGTAGCAGTTAGCAACCTGATAACGAACCCAATCAATTGGATTGTCGGTGGTCAGCGTGTCGTAAACTTTCTTGCTCCACTTGGAATAGGGCTTTCCGGCAGCCTTTTCCACAGCCGCGAAACCACCGTTGTTTTCCGACATTTTCTGTTTGATGATATCCGCTTGGATTGTCACGCCAAGGTGATTGGCCTGACTTGACAAGTCAGCAGAGACGTGATAGTCAATCCCATCAATCTTGAAAGCGGAATTGCGTGTATAGCACCACAGCACGGTGGCGAGACCAAGTTCGTGCGCCATCGCGAAAGCTTGCGCAACCTCGATAATCTGGCGGCGCGATTCCTGCGAACCAAAATATATCGTGGCACCAACCGCGGCGGCACCCATGTTCCAAGCTTCTTTGATCGTGCCGAACATGACCTGATCGAACGCGTTCGGATAGGTAAGGAATTCGTTGTGGTTGATCTTCACGATGAAAGGAATCTTGTGCGCGTACTTGCGGGACACACTGCCGAGCACGCCGAAGGTAGACGCCACAGCGTTGCAGCCGCCCTCCATAGCGAGCTCGATAATCTTCTCCGGGTCAAAGTAATCAGGGTTCGGCGCAAAGGACGCGCCTGCCGAATGCTCGATACCTTGATCGACAGGAAGAATTGACATGAACCCAGTCCCCGAGAGACGACCATGAGAGAGCATCCAACTCAGGTTGCGCAAGACATTGTTATTGCGGTCGGACAAACTGAGAACACGGTCGACAAAGTCAGGACCGGGGAGATGTACTCTGTTCTTGGGGATACCTTTGCACTTGTGGGTTAACAAGGTCTTGGCATCGGGACCAAGCAGTGATTCAATTTGCTTTAGATTCAGCGGCATTGTTACCTCCGTGTATATTAGAAGAGAATCATAATCCCGTGCAATTTCTGCCGGCAGCGACGATTGTCGCAGCCTTACTTAGACACCATTCCTCTTACCATGTCGGCAAAGAAGGCATCAAGCGATTGAAAAATAATGAAAGCGACATTCTGCTCCAATATTAAACCGCTTTAGGAAATTCGTTCAATTACGACAATTGCCGTTGCGAGCGTAGTGGTATGGCTCATCGAGAGATGAATGGCGAATCCGCTGATGCCGTCGACGTCAAGGCTGGGGATGCCCTCGGAGGATTGGCTGATGGCGATATCCTGCCAACGAGGGACGCGTATACCGACCTGCGACAAGGCTTTAAAGGCCGACTCTTTGGCCGCAAAGCGGACCGCCAATGAGGGAAAGGGGTTCTGCTTGGCGAAACAGAACGCAATTTCCGCATCGGTAAAGACACGCTTGAGAAAGGCGTCGCCATGCTTCTGATGAGCTAACTTGAGGCGATCGATCTCGATCAAGTCGATGCCGATACCGGCGATAGCGGTACTGCTGTGTAGGGACATGTAAGACATATATAATGATTGTTCAACGCGGGCAACAGCTAAGTTAACTGAGTGTTAGTCAGGTGATCACACGTACGAAACCGGCGTTACGTCCATCTATCAAATCCTATGCCCGCTTGCATAATAATCGTTTCTGTTCAGAAAAGGGTATTGTCAACAGCGGTTACGGTCGTATATTCCAGCAGGTGTTAGAGAGGGGTTTATTTGAAAAATCTCTAACAACTCAATAATGAAGGTTGCCCCCAATTATGGTTGAGCGTCCTGCCGTGACCTCGCCCCTCAAGGATGAGTAGCGGGAGCAAAAAACTGTGGTGGCTCTAAAAGTCCTTTACCGTAACTGGATGAGGAGTTTTTTCAAATCTGAGGCCGTTCTTAGGCCGCCCCTCTTTCACCTATTTAACTACAGTTCGTCTCGCTGACGCAAAATAGCCGTAAAACCCAATCTCATTCAGAGGTTTCTGCAAGCCCAACGTGATCTGTTCGATATCGAACCCCAAAACGTTGGCTCTGGCGCTGACCAACTGGATGAACGTGGCAATTAACTGCGCAGCAGCCGGCACAGCGGAAACATCCATCGATTTTTCCGCGCCCTTGATCATAATGATACCGCCGTTGGCATCGACAGTGAAGTGCTTCAGGACTTGGTATTGGTCAAGTAGCTGGTTCTTGGCCATTCGCAGGACTTCGGCTATGTCGAAACGTGAGATCTGCCCCTGAAAATGTCCCAACGCGAGATTAATGGCGCGTGAAATTGCAGCAACGTGTTCTGGCGTTAGACTCACATTTTGATGAGAGGTCGTGTTTGCTGTCGGTCTCCGCAGGTTAGCTTCAAGGGTTGACAATGACGACTTCACCACGAGATTCAGAGTCGTTGTATTCAAGTCCGGCTTTGCCAGGATCAGTAGCGCAAAGGCATGCCCGTTGTGCAGCCAGAGCCAGCCCTTCTTGAACTTGGCTTTGACATCCTTGCCGTGCGAATAATGCTGGCAGAACTGCACCAGGCGGGCGCAAATAGCATCACTTTCGCTGACGGAGAAACGCGCCGGCAGGAGCTTATGGAATACATTGGCGTCCTTCTCCCAGAGCACTACGCCCGAGACACCCATCACGCCTCGAATCGCTTCGATTACTTTCTTCATGCCGCCCTCGCAATCTTCCACAGCTCTGCGAGCACCTCGCGCTTGCGTACCTTGGTGTCAATCAAGGCTGCCAGAAAGCCACCTTGGTAGGGGAGAAGTAGCAAGTCATGACTGCCCAAATTAAGTATGCAATCCTCGCAATCTCCCATATTAGTGGTGCGTGCAACGTCAAAAAGCACCTCGGTCAGGTTACCGATCATGGCGGCAAGCATCTCCGCTTCCTTGGTGACTTTCTGCATCGAGACCAACTTGCCTTCGGCTGTGACAATAAAAGAGCTCTGTACTTCGGGGATTGCCTTGATTCGTTCAAGTACCTCCGGGGAGTGAGCTGACCGCGGCTTCTCGGCAGGTGCTGATGAATGAGCAACCAGCGTTGCAGCGTGTTCGTGCACCAATGCGGTAACCTCATTATGCTGCTTGTTGATTATCTCTTCGACAGTGCGCATTTCTTCCAGAGAATCAATCGCCTTGCCCCACGATTTCTGAATCTTGTGCACAACCTGCCCGCCGATACTCACCGTGGTCGCGATCCGAGGCTCGGGGTAATTTGAAAACTCAGTCTGAATCTGAATCTTTTGATCTCCGTGATCGACCGCAGAGAGTCGTCCATTAGGTACGAAACTACCCATTTACGATCTCCATAACTGGCTCAGGCAGAAATCGACACGGTCGGTATGTTACATGCACTACCACAGTTAGAAGTATCGGCAATTGGCGCAATTCTTGCACAGGGCGGATGTGTAATCCGGAAAAGTGTTTCAATTTGCAGCAGGATTTCAAAACCGGAGCTTCACAGTCTACGTATAAAGACAATAAGCGTTTATCATCTGTAGACTAACCTCCGTATGGGAATCTATATGCTCGACCAACAGCTCTTGATGTTCACTGTGGCCTCGACGATCATGGCAATAACTCCCGGTAATGATACGATCTTGACGATAAAGAATTCGCTCGCGGGGGGTCAGAAAGCAGGGTTTGCTACGGCGCTCGGCATAATCTGCGGCTGCCTCGTTCATGCCTCCTTCTCCGCGTTGGGAATCTCAATAATCCTGGTCAAATCGGCATTGCTATTTGAATCTGTGAAGTTGATCGGCGCGGCCTACTTGATATACTTGGGCGGGCGCGGCCTCTGGATACTCTGGCAAACACGCAAGTCAGACACCGACAATCCTGCCGTTGAACATCCAAACGGCTTGACCAAAACCGCGAAAAGAGCATTTGTCGAGGGGCTTCTGACTAACATCCTCAACCCCAAGGTGGCCATTTTCTACCTCTCGTTTCTGCCTCAGTTTATCAGTCCAAACGACCCGGTTTTGGGGCGTTCCTTCTTGCTGGCTGGAATCCACCAACTTGTTGGCACCATTTGGCTGTCGTGTGTCATCATGTTTGTCAGTCGGTTGAAGTCCGTTATTACCCTTTCCAGCGTCAGGCGCAGACTTGAGGCCCTGGCCGGAGCCGTGTTGATCGCATTTGGAGTCAAATTGGCGCTGGAGCGGCGTTAGCGATTGGCAGTAAACAGGAACAGACTCCGATCTCTCAATTTGGCGCATCTTTCCCAAAGTTTGCACGTAAACTAAACATATCGTAGATAATCGCGTCAACGTATTAACTTGTGGAATAGCATCGGCCAAAGTGAGCGCTTGGCGATGACCATCGCGTTAATATTACCAAACTCTGAAATCGAGTCAAATCTCAAACCTTGGAGGAGCATCATGTCCGGCAGGAGAACGATGCAGATGTGGGTCATTCTCGGACGACTGACTCTGAACTTTCTTGTTTTGACCGTGCTGACAGCAAGCGCGCTAAAGGGCGCAGAACTCCCTCCTATTGAAGATATAATCAAGGACGCCAGGGTGGCACACGAGGCTTGTCGGGAAGGGAAATCGCGATCGATTGATCAGCTTCTCGAGAAGGGAATAAGTGCCCCGCGCGGTGGATCTCCCGAGCAGGAGTGCTATGACGTTACTTACTACAATCTGAAAATGAAGTTCGACCGTGCCACTGAGACTATCTACGGCGATGTCTCGATGACCGCTGACGTCGTTGCGCCGGTCAGCCAGTGCATTCTTGACTGCTACTGGATGATGCGAGTAGACTCGGTTACCGTGAATGGTGTTCGCGCTGGTTTTGTCCCGAACTATCTGGTTCTGCCGGTGACGCTTGATCATCTCTATCAGCCGGGGGAACGATTCACGGTCAGAGTATTCTATCACGGCTTTGAGCCGGAATTCAATTGGTGGGCGCTGCACTTTGTCGAGTATGATGGCAAGCCGGTGGTCGGTAATCTGTCCGAAACCTGGTACGCTCGCGCTTGGTGGCCCTGTAAGGACTATCCCAATGACAAGGCTGATTCACTTGACTTCTTCATTACGTATCCGTCAAACCAATTCTGCTCATCGAACGGAACCATGGTCAGCGATGTAGACAACCTGGACGGATTCCGGACGACCCACTGGTCGGCGCGCTACCCAATCGCTACCTACCTTGTGAGTGTGGCCATGGCAGAGTTCACGCATTGGCGCGAGTGGGCCCTTCGAACCGAAACCGATTCGCTGCCGGTCGACTACTGGGTGTACCCCAGCCTGGTTCCCAGCGTGCAATACGCCTATTCCTTCACTGTTCCGGCAATCGACATTCTGTCGCAGTTGTTCGGGGTCTATCCGTTCATGGACGAGAAGTACGCCATGTCGAATTTCATGTGGGGCGGCGCCATGGAACATCAGACTAACACCTCGATGTCACCTGGCCTGGCTCAGAGCGTCATGACCATGGTTCATGAACTCGCACATCAATGGTGGGGTGACATGATCACCTGCCGCGACTGGCACCATAGCTGGCTCAACGAGGGCTTTGCAACATATTCCGAGGCGCTCTTCATAGAAGCTTACCTCGGACGCGAGGCGCTCTACGACTACATGCGCGGCATCCGGTATTATGGGGACGATGCCGTGTATCGCTACGACACAAGTGACACTTGGATAATATTGGATAACATCGTTTACGATAAAGGAGCCTGGGTCCTGCATATGCTTCGTGGGGTCATCGGCGATCAGGCGTTTTTCACCGGGCTGCGCGCCTACGGCGATTCACCGCTGAAGTACGGGACTGCGGTCACTGAGGACTTACAGGGCTATATGGAAACAGCCTCTGGAACCGATCTTGATTGGTTCTTCTCGGAGTGGATCTATGGCCCGGGTAATCCTCAGTACTTATATAGCTGGCAATGCGTTCCCAATGGCGCGGGCGGCTATGGCGTCGACCTCATCGTGAGACAAGTTCAGCCCGACTACGGGGCATTCAAGATGCCTGTGCAAATTCAATTCCTTACTGCCAATGGCGCTACGATGGATACGATCTGGAATCAGAGCGGGCTTGCGTATTATCAATTCGAATTCAGCGATTCTGTGACGGCGTTGAATTTTGACCCCGACAACTGGATCCTCAAGACCGCAGCGGAAACACCGATGGCACTTACGATCGTCACGCGCGTGCTTCCGAATGGGGTCGAAGGTCGCCCATACCACTATGATTTACAAGCAGTCGGCGGCGCAGCGCCATACACTTGGACTTTCCTCGGCGGCGATGTGCCCATTGGCATAGAATTTACGGGTGGCAACCAGGCGGTGCTCTCGGGTATCCCCACCTATGCGGCGAGCTACTATTTTACGCTGAAAGTCGAGGACGCGGGCAGCACTCCGCGAACGGATATGATATCGTTAGTGCTGACGATCGAACCGGGAAGACACTTCGGTGACTGCAATGCGGACGATGAAATTAACATTGTCGATGTCGTCTACCTGTTAAATTACATCTTCTCGGGAGGACCGGCCCCCGTTCCCACCGATACTGGAGACGCCAACTGCAACGGCATGGTAAATATTTCGGATGCAGTGTACTTGATAAACTATATGTTCCTCAACGGGGCAGCGCCGTGCTGGTAAGGGAGAATCGGATGATAAAAAACTCCTCAATCGTTTTCATTGTTTGTCTATTGGAGTTGTTTGGAACTGTTGCCGCCGAAGCTTCGCCGCCTGCATTCGTTCTGCGATTAAACCAGATCGGAAGAACCGCACGGCCTATTGGGGTCCGGGCTGATTTGTCGAATCCGGAACCGGTTGCCAACAAGAGATTTGTTGATCCGGAACCCGTGAGCCCGCAAGCGGCGACGGCGATCGCTTTGGCGATGCCGTCTAAATCAGCCAAATCGCCGCAATAATCGC
>CAZKIH010000027.1:0-61091 GCA_964552775.1 uncultured Ignavibacteria bacterium | reverse complement strand
AAAAATCTGTAGTTCTCTTGTGGACATTTTTTTAGCCCCCTCTTAGTAGAGGCAGTGATGTTCTCTCAATGACCTGTTAATGCTTGCTGACGATGTTGGTCGTCCTCTGGGGTTCGTAACGGCCGTTACGGTAACACAATCTTCGCCCAACCCTACGACTTGATCTCCGAAGGCGACCCGATGAGGGTGCTTCAGCGTCTCCTGAGAAACTTCTCCTCAGCGCAGCTCCTCTGCGTTGTCTGGCCGGCCATGCCTTTTATATTGTTCAAAGGAAGATTATCGAATCAAGCCAATTGAAAGACAAAACACAGTTGAGAAGCTAAACAGCCCTGCGCTCGTAGTGAAACAAACCACGCGAAGTTTCGGGTACATTCCCGTGCGTGGCACACGCCCTCGTGTGCCACGGCGTTACTATACTCTATCCTTCTTCACAATGCTTGCATCGACGCTATCGACTCCACGACGAACTCATTCAAGAAATGATTGACGTCTGTGATCGAAACTGCATCTTTGACCATTGTGGATTTCTTATTCCCCTCTTGTCGAAGATCCCGCTTGCGGGAAGAGGGGTGCTCCGACGGGGTACTGACCGGTCAATACCCTTTGGTTATTCCCCTCTTGAGAGGGGTGGCTCCGATCCCGGAACGGGAGCGGAGACGGGGTGTGTAAGCTTGCGAAATAAGATCATTCCCTACAATCCGAAACTCAAGTCGCGAGCGCGACGATTGCGCAAAGCCGGCAACCTGGCTGAGTCATTGCTTTGGCTGCAACTCAAGGGCAGGCAGATGTTGGGATACGACTTCCATCGCCAGAGACCAATTGCAGACTACATCGTCGACTTCTATTGTCCAGGATTGAAATTAGCAATCGAGATTGACGGGGTGACCCATGCGGACAGAGCAGAAGAAGACCGAGTCCGGCAAGAACGGATCGAAGCCTTGGGTGTGAGTGTGTTGCGCTTCATGGATCGGGACGTGCGCCGAAATTTGCAGGGTGTGTTGAGTTCGATAGAGGAATGGATACGCGCTCACGATCGCGAGGAACATTAGACACACCCCGTCTCGTGTCCTCGCGAGCTCGGACCCACGACTGAGTAACTGGATTGCTGCTTGTTTCATCAATCATCGGATTGCACGGCTGTCATTCCAAGATCTAACGCAATTCGCTTAACGACTTGGTCCGGGTCGTCTCCGATGTGGAGGCCTTGGCTGGTTTCCAGGAATCCATGCAGCGACTTCACCCCCATGAGGGGAACTACTCTCTTCTTCTTTCCAATGGCAATGCCCACTTCTTGGTCAGTCCATTTTGACGACCGAAACTTCGAAGTCACAAGAGCAATCAACACATCACATTCATCAATATTTCTCAGGATTTCTTCTCTCCACTGTGCGGATACTTTGAGTTGCTCATGTGCAAGAAATACATCCACTCCGTAGTTGGAACGTAGCAGTGAGGCAATTTCCCCAGCAAGTTTCTTGTCAGACGTCTTGTAACTTAGGAACGCGCGGCGAATCTGTCCATCTTGGACATGCGGCAGTTTGCCAAGAACGAGTTTGACTTCTTCCTCGTTCTCAGGGTTTATCTTGTATGCGTTAGTCGAATATCCGAACCCAAGTTCCTTTCCGTAAGTCCGGCTTTCAGTTCCCATTAAGAGCTTCTTTTCGACCAAGGATTTGGTCCACTGACTAAGCTGCTCTTCTTCTGCGTGGAAGTTCAGTAACAAATCCGGAACGCCGATGTTCTCTTGCGGAAGAACTTTGTACCAGTCATAATAGAATAGTAGTATCTGATTCCGTAATTCCGTACCCTCCGATTTTCTACTGCTGGAGTATCGCGTATAGTCTTTTGAAATGATGTCGATTTGGGGAGTCGATGGATCCCTTCGGATAGAATCCAAGGCATAACGGACTACAAAGATTGTCCTTGAGCTATCATCACGGAAAAACTGCATCGCAGCATCGCTTGTAACTCGGACCTCATATCCAGGTTCAAGTCCGTTGGACACCGCATTTGGTACAAAGAAATAGAAGTGGGCCCAATCATTCGTTGGGTCACCGGAATCCGGCCCAAGCTCAGTGTATTTCACTGAGAATTTGACGGGCCGGCCACGGACAGTGCTAGGCACAAAGCCGACAAAATAGTCTCTTCTAACTGTCATCCCCCCTACTCCATCATCAAGACTACCTTGGCCGACGGCTGGCTGCCGGTCGCGAACATGTCAACGGCCTCAAGGAATTTCTTGAACGGGTAGCGATGCGTAATCACCGGGCGCGGATCAACCATGCCGCCGTCCAGGAGCGCCTGCATTTGGTACCAGGTCTCGAACATCTTGCGGCCATTGATTCCAATCACGGTCGCGCCCTTGAAAATGATCGCCTTGTTGACGTCGATCATCACGGCATCGGGGGGAATGCCGAACATGACCAGTGTGCCTGCTTTGCGTAATATCTCAAATCCGGTCTCGACTGACTTTTGGTTGCCCGCCATATCGAGCACGACATCGACGCCGCCGGAGGTTTCATCCCAGATACGCTCTTTGAAATTCTTGTCGGTGGCGACGTTGATCGAGATATGCGCGCCCATCGTTTTGCAGATATCGAGATTGAAGTCCTGCATCCCGATATTGTAAATCCGCTCGGCGCCGACGGCGCGGGCGATGCCGCACGAAAATGCCGCGGTCGGACCGTCGCCGATAATGGCAATACGTTTTGTGGAGACATTGGCGGACATGGTGGTATAAACCGCGTTGCCGAACGGCTCGTGAATCGAGGCGATCGCCGGGTCCATCCCCTTGTCGATTTTCCAGCAGACGATTTCCGGCAGTGCCGTATACTCGGCAAAGATGCCGTCGGTGTCGACACCGAGAATTACGAGATTGTCGCAGATGTGCATGTTACCCATGCGGCATTGTTTGCACACACCACAGGGGATATGTGATTCGGCGGCGACAAAATCGCCCAGCCTGAGGCCGCGGATATTCTTGCCGACCTCGACAACCTCGCCGCAACATTCGTGGCCGAAAATCAACGGCGGCTTGAGACGGCCCTGTGCCCATTTGTCCCAGTTGTAAATATGCTTGTCGGTGCCGCAGATTGAAGAAGCCCGCGTCTTGACCAACACTTGATTGTCATTTATCTGGGGGATCTCAACTTCACGAAAATCGGCTCCCGCCGCCCGTTCCGGCTTTACACCGGCCCACATTGTCTCCACGGTAGTTGTCCTTTCCCTTCGGTGCTTTCCGAAGGTTCTCTTAGCTCTTGAGCAAAGATAGCAAGCGGCAGCGGCAAAGTCAATCGGGGCTACTCGATAAGTACGCCCGTAGATTTGGCCTTAGAACTATATACAGTGCAGAGAGTTAATCATCGATACCGTAGTCAATTAGCGGCGACGGGGAGTCATGAGCGAAGCCTAATTCATTGACTTAACGAGTCGATAAACTATATTGAAGCAAGCTCGTTTGCTACTTTCGATTGTACTTGCTTGAGTTCACAAAATTGTGAGTGATGTGAATAGACTTCTTGCCGTCAGCTTCCTGATTGTCTGCCTAACTTGGCCGTGCCTCGCAGGTATCAACCTGATATCGCATTCCCGTTCTTATGAACTGCAAACGAAAGCCGGCGCCGATCAGGACGAATTCATCTCGCCGGTCGACTCGTTGCCCTCTTGTCTGCAGGCCGACACAGTCTCCACATACAGTTCTGATTTCTGCTGGAGTGAGGGAGCGGGCGATCCGCTTGACTCGGCGTGGGCTCTGCTGTTTGGTGATCAGCAGTCGTGCGTTACGATGGTCTCAGGCAGTCAGGACATCAAGAGCATCAAGTCGACTACCAGTATTACCGGCGGAGTTATTTATCCCGGGTGCGATTTGGGAAATCCGCTGGAATATGCTTCTGCCGGGCACGCCATGGTCAAGTTCGTTTTTGAAGTAACGGACCACCCTGCTGAGTATTCCCTGAGCTACGCCATCATCGGCGAGGATTGGGGAGGAGAGATCATGGGAGGGATAACCACAATGTCCGGGTTCATCAGGATGTCCTCTGTCGGCGGAGCGGCCATGTTTGAAGATACTCTCTTCCTGGGAGCCAATGCTTCCGACAGCGTCACTGCCGACACGCTGCAGCCGGGTATCTACGAGATTACGTATCAAATCAATCACGCTCATGGCGGTGTCGAATTGCTGCCGTGGTTTCCCGCGGGCTATTCTCGGCTTTCATTTGAGTTAAAGTTCACTGCTGCCGCCTGTGGCGACCTGAATGCCTCCGGCCGCATCGATATCAGTGATGCGGTCTATCTGATCAATTACATCTTTGGCGCCGGAGCTGCTCCGCAGGACAGCGCAAACGGCGACGTCAACTGCAGCAGCCGCACCGACATCAGCGATGCCGTCTATATGGTCAACTATATATTCGCGAGCGGGCCGGCACCGTGCGCGGGTTGCATGTAATTAGTCTTCGGATCAGACACGTTTATCTATTGGTCTTAAATCAAAGACAACGTAACTCTTTCACCGCTTGAAATGATTTGATTATTTGACAATTTTGTCGATATTACCTCTCGATAAAATTGACTCAAGATCCACGCTAATTTCAACGGCTATCAAGAATTTCTTTTGGAGGAGAGAGTGATGTCTGCGTCATTTTCTTATGGATTGTTCACTAAGATCACTTTGGTGCTCCTGGTTGCTGTGTTCTCGTCAGCAGAGGCTGTCGTTCCAACCTCGTTCACTTATCAGGGAAGGTTGACAAATTCGGCCGGCACTCCACTCAACGAAATTGTCGCGCTCACATTCAACATCTATTCTGATTCGTTGGGAGCAACCTCCATTTGGACTGAAGCCCTCCCTATGGTACCAGTTACCGATGGTCTCTTCTCAGTTGAACTAGGCAAGACAAATCCATTGACGGCAGTCATATTCAACGGGAACATGCGCTGGCTCGGCATCAGAGTCGATCTGGATCCGGAGCTTCGCCCGCTTCGACAACTGCTAAGCATTCCCAACTCATTCCAAGCACTTCATGCCGACACGGCGCATCACGCCAAGACGATCGCCGACAATTCGGTGACGACCGGAAAGATCGTCAACGGCACGATATCGTTTTCAGATATTGGTCAGAATGCTGCAAGCAATGGCCAGGTGATGAAATGGAACGGCTCCTCCTGGGCCGCCGCCGCTGATGTTCAGGGCAGCAACGCGTCCGGCTGGGTTGATAATGGGACAGCAGTCAGTCTGATCAATCTTTCGGATACAGTGGCGCTAAACACAAGTTCTCGTCTGGGCAAACTCAACCTGTCCGGTGATATTGGACTGACCGGAGAGTCGTCGATCTACTTCGGCTCGGCTGCTGCCCGCCTCGAGGCTTTGCCTGGCAACGACATGAAATGGGTCGGCGCCGATCTAAGTCTGCTGGCGACAGAGAGTGTCTATTTCGTTGAATACGGTGTTGATACCTGGGCTGAATTTGACAACGTAAATAGGCGAGTGGGTATTGGTACGATCAACCCTGCTGACCGGCTGCATCTTGAAAACGATGCCGCGGGCACATGCTGGCTAAGAATTCAAGGCTCGCATCCGACGCAGTGGGGACAGACAGGCCTGCGGATTCAGACTCCTGCCAATACCTGGCATCTGCGGCAGGATCTGTATACGCATGCGAACTTCCCGGAAGGCGCACTTTCGCTGTATTCGTCCGCCATGTCGGAAGAGGCTATGACCTGGCTGGAGAACGGCAATGTCGGCATCGGTACAGCGAACCCGACCCGCAAGCTGCATGTCGACGGCAGTATCCAAATCGATGACACGCTGTATGCGGGAGCGATCAAGCCATCCTTGATGGCGGCCTCGAGGTTGCCTGATGAGCCAGGATTCGCCTCCAATTGGTTCTTCTCCCCGACTATCACAATCACGAGTGATCCCCACACAGTGCTTACGGCAGAAATCGTCGTTCCTGCCAGCGGCTACGTGCTCGCGATAGGCTTTTGTGAGTTTCAAGTTGATCACACGTGGGGTGACATTGACCATGTTTATGCATCGATAGCAGAGGATACTACATCGAGTTGGATAGCAACCAACTTCGGCTTCCACGACGACGTCGAGAGCGGCAACTTCACTGTGACAGCTTCACCAAACGGTGTATTTAGAGTTGATGGCGCTGGATCCCACACTTTCCATCTATTGGGGTCTAAGTGGGGGCCCGCCACGACGAAATCCGCGCGAGCAAGCCTCGTGCTCATCTACAGCCCGTCGTACTACGGGACTTTCAAGAGCTCACAAACTTCGACAGGATCTGAAAACCATCCTGATTTGGGAAGTAGCGATCATTCGACTGGCGTCATGACAGGCGCAGCCGCCACCTTGACCGATCAGATCAACGCCCTAAGATCTGAAGTCGAAGCTTTGAAAGCACAAATCGCAGCGGCGAAAAGATAACCTTCGTTACTCGAGTGTTTCTCCAATTCGCATGGTTGACTGGCTGAATCTAGATCGCCGGAGGCTGCATTTTGTAATTGACCCATTCTTCGTAGGAGGGTCCGTAGATGCCCGGCACCTTGAGACCGGCCTGGCGCATCAGTACCGTCATCTGGCCGCGGTGGTGGATTTCATGGCCGATCAGCACAAAGAGCGTGAAACTGCGGGGCCAAGTCGCTCCATACATGTCGTCTTCTTGTAGCAGAGTCTCATCTTTCCAGTTGCTCTTGATAACCGCCAATAGCGAAGTTGCGGCTTTATCATAGGCTTGTTGAATTGCTGCGGCGCTCGTCGGTACTGGTGCGTTCTCGGCGGGGGCGTCGATCTTGAGACCGAGACGGGTCGGCATCTCGCCCATTGTCTGGATAATGTGCCAGGCCATGCGACCCAGGGTACGGTGATCCTGGCCGACTGACTGCTTAAGTGAGGCGTCGGTGAGCGCGCCGAAAATCTTCCTCGTTCCGCCCGATTCGTTATTCCACCAATTCTCGAAATCCTTAATCGTGCGGATCATCACAAAGCCTTCTGCCATAACATCTCCTTCATGAGTCTGATTAGTTCTGAGTAAAGTAATGTCTATTTGCTGTGCCCAAAATCGGCGAGTCGGGGCGCTTAGTCAATCACATTAACGGCAGAGAAGCTTTTCGGTTGCGCTGGTTGGGCCGCAGCGATATATTCTGTACGGAGAGTTGGCAGAGCGGTCTAATGCGGCGGTCTTGAAAACCGTTGTCCTGCAAGGGACCGGGGGTTCGAATCCCTCACTCTCCGATTCTTGTTTGTGTGCTTGACTTCCCACCCTGCGCTTCGCTCCGGGTGGGCTACCGGCTTACCAAAATCGAAAGCGAATTTGTCCAAAAGCCAGGCGTTCAAGTTATAGCAAAGATCTTTAAGGCGTTGAGTGATTCAATGGAAGACTTGTTAATATAAAAGAGTCGTTATAAATCATTGAGGTGAAAATACTATGGCAAAATATGTAGACGGGTTTGTACTCGTAGTTCCCAAAGACAAAGTAGAAGAGTACACAAAGATGGCCACAGAAGGCCGCGATATGTGGATGAAGCACGGTGCCCTTGAGTATTATGAATGTAAGGGCGACGATCTTGAGTCCAAAGAAATGGGCGGCATGAAGCCGCTTGCGTTTACCGAACTGGCAAAAGCAAACGCGGACGAGACCGTGTGGTTTTCTTTTCTTGTGTATAGATCCAAACAGCATCGCGACGAAGTCAACAGAAAAGTAATGGATGAGATGAGCGAAAAATGTAAGGATGCACAGGATTTTTCTATGCCATTTGACTTGAAGCGCATGGCATATGGGGGTTTTAGTGTGGAAGTAGAAGGATAGGAACGCCCACCGCCAGGTTAACACCGAGTCGTCTTAAGGCAGGAGGGTTTTATCGTCAAGCATATGGAAGAACCTTTCCATCAAAGGTAGACTTGAAATCGTCCTTTCCGCTCCGGTTCAAGGCGAGGCGGGCTTAAGGGTGGTTTGGGCGAATTCCGCCCGCCGAGCCCAGAGAGTTCCGTTCGGATATTTTCAAACAGACACCGTTTTTTATTGGTGGTATTTGATGTTCCACCCTTCGCTTCGCTCCGGGTGGGCTACCGGCTCGAAGTCGATTCCTCCACTCTGCTGATCACCCAGGCCTGGTCACATCTGATTAACGCAAACGCGATCATGTAGAAAACTCCGGCAAACACCAGCGCGGTCGAGAAGCCCCAGGCGAACGACACCATGAGCACCAGAACCGAGCCCAGTACAGAGGCGACGCCATTGACGGAAAATCCCCAGTCCACAAGTTCGCCGACGCGCAATGCACCTTTAGGGAAAGGCATTCCCATAAAGTATCCCAGCGGAAATATCAAAATCGCAGCGACGGTCATTCTTGGAATTTGCGTAAGTGCTCCAGCCCAGGCTGCCAGTGCGCCGAAGCAGAGCGCATCGAAAACAAGCCATGCGGCGATGAACAGGAATGCAGTGCGATCACTGACGAGCCCGGCTCGACGACTGCCAAGTCCTGAAGCTACAAGGAGGGTGAGGAGTACGGTGGCTACGCTGTACAGGGACGGTCCAATCAAGAGCGAGTACTGCTGAATTAGCACGATTTCGACCGCCATGAAGGCAACGCCGATGCAGAAGAAGTACAGCCAGGGCGCTGGACGCAAACGCGGTCCGCTTCGGAAGTAAGGGACCAAGTTGGCGGGAATCGCCAGTACGACGGTTACTGCCAACACCATGAGCAGTATTGCACTGGACATCGGGAAACCGGAAAATTCGGCATACGGACTGAGCTTCGCGCGCTTTTCCGCTGTGAAGTTCCGCCATAGTCCCAACTGAGCGACGAAGGGTCGGTTGTCGGTGACAGGGGAGATATCAATCTTAGCGGAATCGGCAACATTGGTCCAGCCCTCAGCAATGATGCGTGCGACAAGATGGTGCGAGACGGAATCGTTTGCCGGTGGATGGATCAAGTGAATTTGGTCAAATCGTTCCGATGTGAGTTCACCAAAGGCGCGGTTGCGAATTTCGTCAGTGAGAGGCCGCCGTGATAGCAGAATCATGTTGCGGCGCATTTGGGGAAGATCGTATACAGCGAAGTGTTCGCGGGGGGATTCGACCCCGAGCTGTGTCAGCGCCGCGATAACCTCAGTGACCAGCCGTGGCGTATACACCTGGTGTTCCATCATCATGAAACCGCTGTCGGACAGGGCGCGCCAATAGTCGACAAAGGCCTCGGTCGTGAACAGGTAGTTCTCCGCCAAAGCAAACGAGCCGGAGCCGAGGGCAGCCCAGGTGTTTGAACTTAGTGAGTAGATGAGGTCGAACTTACGCTCGAAACGGCGAACATACGCCCTCGCATCTTCAGTCACGACCTTGACACGTGGATCACGATAGATGAATCCGGAGAACTCGGCGACGCTCATGAGGGGCAGAACTTCTGTTGGCACAGTCGAATCGACTGCGACACCGGAGTCAATTTCCGGAGGTTCGGGTCGAATATAGCTCCCGGTGTCAGGGTACAGCATCATGTGGTTGATGTAGCCGTTAACCTCGACAGCGTGGATTTCTGCGGCGCCCTCGACAAGGGCTTGAAAGACGTCGGAACCACCTCCCGAGCCCAGTGAGAGGAACACGCATGAGTCGAACTGATCGATCAGATAGGAAACATCGATTCCCCACTCTGCTGAATCGGCGTTGACATCAGCCCAATTGCCGTCGAAGCGATAGACTGGAGTGTTGGCGACATTGTCGATGTTGATGCCGCGTGAATCGGGGGCATATTCATAAACCTTGAGTTTCGACATCGCGTCCCAGTGTGTGAAAACAACGGGAGCACGCTCGGCGCGATCGAGCTTCAACCACTTGTCAGCCGACGGAGAAATGAGTACAACAGCGATTGCCAGTACGATCGGCACGCTTCGCCATACGCCCTTACCGGCAAAGACAGCGGCCAACAAGATCGGCAATGCGATCAAGACAGAGGCGTGCAAAGTGCCGAAGACGTTCATCGCAAGAATCGCTCCGAGCACACCGACACCGGCGCCGAGCAGATCTGCCATGTAGAGACGCGGCACCTCGCTGTGGTTGTTTTTGAAGATCAGGGCCAGAGCCAAGCCACCAAAGAAGAAGGAGGACATGAGGGTCAGGATTGTCAAGGTGAGCTTGCCCAGAGTCGTCCAACTTGAGAATAGCGAGGAAAAATCCGGGGCAATTGCAAAGACCAATCCCGGGCCGATACCAGCACAGATTGCGGCCAGGCACAAGTACGCAGCGACGAATCGCGACTGGTTGAGTCGGGCGAAGAGCCTCAGTGCCAGCCCTCCCAGTCCCAATCCGAGAATCGCAACTGACAAAACCAAGAAGGCAAAGGTGTAGAAAAACTCGGCAGACAGGATGCGAGTCCAGATTAACTCAAGTGGGATCAATGTGAGTGAGATTAGCCCGACTATCAGGCAGTTGATTTTCTTCATGGGGTCTCGATTGATGTCATTCCTCGTACTATCGTCACGAAGGTAGATTACGAGGAAGTCCGGCTCATGTTTTCGTTTTTTTGGATGTTTTTGTCAATTTTCAGGATCAAGGCAGCGGTTGTACAGGGCCAGGCACAGATTGATTGTCAGCGAGTCAGGAAAGCGCCGTGCGCACTATCTGGTGTAGTTCATGGCATTGGAGGTGAACTGAAGACTGTCTTCGACACTATTCGGGAAGACCTCGACCTTCAGGTGAGTACTATCCGTGAGCTGGCAGAGCATGATTCCGAAGTAGCCCCATTCGGTATAGTTGAGATGATAGACAACAATACCACTTTCCGGGCTCACCTGATCGATGGCCGGATCGTCCGGAGATGGTTTGAATTTGCCTGGCGACGAAATGGTACCACCGATCGAGATGCGCATCTCGGACGGCTCGTTAGAGTCGGGGCAGAAGGCGAGGTTTTTGGGCCAAGAGGACGGTCCCATGCTCTCCGCAACGAGCACACTCTCGTGGAACCAATTGCCGATGAGGCGACCGGGGACGTCGTAGTCGATCTTGCCGTCCTTGTCGGGCGCATTCCTCCGTACAAGGGCGTAGAGTTGAGAACGCAGCGGTTCGTTAAAGTACTTGAATGGTGAGTCGGTGTGCAGCGTCTGCCCTTCATAGCGCGCCGGATTGATGAATCCGGTGAGGGTCACCAGATCGCTGATCACGCCGAGATCGATTGCGATGCCTTTGGAAATCCCGATAACCTGGCCGGCGGTAATCTTCGATCCGACGACGATACTGGAATCGAGCACAACATGGTCGAGGTAGTACTGGACCCATTTGTTCATTCGCACCATGACTTTGGCTCCGGAGTCCGGGTTCTCCCACCGCAGTATCCACGTGACCTCGCCATTTCCCGGCGCATAGACCGGCAGGATCTCGGCCGGATAGATCGGTTGCTGGCCGTAGGTCCAACTCGTGTAAAAGTAGACGTGATCGGTTGGAAAGGTATGCCCTGACGGGTTCATGGCACCCAGGGGTTCCAAGTCGGTGTCTTTTCGATTGCAACCGGGCACACTGTGAATACAGCCGGTTCGATCTCTTCCTGGATCTCTATTTTCGGGTCTGTAGAAGTATCCTTGCTACAGGCGCACATGACCTGGCAGTAGATCAAAGTCGTAATTAAGAGGAGCGTATGTTTTTGCGAGATGCATCTCATCGACATTGCCCGACCTGAGAGTGAAAGTGGATTGCCGTCTTCTCACAGAGATTATCGGCATATTCTGGAGTCAAATTATCGGGTTAGGTGAAAAATGCTTCTTCCTGTCGGTTAGTAAGCGCTCGCGTGATTGAGTTGCTCGGTCTCTTCAGTTGTCAGTTCGAGGGAGGCCGACGCGATCAGGGAATCGAGTTGTTCGAAGCTTGTCGCACTGGCAATTGGCGCGGTAATGCCTGGACGAACCATTAGCCAAGCAAGTGCGACGCTGGCCGGCGTTGAAGCTTTCTCGGCAGCGATCTTGTCGAGGGCGGCGAGGATTTTGAAACCTCGTTCATCGAGATATTTCTTGATACCCTGCCCGCGCGGGCTCTTGGAGAGATCGGCTTCAGAGCGGTACTTGCCGCTCAGAAATCCGCGGGCCAGCGAGAAGTAGGGAATCACGCCAAGATTTTCTTTTAGACACAGCGGCTCGAGCTTGGTCTCGAAATCCTCACGTTCATACAGATTGTAGCGGGGTTGAAGAGACTGGTAAGCGGGCCAGCCATGTTGGCTGCACTCGGCAAGCGCGGAAGCGAGCCGTTCAGCGGTGAAGTTCGAAGCGCCGATACTGCGAACTTTGCCTTGTGCGATTAGTTGCGAGTAGGCCTCGAGGGTTTCCTCCTGCGGGGTGTCGGCATCGTCGGTGTGCGATTGATAAAGATCGATATGATCCGTCTGCAGTCGCCTCAATGAGTCCTCGACTGAAGCCACTATGTTGGAGCGCGAAAGGCCCTTGCCGTATTCGCCCATGTCCATTCCGACCTTGGTGGCGATGACGACTTTGGAGCGCAGGCCTGTCGCCTTGAGCCAATTGCCGATGATGGTTTCTGATTCGCCGCCAATGTGCCCCGTTTTCCAACGCGAGTAGACATTGGCCGTGTCGACGCAGTTGAAGCCGGAATCAATGAAGTGCGACAGTATTGCAAACGACTGCTTCTCGTCGATCGTCCAGCCGAAGACATTTCCGCCGAGCGCCAACGGTGCGATTTTCAAGCCTGAGCGTCCGAGTTTGCGCATCATCATATTTTGTAGTCTCCTCTGGAATTGAACGGCGCCGCGGCGCGAGTCGATTGCTTAGACGCGATGATTATCGGCCCGCCAATTCTTAACAGCTTTCTTGATGTCCACAGGCGCCATCTTATCATCAGCGGCTCTGCGAGCGAGTTCTACGAATTCTCCATCAGAGGCGAATCGCAAGGCGATGATCTGCTCGATACTCAGGCGCTGGTCGAGTAATCTGCCGGTCATGGCGAAATGCCGCAGGTTTTCTTCTGCGCGGATTGCGCGGTCTTGCGCCCGCAGTGGAAACGCACGCATGTAAACGAACATTAAGGCCAGACATAGGAACACGACGACCAGCAGGGATGCCGAGTACAGCCTTTGGTGATCACCCCATGAATTGCAGAGATTGACGACTGCGCCAATGATCGAAAGGAGGATGATACCGAAAAGGATGAAGTGAAACAGGGGAACGTACCGAACGTGATTTGAATAATTCTGCTCCTGCATATTGTTAACCTCCAAAACCATTTCTTCAGCGACTATGAAGTTGATGGTTTGTTGACGTCTTGGCAAGTGGAGTTGGAGATCTGGAGATCAGCAAAAGGTGACTTTGATACCCAAATGTGATTTACGATTGAAAGCCAGTAAATAGAGTTCGAAGAGCCAAGCTCCGGTCATTTGCGCGTGATCAGCACGGTACCGGCGATGATCAACAGACAACCACCGATCATCGGCAGAGTGACGATCTCGCTGAGAAAGAGGACTCCCCAGAGCACACCGAAGGCAGGCATCAGGAATGTCACACTGAGTGCCTTGGTGGGGCCGACGTCGGCTACCAGACGATAATACAGCACGTAGGCAAAGGAGCCACAGAGCACCGCCAGGATTACGGTATAGACTGCAATTCTGGTCGTGATCTCGCCGGCGGGCGGAAATAGAGCTGCGAGCGGCAGTAGTACCAGGCCGGCCATGACCTGACTGCCGCCGGAAATGGCCATTGGCTTGATCGAGGCTGCATGTTTCTTCGTATAGATACCGGCCAGGCCATAACACATTGGTGCTCCGAGACAAGCTGCCACTGACCATCCAAACATTGAGTCAATATGCGCGCCACCGACCTTGCTGACCAGAGCTACACCCGCGGCACCGGAGACAAGCGCGATTATCTTACGAAAGGTGAGTCGATCGCTGAGCCAGATCGCTGAGAAAATTGCGCCAAACAGCGGGGAGGTGGAGTTGAAGATCACTGAATAGGATGCGGGAAGATGTCGCGCAGCGAAGGAGTAGAGCGAAAAGGGAATGCTCGAATTGACAACTCCGATGATTAGGTACTTTTTCCAGTGTTGGCGCCAATCCAGATTGAATCCGATGATGGCGAAATACGCCAACATCGCAATTCCCGCAATTATCAGCCGCGAGTCGGCGGTGACGATTGCCCCGAGTGAAGGAGCAATCACGCGCATGAAAATGAATGAGCTTCCCCAAATTGCCGCGAGGAGAACTAATCTGACAATATCTGCCGGGCGCAGGGACTGACCCCTTTCTGGTGAATGCGCACAGTTAAGATACTACCCACAGGAGAATGCTCTACCGGATTTCGAGTAAGGAATTTGGAAATCAGCGAAAAACCGCGGCGAAGTTAGCCGTATGAATTCGGCTGCAGTGCACTACCCGATCAGTAGCTTTTGAAATCCGGGTTGGCCTCTCAGAGTGGCGAAGTCTTCGGAGACCATCAGTAACGGTCGTGAGACATAAGAAGGGACTGACAGCAGGAATTTCAATTTCTCAATGGCCTTATCAGAATCGCCAAGAGTCACAAAGGTTAACGCCATCGTCTCCATGTAGACAATGCTGAAGACCTGGTCGCGATCAAACGGGAACAAATCGATTGCCTTCTGCCCATTGGCGAGTGCCTGCTCGGGCTGATTGAGCCCGGCATAGACGAATCCGAGGTTGGCGAGGTAGCGGGCGTCCTCGGGGCTGGATTTTAGCTTGGTTTCCAGCATCATGCGGGCGGACTCGAAATAAGATTTCGCTTCCGACGCCCGGTTGGCGCGCTTTGCCAGACGACCCTTGTTGATGAAGTACAATTCCATCTCGGTCTCATCGATGATCAGCTTGTCCATCGCAGTCTGGATATCCGCGCCACAGTATTCGATAAAGACATCAAGCAATTGATATTCGATCACCATCTCAGCCGGCACGACACGGGCCTCCGCTTCGCGGAATATTTGAGCAGCCGCTTTGACATTGCCGTCACGCAGGAGCACGGTTTGCGCTTTCTTGGCGTAGACATCAATCCAGTCAGGCACAAGCCAGATTGCGCGATCAAATTGAACCAACGCGGCATCGAACTGTCGCAGAAGCATGAGCGTATTTCCCAGTTCGAAGGCCAGGAGCGACGATTTTGGATCGAGTTCAGCGGCCTTGCGAATGTTGCGGAGTGCCTCGTTCCAGAGGCCCAGCCGTCTCTGGATGAAACCTGTTGCGGCCAACAGGCTGCTGTCATTGGGCCGGCTTCTGCCCGCAACTGTGAACTGCTCCAGTGCCTGAAGGTAGTCTTTGCATCCATAGTAGTGGTAGTAACCGAGGACGAGGCTCGTCTCGGGGAGTTGAGGAGCGACGCGGACGGCGGCATCGACCGCCACCTTGGCACGGGCCACTCGCGCCGGTGTGCGGTCGTGGAAGAACCAGTACATGCTGAGGTTGGCCTGACCCAATTTGACATGAGCCAGGGCAAACTCGGGGTCGAGCCCAATGGCCTTTTCATACATCTCAATCGCGCGACTGATATCCGCCGGTTGTGTACTGCGAGGATAGAATTCGTTTCCGCGCAAATAGAAGTCATAGGCCTCGAGGTTTGCAGTCGGGATTCGTGAAAGGCTGTCCAGCTCCGGCGTGGCGAGCGCGACGCCCAGCGCTTTGGTGATTTCCGAGGCCAACTCGGATTGCAGGACAAAGATCTGATCCAGAACGCGGTCGTAAGATTCCGCCCATAGGTATGACTCATCCTTGGTGTCGACGAGCTTGCAACTCAGTCGCAAGCGTGATGGCGATTGCGAGTTGTCCCAGCGAATCGTGCCAGTCAGTAAGAATTCCACTCCCAATTCCATCGCAATTTCACCAGTGCTCTTGTTTTTGTCACTGAATTGACGCGCGCTGTTGTTGGAAATGACTTTCAGCAATTTGATCTTTGCCAGGCTGGTTGTTATCTCCTCAGTGACGCCATCGGCGAAATAATTGTGCTCGGTGGGTCCAAGATTATCGAAAGGGAGAATTGCAATCGATTTCTTCAGTCCGACAGCTGTCTTGGTAATCGAACTTGCGTCAATGCCGACCGGCCGCGATGGCATTGCTGCGGCGGCTATCGAGGTTACCGGCTTTGGCGCAAGCTCCGGTTTCTGGACGGCAGATCGCAACTCGCGGGCAAAGTCCTCGATGTGTTGGTAACGCAACTGCGGATCTTTTTGCAGCGTGCGATCAATGACTGCTTCCAATGCCGGATTCAAATCAGGAAGCAATTGCCGGAGCGGCGTATGGGGTTGCTGCAAGATCGCCAACAGAGTAGCGATCTCAGAATCCTTCTTGAATGGTGTCTGCCCCGACAGCATTTCATAGAATACGATTCCCAGCGAGAAGATATCTGAGCGCAGATCAACTTCGCTGCCTTGTGCCTGCTCCGGAGACATATAAGCAATTGTACCAAGGCGCACGCCGGTACTGGTCAGTCCCGAAACGGAATGAATCTTGGCAAGGCCGAAATCGAGGATTTTGACCCGACCCTTGCCGCTTACCAGGATGTTGGCGGGCTTGATATCGCGGTGGACGATCTTGCGTTCGTGTGCGGCTGCGAGTCCCTCGCAGATTTGCAGGACCATGTCACAAGCGCTTTCGATGGGCAGCCGTTGATCTTTCATTAAGTCCTTGAGCGGGATGCCCTCGACCAATTCCATCGCGATGAATTGCCGCCCTTCGGATTCATCAACTTCGTAGATCGTAACGATATTATTGTGATTGAGTGAGGCCGCAGTCTGCGCTTCTCGCAAAAAACGCGCCTTGGTATCGGGATCATCGGCAAGGGTAGCCGGTAATAATTTGACTGCAACGTTTCTCTGGAGTTTGGGATCGAAGGCGAGGTAGACCTCGCCCATACCGCCGGCACCGATTTTCTCAATTATGCGGTAGCGACCAACGCTAATCGACTTGTTAGCGGGACTGGTTACCCTTGTTTTTTCGAGATTATCCTGATTTTCGGAATCGCTCATTACCACGTCGATTAGATATGTGTTCGCACCGGGATTCGGCTGAAACCGGCCCTCAGCCGAAGAATACTTAACAAATACGCAACGAACAACCAAAATGGAAAGAGGGTCGACAGCCAATTCTGCTGCCGACCCTCCGAATTGCGGAGAGCTTTCCCGAGGATCCAGGTCTTCGGGATCAGAAGATCAGATTGATAATCCAGACGGCATCTGAAATATTCGTATAGCCGTTGCCATCGGGGTCGCCGCCACAGGGGCTATTGGGAGCGGCACCACCGAGGAACACATAGTTGATGATGTAAACGGCGTCACTAATGTCGATTTGGCTATTATCGTTGGCGTCACCGCGTGTGCACGCCAAGAAACTCTGCCAGAATCCCTGGCTGACGGCATAGTTCGGCGATGTAACCACACCCACCGCGGTCTGAACGACTGAGCCGGTGAGATGCGTGCCGTTGGCGTAGTGACTATCAGTCCCGCCGGTGGCGACGACTTCCCATCTGATGCTGTAGGTGTCGGCAATAGCGACCGAGCACAGAATCAGGGATGAGATGGCAGTCGCAAATAGAATGATTCGAACTTTATTCATAAGTCTCCTCTAGCGACCGGGGTTACTGTTTCTTGCTGTCGGCAACTACTTGCTGTAGAAGCGCTCTGAGCTCGGCCACTTCGGCTCTGAGTTCCGCGACTTCCGTTACCGAGTTGCCGGTTGCGACCCGATTCACTGAACCCTGGTTAGGTTGCAGTGCCGGCGTAGTCGCCGGGGTCAAGACTTGACGGTTTCCACGTTCGTTGGAACTGATTTCACCATATGCCTTGGGGATAAAGACCAGGGTGAGAGTCTTCTCGGACGCTTCAAAGTCGACTTCACCGGCTGTGCGTCTTGCCAAGAAATAGAAACTCGCCGTGCCTGCCGCAACGCTGAATACCTTGTGAACACTGATCACGTTTTGTGCGACGCGGAACGGATCGATAGCCTTGATCATCCAATTCTTCTGTTGATCTGCCGGCAGTTCTGCCGAATTCGCAGCCACTCCGAATTCCGCCGAGTATGTTCTCACTATTCGAGAATCGCTGTCGATCGTCACATCGGTCAAGTCCAGTTTGGCCTCACATGATCCAAGCACGAGGACGTAGCCATCGCTTGGGCAGTTGATGGATTGTTCCGCCAGAATCGTAGGGAGATTGTTGATTGTGGATGGCTCGCCGCTGGCATCAGATTGTGCCGTTCCAGAACTCATCGCAGCAGTACATTGGCGACTATCGTCACCGGCAAACTGCAAACATGGTGTGAAGACCTCGGTCTCACTAGCCCAGTACTTCACCTCGCCGAGCGCATCGAAGATTTCGAATCGCAAATCGGTCGCTACGCCATCTCTGGTGCTGGCGGCTGGTTCGAGGCTGACGGTTCCGGAAATCACGCCGCCACGAGCACCGTCGAGTGTTTCGACGCGGGTCGAGTAACCAACGGACACCAAACGAGTGCGAGGACTACCCTCGGGGTCACTTCCGATCTGGATTCCAAGATAGCTTGCCGAGGAGTCGAATACGGCAGCATCTATCGGGATGTTGTCTCCGAGGATGACGTTGAACAGGCCGTCAACGACACTGACGAGCAATGTTTCTTCCCACTTCAGGTTTTCAGGAGCGGCCAATACGGGATGATCCCAAATTCGAAATGTCATCTGTACGGAAGTTTGGTTGAGCGGCCTGCCGTTGGCATCCGTTAAGAGCCCCTGATAATTCAGGCGTGACGGAGTCACTCCGGCAAGTGCGGTGACTGCCGTCAGCAAGACGGCAATTCCAATGGTTAGTAACGCGCAAGTTCGTTTGGACATATGCTCTCCTCTGGTTTGGTTTTGGCACTCAAGCCTGGCAACGCCGGCAGCGCACAAATTGATCACGAAGCTATTGCGAGGTTGTCGCAGGCATTAGAATGGCTCAAATGATTGTCTGGGTACACGGATTACTCAGTTTCAATCAAGCCAATTTGGGGGGAAAAGCAAGTTAAAATCACATTTATGGATGGACGAAGTCGAATTTGCGAGATTCCGTGACAATAGGAGTCCATTCCAACCTTTTGATTAGCAGTCGAGGGTGGGTTCCTGACGGCGCAAGGGGTTCTCGCGGCTGCGCTACGATGGTCAGACAAGAAGAGGTTGTCCAACAAGTTCCATTTGGAGAAGACCAACCACAACATGTTGTGGTTGAATTAGGACGATCCCACCGCAAGCGGACTGTTGAAAAACCTTTCTGGTGCGTGATAACACCTTTCGCTGTCTGGAAACGAAGCTGGATTCCCGCTTTCGCGGGAATGACTCAACTCAGCGGCTCGTTTCAGAAAATCTGCTGCGTCTATTGCAAAGTGACTTATTCAACACGCCCAAAGCGGTGGGGCACCGAACTCGAGCTCAACTTATGGGACAGCCTCTGGACATCCGCCGCGCACGACGTTCAGCTTGCGGAACAGCTTCAGAATGTCTGACCTATTGAAGCTGGATTCCGGCACGACGGAGGCGGTGTCAGGCGATCTGGATTCGGCCGTCAGTGAAATCGACCTTTACTGTTGAGCCGTCTCCGAACTTGCCTTCGATTATGCGCAGTGACAGTTCATCCAGAATCTCATTCTGGATCAGGCGTTTGAGGGGGCGAGCTCCGAAGACTGGATCATACCCGGCGCTGGAAAGGTAGTTTAAGGCTGCCGGCGTAAGCGCGAGTTCCAGGCCTTTCTTAGCGAGTCGCTCGGAGACTATCTTCATTTGCAGTTCGACGATCCGGGCGATTTCGTCCCTGGTTAGCTGTTGGAAGATGATGATGTCGTCCACCCGGTTGAGGAATTCTGGCTTGAAAGTCTGGCGAAGCACCTCGTTGACGGCGCGTTCTTGTGCGGTACGATTGTCAGCGAACTGCGCAATCTGCGAGGAGGCCAGATTCGAGGTCATGACAATGACAGTATTTTTGAAGTCGACAGTCCGACCTTTGTTGTCGGTTAAGCGGCCTTCATCAAGGACTTGCAGAAGGATGTTGAATACCTCGGGATGCGCCTTTTCGATCTCGTCGAAGAGAATCACTACATACGGGTGGCGGCGCACGGCCTCCGTCAACTGGCCACCCTCTTCATAGCCAACGTAGCCGGGCGGTGGCCCGACCAGACGAGCGACGGAGTGTTTCTCCATGTATTCGCTCATATCGATCCGCACGAGCATTTTCTCATCGTTAAAGAGAAACTGGGCAAGCGCCTTGGTAAGTTCTGTCTTCCCCACTCCGGTTGGGCCGAGGAAGATGAAAGACCCAATCGGCTTGCCTTCCTCCTGAATGCCGGCCCGGCTTCGGCGCACTGCGTTGGAAATAGCCTTGATCGCCTGCTGCTGGCCGACGACGCGCTTGGCGATTTCCTCCTCCATCTTTGCCAGTTTCGCTGATTCTTCGGTAAGCATCCGAGCCACGGGAATTCCAGTCCAGCGCGAGACCACCTGGGCGATATCCTCCTCATCAACCTCTTCCTTGAGAATGGCATGGTCTTGTTGGATGCGCGAGAGATCGTCCTTCGCAGATTTGGTCTGTTTCTCCAATTCCGGAATCTTCCCATACGTGATTTCGGCGACTCGCTGGAGTTCTCCTCGCCGCTCGGCCTGTGCGGCCTCTTCGCGCAGCCGTTCAACCTGGGCGGAGGACTCCTTGATCTTGTCGATGATCTTTCGTTCGTTTTGCCAGTGAAGTTCCAGGCGCGCGCTTTCCTCCCGCGATTCGGCGAGTTCCTTTTCAATTTCTACCAATCGCCGAATTGAATCCGAGTCCTTTTCCTTCTTGAGGGCTTCCTTTTCGATCTCCAGTTGGCGAATGCGCCGATGCAGCCGGTCAATTTCTGTTGGCTTGGAGTCGATTTCGATACGAAGGACCGAAGCAGCTTCATCCATCAGGTCGATGGCTTTGTCGGGCAGGAAGCGGTCGGTAATATATCTGGAGCTTAACATCACTGCTGCCACGATAGCATTGTCTCGAATCCGGACGCCATGATGGACTTCGTACTTTTCTTTTATGCCGCGAAGAATCGAGATGGTGTCTTTTTCGGAAGGTTCCTCAACCATCACCGGTTGGAATCGTCGCTCGAGGGCGGCATCCTTCTCGACGTACCTGCGGTACTCTTTCAAGGTCGTCGCACCGATGGTGCGCAGTCGGCCGCGTGCCAATGCCGGTTTCAGCAGATTTCCGGCGTCCATTGCGCCTTCGGCGGCACCCGCACCGACGATCGTGTGGAGTTCATCGATGAATAGGATGATTTGCCCTTCCGACTCCTCGACTTCTTTGATGACAGCCTTGAGACGATCCTCAAACTCGCCTCGGTACTTGGTTCCGGCAATCATTTGGCCCAGGTCCAGCGAGAGCAAGGACTTGTCTTTGATGGTTTCCGGCACGTCACCATCGATGATCTTCTTGGCCAGTCCTTCCACGATTGCCGTCTTTCCTGTGCCCGGCTCACCCACCAGGACGGGATTATTTTTCGTCCTGCGGGAGAGGATTTGCATGATCCGGCGAATTTCTTCATCGCGCCCAATGACCGGATCGATTTCGCCGCGTCGGGCCATGGCCGTGAGGTCGTGGGTGTACTTCTCCAACGATTGCAGTTTGCCTTCGGGATCAGCGTCGGTCACGCGCTGGTTACCGCGCAGCGAGGCCAAGGCTTTGAGAACAGTGTCGCGATCGACCTTGATCAATTCTCGCATTGATGACTGATCCAGCAATGCCAGAAAGAGGTGCTCTGTAGAGATGTATTCGTCGCGCAGTTTGCCGGCTTCACTCTCCGCCTGGTCAAACACCTTCCTCAGTTCGTTGGTGGCGTACGATTCGCCTCCGGACACCTGCGGCTGTTTGGCAAGTTCAGATTTGATCCGTTCGGTCAGGATTGCGGCGTCAATTTCGAGCTTCTGCAGAAGCGACGGGACGATGCCATCGTGTTGTTTCACGAGGACCATTAGGAGGTGGAGTGATGACACTCCCTGATGCCCGAGTTGGCCTGCCAACTGCATAGCACCCTGAACGGCTTCAGAAGCCTTGGTTGTGTATTTGTTAAAATTCATTCAAATCACCAATTCCTTCTCTTCGCCGGCTTGGTCCAACGTCGCCAGCCTTCTCCCATTTATACAATGCAGGATCCGGAGATATTTGTTGTGGAAAGCTGTGACTGTTGGCGCCAATTCTTGGTCAGTGTCCGCTCGGCTAAGTCATTGACGCCGAATGTGGACGTCCGGCGTGCCTGAGTTGTTGGCAGGTCTCTGTTGCGGTTAAGATGGGAAGAGCAGTGAATGGAACCGAGACCTGCCCTACGAGTTAAGATGGACGCCTTCGGCAGCGGCGTTCGCTCGAAAGACTAGCCCGCCAGGCGGGCACGAAATGACACACCCCGTCTCGCCCCCTCGTGCCTCGGGGGCGATCCACCCCTCTCGAAGAGGGGAATTGGAGCCCCGATTTCATCGGGGATGTCAAAACCACGAGGGTTTAGATCTACAGGATTATGTCATGGGAGTATTTCGATCAAGGAAGCCAGCCGGGGCTACTCTGCTCCGTGGCATTTCTTGTATTTCTTGCCGGAACCACAGGGGCAGGGATCGTTGCGGCCGACTTTGGGCATGTCGCGGACAATTGGCTTGGCCTTGCTGGGCATGGCCTCTTCGGGCTGCTCCGCCTGCGGAGCGACTGAGCGCATGCCAGAGATGCTCTCGTGCTCGGAGCGAAGACGAGCGAGCTGTTGTTGGCGCCGCTGTTGCACTTGAGAGCGATCAACGGGCTGCAGCTTGAAGACGAGGGAAATGGCCGAGCGGTCAATTCGCTCCAGCAGCGCTTCGAACATCGTGAATGCTTCTTTCTTGTATTCAATCAAGGGGTCGCGTTGACCATACGCTCGCAGGCCGATTCCCGATTTCAATTGATCCATCTCGTAGAGGTGTTCTTTCCATTCGGTATCGATCGTGGTCAGGAGGGCGAAGCGCTCGAGTTGCCGCATGACATCGCCGCCGAGAAATGCTTCCTTGTTCCGGTAATGCTGAATTGCCATCTCGGCCAATTTTTCGGCGAGGCCGTCTCTGGTGAGTTCCGTCATCTCCGTTGACTTGGGATCGAAGCTCAGCAGGAAGGCATTCTGAGAGGCTTGCAGGATTCCCGCCAGGTCGGTAGTATTTTCTCCATCCTCATCTTTCACGATGTTCTCAGCAACGATTGCCTCTGCCGTTTGCTGGATCATGTCCTCGATCTCTTCCTTGTGATCGAGCTTGTCGATGATGGAATTGCGGCGGTCGTAGATAGCCGTGCGCTGATTGTTCATTACGTCGTCGTACTGCAGCGTGTGTTTGCGAATGGAGAAGTTCTGCGTTTCGATTCGCTTCTGCGCGCGCTCGATGGCCTTGGTGACCATGCCGTGGGCTATGACTTCGCCTTCTTGTACTCCCAGCTTATCCATGATGGTGGCGATACGATCACTGCCGAACAAACGCATCAGGTCGTCCTCCAGCGAGAGGAAGAACCGCGAGGCGCCGAAGTCACCCTGTCGGCCGGCACGACCGCGCAGCTGCCGGTCGATTCGCCGTGATTCGTGCCGTTCGGTGCCGATGATGTGCAAACCAAATGGTTCTTCATCATCCGCCAAGTTCAGTCCTTCGACATCGTTGATGCGCTTGATCATGTCTTTGACTTCAGCGGTAATGACTTCTCGCTTGACCGAGCGTTTCTCGAGTTTGATATCGGTGCCACGGCCTGCCATATTGGTCGCGATGGTCACGCCGCCGGTTCTTCCGGCTTCGCGGACGATCTCGGCCTCTTGTTGATGATACTTGGCGTTGAGAACGTTGTGCGGGATCTTGTCACGCTTGAGCATGCGCGAGAGCTGCTCTGAGACTTCGACAGAAATCGTGCCGACAAGCACCGGCATGCCTTTTTCGTGCAGGCGACGAATCTCCTCGATGATGGCCGCATATTTCTCGCGGCGAGTGCGGTAGATCTGGTCCTCGAAATCAAGTCGCCGGATCGGCTTGTTGGTCGGAATTACCATGACGTCGAGCTTGTAGATCTCCCAGAATTCGCCGGCCTCGGTCTCAGCGGTGCCGGTCATGCCGGCCAATTTGATATACATGCGGAAATAATTCTGGAGCGTGATCGTGGCCACGGTCTGGGTTTCACCTTCGACGCGCACGCGTTCTTTCGCCTCGATCGCCTGGTGCAGACCATCTGAATAGCGTCGTCCCGGCATCAACCGGCCGGTGAATTCGTCGACGATCAGGACTTTTTCTTCCTGAACGACGTACTCGACATCCTTCTCATATAGAGTGTAGGCTTTGAGAAGTTGATTGATGGCGTGGTTTTTGTCGGCGCGATCGGCATGAAGTTTGTACAGCCGTTCTTTTTCCGCCAGCTTTTGCTCCAGTGACAGCGATTCACTCGAGTCGATCTCGTGGAGGCCTTCAGTGATGTCGGGCAGCACGAAAAGCTGTCTATCCTCAGGCGAAAGCAACTCGCGACCTTTTTCCGTGAGGTTGATCGTGTGTTCCTTTTCGTCGATAACGAAGTAAAGCTCTTCGTCGAGCGTATGCATTTTCTTTTCACGCAGAATGTCCAGCTCGGCCTTTTGGGCGAGTTTTTGGGCGCCCTGCTCTTTGTAGAGTTTAAGAAGTCGTTTGTTTTTGGGCGCACCGCGCTGCACAATGAGCATGGCCGTACCGGCATCATCGGCTTTGCCTTCTTCAAAGAGCCGCTCGGCATCATTCATGGCCTTGTTGACGTATTCAGTCTGCCGCTTGACGAGCTTTTCAACCAGCGGCTGCATCTCCATGAAGCGGGGCGTCAATGAACTGCTCTCGACGGGACCGGAGATGATTAGAGGAGTTCTCGCTTCGTCGATCAAGGCACTGTCGACTTCGTCGACGATTGAGAAGTAATGTCGGCGCTGCACTCGATACTCGGCGGCTACGGCCATGTTGTCCCGGAGGTAGTCAAATCCGAATTCGCTGTTGGTGCCGTAGGTGATGTCGCAATTATATTGCGCGCGGCGCTCGTTGAAGTCCATGTCGCGTTGGACACAGCCAACGGTCAGTCCGAGGAAGCGGTAGACCTCGCCCATCCACTCCGAGTCGCGTTTGGCGAGATAATCGTTGACGGTGACCAGGTGGACGCCTTCACCCACGAGCGCGTTTAAGTACATCGGCATGGTGGCAACCAAGGTTTTGCCTTCGCCTGTCGCCATTTCCGCAATCTTGCCCTGGTGCAGGGCGATGCCGCCGATCAACTGGACATCGAATGGAACCATGTCCCAAGACAAATCGAGACCGCAGACGTCCCACGACTTGCCACAGAGACGGCGGCAGGCTTCTTTGACCATGGCAAATGCTTCGGGAAGGATCTCGTTGAGATAGTTATCGACTTCGACGCGGAAATTCTTCTTGAAGACGTCCTTGTCCCAGGAGCCGGTCTCGGCTTCTTTGCGAATTTCGGCCTTCAGCTCTTCAAGTTCCTTCTTGAAATAGGCTGTCCGTTCGACGAATTTCTCGTCCGGCCAATCATGGAGAGTAGGGAAGACTTCGTTAATGCGGACAACTATCGGTCGAATGGATTTGATATCGCGATCGTATTTGGTCCCGAAGATTTTGGTAATTATTGAACTAAACACTATGTGCTCTTGATTTCTCCACGGGGATTATACTGCCCAGCCGGCGGTTCTGTTTCATTGAAGGCCGGGCAAGTGATCGCTGGCTAAATTACCTGACGCACTGAGCCTACTTGGTCGTATCCTTCGCCATCTCCAATTTAGTCAAGGAATCGACTTGTTCGACCGTTTTCGGTTGTTCACCCATCAATTTCAGCATCGGTCGCGCTTGCGTCAGCATCTTGATACGATCGGAGTTCTTTGCCTGTTCGAGCAGACTTGTGGCCTCCGAAGCGAACTTGCCGGTGGGTGCTGTTTTCAAGTATTGCGTAAGGTTCGTGACGATCTTGACGTCCCACTCTTCAGATAGAAGCTTGTTCATCAAATCGATACGCTCTTGCCCTTTGGGCAATGCGAACGCCTTGTTCATATCATCCCACATTTGTTTTGCATCAGTATAGAGCTTCTGGGTCTCGGGTGCTTCCGACGAGCACGAGAGAACAACGGACACCATCGCCATCACAGCGACCACCATCAGGAATTTGTATAGCTTTAGCACGGGTTCCTCCGCTGGTTTATAGCTTATCCAAAAACGGCGCTAAAGTTACGTTTTTCACTACGATTGTCAAATCCTTTATCTTCACTCCGGACGATTCGAATCGCTGAAACTTCGTTGCACCTGAAAGTGTTACAGACTATGATAGCATCGCAATCGAATACTTGAAGGAGTCACAATGTCGTCTAATCTGGTTCGTTCCTGGATGCAACTCATCGTAGTTAGTGTTACGCTATGTCTGTTAATTTCTTCAGCGAAGATAGTGGCGGAGGAAATGGAGGAAGAAAAGAGCGTTGCGGAGCCTTTGGCTGCAATGGACTCGGGACGAGTTGCGGACTCTATTTATGCGCTGATTCAACAGGATTTTGTGCAACTTGAGCCAATCTGGAAGAAAGCCTGCTTTGACTGCCACAGTGACAAGACTGTTTATCCGTGGTATTACAAACTGCCGGGTGTCAAGGGGATGATTGACGAGGATATTGAGGAAGCGCGCAGCGAGATGGACATGAGCAAGGGATTTCCATTCATCAGCCACCGCAAGCCAGTTGACGATTTGCGCAAGCTTGGACAGGAGGTAGCTGAAGGTGCGATGCCCCCCGGGAAGTACAAGTTGATGCATTGGAGCGCAAGCCTATCCAGTGGGGAGAAGGAATCGGTCGCGTCGTTCGTGGAGAATTCACTGAAGATGTTAGCGGCGCACGGAATCGTCCCGACACAGCGCCAGAAACGAGTAGAAGGGAATTAGCACCGCCACATAAATCGACAGCAGTAGCCGGCTCTATCGCGCTCGATAGGACAGCACGAAGTAGCCCGCTGTAGTCAAGGCAATCAGCGCCAGAAAGAAGTACGAATACAAGGGGTGCAGTTGATTAGACACGCCGAGTGCGACCTCCATCGTACCGCATATAATCGCCGCAAACAGCCACACGATTTCAGTCTTCAGCAGGGTGATAAAGGTCCTGGCGATGCGATATTGACGCTCGGCATTTTCAGCGGTAATCGAAAACGGATAGTTGTAGAGGTGCGGGATTTTGGCGGTCAGAGTTAGCGCTCCGTAGACAACGATCATAATCACTCCGAGAATCCAGATCGTGGACTTGTCGCCCCAGGAGTCGACTTCGCCACGGAGATTGTAGTGTACCGGAATCGAGGCAGGCAGTGTTTCATACGATACAAGAAGACTGTAAAGCCCGATGATCAGACCGACTGCAGAGAGAATCTCCAGGGCGTATTCCAAGCGGCTGCGTGAGAGTTCCAGTCGGGGTCGGTCACGTTTCGCAGAATTGTTGTTCAGCTTCCAGATCGCCATCGTTCGTTTATAGTCCCAGGAATTGGATCGCTAACCCGCTGAGGGCGATGGTTGAACCGGCGATGGCGTGCGAGAAGCGGTCCATTTTTCCCATCGGCAAGAGCTTGAATCCAAATGAGGACACCAGTACTATTCCGACCATTGTGGAAATTGTCACCAGGCCAAAGACAGAGGTCACGGCGAAAACGCCGCTGAGATCGTGTTGAGAGGCCGGATACATGAGGATCGGGATCAGCGGCTCACACGGACCGAGAACAAACACCGTGAACAGAACCCAGGGAGTGATGTTGGCCTTTTGACCCGCTGGGTGAATGTGTTCGGCTCGCGGTTCATGGGCGTGGGCATGCGTCAGGCCTGCGAGCTTGCCCGCGAAATGTGTGTGTGTGTGCGGATGGTTTTTCATGGCGCGCCGGAAACCCCACACGGCATACACTAAACCAAAGGCAATGAGTGCCCAGGCGGCGAGATCACCTCGCACTGATTCAATTGACTCAAGTTCCGCGACAGCAACGCCCAGTGCAATTCCGAGAAACCCCAAGACAACTGAACTCAGAACATGACCCAGGCCGCAGACCAGCGTAATTGAGACGGTCTTGGCGGGAGACCAACCTCGGGCTTTGGACATCATAATGAAGGGCAGATAGTGGTCGGGGCCGATTAGGGTGTGAATGAAACCAATTGACGCAGCGGTCGCGATTAGGATGTTAATCTCCGATGACATAAACCACCATTCCGCAGACGAAATAGATTCTTTCTGACTTGAATATAGCTGATGAGCGACGGAATTCTACACTAATATCCGAATCGCAATCCAACGTATGCTGCCGATGTGCGTCGCTTCGGAGGAAAGTCCTGGAGCCAGGACTCCAGCTGAAATACAAAGTGGATAAATCGAGTGTGGCTTAGGGATAAGCCAGCAACAACCCATTGTCTACGATTAAGTTCCTTGGAGAAATCATCATTAGCAAGGTCGGTGGTAATGCCGCATTCGAGATCAATTGCCGTACCTACCCACTCCCAGAATCGATACCTGGCCTTGATACCAGCTCGTGGGCGACGTTCCTCCAGAGCGCCAAATCCCACCAGACCAAGTGAGGCTGATCGCGAGACGTTGATCATGAAACCGATATTCGCCTGTCCGGCTATCGGAAGAGCGAAATCCTCGCCGTATTGGTGAGTGCCGTCGCGATGATAGAGGTCCGTTGTCTCTTGCGAATTTGCGGCACGAAGAAGGAGGGCGGCTTCGGCAACGACATAGGCTCCGCAACGATGTTTTGGTTCGGCGCGTAGGGAAAACGAATGGTAGCCGCTGGGGTTTAATGCTGAAGACTCGGGAGCAGCATTGTCAGCTATCGCAGTTCCTTCTGCCGAGAACATCCCGAGTATTGGCAGGAGCAGACAGATTAAGAATATTGACCGCATGCAGCGTTCGCTCTCAATGAGTGATGGAGGACCAGACGCTTCCCAAAGTACGCCTAATTCTCTCGCTGTCAATATGTATCTGAAAGGTCTACTTCTTCAGGGCATCGATTGTGCGCCGGATCATATCGGTTGAGCAAGCATAGGCGAAGCGAATCGATTTTTCGTCGTCGGCAAATTCCTCGCCCGGAACAGAGCCGAGCGAGTAGCGGTCGATCAGATGATTGACCAGATCCCACTCGGACCCGTGCCACTTGTCGGTAATGCGCGCATATAGGTAGACGGCGCCTTTGGGTTTCATGTCGCAGTGCATGAACTCGGTGCCATTAACGGCATCAAAGAAGAGATCGCGACGCTGCTTGTATTCGGCGGTCATCTTGGCGACGGCATCCTGCGGACCTTCCAGGGCGGCGACTCCGGCAAACTGAGTTGGCGTTGAGACACCGTTGATCGTGTAGAGGATCATCTTTTTGGCATTTTCGTTGAATTCCGAGTTCGTGCAGGTCAGATAACCCAGACGCCAGCCGGTCATGGCGTAGCTTTTTGAGAAGGTGAAGCAAGAAATCATCTTGTCCTGTACTGACTTCGGATAGTCGGCAGCAAGGGCAGCGATGCAATGGTGCTGGCCCTCGAAGACGATATCTTCATAGGCTTCATCCCCGATGACAAAAAGATCGTGTTCGGCGGCAACATCAAGCAGGTCAATCAGATCCTGACGCGACATCACGGCGCCGGTAGGATTTTGAGGCGAATTTATCAGCACAGCTTTGGTGCGATCGGTGATTTTTGATTTGAGTTCGTTGATGTCCCAGCGGTACTCGTGCCGACGATGCAGACGTACAGTGACCGGTACGCCGCCGGCGATGCGAATAATCCAAGCTGTCGATGTCCAATTTGGCTGGGGGATCAAGACCTCGTCGCCCGGGTTCAGAATCGTCCTGAACGCGCAGTAGAGTCCGTGCATTCCACCATTGGTGACCAACACCTGATCAGGGTTGACGATATTGGTGATTTTGTTTTTTTGGCTGACTTTGCGAACGATCGCATCGCGCAGTTTCTTGATGCCCGTCGAAGGCGCATAGTGGGTGTTGTTATCCCGAATGGCTTTGGCGGCCGCTTCCTTGATGTGTTCAGGAGTGTCAAAACTCGGATCGCCTGATTCCAGGCGCAGAGGATTGGGTAACAAGAGCAACCGGTCCCGCACTGCAACGATTCCCGAAAATACGACAGACGGCAGTTCGAAGTTGATGCCTTTTTCCACTGCGACGTTTGCGCCGTCGCCGCCAATTTGTCCCTGCATAACCAGATCTTCTTCCTTTATGTGCAAATTACCAGTTTCAATTCAAATTGGAGTAAGTCAACCGATGAGCCCCTCTCTTCTGGCGGACAAGATACGGTCGATTGTCAGTATTGAGCAAGAGATATTCAGTTGAGCTTTTGAAAGGGCGTTTTCACTCGATGATTTTACCATTGTAGTTTCTCGAACGAGGCCGCAGATTATTGCTGCGAATGGCCGCTGTATTGAGAGAAACGAGTAACACAAGCATCGAGGTCGGACAATGGGAAGACTCTGGACTCTGGTTTTGCTGATAGCCTCCAATTTCTTCATGACATATGCCTGGTATGGTCATCTGAAGGACTTCAGGGATAAGCCACTGCTAATGGTGATAGCCATTAGCTGGGGAATCGCATTTTTTGAGTACTGCCTGCAGGTGCCTGCCAATCGGATTGGGTACCAATACTATTCTCTGGGGCAGCTGAAGGTGATGCAGGAAGTCATTACTATGTGTGTGTTTGCGCTGTTTTCGCTTCTCTACATGAAGCAGGAATTGAAGATGGATTTTGTCTGGGCGAGCTTATGCCTGGTGGGCGCGGCGTATTTCATGTTCAGGGGAACTGCGGTGATCCGATAGGCGATTGTTGGTCAGTGGCAAAAGATGTTGACAAAAATGTCCATGCTGTATTAATTACATCCGTGTAGTACTTCCAATCAAGATCATCAGGGCCGCGTTAGCTGCCAAAGCGGGAGGTTAGATGAAAAAAATCTCGTCGGCGCTTGTCATTTCGTTATTGACTTTGTTCCTCTTCTCTCTTCCGGTAGAATCTGCGCCAAAGAAGTCGGGTCCGCCACAGGCGAGGACAGCGCTTGTGCTGGATAACGATACTCGGCTTGATTGCAACAATCTTGAGATGTTCGTTTACAATGACGGAAACTTTGCCTACGACAGGGAACACGTACTGGGCAAGACTGATGGGCTGTACTTTCCGCGCGGAACCAAGAAGACCATGGTCTATTCTGCGGGAGTTTGGTTTGGCGCTATCGTCGATGGCAATGTCCGCGTGGCGATCGCTGAGTATTCATCGGAGTTTGGCTACGGACCGATGCAGGGTGGGACTTTCGTGGCGGATAGCCCTGAGTTTCGGGTCTACAAGGTTGGCAAGAATGATACTCCAGCTTCGAATCCGGATTATGCGAATTGGCCAGCAGATCAAGGGGCTCCAGTTGACAATAACGGAGATCCACTGATATTGGGCGATCAAATGACCTGGTCGGTGTTCAACGATGCCGATGCGAGCCGGCACTTGAATGATGCCGGCGGCACTTTGCCACTGGGCATCGAGATTCAGCAGTCGGCGTTTGGTTACGCTCGAACCGGGGCGCTGGCAAATGCTTACTTTCTCAAGTTCAAGATCATAAACAAGGGCGGCAATAATCTTCAGGATGCGTATGTGTCCATCTGGGTGGATCCCGATCTTGGCGACGCGAGCGACGACCTGGTCGGCTGCGACACACTCCTTGGATTAGGCTACTGTTACAACGATGGATGGGACCTTGACTACGGGACAGCTCCTCCGGCTGTCGGATTCGATTTCCTGCAGGGACCAATCGTACCGGGATTGCCTTCGGACACTGCTTATGTTTCGGGTGAGCCGCGGCCGGGATTCAGAAATCTCGGGATGATGTCTTTCAACAAGTATATCAACGGTACTGATCCAACCAGCAGTCTTGAAGCTTATGGCTATATGCGAGGCCTGATCAAGAGCATCATGGGGCCGATGGAACCGATGATCAATCCGATAACCAACCAGGTCACGACCTATGCCGTCTCCGGTGATCCCGTAACGTGGACAGGTTGGACAGACGAGGCTGCTGCTGACCGGCGCCTGATGCTCTCTTCGGGACCATTCGATATGGTGCCTGGTGATACTCAGGAGGTTGTGGTTGCAGTATTGGTGGCGCAAGGAAGCGATCCATTTAACGCAGTATCAGCCTTGCGTCAGACGGACTCTCAGATTCAACAGGTGTATGATGGCAATTTTGGTCTCCCTAACCCAAACAAGGCGATTGTTGTCAATTCGCGCGGCCGCGATCAGGCAGTGGATATCTTCTGGAACAGCAGCATGGTCGGCGACGTACTCACAAACTCTGTTCTCAATGAGGAGTTTCACTTCGAAGGATACAATGTCTACCAGGGAGTGACTTCTACTGGGCCATGGAAGAAGATCGCCACTTACGATATCGAGGACGAGGTTGCCTTAATCTATGGCGACGTTCTCAACCCCGATATCGGTGCTATCGAACGTGTGGTCGTCCAAAACGGCAGCAATTCCGGGCTCCGAAGTCTCCAGATTGCTGAAAGCGATGCCTTCACGCATCTCCCGCTGCAAAATGGCACGACTTACTATTATGGAGTTTCCGGCTACTACTTTGATGTGAATCACATGATCGAGTTCACCGATCAGTTTGGGAATCTTCTGGGCTATCTCACACCCACACTTGAGACTCCTGTATTCAATACCGAGGTGACGCCCGTTTCTAATCCTGGAGTCCTCGCGGATACGGCCTATCATTTGATGGGACAAAGCGACGGCATGGTCATTATCGAGTGGATCGACACTTCGGCACGGACCGGTCACGATTATCGCGTGAGTTTTGCCGCCGACAATACCTGGAGTTTGGTCGATCTCGCCACCGGCGCCATTCTGCTCAGTCTTCAGCAGAACCAATCAGGTGACTTTGGCTATCCAGTAATCGATGGGTTTATGCCGCGGGTTTTCGGACCCAATCTGGGAGTCAAGTCCGTCGCGGAGATCTCTAACGCCTATGGTCATTTCTGGCCGCCTGACAATGTGAATTTCTCCCAAAATTCAACCGGTGACTGGTACATGGATCCCCAAGGAGACCACAGCCTGAGGCGTTATTCGTGGCAAGGAGGTACGAACCACGATTTTGAGATTCGAATCACGAATACTGCGCACACCCACATTCTCGACTTTTTCGGGGCCGGAGACTATTCATCCGTCCTGCCGTATCTTTCACCCATTGAGATTTGGGACATCGGAGTCAGCACGCCCGAGAATCCCACGGACGATCGACAGATTGCCTATATGAACCTCGATGATGGAGACGAGTTCAGTACGGTCGATTGGGGTGATGGTCTGTATCTTTGGGATATCGACTACGCGGCAATACCGTGGACTCAGCCGGGTTGGAATACAGGTGACTTGGACCCGGATCTTGAGGGTCTCCACATGGGGAGATTTCGTTTCATGGACGTTTCCGGCGAGTACCCGTTCGTTCCAGCCGGGACGATTGTGAGAATTACGACCAACAAGCCGAACTCATCGGGAGATGTCTTTGAGTTCTCGACAGGATTCGAATGCGGCGACATCGATCAGTCATCGCAAGTGAACCTGTCGGATGTTGTCTTCCTGGTCAACTACCTGTTTGCCAATGGTGCGGCACCAGCCAGTCTTGCTAACGCGGATGTGGATTGCAGCGGGAGTGTTCGGATTACAGACTGTGTTTATATGGTCAATTACATATTTCTGAGTGGAAGTTCGCCGTGTGCAGCGTGCTTTAACCGCTGAAGTGACTGATTATGTGAGGATCAAGGGCAGGTCGGAAGTGACCTGCCCTTTCTTTTGTGATGCTATTGATGTGAGGACGAGTCAGCCGGTGGGGCTGCAACCGGCGGAATCGGGCCGGGAACCAAATTCGGCACCGCCGGCAGAGACATCAAGTAGGCGAAGACCGCCTTGAGATCCTCATCGGTCAGCTTAGCAGTCATCTGCCAAGGCATTGGCGGCAGGATCTCGCGGCCCATACCGAGATGCTGGCCAGATCGCAACGTCTTGATGAAATCCTCCTCATCCCAGTCGCCGATTCCAGTCTGTTTGTCCGGCGTCAAATTCGCGGCGAAGCTGATCCCCCAGGGTCCGGCCCAGGCGGTCATATGTGCGTTGCACATAGCCATCCAGCCCATTGGATTCGGCAGTCCAGCCGGAATCTCCGGCACCGGAAGATTGGCGGGGTGGCCGGAGAGCAAAATACTCGGATCGGGCTCCGGTCCTTTCTCGCCGAACTTCTTCGGAGAATGGCAGTCGTTGCAGCCGCCGAAGCTAACCAGATATTCTCCGCGCTTGACCATTTGTTCCGGCGTCATGGTGACCTCTTTGCTGCTTTGCGAGCACATGATGAGCAGCGAACAGGCACCCAGAAGCGAAACGAACAGAATGATTTTAGTAGTAGCTGGCTTCATAGCATTACTCCTTCACAAGTTTTGCTGCAATACGATGAATATCAGGCGAATTGTCAAGTTTAATGTGGATACATGATGTCGAGGCTTGAAAGGGGGAGGTGGGCGCGCTGCAGTTGATTTGCGCCCTCACCCTCGTTCCCTCTCCCCTGACAGGGAGAGGGAAGAAGACAATACATTTCGGCATTTGTGTGACAGCGTCGGGGCGCGTGCTGCGAACAGAGATTACCTTGTGTTAGTTCTGCGGTGCTGGCGCAGGCTGCGGCGGAATCGGTCCGGGCACCAGATTGGGAACGGAGGGCAGCGATTTCAAGTAAGCAAACATCGACTTGAGATCTTCATCAGTCATCTGACCAATTAACTGCCACGGCATCGGCGGAAGGATGTCGCGCCCGGTGCCCATGTGCTTACCGTTACGCATCGCGTTGACAAAGTCGTCTTCGGTCCATGCGCCAATACCCGTTTTTTCATCGGGTGTCAGGTTGGCGGCGAAAGAGACACCCCAGGGACCTGCCCATGCCGTGAAGTCGGAGTTACCCAGAACGACCCAGCCATTGGGATCGGGCAATCCGGCAGGGATCGCGGCAACCGGCAGATTCGCCGGGTGACCGGAGAGAAGTATAGATTGGTCGGGCACGGGACCGGTCGGTCCGTACTTCTTCGGCGAGTGACAATCATTGCACGAGCCGGTGTTCACCAGATATGACCCGCGTTTGATCATTTCTTCCTGGGTCAGCGCCTTGTTGTCGCTGCTGTTTTGGGTGCAGGTGATGAGTAGCAACGCTGCAACGAGCAGAGAAAGAAAGAGGACGGTCTTGACGGTAGGTGGTCGCATTAATTACTCCTTGTGAACGTTTTGCGCGCTAATTTAGGAGTGCTGACTTTGTTGTCAAGGATAATATGGAGCTATGTTTATCGTTTATAATGGCTGTGGCAGGAATACGAGGCTGGATTCCGGAGGTCGCCGGAATGACGGGCGGGGGAATTGACTTACGCCCTCACCCTCGTTCCCTCTCCCCTAACGGGGAGTGGGAAGAAGACAACACATTTCGATATTTGGGGGACAGCCTCGGGGCGACCAGACGTCGCCCCTACGGGATCGAAATGGGTTCCGGCGGTCACGGGGCACGCGCACAACTGGATCCCCGATTTCATCGGGGATGTCAATACCACAGGGATTTTGACCTACAAGACTTCGGTGGAGGGCAGGCGCGCTACAATTGACTTACGCCCTCACCCTCGTTCCCTCTCCCCTAACGGGGAGAGGGAGGAAGACAGTACATTTGGGTGACGGTCCCACTGCACGCCGGCGGCGGGATCTCCGACGTTCGCTGAAAAGATAGGCCCGCCAGGCGTGGACGACTGGCGGGCACGAAACTAATTTCCGTCATCGCATTCTTCTTGACCTTTGCACCTAATTGAACAAGATTAGCACTCACATTGGCTCAAACACGTCAGTGAGCGACAAAGGAGTGAAGTGCTATGCCTTTGCACGGGCCGAAATTCGCATTTGGGAGACTGAATCTACTCGTTTCGGGTGCTATGTCAAAATCTGACCTAATTCATCAGACGCTGAATCGATCTGAGACTGTCTCTCATAGAGACTTCGAATGGGGATACTTCAACGTCTCGTCAGTTATTCACAACAACGAACGGTTCATCTGTGGCTATCTTGTCAAAGTGCGACCAACTGAACAAGATTTGATAGTAGACAGAGCAACGCACAAGATTGCGACGGAGGAGTTGTTAGATCGAGTAGAAGCCAAGTGCGATTTTATTCTGCATCTTGGTACGGATGTGATTGCAATACGACCGATTCCTAACAAAGTTAGCGTGGAGCAGTTCTTTGACAGATTTGCGCAGGTCTTCGAAGAAGCAAATGACAAACTGTTTGTGAGTGCCGAAATCAAATCGATTCAAGACGAGTTGGAGTTCAGAGATGCACTTAGGAAGTTTTCAAGAATTCAGCGAGTCAGTGTAAGTTTGCATCCGTCTAACCCAAGTAGCAGAGCGCTCTGGCGCGATACAGACGAAAGACTCAGGCGAATGCGGGCGAGTCAGTTTCGTGAACATTATGAAAGTGCTTCAGAAGGGGGTTTGCTGATAGAGGACAACGACGCTGTCTTTGGAGACATGATGATGGCGGTTGACGGCTATGGCGAGGCAAAAGTTGAAGGAACATTCGAGGGGAAGAATCGTGTGGTCAGCACAATCACTCGCCCAATAAGTAAGAAACTTTCCTTCATGCCAGATGCACCAGGTGATGCCATCCCCGAACTCTTTGATGAGTATAGAGCAATATGGGACAGAATCTTAAAATAAGAGCAAATCGTATATTTTTGAGCTACGATTTCGGGGCTTTCGTATTCGTATTGATCGCCGAGATTTTCCTCATCCCCTCGCTGCTGCCCTGTGAATTCATCCTTTCCTACCTAGTCCTTTCAACGCAGGTGCTTTCTTTGATGTTCTCTGTTTACTTCGCAGGGTACGCAGTTATTGCCTCTGCAACAGACGACGAATTTATCGAGTTTCTCGAAGAACGAGGGGTCTATTCCGAATTGCTCTGGAGTATGAAATACTCAATCGTGCTGTTGTTCTTGACGCTTGTAATTTCCATTTTATTCTATGTCGCGGTTGGCCTGACCGCAATAGACGCTTCAGCGCCATGTAGAATGACAAAATGGGTGATTGTAATCTCCGGTTCGTGCTTCGCCTACAGCCTAACAGCGGCCTTTTTGACGTTCCTTGATGCGGTGCGATTTGCGCAACTTCGAGTGAAATACCGCGCTATCAAACAGAAGAATCGCAGCAATCTTAATACAGACGAAAGTCAATGAATTCCGCCGCTACTCGCCGTCGCGGTCGATTTGGAGGACTGCGAGGAAGGCCTCCTGGGGGAGTTCGACGGTGCCGATCTGCTTCATCTTCTTCTTGCCCTCTTTTTGACGCTCGATCAGTTTGCGTTTGCGGGTGATATCGCCGCCATAGCATTTCGCGGTGACGTTTTTGCGCAATGGTCGAACCGTTTCGCGCGCGACGACTTTGGAGCCGATCGCCGCCTGAATGATGACCTCGAACATCTGCCGGGGAATCAACTCGGCCAGCTTCGCACAGAGCTTGCGTCCCCAGACCTGCGCGCGGTCCTGATGTATCAGACAGGACAGGGCATCGACGGGTTCGGAGTTGAGCAGGATGTCGAGCTTCTGCAGTTTGCTGGTGCGCATTTCGAGGAAGTCGTAGTCAAGCGAGGCGTATCCGCGCGAGATCGATTTGAGTTTGTCATGGAAATCGAAGATGATCTCGGAGAGCGGCAGATTGAACTCGAGAGTCGCGCGCGACGGATCGGGATAATGTGTCGCCTTGAATTCCCCGCGCCGCTCGGCGATGATTTTCATGATGCTGCCGATGTACTCGGTCGGCGTGATGATCTGCGCCGCGACGTAGGGCTCTTCGATGTGGTCGACCAGCATCTGCGACGGCATCTTGGCGGGATTGTCGACCTTGACAACTTCATTTTTCTTGGTGAATACGTGGTACTCTACGTTAGGGACGGTGTTGACGATCGTGACGCTGTATTCGCGTTCGAGGCGTTCGTGAACAATTTCCAAGTGCAACAGACCCAAAAATCCGCAGCGGAAGCCAAATCCCAGGGCCATAGAAGATTCGGGTTCAAAGGTAAGCGAAGCATCATTGAGCTGTAATTTTTCCAGAGCCTCCCGCAATTGTTCGTAGCGTTCAGTAGTGGCAGGATAGATGCCCGAGTACACCATCGATTTGATTTCCTTGAAGCCGGGCAATGGCGTGTCGGCACCGCCTTTGGCATAAGTGATCGTATCGCCGACCTTGGCATCTGCGAGATTGCGGATATTGCAGACGATGTAGCCGACTTCCCCGGCGGTAAGCTTCTTGGCGGGTTTGCGATCGATGATCAAGTGGCCAACCTCGTCGACTTCGTACTCGATTCCAGTCGAGAAGAATTTGATGACGTCACCCTTTTTGACTTCGCCGTCGACAACGCGAAGGTATGGCACAGCACCCCGGTAGCTGTCGAATTTTGAATCGAAGACCATCGCTTTTAGGCTGCCCTTGGGATCCGTAGTCGGCGGTGGAATGCGTTTAACGATCGCTTCCAGAATTTCGTGAATTCCGATTCCCATTTTGGCGGAGGTGTGAAGAATGTCCTCGCGCTTGCCACCCACCAGATTGAGTATCGAGTCAGCGACCCGTTCCGGTTCGGCATGGGGCAGGTCGATTTTGTTCAGGACCGGGATAATTTCGAGATTCTGATCCAGCGCTTTGTAGAGATTAGAGAGCGTCTGGGCCTCGATTCCCTGGGAGGCATCAACCACGAGAAGTGCGCCTTCGCAGGCAGCGATCGAGCGGGAGACCTCGTAGGAAAAGTCCACGTGACCGGGAGTATCGATGAGGTTGAGGATGTATCTGTGGCCGTCATTGGCATGATAGTGCATGCGGATGGCGTGCGCCTTGATGGTGATGCCGCGTTCCTGCTCGAGATCCATGTTGTCGAGCATTTGTTTGTGCGTGACATTGATTGTGCGCGTCATTTCGAGAAGGCGATCGGCAATCGTTGACTTACCGTGATCGATGTGCGCGATGATCGAGAAGTTGCGAATGTTCTTTACGAATTCCATCGGACTATTTACGGCGCAAAGCGGGCTAATGTCAAGCAGTCGTGCTGTCGGATTGCGGTTTTTCGGGAAGTATTTCGTTGGGTTCCGGGATGCGGTTGGCAACATCCTCGGTTAGTTTGACCTTGTCCTCTTTATAGGCAATAAGGAGAAACGCCAATAACTGAGAATTGGTGATGATATTGATACCGTATGAGATTATCAGAATGAGTATTCCCAAGAGCCCTAAGGCAATGATTACTGCGGCCGCCTGATCAGCACCAGACACTATAGACTGTGAACTATCGAGAATCCAATTGTGGTTTGTCATAGTGTAACGGATAGCCATTTCCGGGTCGTAGCCGATGCTTGAACCTGGATACAGCGTGGTGAAGAAGCGTACCACTCCGCGGAGCGGTTCGAGAACCGTGTAAGCTGCAATCAGGATGCTCTCTGTTTTATCGCCACCAAACCAGCCGGCGAGGAAATTGGTCAATTGCAGTGCACGCATAAAGAAGTACCCGATTACGAACATTCCTATCTTGGCCAGCACTAATCCAAAAGCGGTCATGCCCAGCCAGCGAAGGGGCTGAGTCCAGATGATATTGTAAATATAGAACGTCGCGCCGAATGTGTCCTTCTCGCGCGCGACGATAATCGCAGGCAATGTCAGGACAGAGGTCGTCAATCCGAAAGTTAGAAAGACAAGAAAGAGCGACCAGAGAAAGAACGGCACAACATAGAGTATTGCGTAGAGGAGTCCGCCGATACCCGGGATCAATGCTACCAGACTTACGAGTCCCTGTATCGCGGCAAGAACGGCAATCAGGAACGCTACCAATCCACCTGATACCCAGAGCGGCAAGAGGTTTGCACGAGCGTCACGAGCGGCATCGCGAGCCGAGAAGAAGTAGTTCCCGCGAAGTTCTTCGTAACCCAACTTAGCGACGGTCAGATTACCATAGTCATAGAAGCCAACTGCCACGATAATTCCGAGTATCCAGACGGTCCAGGAATACCACTGTGACAGACCGAGATTGCACAGTGGGAAGAGGCCGAACGCTTCCCATGAGTAGGCGAACGGTTGTCCATTGAGGAGCAGCGCCAAATATGAGCAAGAGAAGTATGCCGCATATCCATAGAGCAGTGATCTCGCCTGTGCCAAAAGGCCCTTGCCGGACAGAGCAATGCGAGGAGCTTTGAGGATGTCCCAGAAATCGTAGCGGAGGTCAGATGTCATTGCCATAGAATATCAAATGGTAGAGGCATATCCAGAATTTGTCAAGCAAATTAGGCTATGGGCGAACCGTTCTGGTTCTTCTGTGCCAGGAATCAATTATCGAAGCCGCACCAATGGCGGCAGCGATCAATACGGCTGGCATGATCGGTAGGAGCAGGCGAGAGATGCCTTCGCTGGAGAAAAAGATGATAATCGAGAAGCTGATCGCTGGGAAAATGAGGAACAGCTTTTTATCCCGATCGAGTTTGCTCAGACCGAACACTGCGACGAGCAGGAGGACAATCTGTACGACGTAGGCGGCAATTCTTGCCGGAAGGTAATCAAAGTAGTTGCGGCTGCCTGGGAAATAGCTCCAGGTACCAATTACGCGCTTGGTGCTGTTCCAAAGGAACTTCACTGGATGATCCCGAAGCTCGCTGGCTATGACTCCAAGGACAGATGGGTTGGTGTGAGAATCGCGGACTGCGTCCCACGTCACTACGGAGTCCTTTGGTAATTCGGCAGCAAAGTCGGCGGCGCGAGATGCATGGTATTCCCCTTCAGAAGAGAGCGGTGTCATTACTCCACAGGAGATGTAATTGCGGATTGCCCATGGCGACAGTACGACAAGACAGCTAACGACGACAGTAGCGAGTGTCATCAGTCGTTTCCCATGCAGTCGACTACTTGATGCGATGGGAAACCAGACCAGCAGCAAGAGTGCGATCGATATTGGACGCGTTAAAATGGCGATTCCAAGCAGCAGACCGGCGATAATGCACTTCCAGAGATCCCATTTTAGGAGCAGGTCGTATAGGACAAGCAGAAAGCCTGCGATCAGCAAGATTGCGATAGGCTCAGAGAGGATGATTGCACAATTCCACCAAAGGGGAACGTAGAGCCCGATGCCGAGAGTTGCCAGCCGCAGGTGCTGAGTTCCACAAACGCGCTGGTAAAGTTTCATGATCACTGTGAAGGAAATTAGACCGAGCAGGGCCTGAAACAGCTTGACGATCAAAAAGGACTGCCCCAGGGCAAAGTAGGTTAGGCTAAGAAATGCCGGGTAGACTGGTTGGCGCATTCGTGAAGGACTAACGCCATCGAAACTGAAGTGCCCTGATTCGTGCAGGTTTCTTCCAAGCAGCATGTACTCTTCCGAATCGCCATAGATGGGCACATCGAAGAAGCTGATTGCAAGAGACTGAATGACGATGACAATCAGCAGTCCGGGCAAGATACTGATCATAAACTCTCTGAGACTCACCTGTCCAACGGCTCCTACTTTCATCTTGATTTGCGTTCTCAACCAGCAAGGCGGTTTGGTCAATATATGGCACTGATCATTCCTGTGCAACTTCGTTGAGCGACTGAATGCACGCTGCGAGTTCCGGACGGTGGATTCTTTGGGTTCATTGGATGATTCGGATTCGGATTTTTTCCGAACCATGCGCTGTTCTAGTCGTCTTTGAGATTGCCAAATAGCGACCTTAGTGTATATTATCACGTAAGAAACTCACCACTAACCTCGGAGCAATCAATGAGAGTTGTGTTTATCGGAGTGTTGCTGGTACTCCAGATATCTGCTTGTTCGCTTGGTGCTGCCAATCTGATGGAGATTACTCTGCATAGTCAGAGTGAGGCCCAGTTACTCGCGCGTCTCCAGGTTGATGCAGTGGTGAAGACGAATGCCGGTTATCTTGTACTTGCCGAATCCACGCGGATGGCGGCAGTACTCAATTCCGGGCTTGAGGCGGCAATGATTGCGGAAGGAGTTGAGCGCAATGAACTGGCGCTTGACTTGCGTCTGGACAACTTCAATGTATCGCGATATCAAACAGTGTACGTGGATGGCAACCTGCGGGTATACCGGGTTCCCGGAGGTTATAATCCGGCCCAGGAAATGCAACCAAGCCTCATGCCAATTCCGGCGCGATCACTGCGAATCGTCTATCAAGACGAAGGGGCGCCGCGTTTCAAGGGTCTAGCTCAATCATCGATTCTTGATCAATTGGTGGGGACTATCGATCAGGATTCTTTGTATTCGTATGTGTCGCGTCTGCAGTCCTACTATCGTCGCGTTGCCGGAACACCGAGTATCTTTCAAGCACGGGACTGGATTGAGTCCAAATTTGAATCTTTTGGCTATGATTCCGTTTATCTTGATCATTGGAGCCAGTATTTCAACGGCACGACTAATCAGTGCTACAATGTCGTGGCTGTCAAGACCGGCACCAAGTATCCTGAAATCGAGATTATCGTTGGTGCACACTATGACGGAGTCACCGTGTCCCCTGCTGCTGATGACAATGGTTCGGGAACGGCCGGTGTCTTAGAGGTTGCGCGTGCACTCGCAGGTACGCCGACTGAGGTGACATTCAAGTTTATTACATTTGATGCGGAGGAATGGGGACTGTACGGATCATACCATTACGCGGGTGAAGCCGCTGATAGGGGAGACCAGATCATACTGATGTTCAACATGGATATGATCGCGAGTATCTCGAATTGGAATCGCGCGACGATTTATCATGGATCAAACACGGTGTATGCAAATATGTGGAAGAATATTGCCCAGGCAAGTTACGGGATAAGCGGTGTGCTTGGCGGCAATTCGGGAGGGTCGGACCACTATCCGTTCACGCAAGAAGGTTATCCTGCCGTTTTCATCATAGAGTACTATTTTTCGAGTGTTTATCACAGTCCCATGGATAGCACTTCATACATGAATTTCGAATACATGACTCGGATGGTACGAGCTTCACTGGCAACAGTATTCCAACTTGCCAATTCCGGTGATTTTGATAACGACGGAGTACAAAATGACTTCGACAATTGCCTATTCACCGCAAACCCGGCCCAAGAGGACCCTGATGCCGATTCTGTCGGTAGCTTGTGTGACAACTGCCCTGATGTTTTCAACCCAATGCAGTTGGATGATGATGGCAACGGGATAGGCGATGTTTGTGACGAGAGCGTGCATATCACCAGTTACGTATTACCGCTCGCCCAGCGTACAATACCTTACTCTTACCAAATGGAGGCTGTCGGAGGTCTCCAGCCCTACAGTTGGACTTGGGTTGGGGGCGATCTCCCTTTTGGCCTGACGTTTGACAGCCCCGATGGTACGATCGCCGGAATTCCGACTTACAATGCCACGTATTACTTTACGGTAGCTGTTTTCGACGCGAGCGTTCCTTTGAAGACTGACACGATAAGTGTGAGCATCACTGTAACCGACCCAGAGCTCTACATTTGCGGTGATGCCAATAACAGCGAGGTTGTGAATATTTCAGATGCCGTTTACCTGGTTAATTACATATTCGCCAGCGGCCCAGCGCCGGAGCCGCTGGAATCAGGAGATGCTGACTGCAGTGATTTAGTGAATATTTCTGACGCAGTCTATCTAGTGAACTATATTTTTGGCGGTGGCCCAATGCCTTGCGCGGGGTGTCTCCCTTAGCCCTTTTTCTCCTCCTATATTGATGAAATGCAAGAGGAGCGACCAGTAGTCGCTCCTCGGCAATTTTTGGAGCAAATCGATTCGGAAATGCTCACTCTTGGATTTGGAGTTTATTCGCGCTCGTCATCATCATCATCGTCGCGCTGTCTGCCTCGTGACGGGCCGGGTCCTCCGGGGAGATTCATGTCGTAGTTGCGACGCTGTTTGTTCACCATGATATGGGCAAGGCGGAGCGGTTCCGGAAGGCGATATCCACGGAGCAAGTCGACGACAGTCTTCACTGCGGTTTCGACATCGATCTTGTGCCCGGGAGATACATAGAGCGGTTTGACGTTTTCGCGCGAGCGAATGGCTCGTCCGACATCGATGTTTCCCAGATAAATCGGTGCCGTGTCTCCGACTCCGTTTCCCAACGGATCAACTTTCCCGACCAGGATCTTTTTGGCGCAGCCAATTGTCGGCATCTCAAGCATGACGCCCATGTGGGAAGCCATGCCGATCCCGCGCGGGTGGTCAATTCCGTGGCCATCAAAAATGAAGACATCGGGGACGAATTTCAGACGACTGAGCGCTTTGGTGATTACCGGTCCTTCGCGAAAATAGAATAGCCCCGGCACAAACGGGAAAGTGACTTCTGCCTGTGCTCGAACTTTCTCCAATAGTTCCATTTCCGGAACCTTCATAATGACAACAGTGCAAAATGCCGTGTTATCTTTCTTGGAGTAGGCGACATCCACTCCTCCCACCAGACGAAATGAGGTCTTTTCGGATTTTGTGCTCACCAACGGAGCGTGTTTTTCCTGAAGACGCTCGGCCTCCCTAACATCGTCTGTCCAAGCATGTAGACGATTGAATTTCATCTCAATTCCTTCTAAAATTTGGTAATTAGCATCCTTAATTTTTGGGTGGGGCAATCATCCAGTTGCGTGGGGAACAGGGGATCTCACCGTGGACCACTTCATTGCGTATCGCCTTACCCAGTGATATTATACCAAATAAAATCTGCAGGTAAATAGTTCTTTGTTAAGAACTGCACGAAGAAAATTACTGGACCGAGACAGGATTCGTTTTGGACATTTTACTCTCTGGGCGACGACTGGGAGAAGATCATTCTGTACCGGTGCAGATACCGGATTCAAGTTGAACTGAATTCGGAGAGGCTCTCGCTTTACGGTCAAATAGAGTAATGACTTGGGGCAATATGAGGGGCGGAACTCCGGCGGACTGCTATTCCAGCAGCTTCGAAAATTCGATCAATCGCGAATGAGGCGATGGCTGCGATTGCGCCGGTCGGGAGGTTTCGTTATTATTCAAAAATGACTATCGCCCGGTAAGTAGTAATTTTAGTAAGTACTTACGCATCTTTCGGCGATAGCGGACGTATAGTTTGGATATGCTGGAAACCACTGAAAAGCAACGAGCCGATTTTACTGAAGGTTCGGTCACGGGTTCTGTCCTGAAGATGGGACTGCCTTCGATGATCGGATTCATGGCTCAACATCTCTACTCGGTGGTCAACATGTTCTGGGTCTCGCGACTGCCCGATGGCGAAGACAGCGTCGCGGCGATCACGTTTTTTGCCAACCTATTGTGGATACTTTTCGCCTTTAACAGCCTGATCGGGCCCGGTTCGGTTGCGATCATTTCGCGACGCTACGGCGAGAAGGATTTTGACCGCGCCGAAACCGCAATCAAGGAAACCCTGATTTTGAAGCTGTTTTTCGGTGTGTTGTTGAATCTTGTTGGCTTGATCTTCCTGCCCGATTTTCTGCACCTCTTAGGCGCCCAAGGCAAAGCCTATGATTTAGCGCTGACTTACGGCCGCATTCAGATAATTGGCCTGCCGATGTTCTATGCGGCATTCTCGATATTCACGGCACTGCGCGGAGTCGCAAATCCCAATTTGGCGATGGGCTTGATGTTGGGTTCAAACATACTGAATGCCCTACTTGACCCGTTCCTTATCTTTGGTTGGTTTGGTTTGCCGAAAATGGGTATTGTTGGAGCCGCCTTGGCGACGGTTATCAGCTTCACACTGTGCCTGTCAGTTGGATTGGGGTTGTTCTTCTCGGACCGAGTCAATGTCCGCCTGCACATACGCGGAAAGGTTCGGGTATCGCTGGAGTCAATGTGGAAAATAGTTTGGTTGGGGGTACCGGCTTGGCTGGGCGAGCTGTCGTTCTCCCTTTCGCGCCTGTTGATCACACCGATTGTGGCCGGATTCGGCACTGGGGTGGTGGCGGCCTATGGGGCCGGTATGCAAGTGATTGGTTTCGGCATTGCGATCATCGTGGGAATCGGGTTAGGCCTTTCATCGCTGATCGGGCACAATATCGGGGCACAGAAATTCGACCGCGCGAAGGCCACTGCCGATCGAGCGATTTCGCTATCGTTTGCCATCATGGCGGGCGTCGGGATCCTGACATTCATCTTTGCCGAGCAATACATGCGGGTCTTTTTCCAAACCGAGGACACAATCCATCATGGCAGCGTACTGCTGCGCATTATAGCGATCAGTTTCCCTTTCTTTGGAGCGTTTGTGATGCTGGAGCAGATACACCTTGGGGTCGGTCTTAACGCACCATTCATGATCTTCAGCATTATCCACTCGTGGTTGCTTCAGGTGCTTCCGGCCGTCGTGATTACGCAGTACTTCGGATTTGACGAACGAGCAGTCTGGTGGGTGTTGACATGTTCGGGAATCCTCACCACGGTACTCTTCTTTATTTATTACCGGAGGGGGCGCTGGCTTACTGCGAAAGTATAAGGCACCGGTGTATCATGCGTTCTCTTCTGTTGCTCACGCTATTGCCGATTACCTGTGAGAAAGGTAAGTTGTTAATATGACTTGGCGACTGATCGGGTTCGCAATCTGGTACACCTTTGCTTGTGGAGTGTTTGCGATAATTGTGCCGCACCTGTGCGTCAATGATGCCCTGGTTTCGATGGGTGAGCGGGCCGGGCGGATCGTGACGGACAGTGCCTATTTCGTTGCCGTCAGCCTCGTGCGTGTTATCGGACTTATGTTGCTCGCGGTCGCCATGATGATGAAGCTCATCATCAAGCAAGGCTGGACAATCGAAAACATGAAGTTGACGCTGACAATCGTTGCGGTCAATGTTTTTGTCTGGGTTGGGAGCTTTGTTTTCCTAATGCCGACAAAGAGTGCAATAGTGCTTTCCGTGGCGGGATTAGCACTGCTGGTGTGGTTGGTGATTCCGCTGCTGCTGCTGTTTGACTACAAGAAGACCGATTCATGGGAATCGGTAAAGCCGAAATAGCCGGACACATCCGCGAAACGGTGTATACGCGCATCGGACCAAAGCAGTATTGTCCACCGCCCATACTCCAATCGGAATTGGCCCGTTCGCCGCAATTGCCACGCCGTATTTTCAGCTACATCTAAAGAATTGATCCGTCAAAGTCGATAATCAAAGAGTAACGCGAATGGTGGTCGAAACCACTCCATGTGGCGACGACTCTGCGCGGGAGTCGCTGAAATTATCAGTAGATAACACTCCAATCCACTACCAGCATGCGGCTGATTAGTTTTCCGTCGATCAGTTGGCATGCCACTACGAACGTTGAGTTACCGTTCCCGTTTGGATGGGACGTTCACAATATAGAGAACAGCGGAGGAACCAATGACTGACCTGAGGCAAGAAGCTCAATACTCCGAGCCACTTTACAAGCGCAGGAACTATTTTATCTCGACGCTGGCTACCGTCGTCGTACTGTTTATCTCCGCCATAGTCATATGGAGGATGCATGACAACGCCGTTGTCAAGATTGGTGCTTCGCTCCAACAGCAAGAGCGGGACGGCGTGAGCGAGGCCCAGAGAAAGGACTTTGCGGAAACAGTCAGTACAGATCCGGTGGGGTTCGACCTGGCCAACTACATGCAAGCGAAATATCCCACAGTTGTGCTCTTGACCTACTTTGTGTTAGCTGCACTGGCGCTCGCAGCTGTAGTTCGCTTCGCGATGTTCATGGTCTTCTCGGCAAAACGAGAACAGTACTACCCCAGCGATGAAAGTCTTGATCATTTTCTCAAACAGAAGTTCGAAACCTGGGACGATTTTTGTCAGTACGCCCAGGTACAAGACCATCGCAAATCGAGATTCTGGCGCGTCCTGAAGGATTCGGTGATGGTGACGAATGCGTCAGGCAGATTCGATCATCTCTATTTACATCTTCGCAATCGAATTGACCGCATTACCGAGAGTATGGATGAAATGAGTCTGTACGACAGTATAGCCACGGCCTCACCGGCCGCTGGATTTTTCGGAACCCTGATTGGTTTCCTTTATATTTTCAGCCAGGGACAGAGCGCTGCAAACCTTTCGCAATCGCTTGAATTTGCGGTCGGCCTGAAAGTGGCGATTATCACCAGCTTGTGGGGATTACTGAATTTGGGGCTGGCGATTGGCGCCACCTATTTTTCACGGCGAGTGATTGACCAGATTCACGAACAGATGGTCGTCCGCGCTGTCGCTGTCTGTGAAATTGTCGAGTCTCTCCGAATTCCTCAAGTGCAGCACGAGACCGGAGATGTAATCGCGCATAACACGGAGCGTGCTCGTGTCCGATCGTAAGTCAAAACGGAATATGGCGCCGTTTATTGTGAGCGCCTCGGATCTTGCCTTCATTATGCTGTTCTTTTTCATCATTGTCGGCAATGGATCCACGCAGATCGAACGGATTGAAATGCCCTACAAATCGTCGAGTCAAACGGGAGAAGAAGCGGCAGCCCCGGTTCGCATCGAGATCTACGATCAGAATTCACTCGTTGACTCCAGCCGAATGGTTTTCATTTTGACCAATGCTCAGCCGCCGGAGACTTCCTACGTCTCTGTTGACAACAAGATCCTATCAGATCCCGACGCTCATCTGTTAGTCCGCGACAGAATATTCGAGTTTCTGGCATCGAAGGAAATCAATCCAGACTCTGTACGTGTTGATGTTTACAGTTCGGCGCATTCCTACTATGGTCTCGTTGCTTTGGCGATGGCCGCATGTTATAAGCTGGACTATCCCTGTAACCTCGTTTATCGCGCAGAAGTCGAATAGCTCGATGGAAGGCCTGAGGTAGTTGGATGCAAGCATATTTTGACCGCGATGATGCAGAGTTAGAACGCAAATGCATAGTGAGCAGGACGGCATCGAAAGCGGATGTTGTCGGGGGCGTTCTGAAGGTTGCACTCGATCGGCGCAACATTGTCACTGCGACTCTGACGTTGGCCGGGCTGGTTCTGGTGTCTTTTCTTCTTGCCGTATACCTTGGCTCGCTACCCCTGAAATCACAGATTGTCTCGGAAGCACGGCCTGAATTCACCTCGAAGTTCATTATCGAGCTACCAAGACCGGCACCTCCGAAGCCCAAGATTAAGGCCAAACCGTTCATCAAGCCGCCGGAGAACAAGCCAATAGAGCGATTTCGCAGCATTCCCGACCGGACCACGCGAGTGTTGCAACCCAAGGCGCAGCCGCGCGGTCGAAATGAAGTCCGAGATGCACAACGCGTCGCTCAACAAGAGGCCAGTACAACGCGATCATTACCCGGCACAATTGCGCCAGTCGTTGCTCCGACCGATGAGTTCGTTCAGAGAGACTTAGCGCAAGAGCAATCTGAACGCAGCACGAGCAGCGTAATTCGGTCGAATGGCAACAGGGAGCCGGTAGGAGAAGTGGCTGCAAGAAATACCCGCGCGGTCGCTGAGACGGGCGTATCCCGTATCAAGCTCGATCCCTACCACTACCAGATGGTTAATATCTGCCTGCGGCAGTGTGTCAGAAGCATGTTCGTGCACACCGGCCTGGATGAACAAGAACGAGTCGATTCGAAGGATTGGCTGAAGGTGACGCGAGACGCCGATAATCATTTCGATTTCAGATACGGCGGGCGCTGGGTTCGACTGCATGTCAACGTCAATTTGTTAGGTGATATCTCGAATATCGATTTTGTGCGCATACCGGGAGATATGGGCGATGCAGAAAGTTTACTTGAGGACGCCACACGAAAGCTCTGTCGATTGCTTCGCTACGATGACTGTTTTGCAAAACTGTAGATTCAAATTGTGAGGTTAGAGATATGATGAAAATGAACTTTGCTTCAGCAACACTGATCACGGCGGCGTTGGTTTTAGCGCTGTGCGCGGTCGGCAATTCCGCAACGCCGGCACAAACCAAGGGGTATCTTGATTATCTTGACTCCTATTACCAGACCGGGAATCCTGACGACCTGGAGCAGGCCCGCAACGCGATCAAGATAGAATTGGACGCTTCCGACGCACTGCGTTTTCAAGGTTATTACTACAATGCAGAAATCCATTTTCTCATGACGCTGGAGGAACTGAAGCGTGACATGCAGAATGTTGAGCTGCAGGATAAGCTGCGCGCACTGATGCTTCAGCTTTACAACCGATATCTGGACGCCTACTACAAGTTTGATGAGTCGCAGCTACGGGCCTCGAGCGTACCCGGGAATACCGCGTTCCTGCTCAAGGACGTTCTGATGGCGGCGATTTACTGCCCGAATGCCAATTCGTTTGCCCCGCTGGTGAAGAATGTACTCAGACGCGCCACTCGTGACAGCTTGTATGATGTCCAGAGTAGTTACGTTGCCAGCGTCAACGAGATGCTTCAGCAAGAATATCCGAACCTGTTCGGAGTCGCGAATTTCGCCAAGGCAGTGTGGGTCAACGATCAATTTATCGCGATGAAGCAGGAAGGTGCAACCAAGGATTCGTTGAGACGAATGGTCAACTACTTTGCGTCGATTGCGGGCGACACTCTTAAATCGAACTATGGGTTGTCGATATCATATTTCCTGCTCGCTGAGACTTTCGCAAACCACGAAAACGACATGGCCTGGAACTATTTCCGGAAATGCCTGGACCAACTCAGCGGGGGAAGTCTTCCAACACAGGGTTTTTATGCACGCAATTACAACCGTGAGATCTACATCGCAACGTGCGTAGCTTTTCTTCCGACATATTCAGAGTATCTCTTTAGGGCCGGACGGTATCCCGAAATCCTGAGCAGCGCGAAGCAGTTGATCGGGATGGAGATACTTGACCGCGGCCAGATGGAGAGTGTCTCGAAGGAAGCCGTGTTTTGGGGGGAGAAATCAATTCGGGCACTTCAGGATGATGCCCGCTACACCAGTGCCGATGAGCTGTTTCAGCAGTTGAAGAGCTTCTACGAGATGCTCGATACCAAAACTCAATTAGGTAATTCGGAATAGTAAGGAGAATAGCTGTGAAATCGATTTTTTCGAACTCCAGAACCATTGTGTTGGTCTTGGGCCTGCTATCGCTGCTTGCGGTCCCCGGCCTTGCCAACACCGAGGAAATTTCCGACCTGAATGATGACATGCAGGAATTCCTCGAAGTGTCAAAGGTTATGACGACGGATGTTGATCGTCTGTTCATCTCGGATATGGCTGTGCAGAATATGCATCGGCAGTGGGCGATCTGGTTCTACTCCGGCAACAAAGGTGAACTGTACGATCAGATGCTGGGATCATCGTATGCACGGTTCGTGGTCCTGCATTACAACCTGAACAGCCCATCCTGGGCATGGTGGGGGCTGACGGAACTCGAGACGCTGTTGCCCTCATATCGCGCTTACATTGATAGTTCGACAGACCTGTCATACCGGGAGCAGTTGAGTTTTATTAAAAAGGACTGGATGTACAAATTCGCGACCTGCAATGCATTCAATGAATTGATCCCGGAGAAGAAGCTGCTTGATAATCCCGTCGAACTTAAGGCGAGGCAGGGAATGCTGAATGATGAGGACAAGTATGTCATTCGCACTGCAGAGCGGTACTTGAACCGTCGTCTAAGAGAGAAGAGAGAGTTTTTCTATTTCTACGTCCCGCCCGGTGAGTACCAGATCTTCGATCGGAAGAACTACATCTTTTCCAAGGAATTCACGGCCGGAATTGACTCGTCGCAGTTCCTGTACCTGACGACAAATTACAGCTTCAATTTTGTTCCGATCGCGACCGTTTACTCGGAGTCGGGGATCACCTACGATACTCTATCGCCATCTGATTTTGAGTTGGTGAGATTGGACGAGGGGCGCATTTTTGATTTTCAGAACGTCGAGTTTGGACGGTACTACTTCAGCGTAAAGCCACCCTACAAGATCGTGGATCGCTACGCCAACAAGTTGATCATCCCCAAGGAAGAGTTTGGCAGCAATTATCTTGAGAGGGACAGTGAGCTGTTCAACAAGACAGCCTATGACCAGATCATACTGGAGAGCCAGAAGGACTTCGTCTACAACCTGATTGAACGGCGCGAACAGCCGCCGGTGGTGGAGACGAAGGGCAAGAAGAAGTGATCTGACGATCGCTTGCTTAACAGACTAAGGGCGGACTAACGAAGACGAGGTGTGGCGCACCCACACCTCGTTTGATTTGCACCAGATTTTAGTGAAGATATTCCGGAGAGATTCGTAGGTTCTGCGTTTCAGTTGATGATTAATGCGCGCAGATTCAGCACAAATGATACCTTGTGGCGTCGTGTAGCCGATTCTGGAAGCTCGCAAGCATTTCCGACTGCGGGCACAAGTCCCTGTTGATCGTGAATCAAGTCTTAAGGGCATGCATCGCAAGGTGCATTTCCTCCCGCAAAGATGTAGTTGATCAAGTAGACAGCATCCGAAATATTGACACCGCCGCTGCAGTTGGCATCGCCAGCGAGAAGCGGATTTGGGGCCGGTCCGCCGGAGAAGATGTAGTTAATAATGTAAACGACGTCAGAAATGCTAACGGCCTGGCTTCCGTTAGCGTCGCCGCAGACGAAGTCACAGGCGTCACCAACACCGTTGTCATTGGCATCCGCCTGTCCCGGGTTCGAGACATTCACGCAGTTATCGCAGGAATTGCCGACGCCGTCACCATCGGTATCGAGTTGGTCGGTGTTTGCGTTGATCGGACAATTGTCGCAGGCGTCACCGAGACCATCGTCATCGGAGTCCGTTTGCGACGGGTTAGAGGCCGTCGGGCAATTGTCCAGGCAGGCAACACTGTCGCCATCGCCGTCCTCACAATTTTCGATAAACGTCAATGCTTGATTCGCTCCCACCATGGTGGTATCGAACACTAAGCCCGACGGCCATTCAATTCGCAGATCGTCGATCATCGTTGCGTCTTTAAGACCAAAGTGAACCTCGAACGAGTTGTGCCCGAGGAAAGTGTTCTGCGCCGATATGTCTCGCGTCTGCCACACCGAATCGCCGTCGATTGTAGCTTTGATCCATACACGGGCGCCGATCGCGGCGCGATTTGACACCTGCCCGATCAGCTTCAGTTTTATCCAGGAATTGGGGCCGCCGTAATCATTGCGCAGCAACATTCTCTGATTCGCTCCCGGGGCGACGACGAACAAGTCCATATCGCCGTCGTTGTCATAGTCGCCGGCGCTGCCGCTTGACCCATTTTGATTGGTGCTGACATGATCTCCGGTGAGTTCAGAGACGAATGTTCCCCCGACATTGCGGTAGTACTTGTTCGGGCCGGAGTTGACTACGTAACAGTCGATATCGCCGTCGTTGTCATAGTCCTGCCAGATTGATGATAACGATCCATCCATATCATCCACAATCGGCTCGCCTGAGAGCGCGACAAAAGTACCGCCGTTGTTCAGGTAAAGATCGTTTCGCCGCACGATCAGAAAACTCTGGCCACCCCAGTTAGTGCGGTAAGCGTCAAGATCGCGGTCATTATCGATATCGATCCAATTCCACATCTGCCCGTCGCCAAGATCGGTAGCAATCGGTGCCTGCAGGATGCGTTCGAAACCAGGCACACCGGTCTCTTTCAGCAGGTTCTTGTAGAGGTCATCCAATCCGGTTTGAACTACCGCCGGCCCGCTGCCGATAAAGAAATCAAGATCGCCGTCCAGATCGTAGTCTTGCCAATTTCCAGAGGTGTAAGGCTTAAACCCCGTTACGATCACCCCGGTGTCGATTACCTCAAAGTTGAAATTCGGCGGCCCCTGATTTCGGAGCATTCTATTGGATCTCTGTGGATTCGTCGTAAATCCGGTCGGGAAGGTAATTACCAAATCGATGTAGCCATCATTGTCATAGTCTCCCCAAGCTGGGCTCCAGCCGCGCAGGTCGTTCGTACCCAGCGCCGCCGCCGACACTGAAGAGAAGGTCTCGTCGCCGTTATTGCGATAGAGGGCACCGGCCGTGGCCCCGGTGATGAAGCAGTCGAGGTCGCCATCATTGTCATAATCCCCCCAGCTGGTACCAATTCCGAAGAAAGTGCCAGTAGTAATTGGCGTGGAGGTGATTCGCGTAAATCCGCCGGCGCCGTCGCCCTTGTAGAGCTTGGTCGTATTGAAATCGACTACAATCAGATCCAGAAATCCGTCGTTGTTGTAATCGATGAAGGCACAGCCTGTGAAATTGTTGTTGGTTACATCGGCAACTACCGGGTTGCCCGCATCGGTTATTCGCGTGAACGTCGTCTGGGCACTCAGTGCAGCAGGAATCGAGCTGCAGATCGCTACAGACGCAATCGCGATTCTGAATAGAATGAACATTGAATGGTAGCGCATGCGCCTCTCCTTGAGAAATCGGCGTGGTTGTCAAAATGGACGACCGGAGGACTCCAGCGTTTCTGGAAATTGCCGCAGCCCACAAGTGTGATGGTCATTTAAGATGACGGACGGCGGGGTAGGTTGATCGATACAACTGCGTGAACGGTAGCTATCAGTTCGTTAACAGTAATTGGATGATGCAGTATGAGTCTCGGTAATCTGGTTGAAATGCTAATTGCCTGACGTCGCTTGTCGATGGCGGTGGCCTGAAAGACGAAAGTGCAGAGAGGAACTCGGCGAAAGTCGATTCTATAGTCATGTCAAGACAACCAAAAGGCGTGAATTCCCGCGACCGGTTGTGGAGGTGAAATGCAAGAAGAGGTGAGGCGAGGATTGTTTGCCTGGCGGGCCAATGTCTATTCAACGAAACAAGTTCTGGCTTACCCATACTATGTTTCGTTTGATTGAGAGTTCTGCGAGAACAATTCGGAGAGGCAGGGATTCGAACCCTGGATACCCTCGCGGGTATAACGGTTTTCGAGACCGCCGCTATCGACCACTCAGCCACCTCTCCAAAACTTTCAAAGAGCAAATGCCCGCTCAGGGCAAAATTGTCATTTCGACGCTAACTTGGCTTCGACTTCATGCGCCAGTTCCTGTACGGTCCCTTCAGTGGGGCGGAAGAACAGATAAGCCAATGGCGAGCAGCAGATCATCACAGTCGCGAGGGTCGCATTGTGCGTTACCAGGTATACCACAAGTCCGAACACGGCCGGCGAAATCGCAAAGGCGTAACCGACCATATGTCCGGCAAAGATGCTTTGCGATAATCCGGGTTTGCCACCACGACTCACTATTGCATCGACGTTGAGCAAGCGCTTGCGCAGCACGAATCCGATTACCGGCTCGGCGAACGCCATTGCTGATAGAATCCACACGAAGAGAACTGTGTCTTCATTATCTGTCATTATCATTTCTTCCCGCGGCACCAGCACGGCCCAGACGACGATTAGGAATGCCACCGGCACCAGAACGCAGATCAACAGCCCAAGAAGTCTGAGTTTTGTCTCAAGGCTCGACATTTCTTCGGAAATCAATCGTTATTCCTCGCTGCCAAAGAGCTCACGATCCAGCCGCTCAATGTCGTCTTCCCGTGGTCTACACAGCATCAAGCCAGCCGGACAAAATACGGAAATGAGTACATACGTGTCAAGGTCGCCGCCGAGGAAATAGAAAATTAATCCAACAAGCGCGGGAGCGGTTACAATCAAGAAGATGGGGGCCATTGCCTCGCTGAGGATGTCTGCGAAATCTCCTGGACGCGAATTTATCCTGGCCTTGAGCGCCTGCGAACCGACCAGACGTCGCTTGAAAATGAAAGCGACTACCAAGATAAGCGGGCAAATGGCTAACAGACAATATCCGAGGGTTACGAGGTTTTCCTCACTTGAGATCGGAGAGGAAAGAAATTCAAATTGCGATCGCAACATCAGTCCGACAACCATGAGTGCGGCCGGGATACCGACACAGATGTGAAACCCCTTGCGAGCAACAATGCCTTGTACGACACGGGCGTCAATTTTGCTCATTGCCGCCGTTTCGACGTTTTTCGCGGATATTTTCGAAGAACTGCGAAATCAGGGCGGCACATTCGAAGTCTTTGACGCCGCCGACAATTTCAACCTGATGGTTTAATCTTGGATCTTGCGCGAGGTTGAAAACTGATCCACACGCCCCAGCTTTGGGATCGCGGGCGCCGAACACCAGGCGCGGCAAGCGCGCCAAGACGATGGCTCCGGTGCACATCGAGCATGGTTCGATGGTGACATAGAGTGTCGCTGCCTCAAGGTAGCGTAGTTGAATCTTGTTGCAGGCTGCCGTGATAGCGATCATTTCAGCGTGTGCCGTGGGATCGACGAGAGTTTTATTCTGGTTGTGTCCCCTGCCGATGATCTTGCCATCGAGTACCACGACGGCACCAATGGGAACTTCCTCTTTGGATTCGGCGACGAGCGCCTCACGGATGGCCATTGCCATAAAGGCCTGGTCGATTTCGGACTGTGTCGCTTCAGGGTTGAGGTTGAGCATGTCGGAAGTATACGTGAGGAGTCCCAAATTCAAAGCAGATTTCGAACCGGAGGTCATGAGGGATGACATCTTGCTTCGGTGTGCTTATCAGACTATTCTATTACGATGCGATTGATTGATCTGACGGAGGCTTATCTTCGGAGTGTAGTCGCCGGTGGCAACTGGCGGGAGTACGAGAGTCTATATCCAGCGCTCTTTAAGCACTACTTTCGTTACTGGGCCAAGAGGTCATATCCAAATGTTTCGCTGGACGCCAAGGCGATCAGGTTCAGGACCCAATTGATCAAGAAGGGACTGAGCAGTATTCGCAGAAAGTTCGCCCGCCACGGCATGGATATTGGATCGCTCGACATCGTACTTTTTGTAGGAAAGAACTGCACCAACGGACATGCTTTTTTTGATGATGGGAAGTGGGTAGTATGGATACCGGTCGAATCATACGAGACGGAACTCCTGGTTTCTGTCTTTGTAACCCACGAGATCGCTCACGCCCTACACTACATGAATTCTCGACGATTTTATTTCGCGAGCGGAGATATGCAAAGACGATTCTCCCGCCAGTTGCTCACCGAAGGGTTAGCGACATATGTCACCGGCGAGATTCTTGAATGCGGTGACGGAGTTGCGCTGTGGGCGGATTTTGTAACGGAGGGAAGACTACGGAGATGGATGGCGGAGTGTGAAAGAAGGCGTTCGGAGTTGAATAAATTCGCGCTCAAGTACTTTGAGTCCCGCTCAAAGGCGGTCTTTTTCCAGGCCAACGAGCCGACAGACATATTGCAGTATCGTGCAGGATACTATCTCGGACTCAATTTGATAAGGCAGATAGCTATCAATGGAGAGTATTCGATGCAGCAGTTGATTACTATTCCAAGGCGGAAATTGGAGATATTGGCCAAAGGAATACTCTTGCGAGAGTGATTGTCGAATTGCTGGAGATCGAATCGAACGGAGTTGGAATGCGTGGTCAGAGATTGCTTATCTTCGAAGCCTCGCATTGCTGCAACGAACCGACACAGATGCGGTGGTGTATCGAAGCTGAGATTAAGAAACGGTGCCCAGGCGCTCAGCTTCATGTTCGATGAAGCCCTTCAGGCCAATCAGGTCGTCCTCGTAAACATCAACGAACTTGGCTGCAATCTCAAAACCACCGGTCGGTACCTGTTTGGTACGGATGATTTGGCAAATCGCTGTCATTGAGGCAGTCACATCATCCTCATCAACGCGCAGGAACTGCGGATGATACTTTTTCCACGTCGGAAGTGCGATGGTCATCTTGACAAGTTCATTGCGGTGAAAGTCGCGATCGGCGACAAACAGCACTCCACCGGCACCGATATTTTGGGCTTCGCCGAAAGATTCGGAGTCAGCTTTTGCACTGAATAGAATCTTCTGCGTGGTTAACTTGCAGGTAGACGGAATACGGATGAACTTTCGCCGATTGGCGGTCGGAGTCTGCATTGTGGTTACCATTTTGATTCCTCGAATCTACATCCGCATCTAAGGCGGCCGATCTGTTATTCATCTAACATACTGATTATCGGAAACTTAGGAGGAATTTACAGTGATTCAGGGATAAAATCTTCTTGATCAACGTCTGGGGCTTGAGTATCGTATCAGACTTATATGACTACGGAGCGACTCAACAAGCCAAAGTGGCTCATGATGAATGCAAGTTTCGGCTCCGGCTATCGCCGAGTCCGAAGTCTTCTCAAGGAGCATGGCTTGCACTCAGTTTGTCAGGAGGCCTCCTGTCCGAACATGAGCGAGTGCTTTGAATCGGGCACAGCGACATTTTTGATTCTTGGTCATGTTTGTACCCGCGGATGCGGATTTTGCGATATTCTCAAAGGGAAACCCAAGATTCACGATCTTGGTGAACCGCAACGTCTTGCCAGTGCCGTGGCCAAGCTCGGACTGAAGCACGTGGTGATCACCTCGGTTACGCGGGATGACCTTGATGACGGCGGAGCCGGCATCTTCGCCGCGACGGTGAGCAAGTTGCGGGAGTATGACCCGAAGATTCAGATCGAATTACTGATACCGGATTTCCAGGGCTCGAAGGCCTCGATTGACTTAATTCTGGAGGCCGCTCCCGAAATCTTCAATCACAACATCGAAACGGTGCCCCGCTTGTATAAGACGGTGAGGCCAAAGATGGGATACAAGCGCAGCCTCTCGATATTGAAGTACGCCAAGGGCTCCGGGAAGGTGAAGTTGGTCAAATCTGGTATTTTCGTTGGTGTCGGTGAGCGCGAGGACGAAATACGGCAGACAATGCAGGACATCCGTGACACGGGAGTCGATGTCTTGACGATTGGACAATACCTATCTCCGTCGGAATTGCATTTGCCGGTGTTGAAATATTACCATCCTGACGATTTTCTGAAGTTCAAGCAGTGGGGCGATGAAATGAACTTCAAACATACGGAATCGGGTCCTTTGGTGCGCAGTTCATACAAGGCTTCACACCAAAGCGCCAATCTGATAGAAGTCTAATCTCTGAATGAAGTGGACTTGAGCAGTAGCTGGCTTGAAGCAAGCAAGAAAAACGGATGATAAAAGTATTCTTTGCAAAGGAACTCGGTTTTTGCTGGGGTGTGGAGCGCGCCATAAATCTGGCTGCGCAGGCAAAGAACGATTTTCCCGGCGAGGTCACTATCCTCAAGGAGATCGTCCATAACCGGCAGGTCGTGGATTTTTTCAAGACCAGAGGCGTTGGCCAGGAGGACACTCTCGATAAAATCGAAGGTGGTACGTTGGTCATTTCGGCGCATGGTCTGAGCCCGAAATTAAAGGAAGAAGCCAAGACGAAGGGTCTGCGCATTGTCGATACAACTTGTCCATTGGTAGAAAACGTTCATAGTTTTACGCGGGAATTGCTGCGCGACGGTTATCAGGTCGTGTTGTATGGCGAGCCGGGGCATGATGAGGTTCACGGTGTCATGGGGATCGATGAAGCCAATATCCACTTGTTGGCTGAATATGAGGATATCGAGCATTTGCCGCGCTTTGAACATGGAAAGGTGGCTCTAATTACTCAGACCACTCGGGGAGTCAAGGCATTCGAACAAGTGTGCATCAAAATGAAAGAATTCTATCCTGACATCAAGATCGTCAACACGATTTGTGATGCCACTGATACCCGCCAAGCGGCCATTCATGAACTTGCGCCAAATGTCGATTTGGTTCTGGTTATCGGATCGCAAAGTTCGGGCAACTCGCAGCGGCTGCGCGACATTGCAGAATCGATTTGCGGCAGGGCCCATCTGGTCGATCATCCGACCCAGATCGATTGGGAGTGGTTCAAGGGTGTCGACAGAGTGGGAATCACGGCCGGCGCTTCGACGCCCAGTTTTGCCGTGGAAGGCATGTTGAAAGCGCTTCAGGCCGGCGTTGGCATTGACGTAGCCAATTCGGACCCGAAACTGTGCGAGTATAAATCTTTTGCCACCTACAGGAAAAATGTTCAATCAACAGCGTAGAAAATCCCATCAGGTTAAGGTCGGCCAAGTACTGATCGGCGGCGATGCGCCGGTATCAGTACAGTCTATGACGACAACGCAGACTCGCGACATTGACGCGACAGTAGCACAAATCAAGCGACTCGAAGAGGCCGGTTGCGACATTATCCGGGTGGCTGTACTTAACAAGGAAGACGCTCATTCGCTCGGCGAGATCAAGAACCAAATCAGTATTCCGTTGGTCGCTGACATTCACTTTCATTATCGGTTAGCGCTCATTGCCGCGGAACAGGGCGTGGACAAAATCCGCACCAACCCCGGCAATATTGGAGATGACGTCAAGATGGAGAGCGTTGTCGAGGTCTGCAAGGAACGGAAGATTCCAATCAGGATTGGCGTCAATACCGGCTCTTTGGAGTGGGACTTAGTTAAGTCGATGGGGCGTTACAATCCGGATGCGCTGGTCGAGTCCGCGATGCGGAAGGTGCGCCTGCTTGAAGAAATGGACTTCCATGATATCTGCATTTCGATGAAATCCTCCGAAGTCCCTGGCATGGTGGAGGGCTATCGCAAGATCGCCCAGCTCGTCAATTACCCGCTGCATCTTGGCGTTACCGAGGCCGGACCGTTGATGGGGGGAACGATCAAATCATCAGTAGCCTTTGGACTCTTGATGCACGAAGGAATCGGCGATACGATTCGGGTATCGCTTTCGACCGATCCGGTTGAGGAAGTCAAGGTCGGCAAAAAGATCCTGCAATCGCTCGGCTTGTTTAGCAACATGCCTGACTTGGTCAGTTGCCCTACTTGTGGCAGACTGCAGACCGACCTGTTCGGTTTGATCAGCAGGGTTGAGAAGGTGCTTGAGGGAATCAAGAAGCCGATTAAGGTTGCGGTCATGGGCTGTAATGTCAATGGCCCCGGTGAGGTCGGCGATGCCGATCTTGGTGTTGTTGGTTCGGCAGATTATCTTTCGCTTGTCCGCAAAGGCAAAGTCATTGGCAAGTTCCCGCCGGAGCAACTCGAAGTGGAATTGCTCAAGGAACTGCAAGCCTTCAGAGATGACGATATCGGTGCGAATGCTACGCAGCCGATCATGGTGCCGACGGAATAGGGCTCTGCTTTCAATCGAATCCTCAAGCCGGTAGGTGAAATCACCTGCCGGTTTTCATTTGACTCGCCTGTCAGGCCTGGACGACTGGCGCGCACACACAGTTGATTTACGCCCTCACCCTCGATCCCTCTCCCCTGATGGGGAGAGGGAAGAA
>CAZKIH010000026.1:0-61199 GCA_964552775.1 uncultured Ignavibacteria bacterium | reverse complement strand
GCGCGAGGAATTGCCGGACTCATAGGCTCCGCCTTGCACGGAATAACCGTCGTTGGGGGAAGTGACGATCTCGAAAACCTGGCGTTGAAGTTCAAAGTGACTGACGCCATCATTGCAATCCCCTCGGCGACCGGCAGCCAAATGCGCTCGCTCATTGATTCCTGCCGCCGGGCTCATGTGACCTTTAAATCACTGCCGCCGCTGCGCGAGATTATCGGCGGACAGATCGCTCTCAGTCAGGTACGTAACATCAGTGTCGAAGATCTCCTCGGGCGCAACCCCGTGCGTCTCGACAGCAAGCGACTCGCAAACTTCATTCAAGGCAAACGCATTTTGGTGACCGGCGGTGCCGGTTCGATTGGCTCTGAGATCTGCCGCCAGGTGATGCGCTTCCATCCCGAACGGCTGGTTGTAATCGACCGCGCCGAAAATCGCCTCTACGAAATGCTATTGGAATTGCGTGGAACCCCCGGCAGTGAAGTCATCGATCCGCAAATCGCCGATATCAACGACACCGAGAAGCTTGACAGCATTTTCGAACAAGTCAAACCTGAAATCGTCTTTCATGCCGCCGCCTACAAGCAAGTTCCGCTGATGGAGCTGTTTCCCGAAGAAGCCACCCGCAATAACATCTTTGGCACCCAAACCCTGGTCGAGCTGGCCGACAAACACGAAGTCGCAATCGTCGTAATGATCTCGACTGACAAGGCAGTCAGGCCGTCGAGCGTCATGGGAGCGAGCAAACGAATCGCTGAGATTCTGGTCCAGTGCTTCGCCAAGCGGTCCCGCACCTCGTTCATCACGGTCAGGTTCGGAAATGTCCTTGGCTCAGATGGCTCGGTTGTCCCGATCTTTAAGCGACAAATTGAGCATGGTGGTCCGGTCACCGTCACACATCCCGAAATGACGCGATACTTCATGACTATCAAGGAGGCTTCACTTCTGGTCATGCAGGCCGCCACGATCGGGAAGACTGGCGACATCCTCGTACTAAACATGGGTGAGCCGGTCCGTATCGTCGACCTTGCTCGGGCGATGATTACATTATCCGGCCGCGTACCCGAAGAGGAAATCGCTATCGAATTCACTGGCCTTCGCGCAGGGGAGAAGCTCACCGAGGAACTCTTCGACGAAGAGGGCCTTGTTTCGTCAGAGCATGAGAATATCCTCGTAGCTCGCGCCACCGACTTCGATTGGGAATCAATCAAAACTGAACTTACGAAGTTGGAGCGGGCGGCCAGAAATCAAGATCGCGAACTCATCATCCAGCTCTTCCGGGATATCGTTCCCGGCTATCAGAGCGTCCCCAGACAAATCAATCAGTAGTCATAGAGGAAAATGGAATGCTCGACATCAAGTATATCAGAGAAAACCCGGATGTAGTCAAACAGGGTGTCAAAAACAAGAACAGCAAGATCGATATCGACAAGCTCTTGGAACTTGATCGCAACCGTCGTGACATCATCACCAACATTGAAGCCTTGCGCGAAAACCGCAACAAAGTAACCGGCGAAATCGCCGTCATGAAAAAGAACAAGCAGGACGCTGCCGATCAAATAGCCGCAATGAAGGCAGTTGGTGATCAGATCGGCGTTGCCGAAGAACGACTGCGTTCTGTCGAAGAGGAACTGAACCTGCTGCTGCTCATGGTGCCGAATTTGGCTCATGAATCAACCCCCATCGGCCACGATGAGTCGAGCAACGTCATTCGTCGCCATTGGGGCGAGCAACCGAAATTCAGTTTCACACCGCAGCCCCACTGGGATTTGGCCACTAAACTCGGCATGGTCGACTTCGAGCGCGGCGCCAAAATTTCCGGATCAGGATTCATTCTCTACACCAACGCCGGTGCCATGCTCGAACGCGCCCTCATCAACTTCTTCATCGACGTCCACGTCACTCGCCACGGCTACTCGGAGGTGTTCCCACCCTTCATGGTGAATACGCAGACTATGACCGGCACTGGACAATTGCCGAAAATGGCCGAGGACATGTACCAGCTCAGCGACCAGACAATGTGGTTAGTGCCAACCGCTGAAGTACCTGTCACCAATATCTACGCCAATGAGATTCTCGCCCCTGCGGATGTACCCAAATACCTTGTGGCCTACACACCCTGCTTCCGTCGCGAGGCCGGTGCCGCTGGCAAGGACACTCGCGGACTCATCCGGGTGCACCAGTTCGACAAGGTCGAAATGGTGCGCATTGTCCGCCCGGAGACTTCCTATCAAGACCTGGACACTATCACCGGCCACGCGGAGAGCATCCTCCAACTCCTTGGGTTGCACTATCGCGTGAATGAACTGTCTTCGGGCGACCTCTCCTTTGCGGCAACCAAGTGCTACGATCTCGAGGTCTGGGCGCCCGGGGTCGGCAAGTATCTCGAAGTTTCCTCCTGCTCCAATTTTGGCGATTTCCAGGCACGCCGCATGAACCTCCGGTTCCGCCCGGCAGAAGGGGAGAAACCCGTCTTTCCGCATACGCTTAACGGCTCCGGATTGGCATTGCCGCGCACAGTTATCGCAATAATTGAGAACTATCAGACCGCCGAGGGTAAAATAGTCGTGCCTGAAGTACTGCGTCCATACATGCGAGGGCTTGAAATCATCGGATGAGAACCTCCCCCCTGAAAGATCAATCCGGATCAGCGACTCTGCCGGGTGTGTTCAAGGCATTCATCTTTTTCGGCACGATTGCCATTGCCGCCTTGTTCATGATCTACACTCAATTCCTGATCAATGGCCTGCAGGAAAACATCAAACGCGATGTCCGCATGTGGGCCAAACTCTGGGAACTTGCCGGCGCCGAGGATTCTTCGCCCCGCGTTAATGCCGTAGTCTTCGAGGAAATCATCCAGAAAGCGTACTTTCCAATCATCGTCACCGACCACCATCGCAACCCCGTCTTGTGGGCGCGCATTCCCGGTGTTGCTGACACTGACACCTCACAGGCTGGCTTCAAGATCATTCAGGAATATCGCGACCGTATGCTGAATGAAAACGGCGAAACGCCGGTCGCTTGGAACGGCCAGATCATCCAGTACATTCTTTATGATTATCCACCCCTCGTTCGCCAATTGCAGTTAATGCCGATCATCGAGATTGCCGTTGTCGGAGTCTTCCTGATCGTCGGCTTTGTCGGCTTCCGAAATATCCAGCGCGCCGAACAAAGAAATATCTGGGTCGGCATGGCCAAGGAAACCGCGCACCAACTGGGAACGCCATTGACATCATTGATGGGCTGGCTCGAGGTCATCGAGACAGACTTGAAAGAGGGCCGGCTCAAATCGGAAGATAATTCTGTCAGCCAACTGGACAACGTACTTCTCAAAATGCGCAACGACGTCCATCGACTCGACCGGGTCGCAAATCGTTTCGGGCAAATCGGCTCCATTCCGGAAACGACGCCGTACGATATCAATCCGCTGATCCAGGAGGTCGTCAACTACTACTGCCAGCGGCTTCCCCATGCGGGCAAGGGCATCTGCGTGAGGTTTACTCCGCAACCGGGCCTCTGGGCCAAGGTCAACCCAGAACTCTTCACCTGGGTCATTGAAAATCTGATCAAGAATAGCCTGCAGTCGTGCGATCAAAAGAGCGGTGAAATCGACCTGCGCGCCTCACTCGATAGCACAAATACGAAGGTCATCATTACGGTAACAGATAACGGCGGTGGTATTCCCCAGAAAGCGCAGAGGAAAATTTTCGAGACCGGCTTTACTACCAAGAAACGCGGTTGGGGACTCGGTCTGACCCTCGCGCGCCGTATCATTCAAGAGTACCACCAGGGGCGCATCGAACTGAAAGAATCGATTCCGAATCAGCGTACGACCTTTCAGATAACACTTGCCCGCACAGATGCTGTGGACAGCGAGAAAGGAATAAGCCAATGAGCGCTGACGTGAAGAGAGTCCTGTGGGTCGATGACGAGATCGATCTGCTCGAATCACATAGAATCATTCTGGAAGGCAAAGGTTTTCAGATCACACCGGTTTCCTCAGGTGAGGACGCGCTTGTGGAGGTCCTCAAGACGACCTTCGATCTGATCCTGCTCGATGAAATGATGCCCGGCATGGACGGTCTGACCACGCTGGAAGAGATCAAGAAGATCAAGCCGTACATTCCCGTAGTCATGGTGACCAAATCGGAAGAAGAACAATTGATGAACCAGGCAATCGGCAAGAACATCGCCGAATACCTGGTCAAACCCGTGAATCCGTCGCAGGTGCTGGCGGTAGCCAAGAAGATTCTCGACGCCAAACGCTTGCAGGGCGATGCCGTGACCCGCGACTATGTGCAAAAACTAAATCAGCTGCGCGCCAAACTGTACGGCCCAATGAGCCCCGAGGACTGGGTCGAAGTCCATCGTCTCCTCTCTCAATGGGATGTCGAATTCGACAAGATCAACGATGACGGCCTGAGGCAAAGCCACCTGTCACAAAAACGCGAATTCAATATCGAGTTCTATCGCTACATCGATCGTGAGTACCCGCGCTGGCTTAAGAATGGCACTGGCCCGACTCTCTCTCCCCAGGTCTTCAAAACCTTTGTCGCCCCGCACATCAATGACAAGAAGCCGACTTTTTTCATTCTCGTCGACTGCATGCGCCTTGATCAATGGCTCATGCTCGAGCCGATTATCGCAGAATACCTCGACATCAGTCTCGACTACTACTTTTCGATCATCCCGACTGCCACGCCGTTTGCGCGCAATTCAATCTTTTCCGGCATGTACCCGGACGAACTCGCAAAAGTCAAACCGGAAATCTGGGAGGGCGGAACCGCCGACGAACGTAGCCTCAATCGCTTTGAGGATACACTCCTGGTCGAGCAGTATCGTCGTCTCAAAATCAAGACTCCGGGCGATCCGAAGTACTTCAAGATGAGCGACCTCAAGGAAGATGAGAACTTCATCAAGCGCCTATCGAGCCACCAGAACGTGCCGGTGCTGGCAGTCGTCTTCAATTTCCTCGACATCCTCGTGCATGGCCGTTCGCAGTCGCGCGCTCTGCAGCAAATCTCTCCGGACGAAGCCGCGTTTCGGTCGCTAATCATGTCGTGGTTCAGTCATTCAACGCTCTTTGACATCATCAAGCACGTCGCGCATACCGGAGCTACCTGCGTTATCACTTCCGACCACGGCTCAATACTCGGAACACGCGGAACCATCGCCTACGGCAAAAAGGACACCTCGACCAATCTCCGTTACAAGTATGGCGACAATCTCAATTGCGATCCAAAGGAAGCCCTGCTCATCAAGAATCCCGACATGTATCGACTGCCGCGATTCAATCTGGCCACAACTTATCTTGTTGCCAGTGAGGATTTCTATTTTGTTTATCCAACCAATTACAACGAATACAATCGCCAATTTCAGAATAGCTTCCAGCATGGCGGCATCACGCTGGAAGAGATGATTGTCCCTGTGGCGACACTTCGACCCAAAAAGTAAATGGCGCGCGAACAGCACGTTACCAATTCCGAGTCCGAGACAGCAGCAGTCGCTGCTGTACTGGCTGAGAGGCTGCAGCCAGGCGACTCCGTTCTCCTCTTTGGGTCGCTCGGCGCCGGCAAGACGGCCTTTGTACGCGGAATTCTCGGTTCTTTCGACCAGCACATCGAAGTCACATCTCCGACCTACACCTTGATCAACGTCTATCCAACCAGTCCGCCGATCTACCACTTCGACCTTTATCGTCTGCGCGATGAAAACGATTTGCTTGATGTCGGCTTCGACGAGTATCTTGACTCCGGCGGCATTGTCCTGGTCGAGTGGGCAGAGAAATGTGGCCGTTTGAAACCGACTGTCGGGTACGCTGTAACGTTGGCAATCACTGGCGAGTCCACCCGCCAGATCACGATAGGGAGTATAGCAGATGTTGATATTAGCGCTTGATACCGCAAGCGATCGGCTGTTGGCAGGAATCGCCGATCAGGACGCGATTCTCGCCGATCATTCCGGTCCTCCCGATCGATCGCATTCTGAGAAGGTTATTGCAGTACTTGACAGCCTTCTTCAAAAGGCTGATATTGTTCCCTCCCAACTTGATGCGCTGGCAATTGCCGTGGGCCCGGGCTCATTCACCGGGTTGCGTGTTGGAATTGCCACAGTGTTGGGATTGGCGCAGGCCTGGAGGAAACCAATTCTATCGACAAGCAATGTCAACCTGGCTCGAATGTTCTTCGCCCGGCAGAATTCCGACCCAATCGTCATCTCCCACTGTCGGGGCGAGGAATTCTACACTTCTGAGTCGGCCGAGGCTGTTGAGATTATGGCAGGTTCGAGCATAGCTGAGAGGTACCCGCAACGTCAGTTCGGTGGTTTCGGTGCGGAACGTTTGGCCGAGTTAGTCGGGAAGCAGGGGTTTACAATTAATCTCGCATCGCCTTCGGTCTGGACGGGCGGTGACTTTGCGTTGTTGGTCGCGCAGAATCCCGGCGACTTCAATCAGCTGGATCCGGCAGACCTCGATGTCAACTACGTATTGAAATCGCAGCCGGAGCAAAAACGCGATGCCGGGCACACGCCATTAACTGTGCTCGATCTGCGCCGCGAGGACTTGGTTGACGTCATTCGGATCGAAAAGGAAGCCTTCACCGACCCCTGGGATGAAGAGAATTTTGTGGCCGATATCGAAAATCATCACGTTATTACCTTGGCTGCGAAATCAGCCACTCATTGCGTCGGCTACCTGAGTTGTATCGCTTTGGACGATTACGGGTATGTCGCCAATGTCGCAGTCGACGGTGACTATCGCTCCAAGGGAGTCGGCCGGGCATTGTTCGACGAATTGCGTTCCCGGCTGTTGCAGCGCGGGATTCACGATGTCGTTCTCGACGTCCGCGTGTCAAATTCGCGTGCGATTGGATTTTACGAGAAGTACGGTTTTAGTGTCATCACACGGCGCAAGGGATTCTATTCGACGCCGCCGGAGGACTCATTCACTATGCTGAAAAGTCTGGAAGATTAACAATGGAATGGTTCAAACGTAAACCGGCGCCGCCGCCGACTGAACGCAAAGAAATTCCTGATGGCTTGTGGACCAAGTGCAACTCTTGCGGCGAGATTATCTATGTCCGCGAACTCGAAAAAGACCTCTGGGTATGCCGCAAATGCGCCTACCATTTCCGCATTCGCTCCACCGACTACATGGATATCCTGCTGGACAACGACAGCTTCACCGAATATGACACCGGCCTGGTGTCGCTCGACCCGCTGCAATTCCGCGATTCTAAAAAATATCCTGACCGCATCGCCGAGGCGCGCAAGAAAACCGGGCGCAATGATGCCGTCATTTCCGGAATCGGCGCGATTGACGGACGACAAGTATCGTTCGCAATCATGGATTTTTCCTTTGTCGGCGGCAGTATGGGAAGCGTTGTTGGCGAGAAAATCGCTCGCACGATTGAGCGCTCTGTTGATCGGCAGGTACCGCTGATCATCGTCTCTTGTTCCGGTGGCGCGCGCATGCAGGAGGGAATCCTCTCGCTGCTCCAAATGGCAAAGACCTCGGGACTCCTCGCCCGGCTCTCTGAGACCAAGGTCCCGTATATCTCGATTCTGACCAATCCCACAACCGCCGGTGTCATGGCCAGCTATGCCTCCCTCGGTGACGTTATCATTGCCGAACCAGGCGCCCTCCTGGGCTTCGCCGGTCGGCGTGTCATTGAACAGACGATTGGTCAGAAATTGCCCGAGAACTTCCAAACCTCAGAGTTCTTCCGGGATCACGGCTTCCTCGACAAAATCGTCCATCGTCATGAGTTGCGGCGAACAGTCGCCCTCCTGCTCGATTATCTCTGCCCGTAAAGCATGCGCTACGACGACGCAATCAAGTTCATCTACAACCTTGAACTATTCGGCATCAAGATGGGGCTGGATAACATTACGCGCTTTCTCGACCATCTGGGCAATCCGCAAAACAGCTTTCAGTCGATTCATGTCGCCGGCACCAACGGCAAGGGGTCAGTCTCGTCTCTGATGTTCTCAGTTCTTTGCAAGTCCGGATATAAGACAGGTGTATTCACCTCGCCCCATCTCGTCGATTTTCGCGAACGCTTCCGCACTTGCACCGGCAATATTGACAAACGTTCTCTCGCGGAATTCGTCGAACGCAACCGCCAGTTCATCATCGACGCCCGCATCACCTTCTTCGAGATCTCAACCGCCCTCGCCTTCTGGTACTTCCGCAAAATGGGAGTCGACATCGCCGTCGTCGAGGTCGGTCTCGGCGGCCGCCTGGATGCCACCAACGTCATCAAACCGAAACTCTCGGTGATAACGCATATCGACTTTGACCACACCAAGAACCTTGGACCGACGCTCGATCTCATCGCCCGCGAAAAAGCCGGAATTATCAAAGCCGATTCCCCCTTGGTGACCGGCGAAAAACGCCCCGAATTACTGAAACTGTTTCGCGAAGCCTGCGCTGATCGCGGCACGAAACTCCACCGCGCAATCCCTTTGCGCAGGGAATTCGTATACACTGCAAACGGTATGCAATTCTCCCATCGCCTGAAAAACGGTCAGACCGAGGTACTGAGCAGCTCCCTTGCCGGTGCCCATCAGATTGACAACATCGGAATCGTCCTCAAGTGCGTAGAACTATTGAATCGAGGCGGGGTGCCTGTCAAAGAGAAAGCCGTTCGCGACGGATTGCGCCACTGCCAGTGGCCGGCGCGATTTCAGAAGGTCGCGTCAAAACCGACTATCATCCTTGACGCCGCACACAACGCCGATGGCACCCGCGCACTGGTAGCAACGTTCAAGAAAGCATATCCCCGCCGTAAGGCCCTGCTCTTGTGCGGATTCCTTGAACGACCCGATCATGACGTGATCATGCGGGAATACGCTCCGATAACCAGGCGCGCCGTCTTGACGCGGCCCGATTCGACTCGCGCAGCCGAGATCGAAGGCGTGATCTGGGCCGCCGTTGGCGCCGGTATAGACTTTGACGTGAAACTGAACATCGCTGATGCCGTCGATCGCATCCTGCACCTTGCTGATGCCAATGACGTCATTCTCATGAGCGGATCGCATTACACTTTGGGTGAGGCCATCAAACGCCTGCATGCCTTGCGCGATCGCGGGCAACTAAAACTGCTAACTGCCGATATTACATTAATGAATGGCTAAGAACATCAAATACAGCAGCGAAGACGCCGGTGAGCATCTAAATCCCCCGTCTCAGCTGGTCGAACTGACCGAGGCGAACAAGCGTCTCAAACGTAAGATCTTCGATCTCTATACGATCTTCGAGATCTCCAAGCACCTCAACTCCGTACTCAATACCGAGACGCTGCTCGATGGCATCATCCTTACTTGTATCGGTCAGATGGGCGTCAATGGTGCCGCAATCTTCATCGTCCGCAGCCATGAAAATGACAACCTCTCACTTGCAAAGTTCAAAGGACTCTCGCTCGATCCGACTTCCCAGATGACAATCAAGGAGAACAGCCCAATCCTCAGGTTAATCCAGAGTCTTCATGGAAAACCACTCTCCTATGCCGAAATCCACGATCGGTTGGGCGATGTCGCCGAAGTCAAGTTGCTTCGATCCCTCGAGTGCGAGTTCCTCATCCCGATGTCACTGCAAAACCGCGTGCGCGGTCTGCTCTCGGTGACACGCAAAATCTCCGGTACCGAGTTCTTCGAGGATGATCTCGAATTTCTTGCCATCTTGGCCAACCAGCTCTCGGTCGCGGTGGAGAATGCGCGTCTCTTCGACTCTGAAAAAGAAGCGCTCGAACAATTACGCACCGCCCAATTGCAGCTTATGCAAGCCGAACGTCTCGCCGCCCTTGGTCAGCTGTCGGCCCGCGTTGCCCATGAGGTCAACAATCCGCTCGGAATCATCAAAAACTATCTGTTGATGATCCGCGAAATCAAGACGCAGGACCCGCAGTCAGCCGAGTATGTCCAAATCGTCACCGAAGAAGTCGACCGCATCGCCGGAATCGTCCGGCAATTGCTTGACATGTTCAAGCCTCGCCAGGACACCTTCACCGATACCGACGTTGAGTCGGTTATCGACGAGACACTTCTGCTGCTCTCTCTTCATGCGCAAAAAGGACGGATTGCTATCACCAAGGAACTGCCGAGCCCTTTCCCGCACGTACATGGCTCCGCCGAACAGCTTAAGCAGGTATTTCTGAATTTGATGATAAATTCGTGCGATTTTATGCCCTCCGGTGGTAAAATAGAGATAAGCGGCGATGTTGAGGATCACCAGTTGAGGTTACACTTCACCGACTGGGGACCCGGTATCGCGCCGGAGAACTTTGAGAAGATCTGGGAGCCGTTCTTCACAACCAAGTCCGCAGGCAAAGGCACCGGTCTCGGACTGAGCGTCTGCTACAGCATTGTTAAGGCCCATGGCGGCGAAATTCAGGCGGCCAATGCCAAAGGCGCCGGCGCAAAATTCACGATTACGTTGCCGACAAAGAGCTAAGGTATGAATATCTCCGATATACCCAGAATCCTCGTCGTCGATGACGAACAGCGCATGTGCGACTCGCTCGATACCCTTTTAACCAAGGCCGGATATCAAGTGCAAACCGCCGGCGACGGGAAGATGGCGCTGGAGCTCTATCGCAACAGCAATTTCGATCTCGTCATCAGTGACATCAAACTGCCTGAGATGACCGGTATTGAACTGCTCCAGTCAATTCGCAAGGGAGATCCGAATGCGATGGTCATTCTAATGACCGCCTATGCCTCCCTCGATACCGCTCTCGCGGCCATCAATATGGGTGCCTACGACTATTTGATGAAGCCGATCGAGTTCACACAGCTCAAACTGGCCGCCAAGCGAGCTCTGGAAAAACGGGAACTCGAAATCGCCCGCTTGAACCTGATGGCCGAACTGCAGGTGAAGAACGATCTGCTCAATCGCCGCATCGCCGAAGTCGACGCTCTTTATCAGGCCGGTGTCGTCCTCTCACAGTCGCAGGAACTCAAGCCGTTGCTCACGCGCATCATTCGCCTGGCCCTCGATGTAATTGGTGCATCCGTCGGCTCCGTCATGCTGTTGGACGAGCAACGCGGTGAACTGCTGGTGTCGGCGTCGGTCGGGATGTCGGATGAAGTCCGTCAAAGCACGCGCGTCAAAGTCGGCGAGTCCATCGCTGGCCATGTCGCTCAAACTGGCGAAGCTCTCCTCATTGCAGACATTAGCTCCGACATGAGATTTGCGAAATTCAGCAAGGGCAACTACGAAACAAAATCACTGATCTCCGTTCCGCTCAAGATCAAGGATCGTGTCCTTGGTGTCCTGAATCTCTCTGATCCGCAGCACGGCACTGTATTCGAGGACAACGACCTGCGCCTGCTTGCTACCTTTGCTTCGCAGGCCGCTATCGCCATCGACGACGCCGAAAACTTCGAACAGCTCAGTAAGAAACTTAACGAATTCGCAGTGCTCTACCAACTCGCTACCGAGATCACCACCGTCGACAATTCGCAGGACATGACAGACCTGATCTACCGCTCCCTTAAACAGATCATCGATATCGACTTCGCCATGTGGCTGTCGTGGAACGAACGCTCTGAAACTCTCGTCGTCAACTACTGGGAGGGCTACGGGAAGAAGGACGCCAGTGCCTTGCGCGGCAGGGAAGTCCAACTGAAGGAAAAAACCGTCTATTCCGCGGCCGTTCGGACTGCCGCTGTTAAAGGCCTGATCAACGAAATTCCCGCCCTGCGGGCCGCCATCAAAACCTTCGCGTCGGTTCCTATCATCACCAAGGGCGCGCTGCACGGACTGTTCTGCCTCGGATCACGGGAGGAGTCAGCCTTTTCCGAAAATGATGAGTACATCGCTTCAATCGTTGCTTCTCAGGCGACCTCGATATACGAACAACAACGCGCCGTCCTGAGCGCCACCAGGCTCATGACCATGGGCAAAATGATGTCCGAAATCTCGCATGATCTCAAGAAACCACTAACCAACATCTCCGGTGCTCTGCAAATCATGCGCGACCGCTGGCCCGAAATTGCCCAGTCCGACGACTTCTTCAACACCGCGCAGCAGGAAATCCGTCGCCTCGACGAACTCCTGAAAGAACTACTCAACTTCTCGAATCCAACCAAGTATCAGCTCGAGCAGAAGAAGACCGAGGACTTGATCAAGCGCGTCATCCGATTGGTTGAAAACGACCTCAAGAAGCACAAGATTGACTTTACTCAGGAATTCGAAGAAGAACTCCCCGGCGTTCTTGTCAACGAAAATGAAATCGTAGAACTTCTTCTTAACCTGATTATCAACTCCATCGATGCAATGCCCGGCGGCGGCAAACTCGCCATCAAGGCATTCCGCGAAATCAAGACCGACACCGGCAGACTCTTCGTTGTGCTCTCGATTAGCGACACCGGCGTAGGCATCGCTCCCGAACACCTTGATCGCATCTTTGACCGCTACTTTACTACCAAAGAATCCGGCACCGGGCTCGGATTGGCAATCTGCGAGCGAATTATCATGGCGCACAACGGTGAGATCAAGGTCGAGAGCTCGCCCGGACACGGCACCTCATTCATCATTAAGCTACCCTCAGCATAACTTCCTCCCGGACACTGACTCTGTTTTCTGGTTTGCGAAATGTTGCGGCCAGAGGTAAGATAAAGCCTGTCTGTCACAAACTCGGAGGATGCTGCCAGTGAGCGGCTCAGTTATACAAGATTTCTTGATCATCATGGCAGTCGCCGTGACCGTCGTGCTGATTGGCAACCGCTTTCGGATTCCAGTCGTGGTCGGCTTCCTGCTCACCGGAATCCTCGCTGGACCGCACGGCTTGAAAATCGTCGGCGGGGTGGAGGAAGTCTCCACCATCGCTGACATCGGTGTCGTTCTCTTGTTGTTCACGATCGGTGTCGAGATGTCTCTCAAGGACATGCTCCGCATTAAGCGCGTTATCTTCATCGCCGGGCCTCTCCAGGTCTTGATAACAACGACTATAGTTGCGCCAATTGCCTACGCCCTGGGTCTATCGACCGCTGAGTCCATCTACGTCGGTATGATGGCAGCCATGAGCAGCACTGCAATTTCCATGAAGTCCTACCAGGAACAAGGCGCAGGTGACAGCCCGCACGCTCGTGCCGTCGTAACCATCTCGATTTTCCAGGATATCGCTTCAATCCCAATGCTGCTTTCGATCCCGTTGTTGATGGGAAGCACCACCGAGGGTGACGGCGAGTTATCAAGACTGATCGTCTACGGTCTCGGCATGATTCTCTTTGTCTTTGTTGCTTCTCGCTGGGTTGTTCCTTTCTTGCTCGAAGCCGTCGCCATGACTCGCAACCGCGAACTGTTCCTCATCAGTGTTGTTGCCATCTGCCTCGGCGTTGCGTGGTTCTCCTCAACAATTGGCCTCTCGCTGGCGCTCGGCGCGTTCCTCGCCGGGCTCATTGTCTCGGAGTCCGATTATAGCCATCATGCGTTGGGCAACATCTCGCCCTTTCGCGACCTCTTTATTAGTCTGTTCTTTGTCTCAGTTGGTATGCTGCTCGACTTTCGGGTAGTCCTCAATCAACCGCTCTTGATCCTTTCACTTGCGTGTGGCATTGTGCTGCTGAAGGCCGTCATTGTCGTGCCCATCTGCTTGCTGATCGGCTACCCTCTGCGGGTGGCACTGCTCACCGGTGTTGGTCTCAGTAACGTCGGAGAGTTTGCCTTCATCCTCGCCGGAGCTGGCCTCAGCGCAGGACTACTTGATCCCGACAACTACCAGATCTTCCTTGCTGTATCTGCGGTAACGATGGCGTCCGCGCCGTTTCTGCTGAGGGTCGCGCCGCGATTCGTCCACCACGGCGAACGCTTCTCGACACCGGTGTTTGGTCGGTCACGATCGTTCGTTGCCGAGACGGTCAAGGAGACTCTCACCGACCACTTGATAATTGTTGGCTTCGGAGTCAACGGCAACAACCTCGCCCGCGCCTCTCAAGCCGTGTCGATCCCGTATGTCATCATCGAAATGAATCCGGAAACTGTCAAAGAAGCCCGTGCCGCTGGCGAACGCATCTACTTCGGCGACGCCACCCAATCCGCGATCTGGGAGACACTGAATGTCAAATCCGCGAGAATGATCGTCATTGCTATCTCCGATCCCGAAGCCACTCGCCGTGCCTTGATGCTCGTCCGCACACTCAACCAGTCGGTCCGCATCGTCGCTCGCACCCGCTATCTCAACGAAATCGAAACCCTTTCTCGCCTCGGGGCCGATGAAGTCATCCCCGAAGAATTCGAAACGTCAGTCGAGATTTTCACCCGCGTACTCAGATACTATCTGATTCCGCAACAGGACATCGACCAAATAGTGGGTGAGGTGCGTTCGGACAACTATCAGATATTCCGCGCTAAGAAATCCGAGTCCGCGCTCCAACAGGTCGAAAGCGACCTCGCCAACGTACAAATGACAACCCTCAAGGTCGCACCCGATGCCGCCGTGGTTGGCAGGAGTCTCGCCGCCATGAAACTCCGCTCTGATCATGCCGTGACCGTCTTGATGATCAAACGGGAGGGAACCAACATCGTTAACCCCGACGCCAAAACCAGCTTCCAACCCAACGATATCGTCGTTCTTGTTGGTGAAGATCACCACTTATCCGAAGTCGCTTATCTCTTTCATTAACAGTCACTTACTGCGCAGGCTTCAAGTGAGACTTTCCTGTAACTTCTTGCCGATCATGAAGATGCATGCAGAAATCGCTTGCACACTTGGAATGATTAAGCGAAGTTGTTCCTGCAATCAATTGCAGGAAAATCGCACCATGTTGCTAAACGATTCAGTGAATCTGCCGAATTAACATTGTACAGGGAGTATCGATGGCAGACGAGAAAACGAAATTACTAATAATTGATGACGACCCAAAGGTCTCGTGGATCCTTCGCGAGGGCTTGAAGTCGGAATACGACATCATGACTGCAAGCGACGGGATTGAGGGGATTCAGATCGCCTCCAAAGAAAAACCGCCGCTGATCCTGCTCGACATCAAGATGCCCGGAATGAACGGGTTGGAAGTCCTCAAAAAGCTCAAGAAGGCTGAACTTCCCTCAGACGTCATTATGCTCTCCGGCCAGGGTGAGACTGAAACGGTCGTTCAGGCCGTCCAACTCGGAGCATTCTATTTCATCAACAAACCGTTCGACGTTCGCGAAGTCGACCTGCAACTGCAAAAAGCACTCGAGCGCCGTGGCCTGATCCAGAAGATCGGCGCCATGGAACAACAGATTGTGGTCCAAACCGCTTGGGATGGTTTCATTGGCGATTCGCCTCGCATGGTCGAGGTGCGCGGCCTCATCGAGCAAGTTGCCGACAGCGAACTGTCCGTTTTGATCCGTGGTGAATCAGGCACCGGTAAAGAAATCGTCGCCCGCATGCTGCATCAGCTTTCATCCCGTCGCTCCCATCAATTCGTCAAAGTGAACTGCGCCGCGATTCCGAGAGAACTGCTCGAAGCTGAGTTGTTCGGCTACGAAAAGGGCGCCTTTACAGGAGCCCACAAGAACAAGCCGGGACGATTCGAAACAGCAAACAAGGGCACGATCTTCCTCGATGAAATCGGGGACATGTCATTTGAGTTGCAGGCCAAGCTCCTCCAGGTCCTCGAACAGCAGGAGTTCGTTCGCGTTGGCGGCATCAACACTATCAAAGTCGATGTTCGCATTATCTGCGCGACGAATCGAGACCTCGAACAGGCCATCTATGACCGCCAGTTCAGAGACGATCTCTTCTATCGCTTGAATGAAATCACGGTTTCATTGCCGTCACTGCGTGATCGCCGTGAGGACATCCCATTGCTCGTGGATCATTTCCTGCGCAAGTATGGAGAGTTCTACAAGCGCGAACACGCGCACGTCAGCGCTGCCTGCATGACCGCCATGTCAGATTACGGTTGGCCGGGTAACGTACGCCAACTCGAAAACCTGATTAAACAACTCGTCGTTCGGCAGGATGAAGCTGTTGTCTTTGAATCCATCCGTAATAGCCCGGATGCCCCGACGGCAGAGCGCCCCCTGCGTCAGGCACGCGCTGGACAAGGCTACACTCCCCCTCCACAGCCAAACCAGACGTCCGTTGCCGTTGGGGACGACAAGAACTTCTCATTGAAAGACCGCCTCACCCGGACAATCGAATCTGAGGAGAAGAAGTTAATTGCTGAGGTCCTTCGAAAAACGAACTGGAATCGTCGTAAAGCCGCACAGATACTTGAGATATCCTATCGATCACTCCTCTACAAAATCAAGGAATACCGGCTGAACGAAGTCGAATGACCAGCGTCAGTCATGTAGTCGTCTGCACGAAAAGTGAACAGCGGTGCATAGGCTTTGGCAAAAAATGTCCCCGGTAAGAGAATTATTGCAGATTCGTCAAAAACTTTGTACCAACGAAACACGCAGTCGGATAGCCTCCTGGGCTCGTTGGGACCAGAAGCAGTTCAAAATGTCGCTTTAAGCAGTCCGTTCCGGTCTCGTGGCATCGTAATTGCTTCTATGAAAGCAGGATGGAAAGATCGATTGATCACCACAACGCCGCTGGAGCAGATGTGGCAGCAAGCAACGGAGTTAAAAACAAGGTGCCGTTTGAACACGACCACAACTTCGTCGATCGCACGCGCCAGGAATTGAGCAGGGCCGAGCGCTACTGCCTCTTTCTATCGGTGATCCTGATTGACATGAACGACCTCAGCCGCGCTGTGGCCAATAGAAACCTCGGCGAAAAGGTCGATCTCGATGAGGTCTGCCGGGCCGTGGAAAAGAATCTCCGCGACTCCCTCCGTGCCTCGGATATCGTTTCCCCCTGCGAAAAACATCGCATCGGCCTGTTGCTGATGGAGACTTCTCGTAGTGGATTGGAAGTAGTCAGGCGGCGAATCGACAGCTTCCTGCGCGACTTCCTGCGGGCAGCATTGCGACTACCGTTTGATCCCGAAGTGACTGTCAAAGACGCTTCGTTCCCGGAGGAGCCGGATCAGTTTTCGAGCCTCGCCGAGAGTTTGGCTCGATATCAGCCTGTCTATCCCGCACAATCCTGATTAGGCTGCTCAGCAGTCATTGCATCCAATCACACAGCACGAACCTGCTTCGAATTCGGATCTCTGATTCTATAGAGTTATTTGGACTTGGCCTTTGAAAAATACGCCAGGGAAGGACACAGTCAGAAGGTAGCCTGACTTCTCTTCAGCCAACTTCGCCGTCTTGATTTCGGCTGAGCGTTTGGTTGTGAACATCTTGATTCCATCGGAGTTCTGGGTCATCAGGGTCTTGAAGAATCGCTGAAAAACCACCAAATCATAAAGGGAACAAATCTCCTTTACGAGCAATGTCCGACTAGACTCGTGGACGATCTTGGGATACGCCGCAGATCCTATCTTCAGTTCTTGTGGCCGGCCTGCCAAATGGGACGGTCGATTGTCCGATTCAAGCGTTTTTCTCGGTACTGTGAAACAGAGAATGTGACTGCTGAGAGTGCGCGGTATTGGGACCGCGCTGCATTCCACGCCGCGCAACACATCCATCAGATCAATTCCATCGACCTGTTGGCCAAGGTGCTTGTGCACTGTCTCAACGACATCAAGCAAATCCTCCAGCGACTTGACAAAGTAGCGCGCCAGCTTCGCCTCGCCATATTTAGCCAGGAGCCGAGGTTCCATTCTCTATCGCCCAGCGCCAATGTTGCTGTTAATTATGAGCAGCACCGATTCCTTTAGCTCCACAAGCGGCACCGGCTTGTGTATGAACAATTCACCGTCAGAGCTCGAGAACCGCATGTCGTCGTCTCGCCGGTCTTTGCCACTCAAGAATATAATTGGAATCGATGCTGTACGTTCGTCGCCTTTCAGCCGTCGCGCCACTTCATAGCCGTCCACTTCGGGCATCATGATGTCAAGTATTATGATCTCCGGGCGTTCATTCGCGATTGCCTCTACCGCTTTAGTCGGATCGGAAATGCCAGTTACCTCGAATTGTTGAGCTCGGAAATACTCGACTATGATCTCAACAATGTCCGGCTCATCGTCCACAACAAAGATTCGGTGCATGCTTTCCTCGCCTTCCCCATTTCGTATTGTTCCTGCCCTGAAATAGATGGCACGAAGGCTCTGCAGCGAGCTTCGGCCCATCACAACTCACGTCGGCCGATACCAACTGATATCAATATCGTCATTAAGACGAAATAATTGACCAGCCTACGCCGAACGTTTCTTGAAGCGTGCTGCCGCCAGAGCTAACACTAGCACCCCCAGAACAAACAACGGAATAATTTGATCCAGAAGGTCTACAAACGAGCCGCCCTTCAGGAAGATTGATCGTATGATCACAATGAAGTAACGCAGCGGATTTAGGTAGGTCAGGTATTGGATGGAAAGCGGCATGTTGTCCAGCGGAAAGGCAAAGCCGGACAACAGGATCGCCGGCATCATGAAGAAGAACGCGCTGATCATCGCTTGTTGTTGTGTCGCCGAAATCGTGGAAATTAACAACCCTATCGCCAGAGTTGAAAGCATGAAAATCAATGAAGTGACGAACAGCAGCGTCAGACTCCCCACCAACGGCACTTTGAAATAGAATATCGCCACGGCGCAAATCAGCGAAATATCAACCATGCCAATGAAAGCGTAAGGCAGTGCCTTGCCCAGAATCAATTCGCTGGGCCGGATCGGTGTGACGATCAATTGCTCCATCGTGCCGAACTCCTTTTCCCGCACGATTGCCATCGAGGTCAACATCAGCGTCACCAGTACCAGAATCTGAACAACCATCGCGGGAACATTGAAATTTCGGCTCTCGAGATCAGGATTGTACCAAATGCGCAGGCTGTTGCTGATCAACCCGGTTGCTCGATTCGGCGAAATGCCCGAATGCGCAAATCGCTCAACCTGAATATCCTCGTTGAATCGCATCACTGCCCCCGCCAAATAGCCTGCAGTAATTTTCGCACTGTTGGAATTGGCTGCATCAATTGCCGCGCCAATATCCACTACCCGACCGGAAACCACATCCTCTCCAAACGAACGCGGAATCTGGAGCACGCACCAGACCTCTCCCGCTTGGAGAACGCTGTCAATCTGCGCCTCTGAAACGAGAACGCGGTCGATAGTGAAGTTACCCGAAGCTGCCACCGATCGAATCAGGTCGCGACTCGTTGCGGATTGATCGTAATCGAGAATGCCCAGCGGAATGCTCTTTACGTCATAGGTTGCCGCGTAGCCAAAAATGATAAGCTGGACAATCGGCGAAACGAAAATGATCGCCATTACCTTGCGATCGCGGAATAGTTCCTGAAATTCCTTGACCAACAGTGTCAGCATCCGTCTCAGCTTCATTGTATCTTCTTTCGGAACTTGCGCGTGGCCAGAAGCGAAAAGCCGAGAGCAAAGAGCAGTAGCGCGATTCCTTGCGAATAGAGCGCTTCTAATCCCGATCCCTTGAGAAACAGACTGCGCAGCGCCTCGATGAAGTATCGCCCAGGGATGATGAAGCTCACAAATTGTATTACAATCGGCATTGAACTGATCGGAAAGAGAAACCCGGACAGCAGAAATCCCGGCAGGAAAGACGTCAGCAGCGACAACTGATACGCTAGTTGCTGCGTCTTGGCAACGACACTGATCAGGTACCCGTTGGCCAGTACCGCCAATAAGAAGACGCTCGAAAACAGGAATAACAGCCACAGGCTGCCGCTGAACGGAACCTCGAATATCACTACGCCGACATAAGCAGCCAGGAACAGGTCAACGATTCCGATGATGTAATAGGGAAGGAGCTTTCCAAGCGCCAACTCGATGGGCGTGATCGGTGTCGAGATCAACAGCTCCATCGTGCCACGCTCCCATTCCCGCGCAATCGTCAGCGAGGTCAGTAACGAACCGAGAATCGTCATGATCAGCGAGATTAGTCCCGGTACCAGAAAATTCTGCGAATCCAAATCGGGATTGTACCAAAATCGGGGTTCGATCTCAACGGCACTCATCGAGACCTTCCCGCCAAACTGGGCTTCCATACTCTCGAGATTGTATTCGGAAATTATCGACGCTGTATACCCAATCACCGATTGTGTGGTGTTCGCATCAGAGCCATCCGCAATGGTCTGAATCTCCGCTGTGCCCTTGGCCAATCGGTCGGCGAAGTCAACCGGTATGACGATCGCAACCTTGGCGTCGCCGCGATCGATCAATTCAGTCACTCGTTGTTGCGTACTCGCTCGCTCGACTTCAACAAAATATCCGGAGTTCATGAACTTGCGCACTAACTCGCGAGAATGAGTCGAGTTAGAGTAATCGAGCACAACCGACGGAATCTGTCTAATATCCAGCGTTATCGCAAAGCCAAAGAGAAAGATCAGTGTGATCGGCAATAGAAATGCCAGAATCAACGAGCGCTTGTCCCGCAGGATTTGTAGCGTCTCCTTGCGTGCCACCGCCCAAATGCGTCCGGCTCTCATTTCTTCCCCTCATCGATCAGAGAGATAAACAGGTCCTCAAGCGTCGGATCGATTTGGACAAGTTCTGAAGCGGTTGCATCGATATTGCCAATGGCGGCCCTCACACTCGGCAGATCGGCCTGTGGCGTTACCGTGACATGCAATTCGCTGCCAAACAGCACGACATCATCAACGTCCTCACGCCCCCGCAATTGGTCGGCGGTCTCCCAAGGTTTGCGCGAGTTGAAACGATAAATGCGACCTGAAAATCGCTGCTTCTTCAATTCGTCGGGAGCGCCAATCGCCGACAGTGTTCCGCCAAAGATCATCGCGATGCGATTACACTCCTCGGCCTCGTCTAGATAGTGGGTCGTAACGAAAACAGTAACCTCGTGATCCGACAACTCCTTGATCTGCTCCCAAAAATAGCGACGTGAAAGTGGGTCCACTCCGGCTGTCGGCTCATCAAGAAAGATGATTTCGGGATCATGCTGGATCGCGCAAAACAGGGCAAGCAACTGCCGCGTTCCTGCCGGCAATTCTGATACCAGATGATCCCGCACTTCCCCCAGCACCGTTTCCTTGAAAAACTTCTGTTTCTTCTTTCCGTGAGCATCGCGATCCATCAGGTAGACGCCGGCATAGAAATTAAGGTTTTCTTCCACTGTCAGCGTTTGATACAGCGAGAACTTCTGCGACATGTAACCGATGCGCGTCTTGATCTTTTCCGATTCCTTCATGATATCAAATCCCGCAACCGTGCCCGCCCCGCCGCTGGGCCGCAGTAGTCCGCATAGCATGCGAATAGTCGTCGATTTGCCGGCGCCGTTGGGGCCGAGAAATCCGAAAATCTCGCCGCGATTGACACGGAAGCTGATGTCATTTACCGCGACGAACTTTCCAAAAGTCCGTCGTAAGTTGGCAACATCAACAGCAAAATCAGACACTACGGCTCCTTCGATAGACCGATATAGATATCTTCAAAAGAGGGAAGAATCTCGCGCAGACTCGTTGCCGGCACCCCGCGCTCATCGACTATGCGCGCAACCTGCTCAAACGTCATCTCGCGCGGCGTCGCTACGTGCAGGGTCTTGCCAAACAGCGACACCGATTGGAATGGTGTTCCGGTCCCCAGCAGTTCCTTGGCGCCGCGGGCATTCTCCGGGGTCAATTCGAAAACCAGTTGATGGAAATTCGCCCGAATCTCCGACGGCACGCCCTCCGCAATGATCGCACCTGTATGCAGTAAGATGAATCGACTGGCGCGCTCCGCTTCATCCATGTATGAAGAACTTATGATGATTGTAGCGCCGTCACGGTTCAGATCGTAGAGCAAACGCCAAAATTCCCGCCGCGAAACCGGATCAACTCCATTCGTCGGTTCATCGAGTAGGAGAATCTTTGGGTTGTGAATCAGTGCGCACGCCAGTCCCAGCTTCTGCTTCATACCGCCCGAGAGCTTGCCCGCGAGCCGGTCTGTAAATGGATCCATGCGCGAAAACTCAAGCAGGCGCTTGATACGAGTCCGGCGCTCCTCGCCCTTGACCGAAAACAGGTCCGCGAAGAAGTCGATATTCTCCTGAACCGTCAAATCTTCGTAAAGACCGAAGCGTTGCGGCATGTAGCCTATGTGCGACTTCTTGGCTTCGAATTCGTGCCGGTAGTCATCGCCAAAAATCTGTATTTCGCCCGAGTCGCTGTCGAGAATTCCCGCAAGGATGCGCAACAACGTCGTCTTGCCGGCGCCGTCCGGACCCACAACAGCGACGATCGAACCTGCGGATACGGTGAATGAGAGGTCATGCAGTGCGGCCGTCTCCAGAAAGGTCTTCTTGAGGGACTTGGCAGTGATCGCTGCGACGGTCATGACTTCTTCAGATAAACATCAACCGGAAGCCCCGGCTTGAATGCGCCTGATGTGTTGTCGACCTTTACGCGGACCGCAAAGACGAGCTTGACTCGTTCCTTCCTGGTCTGTACGTTCTTTGGAGTGAATTCAGCCTTCTGTGAGATGAACGAAATAGTACCCGCGATGGCGCTGTCAGGCCGTGAATCAAGAAAGATGTCCGCATTGTCATTCAGATGAAGATGTGGAAGATCCGCCTCATTGACATAGATTTCCACCCAGGTGTCGCTCAGATCAACGATCTCGAACAATGTCCCACCGGTCAATGCCAGCTCTCCGACCTCGACCGGGTCGGCCTGGATAAAACCGTTTGTCGGACTGACTACCGCCGTGTAACCCTTCTGTATGTCAAGAGTCTGCTGCTGCGCCGTAATCGTTTCCAGTCGCGCCTCCAAAGACGCTAATCGGCGGTTGCCGGAATCATACGTCGCCTGCAGATTATCATAATCGCGCTTCGGAATCGAACCAACTTCGTAGGCTTCCCTCAAACGATCGAGGTTCGTCTTGACATTTGCGAGCTCGATTCTCGCCGCCGCAATCTCGTCGCGCGTCGCCGTGATCGTGGCATCGAGCTCTTGTTGCTTGGCGTCGAGAAGATCCCCTTCAATAAGAAGCAGCGTGTCTCCTTTGCTCACCATGTCGCCCTTCGCGAAGCGCTTGTCTTTGACCTTTCCGGATGTTTGTGCGCCAACTGAAATGGCGGAAGCTTCGACTGTGCCGGAGGAATAGATCACGTTTGCCGGCAGAATATTCGATTGTTGTCGGCGGTATATCAGGAAGACGAGAGCGACTGATATCACAATAAGGATCGGAATTATTGCCAGTTTGCGCACAAAAACCCTCGCTGGTTAAGCGTTCAACCTTGGCCAAGATAGGGAATCGAAATGCCCATAGACAAGAAGAAATTGCCCGCGTACCCGTCGACTAAATACAGACGCTATTCGCGTCGGCGAAATTTAATTTGCTTAGAATATTTTTCCCGGGTTCATCAGATTCGGCGGGTCAAATGCCGTCTTGATCTTCCGAAAGAGCTCCAGCGTCTCCGTCGGTACTTCGATTGGAAGATACTCCTTTTTCGTCGTTCCGATACCGTGTTCTCCCGATATCGTTCCATCCATGGCGACTGTCAACTCGAATAACTCAACTACCGCGTCGTGAATCCGTTTCTGTATTGCGGCCGAATCATCGCTGGCAAGGAAGTTGACGTGAAGATTGCCGTCTCCGGCGTGACCGAAGGAATTCACACGAAGATCATGCTTGCGGCCGAGTCCCGGCAGGGCCGCAACCAAATCGGGTAGCCGGCTTGGCGGAACGCAAACATCCTCGGATACCCGCAGTTTCGCAGCCGCAGTAATCGCACGAGAGATTGAGCGACGCAATGTCCACAAGTAGTCGCGGCGTGATTCATCCCGAGTCTCTTCGAATTGCGTCGGCCGGTGCGCCTTGATGATCGATACAACTTGTGCGGTCTGGTGTTGTACAGAGGCAAGATCGCCGTCGACCTCGATCACCAATGCCGCCGCAGCCGGAATCACATCTGTCCATTTCAAGTAATCCAGCGTACAGTCGATGGCATCGCCATCCATGAATTCCATTACGGCCGGAATTACACCGCAGGCGAGAATTTCTGCCACCACCTCAGCGGCATCTGCTTGCCTCGCGAACGTCGCAAAAAGTGTCTCTCGATGTGCCGGCGGGTCGATAAGCTGCAGGGCAATTTTCGTGATCACCGCCAGCGTCCCCTCCGATCCGACCAGAATCGAGCCCAGATCGTAGATCTCACCAGCCGCGAAAATTCCCGTTTGAATTAGTCTACCCTCAACGTCATACGCTTCGACCCCGAGAATATAATCCTTGGTAAGACCATACTTCCTGCAGCGTAATCCACCGGCGCATTCCGCGACGTTGCCCCCGATTGAAGATTCCTTCACGCTGGCCGGATCAGGTGGATAGAACAGACCGACGGCCTCTGCGGCATCGGCAAGGATCTGTGTGATTACCCCTGGCTCAACTAGCGCCGTCTTCTGGTCGCGATCAATTTTGAGTATGCGGTTCAGGCCGCTCAGAGCCAACACAATCCCGCCATACTCGGCAGCCGCACCGCCGGTGTAACCGGTTCCTGCTCCACGGGCGATGATCGGAACCTTGCGGTGACGCGCCGCCTTCAGAATCTGCGGTACCTGGTTGGCGTCCGTAACAGCGACAGCCACCAACGGTGGACGAATCAGATCAGTCGCGTCATGTGAACAGTCGTCGTAGAACGCGCCTGAGGTGTGGACGTTTTCGCTTCCAACAATCGCAGCTATTTCAGCATAAAGTGGATCAGCAATCGACAGTCGCGCAACGACCATTACTCGCTCTTTGATTTGGGCTTGGTTTCGGCTGCTGGAGTCGCCGGTGTTGACGGCGTTGAACTGGAGTCCGAATTGGCTGCTTTCTTGTAAGAATCCTTGCGGTAATCAGTGATATAGAATCCTGACCCCTTGAAGATCAAACCGGTTCCGCCGGTGATGACGCGCATAATCACCCCGCCGCACTTGGGGCATTCGCGAAGAGCCGGATCAGACATCTTCTGAAACTCCTCGAATTCGTAGTTGCACGTCTGACAACGGTACCAATATGTGGGCATCACTATTCCTTTCAATCATCGAAGCAGACACTTCCCCTCTCCCACGCTCGAAAGAGGGGAGAAGTGCGCAAGTCTCTACAGCCCGCCCATCGTCATGGCAATCGCCGTGACGTTGACAATGTCTTCCGGCGAGCAGCCGCGCGACAAATCATTGACCGGCTTGGCCATTCCCTGCACGATCGGGCCGATGGCGTCGGCTTTCGCCATCCGCTGCACCAATTTATACGCAATGTTGCCCGCGTCCAAATCAGGAAATATCAACACATTTGCTCTACCTTCAACCGGCGAATTCGGGGCTTTTGATTGCTGCACCTTCGGAATGATCGCCGCATCAACCTGCAATTCTCCGTCGACGATCAACTTCGGCTCGATCTGCTTGACAATCTCCAACGCCTTCAGAACCTTGTCGCAATCCGGGTGCTTCGCCGAACCCTTGGTGGAAAACGACAGCATCGCCACCCGCGGCTCCTCGTTCATCAGTGCCCGATACGAACGTGACGTCGACACCGCAATCGCGGCAAGTTGTTCCACGCTCGGATTCGGTATTACCGCACTATCGGCAAAGAAAATGACCTTTTCCTTCTCGCCGAGAAATTCCGGCAATACCATCATAAAGAAGCTCGACACAGCGGTTATGCCTGCACCCAGTCCAATCACCTGAATCCCCGCCCGCAGTACATCTCCAGTGGTATTCAACGCTCCCGCCACCGAACCATCGGCCATATTCTTGCGCACCAGCATCGCCCCCCAGTAGAGCGGCTGCCTGACTGTCTTTTCCGCCTCCTCCAATGTCATGCCTTTGGCTTTGCGCAACTCAAACAGCTCCTTCGAAAAATCCTTGTGCAGATTGGAAGTCGCCGGATCGCTGATTGTGCACTTGCTCAAATCGAGCTGATGCTCCTTGGCCAGCGCCGTAATCTTGCTCGTGTCTCCTACCAAAATCACCTGCGCAATCCCCTCGGCAATCACCGTCTTGGCGGCTTGAATCGAACGCGGTTCTTCGCCTTCAGGGTACACTACTCTCCGTTTCAGGGACTTGGCTTTATCGCGGAATTGCTGGAGCACTGACATATATCCTCCTGCCTACTTATCTTTCCAGTTCAGATAAGCAGTGATAAATTCATCAATCGCGCCATCCATGACCGCCGACGTATTCGACGTTTCACAAGAGGTGCGATGATCTTTAACCATGTTGTATGGATGAAAAACGTATGAGCGGATTTGGCTTCCCCATTCAATCTTCTTCTTAGTCTTGACGTACTCCTCGAGCTTCTTTTCTTCCTCTTCACGGGCGCGCTGGTACAGCCGCGCCTTCAGGACTTTCAGCGCCGACTCCTTGTTCTTCAACTGCGAACGCTCAGTCTGGCACTGAACCACGATATTTGTCGGTATGTGCGTGATACGAATTGCCGAAGAGGTCTTATTCACGTGCTGCCCGCCGGCTCCCGACGCCCGGAACGTATCGATCCTGATATCATCCGGCAAAATCTCGATCTGAATCTCTTCACCGACCTCCGGTAATACAAACACTGAGGCAAACGAAGTATGCCGTCTCTGGTTGGCATCAAACGGCGATATCCGCACCAGCCGGTGCACACCCGATTCTGATTTGAGGTATCCATACGCGTAATCCCCGCGCACTTCCAGCGTCGCCGACTTGATTCCCGCCTCGTCGCCGGTGGAATAGTCAATCAAATCTGCTTGATATCCGTGCCGCTCGCACCAGCGGGTATAGAGACGCAACAGCATCTCCGCCCAATCTTGCGACTCGGTACCGCCTGCGCCCGGATGAATCGACACAATCGCATCGTTGGGGTCGTCGCGATCAGACAGCAGCGTTCGCAACTCGAAATCCGCCAATAACCGGTCAAGCTCGCTGTGCTGTTGTTCCAACTCCGCCTTCAGTTCGGCGTCTTCCGTCGCCAATTCCTCGAGCGTCTCAAGATCGCTCAACGATTTCTCGAGCTGCGCGGACTCAGTCAGCCATTTCTTTTCGAGTGAGATTTCCTTGAGAATGCCCTGTGCCTTTGCCTGATTCGACCAAAAATTCTCGGCCAAAGTCAGTTGTTCCAATTCCTTAAGTCTCGCCGCCTTCTTATCGAGGTCAAAGAAACTCCTTCAGCCGCTTGAAACGTTCGGCTAATTCCTGTCTGCTGGCAACTTCCGCCAAAACTCCTCCAAATACCCGTTGCTAATCGGCGTAATTATAGTTGTTATTATGACAATGTCAACTGCAAGAAAGACCAACATTTTCGGCCTTTCCCTTAAGGGGATGGAAGAACTCATGGTGACGCACGGCGAGAAGCCGTTTCGCGGACGCCAGTTGTTCCAGTGGGTCTACCAGAAGGAAACCACCGACTTCGCCAAGATGAGCAGCTTCAACAAGCCGCTCCGCGACCAGCTCGACGCCCGGCATGACATCCACCTTCCGCAGGTGGTGCGCAAGCAGCGCGACCCCGAGGACGGCACCGCCAAGTTCCTCGTCAAGCTGACCGACGGCGCCATGGTCGAAATGGTGCTGATCCCGGTTCGCGACCGTCTCGCACTCTGCATGTCGAGCCAGGTCGGCTGCACGATCGGCTGCAAATTCTGCGCCACCGGTTTGGTCGGCTTCAAGCGCAATCTCTCGGCAGGGGAGATGATCGGCCAATTCATGCTGGCCCGCAATCTCACTGGGGAAAAAGAACTCGCCAACGTCGTCATGATGGGCATGGGCGAGCCCTTGCTCAATCTGGACGCTGTAATTGAGGCAATCAAGACCATCAGCTCTGAACAGGGGCTTGGCTTCTCGGCGCGCAAGTTTACCATTTCTACCGTCGGACTAATCAAGGAAATTCGCAAACTGACCGAGATGCGCCTCAAGTGCGGGCTGGCGTTGTCATTGCATTCACCCATTCAAAGCCTGCGCGAGCGGCTGATTCCCTCGGCGAAAGACAACCCTCTCGACAAATTGATTCCCGCCTGCCGCGAATATGCACTGCAATCAGGTGATCGCATCACACTAGAATACATTCTGATTGCCGGCATCACCGATACAATGGAATGCGCCAAAGAACTCGCCGCCTTGACACGCAGAATACCCTGCAAAATTAATCTCATTCCCTACAATCCCATCGTCAATGCCAGGGGCGTGCCGTTGGCTCCGATCAAGGAAGTCAAAAAGGGCAGGGTCGCTGCGTTGCGTGGTACGACCTCCCGATCCACAGCGCGACCCAGACCATTCACACCATATGATTTTCAAACGCCGTCACAGGACGCCATCGACCGCTTCCGCGAATATCTCTATCCGCGTTGCCCAGCGGTCACATTGCGCACACCCAAGGGCCGCCGCATCGCCGCCGCCTGTGGCCAGCTCGTCGCCCAAGTCGAACGCCTCGAAAAATCAGCGTAGACAACTACGGCTGTCCTCGCACATATTCGTCATTTCCCTGTCCGTTAACCGGAAGCAGGGTCACTACCGGTCGGGAACTGTCAAAAGAGTTACTCTGCAGTGGACGAAGCTGATTTCCTGAAACGAGTTGCTGGGCTAAGTCATTCCCGCGAAAGCGGGAATCCAGCTTCGTTTCCAATACGCAATAAACATCTGTGCATGGCGGATGTCCACATCCGCCAAGGTGCCTGCCACACGCCCTCCTGCGTCAAGGGACTGTGTTTTACTTTCTAAACGAAAACTTGATCGCGTCGCGGTTGCAGGTGCTCAAACACTCACCGCATGAGGTACAGTCAGGCAGCCCGATAGAATCCTTTTTGATCAGCGGCTTGATCGTCGGGCAGGGGGACTTGATCACGCACACACCGCACTCGTTGCACTTCGATCTGTCGATCCGAATCCGCCCCGGAGCGATCTTCTCAAGCATCCAACTAATCGCGCCAATCGGGCAGATCAAATAGCAGAACGGGCGGTAGATCACCAGACTGGCAGCGACCAAGATACTCATCATGACAATCCACTGCGTCTCGATGCTCCAGTGCAGATATTCAAAGTAATTTATGGGGTCGTACAGACTGTGCGCGCTGTACGCTTTCCAGATCGGCATCTCAAGATGTCCCAACTCCGTCCCCAGCGCCTCCATAGAATCCTTGACATAGAAGAACGTCAGGAAGAACATTGCCAGCAACGACAACCTCACAGCATTAAACGCCGTGAAATTGAACTGCTTCACCCGCCACTTGAACGGGATCTTGTTGACCAATTCCTGAAACGCGCCCAGCGGACACACCCAACCGCAAAAAGCTTTCCGGTAAATCAGACTCGGCACGAAAATTACCACCACGAATGCCAGGAAACCGACAAACCATTGCCCCCAAGTAAACCGAAACATGAACAGCTTGGTAACGGCGCACATCGGACTCGGATGGACCGGTAAGATCACATCGGTGCCGAACAGCACAAACATGACGACAATCCCGGCCAGCCGTATCCAGCGGTTTACTTTGACAACGAGCAGCAGCGTAATTCCCGCCATCATCAGGCCGAGCATCGTCAAATGCTTGGGAATCGTCAGCATCTCCCATAGTGTGGGCTCGCGTTGTTGCTCCTCCTGACCTGCCTCGTGATTTTCCTCGGCAACATTCTCTTGAGAGGCGGCGATTGAACTGTCATTCTGACCCGATACTGCATGATCGTGCACGATTGCTGTATCGTTGGTCGAGGCAGTTGAGTTATCCTGTGAAAATGCGGTAGTGCAGAATACGGTGAGGATCAGAAAAATCAAACCGAGAAGTCGAGCATGTTGTCCACTAAGCATAGACCCAGAGTACGCACAGCGCCAGTCATTGTCAAGCAGAACATCGAGTCTATACTCCAATAAAATGTGGGAAATTCAACGGTGCTTCTGACGCAGGGGTATGAGCCGCCGCCATTTGACGGGAGAACCGGATGACTCGACCTCGATAGGTGAGTCGGGAATCAATTGATTGCTGACTGTCACTAATGCAGCAGTCAGTGCCGCACACACATACCAGTGACCGCGAAACAGCGAATGTCCGAATACCGAAGTAACGAATAGTGCGCCCATCGAGCAGGTTATTGCATACGATATCCACATAAACGAATGATCGTTCTTGCCGGCAGCTTTGAGCCGCTTGCGCAATCGGAAATTCGACCGTATCACGTACCAAACCAGCGAGCCAAAAGCCGCAACTCCCAAAATCCCAAGCTCGGAGATGATCTGAATGTAGAGGTTGTGCGGGCGCAATAGCACGCGGTTCTCGGAGTATTCACCCGAGCCGTAAGCCAGAGGGAAGCAGTCAACGCCAATCCCCGTAATCGGATTAGCCTTGAACATACCCCAGCCCGCCTTCCAGGCGTCAATCCTGCCCTCCGAGGATGAGTCACGCTCCTCAGAAAAGATGCTCGCATAGCGCTCCTGATATTGCGGCGGCAAAGCGAACCAACCCGCGACCAGCAACAAGATTGCAGCCACCGCAGTTATCATTTTCTTCTTACCGACAAGCCAGATGGTGAACGCCGTCGCCACAAGTCCGATTACTCCCGAGCGCGATCCGGTGATCGCAATCGTAAACACACCGGCGACCAGAAACATCAACGGCAATATCTTCAAGAAGTTATTCGTCACCCAGCGCATCGCAAAGTACATGAATGGAAGCGCCAGCATGATCGTCACGGCCAGGGTGTTGGGATCTGCGCCGGAAAGCCCCTCGGCACGCTCGATGCCTTGCGCCACAACCAATCTGCCGGAGAAGTAAGCAATTGCTGAACTGACAGCGTTGTATCCACCTGAGAGAATCAGTAGCCAGAGAAACCCTTTGATCCGGGATTCCGTAGTGAGGATATTTATTAGTATAACGAAATACAAAAACACCCACAGAAAGTCGACCGCGAACCAGAACGACTGGTTTTGCCAAAACGCGAACGGCACCGACAGAAACAGCGCGGCTATGAAGAAGGCCATATGCTTCGTCATCCGCTCTTTGAACAACACGAACGGTTGCTCTCGGTACTTTTTGTGAATTATCAGCGCCACTAACAAGGCAAGCGAGATCATTCGCGGTGGCCGTAACGCCGCCAACTGCGGCCACAACACCTCCGGCTTTACCACAATGACGACGTAGTAGATGATTAATCCGAAGTAGGGATAGAGTGCGATCAGTATTCCGACAAACACCGCCAACACCGCGCCGGTTATAATGAGTGGTGGCAGCAGCAGGGTGACCAGCCCAAGTGCGATCGCGGCCGCGAGATACAGCGCTATCCCGACACCGCGGGCCGTGATCAGCGCCGGCTGCGGCGGAGCTACACTATAGATCGATTCGGGCTTGGTTTCTTCGCTCATGCCATTAATTAACCGGCAGGCAGAGGATTGAACAATAACAAAAGAGGTGCGTTCGCGCTATGCGCCAAAAAGCCATTCCTTGAATTGAGCCAGTGCCCGGCTGCGGTGCGAAACGCGATTTTTCTCTTCAAGAGTCATCTGGGCGTAGGTCTTCTGCAGCGGTGGATAGAAAAAGACAGGATCGTAGCCGAATCCGTTCACACCCATCATCGACTCGGAAATCACACCGTTCACCTCGCCGCGGTGACAATAATCTCCTCCCTCATACGAAACGGCGATTACCGTAGCAAACTTCGCCATCCGTCCATCGTATGAGACGTCCGTCAACTCCTTCAGCAGTTTCCGGTTGTTGTCCTCAAAACTGCAGTTCGGTCCGGCGTAGCGGGCGGAAAGGACCCCCGGTGCGCCGTCAAGATACTCCACTTCGAGACCGGTGTCGTCTGCAACCGCCGGTATCCGATAGTGTGAGTAGATCAGCCGCGATTTGAGTAGTGCATTTTCCTCAAGTGTCGTGCCCGTTTCCTCGATCTCCGGAAAATCCTCCAGATCATCTTTCGTGAGGATCTTCACGCCTGTGTCCTGCAGCATCGCACTCATCTCGGCGACCTTGTGCTTGTTACTGGTAGCCAATATCAACTTGTCAAATTTCATCCCATCCCGCCTAATACTTCGTAATATCAATTCTCATGGCATTGCGCACAGTGTCCCCGAGAAAGTGCCGCGCCGTCTGCGCAAATTGCTCCGGTACATCCGAGACATAAAACTTGCGTTCGCCGTCAGTCCCTTTCGGATTCAGTTTGCCGTCTGCCGCCAGACGCTTTGCAACGACTCGCGCCGTCTCCCGTGCAGAATCGATCAATTGCACAGTCTCGCCCAATACTTGCCGGATCACCGGCTTCAGGAGTGGATAATGTGTACAGCCGAGTATCAAAGTGTCAATACCATTGTTCTTGAATGGTGAGAGATATTCCTCCGCGATCAGGTACGTGGCGCGTTTGTCGACGTAACCTTCCTCCACCAACGGCACAAATAGTGGACACGCCATACTAAACACGCGAATCTTCGGATCAATCTTCTCCAGCGCGCGCGCATACGCGTTCGAGTGAATCGTGCCGGCCGTTCCAATCACGCCGATGTTGCCATTCTTCGTCACTCCGGCGGCGCTCACCGAGCCGGGATCGATAACGCCGATAATCTCGACTCGAAACTCCCCGGCAATCGAATCCAGAGCCAGCGCCGAGGCCGTATTGCACGCCGCAACCACCACCTTGACTTTTTGCTCAATCAGGAAATTGATATCCTGCCGGGTGAAATGCGTAATGATCTCTTTGGAACGTCCCCCGTAAGGAGTGCGACCGACATCGCCGAAATAAACCACGTCCTCCGAAGGCAATAACTGGAATACCTCGCGGGCCACGGTCAATCCGCCAAGCCCGGAATCGAAAATACCGATTGGACTACTGAGATCCGGCATTGGTACGCGCCTCTTTCTCGTAACGTTCGACAAATCTCATGAGGCCGGCATAGATGCTTTCTGCTGCAAGCTGTCTGAAATCATCCTGCCCGAGCAGCCGCTCTTCAATCTTATTCGAAATGAATGCAACTTCAACCAGCACCGATGGCATGCGAACATGATTCAAAACCCTGAATCCTGCCTGATTAATGCCGCGCGACTTGATGTTGAGGTTCTTCTGCATTTCGTCCTGAACAACCTCTGCCAATTGTTGCGACTGGCCGAGATACTCGGTTTGCAGCAAGTCCATGATAATAAAATCAAGCTCTTCTTTGCCCTTGCGTGGCGTATCCGGCAGCTGCATATCGAAGTCAGAGTTCTCCAGCAATTCTGTGATGCGAGCCTCGTCACTCTTGGCTGCGGCAAGGAAATAGGTCTCTGATCCGGAAGCGTTCTTTTCTTCTGACGAATTGGCATGAATCGAAACGAACAAATCGCCGTTAGCGTCGTTTGCCATCTTCGCGCGTTCTTCCAGCCCCACCGTTACGTCGGCAGTACGCGTCAGTACCGGCCTGATTCGTTTGGCCTTGAGAATCAACTGCTCCACCCGCAGAGCAATATCCAGGGTCACTTCCTTTTCCAACAAGCCGTTCCTGCCCACAGCGCCTTCGTGCTCACCGCCATGACCCGCATCGATCACAATCACATCGATGGGGTTGAAATTGTCATGCCGAACAACTGGCACGCTGTCGGAAGTCGAGTTGAGAAAACTCGTGTTCTCCAATGAAATTTGTATCCGATGCGGGTCGGCGGCGTAGTTGGTGTGAAAATTGCCGACAGTCTGACGCACTTGGATCGACACTTGGGCCGTATTATCAAATTGGAAAGCTCTCGTCGTAATAACCTTCTCAGACGGGCGGTCGAGGGCAAATTCGCGTGTATCGACCAATCCACCCGGTATCGTGACATTAATCCAATTGCCTTCGCTGACAAAGACCTCGAAATCCATCTTCCGAGTCAGCATGATTTCGAGCAAGTCGCCGTTGACCTTCTCCTGAATCCCAGCGCCGACAATATTGTAGCCCTTATTGCTCGCGACAATCGCACCCTTTTTCTTGTCGTAGGTGATCACCCGCTCCATCACATCCGACAGCAAGTACAAGGTCTGATTTACCGGAATGTAAAGATCGTCCACATAGAACACAGGAGCATGTACCAAATTATATGGGTGGTCATCCGCCGTGCAGAAAACATTCCCCATCGTAAATTCGATACCGTGCCCCGAGATCGTAGCGTCAAAGGTCGAGGTCTTCTGGTTCCAACGACCGCGGGCCTGAAGCGCTCCAAACAGGTCGCTGGCCGACATATATTCCACTTGCCCCTGGGTCATCGTACGAATCGGGGTTTGTTTTCCCAGGCCGCGCAGCGTCAAGGTGCCTTCCGCTGCAAACACCATGCTCGCCAACAAAAGCAGTAGAATCAAACTCTTTTTCATATCCGCATTTATACCAACGCCTTAACGGCCATGTTCCTTCATTTTGCGGTCGATTTCCCGGCGCGCATCCCGATCGGCAACACTCGACCTCTTGTCATGCAACTTCTTGCCTCGCGCCAATCCTAATTCAATTTTGGCAACCTTGTTCTTGAAGTAAATTCGCAGCGGTATCAAGGTTAATCCGCGCTCCACAGCGCGGGCATGAAGCTTCCGTAACTCCTGCTTGTGCATCAACAACTTGCGTTTACGCACGGGCTCGTGATTGTGGACATTGCCATGCTCATAGGGCGTTATGTTCATGTTATGTATCCAAAGTTCACCATTTTCCAGTGTCGCATAGCTGTCGACAAACTGAATTTTATTCGCCCGCAGCGACTTGACCTCGGTTCCGGCCAATACGATACCCACTTCGTACGAATCGAGAATTTCGTACTCGTGCCGCGCTTTGCGGTTCTGGGCGATATTCTTGATGCTGGCTTCTTCCATGCGCTTGATGATACGTCTCGATGCGCAAAACCGCAAAGAGTTTTGGATCGGCAATCGCCTCCAACTTTAGCTTGACCCAAATGATCGATAGCTATATCGTTTGCCGATTTGACAAGACATCACTGTGCCGCGTCTTAGGAGTAAGATGAGTCTTCGCTTCCGGTTACTAATAATCTGCTGCATCTGCATTTGGTATTCATCTCTGGCTGTCGGCGCCAATCTGACCGGTTTTGTTTACGACCGCTCCACTGACCGCCCGCTTCCGGCCGCCACCATCAATCTCCTCGGCATGGGAAAGACCACTCTTACCGACACCGCCGGTTTTTTTCAATTCACCGACCTCAGTGGCGGCATCTACGACCTTGAAGTAACACTCAAAGATTACCATGAAGGCTACCTGCGGCGCATCAGGCTCGGTACTCGCCAGGACATGGAGGTGGAAATCCGCCTAAAACCGATTACCGCCGAGGAACGCGCCAAAAACCCCAATGCCGCCTTCCGCCTCGGAAGAGTCAAAGGCAGGGTTACACGCGCCGGATCGACGGACTTGCTGCCAGGGGCAGTTATTAAGATCCAAGAATTGGCTCAGGGAGCTCAAAGTGACGTCAATGGTGAGTACGTGATTAAGAAGGTCAAGCCGGGTCGTTACACGATCGATGCTACCCTGATCGGCTACAAGCAGGTCCGAAATTATACCATCGACGTTTACGCCGGTGAGGACACCGACCTCGACTTTGTCATGGAGGAGACTGTCCTTCCGCTCGGTAGCGAAGTTATCGTGTATGGTGAGCGACCGTTGATGGATCCGACGGTTCCGGCAGCCATCAGGACAATCCAACCAAGAGAAATAGCTCACGGCGCCGTTCGCGATCTTGGCGATATCCTCAAAGAACTCCCCGGTGTCGTTGAGATCGACAAGGAATTGCACATTCGCGGCGGGCGCACTTACGAAACGCAGTACTTGATTGACGGCGTATCTGTCACTGATCCGTTGATCCGACGTGGCTATGGCCTCTCACTCAATGCCAATTCCATCAAGGAGCTCAATCTCTATTCCGGCGGTGCTAACGCGGAGTTTGCACAGGCCACGTCTGGCGTTGTCGAGGTAAGCACAAAGGAAGGTGCTGACAAGCTCTCGGGTTCCATAGACTACAAGAATGACCATCTCATGGGCAACTCGGGCTTCAACAGTGATATCGTCGTCGGCAGTCTCTCGGGGCCGGAGCCGCTGACGACCAAATTGCTTAAGTCCACCGGTTTGCCTGGCCAGACCTTCTTCTTCTGGTCGGGAAATTTCTCGCTGAGTGATACCTACCTGCCATACTCGAAAAATCTCTACTCGGCGACTCTCGGTGGCGGATCTTTTGCCCCTCGATCGGACAACCAGTACTCGACCTTGTTGAAACTCACCTGGAAGATCTCGCCTCTCGCTAAGTTGTCGCTGTCGCATTCCGCCGCAGCCAATATTAATCAGGATCGCAGCATCATCGAAACGCGCATCCGCACGATTGATTACTCGTATGGCTACGCCTATGACTACAGTAATATCCTCGACAACTACAACACCTTCACGCAAAAATCGAATCAGCAGATCGTCAGCCTCGACTATCGTCTCTCGCTGGCGAGACAACTGCGTGTCACTGCGTCGCGCTTCTTCACGACACTCCGATCCGAAGTCCGCGGCAAGCGCTGGACCGACTATCAGCAGCCGGTCGACAATTCGCCCGATACGATTATTGCTTCGCCCGATAGCTCCTACTTCACCATAATCAAGGGAGATGGCTTCTGGGACTCCGGTGATGGTGATAGCTGGTATGACCATTACATCGAGAACTACGGCCTCAAGGCCACGTATGAGACCGAAGTTGAAACCAATTACAAAGTGAAATTCGGCGTCGAGGGCGAACGCCAAACGGTGCAGGTACTGGATATCTTCAAGCCTTGGCTGGGTGAATCGGGATTTGGACTGAACTACGATGCCTACCAGGCCAAGCCTTCTACCTACGGCATGTTCGTGCAGAACAATTTGAACTTGCAGGGAATGGTGTTCGATTTCGGCGCGCGCTACGACCTGTGGTTCGTCGGTAAATATGCCGAGGACGCCCTCGCCAATGACAGCATTTCCGTGCTCAGTGAAGTCCTGCGCCGGCAATTCGACGAACAAACAACCGAGGTCCTCGGCCGTCGCGCCCGCGGAACATTCTCTCCTCGCTTCGGCATTGCCAACTTGGTAAGCAGGAACCTGACACTGTTCGGATCGTACTCTCGCTTTGCTCGAAAGCCCGCTCCGCAATACCTGTATGCTAAACTCTACACACCCTCGCAGGCAACCTACCAGCTCTACGGCAATCCGGCTCTGGATTACGAGAAAGTAACCAATATCGAAGTCGGCGTGAAGTATCTGCCGAATGACAAAAGTGCGCTCGGCGTCTCAGGCTATATCAAATACATCGGCGACTATATCGCCGCAACCGCGGTCGCCCCTGACCCGCGTTTCCCTGATGAAACGTATTTCCTGTACTTCAATCTCGACTATGCCACCAGCCAGGGTGTTGAACTCGAGTATCTTCACGACTATTCGGATGTCTTCAGTCTCACCGCCAACTGCGCATTCAGCCGCGCGCGAGGCGAACGCTCACTGCCTGCGGACATTCTCCGCGGCCTCAAAGCACGCTCGGAGGGTGAGATCTACAACGACGTCGCCTTCGACTGGGACAAACCGTGGCAGTTCGTGGTCAAGGCGAATTTCAACGTGCCTGAAGGGATGAAACCAAGCATCCTCGGCATGAACTTGCCGAGCGACTGGAATCTCAACATCAAAGCCTGGGGGCAGGCAGGGAAGCGGTATACGCCGTACAAAGAGACAACCGACGCCTTGGGCTTTCTCAAATACGTTCCGGACGGCGAAACCAACTCCAAGATCGGACCCTGGTGGAACTCGTTGGATCTTACCTTTCAGAAATATTTCCGCACTGCCGGCTACACGCTCACGATCTTCCTCGAGGCCACAAACGTCTTCGACCATAAAAACGTGACTCTGATCAATCCGCTGACCGGCGAGGAATACCGCACCGGCGACACAATCCCGAAAGGCGGCAATCTCTTTGAATTACCGCCATTGTCATATGAACTGCCGCTCTGGGATAATCCGACAAAGTACCTGGCTCCGCGCCAGATCAAACTAGGGCTGGGAGTGAGCTTCTGATGAAAATGTGGGTTTCACTTGGCCTCGCGCTGCTCGCACTGGCGGTGTTCTCCGGTTGTGGCGAGAAGACTCCCTTTCCATCAGATCTTCCGGCTCCGGTATACGGCGGCGTTGACACCAATTACGTTGTGGTCAATCCAGTCTGGACGGAATTTAACGGCCGCGCCTTGACCCGTCCGACCGATGTCTACGTTGGCTACGATGAACAAGTCTACGTCTGCGACACTGACAACGACCGTGTCGTCAAACTTGAACTCGACGGCAGTTTTGTCGACGAATATCCGGTCGTGCATCCGGTGGCAATCTCGCAGGATCGCGGACTTGATCTGTTGGTCGTGTGCGGTGACTACTCGCGCACAATCATCGCTGAAGCCGACACTACTGAGATTTGGTACGGCGACTCGGTATTCCGCAAACGCTTCCGTGGCAACCACCCCTTCGAGCGGGTTTATCAGGCGCAATATCCATATTTCATATTCAATGAACGGCCGCAGCATGCGCAGTTTTGGTCCGTCGCGGCATCCACTCTCGCAGGCAAGGATTATTACCTTCCTGATTTCTGGTTCGGACGAATACTGAAACATTCCGCCACTGACCAGCTCGCTGCAATCATTCTCGAAGAGGGCATCGGTATCGGCAAGACTCGTTACCCGCTTGACCTGTACCCGTACCGAATTGCCGAACAGGACTACATCGCCCTTGCCCAGGGCGCAAGTAACGTCGGCGTGCAGGTGTTCAGTTTGCCCGATTGGATATCACCCTTTGCCGATGTCGACACGCTTCCGCCGATGATCAGATTTTCGGCGCGAGCTTACAAGGATATCGCGGTCGACGACCAATCTAATTTCTACCTGCTGCTCGATGAACCCGACCCGCTACTTGGCGCCGACTATTTCTTCTACAAGTATGATCGCCGTGGCGAAACGATGCTCGCCTTTGGTGCGCTTGGGTCGGGCGACAAGCAGTTCCGCAGCCCGCAGGGAATTTGTCATTTTGACGGAATTCTCTACATCGCCGATACCGGTAACAACCGCGTCATTCGCTATCAATTGACCACCGAGACCCGCCAGTAGCGCGCGTCAATTTTCGCTTGCGTTTGTATCGTCAGAATCTATATTGGCAATCCCAAGCCAATGCCGAAGTGGTGGAATTGGTAGACGCGCTGCGTTCAGGGCGCAGTATCCGCAAGGATGTGGGGGTTCGAGTCCCCCCTTCGGCAGTTTAATTTCCAAGTCCCGCTATCTCAACAACACCAATTTTCGAGTGATCTGCATTGAAGGAGTATTGACCCGCGCAAAGTATACGCCGGATGCAGCTGACTTGCCCGATTCATCGGTTCCGTCCCAGGCAAATTGCTGAGTGCCGCGACCGACGATATCATCGACGATGGTGCGAACGCGTCTGCCGAGAATGTTGTAGATGGTGATGGACACGGGTCCCGGTCTGTCGATCTGGACCTCGATTGTGGTGCCGGAGTTGAAGGGGTTGGGGAAATTTTGAGTTAATATCAATTTCGGGACAATGATCTGTTCCTCCAAGTCCACGTCCACTGGGCAATTTATGGCGATTCCTTGGCCTGCGCAGGCCACAAACACTGGCTTGTAGTCAATATTTCTGCCAAAGAAGGTGGATTTTTGTTCCGAGAGACTTATCGTGTCGAGATCAGGATAACAACAATCCAAATCATCTACCGTGAATAAGAGATTCGCAAATAGTCTTCTAGTAGGTGCTGAGCAAATTATGGGAGGGAAAGTGCCCCATTCTTCGCCTCCTAAAACGTAGATCCAGTAAGTATTCGTCGCAGGAAGTGGATAAATGAGGATGTCTCCCGCGATACCGGGGTTGCAAATGATAGGCCAGTTGAGTTCGGCACCCACGAACAAGAGGTTGGTGCATGAATAGTTGAAGGTAAAGCTGACGAGATTTACAGATTGATCTGTGTAAATGAATATTGGAACTCTAACGGTGTCACTCATGTCGACGTTGGCCCATACCGGACATCCCACTGCAATCGTATCCCTTACGCCGGAATCCTGGGCGCAAGCAGAACAGGAACACAGAAGAAAGAAAAGGCAGGCGCAAAAGAAAAACCTCGTCGTTCGCCGTATTCCTGATTGACACATCACAGCCTCCCGCGATTACGCTGAATCGCCTTCTTATGTGTACCCCCGCATCCATATTCTAATTCAATTAATGTTTAGACCCCGATTTTTAGCAACTACTTTCCGTGATTATTCAGTTATCTTCAGCATCGAGGCCAAGCATGCACGAGCTGTCAATTGCAGATAACATCATTAACGCGGTCAAGGACGCTTCGCAGTCACGGGGGATGACCGTCGTCTCCAAAATCGGCATTCGAATCGGCACTCTCAGCAGTGTCGATCCGGAAGCGCTGACCTTTGGTTTTGATATTCTCAAACGCGACCAGGGCTGGGACGCTTGCGCTCTGGCGATAGAATCTGTCGCGACCGGCGCCAGATGCCGAAAATGCAACCATGAGTTTGAAGTTGCCGACTTTGTCTTCGTTTGCCCAAGTTGCGAAAGCTCACAATGCGATTTGCTTCGTGGACAAGAGCTTGAGATTGCCTATTTTGAAGGCGAGTAGATTGACGGAAAGGTCCTGACATGACAAAGAGAGTTTCGATAGAGAAGAAAGTACTGTCCGAAAACGACCAATTGGCCGCGGTGATTCGCGCAAATCTGGCAGAGAAGAAGATCTTTGCCATCAACCTCGTCAGCTCGCCTGGCTCCGGCAAGACCAGCCTCATCGAAAAGACAGTCGCGGCACTCGGCAACGAGTTAAAAATCGCAGTCGTTGCGGGCGACGTTCAGACCGAAAACGATGCCAACCGCATCATCAAAGCCGGTGGCAAACTGGTTCGACCAATAGTCACGGGCGGAGCCTGTCACCTCGATGCCAAGATGATTGGCAAAGTGCTCGAACAGCTCGATCTCACCGAGGTCAGACTTCTCATCATCGAAAACGTCGGGAATCTCGTCTGTCCGGCAAGTTACGATCTGGGTGAGGCTATGAAGGTCGTCATCATGAGCACCACTGAGGGGGACGACAAGCCGCTAAAATATCCGGCAATGTATCGGCGCTCCAGTGTGGCGATCATCAATAAAATCGACCTCCTGGGAATGTCTGACTTCGACATGGCGAAAGCTCGGACCAACGCACTTCAGATCAATGGTGACTTGACCTTCTTCGAGATGTCCACGCGAATAGGCACGGGGCTCGAGGCCTGGTTCAATTGGCTGCGTAAATCTGTCCTGTCTCGCGCATAACTGCTCATTTCGTTGCCTTATCTATTGTAACCTGCTATATATCAATGGCCGATAAGAGGAACAGCCGTCATTTGGCTTTTCATGAACGCGATTGGCCTTAGACCCTGTGTCAAGGAAAACATCAGCTCTTGTATCAACGGATTGTCGAAAGCCTGCTCTATCCGGTCCTCGTTAAGAAGCAGGGGAGTAAAGAGTTAGCGATTCTCGCTGATCTGCAGCGCTGTGAGAAAATGAGCGCCGATGAGCTCAACTCCATTCGAATCGAGCGTCTTCGCGATATCCTGGAGCACGCCGCCGAATTTGTGCCCTTCTACAAGAGACGCTTTGCCGAATCCGGCTTCAGTCCCGCCGCCGTGACTGACTTTTCCGATCTGCAGAAGATTCCAGTTCTGACCAAGAAGGATATCCAGGAAAACCGTGAAACACTCATTTCAACCGCCTATAAACGGCAGGATTTGATAGCAAACCGTACCGGCGGCTCAACCGGCTCGCCACTGCAATTCTATCACGATAAGCTTCGCTGGGACGTCAGACAGGCCGCGACCATTCGTCATAATCTCTGGGCCGGGCACCGAGTCGGGCACAAGGTCGCCATCCTGTGGGGACATCAAACTGACTTGTCTGCGTTCAAGACACTCAAAGCACGCCTGCGAAACATCTTTGTCGATCGCCTGCTTATCTGCGATAGTTCGAGCTTCTCCGACGCATCACTGCAGCAGTTCGCACTCGACTATCAACGATTTCGTCCTGACGTAATTCTGGCATATGCAAATTCACTCGCACTGGTTGTCGATTTCATGAAAGCCAATTCCATCGAATTGCCGCCTCCAGAGTCGATAATCACCTCGGCCGAGGTACTCACATCTGACAATCGCGAAAAGATCGAGGCCTATTTCGGCACGAAGATATTCGACCGCTATGGCGCTCGTGAGACATCTGTGATCGCCTCTGAATGTTCAGCTCATGACGGCATGCACATCGGCTCTGAGTATCTGCACCTGGAGTTTGTCGACGGCAATCGCCCCGTTACGTCCGGCGAATCAGGCGATATTCTGGTTACGATCCTCGGCAATCACGCTTTCCCGTTCATTCGTTACAAGATTGGTGATGTCGGCGCACCGGCAGTTGTGTCCCAGTGTAGTTGCGGCGTGACGCTCCCGAAAATGCAGGTGGTTGCCGGCCGCACGACCGATTTTCTTCTCGCGCCGGACGGACGAAAAGTCTCTGGAGCGGCACTAACGATCTACCTTGCTGCCCGGATACCCGGAGTCCGTCAGGCGCAAATCATTCAGCGTGAAAAACTGAAACTCATCTTCAATCTTGTAGTCGACGCCGGTTTCGACCAAGTGTCACGGCAGTTGATCGAGGAAAGAGTGCGCCACTTCTTCGGAAACTCCATGGGTGTGGAATATCGCTATGTCGATGAAATCCCCAGAGAAGCCTCCGGCAAGTATCGTTTCTCCATCTGCGAACTCTCCTCGGAGGTCCGATAGTGTTGAGCCTGGCCGGTATGTTCGTACGCTGGATTGGCAATCCACTGCTGCTGGTCTATCGCGGCGAAACCGCAATTCTCGGCCACTATTACCACTTTCGCTCGCTTTGGTCAGTGTCGCGCGAGCACTTGGAACGACTTCAGCTGCTGCGCCTGAAAAAACTGCTTCACCATGCCAATGAGTCGTCCGAATTCTATCGTGAGCGCTTCCATCTGGCAGAGTTCAACATCGATAGCATTCAATCCTGCAGCGACATTGCAGTTCTGCCTTTCCTTACCAAGGATCAATTGAACAAGTCCATGGACAGGATCCTATCCAAGCGCTTTAGACGCTTTGAAATCAGCGAATCGTCCACCGGCGGATCGTCGGGTGTTCCGTTGACCTTCTATCGCGATCGCGACGTCACCTCCTTGCGTCGCGCCCAGGATTATTTCTTCAATTCACGGCTCGGAATCTACCCCGGCACGAAACGAGCCTGGGTCTGGGGATCGCCACTCGACACTTTTCACCTCGACAAATTCAGAGCGCGCATCGCGAACTTCCTTAGTGAACGCGCGATCTATTTTTACAGTTTTGACGCCACACCTGAGACCACAACGAAATTTCTGGAAGCGATCAACCTGTTCAAGCCCAAAGCAATCTTTGCATATCCAAACATGCTTGCGGCGATGGCGGAACTGGCGCGCGATCGTAACATCAAAATGCGCAAGGTCGGAAAAGTGATCGTCACCGCTGAACCGCTCTACGACTGGCAGAGAGAGCTGTTCAGCCAGGTTCTTGGATCTGAGACCTTTGAGCGCTATGGTTCGCGCGAGATTGGCACTGTCGCTTCTGAGGGATTGGACCACATTGGCATGCATATTTGTGAGCCGTCGTACTATGTCGAGGTCGTTGAGGAGGACGGCACTCCGACGCCGTACGGCCAAATGGGAGAATTGGTTGTTACCGATTTGTTCAATCGGGCGATGCCGCTGATCCGCTACCGCACCGGCGACATGGTGCGAATCGAAACTGCCTCGGCGCGTTCGACTACCAAATGGCGGCGTATCACCGCGGTCGGCGGGCGTATTGTCGATCTCGTCTATCGATTCGACGGTTCGCGCATCGCCGGCGAGAGTGTGATCATGTCACTGCGGACCGCCGGTGTTCGTACCAAGGTGCAAGTCGTCCAACACGACCCGCAATCTCTCACTGTGAAACACCTTTACAGTGAAAGTGTCCTGCCGGAGGTGCAGGCCGAATTCCAGAAAAAGATCAACGAACTGCTGGGCGGCGAGGTCGCCATCGAGTACGTCGGCGTTTCTGAGTTGCCTTACGACAAATCGGGGAAATATCGCTATGTCACCAGTGAATATGGCAAGGCCGGTCGTGCCGACAATCGCTGAACGTCTAAATGGCATTCGCATTCTTATCGTGGCGCCGTCACTGGCGATCATGGGCGGACAAGCTGTTCAAGCCGATCTGCTCTTGCGCAATTTCCGCGCCGAGGGCGTGATGATCAATTTCCAGCCGCATAATCCAAAACCGTGGTGGCCGCTCAACTATCTGACGCGCATCAAGTATCTTCGCACCATTGTTGTGTCATTGTTTTACATAGCCGGGTTACTGCTTAGAATTCCGCGTCACGATGTTATCCACATCTTCTCGGCATCCTATCGTTCCTTCATCCTTGCTCCGGCGCCTGCAATCTTGATCTCGAGGCTGTTCGGCAAGAAGTGTATACTCAATTACCGCTCCGGTGAAGCCGATGATCATCTCACGCGTTCGGGCAAACACATTTTCTGGATTATTCGAAAAGCAAACAAGATCATTGTCCCGTCCAGTTATCTAATCGAGATCTTCAAAAAGCACGGATTTCATACGGAGTCGATTTTCAATATCGCCGATCTTGCGGCATTTCGATTTCGCGAGCGCCATAAGAGAGGCCCAAACATCATCGTTCCGCGCAATCTCGACCCGCTTTACGATATCGAGACTGCGCTTCGAGCTTTCGTCTTGTTTCAAGCCAAGATCCCTGACGCGACCATCAAGATTATTGGCGGCGGCTCCGATGAGCGCAGACTCAAGCAACTGGTTAAGAATGAAAAATGGCACGGCGTCACCTTCACCGGACGAGTTGAGCGGGCCGATATCCCAAAGCTTTTTGAAGAGGCCGACATCTTCCTGAATAGTTCCGTTATCGACAACATGCCTGTTGCGATCGTCGAGGCCTTCCATGCCGGCCTGCCTGTGGTCACCACCAACGCAGGTGGAATTCCCTACATTGTACTCCACCGTGAAAATGGACTATTGGTGCCGATGAAGGATCCCTCCGCGCTTGCCGCTGCGCTACTCGAGGTATACGAAAATGCAGACCTGCGCGCAAAGATGACCTCGGGTGGTCGTGCTGATGCCGCCAAATTCAGCTGGGAGCAAGTGAGAGACCACTGGACAGACAAGTATTCGGAATTGGCGGCAAATCGTGGGTAAGGCGACCAAGTTGCTCAAAAAGGTCGCTGACGGCCAATTCGTCGAGCTCGCGTCGCGTGCGCGCGAACAACTCGTCCAGCGTTCCGAGCGCCGCCATCATGCTCGCAGCGGCGACTATTTTCAATCTCCGCAACTCAAACGTCACTTCACCAAACACTTCGTAAGCGCCCATCGCTTGCCCGACGGCACGCTCGACCTGGCGAGCGCACTCAGGGGCAAATCGCCGCGCAATTTCTTTCCGGGTTTCGAGCGCCAAGGAGAATTCGGAGACTTCGTTGACCGTCGCTGCCCGTCAGAGCGTGATCGCATCCTCACGTCGGCGCGACAGGTATTGAACAATTGCTTTCCGGTCTTCAATCAGGGTGAAGTGAATCTGGGCGATCCGCCCAACTGGAACCTTGACGCCATTTCCTCTGCCCAGGCGCCGGAGAGTTTCTACGCCGACATCAACTACCTCGACCCGCAGGCCGTCGGCGACTCAAAAATCATCTGGGAGCCTTCGCGACTGCAATTTGTCTATGATCTCGGTCAAGCTTACGCACTCACCGACGATGATCGCTACCCGGCACACTTTTTCGATCTGCTGAATCACTGGAACCGCCGGAATCGCGACTATCATGGAATTGCCTATTGTTCAGCGCTCGAATTTGCGTTTCGGGCAAACTCGGTTGTGTGGGGAGTCTTTTTCTTTCGCGAAGCCGCAAGCCTCAACCAGCAGGCTGCGCGTGATCTTTATCGCCTGCTCTACATTTCAGGACGATTCATATCAAATCACCTCTCGCGCTACTTCTCGCCAAACACGCATCTGCTCGGTGAGGCGTACGGCCTCTATCTGATCGGTTTGATGTTTCCGGAATTTGCAGAGGCCGAGCACTGGAGACTGCTTGGACGCAGAATCCTGCAGGAAGAACTGTCGAGGCAAGTTCTCGCCGATGGTCTGCATGCTGAAGCGTCGACTTGCTATCATGCCTACAGCCTGGAATTCGCACTGTCCGCAATAATTCTTGACAGCCGTAACGGTCGTCACTTTTCCGAAAACGAACACATCCACTTGTCGCGAATGGCGGAAGCGCTCTTTCAACTCCAACTTCCCAGTGGTCTCTGTCCCAACATCGGCGATCAGGATGGCGGTCGGCTCCTATTCCTCAGTCGATTGCAGCCGCTCGACTACCGTCCCATTCTCCAGGCTGCACTTCGCTTTCTCAAGATGAGGGAAGAGGATGCCCTGCACTGGCCCGAATCATTTTGGCTGAACGAACCAACTGATTCAAAATCTCTGACTGAAGGCTTCAAACGCTACTTCCTCATCGCAATGCGCACTTCCGGTGTCGTCGTTGCGCGCAGCCAGGCGCTGCATGCTGTGCTGCAGAGCGGCCCGTTTGGCTATCGTGACTGTCCGCACTCGCACGCCGATCATCTTCATCTCGATCTAAGCGTCAACGGCGAGCCCTTGATCGTTGATCCGGGAACCCTCTGCTACACCGGTGATCGCAAGGCTCGCGACCTGATGCGCGGTTCTGTATCCCATAACGGGCCGCGATTGAGTGAGCGTGAGTTCTACGACCCAAACGATCCGTTCGGCTGGCTTGTCAAGCCGGACAGCCGCATCTACGAATGCTATGCCAGCCCTCACGGCAGCTACATTTCTGCCGGTTACCAGCTAAAATTTCCCGATGGGATTACTGCGGATTTCCAGCGGATAGTGTTGCAGCTAAACGATCATGGTTGGATGATCAACGACTTGGTACGCTCAAGCATTTCCCACGAGGCTTCGTGGGACTTCATCAGCCCATACGGAGTCGAAGAGGAAAACGGCGTTATCGAGGTCAGCGGCGCCAGAAATTCTCTCAAAATTCGCAGCTATCCGCGTGGCGCAAGGATCACAGTGGGCAAGCGCCTGGTCTCGACCGATTACTGCCGAGCGATGAACGGCAATTATTTCCGAGTCAACAGCCCATCCTCCCAGTTTGTCGATCAAGTATTCACTATCGAAGCGTTTCGCGCTGGTGATGGCCTTGCCGGGATTGAGGAAGTAATCACGAAATCGACTCACGTCCGTCGCCGCGGTGATTTCTCGATAACTCATATCGAGTCACGAGCCTCTGAGCCTATTGGCAATGTCACCACTGATGCTGCTTTCGGTGCGGTGTTCTCAAAAGGCCAGAACGATGTGCATGCACTTTTGTGCTCCGTCTCCAAGTTCGCCGTCGACGGTGTCACGCTATTTGCATCTCATTACAAAACGTCGTTTGTCGAAATCCAATTCATTCAGGGCAAGGCGGAAGTGTATCTTCCAGCTGAAACGAATCTCGATTCACAAAGCGGTAAGGCCGCGAATGTAACCGAACTCCAATCATTGGTAAAGATAGAGCATGTGCGGGATTTGCGGAATAGTCTATAAGAACGCCGAGCATCCGGCTGAACAAGGCCTCCTTCAGAAGATGAGCGATGCTATCGCTCATCGCGGGCCGGACGATCAGGGGCACTATCTTCACAAAAATACCGGCTTCGGCCACCGCCGCCTCTCGATTGTTGACTTGAGCCATGGACATCAGCCAATGTCCAATGCGGATCAATCGCTGTGGATTGTTTACAACGGCGAAATCTACAATCATCTTGAGGTACGTCGTGAATTGGAGAACCGGGGAGTTATCTACCGCACCAATTGCGACACCGAATCAATCATACATTGTATCGATGCCTTCGGTCCTGCCGGTCTGCACAGACTCCGCGGCATGTTCGCGTTTGCCTTGCACGATCGACGCACGGACAAGGTCTTCATCGCCCGCGACCGCCTCGGCGTCAAGCCGCTGTACTATATAGACACGTCGGAATTCTTTGCATTTGCCTCCGAAATCAAGAGCCTGCTCCAGATTCCCGGAGTTGCCCGAACGGTTGATTATGGCGCATTGATGCAGATCCTTGCGCTGAAATACACCTCAGATGATGCGACACTATTTGCGGGAATCAAAAAGCTCGAACCGGGTCACTACCTCGAATACGACCACGGTACCATCAGCATCGTCCGCTACTGGGATTGCGCTCATATCAAGGTCGATTCCAGCATTACCGATGCCGATGCGGTCAAGCACGTCCGCAGTCTCATGGATACCTCCATCAATTTGCGTTTGATGGCCGATGTACCCCTCGGTATGTTTCTCTCCGGCGGCATCGATTCGACAATCATTAGTGAGCGAATGTCCAAAATGGTTGACCGGCGCATCGCCACATTCTCAGTGGCATTTGGCGAACGCGAGGCGAACGAACTTCACTACGCGCGCATTGCCGCTGCTCATGCCAACGCGGATCAGCACGAAGTCACGATGACCACGGCTGACTTTTTCGCGCTGTTGCCGCGAATGATCTATCACGAGGATGAACCGCTTGCGCATCCGTCGTCGGTGGCGCTCTACAAAGTCTCCGACTTGGCGAGCAGGCATGTCAAGGTTGTCTTGACGGGCGAGGGTTCGGATGAATTGTTTGGCGGCTATGAGCGGTATTATCAGACGCTTGCAAATATCAAGACGGACAAATTCCTGTTCTCGATCTTACCTCGCTCATTTAGAAAGAATCTGTTTCGACCCATAATCGACGCGCTGCCATATAAGTTTCCATTCCGCAACAAGGCGCTGCGCACGACTGTTTATCTTGATCCAGATTTGGCGACGATCTTTCTCGACAATTATGCAACGTTTTCACGCGCACAGCTTGGTGAATTGCTTACCGGTGAGGTCTGGAACACGCTTGATCCAGCGGCTGCCTATTCAGGCTATTTCGAACATTTTGACCGGTCGAATAATTCGACATTGCTCGGCAAGTTGCTCTACGCCGACATCAAGACCTATCTCCTGGAACTACTAATGAAGCAGGACCAGATGTCTATGGCGGCCTCGATTGAATCTCGCGTTCCGTTTCTTGATCACCAACTCGTGGAATTTGCGTTCTCGCTGCCGGATCACCTGAAGATCAAAGGCTTTGAGACGAAGCGAATTATCCGGAGCGCCTTTGCGACTGACATTCCCAAAGAAATTTTGACGCGCCCCAAGGCCGGTTTCCCGGTTCCCATCAGGCGTTGGTTCGCTGGCGAATATCATGATGTCGCCAGGAAGATCATTCTCGGAAATGACTCATTCTGCGGAGAGAATCTTAATCGAGAACTGATCGCGAAGTATTTCGACTTGCATCGTGCCGGGAAGTACAATTATTCTGATCAAATCTGGACTCTCCTGAATCTGGAACTGTGGCACACGATCTTTATCAAAGGTCAAAGTGTGGATCAGATAAGGATTGCCGGATGAAAGTGCTGTGGATCAAGTCAGATTTTCCGCTGCCCGCTGACACCGGTGGCAAGATTCGGACGCGGCACCTTGTCTCCGAATTGGCCAAGATTGCACAGGTAACATTTCTTAGTTACATCCCGCCCCGGCACGATTCAAGATTCATGGCTGAACTGCGTGGCTATGGCGTTCACGTCGAGGCAATCTCTCGCCCCGAGGAAAACAAGCAGGGCCTAAGGTTTTCGCTACGGGTGCTGTCGCAACTGCTCTCACCGCGTCCCTACATAGTCAACAAGTATATCTCCAATGAAATGATTTCACGGCTAAAGCAATTGGCAACTCCCGACCGGTGCGACATCGTGATTTGCGACTTCCTCGAAATGGCCTGGTGCCGCGATCACATCGTCGGTGTGCCGTGCGTTCTCTTCGAGCATAACGTCGAAACCATGATCTGGCGGCGGTATCATCAGGTAGAGGCGAATCCAATCAAGAAATTGTACTTTGGATATGAAAAGCAGCGTCTGGCTCGATTCGAAGAAGACGCTTGTCGCAGGTTCGAGCATGTGTTGACGGTCTCCGAACAGGATGGTCGTCAATTGACCGAAGAGTTCGGTCTGGCAGGCTACACGGTAGTTCCCACAGGCGTGGACACACAGTACTTCCGGCCACAAGCCGGCGAAATCGCCAAGCGTCTGGTCTTTTGCGGGTCGATGGACTGGATGCCGAATATTGACGCGTTCTGGTGGTTCTATCGCTCAGTGTATCCGCAAATCAGGCGTGATCTTCAGGACATCAGCTTTTCAGTAGTGGGGAGGCGGCCCGGGGAAGACATTCGTGCGGTTGCCGCAAACGAAGGCAGCGTCATGGTGAGCGGAACGGTCGATGATGTCCGGCCTCTGGTTGCCGCCGGGCAATTGTATATCGTCCCGTTGCGCGTTGGCGGCGGCACTCGAATCAAGATATACGAGGCCATGGCAATGAAAAAGTGCGTGATTGCCACGTCAATCGGGGCGGAAGGCCTGCCCGTAATTAACGGAAAGCACATCGCCATCGCCGATGGCGAAAATGCATTTGCCGAAACGGTAAAGGAGTTGTTGCGCGATGACAACAAACGCAGTAAGATTGCCGAGGCCGGTTATCGACTGGTAACCGAGAATTATGGCTGGGATAAGGCTGCGGGAATTCTCGCCGGTGCATTGAGGTCGGTTCTGGACGAGCGGTCTATGAAGGATAGAGTCTGAGGCTCGCATGAAGATTTCGATATTTGGAATGGGCTATGTCGGTGCTGTCACCGCGGCCTGTCTTGCCAGAGAAGGGCATGAGGTCGTCGGTGTCGACATCAGCAAGGATAAGGTCGAACAGATCGCAGCCGGCAAGAGCCCGATTGTGGAAGCCCGGATCGGCGATATCATGGAAGACGTTGTCTCGCGGGGAGCCTTGAAAGCCACGCTCGACGCCAGAGCGGCCATCAACGAGACTGACGTCTCGATGATTTGCGTCGGAACGCCATCGCGCGAGAACGGCGACGTCGATCTGACCTACGTTACTCGAGTTACTGAAAAAATTGGCCAGGTACTGAAGAACAAGAAAGACTTCCACACATTGATCTTTCGTTCGACGATCCCGCCGGGTACCACCGAAGATGTCGTGATTCCAATCCTGGAGGAGACCTCCGGCAAGAAAGTCTATATCGATTTTGATGTCTGCTTCAACCCGGAATTTCTCAGGGAAGCATCTTCCGTCGATGATTTCTATAATCCTCCTTTCACCGTGGTCGGAGTCCAATCAGAAGCGGCTGCTGAAGTCGTCAAAAATCTCTTCTCTTTCCTGAACGCTCCCTTTGAAGTGACGACAATACGTACGGCGGAGATGGTGAAGTACGTGTGTAATGTTTTTCATGCGCTCAAGGTCTGCTTTGGGAATGAAGTCGGGACGATCGCCCGCAAGCTGGGGATCGACGGGCACGAAGTAATGCGCCTCTTTATGCTCGACACCAAGCAGAACATTTCATCGATGTATTTGAATCCGGGGTTCGCCTATGGCGGTTCCTGCCTGCCCAAGGACGTTCGCGGATTATTGTACCAGGCCAAACGCCAGGATCTCGCCGCCCCGCTTCTGACCGCCATTCCAGCCTCGAACGAACAGCAGCTCAACGAGGGCTTCAAACTGATCACATCTTTCAAGAAGAAGCGAATCGGCTTTCTGGGGCTGGCGTTCAAGGGCGGCACGGACGATCTGCGTGAATCGGCACTGGTTCTCCTGGCTGAGCGACTAATCGGCAAGGGATACGAGTTGCTGATTTATGATCGTAATGTTAACCTCGCCCGGATTTTTGGCTCGAACAAGGCTTACATCGAAAAAGAGATTCCGCACATCGAGAAGCTATTTGCCACTTCGATTGCAGAAGTCGTGCACGGCTCGGATGTCATAATCATTGGTAATGACGACCCGGAGTACAAGGGTGCGTTGAAGGGGATCAAAGACACTCACATCGTGGATCTCGTACGAATCACCGACAACCCCGCAGCGATGGGCGAAAATTACCATGGAATCTGTTGGTAGCGAAGCAATAACCATTTCCATCGTCATGCCGGTGCGCAATGAAGGTCGCTTCATTCGCGGCGTACTTCAAGACTTGCAGGCGCAATCGTTTCCTTGCGACCGGATGGAGATTCTCGTGGTAGACGGAGCCTCCAGTGACAACACCCGACAGGAAGCTGCCGACTTCAAGGATCAGTTCCCTCATTTTCGAATCATTGACAATCCCGGAAAACTCGCGTCGCGCGCTCGTAACATCGGTGCTCGCATGGCGGTAGGGAAATACATCGCCTTCATCGACGGCCATTGCCATCTGCCATCAAAGACACTTATCGCGGACATCGTTACCCTTTTTGAAACCACGGGCGCTGATGCACTCTGCCGGCCCCAACCGCTGACCTTGAAACCCCAGACGCTGTTCCAGCGTGCAGTATCGTTGGCACGTGCGTCGGGCATGGGGCATGCCCTCAACTCAACGATCTACACCAACAAGGAACGATTCGTAAAGGCGGCCTCCTCCGGCGCAATTTACCGCCGTGAGGTATTCCAAAAAATCGGATACTTCGACGAGTCATTCGACGCTTGCGAAGATGTTGAATTCAACACCCGGGTTGACAAAGCAGGGATGAGGGCGTTCATCTCACCTAAACTCACTGTCGAATATGCGGCGCGGCGCAGCCTGATTGCACTCTTCGGCCAACTCTATCGCTATGGTGTGGGTCGCTGGAAGCTGTTCCGTAAGCACCCCTCGACGCTTGGATCGGGAACGCTGGTCACAACGGCCTTTGCAGTGGGCGCCGTGTTCTATCCTCTGCTTTGGCTTGTGTCTTCCCAGGTCGCGGCGATCGGCACGGCATTCGTAGTACTGTATCTGGCCTCCGTGATTCTGACATCGCTGACCATTGCGAAGAAACCGCCCCAGCGAATTCTCTTCATTTATCTGCCATTTATATTCTTCACGATACACTTTGCCCTTGGCTATGGTTTCCTCATCGGGATCATACGCCATCGATCTTAGAATCAGGTAGCGCTTATGACGTCAAGGAGTCTGCGAGTTCTCTATATCATCGGCTCGATAGGCGATGGGCGTGCCGGTACTGAGAAGAATCTTCTTACGATCATCAAGCACCTGGATCGTTCGGCGTTTGAGCCGATCTTGATCACGTTGCAAGACTGCGAATATTTTCGTTCCGGCAAGTTTGTCTGCGAGACACATTGCTGGCATCTCAATAGTGTGTTTTCGCCGGCTGTCATTGCCAAGCGTAGGGCCCTGGTAGAGTTCATGAAGCAGAAGCAGATCGACATCGTACAAACATTCTTCATCGAGGCCCACCTGGTTGGCGGCTCTGCCGCTCGCAAAGCCGGCGTCAAAGCAATTATTTCATCGCGACGTAATCTTGGCTATTCCTATGACTTTAAGGAAAGGCTCCTCCTGCGGATCGCCAACCGTTACCCGCATCGGTTCCTCGCGAATTCAAAGGCTGTAATTGAAGCCATCAGCAATATTGAAGGCGTCAGTGGCGACCGGTTCCGTGTCATTCACAACGGAGTGGAAATGAAACCTCCTTTATCAATCGAACGGCGTGCGCCGGAATTGATAGTTATGGTGGCTAACCTGCGACCGGTGAAGGCGATTCCGGTTCTTATTCACGCTGCTCTACCCGTTGTTCGCGAGATCCCACGCGCCCGCTTCCGAATAATCGGCGAGGGACCGGAAAGGCATCATCTCCAGGCGCTGGTGAATTCCCTCGGTCTTAAGACGAATGTCGAAATGCCGGGAAGCACGAACGACGTCCACGCGGCAATCTCATCGGCAACGATCGGTGTCCTGACGTCGTCTTCCGAGGGCTTCTCGAATTCTCTTCTCGAATATATGCGTGCCGGTCTGCCTGTGATCGCCTCGGATGTCGGCGGCAATGATGAAATGGTCTCGGACGGTGTAAACGGGTTTCTCTTCCCGGCAGGCGATTCAAATAAACTCGCCGAAAGGATACTGCAACTCCTTCGTGAACCTCAGAAAGCCCAGGAACTCGGACAAGCCGGCCGCAGGCTGGTCGAGGAGAGATTCTCGGTTGATGTCATGGTGCGCCAACACGAAGCCTTCTACCGCAGCCTGGTGGCCGAGACCCAAGTCGAATAGTCCTTGAGCGACGTCTTTAATTCCGTACATTGCGAAAACAGAACCGGGGACGAGGTTCTCCGACCAAGAATATGCAAAGATTGAGGAAACTAACGCACGGGAGGCTCGCCCGGGTCTTCACAGTCCTGTTGTTCCTGCTCGGAATTGTGGCTATCGTTTACTCAATTTGGGGGCATGAATACGTACGCGACGCATACCAGGCGAGCGTCGATGGACATCCAACGCACTCCTTCATTGATCACAATCGCCATGATCTGGATCATTACTTGAATCGTGCCGATCAGATCTTCTGGGAGTATCTCATCCTCGGTATTCCACTGACATTGCTGTTCTGGTTCCTCCTCGCATTCTTAATCAAGCGGATGCTGGCAGTTAATGCCGATGAAATTCCGCGTACCGGGGTTTCACTGCGCATGCGCGGTGACACGTGGATCGCCCTGGGCTGTTACGCGCTGCTGACGGTGATTTACTTCTACCCCTGCATTCCCAATTTTGGCACGGCAATAATCGGACCGCCCGGCGACAACATGGCCGGTCTTTGGAGCCTGTGGTGGGGATACGATATGTGTCTGTTGAGTGATCATTCCATCACGTTTTCTAATCATCTTTACTACCCCGAAGGCTCGTCGCTTTATTACTTCGCCTGGTCATTTTACAATCTGGGATTTTCATGCCTGGCTCGGCTCTTCGTGAATTGCACGGCAGCATTCAATCTGGTAATGCTGCACGGATATCCGATTGCCGGTCTGGGCGCATTCTTACTGGTGCGACGTTTGACCGGTAATTCACTCGTTGCCATGATCGGCGGCTTTGTCTTCGCGTTTAGCCCGACCCATTTCATTCGCTCACAGCATCATATCCACATGAATTCGATTCAGTTCATCCCATTCTTCGTGATGTACTTCATCGATTGTATCCGCGATAGGACGAAACTGTCGCTGGCTCTGGCAGCGTTGTTCTTCCTGCTCAATACGTTGAGCGACTGGACCTATATGATCATGTCAGGCTACTTTATCTTCTTCGGGTATCTATATCTGGCTCTGAAGTCCCGGCGCTGGTGGCTGCCCGACTATCTGCTGCGGGCGGGCGTCGTCGTTGGTGCAACAATGATTTTGCTGTCGCCGTGGTTGATCGGGATGATTCGCATTGGTCTGACGAACCCCGAGGTTGATGTCGGTGGGCGCAACACCTATGTGACTGATGCGTTCGCATTGATCGTACCCGGGCTGGAGCACTGGTCCAGCCGCTGGCAGTTTGTCAGCGATATCAATGACACCTACACTGGCAACGCGACGGAGACTGCGAATTATCTGGGTCTCGCAGCTATTGCCATAGTGTTGCTGACGATTCGTCGAACTCTGCGCTCGGCTACGAAGTGGTGGTTGGGGTTCGTTGCGTTTCTGCTCTTGAGTCTTGGGCCGCAATTGCATGTGCTCGGAAAATCACTCGCCATCGGATTACCATATACGCTGATTGCCTATGTGCCGTTTCTGGCGAACGTTCGCGCCCCGTCACGGTTCATCGTCTTCGTCTATTTGTTCTGGAGCGTGATACTGGGAATGGGCTTGCACGACATTTTCAAAAGATTTGCGGCTGGATGGCGACGATACCTGGTCCTTGTCTTATTGCCGGCGTTGTTGCTTGCGGATTATTTTTCGATCTGTACAGCTCAGACACCGGTGACAGTTGCCGAGTGCCTCAGCGACCTCGGGCGCAATGATCCAGGCAGCGGCATACTCAATCTTCCCCTCAGTTATGATCTCTCGACTCGTTACATGATGGAGCAAACCCTGCACGGCCTCCCGATTGTCCAGGGCGCGGCAACGCGCAAAGTTGGAAAGTCCCTGGAAGATCGTTTGGCGTATACTGATCTGGCTCTGCAGAAGAAACAGCTGACCGACGCGCGCGTGAAGTACATTGTTATTCATCGCGGCACTGATTTAGACAGTTCACTCGTAATCAGTGATTACCTCGCCAAATACGAACTGTTCACTCAAGACAGTCATTGCCTGGTCTTGCGGGTATACCATTAATAGTAGCAGTCGCAATCTCGTCGCGTCAATCTTGATTTCGTGGCGTAGAACATAATAACATGGAAGATATACAGGAGGAATGGACATGAACAAAAGATTCCTGACGCCGGTCGTAATGGTGTTCTTGGCGGCGATGGTGATCGGCTTTGGAGATTCGGCGCAGGCCATCACCGGACTTGGGTTCGGTGCAAAATTGGGCGAAGTGACGGAATATGACAACCCAAAACTGAAGCTCGCAGACGCCAAGTTTTCTGATTTCAAAGCATACGGCGTATTTGTCAAGTTTGGCAGCAAGTCGGTGGATGTTGAATTCGGATTTGATTGGTCCAAGGACAAACAGGAAAAGACTCTCTTCGGCGAGAAGGTCGAGGTCGAGGCCAAGGATTTCTCGACGCACGCCACGGCCAAGTTTGTATTTCAGTTTCCGGTGTTGCGCCCGTTTATCGGCGGGGGATTAGCGGCGCACAGGTTCTCGTACACCTACTCCGGGCAGTTGGGGGAGTTCGATGATGTCACAGTGTCGATACCAGCTGACGAGACATTTCTCGGATTTCACATTGTTGTAGGCGCAAAGCTTCAGTTTGGCGCATTGCCGTTTCAGCCATTCGTCGAAGGAAAGCTCTCCAAGGTCAACAGCAATCCGTCGACTGATATCACAGTCATTTCGGCAGGCGTGATCTTTAGTTTTCTGTAGTCATCCTGTGTTATCATCCGCTCAAGTCGAGCCGCCGATTCTGATTGTCTCCGGCTCGCGACTTGATTAGCTTGTACGCGACCTATTCTCGAAACATTTCGGAGAATCATGCCGCAATTAGATCTGCACAAGACATATCGTAACCTGGGCCGCTATCGACAGGTAGTCGGTGTCCTGATCAAGTACGGGTTTGGTGAAGTACTCGACCGGATGAACATTGCTGCCTACCTGCAGATCGGCAGCAAGAAGCTATTTGCCCGCCAGCAAGAGCTCGCGGCGCTTAATTGGGCCGAGCGAATTCGTTTGGCATTGGAAGAGCTTGGTCCGACGTTCGTCAAGTTTGGCCAGATTCTCTCCACGCGCCCCTTTTTGATCCCTCCCGAACTGACCATCGAGCTGACCAAGTTACAAGATCAGGTCACATCGTTCCCATACGAAGAGGTCGAACAGATAGTCCAGTCCGAGTTGAAGAAGCCGCTCGATCACGTGTTCAGCAACTTCGAAAGGACACCCTGTGCTTCGGCTTCGTTGTCGCAAGTGCATTGTGCCACAACGGTCGACGGCGTGTCGGTTGCCGTAAAAGTTCAGCGTCCGAGTGTGCAAGAGGTCATGGAAAAGGATCTCTCGATCCTGCGCGATCTGGCCGGGTTGCTGGAGCGTTATGTCCCGGAGACACGGGCGTTTGACCCAGTTGGCATTGTCGACGAGGTCTGGAAATCGGCGCGGCAGGAGACGGACTTTACATTCGAGGCGCGAAATCTCGAAATCTTTGCCCGTAATTTTGCCGACGATGATCGCATCGTCCTGCCGGAAGTGTTCTGGGACCTCTCCACGAGCCGGGTGCTGACACTTAGTTTCATTGACGGCATCAAAATCTCAGATCTCGACAAGATCAGGGCGGCTGGGATCGATCCGGTCGAACTGACCAAAATTGGCGGAGAGATTGCCGCCAAGCAAATATTCGAGCATGGGTTCTTCCATGCCGATCCGCACCCGGGCAACTTATTTGCGTTGCCGGGTAACCGAATTGCGGTCGTTGACTTCGGAATGATGGGGCGATTGTCACGCGGATCTTTGGAATTGATTTCAGATCTTCTGATTGCCGCCTCGAGTGACGACACCCGACGATTAGTACGTGTGTTTCAGAACCACGAACTTCTCAGCGACAATATTCGTCCGGCGGCCCTCGAGACGGATCTGTCCTTGTTCCTGCATCGCTTTCATGGCGTCCCGCTGGCAAAGCTCAACATGCGAAACCTGATTTCGGAGACGTTTCGCATCGTGACCACACACAACATCAAGTTTCCGCCGGAGTTGATGATGCTTGGCAAAGCGCTCGGCACCTACGAGGAACTCGCCCGCCATCTCAATCCCCAGTACGAATTCATCACGGCGCTGATGCCTTCGATCAAGAAGCTCTCAACACGAAAATTCGAACCGCGCAACATGCTCTCGGAATTTGGCCAGTACCTTGGCGAAATGCGCGATGTGATCCTGAACGTGCCGTTCGAACTCCGGCGCATCATGCGCAACCTGCGCAAGGGAGAATTGTCAATATCGCTTGAGCACAAGGGGCTGGAACGACTGATCGTGGAACTGGAGAAGGCCTCCAACCGCATCGCCTTTGCCATGATCATCGCGGCAATCATTGTTGGATCATCACTAATCATGACGCGCCAGTCGGGAATGACGATCTATGGAATTCCGATATTGGGGCTGATCGGATTTGTCACTGCCGGTATCTTGGGGATTTGGTTGGTAATCGCAATTCTCAGATCGGGAAAGCTATAGTATGGCAGAAAAAGGAATGGTGTTTTCGCACTCTCGACTCGAAACCTACGAGTCCTGTGCGCTGAAATTCAAGTATCAATACATCGACAAGGTAGATATTCCCAAACGTGATTCGATCGAAGCATTTCTCGGGTCGCGTGTGCATGAGGCGCTTGAAGAACTTTATCGTCACAAGTTAATGGGGAAGTTGTGGGCCAAGGAGGAGTTTCTCCAATATTACACCAACGTCTGGGAGAAAGAGAAGCACGACGAGATATTCATCGTTAAAAAACAATATTCCTTGCAGGATTACTTTCAGCAGGGCGTCGAAGCGTTAACGAAGTATTGGGAGCGGTACTATCCATTCGATAGCGAGAAGACCATTGCCCTGGAGCAACGCATTTACTTGTCGCTCGATGACGGCGACCGCTATCGTCTGCAGGGATTTGTCGATCGAATCTCGAAAACGCCCGAGGGAGTCTGGCAAATTCGCGATTACAAGACCAAGCGAAAGCTGCCAACCATTGATGAGGCGGCAAATGACCGACAACTGGCGCTTTATCAAATCGGTCTGCAAAAAATGTGGGAGAATACCGACAAGGTGGAATTGATCTGGCACTATTTGCTTTTTGATGAAGAGGTGAAATCAACGCGAGAAAAGCCGGACCTCGAGAAACTGAAGATCGATACAATTCACACGATTCAGGAAGTCGAGGCCGCAATCAAGAACGATGAATTTCCGTACCGGGAATCGGCGCTGTGCGACTGGTGCGATTTCTTCGACATCTGCCCGGCCAAGAAACATCTTGCACAGGTGATGCCGCTGCCGCCTAAAGAGTTCAAGGAGGATGAGGGGGTTATCCTCGCCGATCGCTACAGTGAGCTTCATAACAAGCGTTACGAGCTCAGAAAACAAATTGCCGCGATCGAAGAAGAAATGGAAGTGGTGGAGGAAGAGATCTTCCGTTACGCCGGCCAATTTGATATGACACGCATCTATGGTTCGAGCCGTTCACTTAACGTGAAGATCGAGGAGACTTTCAGACTTCCAACCAATAGTATTAAATCCGAAAGGCCGCAACGCGAGCAGTTGGAATCATACCTCAAAAATACTGGCATATGGCTCGATGTCTCGCAATTAACTCCCGCGAGATTGATAAAGCTGTATGAATCAAGTGAACTGGAACAAAAGCAAAGAACAGAGCTTAAACGGTTCATGATCCCGCACATGGTCAAGCAGGTTCGGGCGGGTTCCACCAAAGACTACGACGAAAACTTCGAAGGTTAATCCTCCCAGACAACCAACAGAACGGTAAAGACTTAGTGGCCAGTTCCTGAGGCATTCAGGCCGCCCTTTCGACAGGATAGGAGAGTTGGTTGTCCTGAAATGGAACAGCCTTCAAGACCCCTTTCCCCTTGACTTTGGGGGCTCTTTTCCTATATTCCCCATGTCTGCGTATGTGTACTTCTCGCGGTGCTCTATACATTCAAGAGCCGAGCAAGATATTTCTATACTTTTGAAGAAAGGTACCGGCTGTAACCGCATAGCTGGATCAAAACGCGAGAATGAGTTCTTCCCCTGAAACCGGAGAGCCATTGTGAATTTCCCACGTCTCATTGCGATTACCGTATTCTGCCTGACGCTGATTGGGTCTAATTCCTACGCAGCCGGAGGCGAGAATCCCTGGAGCGACTCATTGAGGGCAAAAACCGCCCTTGAAGGTCCGTCTCTTCAGTCTATTATTAGCACATTGGGCTATTCAATTAATGTTGCTACTGATGAAGTTGGCGCATCGTCATTCAAGCCGCAACTTCATGCCACCCAAGCTGAACTTACGTTGAAGTACAAGGGTTCGGCTTCGAATTCAGAAGTAGGCTGGTATTCAAAAGGGCTTCCAGCTACCAGAGTAACGCTTTTCGCTGCGAATGCTCCGGCCGGTACGATGATTTCAGTGCCGGTGTTAGCCGACTCCGTCGGAATGTTCGTCGGCCCGACCCTCTATGATGACATCTGGTACACCCAGACTGAACTCAATTGGGATGCGTTTGACCATGCCAGGGTATTTTCCACCGACGACATCGGTCACTACGTTATTGCATTTGAGGACCTCGCCGACGGTGGCGATCAGGATTTCCAGGACATGATTATCGACCTGCGATTTCTTGACCCCGACGCCATGAGTCTTTCGTTTGTCGGTCAAACGAACTATCTGTTCTGCACCGAACAGACTATCTGCTTCGATGTAACTGGCAATGGCGGTGTGGGCTCGCTGACACTTGAGCAGTTTGTCAACGGCAGCTACACACCGGTGGCTACAGGAAATGGGCCATTAAGCTATCAATCGTGCTTCCTGCCGTGGCCGATCGACTCGACCCATCGCTTCATATTCCGGCTCACGGATAGCGAGAATACGTTCATTATTGACACATTTGCGATCCGAGTCGAATTCCGGACAAACCCCGAATTGACGCTTGATGCCGATATTATCGACACGACCATCTGTGAGATCGATTCGATCTGCATCGATGTCGCCTCGGCATTTGACTACGACAATGATCAACTGAAATTCACACTCTTTCAAAGCGCTCCCGCCAATATTGATTCACTGACCG
>CAZKIH010000025.1:279-61371 GCA_964552775.1 uncultured Ignavibacteria bacterium | reverse complement strand
AATTGTGTGCTGCACGCCCGCCTGCTCCAACCTCTTGTCTAACACCATAACTGCCAAAAAATCTGTAGTGCTCTTGTGGACATTTTTCTAGCCCCCTCTTAGTAGAGGCAGTGATGTTCTCTCAATGACCTGTTAATGCTTGCTGACGATGTTGGTCGTCCTCTGGGGTTCGTAACGGCCGTTACGGTAACACAATCTTCGCCCAACCCTACGACTTGATCTCCGAAGGCGACCCGATGAGGGTGCTTCAGCGTCTCCTGAGAAACTTCTCCTCAGCGCAGCTCCTCTGCGTTGTCTGGCCGGCCATGCCTTTTATATTGTTCAAAGGAAGATTATCGAATCAAGCCAATTGAAAGACAAAACACAGTTGAGAAGCTAAACAGCCCTGCGCTCGTAGTGAAACAAACCACGCGAAGTTTCGGGTACATTCCCGTGCGTGGCACACGCCCTCGTGTGCCACGGCGTTACTATACTCTATCCTTCTTCACAATGCTTGCATCGACGCTATCGACTCCACGACGAACTCATTCAAGAAATGATTGACGTCTGTGATCGAAACTGCATCTTTGACCATTGTGGATTTCTTATTCCCCTCTTGTCGAAGATCCCGCTTGCGGGAAGAGGGGTGCTCCGACGGGGTACTGACCGGTCAATACCCTTTGGTTATTCCCCTCTTGAGAGGGGTGGCTCCGATCCCGGAACGGGAGCGGAGACGGGGTGTGTAAGCTTGCGAAATAAGATCATTCCCTACAATCCGAAACTCAAGTCGCGAGCGCGACGATTGCGCAAAGCCGGCAACCTGGCTGAGTCATTGCTTTGGCTGCAACTCAAGGGCAGGCAGATGTTGGGATACGACTTCCATCGCCAGAGACCAATTGCAGACTACATCGTCGACTTCTATTGTCCAGGATTGAAATTAGCAATCGAGATTGACGGGGTGACCCATGCGGACAGAGCAGAAGAAGACCGAGTCCGGCAAGAACGGATCGAAGCCTTGGGTGTGAGTGTGTTGCGCTTCATGGATCGGGACGTGCGCCGAAATTTGCAGGGTGTGTTGAGTTCGATAGAGGAATGGATACGCGCTCACGATCGCGAGGAACATTAGACACACCCCGTCTCGTGTCCTCGCGAGCTCGGACCCACGACTGAGTAACTGGATTGCTGCTTGTTTCATCAATCATCGGATTGCACGGCTGTCATTCCAAGATCTAACGCAATTCGCTTAACGACTTGGTCCGGGTCGTCTCCGATGTGGAGGCCTTGGCTGGTTTCCAGGAATCCATGCAGCGACTTCACCCCCATGAGGGGAACTACTCTCTTCTTCTTTCCAATGGCAATGCCCACTTCTTGGTCAGTCCATTTTGACGACCGAAACTTCGAAGTCACAAGAGCAATCAACACATCACATTCATCAATATTTCTCAGGATTTCTTCTCTCCACTGTGCGGATACTTTGAGTTGCTCATGTGCAAGAAATACATCCACTCCGTAGTTGGAACGTAGCAGTGAGGCAATTTCCCCAGCAAGTTTCTTGTCAGACGTCTTGTAACTTAGGAACGCGCGGCGAATCTGTCCATCTTGGACATGCGGCAGTTTGCCAAGAACGAGTTTGACTTCTTCCTCGTTCTCAGGGTTTATCTTGTATGCGTTAGTCGAATATCCGAACCCAAGTTCCTTTCCGTAAGTCCGGCTTTCAGTTCCCATTAAGAGCTTCTTTTCGACCAAGGATTTGGTCCACTGACTAAGCTGCTCTTCTTCTGCGTGGAAGTTCAGTAACAAATCCGGAACGCCGATGTTCTCTTGCGGAAGAACTTTGTACCAGTCATAATAGAATAGTAGTATCTGATTCCGTAATTCCGTACCCTCCGATTTTCTACTGCTGGAGTATCGCGTATAGTCTTTTGAAATGATGTCGATTTGGGGAGTCGATGGATCCCTTCGGATAGAATCCAAGGCATAACGGACTACAAAGATTGTCCTTGAGCTATCATCACGGAAAAACTGCATCGCAGCATCGCTTGTAACTCGGACCTCATATCCAGGTTCAAGTCCGTTGGACACCGCATTTGGTACAAAGAAATAGAAGTGGGCCCAATCATTCGTTGGGTCACCGGAATCCGGCCCAAGCTCAGTGTATTTCACTGAGAATTTGACGGGCCGGCCACGGACAGTGCTAGGCACAAAGCCGACAAAATAGTCTCTTCTAACTGTCATCCCCCCTACTCCATCATCAAGACTACCTTGGCCGACGGCTGGCTGCCGGTCGCGAACATGTCAACGGCCTCAAGGAATTTCTTGAACGGGTAGCGATGCGTAATCACCGGGCGCGGATCAACCATGCCGCCGTCCAGGAGCGCCTGCATTTGGTACCAGGTCTCGAACATCTTGCGGCCATTGATTCCAATCACGGTCGCGCCCTTGAAAATGATCGCCTTGTTGACGTCGATCATCACGGCATCGGGGGGAATGCCGAACATGACCAGTGTGCCTGCTTTGCGTAATATCTCAAATCCGGTCTCGACTGACTTTTGGTTGCCCGCCATATCGAGCACGACATCGACGCCGCCGGAGGTTTCATCCCAGATACGCTCTTTGAAATTCTTGTCGGTGGCGACGTTGATCGAGATATGCGCGCCCATCGTTTTGCAGATATCGAGATTGAAGTCCTGCATCCCGATATTGTAAATCCGCTCGGCGCCGACGGCGCGGGCGATGCCGCACGAAAATGCCGCGGTCGGACCGTCGCCGATAATGGCAATACGTTTTGTGGAGACATTGGCGGACATGGTGGTATAAACCGCGTTGCCGAACGGCTCGTGAATCGAGGCGATCGCCGGGTCCATCCCCTTGTCGATTTTCCAGCAGACGATTTCCGGCAGTGCCGTATACTCGGCAAAGATGCCGTCGGTGTCGACACCGAGAATTACGAGATTGTCGCAGATGTGCATGTTACCCATGCGGCATTGTTTGCACACACCACAGGGGATATGTGATTCGGCGGCGACAAAATCGCCCAGCCTGAGGCCGCGGATATTCTTGCCGACCTCGACAACCTCGCCGCAACATTCGTGGCCGAAAATCAACGGCGGCTTGAGACGGCCCTGTGCCCATTTGTCCCAGTTGTAAATATGCTTGTCGGTGCCGCAGATTGAAGAAGCCCGCGTCTTGACCAACACTTGATTGTCATTTATCTGGGGGATCTCAACTTCACGAAAATCGGCTCCCGCCGCCCGTTCCGGCTTTACACCGGCCCACATTGTCTCCACGGTAGTTGTCCTTTCCCTTCGGTGCTTTCCGAAGGTTCTCTTAGCTCTTGAGCAAAGATAGCAAGCGGCAGCGGCAAAGTCAATCGGGGCTACTCGATAAGTACGCCCGTAGATTTGGCCTTAGAACTATATACAGTGCAGAGAGTTAATCATCGATACCGTAGTCAATTAGCGGCGACGGGGAGTCATGAGCGAAGCCTAATTCATTGACTTAACGAGTCGATAAACTATATTGAAGCAAGCTCGTTTGCTACTTTCGATTGTACTTGCTTGAGTTCACAAAATTGTGAGTGATGTGAATAGACTTCTTGCCGTCAGCTTCCTGATTGTCTGCCTAACTTGGCCGTGCCTCGCAGGTATCAACCTGATATCGCATTCCCGTTCTTATGAACTGCAAACGAAAGCCGGCGCCGATCAGGACGAATTCATCTCGCCGGTCGACTCGTTGCCCTCTTGTCTGCAGGCCGACACAGTCTCCACATACAGTTCTGATTTCTGCTGGAGTGAGGGAGCGGGCGATCCGCTTGACTCGGCGTGGGCTCTGCTGTTTGGTGATCAGCAGTCGTGCGTTACGATGGTCTCAGGCAGTCAGGACATCAAGAGCATCAAGTCGACTACCAGTATTACCGGCGGAGTTATTTATCCCGGGTGCGATTTGGGAAATCCGCTGGAATATGCTTCTGCCGGGCACGCCATGGTCAAGTTCGTTTTTGAAGTAACGGACCACCCTGCTGAGTATTCCCTGAGCTACGCCATCATCGGCGAGGATTGGGGAGGAGAGATCATGGGAGGGATAACCACAATGTCCGGGTTCATCAGGATGTCCTCTGTCGGCGGAGCGGCCATGTTTGAAGATACTCTCTTCCTGGGAGCCAATGCTTCCGACAGCGTCACTGCCGACACGCTGCAGCCGGGTATCTACGAGATTACGTATCAAATCAATCACGCTCATGGCGGTGTCGAATTGCTGCCGTGGTTTCCCGCGGGCTATTCTCGGCTTTCATTTGAGTTAAAGTTCACTGCTGCCGCCTGTGGCGACCTGAATGCCTCCGGCCGCATCGATATCAGTGATGCGGTCTATCTGATCAATTACATCTTTGGCGCCGGAGCTGCTCCGCAGGACAGCGCAAACGGCGACGTCAACTGCAGCAGCCGCACCGACATCAGCGATGCCGTCTATATGGTCAACTATATATTCGCGAGCGGGCCGGCACCGTGCGCGGGTTGCATGTAATTAGTCTTCGGATCAGACACGTTTATCTATTGGTCTTAAATCAAAGACAACGTAACTCTTTCACCGCTTGAAATGATTTGATTATTTGACAATTTTGTCGATATTACCTCTCGATAAAATTGACTCAAGATCCACGCTAATTTCAACGGCTATCAAGAATTTCTTTTGGAGGAGAGAGTGATGTCTGCGTCATTTTCTTATGGATTGTTCACTAAGATCACTTTGGTGCTCCTGGTTGCTGTGTTCTCGTCAGCAGAGGCTGTCGTTCCAACCTCGTTCACTTATCAGGGAAGGTTGACAAATTCGGCCGGCACTCCACTCAACGAAATTGTCGCGCTCACATTCAACATCTATTCTGATTCGTTGGGAGCAACCTCCATTTGGACTGAAGCCCTCCCTATGGTACCAGTTACCGATGGTCTCTTCTCAGTTGAACTAGGCAAGACAAATCCATTGACGGCAGTCATATTCAACGGGAACATGCGCTGGCTCGGCATCAGAGTCGATCTGGATCCGGAGCTTCGCCCGCTTCGACAACTGCTAAGCATTCCCAACTCATTCCAAGCACTTCATGCCGACACGGCGCATCACGCCAAGACGATCGCCGACAATTCGGTGACGACCGGAAAGATCGTCAACGGCACGATATCGTTTTCAGATATTGGTCAGAATGCTGCAAGCAATGGCCAGGTGATGAAATGGAACGGCTCCTCCTGGGCCGCCGCCGCTGATGTTCAGGGCAGCAACGCGTCCGGCTGGGTTGATAATGGGACAGCAGTCAGTCTGATCAATCTTTCGGATACAGTGGCGCTAAACACAAGTTCTCGTCTGGGCAAACTCAACCTGTCCGGTGATATTGGACTGACCGGAGAGTCGTCGATCTACTTCGGCTCGGCTGCTGCCCGCCTCGAGGCTTTGCCTGGCAACGACATGAAATGGGTCGGCGCCGATCTAAGTCTGCTGGCGACAGAGAGTGTCTATTTCGTTGAATACGGTGTTGATACCTGGGCTGAATTTGACAACGTAAATAGGCGAGTGGGTATTGGTACGATCAACCCTGCTGACCGGCTGCATCTTGAAAACGATGCCGCGGGCACATGCTGGCTAAGAATTCAAGGCTCGCATCCGACGCAGTGGGGACAGACAGGCCTGCGGATTCAGACTCCTGCCAATACCTGGCATCTGCGGCAGGATCTGTATACGCATGCGAACTTCCCGGAAGGCGCACTTTCGCTGTATTCGTCCGCCATGTCGGAAGAGGCTATGACCTGGCTGGAGAACGGCAATGTCGGCATCGGTACAGCGAACCCGACCCGCAAGCTGCATGTCGACGGCAGTATCCAAATCGATGACACGCTGTATGCGGGAGCGATCAAGCCATCCTTGATGGCGGCCTCGAGGTTGCCTGATGAGCCAGGATTCGCCTCCAATTGGTTCTTCTCCCCGACTATCACAATCACGAGTGATCCCCACACAGTGCTTACGGCAGAAATCGTCGTTCCTGCCAGCGGCTACGTGCTCGCGATAGGCTTTTGTGAGTTTCAAGTTGATCACACGTGGGGTGACATTGACCATGTTTATGCATCGATAGCAGAGGATACTACATCGAGTTGGATAGCAACCAACTTCGGCTTCCACGACGACGTCGAGAGCGGCAACTTCACTGTGACAGCTTCACCAAACGGTGTATTTAGAGTTGATGGCGCTGGATCCCACACTTTCCATCTATTGGGGTCTAAGTGGGGGCCCGCCACGACGAAATCCGCGCGAGCAAGCCTCGTGCTCATCTACAGCCCGTCGTACTACGGGACTTTCAAGAGCTCACAAACTTCGACAGGATCTGAAAACCATCCTGATTTGGGAAGTAGCGATCATTCGACTGGCGTCATGACAGGCGCAGCCGCCACCTTGACCGATCAGATCAACGCCCTAAGATCTGAAGTCGAAGCTTTGAAAGCACAAATCGCAGCGGCGAAAAGATAACCTTCGTTACTCGAGTGTTTCTCCAATTCGCATGGTTGACTGGCTGAATCTAGATCGCCGGAGGCTGCATTTTGTAATTGACCCATTCTTCGTAGGAGGGTCCGTAGATGCCCGGCACCTTGAGACCGGCCTGGCGCATCAGTACCGTCATCTGGCCGCGGTGGTGGATTTCATGGCCGATCAGCACAAAGAGCGTGAAACTGCGGGGCCAAGTCGCTCCATACATGTCGTCTTCTTGTAGCAGAGTCTCATCTTTCCAGTTGCTCTTGATAACCGCCAATAGCGAAGTTGCGGCTTTATCATAGGCTTGTTGAATTGCTGCGGCGCTCGTCGGTACTGGTGCGTTCTCGGCGGGGGCGTCGATCTTGAGACCGAGACGGGTCGGCATCTCGCCCATTGTCTGGATAATGTGCCAGGCCATGCGACCCAGGGTACGGTGATCCTGGCCGACTGACTGCTTAAGTGAGGCGTCGGTGAGCGCGCCGAAAATCTTCCTCGTTCCGCCCGATTCGTTATTCCACCAATTCTCGAAATCCTTAATCGTGCGGATCATCACAAAGCCTTCTGCCATAACATCTCCTTCATGAGTCTGATTAGTTCTGAGTAAAGTAATGTCTATTTGCTGTGCCCAAAATCGGCGAGTCGGGGCGCTTAGTCAATCACATTAACGGCAGAGAAGCTTTTCGGTTGCGCTGGTTGGGCCGCAGCGATATATTCTGTACGGAGAGTTGGCAGAGCGGTCTAATGCGGCGGTCTTGAAAACCGTTGTCCTGCAAGGGACCGGGGGTTCGAATCCCTCACTCTCCGATTCTTGTTTGTGTGCTTGACTTCCCACCCTGCGCTTCGCTCCGGGTGGGCTACCGGCTTACCAAAATCGAAAGCGAATTTGTCCAAAAGCCAGGCGTTCAAGTTATAGCAAAGATCTTTAAGGCGTTGAGTGATTCAATGGAAGACTTGTTAATATAAAAGAGTCGTTATAAATCATTGAGGTGAAAATACTATGGCAAAATATGTAGACGGGTTTGTACTCGTAGTTCCCAAAGACAAAGTAGAAGAGTACACAAAGATGGCCACAGAAGGCCGCGATATGTGGATGAAGCACGGTGCCCTTGAGTATTATGAATGTAAGGGCGACGATCTTGAGTCCAAAGAAATGGGCGGCATGAAGCCGCTTGCGTTTACCGAACTGGCAAAAGCAAACGCGGACGAGACCGTGTGGTTTTCTTTTCTTGTGTATAGATCCAAACAGCATCGCGACGAAGTCAACAGAAAAGTAATGGATGAGATGAGCGAAAAATGTAAGGATGCACAGGATTTTTCTATGCCATTTGACTTGAAGCGCATGGCATATGGGGGTTTTAGTGTGGAAGTAGAAGGATAGGAACGCCCACCGCCAGGTTAACACCGAGTCGTCTTAAGGCAGGAGGGTTTTATCGTCAAGCATATGGAAGAACCTTTCCATCAAAGGTAGACTTGAAATCGTCCTTTCCGCTCCGGTTCAAGGCGAGGCGGGCTTAAGGGTGGTTTGGGCGAATTCCGCCCGCCGAGCCCAGAGAGTTCCGTTCGGATATTTTCAAACAGACACCGTTTTTTATTGGTGGTATTTGATGTTCCACCCTTCGCTTCGCTCCGGGTGGGCTACCGGCTCGAAGTCGATTCCTCCACTCTGCTGATCACCCAGGCCTGGTCACATCTGATTAACGCAAACGCGATCATGTAGAAAACTCCGGCAAACACCAGCGCGGTCGAGAAGCCCCAGGCGAACGACACCATGAGCACCAGAACCGAGCCCAGTACAGAGGCGACGCCATTGACGGAAAATCCCCAGTCCACAAGTTCGCCGACGCGCAATGCACCTTTAGGGAAAGGCATTCCCATAAAGTATCCCAGCGGAAATATCAAAATCGCAGCGACGGTCATTCTTGGAATTTGCGTAAGTGCTCCAGCCCAGGCTGCCAGTGCGCCGAAGCAGAGCGCATCGAAAACAAGCCATGCGGCGATGAACAGGAATGCAGTGCGATCACTGACGAGCCCGGCTCGACGACTGCCAAGTCCTGAAGCTACAAGGAGGGTGAGGAGTACGGTGGCTACGCTGTACAGGGACGGTCCAATCAAGAGCGAGTACTGCTGAATTAGCACGATTTCGACCGCCATGAAGGCAACGCCGATGCAGAAGAAGTACAGCCAGGGCGCTGGACGCAAACGCGGTCCGCTTCGGAAGTAAGGGACCAAGTTGGCGGGAATCGCCAGTACGACGGTTACTGCCAACACCATGAGCAGTATTGCACTGGACATCGGGAAACCGGAAAATTCGGCATACGGACTGAGCTTCGCGCGCTTTTCCGCTGTGAAGTTCCGCCATAGTCCCAACTGAGCGACGAAGGGTCGGTTGTCGGTGACAGGGGAGATATCAATCTTAGCGGAATCGGCAACATTGGTCCAGCCCTCAGCAATGATGCGTGCGACAAGATGGTGCGAGACGGAATCGTTTGCCGGTGGATGGATCAAGTGAATTTGGTCAAATCGTTCCGATGTGAGTTCACCAAAGGCGCGGTTGCGAATTTCGTCAGTGAGAGGCCGCCGTGATAGCAGAATCATGTTGCGGCGCATTTGGGGAAGATCGTATACAGCGAAGTGTTCGCGGGGGGATTCGACCCCGAGCTGTGTCAGCGCCGCGATAACCTCAGTGACCAGCCGTGGCGTATACACCTGGTGTTCCATCATCATGAAACCGCTGTCGGACAGGGCGCGCCAATAGTCGACAAAGGCCTCGGTCGTGAACAGGTAGTTCTCCGCCAAAGCAAACGAGCCGGAGCCGAGGGCAGCCCAGGTGTTTGAACTTAGTGAGTAGATGAGGTCGAACTTACGCTCGAAACGGCGAACATACGCCCTCGCATCTTCAGTCACGACCTTGACACGTGGATCACGATAGATGAATCCGGAGAACTCGGCGACGCTCATGAGGGGCAGAACTTCTGTTGGCACAGTCGAATCGACTGCGACACCGGAGTCAATTTCCGGAGGTTCGGGTCGAATATAGCTCCCGGTGTCAGGGTACAGCATCATGTGGTTGATGTAGCCGTTAACCTCGACAGCGTGGATTTCTGCGGCGCCCTCGACAAGGGCTTGAAAGACGTCGGAACCACCTCCCGAGCCCAGTGAGAGGAACACGCATGAGTCGAACTGATCGATCAGATAGGAAACATCGATTCCCCACTCTGCTGAATCGGCGTTGACATCAGCCCAATTGCCGTCGAAGCGATAGACTGGAGTGTTGGCGACATTGTCGATGTTGATGCCGCGTGAATCGGGGGCATATTCATAAACCTTGAGTTTCGACATCGCGTCCCAGTGTGTGAAAACAACGGGAGCACGCTCGGCGCGATCGAGCTTCAACCACTTGTCAGCCGACGGAGAAATGAGTACAACAGCGATTGCCAGTACGATCGGCACGCTTCGCCATACGCCCTTACCGGCAAAGACAGCGGCCAACAAGATCGGCAATGCGATCAAGACAGAGGCGTGCAAAGTGCCGAAGACGTTCATCGCAAGAATCGCTCCGAGCACACCGACACCGGCGCCGAGCAGATCTGCCATGTAGAGACGCGGCACCTCGCTGTGGTTGTTTTTGAAGATCAGGGCCAGAGCCAAGCCACCAAAGAAGAAGGAGGACATGAGGGTCAGGATTGTCAAGGTGAGCTTGCCCAGAGTCGTCCAACTTGAGAATAGCGAGGAAAAATCCGGGGCAATTGCAAAGACCAATCCCGGGCCGATACCAGCACAGATTGCGGCCAGGCACAAGTACGCAGCGACGAATCGCGACTGGTTGAGTCGGGCGAAGAGCCTCAGTGCCAGCCCTCCCAGTCCCAATCCGAGAATCGCAACTGACAAAACCAAGAAGGCAAAGGTGTAGAAAAACTCGGCAGACAGGATGCGAGTCCAGATTAACTCAAGTGGGATCAATGTGAGTGAGATTAGCCCGACTATCAGGCAGTTGATTTTCTTCATGGGGTCTCGATTGATGTCATTCCTCGTACTATCGTCACGAAGGTAGATTACGAGGAAGTCCGGCTCATGTTTTCGTTTTTTTGGATGTTTTTGTCAATTTTCAGGATCAAGGCAGCGGTTGTACAGGGCCAGGCACAGATTGATTGTCAGCGAGTCAGGAAAGCGCCGTGCGCACTATCTGGTGTAGTTCATGGCATTGGAGGTGAACTGAAGACTGTCTTCGACACTATTCGGGAAGACCTCGACCTTCAGGTGAGTACTATCCGTGAGCTGGCAGAGCATGATTCCGAAGTAGCCCCATTCGGTATAGTTGAGATGATAGACAACAATACCACTTTCCGGGCTCACCTGATCGATGGCCGGATCGTCCGGAGATGGTTTGAATTTGCCTGGCGACGAAATGGTACCACCGATCGAGATGCGCATCTCGGACGGCTCGTTAGAGTCGGGGCAGAAGGCGAGGTTTTTGGGCCAAGAGGACGGTCCCATGCTCTCCGCAACGAGCACACTCTCGTGGAACCAATTGCCGATGAGGCGACCGGGGACGTCGTAGTCGATCTTGCCGTCCTTGTCGGGCGCATTCCTCCGTACAAGGGCGTAGAGTTGAGAACGCAGCGGTTCGTTAAAGTACTTGAATGGTGAGTCGGTGTGCAGCGTCTGCCCTTCATAGCGCGCCGGATTGATGAATCCGGTGAGGGTCACCAGATCGCTGATCACGCCGAGATCGATTGCGATGCCTTTGGAAATCCCGATAACCTGGCCGGCGGTAATCTTCGATCCGACGACGATACTGGAATCGAGCACAACATGGTCGAGGTAGTACTGGACCCATTTGTTCATTCGCACCATGACTTTGGCTCCGGAGTCCGGGTTCTCCCACCGCAGTATCCACGTGACCTCGCCATTTCCCGGCGCATAGACCGGCAGGATCTCGGCCGGATAGATCGGTTGCTGGCCGTAGGTCCAACTCGTGTAAAAGTAGACGTGATCGGTTGGAAAGGTATGCCCTGACGGGTTCATGGCACCCAGGGGTTCCAAGTCGGTGTCTTTTCGATTGCAACCGGGCACACTGTGAATACAGCCGGTTCGATCTCTTCCTGGATCTCTATTTTCGGGTCTGTAGAAGTATCCTTGCTACAGGCGCACATGACCTGGCAGTAGATCAAAGTCGTAATTAAGAGGAGCGTATGTTTTTGCGAGATGCATCTCATCGACATTGCCCGACCTGAGAGTGAAAGTGGATTGCCGTCTTCTCACAGAGATTATCGGCATATTCTGGAGTCAAATTATCGGGTTAGGTGAAAAATGCTTCTTCCTGTCGGTTAGTAAGCGCTCGCGTGATTGAGTTGCTCGGTCTCTTCAGTTGTCAGTTCGAGGGAGGCCGACGCGATCAGGGAATCGAGTTGTTCGAAGCTTGTCGCACTGGCAATTGGCGCGGTAATGCCTGGACGAACCATTAGCCAAGCAAGTGCGACGCTGGCCGGCGTTGAAGCTTTCTCGGCAGCGATCTTGTCGAGGGCGGCGAGGATTTTGAAACCTCGTTCATCGAGATATTTCTTGATACCCTGCCCGCGCGGGCTCTTGGAGAGATCGGCTTCAGAGCGGTACTTGCCGCTCAGAAATCCGCGGGCCAGCGAGAAGTAGGGAATCACGCCAAGATTTTCTTTTAGACACAGCGGCTCGAGCTTGGTCTCGAAATCCTCACGTTCATACAGATTGTAGCGGGGTTGAAGAGACTGGTAAGCGGGCCAGCCATGTTGGCTGCACTCGGCAAGCGCGGAAGCGAGCCGTTCAGCGGTGAAGTTCGAAGCGCCGATACTGCGAACTTTGCCTTGTGCGATTAGTTGCGAGTAGGCCTCGAGGGTTTCCTCCTGCGGGGTGTCGGCATCGTCGGTGTGCGATTGATAAAGATCGATATGATCCGTCTGCAGTCGCCTCAATGAGTCCTCGACTGAAGCCACTATGTTGGAGCGCGAAAGGCCCTTGCCGTATTCGCCCATGTCCATTCCGACCTTGGTGGCGATGACGACTTTGGAGCGCAGGCCTGTCGCCTTGAGCCAATTGCCGATGATGGTTTCTGATTCGCCGCCAATGTGCCCCGTTTTCCAACGCGAGTAGACATTGGCCGTGTCGACGCAGTTGAAGCCGGAATCAATGAAGTGCGACAGTATTGCAAACGACTGCTTCTCGTCGATCGTCCAGCCGAAGACATTTCCGCCGAGCGCCAACGGTGCGATTTTCAAGCCTGAGCGTCCGAGTTTGCGCATCATCATATTTTGTAGTCTCCTCTGGAATTGAACGGCGCCGCGGCGCGAGTCGATTGCTTAGACGCGATGATTATCGGCCCGCCAATTCTTAACAGCTTTCTTGATGTCCACAGGCGCCATCTTATCATCAGCGGCTCTGCGAGCGAGTTCTACGAATTCTCCATCAGAGGCGAATCGCAAGGCGATGATCTGCTCGATACTCAGGCGCTGGTCGAGTAATCTGCCGGTCATGGCGAAATGCCGCAGGTTTTCTTCTGCGCGGATTGCGCGGTCTTGCGCCCGCAGTGGAAACGCACGCATGTAAACGAACATTAAGGCCAGACATAGGAACACGACGACCAGCAGGGATGCCGAGTACAGCCTTTGGTGATCACCCCATGAATTGCAGAGATTGACGACTGCGCCAATGATCGAAAGGAGGATGATACCGAAAAGGATGAAGTGAAACAGGGGAACGTACCGAACGTGATTTGAATAATTCTGCTCCTGCATATTGTTAACCTCCAAAACCATTTCTTCAGCGACTATGAAGTTGATGGTTTGTTGACGTCTTGGCAAGTGGAGTTGGAGATCTGGAGATCAGCAAAAGGTGACTTTGATACCCAAATGTGATTTACGATTGAAAGCCAGTAAATAGAGTTCGAAGAGCCAAGCTCCGGTCATTTGCGCGTGATCAGCACGGTACCGGCGATGATCAACAGACAACCACCGATCATCGGCAGAGTGACGATCTCGCTGAGAAAGAGGACTCCCCAGAGCACACCGAAGGCAGGCATCAGGAATGTCACACTGAGTGCCTTGGTGGGGCCGACGTCGGCTACCAGACGATAATACAGCACGTAGGCAAAGGAGCCACAGAGCACCGCCAGGATTACGGTATAGACTGCAATTCTGGTCGTGATCTCGCCGGCGGGCGGAAATAGAGCTGCGAGCGGCAGTAGTACCAGGCCGGCCATGACCTGACTGCCGCCGGAAATGGCCATTGGCTTGATCGAGGCTGCATGTTTCTTCGTATAGATACCGGCCAGGCCATAACACATTGGTGCTCCGAGACAAGCTGCCACTGACCATCCAAACATTGAGTCAATATGCGCGCCACCGACCTTGCTGACCAGAGCTACACCCGCGGCACCGGAGACAAGCGCGATTATCTTACGAAAGGTGAGTCGATCGCTGAGCCAGATCGCTGAGAAAATTGCGCCAAACAGCGGGGAGGTGGAGTTGAAGATCACTGAATAGGATGCGGGAAGATGTCGCGCAGCGAAGGAGTAGAGCGAAAAGGGAATGCTCGAATTGACAACTCCGATGATTAGGTACTTTTTCCAGTGTTGGCGCCAATCCAGATTGAATCCGATGATGGCGAAATACGCCAACATCGCAATTCCCGCAATTATCAGCCGCGAGTCGGCGGTGACGATTGCCCCGAGTGAAGGAGCAATCACGCGCATGAAAATGAATGAGCTTCCCCAAATTGCCGCGAGGAGAACTAATCTGACAATATCTGCCGGGCGCAGGGACTGACCCCTTTCTGGTGAATGCGCACAGTTAAGATACTACCCACAGGAGAATGCTCTACCGGATTTCGAGTAAGGAATTTGGAAATCAGCGAAAAACCGCGGCGAAGTTAGCCGTATGAATTCGGCTGCAGTGCACTACCCGATCAGTAGCTTTTGAAATCCGGGTTGGCCTCTCAGAGTGGCGAAGTCTTCGGAGACCATCAGTAACGGTCGTGAGACATAAGAAGGGACTGACAGCAGGAATTTCAATTTCTCAATGGCCTTATCAGAATCGCCAAGAGTCACAAAGGTTAACGCCATCGTCTCCATGTAGACAATGCTGAAGACCTGGTCGCGATCAAACGGGAACAAATCGATTGCCTTCTGCCCATTGGCGAGTGCCTGCTCGGGCTGATTGAGCCCGGCATAGACGAATCCGAGGTTGGCGAGGTAGCGGGCGTCCTCGGGGCTGGATTTTAGCTTGGTTTCCAGCATCATGCGGGCGGACTCGAAATAAGATTTCGCTTCCGACGCCCGGTTGGCGCGCTTTGCCAGACGACCCTTGTTGATGAAGTACAATTCCATCTCGGTCTCATCGATGATCAGCTTGTCCATCGCAGTCTGGATATCCGCGCCACAGTATTCGATAAAGACATCAAGCAATTGATATTCGATCACCATCTCAGCCGGCACGACACGGGCCTCCGCTTCGCGGAATATTTGAGCAGCCGCTTTGACATTGCCGTCACGCAGGAGCACGGTTTGCGCTTTCTTGGCGTAGACATCAATCCAGTCAGGCACAAGCCAGATTGCGCGATCAAATTGAACCAACGCGGCATCGAACTGTCGCAGAAGCATGAGCGTATTTCCCAGTTCGAAGGCCAGGAGCGACGATTTTGGATCGAGTTCAGCGGCCTTGCGAATGTTGCGGAGTGCCTCGTTCCAGAGGCCCAGCCGTCTCTGGATGAAACCTGTTGCGGCCAACAGGCTGCTGTCATTGGGCCGGCTTCTGCCCGCAACTGTGAACTGCTCCAGTGCCTGAAGGTAGTCTTTGCATCCATAGTAGTGGTAGTAACCGAGGACGAGGCTCGTCTCGGGGAGTTGAGGAGCGACGCGGACGGCGGCATCGACCGCCACCTTGGCACGGGCCACTCGCGCCGGTGTGCGGTCGTGGAAGAACCAGTACATGCTGAGGTTGGCCTGACCCAATTTGACATGAGCCAGGGCAAACTCGGGGTCGAGCCCAATGGCCTTTTCATACATCTCAATCGCGCGACTGATATCCGCCGGTTGTGTACTGCGAGGATAGAATTCGTTTCCGCGCAAATAGAAGTCATAGGCCTCGAGGTTTGCAGTCGGGATTCGTGAAAGGCTGTCCAGCTCCGGCGTGGCGAGCGCGACGCCCAGCGCTTTGGTGATTTCCGAGGCCAACTCGGATTGCAGGACAAAGATCTGATCCAGAACGCGGTCGTAAGATTCCGCCCATAGGTATGACTCATCCTTGGTGTCGACGAGCTTGCAACTCAGTCGCAAGCGTGATGGCGATTGCGAGTTGTCCCAGCGAATCGTGCCAGTCAGTAAGAATTCCACTCCCAATTCCATCGCAATTTCACCAGTGCTCTTGTTTTTGTCACTGAATTGACGCGCGCTGTTGTTGGAAATGACTTTCAGCAATTTGATCTTTGCCAGGCTGGTTGTTATCTCCTCAGTGACGCCATCGGCGAAATAATTGTGCTCGGTGGGTCCAAGATTATCGAAAGGGAGAATTGCAATCGATTTCTTCAGTCCGACAGCTGTCTTGGTAATCGAACTTGCGTCAATGCCGACCGGCCGCGATGGCATTGCTGCGGCGGCTATCGAGGTTACCGGCTTTGGCGCAAGCTCCGGTTTCTGGACGGCAGATCGCAACTCGCGGGCAAAGTCCTCGATGTGTTGGTAACGCAACTGCGGATCTTTTTGCAGCGTGCGATCAATGACTGCTTCCAATGCCGGATTCAAATCAGGAAGCAATTGCCGGAGCGGCGTATGGGGTTGCTGCAAGATCGCCAACAGAGTAGCGATCTCAGAATCCTTCTTGAATGGTGTCTGCCCCGACAGCATTTCATAGAATACGATTCCCAGCGAGAAGATATCTGAGCGCAGATCAACTTCGCTGCCTTGTGCCTGCTCCGGAGACATATAAGCAATTGTACCAAGGCGCACGCCGGTACTGGTCAGTCCCGAAACGGAATGAATCTTGGCAAGGCCGAAATCGAGGATTTTGACCCGACCCTTGCCGCTTACCAGGATGTTGGCGGGCTTGATATCGCGGTGGACGATCTTGCGTTCGTGTGCGGCTGCGAGTCCCTCGCAGATTTGCAGGACCATGTCACAAGCGCTTTCGATGGGCAGCCGTTGATCTTTCATTAAGTCCTTGAGCGGGATGCCCTCGACCAATTCCATCGCGATGAATTGCCGCCCTTCGGATTCATCAACTTCGTAGATCGTAACGATATTATTGTGATTGAGTGAGGCCGCAGTCTGCGCTTCTCGCAAAAAACGCGCCTTGGTATCGGGATCATCGGCAAGGGTAGCCGGTAATAATTTGACTGCAACGTTTCTCTGGAGTTTGGGATCGAAGGCGAGGTAGACCTCGCCCATACCGCCGGCACCGATTTTCTCAATTATGCGGTAGCGACCAACGCTAATCGACTTGTTAGCGGGACTGGTTACCCTTGTTTTTTCGAGATTATCCTGATTTTCGGAATCGCTCATTACCACGTCGATTAGATATGTGTTCGCACCGGGATTCGGCTGAAACCGGCCCTCAGCCGAAGAATACTTAACAAATACGCAACGAACAACCAAAATGGAAAGAGGGTCGACAGCCAATTCTGCTGCCGACCCTCCGAATTGCGGAGAGCTTTCCCGAGGATCCAGGTCTTCGGGATCAGAAGATCAGATTGATAATCCAGACGGCATCTGAAATATTCGTATAGCCGTTGCCATCGGGGTCGCCGCCACAGGGGCTATTGGGAGCGGCACCACCGAGGAACACATAGTTGATGATGTAAACGGCGTCACTAATGTCGATTTGGCTATTATCGTTGGCGTCACCGCGTGTGCACGCCAAGAAACTCTGCCAGAATCCCTGGCTGACGGCATAGTTCGGCGATGTAACCACACCCACCGCGGTCTGAACGACTGAGCCGGTGAGATGCGTGCCGTTGGCGTAGTGACTATCAGTCCCGCCGGTGGCGACGACTTCCCATCTGATGCTGTAGGTGTCGGCAATAGCGACCGAGCACAGAATCAGGGATGAGATGGCAGTCGCAAATAGAATGATTCGAACTTTATTCATAAGTCTCCTCTAGCGACCGGGGTTACTGTTTCTTGCTGTCGGCAACTACTTGCTGTAGAAGCGCTCTGAGCTCGGCCACTTCGGCTCTGAGTTCCGCGACTTCCGTTACCGAGTTGCCGGTTGCGACCCGATTCACTGAACCCTGGTTAGGTTGCAGTGCCGGCGTAGTCGCCGGGGTCAAGACTTGACGGTTTCCACGTTCGTTGGAACTGATTTCACCATATGCCTTGGGGATAAAGACCAGGGTGAGAGTCTTCTCGGACGCTTCAAAGTCGACTTCACCGGCTGTGCGTCTTGCCAAGAAATAGAAACTCGCCGTGCCTGCCGCAACGCTGAATACCTTGTGAACACTGATCACGTTTTGTGCGACGCGGAACGGATCGATAGCCTTGATCATCCAATTCTTCTGTTGATCTGCCGGCAGTTCTGCCGAATTCGCAGCCACTCCGAATTCCGCCGAGTATGTTCTCACTATTCGAGAATCGCTGTCGATCGTCACATCGGTCAAGTCCAGTTTGGCCTCACATGATCCAAGCACGAGGACGTAGCCATCGCTTGGGCAGTTGATGGATTGTTCCGCCAGAATCGTAGGGAGATTGTTGATTGTGGATGGCTCGCCGCTGGCATCAGATTGTGCCGTTCCAGAACTCATCGCAGCAGTACATTGGCGACTATCGTCACCGGCAAACTGCAAACATGGTGTGAAGACCTCGGTCTCACTAGCCCAGTACTTCACCTCGCCGAGCGCATCGAAGATTTCGAATCGCAAATCGGTCGCTACGCCATCTCTGGTGCTGGCGGCTGGTTCGAGGCTGACGGTTCCGGAAATCACGCCGCCACGAGCACCGTCGAGTGTTTCGACGCGGGTCGAGTAACCAACGGACACCAAACGAGTGCGAGGACTACCCTCGGGGTCACTTCCGATCTGGATTCCAAGATAGCTTGCCGAGGAGTCGAATACGGCAGCATCTATCGGGATGTTGTCTCCGAGGATGACGTTGAACAGGCCGTCAACGACACTGACGAGCAATGTTTCTTCCCACTTCAGGTTTTCAGGAGCGGCCAATACGGGATGATCCCAAATTCGAAATGTCATCTGTACGGAAGTTTGGTTGAGCGGCCTGCCGTTGGCATCCGTTAAGAGCCCCTGATAATTCAGGCGTGACGGAGTCACTCCGGCAAGTGCGGTGACTGCCGTCAGCAAGACGGCAATTCCAATGGTTAGTAACGCGCAAGTTCGTTTGGACATATGCTCTCCTCTGGTTTGGTTTTGGCACTCAAGCCTGGCAACGCCGGCAGCGCACAAATTGATCACGAAGCTATTGCGAGGTTGTCGCAGGCATTAGAATGGCTCAAATGATTGTCTGGGTACACGGATTACTCAGTTTCAATCAAGCCAATTTGGGGGGAAAAGCAAGTTAAAATCACATTTATGGATGGACGAAGTCGAATTTGCGAGATTCCGTGACAATAGGAGTCCATTCCAACCTTTTGATTAGCAGTCGAGGGTGGGTTCCTGACGGCGCAAGGGGTTCTCGCGGCTGCGCTACGATGGTCAGACAAGAAGAGGTTGTCCAACAAGTTCCATTTGGAGAAGACCAACCACAACATGTTGTGGTTGAATTAGGACGATCCCACCGCAAGCGGACTGTTGAAAAACCTTTCTGGTGCGTGATAACACCTTTCGCTGTCTGGAAACGAAGCTGGATTCCCGCTTTCGCGGGAATGACTCAACTCAGCGGCTCGTTTCAGAAAATCTGCTGCGTCTATTGCAAAGTGACTTATTCAACACGCCCAAAGCGGTGGGGCACCGAACTCGAGCTCAACTTATGGGACAGCCTCTGGACATCCGCCGCGCACGACGTTCAGCTTGCGGAACAGCTTCAGAATGTCTGACCTATTGAAGCTGGATTCCGGCACGACGGAGGCGGTGTCAGGCGATCTGGATTCGGCCGTCAGTGAAATCGACCTTTACTGTTGAGCCGTCTCCGAACTTGCCTTCGATTATGCGCAGTGACAGTTCATCCAGAATCTCATTCTGGATCAGGCGTTTGAGGGGGCGAGCTCCGAAGACTGGATCATACCCGGCGCTGGAAAGGTAGTTTAAGGCTGCCGGCGTAAGCGCGAGTTCCAGGCCTTTCTTAGCGAGTCGCTCGGAGACTATCTTCATTTGCAGTTCGACGATCCGGGCGATTTCGTCCCTGGTTAGCTGTTGGAAGATGATGATGTCGTCCACCCGGTTGAGGAATTCTGGCTTGAAAGTCTGGCGAAGCACCTCGTTGACGGCGCGTTCTTGTGCGGTACGATTGTCAGCGAACTGCGCAATCTGCGAGGAGGCCAGATTCGAGGTCATGACAATGACAGTATTTTTGAAGTCGACAGTCCGACCTTTGTTGTCGGTTAAGCGGCCTTCATCAAGGACTTGCAGAAGGATGTTGAATACCTCGGGATGCGCCTTTTCGATCTCGTCGAAGAGAATCACTACATACGGGTGGCGGCGCACGGCCTCCGTCAACTGGCCACCCTCTTCATAGCCAACGTAGCCGGGCGGTGGCCCGACCAGACGAGCGACGGAGTGTTTCTCCATGTATTCGCTCATATCGATCCGCACGAGCATTTTCTCATCGTTAAAGAGAAACTGGGCAAGCGCCTTGGTAAGTTCTGTCTTCCCCACTCCGGTTGGGCCGAGGAAGATGAAAGACCCAATCGGCTTGCCTTCCTCCTGAATGCCGGCCCGGCTTCGGCGCACTGCGTTGGAAATAGCCTTGATCGCCTGCTGCTGGCCGACGACGCGCTTGGCGATTTCCTCCTCCATCTTTGCCAGTTTCGCTGATTCTTCGGTAAGCATCCGAGCCACGGGAATTCCAGTCCAGCGCGAGACCACCTGGGCGATATCCTCCTCATCAACCTCTTCCTTGAGAATGGCATGGTCTTGTTGGATGCGCGAGAGATCGTCCTTCGCAGATTTGGTCTGTTTCTCCAATTCCGGAATCTTCCCATACGTGATTTCGGCGACTCGCTGGAGTTCTCCTCGCCGCTCGGCCTGTGCGGCCTCTTCGCGCAGCCGTTCAACCTGGGCGGAGGACTCCTTGATCTTGTCGATGATCTTTCGTTCGTTTTGCCAGTGAAGTTCCAGGCGCGCGCTTTCCTCCCGCGATTCGGCGAGTTCCTTTTCAATTTCTACCAATCGCCGAATTGAATCCGAGTCCTTTTCCTTCTTGAGGGCTTCCTTTTCGATCTCCAGTTGGCGAATGCGCCGATGCAGCCGGTCAATTTCTGTTGGCTTGGAGTCGATTTCGATACGAAGGACCGAAGCAGCTTCATCCATCAGGTCGATGGCTTTGTCGGGCAGGAAGCGGTCGGTAATATATCTGGAGCTTAACATCACTGCTGCCACGATAGCATTGTCTCGAATCCGGACGCCATGATGGACTTCGTACTTTTCTTTTATGCCGCGAAGAATCGAGATGGTGTCTTTTTCGGAAGGTTCCTCAACCATCACCGGTTGGAATCGTCGCTCGAGGGCGGCATCCTTCTCGACGTACCTGCGGTACTCTTTCAAGGTCGTCGCACCGATGGTGCGCAGTCGGCCGCGTGCCAATGCCGGTTTCAGCAGATTTCCGGCGTCCATTGCGCCTTCGGCGGCACCCGCACCGACGATCGTGTGGAGTTCATCGATGAATAGGATGATTTGCCCTTCCGACTCCTCGACTTCTTTGATGACAGCCTTGAGACGATCCTCAAACTCGCCTCGGTACTTGGTTCCGGCAATCATTTGGCCCAGGTCCAGCGAGAGCAAGGACTTGTCTTTGATGGTTTCCGGCACGTCACCATCGATGATCTTCTTGGCCAGTCCTTCCACGATTGCCGTCTTTCCTGTGCCCGGCTCACCCACCAGGACGGGATTATTTTTCGTCCTGCGGGAGAGGATTTGCATGATCCGGCGAATTTCTTCATCGCGCCCAATGACCGGATCGATTTCGCCGCGTCGGGCCATGGCCGTGAGGTCGTGGGTGTACTTCTCCAACGATTGCAGTTTGCCTTCGGGATCAGCGTCGGTCACGCGCTGGTTACCGCGCAGCGAGGCCAAGGCTTTGAGAACAGTGTCGCGATCGACCTTGATCAATTCTCGCATTGATGACTGATCCAGCAATGCCAGAAAGAGGTGCTCTGTAGAGATGTATTCGTCGCGCAGTTTGCCGGCTTCACTCTCCGCCTGGTCAAACACCTTCCTCAGTTCGTTGGTGGCGTACGATTCGCCTCCGGACACCTGCGGCTGTTTGGCAAGTTCAGATTTGATCCGTTCGGTCAGGATTGCGGCGTCAATTTCGAGCTTCTGCAGAAGCGACGGGACGATGCCATCGTGTTGTTTCACGAGGACCATTAGGAGGTGGAGTGATGACACTCCCTGATGCCCGAGTTGGCCTGCCAACTGCATAGCACCCTGAACGGCTTCAGAAGCCTTGGTTGTGTATTTGTTAAAATTCATTCAAATCACCAATTCCTTCTCTTCGCCGGCTTGGTCCAACGTCGCCAGCCTTCTCCCATTTATACAATGCAGGATCCGGAGATATTTGTTGTGGAAAGCTGTGACTGTTGGCGCCAATTCTTGGTCAGTGTCCGCTCGGCTAAGTCATTGACGCCGAATGTGGACGTCCGGCGTGCCTGAGTTGTTGGCAGGTCTCTGTTGCGGTTAAGATGGGAAGAGCAGTGAATGGAACCGAGACCTGCCCTACGAGTTAAGATGGACGCCTTCGGCAGCGGCGTTCGCTCGAAAGACTAGCCCGCCAGGCGGGCACGAAATGACACACCCCGTCTCGCCCCCTCGTGCCTCGGGGGCGATCCACCCCTCTCGAAGAGGGGAATTGGAGCCCCGATTTCATCGGGGATGTCAAAACCACGAGGGTTTAGATCTACAGGATTATGTCATGGGAGTATTTCGATCAAGGAAGCCAGCCGGGGCTACTCTGCTCCGTGGCATTTCTTGTATTTCTTGCCGGAACCACAGGGGCAGGGATCGTTGCGGCCGACTTTGGGCATGTCGCGGACAATTGGCTTGGCCTTGCTGGGCATGGCCTCTTCGGGCTGCTCCGCCTGCGGAGCGACTGAGCGCATGCCAGAGATGCTCTCGTGCTCGGAGCGAAGACGAGCGAGCTGTTGTTGGCGCCGCTGTTGCACTTGAGAGCGATCAACGGGCTGCAGCTTGAAGACGAGGGAAATGGCCGAGCGGTCAATTCGCTCCAGCAGCGCTTCGAACATCGTGAATGCTTCTTTCTTGTATTCAATCAAGGGGTCGCGTTGACCATACGCTCGCAGGCCGATTCCCGATTTCAATTGATCCATCTCGTAGAGGTGTTCTTTCCATTCGGTATCGATCGTGGTCAGGAGGGCGAAGCGCTCGAGTTGCCGCATGACATCGCCGCCGAGAAATGCTTCCTTGTTCCGGTAATGCTGAATTGCCATCTCGGCCAATTTTTCGGCGAGGCCGTCTCTGGTGAGTTCCGTCATCTCCGTTGACTTGGGATCGAAGCTCAGCAGGAAGGCATTCTGAGAGGCTTGCAGGATTCCCGCCAGGTCGGTAGTATTTTCTCCATCCTCATCTTTCACGATGTTCTCAGCAACGATTGCCTCTGCCGTTTGCTGGATCATGTCCTCGATCTCTTCCTTGTGATCGAGCTTGTCGATGATGGAATTGCGGCGGTCGTAGATAGCCGTGCGCTGATTGTTCATTACGTCGTCGTACTGCAGCGTGTGTTTGCGAATGGAGAAGTTCTGCGTTTCGATTCGCTTCTGCGCGCGCTCGATGGCCTTGGTGACCATGCCGTGGGCTATGACTTCGCCTTCTTGTACTCCCAGCTTATCCATGATGGTGGCGATACGATCACTGCCGAACAAACGCATCAGGTCGTCCTCCAGCGAGAGGAAGAACCGCGAGGCGCCGAAGTCACCCTGTCGGCCGGCACGACCGCGCAGCTGCCGGTCGATTCGCCGTGATTCGTGCCGTTCGGTGCCGATGATGTGCAAACCAAATGGTTCTTCATCATCCGCCAAGTTCAGTCCTTCGACATCGTTGATGCGCTTGATCATGTCTTTGACTTCAGCGGTAATGACTTCTCGCTTGACCGAGCGTTTCTCGAGTTTGATATCGGTGCCACGGCCTGCCATATTGGTCGCGATGGTCACGCCGCCGGTTCTTCCGGCTTCGCGGACGATCTCGGCCTCTTGTTGATGATACTTGGCGTTGAGAACGTTGTGCGGGATCTTGTCACGCTTGAGCATGCGCGAGAGCTGCTCTGAGACTTCGACAGAAATCGTGCCGACAAGCACCGGCATGCCTTTTTCGTGCAGGCGACGAATCTCCTCGATGATGGCCGCATATTTCTCGCGGCGAGTGCGGTAGATCTGGTCCTCGAAATCAAGTCGCCGGATCGGCTTGTTGGTCGGAATTACCATGACGTCGAGCTTGTAGATCTCCCAGAATTCGCCGGCCTCGGTCTCAGCGGTGCCGGTCATGCCGGCCAATTTGATATACATGCGGAAATAATTCTGGAGCGTGATCGTGGCCACGGTCTGGGTTTCACCTTCGACGCGCACGCGTTCTTTCGCCTCGATCGCCTGGTGCAGACCATCTGAATAGCGTCGTCCCGGCATCAACCGGCCGGTGAATTCGTCGACGATCAGGACTTTTTCTTCCTGAACGACGTACTCGACATCCTTCTCATATAGAGTGTAGGCTTTGAGAAGTTGATTGATGGCGTGGTTTTTGTCGGCGCGATCGGCATGAAGTTTGTACAGCCGTTCTTTTTCCGCCAGCTTTTGCTCCAGTGACAGCGATTCACTCGAGTCGATCTCGTGGAGGCCTTCAGTGATGTCGGGCAGCACGAAAAGCTGTCTATCCTCAGGCGAAAGCAACTCGCGACCTTTTTCCGTGAGGTTGATCGTGTGTTCCTTTTCGTCGATAACGAAGTAAAGCTCTTCGTCGAGCGTATGCATTTTCTTTTCACGCAGAATGTCCAGCTCGGCCTTTTGGGCGAGTTTTTGGGCGCCCTGCTCTTTGTAGAGTTTAAGAAGTCGTTTGTTTTTGGGCGCACCGCGCTGCACAATGAGCATGGCCGTACCGGCATCATCGGCTTTGCCTTCTTCAAAGAGCCGCTCGGCATCATTCATGGCCTTGTTGACGTATTCAGTCTGCCGCTTGACGAGCTTTTCAACCAGCGGCTGCATCTCCATGAAGCGGGGCGTCAATGAACTGCTCTCGACGGGACCGGAGATGATTAGAGGAGTTCTCGCTTCGTCGATCAAGGCACTGTCGACTTCGTCGACGATTGAGAAGTAATGTCGGCGCTGCACTCGATACTCGGCGGCTACGGCCATGTTGTCCCGGAGGTAGTCAAATCCGAATTCGCTGTTGGTGCCGTAGGTGATGTCGCAATTATATTGCGCGCGGCGCTCGTTGAAGTCCATGTCGCGTTGGACACAGCCAACGGTCAGTCCGAGGAAGCGGTAGACCTCGCCCATCCACTCCGAGTCGCGTTTGGCGAGATAATCGTTGACGGTGACCAGGTGGACGCCTTCACCCACGAGCGCGTTTAAGTACATCGGCATGGTGGCAACCAAGGTTTTGCCTTCGCCTGTCGCCATTTCCGCAATCTTGCCCTGGTGCAGGGCGATGCCGCCGATCAACTGGACATCGAATGGAACCATGTCCCAAGACAAATCGAGACCGCAGACGTCCCACGACTTGCCACAGAGACGGCGGCAGGCTTCTTTGACCATGGCAAATGCTTCGGGAAGGATCTCGTTGAGATAGTTATCGACTTCGACGCGGAAATTCTTCTTGAAGACGTCCTTGTCCCAGGAGCCGGTCTCGGCTTCTTTGCGAATTTCGGCCTTCAGCTCTTCAAGTTCCTTCTTGAAATAGGCTGTCCGTTCGACGAATTTCTCGTCCGGCCAATCATGGAGAGTAGGGAAGACTTCGTTAATGCGGACAACTATCGGTCGAATGGATTTGATATCGCGATCGTATTTGGTCCCGAAGATTTTGGTAATTATTGAACTAAACACTATGTGCTCTTGATTTCTCCACGGGGATTATACTGCCCAGCCGGCGGTTCTGTTTCATTGAAGGCCGGGCAAGTGATCGCTGGCTAAATTACCTGACGCACTGAGCCTACTTGGTCGTATCCTTCGCCATCTCCAATTTAGTCAAGGAATCGACTTGTTCGACCGTTTTCGGTTGTTCACCCATCAATTTCAGCATCGGTCGCGCTTGCGTCAGCATCTTGATACGATCGGAGTTCTTTGCCTGTTCGAGCAGACTTGTGGCCTCCGAAGCGAACTTGCCGGTGGGTGCTGTTTTCAAGTATTGCGTAAGGTTCGTGACGATCTTGACGTCCCACTCTTCAGATAGAAGCTTGTTCATCAAATCGATACGCTCTTGCCCTTTGGGCAATGCGAACGCCTTGTTCATATCATCCCACATTTGTTTTGCATCAGTATAGAGCTTCTGGGTCTCGGGTGCTTCCGACGAGCACGAGAGAACAACGGACACCATCGCCATCACAGCGACCACCATCAGGAATTTGTATAGCTTTAGCACGGGTTCCTCCGCTGGTTTATAGCTTATCCAAAAACGGCGCTAAAGTTACGTTTTTCACTACGATTGTCAAATCCTTTATCTTCACTCCGGACGATTCGAATCGCTGAAACTTCGTTGCACCTGAAAGTGTTACAGACTATGATAGCATCGCAATCGAATACTTGAAGGAGTCACAATGTCGTCTAATCTGGTTCGTTCCTGGATGCAACTCATCGTAGTTAGTGTTACGCTATGTCTGTTAATTTCTTCAGCGAAGATAGTGGCGGAGGAAATGGAGGAAGAAAAGAGCGTTGCGGAGCCTTTGGCTGCAATGGACTCGGGACGAGTTGCGGACTCTATTTATGCGCTGATTCAACAGGATTTTGTGCAACTTGAGCCAATCTGGAAGAAAGCCTGCTTTGACTGCCACAGTGACAAGACTGTTTATCCGTGGTATTACAAACTGCCGGGTGTCAAGGGGATGATTGACGAGGATATTGAGGAAGCGCGCAGCGAGATGGACATGAGCAAGGGATTTCCATTCATCAGCCACCGCAAGCCAGTTGACGATTTGCGCAAGCTTGGACAGGAGGTAGCTGAAGGTGCGATGCCCCCCGGGAAGTACAAGTTGATGCATTGGAGCGCAAGCCTATCCAGTGGGGAGAAGGAATCGGTCGCGTCGTTCGTGGAGAATTCACTGAAGATGTTAGCGGCGCACGGAATCGTCCCGACACAGCGCCAGAAACGAGTAGAAGGGAATTAGCACCGCCACATAAATCGACAGCAGTAGCCGGCTCTATCGCGCTCGATAGGACAGCACGAAGTAGCCCGCTGTAGTCAAGGCAATCAGCGCCAGAAAGAAGTACGAATACAAGGGGTGCAGTTGATTAGACACGCCGAGTGCGACCTCCATCGTACCGCATATAATCGCCGCAAACAGCCACACGATTTCAGTCTTCAGCAGGGTGATAAAGGTCCTGGCGATGCGATATTGACGCTCGGCATTTTCAGCGGTAATCGAAAACGGATAGTTGTAGAGGTGCGGGATTTTGGCGGTCAGAGTTAGCGCTCCGTAGACAACGATCATAATCACTCCGAGAATCCAGATCGTGGACTTGTCGCCCCAGGAGTCGACTTCGCCACGGAGATTGTAGTGTACCGGAATCGAGGCAGGCAGTGTTTCATACGATACAAGAAGACTGTAAAGCCCGATGATCAGACCGACTGCAGAGAGAATCTCCAGGGCGTATTCCAAGCGGCTGCGTGAGAGTTCCAGTCGGGGTCGGTCACGTTTCGCAGAATTGTTGTTCAGCTTCCAGATCGCCATCGTTCGTTTATAGTCCCAGGAATTGGATCGCTAACCCGCTGAGGGCGATGGTTGAACCGGCGATGGCGTGCGAGAAGCGGTCCATTTTTCCCATCGGCAAGAGCTTGAATCCAAATGAGGACACCAGTACTATTCCGACCATTGTGGAAATTGTCACCAGGCCAAAGACAGAGGTCACGGCGAAAACGCCGCTGAGATCGTGTTGAGAGGCCGGATACATGAGGATCGGGATCAGCGGCTCACACGGACCGAGAACAAACACCGTGAACAGAACCCAGGGAGTGATGTTGGCCTTTTGACCCGCTGGGTGAATGTGTTCGGCTCGCGGTTCATGGGCGTGGGCATGCGTCAGGCCTGCGAGCTTGCCCGCGAAATGTGTGTGTGTGTGCGGATGGTTTTTCATGGCGCGCCGGAAACCCCACACGGCATACACTAAACCAAAGGCAATGAGTGCCCAGGCGGCGAGATCACCTCGCACTGATTCAATTGACTCAAGTTCCGCGACAGCAACGCCCAGTGCAATTCCGAGAAACCCCAAGACAACTGAACTCAGAACATGACCCAGGCCGCAGACCAGCGTAATTGAGACGGTCTTGGCGGGAGACCAACCTCGGGCTTTGGACATCATAATGAAGGGCAGATAGTGGTCGGGGCCGATTAGGGTGTGAATGAAACCAATTGACGCAGCGGTCGCGATTAGGATGTTAATCTCCGATGACATAAACCACCATTCCGCAGACGAAATAGATTCTTTCTGACTTGAATATAGCTGATGAGCGACGGAATTCTACACTAATATCCGAATCGCAATCCAACGTATGCTGCCGATGTGCGTCGCTTCGGAGGAAAGTCCTGGAGCCAGGACTCCAGCTGAAATACAAAGTGGATAAATCGAGTGTGGCTTAGGGATAAGCCAGCAACAACCCATTGTCTACGATTAAGTTCCTTGGAGAAATCATCATTAGCAAGGTCGGTGGTAATGCCGCATTCGAGATCAATTGCCGTACCTACCCACTCCCAGAATCGATACCTGGCCTTGATACCAGCTCGTGGGCGACGTTCCTCCAGAGCGCCAAATCCCACCAGACCAAGTGAGGCTGATCGCGAGACGTTGATCATGAAACCGATATTCGCCTGTCCGGCTATCGGAAGAGCGAAATCCTCGCCGTATTGGTGAGTGCCGTCGCGATGATAGAGGTCCGTTGTCTCTTGCGAATTTGCGGCACGAAGAAGGAGGGCGGCTTCGGCAACGACATAGGCTCCGCAACGATGTTTTGGTTCGGCGCGTAGGGAAAACGAATGGTAGCCGCTGGGGTTTAATGCTGAAGACTCGGGAGCAGCATTGTCAGCTATCGCAGTTCCTTCTGCCGAGAACATCCCGAGTATTGGCAGGAGCAGACAGATTAAGAATATTGACCGCATGCAGCGTTCGCTCTCAATGAGTGATGGAGGACCAGACGCTTCCCAAAGTACGCCTAATTCTCTCGCTGTCAATATGTATCTGAAAGGTCTACTTCTTCAGGGCATCGATTGTGCGCCGGATCATATCGGTTGAGCAAGCATAGGCGAAGCGAATCGATTTTTCGTCGTCGGCAAATTCCTCGCCCGGAACAGAGCCGAGCGAGTAGCGGTCGATCAGATGATTGACCAGATCCCACTCGGACCCGTGCCACTTGTCGGTAATGCGCGCATATAGGTAGACGGCGCCTTTGGGTTTCATGTCGCAGTGCATGAACTCGGTGCCATTAACGGCATCAAAGAAGAGATCGCGACGCTGCTTGTATTCGGCGGTCATCTTGGCGACGGCATCCTGCGGACCTTCCAGGGCGGCGACTCCGGCAAACTGAGTTGGCGTTGAGACACCGTTGATCGTGTAGAGGATCATCTTTTTGGCATTTTCGTTGAATTCCGAGTTCGTGCAGGTCAGATAACCCAGACGCCAGCCGGTCATGGCGTAGCTTTTTGAGAAGGTGAAGCAAGAAATCATCTTGTCCTGTACTGACTTCGGATAGTCGGCAGCAAGGGCAGCGATGCAATGGTGCTGGCCCTCGAAGACGATATCTTCATAGGCTTCATCCCCGATGACAAAAAGATCGTGTTCGGCGGCAACATCAAGCAGGTCAATCAGATCCTGACGCGACATCACGGCGCCGGTAGGATTTTGAGGCGAATTTATCAGCACAGCTTTGGTGCGATCGGTGATTTTTGATTTGAGTTCGTTGATGTCCCAGCGGTACTCGTGCCGACGATGCAGACGTACAGTGACCGGTACGCCGCCGGCGATGCGAATAATCCAAGCTGTCGATGTCCAATTTGGCTGGGGGATCAAGACCTCGTCGCCCGGGTTCAGAATCGTCCTGAACGCGCAGTAGAGTCCGTGCATTCCACCATTGGTGACCAACACCTGATCAGGGTTGACGATATTGGTGATTTTGTTTTTTTGGCTGACTTTGCGAACGATCGCATCGCGCAGTTTCTTGATGCCCGTCGAAGGCGCATAGTGGGTGTTGTTATCCCGAATGGCTTTGGCGGCCGCTTCCTTGATGTGTTCAGGAGTGTCAAAACTCGGATCGCCTGATTCCAGGCGCAGAGGATTGGGTAACAAGAGCAACCGGTCCCGCACTGCAACGATTCCCGAAAATACGACAGACGGCAGTTCGAAGTTGATGCCTTTTTCCACTGCGACGTTTGCGCCGTCGCCGCCAATTTGTCCCTGCATAACCAGATCTTCTTCCTTTATGTGCAAATTACCAGTTTCAATTCAAATTGGAGTAAGTCAACCGATGAGCCCCTCTCTTCTGGCGGACAAGATACGGTCGATTGTCAGTATTGAGCAAGAGATATTCAGTTGAGCTTTTGAAAGGGCGTTTTCACTCGATGATTTTACCATTGTAGTTTCTCGAACGAGGCCGCAGATTATTGCTGCGAATGGCCGCTGTATTGAGAGAAACGAGTAACACAAGCATCGAGGTCGGACAATGGGAAGACTCTGGACTCTGGTTTTGCTGATAGCCTCCAATTTCTTCATGACATATGCCTGGTATGGTCATCTGAAGGACTTCAGGGATAAGCCACTGCTAATGGTGATAGCCATTAGCTGGGGAATCGCATTTTTTGAGTACTGCCTGCAGGTGCCTGCCAATCGGATTGGGTACCAATACTATTCTCTGGGGCAGCTGAAGGTGATGCAGGAAGTCATTACTATGTGTGTGTTTGCGCTGTTTTCGCTTCTCTACATGAAGCAGGAATTGAAGATGGATTTTGTCTGGGCGAGCTTATGCCTGGTGGGCGCGGCGTATTTCATGTTCAGGGGAACTGCGGTGATCCGATAGGCGATTGTTGGTCAGTGGCAAAAGATGTTGACAAAAATGTCCATGCTGTATTAATTACATCCGTGTAGTACTTCCAATCAAGATCATCAGGGCCGCGTTAGCTGCCAAAGCGGGAGGTTAGATGAAAAAAATCTCGTCGGCGCTTGTCATTTCGTTATTGACTTTGTTCCTCTTCTCTCTTCCGGTAGAATCTGCGCCAAAGAAGTCGGGTCCGCCACAGGCGAGGACAGCGCTTGTGCTGGATAACGATACTCGGCTTGATTGCAACAATCTTGAGATGTTCGTTTACAATGACGGAAACTTTGCCTACGACAGGGAACACGTACTGGGCAAGACTGATGGGCTGTACTTTCCGCGCGGAACCAAGAAGACCATGGTCTATTCTGCGGGAGTTTGGTTTGGCGCTATCGTCGATGGCAATGTCCGCGTGGCGATCGCTGAGTATTCATCGGAGTTTGGCTACGGACCGATGCAGGGTGGGACTTTCGTGGCGGATAGCCCTGAGTTTCGGGTCTACAAGGTTGGCAAGAATGATACTCCAGCTTCGAATCCGGATTATGCGAATTGGCCAGCAGATCAAGGGGCTCCAGTTGACAATAACGGAGATCCACTGATATTGGGCGATCAAATGACCTGGTCGGTGTTCAACGATGCCGATGCGAGCCGGCACTTGAATGATGCCGGCGGCACTTTGCCACTGGGCATCGAGATTCAGCAGTCGGCGTTTGGTTACGCTCGAACCGGGGCGCTGGCAAATGCTTACTTTCTCAAGTTCAAGATCATAAACAAGGGCGGCAATAATCTTCAGGATGCGTATGTGTCCATCTGGGTGGATCCCGATCTTGGCGACGCGAGCGACGACCTGGTCGGCTGCGACACACTCCTTGGATTAGGCTACTGTTACAACGATGGATGGGACCTTGACTACGGGACAGCTCCTCCGGCTGTCGGATTCGATTTCCTGCAGGGACCAATCGTACCGGGATTGCCTTCGGACACTGCTTATGTTTCGGGTGAGCCGCGGCCGGGATTCAGAAATCTCGGGATGATGTCTTTCAACAAGTATATCAACGGTACTGATCCAACCAGCAGTCTTGAAGCTTATGGCTATATGCGAGGCCTGATCAAGAGCATCATGGGGCCGATGGAACCGATGATCAATCCGATAACCAACCAGGTCACGACCTATGCCGTCTCCGGTGATCCCGTAACGTGGACAGGTTGGACAGACGAGGCTGCTGCTGACCGGCGCCTGATGCTCTCTTCGGGACCATTCGATATGGTGCCTGGTGATACTCAGGAGGTTGTGGTTGCAGTATTGGTGGCGCAAGGAAGCGATCCATTTAACGCAGTATCAGCCTTGCGTCAGACGGACTCTCAGATTCAACAGGTGTATGATGGCAATTTTGGTCTCCCTAACCCAAACAAGGCGATTGTTGTCAATTCGCGCGGCCGCGATCAGGCAGTGGATATCTTCTGGAACAGCAGCATGGTCGGCGACGTACTCACAAACTCTGTTCTCAATGAGGAGTTTCACTTCGAAGGATACAATGTCTACCAGGGAGTGACTTCTACTGGGCCATGGAAGAAGATCGCCACTTACGATATCGAGGACGAGGTTGCCTTAATCTATGGCGACGTTCTCAACCCCGATATCGGTGCTATCGAACGTGTGGTCGTCCAAAACGGCAGCAATTCCGGGCTCCGAAGTCTCCAGATTGCTGAAAGCGATGCCTTCACGCATCTCCCGCTGCAAAATGGCACGACTTACTATTATGGAGTTTCCGGCTACTACTTTGATGTGAATCACATGATCGAGTTCACCGATCAGTTTGGGAATCTTCTGGGCTATCTCACACCCACACTTGAGACTCCTGTATTCAATACCGAGGTGACGCCCGTTTCTAATCCTGGAGTCCTCGCGGATACGGCCTATCATTTGATGGGACAAAGCGACGGCATGGTCATTATCGAGTGGATCGACACTTCGGCACGGACCGGTCACGATTATCGCGTGAGTTTTGCCGCCGACAATACCTGGAGTTTGGTCGATCTCGCCACCGGCGCCATTCTGCTCAGTCTTCAGCAGAACCAATCAGGTGACTTTGGCTATCCAGTAATCGATGGGTTTATGCCGCGGGTTTTCGGACCCAATCTGGGAGTCAAGTCCGTCGCGGAGATCTCTAACGCCTATGGTCATTTCTGGCCGCCTGACAATGTGAATTTCTCCCAAAATTCAACCGGTGACTGGTACATGGATCCCCAAGGAGACCACAGCCTGAGGCGTTATTCGTGGCAAGGAGGTACGAACCACGATTTTGAGATTCGAATCACGAATACTGCGCACACCCACATTCTCGACTTTTTCGGGGCCGGAGACTATTCATCCGTCCTGCCGTATCTTTCACCCATTGAGATTTGGGACATCGGAGTCAGCACGCCCGAGAATCCCACGGACGATCGACAGATTGCCTATATGAACCTCGATGATGGAGACGAGTTCAGTACGGTCGATTGGGGTGATGGTCTGTATCTTTGGGATATCGACTACGCGGCAATACCGTGGACTCAGCCGGGTTGGAATACAGGTGACTTGGACCCGGATCTTGAGGGTCTCCACATGGGGAGATTTCGTTTCATGGACGTTTCCGGCGAGTACCCGTTCGTTCCAGCCGGGACGATTGTGAGAATTACGACCAACAAGCCGAACTCATCGGGAGATGTCTTTGAGTTCTCGACAGGATTCGAATGCGGCGACATCGATCAGTCATCGCAAGTGAACCTGTCGGATGTTGTCTTCCTGGTCAACTACCTGTTTGCCAATGGTGCGGCACCAGCCAGTCTTGCTAACGCGGATGTGGATTGCAGCGGGAGTGTTCGGATTACAGACTGTGTTTATATGGTCAATTACATATTTCTGAGTGGAAGTTCGCCGTGTGCAGCGTGCTTTAACCGCTGAAGTGACTGATTATGTGAGGATCAAGGGCAGGTCGGAAGTGACCTGCCCTTTCTTTTGTGATGCTATTGATGTGAGGACGAGTCAGCCGGTGGGGCTGCAACCGGCGGAATCGGGCCGGGAACCAAATTCGGCACCGCCGGCAGAGACATCAAGTAGGCGAAGACCGCCTTGAGATCCTCATCGGTCAGCTTAGCAGTCATCTGCCAAGGCATTGGCGGCAGGATCTCGCGGCCCATACCGAGATGCTGGCCAGATCGCAACGTCTTGATGAAATCCTCCTCATCCCAGTCGCCGATTCCAGTCTGTTTGTCCGGCGTCAAATTCGCGGCGAAGCTGATCCCCCAGGGTCCGGCCCAGGCGGTCATATGTGCGTTGCACATAGCCATCCAGCCCATTGGATTCGGCAGTCCAGCCGGAATCTCCGGCACCGGAAGATTGGCGGGGTGGCCGGAGAGCAAAATACTCGGATCGGGCTCCGGTCCTTTCTCGCCGAACTTCTTCGGAGAATGGCAGTCGTTGCAGCCGCCGAAGCTAACCAGATATTCTCCGCGCTTGACCATTTGTTCCGGCGTCATGGTGACCTCTTTGCTGCTTTGCGAGCACATGATGAGCAGCGAACAGGCACCCAGAAGCGAAACGAACAGAATGATTTTAGTAGTAGCTGGCTTCATAGCATTACTCCTTCACAAGTTTTGCTGCAATACGATGAATATCAGGCGAATTGTCAAGTTTAATGTGGATACATGATGTCGAGGCTTGAAAGGGGGAGGTGGGCGCGCTGCAGTTGATTTGCGCCCTCACCCTCGTTCCCTCTCCCCTGACAGGGAGAGGGAAGAAGACAATACATTTCGGCATTTGTGTGACAGCGTCGGGGCGCGTGCTGCGAACAGAGATTACCTTGTGTTAGTTCTGCGGTGCTGGCGCAGGCTGCGGCGGAATCGGTCCGGGCACCAGATTGGGAACGGAGGGCAGCGATTTCAAGTAAGCAAACATCGACTTGAGATCTTCATCAGTCATCTGACCAATTAACTGCCACGGCATCGGCGGAAGGATGTCGCGCCCGGTGCCCATGTGCTTACCGTTACGCATCGCGTTGACAAAGTCGTCTTCGGTCCATGCGCCAATACCCGTTTTTTCATCGGGTGTCAGGTTGGCGGCGAAAGAGACACCCCAGGGACCTGCCCATGCCGTGAAGTCGGAGTTACCCAGAACGACCCAGCCATTGGGATCGGGCAATCCGGCAGGGATCGCGGCAACCGGCAGATTCGCCGGGTGACCGGAGAGAAGTATAGATTGGTCGGGCACGGGACCGGTCGGTCCGTACTTCTTCGGCGAGTGACAATCATTGCACGAGCCGGTGTTCACCAGATATGACCCGCGTTTGATCATTTCTTCCTGGGTCAGCGCCTTGTTGTCGCTGCTGTTTTGGGTGCAGGTGATGAGTAGCAACGCTGCAACGAGCAGAGAAAGAAAGAGGACGGTCTTGACGGTAGGTGGTCGCATTAATTACTCCTTGTGAACGTTTTGCGCGCTAATTTAGGAGTGCTGACTTTGTTGTCAAGGATAATATGGAGCTATGTTTATCGTTTATAATGGCTGTGGCAGGAATACGAGGCTGGATTCCGGAGGTCGCCGGAATGACGGGCGGGGGAATTGACTTACGCCCTCACCCTCGTTCCCTCTCCCCTAACGGGGAGTGGGAAGAAGACAACACATTTCGATATTTGGGGGACAGCCTCGGGGCGACCAGACGTCGCCCCTACGGGATCGAAATGGGTTCCGGCGGTCACGGGGCACGCGCACAACTGGATCCCCGATTTCATCGGGGATGTCAATACCACAGGGATTTTGACCTACAAGACTTCGGTGGAGGGCAGGCGCGCTACAATTGACTTACGCCCTCACCCTCGTTCCCTCTCCCCTAACGGGGAGAGGGAGGAAGACAGTACATTTGGGTGACGGTCCCACTGCACGCCGGCGGCGGGATCTCCGACGTTCGCTGAAAAGATAGGCCCGCCAGGCGTGGACGACTGGCGGGCACGAAACTAATTTCCGTCATCGCATTCTTCTTGACCTTTGCACCTAATTGAACAAGATTAGCACTCACATTGGCTCAAACACGTCAGTGAGCGACAAAGGAGTGAAGTGCTATGCCTTTGCACGGGCCGAAATTCGCATTTGGGAGACTGAATCTACTCGTTTCGGGTGCTATGTCAAAATCTGACCTAATTCATCAGACGCTGAATCGATCTGAGACTGTCTCTCATAGAGACTTCGAATGGGGATACTTCAACGTCTCGTCAGTTATTCACAACAACGAACGGTTCATCTGTGGCTATCTTGTCAAAGTGCGACCAACTGAACAAGATTTGATAGTAGACAGAGCAACGCACAAGATTGCGACGGAGGAGTTGTTAGATCGAGTAGAAGCCAAGTGCGATTTTATTCTGCATCTTGGTACGGATGTGATTGCAATACGACCGATTCCTAACAAAGTTAGCGTGGAGCAGTTCTTTGACAGATTTGCGCAGGTCTTCGAAGAAGCAAATGACAAACTGTTTGTGAGTGCCGAAATCAAATCGATTCAAGACGAGTTGGAGTTCAGAGATGCACTTAGGAAGTTTTCAAGAATTCAGCGAGTCAGTGTAAGTTTGCATCCGTCTAACCCAAGTAGCAGAGCGCTCTGGCGCGATACAGACGAAAGACTCAGGCGAATGCGGGCGAGTCAGTTTCGTGAACATTATGAAAGTGCTTCAGAAGGGGGTTTGCTGATAGAGGACAACGACGCTGTCTTTGGAGACATGATGATGGCGGTTGACGGCTATGGCGAGGCAAAAGTTGAAGGAACATTCGAGGGGAAGAATCGTGTGGTCAGCACAATCACTCGCCCAATAAGTAAGAAACTTTCCTTCATGCCAGATGCACCAGGTGATGCCATCCCCGAACTCTTTGATGAGTATAGAGCAATATGGGACAGAATCTTAAAATAAGAGCAAATCGTATATTTTTGAGCTACGATTTCGGGGCTTTCGTATTCGTATTGATCGCCGAGATTTTCCTCATCCCCTCGCTGCTGCCCTGTGAATTCATCCTTTCCTACCTAGTCCTTTCAACGCAGGTGCTTTCTTTGATGTTCTCTGTTTACTTCGCAGGGTACGCAGTTATTGCCTCTGCAACAGACGACGAATTTATCGAGTTTCTCGAAGAACGAGGGGTCTATTCCGAATTGCTCTGGAGTATGAAATACTCAATCGTGCTGTTGTTCTTGACGCTTGTAATTTCCATTTTATTCTATGTCGCGGTTGGCCTGACCGCAATAGACGCTTCAGCGCCATGTAGAATGACAAAATGGGTGATTGTAATCTCCGGTTCGTGCTTCGCCTACAGCCTAACAGCGGCCTTTTTGACGTTCCTTGATGCGGTGCGATTTGCGCAACTTCGAGTGAAATACCGCGCTATCAAACAGAAGAATCGCAGCAATCTTAATACAGACGAAAGTCAATGAATTCCGCCGCTACTCGCCGTCGCGGTCGATTTGGAGGACTGCGAGGAAGGCCTCCTGGGGGAGTTCGACGGTGCCGATCTGCTTCATCTTCTTCTTGCCCTCTTTTTGACGCTCGATCAGTTTGCGTTTGCGGGTGATATCGCCGCCATAGCATTTCGCGGTGACGTTTTTGCGCAATGGTCGAACCGTTTCGCGCGCGACGACTTTGGAGCCGATCGCCGCCTGAATGATGACCTCGAACATCTGCCGGGGAATCAACTCGGCCAGCTTCGCACAGAGCTTGCGTCCCCAGACCTGCGCGCGGTCCTGATGTATCAGACAGGACAGGGCATCGACGGGTTCGGAGTTGAGCAGGATGTCGAGCTTCTGCAGTTTGCTGGTGCGCATTTCGAGGAAGTCGTAGTCAAGCGAGGCGTATCCGCGCGAGATCGATTTGAGTTTGTCATGGAAATCGAAGATGATCTCGGAGAGCGGCAGATTGAACTCGAGAGTCGCGCGCGACGGATCGGGATAATGTGTCGCCTTGAATTCCCCGCGCCGCTCGGCGATGATTTTCATGATGCTGCCGATGTACTCGGTCGGCGTGATGATCTGCGCCGCGACGTAGGGCTCTTCGATGTGGTCGACCAGCATCTGCGACGGCATCTTGGCGGGATTGTCGACCTTGACAACTTCATTTTTCTTGGTGAATACGTGGTACTCTACGTTAGGGACGGTGTTGACGATCGTGACGCTGTATTCGCGTTCGAGGCGTTCGTGAACAATTTCCAAGTGCAACAGACCCAAAAATCCGCAGCGGAAGCCAAATCCCAGGGCCATAGAAGATTCGGGTTCAAAGGTAAGCGAAGCATCATTGAGCTGTAATTTTTCCAGAGCCTCCCGCAATTGTTCGTAGCGTTCAGTAGTGGCAGGATAGATGCCCGAGTACACCATCGATTTGATTTCCTTGAAGCCGGGCAATGGCGTGTCGGCACCGCCTTTGGCATAAGTGATCGTATCGCCGACCTTGGCATCTGCGAGATTGCGGATATTGCAGACGATGTAGCCGACTTCCCCGGCGGTAAGCTTCTTGGCGGGTTTGCGATCGATGATCAAGTGGCCAACCTCGTCGACTTCGTACTCGATTCCAGTCGAGAAGAATTTGATGACGTCACCCTTTTTGACTTCGCCGTCGACAACGCGAAGGTATGGCACAGCACCCCGGTAGCTGTCGAATTTTGAATCGAAGACCATCGCTTTTAGGCTGCCCTTGGGATCCGTAGTCGGCGGTGGAATGCGTTTAACGATCGCTTCCAGAATTTCGTGAATTCCGATTCCCATTTTGGCGGAGGTGTGAAGAATGTCCTCGCGCTTGCCACCCACCAGATTGAGTATCGAGTCAGCGACCCGTTCCGGTTCGGCATGGGGCAGGTCGATTTTGTTCAGGACCGGGATAATTTCGAGATTCTGATCCAGCGCTTTGTAGAGATTAGAGAGCGTCTGGGCCTCGATTCCCTGGGAGGCATCAACCACGAGAAGTGCGCCTTCGCAGGCAGCGATCGAGCGGGAGACCTCGTAGGAAAAGTCCACGTGACCGGGAGTATCGATGAGGTTGAGGATGTATCTGTGGCCGTCATTGGCATGATAGTGCATGCGGATGGCGTGCGCCTTGATGGTGATGCCGCGTTCCTGCTCGAGATCCATGTTGTCGAGCATTTGTTTGTGCGTGACATTGATTGTGCGCGTCATTTCGAGAAGGCGATCGGCAATCGTTGACTTACCGTGATCGATGTGCGCGATGATCGAGAAGTTGCGAATGTTCTTTACGAATTCCATCGGACTATTTACGGCGCAAAGCGGGCTAATGTCAAGCAGTCGTGCTGTCGGATTGCGGTTTTTCGGGAAGTATTTCGTTGGGTTCCGGGATGCGGTTGGCAACATCCTCGGTTAGTTTGACCTTGTCCTCTTTATAGGCAATAAGGAGAAACGCCAATAACTGAGAATTGGTGATGATATTGATACCGTATGAGATTATCAGAATGAGTATTCCCAAGAGCCCTAAGGCAATGATTACTGCGGCCGCCTGATCAGCACCAGACACTATAGACTGTGAACTATCGAGAATCCAATTGTGGTTTGTCATAGTGTAACGGATAGCCATTTCCGGGTCGTAGCCGATGCTTGAACCTGGATACAGCGTGGTGAAGAAGCGTACCACTCCGCGGAGCGGTTCGAGAACCGTGTAAGCTGCAATCAGGATGCTCTCTGTTTTATCGCCACCAAACCAGCCGGCGAGGAAATTGGTCAATTGCAGTGCACGCATAAAGAAGTACCCGATTACGAACATTCCTATCTTGGCCAGCACTAATCCAAAAGCGGTCATGCCCAGCCAGCGAAGGGGCTGAGTCCAGATGATATTGTAAATATAGAACGTCGCGCCGAATGTGTCCTTCTCGCGCGCGACGATAATCGCAGGCAATGTCAGGACAGAGGTCGTCAATCCGAAAGTTAGAAAGACAAGAAAGAGCGACCAGAGAAAGAACGGCACAACATAGAGTATTGCGTAGAGGAGTCCGCCGATACCCGGGATCAATGCTACCAGACTTACGAGTCCCTGTATCGCGGCAAGAACGGCAATCAGGAACGCTACCAATCCACCTGATACCCAGAGCGGCAAGAGGTTTGCACGAGCGTCACGAGCGGCATCGCGAGCCGAGAAGAAGTAGTTCCCGCGAAGTTCTTCGTAACCCAACTTAGCGACGGTCAGATTACCATAGTCATAGAAGCCAACTGCCACGATAATTCCGAGTATCCAGACGGTCCAGGAATACCACTGTGACAGACCGAGATTGCACAGTGGGAAGAGGCCGAACGCTTCCCATGAGTAGGCGAACGGTTGTCCATTGAGGAGCAGCGCCAAATATGAGCAAGAGAAGTATGCCGCATATCCATAGAGCAGTGATCTCGCCTGTGCCAAAAGGCCCTTGCCGGACAGAGCAATGCGAGGAGCTTTGAGGATGTCCCAGAAATCGTAGCGGAGGTCAGATGTCATTGCCATAGAATATCAAATGGTAGAGGCATATCCAGAATTTGTCAAGCAAATTAGGCTATGGGCGAACCGTTCTGGTTCTTCTGTGCCAGGAATCAATTATCGAAGCCGCACCAATGGCGGCAGCGATCAATACGGCTGGCATGATCGGTAGGAGCAGGCGAGAGATGCCTTCGCTGGAGAAAAAGATGATAATCGAGAAGCTGATCGCTGGGAAAATGAGGAACAGCTTTTTATCCCGATCGAGTTTGCTCAGACCGAACACTGCGACGAGCAGGAGGACAATCTGTACGACGTAGGCGGCAATTCTTGCCGGAAGGTAATCAAAGTAGTTGCGGCTGCCTGGGAAATAGCTCCAGGTACCAATTACGCGCTTGGTGCTGTTCCAAAGGAACTTCACTGGATGATCCCGAAGCTCGCTGGCTATGACTCCAAGGACAGATGGGTTGGTGTGAGAATCGCGGACTGCGTCCCACGTCACTACGGAGTCCTTTGGTAATTCGGCAGCAAAGTCGGCGGCGCGAGATGCATGGTATTCCCCTTCAGAAGAGAGCGGTGTCATTACTCCACAGGAGATGTAATTGCGGATTGCCCATGGCGACAGTACGACAAGACAGCTAACGACGACAGTAGCGAGTGTCATCAGTCGTTTCCCATGCAGTCGACTACTTGATGCGATGGGAAACCAGACCAGCAGCAAGAGTGCGATCGATATTGGACGCGTTAAAATGGCGATTCCAAGCAGCAGACCGGCGATAATGCACTTCCAGAGATCCCATTTTAGGAGCAGGTCGTATAGGACAAGCAGAAAGCCTGCGATCAGCAAGATTGCGATAGGCTCAGAGAGGATGATTGCACAATTCCACCAAAGGGGAACGTAGAGCCCGATGCCGAGAGTTGCCAGCCGCAGGTGCTGAGTTCCACAAACGCGCTGGTAAAGTTTCATGATCACTGTGAAGGAAATTAGACCGAGCAGGGCCTGAAACAGCTTGACGATCAAAAAGGACTGCCCCAGGGCAAAGTAGGTTAGGCTAAGAAATGCCGGGTAGACTGGTTGGCGCATTCGTGAAGGACTAACGCCATCGAAACTGAAGTGCCCTGATTCGTGCAGGTTTCTTCCAAGCAGCATGTACTCTTCCGAATCGCCATAGATGGGCACATCGAAGAAGCTGATTGCAAGAGACTGAATGACGATGACAATCAGCAGTCCGGGCAAGATACTGATCATAAACTCTCTGAGACTCACCTGTCCAACGGCTCCTACTTTCATCTTGATTTGCGTTCTCAACCAGCAAGGCGGTTTGGTCAATATATGGCACTGATCATTCCTGTGCAACTTCGTTGAGCGACTGAATGCACGCTGCGAGTTCCGGACGGTGGATTCTTTGGGTTCATTGGATGATTCGGATTCGGATTTTTTCCGAACCATGCGCTGTTCTAGTCGTCTTTGAGATTGCCAAATAGCGACCTTAGTGTATATTATCACGTAAGAAACTCACCACTAACCTCGGAGCAATCAATGAGAGTTGTGTTTATCGGAGTGTTGCTGGTACTCCAGATATCTGCTTGTTCGCTTGGTGCTGCCAATCTGATGGAGATTACTCTGCATAGTCAGAGTGAGGCCCAGTTACTCGCGCGTCTCCAGGTTGATGCAGTGGTGAAGACGAATGCCGGTTATCTTGTACTTGCCGAATCCACGCGGATGGCGGCAGTACTCAATTCCGGGCTTGAGGCGGCAATGATTGCGGAAGGAGTTGAGCGCAATGAACTGGCGCTTGACTTGCGTCTGGACAACTTCAATGTATCGCGATATCAAACAGTGTACGTGGATGGCAACCTGCGGGTATACCGGGTTCCCGGAGGTTATAATCCGGCCCAGGAAATGCAACCAAGCCTCATGCCAATTCCGGCGCGATCACTGCGAATCGTCTATCAAGACGAAGGGGCGCCGCGTTTCAAGGGTCTAGCTCAATCATCGATTCTTGATCAATTGGTGGGGACTATCGATCAGGATTCTTTGTATTCGTATGTGTCGCGTCTGCAGTCCTACTATCGTCGCGTTGCCGGAACACCGAGTATCTTTCAAGCACGGGACTGGATTGAGTCCAAATTTGAATCTTTTGGCTATGATTCCGTTTATCTTGATCATTGGAGCCAGTATTTCAACGGCACGACTAATCAGTGCTACAATGTCGTGGCTGTCAAGACCGGCACCAAGTATCCTGAAATCGAGATTATCGTTGGTGCACACTATGACGGAGTCACCGTGTCCCCTGCTGCTGATGACAATGGTTCGGGAACGGCCGGTGTCTTAGAGGTTGCGCGTGCACTCGCAGGTACGCCGACTGAGGTGACATTCAAGTTTATTACATTTGATGCGGAGGAATGGGGACTGTACGGATCATACCATTACGCGGGTGAAGCCGCTGATAGGGGAGACCAGATCATACTGATGTTCAACATGGATATGATCGCGAGTATCTCGAATTGGAATCGCGCGACGATTTATCATGGATCAAACACGGTGTATGCAAATATGTGGAAGAATATTGCCCAGGCAAGTTACGGGATAAGCGGTGTGCTTGGCGGCAATTCGGGAGGGTCGGACCACTATCCGTTCACGCAAGAAGGTTATCCTGCCGTTTTCATCATAGAGTACTATTTTTCGAGTGTTTATCACAGTCCCATGGATAGCACTTCATACATGAATTTCGAATACATGACTCGGATGGTACGAGCTTCACTGGCAACAGTATTCCAACTTGCCAATTCCGGTGATTTTGATAACGACGGAGTACAAAATGACTTCGACAATTGCCTATTCACCGCAAACCCGGCCCAAGAGGACCCTGATGCCGATTCTGTCGGTAGCTTGTGTGACAACTGCCCTGATGTTTTCAACCCAATGCAGTTGGATGATGATGGCAACGGGATAGGCGATGTTTGTGACGAGAGCGTGCATATCACCAGTTACGTATTACCGCTCGCCCAGCGTACAATACCTTACTCTTACCAAATGGAGGCTGTCGGAGGTCTCCAGCCCTACAGTTGGACTTGGGTTGGGGGCGATCTCCCTTTTGGCCTGACGTTTGACAGCCCCGATGGTACGATCGCCGGAATTCCGACTTACAATGCCACGTATTACTTTACGGTAGCTGTTTTCGACGCGAGCGTTCCTTTGAAGACTGACACGATAAGTGTGAGCATCACTGTAACCGACCCAGAGCTCTACATTTGCGGTGATGCCAATAACAGCGAGGTTGTGAATATTTCAGATGCCGTTTACCTGGTTAATTACATATTCGCCAGCGGCCCAGCGCCGGAGCCGCTGGAATCAGGAGATGCTGACTGCAGTGATTTAGTGAATATTTCTGACGCAGTCTATCTAGTGAACTATATTTTTGGCGGTGGCCCAATGCCTTGCGCGGGGTGTCTCCCTTAGCCCTTTTTCTCCTCCTATATTGATGAAATGCAAGAGGAGCGACCAGTAGTCGCTCCTCGGCAATTTTTGGAGCAAATCGATTCGGAAATGCTCACTCTTGGATTTGGAGTTTATTCGCGCTCGTCATCATCATCATCGTCGCGCTGTCTGCCTCGTGACGGGCCGGGTCCTCCGGGGAGATTCATGTCGTAGTTGCGACGCTGTTTGTTCACCATGATATGGGCAAGGCGGAGCGGTTCCGGAAGGCGATATCCACGGAGCAAGTCGACGACAGTCTTCACTGCGGTTTCGACATCGATCTTGTGCCCGGGAGATACATAGAGCGGTTTGACGTTTTCGCGCGAGCGAATGGCTCGTCCGACATCGATGTTTCCCAGATAAATCGGTGCCGTGTCTCCGACTCCGTTTCCCAACGGATCAACTTTCCCGACCAGGATCTTTTTGGCGCAGCCAATTGTCGGCATCTCAAGCATGACGCCCATGTGGGAAGCCATGCCGATCCCGCGCGGGTGGTCAATTCCGTGGCCATCAAAAATGAAGACATCGGGGACGAATTTCAGACGACTGAGCGCTTTGGTGATTACCGGTCCTTCGCGAAAATAGAATAGCCCCGGCACAAACGGGAAAGTGACTTCTGCCTGTGCTCGAACTTTCTCCAATAGTTCCATTTCCGGAACCTTCATAATGACAACAGTGCAAAATGCCGTGTTATCTTTCTTGGAGTAGGCGACATCCACTCCTCCCACCAGACGAAATGAGGTCTTTTCGGATTTTGTGCTCACCAACGGAGCGTGTTTTTCCTGAAGACGCTCGGCCTCCCTAACATCGTCTGTCCAAGCATGTAGACGATTGAATTTCATCTCAATTCCTTCTAAAATTTGGTAATTAGCATCCTTAATTTTTGGGTGGGGCAATCATCCAGTTGCGTGGGGAACAGGGGATCTCACCGTGGACCACTTCATTGCGTATCGCCTTACCCAGTGATATTATACCAAATAAAATCTGCAGGTAAATAGTTCTTTGTTAAGAACTGCACGAAGAAAATTACTGGACCGAGACAGGATTCGTTTTGGACATTTTACTCTCTGGGCGACGACTGGGAGAAGATCATTCTGTACCGGTGCAGATACCGGATTCAAGTTGAACTGAATTCGGAGAGGCTCTCGCTTTACGGTCAAATAGAGTAATGACTTGGGGCAATATGAGGGGCGGAACTCCGGCGGACTGCTATTCCAGCAGCTTCGAAAATTCGATCAATCGCGAATGAGGCGATGGCTGCGATTGCGCCGGTCGGGAGGTTTCGTTATTATTCAAAAATGACTATCGCCCGGTAAGTAGTAATTTTAGTAAGTACTTACGCATCTTTCGGCGATAGCGGACGTATAGTTTGGATATGCTGGAAACCACTGAAAAGCAACGAGCCGATTTTACTGAAGGTTCGGTCACGGGTTCTGTCCTGAAGATGGGACTGCCTTCGATGATCGGATTCATGGCTCAACATCTCTACTCGGTGGTCAACATGTTCTGGGTCTCGCGACTGCCCGATGGCGAAGACAGCGTCGCGGCGATCACGTTTTTTGCCAACCTATTGTGGATACTTTTCGCCTTTAACAGCCTGATCGGGCCCGGTTCGGTTGCGATCATTTCGCGACGCTACGGCGAGAAGGATTTTGACCGCGCCGAAACCGCAATCAAGGAAACCCTGATTTTGAAGCTGTTTTTCGGTGTGTTGTTGAATCTTGTTGGCTTGATCTTCCTGCCCGATTTTCTGCACCTCTTAGGCGCCCAAGGCAAAGCCTATGATTTAGCGCTGACTTACGGCCGCATTCAGATAATTGGCCTGCCGATGTTCTATGCGGCATTCTCGATATTCACGGCACTGCGCGGAGTCGCAAATCCCAATTTGGCGATGGGCTTGATGTTGGGTTCAAACATACTGAATGCCCTACTTGACCCGTTCCTTATCTTTGGTTGGTTTGGTTTGCCGAAAATGGGTATTGTTGGAGCCGCCTTGGCGACGGTTATCAGCTTCACACTGTGCCTGTCAGTTGGATTGGGGTTGTTCTTCTCGGACCGAGTCAATGTCCGCCTGCACATACGCGGAAAGGTTCGGGTATCGCTGGAGTCAATGTGGAAAATAGTTTGGTTGGGGGTACCGGCTTGGCTGGGCGAGCTGTCGTTCTCCCTTTCGCGCCTGTTGATCACACCGATTGTGGCCGGATTCGGCACTGGGGTGGTGGCGGCCTATGGGGCCGGTATGCAAGTGATTGGTTTCGGCATTGCGATCATCGTGGGAATCGGGTTAGGCCTTTCATCGCTGATCGGGCACAATATCGGGGCACAGAAATTCGACCGCGCGAAGGCCACTGCCGATCGAGCGATTTCGCTATCGTTTGCCATCATGGCGGGCGTCGGGATCCTGACATTCATCTTTGCCGAGCAATACATGCGGGTCTTTTTCCAAACCGAGGACACAATCCATCATGGCAGCGTACTGCTGCGCATTATAGCGATCAGTTTCCCTTTCTTTGGAGCGTTTGTGATGCTGGAGCAGATACACCTTGGGGTCGGTCTTAACGCACCATTCATGATCTTCAGCATTATCCACTCGTGGTTGCTTCAGGTGCTTCCGGCCGTCGTGATTACGCAGTACTTCGGATTTGACGAACGAGCAGTCTGGTGGGTGTTGACATGTTCGGGAATCCTCACCACGGTACTCTTCTTTATTTATTACCGGAGGGGGCGCTGGCTTACTGCGAAAGTATAAGGCACCGGTGTATCATGCGTTCTCTTCTGTTGCTCACGCTATTGCCGATTACCTGTGAGAAAGGTAAGTTGTTAATATGACTTGGCGACTGATCGGGTTCGCAATCTGGTACACCTTTGCTTGTGGAGTGTTTGCGATAATTGTGCCGCACCTGTGCGTCAATGATGCCCTGGTTTCGATGGGTGAGCGGGCCGGGCGGATCGTGACGGACAGTGCCTATTTCGTTGCCGTCAGCCTCGTGCGTGTTATCGGACTTATGTTGCTCGCGGTCGCCATGATGATGAAGCTCATCATCAAGCAAGGCTGGACAATCGAAAACATGAAGTTGACGCTGACAATCGTTGCGGTCAATGTTTTTGTCTGGGTTGGGAGCTTTGTTTTCCTAATGCCGACAAAGAGTGCAATAGTGCTTTCCGTGGCGGGATTAGCACTGCTGGTGTGGTTGGTGATTCCGCTGCTGCTGCTGTTTGACTACAAGAAGACCGATTCATGGGAATCGGTAAAGCCGAAATAGCCGGACACATCCGCGAAACGGTGTATACGCGCATCGGACCAAAGCAGTATTGTCCACCGCCCATACTCCAATCGGAATTGGCCCGTTCGCCGCAATTGCCACGCCGTATTTTCAGCTACATCTAAAGAATTGATCCGTCAAAGTCGATAATCAAAGAGTAACGCGAATGGTGGTCGAAACCACTCCATGTGGCGACGACTCTGCGCGGGAGTCGCTGAAATTATCAGTAGATAACACTCCAATCCACTACCAGCATGCGGCTGATTAGTTTTCCGTCGATCAGTTGGCATGCCACTACGAACGTTGAGTTACCGTTCCCGTTTGGATGGGACGTTCACAATATAGAGAACAGCGGAGGAACCAATGACTGACCTGAGGCAAGAAGCTCAATACTCCGAGCCACTTTACAAGCGCAGGAACTATTTTATCTCGACGCTGGCTACCGTCGTCGTACTGTTTATCTCCGCCATAGTCATATGGAGGATGCATGACAACGCCGTTGTCAAGATTGGTGCTTCGCTCCAACAGCAAGAGCGGGACGGCGTGAGCGAGGCCCAGAGAAAGGACTTTGCGGAAACAGTCAGTACAGATCCGGTGGGGTTCGACCTGGCCAACTACATGCAAGCGAAATATCCCACAGTTGTGCTCTTGACCTACTTTGTGTTAGCTGCACTGGCGCTCGCAGCTGTAGTTCGCTTCGCGATGTTCATGGTCTTCTCGGCAAAACGAGAACAGTACTACCCCAGCGATGAAAGTCTTGATCATTTTCTCAAACAGAAGTTCGAAACCTGGGACGATTTTTGTCAGTACGCCCAGGTACAAGACCATCGCAAATCGAGATTCTGGCGCGTCCTGAAGGATTCGGTGATGGTGACGAATGCGTCAGGCAGATTCGATCATCTCTATTTACATCTTCGCAATCGAATTGACCGCATTACCGAGAGTATGGATGAAATGAGTCTGTACGACAGTATAGCCACGGCCTCACCGGCCGCTGGATTTTTCGGAACCCTGATTGGTTTCCTTTATATTTTCAGCCAGGGACAGAGCGCTGCAAACCTTTCGCAATCGCTTGAATTTGCGGTCGGCCTGAAAGTGGCGATTATCACCAGCTTGTGGGGATTACTGAATTTGGGGCTGGCGATTGGCGCCACCTATTTTTCACGGCGAGTGATTGACCAGATTCACGAACAGATGGTCGTCCGCGCTGTCGCTGTCTGTGAAATTGTCGAGTCTCTCCGAATTCCTCAAGTGCAGCACGAGACCGGAGATGTAATCGCGCATAACACGGAGCGTGCTCGTGTCCGATCGTAAGTCAAAACGGAATATGGCGCCGTTTATTGTGAGCGCCTCGGATCTTGCCTTCATTATGCTGTTCTTTTTCATCATTGTCGGCAATGGATCCACGCAGATCGAACGGATTGAAATGCCCTACAAATCGTCGAGTCAAACGGGAGAAGAAGCGGCAGCCCCGGTTCGCATCGAGATCTACGATCAGAATTCACTCGTTGACTCCAGCCGAATGGTTTTCATTTTGACCAATGCTCAGCCGCCGGAGACTTCCTACGTCTCTGTTGACAACAAGATCCTATCAGATCCCGACGCTCATCTGTTAGTCCGCGACAGAATATTCGAGTTTCTGGCATCGAAGGAAATCAATCCAGACTCTGTACGTGTTGATGTTTACAGTTCGGCGCATTCCTACTATGGTCTCGTTGCTTTGGCGATGGCCGCATGTTATAAGCTGGACTATCCCTGTAACCTCGTTTATCGCGCAGAAGTCGAATAGCTCGATGGAAGGCCTGAGGTAGTTGGATGCAAGCATATTTTGACCGCGATGATGCAGAGTTAGAACGCAAATGCATAGTGAGCAGGACGGCATCGAAAGCGGATGTTGTCGGGGGCGTTCTGAAGGTTGCACTCGATCGGCGCAACATTGTCACTGCGACTCTGACGTTGGCCGGGCTGGTTCTGGTGTCTTTTCTTCTTGCCGTATACCTTGGCTCGCTACCCCTGAAATCACAGATTGTCTCGGAAGCACGGCCTGAATTCACCTCGAAGTTCATTATCGAGCTACCAAGACCGGCACCTCCGAAGCCCAAGATTAAGGCCAAACCGTTCATCAAGCCGCCGGAGAACAAGCCAATAGAGCGATTTCGCAGCATTCCCGACCGGACCACGCGAGTGTTGCAACCCAAGGCGCAGCCGCGCGGTCGAAATGAAGTCCGAGATGCACAACGCGTCGCTCAACAAGAGGCCAGTACAACGCGATCATTACCCGGCACAATTGCGCCAGTCGTTGCTCCGACCGATGAGTTCGTTCAGAGAGACTTAGCGCAAGAGCAATCTGAACGCAGCACGAGCAGCGTAATTCGGTCGAATGGCAACAGGGAGCCGGTAGGAGAAGTGGCTGCAAGAAATACCCGCGCGGTCGCTGAGACGGGCGTATCCCGTATCAAGCTCGATCCCTACCACTACCAGATGGTTAATATCTGCCTGCGGCAGTGTGTCAGAAGCATGTTCGTGCACACCGGCCTGGATGAACAAGAACGAGTCGATTCGAAGGATTGGCTGAAGGTGACGCGAGACGCCGATAATCATTTCGATTTCAGATACGGCGGGCGCTGGGTTCGACTGCATGTCAACGTCAATTTGTTAGGTGATATCTCGAATATCGATTTTGTGCGCATACCGGGAGATATGGGCGATGCAGAAAGTTTACTTGAGGACGCCACACGAAAGCTCTGTCGATTGCTTCGCTACGATGACTGTTTTGCAAAACTGTAGATTCAAATTGTGAGGTTAGAGATATGATGAAAATGAACTTTGCTTCAGCAACACTGATCACGGCGGCGTTGGTTTTAGCGCTGTGCGCGGTCGGCAATTCCGCAACGCCGGCACAAACCAAGGGGTATCTTGATTATCTTGACTCCTATTACCAGACCGGGAATCCTGACGACCTGGAGCAGGCCCGCAACGCGATCAAGATAGAATTGGACGCTTCCGACGCACTGCGTTTTCAAGGTTATTACTACAATGCAGAAATCCATTTTCTCATGACGCTGGAGGAACTGAAGCGTGACATGCAGAATGTTGAGCTGCAGGATAAGCTGCGCGCACTGATGCTTCAGCTTTACAACCGATATCTGGACGCCTACTACAAGTTTGATGAGTCGCAGCTACGGGCCTCGAGCGTACCCGGGAATACCGCGTTCCTGCTCAAGGACGTTCTGATGGCGGCGATTTACTGCCCGAATGCCAATTCGTTTGCCCCGCTGGTGAAGAATGTACTCAGACGCGCCACTCGTGACAGCTTGTATGATGTCCAGAGTAGTTACGTTGCCAGCGTCAACGAGATGCTTCAGCAAGAATATCCGAACCTGTTCGGAGTCGCGAATTTCGCCAAGGCAGTGTGGGTCAACGATCAATTTATCGCGATGAAGCAGGAAGGTGCAACCAAGGATTCGTTGAGACGAATGGTCAACTACTTTGCGTCGATTGCGGGCGACACTCTTAAATCGAACTATGGGTTGTCGATATCATATTTCCTGCTCGCTGAGACTTTCGCAAACCACGAAAACGACATGGCCTGGAACTATTTCCGGAAATGCCTGGACCAACTCAGCGGGGGAAGTCTTCCAACACAGGGTTTTTATGCACGCAATTACAACCGTGAGATCTACATCGCAACGTGCGTAGCTTTTCTTCCGACATATTCAGAGTATCTCTTTAGGGCCGGACGGTATCCCGAAATCCTGAGCAGCGCGAAGCAGTTGATCGGGATGGAGATACTTGACCGCGGCCAGATGGAGAGTGTCTCGAAGGAAGCCGTGTTTTGGGGGGAGAAATCAATTCGGGCACTTCAGGATGATGCCCGCTACACCAGTGCCGATGAGCTGTTTCAGCAGTTGAAGAGCTTCTACGAGATGCTCGATACCAAAACTCAATTAGGTAATTCGGAATAGTAAGGAGAATAGCTGTGAAATCGATTTTTTCGAACTCCAGAACCATTGTGTTGGTCTTGGGCCTGCTATCGCTGCTTGCGGTCCCCGGCCTTGCCAACACCGAGGAAATTTCCGACCTGAATGATGACATGCAGGAATTCCTCGAAGTGTCAAAGGTTATGACGACGGATGTTGATCGTCTGTTCATCTCGGATATGGCTGTGCAGAATATGCATCGGCAGTGGGCGATCTGGTTCTACTCCGGCAACAAAGGTGAACTGTACGATCAGATGCTGGGATCATCGTATGCACGGTTCGTGGTCCTGCATTACAACCTGAACAGCCCATCCTGGGCATGGTGGGGGCTGACGGAACTCGAGACGCTGTTGCCCTCATATCGCGCTTACATTGATAGTTCGACAGACCTGTCATACCGGGAGCAGTTGAGTTTTATTAAAAAGGACTGGATGTACAAATTCGCGACCTGCAATGCATTCAATGAATTGATCCCGGAGAAGAAGCTGCTTGATAATCCCGTCGAACTTAAGGCGAGGCAGGGAATGCTGAATGATGAGGACAAGTATGTCATTCGCACTGCAGAGCGGTACTTGAACCGTCGTCTAAGAGAGAAGAGAGAGTTTTTCTATTTCTACGTCCCGCCCGGTGAGTACCAGATCTTCGATCGGAAGAACTACATCTTTTCCAAGGAATTCACGGCCGGAATTGACTCGTCGCAGTTCCTGTACCTGACGACAAATTACAGCTTCAATTTTGTTCCGATCGCGACCGTTTACTCGGAGTCGGGGATCACCTACGATACTCTATCGCCATCTGATTTTGAGTTGGTGAGATTGGACGAGGGGCGCATTTTTGATTTTCAGAACGTCGAGTTTGGACGGTACTACTTCAGCGTAAAGCCACCCTACAAGATCGTGGATCGCTACGCCAACAAGTTGATCATCCCCAAGGAAGAGTTTGGCAGCAATTATCTTGAGAGGGACAGTGAGCTGTTCAACAAGACAGCCTATGACCAGATCATACTGGAGAGCCAGAAGGACTTCGTCTACAACCTGATTGAACGGCGCGAACAGCCGCCGGTGGTGGAGACGAAGGGCAAGAAGAAGTGATCTGACGATCGCTTGCTTAACAGACTAAGGGCGGACTAACGAAGACGAGGTGTGGCGCACCCACACCTCGTTTGATTTGCACCAGATTTTAGTGAAGATATTCCGGAGAGATTCGTAGGTTCTGCGTTTCAGTTGATGATTAATGCGCGCAGATTCAGCACAAATGATACCTTGTGGCGTCGTGTAGCCGATTCTGGAAGCTCGCAAGCATTTCCGACTGCGGGCACAAGTCCCTGTTGATCGTGAATCAAGTCTTAAGGGCATGCATCGCAAGGTGCATTTCCTCCCGCAAAGATGTAGTTGATCAAGTAGACAGCATCCGAAATATTGACACCGCCGCTGCAGTTGGCATCGCCAGCGAGAAGCGGATTTGGGGCCGGTCCGCCGGAGAAGATGTAGTTAATAATGTAAACGACGTCAGAAATGCTAACGGCCTGGCTTCCGTTAGCGTCGCCGCAGACGAAGTCACAGGCGTCACCAACACCGTTGTCATTGGCATCCGCCTGTCCCGGGTTCGAGACATTCACGCAGTTATCGCAGGAATTGCCGACGCCGTCACCATCGGTATCGAGTTGGTCGGTGTTTGCGTTGATCGGACAATTGTCGCAGGCGTCACCGAGACCATCGTCATCGGAGTCCGTTTGCGACGGGTTAGAGGCCGTCGGGCAATTGTCCAGGCAGGCAACACTGTCGCCATCGCCGTCCTCACAATTTTCGATAAACGTCAATGCTTGATTCGCTCCCACCATGGTGGTATCGAACACTAAGCCCGACGGCCATTCAATTCGCAGATCGTCGATCATCGTTGCGTCTTTAAGACCAAAGTGAACCTCGAACGAGTTGTGCCCGAGGAAAGTGTTCTGCGCCGATATGTCTCGCGTCTGCCACACCGAATCGCCGTCGATTGTAGCTTTGATCCATACACGGGCGCCGATCGCGGCGCGATTTGACACCTGCCCGATCAGCTTCAGTTTTATCCAGGAATTGGGGCCGCCGTAATCATTGCGCAGCAACATTCTCTGATTCGCTCCCGGGGCGACGACGAACAAGTCCATATCGCCGTCGTTGTCATAGTCGCCGGCGCTGCCGCTTGACCCATTTTGATTGGTGCTGACATGATCTCCGGTGAGTTCAGAGACGAATGTTCCCCCGACATTGCGGTAGTACTTGTTCGGGCCGGAGTTGACTACGTAACAGTCGATATCGCCGTCGTTGTCATAGTCCTGCCAGATTGATGATAACGATCCATCCATATCATCCACAATCGGCTCGCCTGAGAGCGCGACAAAAGTACCGCCGTTGTTCAGGTAAAGATCGTTTCGCCGCACGATCAGAAAACTCTGGCCACCCCAGTTAGTGCGGTAAGCGTCAAGATCGCGGTCATTATCGATATCGATCCAATTCCACATCTGCCCGTCGCCAAGATCGGTAGCAATCGGTGCCTGCAGGATGCGTTCGAAACCAGGCACACCGGTCTCTTTCAGCAGGTTCTTGTAGAGGTCATCCAATCCGGTTTGAACTACCGCCGGCCCGCTGCCGATAAAGAAATCAAGATCGCCGTCCAGATCGTAGTCTTGCCAATTTCCAGAGGTGTAAGGCTTAAACCCCGTTACGATCACCCCGGTGTCGATTACCTCAAAGTTGAAATTCGGCGGCCCCTGATTTCGGAGCATTCTATTGGATCTCTGTGGATTCGTCGTAAATCCGGTCGGGAAGGTAATTACCAAATCGATGTAGCCATCATTGTCATAGTCTCCCCAAGCTGGGCTCCAGCCGCGCAGGTCGTTCGTACCCAGCGCCGCCGCCGACACTGAAGAGAAGGTCTCGTCGCCGTTATTGCGATAGAGGGCACCGGCCGTGGCCCCGGTGATGAAGCAGTCGAGGTCGCCATCATTGTCATAATCCCCCCAGCTGGTACCAATTCCGAAGAAAGTGCCAGTAGTAATTGGCGTGGAGGTGATTCGCGTAAATCCGCCGGCGCCGTCGCCCTTGTAGAGCTTGGTCGTATTGAAATCGACTACAATCAGATCCAGAAATCCGTCGTTGTTGTAATCGATGAAGGCACAGCCTGTGAAATTGTTGTTGGTTACATCGGCAACTACCGGGTTGCCCGCATCGGTTATTCGCGTGAACGTCGTCTGGGCACTCAGTGCAGCAGGAATCGAGCTGCAGATCGCTACAGACGCAATCGCGATTCTGAATAGAATGAACATTGAATGGTAGCGCATGCGCCTCTCCTTGAGAAATCGGCGTGGTTGTCAAAATGGACGACCGGAGGACTCCAGCGTTTCTGGAAATTGCCGCAGCCCACAAGTGTGATGGTCATTTAAGATGACGGACGGCGGGGTAGGTTGATCGATACAACTGCGTGAACGGTAGCTATCAGTTCGTTAACAGTAATTGGATGATGCAGTATGAGTCTCGGTAATCTGGTTGAAATGCTAATTGCCTGACGTCGCTTGTCGATGGCGGTGGCCTGAAAGACGAAAGTGCAGAGAGGAACTCGGCGAAAGTCGATTCTATAGTCATGTCAAGACAACCAAAAGGCGTGAATTCCCGCGACCGGTTGTGGAGGTGAAATGCAAGAAGAGGTGAGGCGAGGATTGTTTGCCTGGCGGGCCAATGTCTATTCAACGAAACAAGTTCTGGCTTACCCATACTATGTTTCGTTTGATTGAGAGTTCTGCGAGAACAATTCGGAGAGGCAGGGATTCGAACCCTGGATACCCTCGCGGGTATAACGGTTTTCGAGACCGCCGCTATCGACCACTCAGCCACCTCTCCAAAACTTTCAAAGAGCAAATGCCCGCTCAGGGCAAAATTGTCATTTCGACGCTAACTTGGCTTCGACTTCATGCGCCAGTTCCTGTACGGTCCCTTCAGTGGGGCGGAAGAACAGATAAGCCAATGGCGAGCAGCAGATCATCACAGTCGCGAGGGTCGCATTGTGCGTTACCAGGTATACCACAAGTCCGAACACGGCCGGCGAAATCGCAAAGGCGTAACCGACCATATGTCCGGCAAAGATGCTTTGCGATAATCCGGGTTTGCCACCACGACTCACTATTGCATCGACGTTGAGCAAGCGCTTGCGCAGCACGAATCCGATTACCGGCTCGGCGAACGCCATTGCTGATAGAATCCACACGAAGAGAACTGTGTCTTCATTATCTGTCATTATCATTTCTTCCCGCGGCACCAGCACGGCCCAGACGACGATTAGGAATGCCACCGGCACCAGAACGCAGATCAACAGCCCAAGAAGTCTGAGTTTTGTCTCAAGGCTCGACATTTCTTCGGAAATCAATCGTTATTCCTCGCTGCCAAAGAGCTCACGATCCAGCCGCTCAATGTCGTCTTCCCGTGGTCTACACAGCATCAAGCCAGCCGGACAAAATACGGAAATGAGTACATACGTGTCAAGGTCGCCGCCGAGGAAATAGAAAATTAATCCAACAAGCGCGGGAGCGGTTACAATCAAGAAGATGGGGGCCATTGCCTCGCTGAGGATGTCTGCGAAATCTCCTGGACGCGAATTTATCCTGGCCTTGAGCGCCTGCGAACCGACCAGACGTCGCTTGAAAATGAAAGCGACTACCAAGATAAGCGGGCAAATGGCTAACAGACAATATCCGAGGGTTACGAGGTTTTCCTCACTTGAGATCGGAGAGGAAAGAAATTCAAATTGCGATCGCAACATCAGTCCGACAACCATGAGTGCGGCCGGGATACCGACACAGATGTGAAACCCCTTGCGAGCAACAATGCCTTGTACGACACGGGCGTCAATTTTGCTCATTGCCGCCGTTTCGACGTTTTTCGCGGATATTTTCGAAGAACTGCGAAATCAGGGCGGCACATTCGAAGTCTTTGACGCCGCCGACAATTTCAACCTGATGGTTTAATCTTGGATCTTGCGCGAGGTTGAAAACTGATCCACACGCCCCAGCTTTGGGATCGCGGGCGCCGAACACCAGGCGCGGCAAGCGCGCCAAGACGATGGCTCCGGTGCACATCGAGCATGGTTCGATGGTGACATAGAGTGTCGCTGCCTCAAGGTAGCGTAGTTGAATCTTGTTGCAGGCTGCCGTGATAGCGATCATTTCAGCGTGTGCCGTGGGATCGACGAGAGTTTTATTCTGGTTGTGTCCCCTGCCGATGATCTTGCCATCGAGTACCACGACGGCACCAATGGGAACTTCCTCTTTGGATTCGGCGACGAGCGCCTCACGGATGGCCATTGCCATAAAGGCCTGGTCGATTTCGGACTGTGTCGCTTCAGGGTTGAGGTTGAGCATGTCGGAAGTATACGTGAGGAGTCCCAAATTCAAAGCAGATTTCGAACCGGAGGTCATGAGGGATGACATCTTGCTTCGGTGTGCTTATCAGACTATTCTATTACGATGCGATTGATTGATCTGACGGAGGCTTATCTTCGGAGTGTAGTCGCCGGTGGCAACTGGCGGGAGTACGAGAGTCTATATCCAGCGCTCTTTAAGCACTACTTTCGTTACTGGGCCAAGAGGTCATATCCAAATGTTTCGCTGGACGCCAAGGCGATCAGGTTCAGGACCCAATTGATCAAGAAGGGACTGAGCAGTATTCGCAGAAAGTTCGCCCGCCACGGCATGGATATTGGATCGCTCGACATCGTACTTTTTGTAGGAAAGAACTGCACCAACGGACATGCTTTTTTTGATGATGGGAAGTGGGTAGTATGGATACCGGTCGAATCATACGAGACGGAACTCCTGGTTTCTGTCTTTGTAACCCACGAGATCGCTCACGCCCTACACTACATGAATTCTCGACGATTTTATTTCGCGAGCGGAGATATGCAAAGACGATTCTCCCGCCAGTTGCTCACCGAAGGGTTAGCGACATATGTCACCGGCGAGATTCTTGAATGCGGTGACGGAGTTGCGCTGTGGGCGGATTTTGTAACGGAGGGAAGACTACGGAGATGGATGGCGGAGTGTGAAAGAAGGCGTTCGGAGTTGAATAAATTCGCGCTCAAGTACTTTGAGTCCCGCTCAAAGGCGGTCTTTTTCCAGGCCAACGAGCCGACAGACATATTGCAGTATCGTGCAGGATACTATCTCGGACTCAATTTGATAAGGCAGATAGCTATCAATGGAGAGTATTCGATGCAGCAGTTGATTACTATTCCAAGGCGGAAATTGGAGATATTGGCCAAAGGAATACTCTTGCGAGAGTGATTGTCGAATTGCTGGAGATCGAATCGAACGGAGTTGGAATGCGTGGTCAGAGATTGCTTATCTTCGAAGCCTCGCATTGCTGCAACGAACCGACACAGATGCGGTGGTGTATCGAAGCTGAGATTAAGAAACGGTGCCCAGGCGCTCAGCTTCATGTTCGATGAAGCCCTTCAGGCCAATCAGGTCGTCCTCGTAAACATCAACGAACTTGGCTGCAATCTCAAAACCACCGGTCGGTACCTGTTTGGTACGGATGATTTGGCAAATCGCTGTCATTGAGGCAGTCACATCATCCTCATCAACGCGCAGGAACTGCGGATGATACTTTTTCCACGTCGGAAGTGCGATGGTCATCTTGACAAGTTCATTGCGGTGAAAGTCGCGATCGGCGACAAACAGCACTCCACCGGCACCGATATTTTGGGCTTCGCCGAAAGATTCGGAGTCAGCTTTTGCACTGAATAGAATCTTCTGCGTGGTTAACTTGCAGGTAGACGGAATACGGATGAACTTTCGCCGATTGGCGGTCGGAGTCTGCATTGTGGTTACCATTTTGATTCCTCGAATCTACATCCGCATCTAAGGCGGCCGATCTGTTATTCATCTAACATACTGATTATCGGAAACTTAGGAGGAATTTACAGTGATTCAGGGATAAAATCTTCTTGATCAACGTCTGGGGCTTGAGTATCGTATCAGACTTATATGACTACGGAGCGACTCAACAAGCCAAAGTGGCTCATGATGAATGCAAGTTTCGGCTCCGGCTATCGCCGAGTCCGAAGTCTTCTCAAGGAGCATGGCTTGCACTCAGTTTGTCAGGAGGCCTCCTGTCCGAACATGAGCGAGTGCTTTGAATCGGGCACAGCGACATTTTTGATTCTTGGTCATGTTTGTACCCGCGGATGCGGATTTTGCGATATTCTCAAAGGGAAACCCAAGATTCACGATCTTGGTGAACCGCAACGTCTTGCCAGTGCCGTGGCCAAGCTCGGACTGAAGCACGTGGTGATCACCTCGGTTACGCGGGATGACCTTGATGACGGCGGAGCCGGCATCTTCGCCGCGACGGTGAGCAAGTTGCGGGAGTATGACCCGAAGATTCAGATCGAATTACTGATACCGGATTTCCAGGGCTCGAAGGCCTCGATTGACTTAATTCTGGAGGCCGCTCCCGAAATCTTCAATCACAACATCGAAACGGTGCCCCGCTTGTATAAGACGGTGAGGCCAAAGATGGGATACAAGCGCAGCCTCTCGATATTGAAGTACGCCAAGGGCTCCGGGAAGGTGAAGTTGGTCAAATCTGGTATTTTCGTTGGTGTCGGTGAGCGCGAGGACGAAATACGGCAGACAATGCAGGACATCCGTGACACGGGAGTCGATGTCTTGACGATTGGACAATACCTATCTCCGTCGGAATTGCATTTGCCGGTGTTGAAATATTACCATCCTGACGATTTTCTGAAGTTCAAGCAGTGGGGCGATGAAATGAACTTCAAACATACGGAATCGGGTCCTTTGGTGCGCAGTTCATACAAGGCTTCACACCAAAGCGCCAATCTGATAGAAGTCTAATCTCTGAATGAAGTGGACTTGAGCAGTAGCTGGCTTGAAGCAAGCAAGAAAAACGGATGATAAAAGTATTCTTTGCAAAGGAACTCGGTTTTTGCTGGGGTGTGGAGCGCGCCATAAATCTGGCTGCGCAGGCAAAGAACGATTTTCCCGGCGAGGTCACTATCCTCAAGGAGATCGTCCATAACCGGCAGGTCGTGGATTTTTTCAAGACCAGAGGCGTTGGCCAGGAGGACACTCTCGATAAAATCGAAGGTGGTACGTTGGTCATTTCGGCGCATGGTCTGAGCCCGAAATTAAAGGAAGAAGCCAAGACGAAGGGTCTGCGCATTGTCGATACAACTTGTCCATTGGTAGAAAACGTTCATAGTTTTACGCGGGAATTGCTGCGCGACGGTTATCAGGTCGTGTTGTATGGCGAGCCGGGGCATGATGAGGTTCACGGTGTCATGGGGATCGATGAAGCCAATATCCACTTGTTGGCTGAATATGAGGATATCGAGCATTTGCCGCGCTTTGAACATGGAAAGGTGGCTCTAATTACTCAGACCACTCGGGGAGTCAAGGCATTCGAACAAGTGTGCATCAAAATGAAAGAATTCTATCCTGACATCAAGATCGTCAACACGATTTGTGATGCCACTGATACCCGCCAAGCGGCCATTCATGAACTTGCGCCAAATGTCGATTTGGTTCTGGTTATCGGATCGCAAAGTTCGGGCAACTCGCAGCGGCTGCGCGACATTGCAGAATCGATTTGCGGCAGGGCCCATCTGGTCGATCATCCGACCCAGATCGATTGGGAGTGGTTCAAGGGTGTCGACAGAGTGGGAATCACGGCCGGCGCTTCGACGCCCAGTTTTGCCGTGGAAGGCATGTTGAAAGCGCTTCAGGCCGGCGTTGGCATTGACGTAGCCAATTCGGACCCGAAACTGTGCGAGTATAAATCTTTTGCCACCTACAGGAAAAATGTTCAATCAACAGCGTAGAAAATCCCATCAGGTTAAGGTCGGCCAAGTACTGATCGGCGGCGATGCGCCGGTATCAGTACAGTCTATGACGACAACGCAGACTCGCGACATTGACGCGACAGTAGCACAAATCAAGCGACTCGAAGAGGCCGGTTGCGACATTATCCGGGTGGCTGTACTTAACAAGGAAGACGCTCATTCGCTCGGCGAGATCAAGAACCAAATCAGTATTCCGTTGGTCGCTGACATTCACTTTCATTATCGGTTAGCGCTCATTGCCGCGGAACAGGGCGTGGACAAAATCCGCACCAACCCCGGCAATATTGGAGATGACGTCAAGATGGAGAGCGTTGTCGAGGTCTGCAAGGAACGGAAGATTCCAATCAGGATTGGCGTCAATACCGGCTCTTTGGAGTGGGACTTAGTTAAGTCGATGGGGCGTTACAATCCGGATGCGCTGGTCGAGTCCGCGATGCGGAAGGTGCGCCTGCTTGAAGAAATGGACTTCCATGATATCTGCATTTCGATGAAATCCTCCGAAGTCCCTGGCATGGTGGAGGGCTATCGCAAGATCGCCCAGCTCGTCAATTACCCGCTGCATCTTGGCGTTACCGAGGCCGGACCGTTGATGGGGGGAACGATCAAATCATCAGTAGCCTTTGGACTCTTGATGCACGAAGGAATCGGCGATACGATTCGGGTATCGCTTTCGACCGATCCGGTTGAGGAAGTCAAGGTCGGCAAAAAGATCCTGCAATCGCTCGGCTTGTTTAGCAACATGCCTGACTTGGTCAGTTGCCCTACTTGTGGCAGACTGCAGACCGACCTGTTCGGTTTGATCAGCAGGGTTGAGAAGGTGCTTGAGGGAATCAAGAAGCCGATTAAGGTTGCGGTCATGGGCTGTAATGTCAATGGCCCCGGTGAGGTCGGCGATGCCGATCTTGGTGTTGTTGGTTCGGCAGATTATCTTTCGCTTGTCCGCAAAGGCAAAGTCATTGGCAAGTTCCCGCCGGAGCAACTCGAAGTGGAATTGCTCAAGGAACTGCAAGCCTTCAGAGATGACGATATCGGTGCGAATGCTACGCAGCCGATCATGGTGCCGACGGAATAGGGCTCTGCTTTCAATCGAATCCTCAAGCCGGTAGGTGAAATCACCTGCCGGTTTTCATTTGACTCGCCTGTCAGGCCTGGACGACTGGCGCGCACACAC
>CAZKIH010000025.1:0-179 GCA_964552775.1 uncultured Ignavibacteria bacterium | reverse complement strand
AGTTGATTTACGCCCTCACCCTCGATCCCTCTCCCCTGATGGGGAGAGGGAAGAAGACTGGGCATTTCGATAAGATCCTACCTTCCGAAGGAGGTGGAATTTTCGAGATTTGCGGGAATGGTGGGCACACACAGTTGATTTACGCCCTCACCCTCGATCCCTCTCCCCTGATGGGGAGA
>CAZKIH010000024.1:0-61830 GCA_964552775.1 uncultured Ignavibacteria bacterium | reverse complement strand
GAGGCCGGAGTCCCCTTCTTTTCGATTAGCGGCTCGGAATTTGTCGAGATGTTTGTCGGTGTTGGCGCGAGCCGAGTCCGCGATCTGTTTGACCAGGCGAAGCGCAATTCGCCCTGCATCATCTTCGTTGACGAAATCGATGCGGTCGGCCGGCAGCGTGGCGCGGGCCTTGGCAGCAGCCACGATGAGCGAGAGCAGACGCTGAACCAGATCCTCGTTGAGATGGACGGGTTCGATACAAACACGAATTTAAAGAAGCCATATAATGAACTAATAAACAGCGAGCGCGACTCAATACGACGCCCATTCACCAGCAGCATGATGCGTGATCGATTTCTGCGACAAGCCTCCGGCTTGGATACGAATACCTCCACGCGCAGCGAATCGCCGCTGCGTTCGCCACGAACAAACTTGCCGGCATTGGCGGCCCCAAAAAGTTGGGTTGCGCGCTCAAACTTGTCGCGTGCCCCGGCCAAATCCACCAGCCGCTGCCCATCGGAGTCGAGAACAAACTCGCACTGCGGATTGGAAATCGCGAGCGATTCGACTACTTCGATCAAACGCCGCACCTCCGCAGAGGGCGATTTCAGGAACTTGCGTCGCGCCGGCGTATTGAAGAAGATGTTTCGTACCGATATCGTAGTCCCGCGATCACAGCCGATTTCACTTTCAGTCGCTACTTCCCCGCCAACAATTTCAAGTTGATAGCCGGAGTCACTTCCGCGCGCACGCGACTTGATTGTGCTCTGCGATACCGAAAGTATTGAAGGCAGCGCCTCGCCCCGGAATCCAAACGAATTGATAGCGAAGAGATCTTCCGGTTTTTCAAGTTTGGAGGTGGCATGACGGCAGATTGCCAGCTTGAGGTCTTCGCTACTCATGCCGATCCCATTGTCGTTGACTTCAATTCTGCCCAGACCACCGTCCGCAATGTCAATTCTGACGATAGTCGCGCCGGCATCGAGCGAATTTTCGACCAGCTCCTTAACTACGGAGGCCGGCCGCTCGATCACCTCACCGGCAGCGATCTTGTTGATCAGCACATTGGGGAGAAGTCTAATTCTTGAGGTCATGTTCCTTCTCCGCTTGTTCCTTCAATTCAGCCAGGACATTTAGCGCCTGCATCGGCGTCAATGTATCAATCTCGAGCTTCTGCAGCCTTCGCAGGCTTGCGGATTCGCGCTGCTCAAACAAACCAAGTTGATTCGGGTTAATGTAGTGATACTTTGACCGGGACTTGAGCGGCTCGAATTTCCCGGTTTCGAGCTCCTCCAGGATTTCCTTGGCGCGCTGGGTGAGAGTTGCCGGAATACCCGCCAGTTTCGCGACCTCGATGCCGAAACTATCGTCGCAGCCCCCCGATACGATCTTCCGAAGGAAAATTATCCGGTCCTTGTGCCTGCGCACCTGCACTTGATAATTGTGGATCCGGGGACAGAGGGTCGGCAACTCGGTCAACTCGTGAAAGTGTGTCGCAAATATCGTTCGCGACCGCAGGCGCGCTTCATTGTGAAGCATTTCGCAGAGCGCCCACGCAATCGCCAGTCCGTCATAAGTTGAAGTCCCGCGACCGACTTCGTCGAGCAAGATCAAACTCTGCGGCGTGGCATTATTCAAAATCCGCGATGTCTCGTTCATCTCCACCAGAAATGTTGACTCACCCATGGTCAGCCGATCGGAGGCTCCTACTCGTGTGAAAACTCGGTCGACCACTCCAATCCTCGCCGTCTGCGCCGGTACGAATGATCCGGCCTGCGCCATGATCACGATTAACCCGACCTGTCGCAGATAGGTTGACTTGCCTGCCATGTTCGGACCGGTGAGCAGCTGAATTTGTTCCGCCGCTGTATCGAGATGCGTATCGTTGCCGACGAAATCACCACGCGGCAACAACTGCTCGATCACTGGATGACGTCCTTCCGAGATGTCTAGTACTGGTTCGGCGACAAGCTGTGGACGCTGGTAATTGAACTTTCGGGCAGCCGTCGCGAACGACAACAGGACATCCACCTCCCCAATCAATCGACCGGCAAGGTTGATTTGCTCGATATACGCTGATAGCCCATCGCGCAGCTCCAGAAATACGCGCTCTTCGAGTTGGTTGATCTTGTCCTCGGCCGCAAGAATGAGTTCTTCCTTCTGTTTCAATTCGTCAGTGATATATCGCTCGGCATTCACCAGTGTCTGTTTGCGGATGAAATGGGGCGGCACGCTCGCCTGTTGCGCTTTTGATACCTCGATGTAGTACCCAAATACTGAGTTGTATCCGACCTTGAGCGAACCAATCCCGGTCTCGGCTCTCAGTTTCTCCTGCAACGTCGCAACGTAATCCACAGCGTCCTTGATCGACGCCTTTAGCGCGTCCAGTTCTTCGTTGAAACCGGCCTTGATCATGCCGCCGGAGTTCGTCAACAGCGGCGGTTCATCCACCAGCGCGCGATCGATCATCGTTGCTGCCGGTGCAAGGTCCGGAACCCGCTGTGCAATTCCCGTCAGCAATTCCACCCGGCTCATGCCGAGCTGCTGCCCGATTGAAGGCAGTCTCACTAAGCTATTTCGCAGTTGGATCAAATCACGCGGATTCGCCTTGCGGTAACCCAGCTTTCCTGAGAGTCGTTCGAGATCGGCGCAGTTGTTCAGGGTCGCAATCATGCTCTCGCGAAACTCTGCTTGTTCGGCGAAATTTTCAACTGCCTCATGGCGTTGACGAATGCGGTCAATGTTCTTCAGCGGCGATACGAGCCAGCGTGCCAGGCAGCGCCGGCCCATGCCCGTCTGGCAGAAGTCTATCAGGCCGATTAACGAGTGTTCTTTCCGATCGGAAGAATTTGAATGCAGTAGTTCGAGATTGCGAACCGAGGAGGCATCCAGATACACATGATCGGCATCCTCAGCGAAGCGCGGCGGACTGAGGTGAAGTGGAGCCGCGAACTTCATCTCTTCAACATACGACAGCAGACTACCGAGCGAAGCTACTGCCAGCGGTCGCTCCGAAAGTTCAAACGCTTCAAGCGAATGTACTTTGTAATAACCGCGAATCCTTTCGGCCGCGAAGTCATTCTGGTAACGCCAGCTTTCAAGTTTGGTGATCTGCGCCCCGAAGCGGGCGGTGCGTTGCTCGATGAGGCCATCATCACTGTCCGAAATCAGAATCTCCTGCGGATTGAAAGACTCCAACTTGTCGAAAGAAGCTTCAACACTGCCTTCAAATACGATCACGCTTCCAGTCGAGATCTCCAGTGCAGCGATTCCGAGTCTGCCGGATCGATCAGCACAGATCGAAACAAGCAAACTCTCTCTTTCTTGCGACATGGCCGTATCGACAGTTACGGTACCCGGAGTGATAATCTCAATCACCTCGCGCTTGACAAGACCTTTCGCAAGCTTGGGATCTTCAACCTGTTCGCAGATCGCCACCTTGAGCCCGGCGCGCACCAATTGGGCGAGATATTTCTCAGCGGCGTGGTACGGGACACCGGCCAGGGGCATCTTTGTCGACTGACCGTGCGAACGTGAGGTCAGGGCAATGCCAAGGATCGGCGCAGCAATTTCGGCATCGCGACCGAACATTTCGTAGAAGTCGCCCATGCGGAAGAAGAGCAGCTTGTCAGGATGCTGCTTTTTGATGGCAAAATACTGCTCGAGCAGCGGAGTCTGTTTGTTGGTCATCTAATGCGATACGACGAAGTAAGTGTCTCTGGTTTGACGCTGTAGCCGTTCCATGAAGCGAACCGCGTCGGCAACACTGGCAAAGCGGCCGATATCCACTACAAACAGCGTCTCGCCGGACTGTTCGTCTGTTCCCAGCCGGGTTGTATACCCCTGCAATCGAAATTGCCGGTCGACCTCCTGCGCCAATGCCTGATCAGCGAAACTCCCGACACGAACGGCATAGAGATTTGCATTACGAGTCGTCAGTGTGGAGGCAGCGAAACGCGCCTCCTGAGATGGTCGATCTTCCGCATTTCCAGCCGCTGCCAGTGCGAAGTGATCATCTGCGGCATACCCGGGACTGTGAACCTCAAGTTGGTTCGTCACCAGGTCGCATTCTTCGGTCAAACCGCAATCACGATAGCAGTCCCGCAATCGGCTCAATGCCAGGGCACGATAACGCCGCTCCGAGACTTGCGCCACTCGTGTGAAGTACGCTGACGCCTCGGACGGGCGTCCTTGCTGTTCGTAGATATCTCCGAGGAGCATTGCAGCGCGCATCTTAAGGTCAGCATTATCGGAAGTACGCAGCAACCGTTTCAACTCCTTGATCGACTTTTTATCACCTTCGCCGGCTGCCTGTCGAAGTTTTGCCCGCAATAACACGAGCTGCCAATATTCCGGCACACTCCGACATTCGCTCTCCCAGCGTTCGACAACGGCAAGACCACACTTTGGATCGCCTGTACTCAGAAATTGCTGCGCCAGTAGTCCAACGATAGCACAGCGTTGCTGGGGACTGACTGTGAATTCGAGCAATTCTTCGGCGATTAATCGCAGCGAGTCTCCGGCGGGCGCAAGCTGCAAATTCAGCAGCTCCCACTCGTGACCTTTGCCCGCCCAGGGTGATTGCAGCAGCAACGCGCGCGCCTGCGGAATTTCGCCGGCAGCAATTAAACCCCTGATTTCCTCAAGATCGGCGGCGGAAGCATTGGTAAGTGGAAGCAGTGCAATCGCCAAAACAAGCAGCGATGCGATCGAGTTAAGAACGCTGGCGAGCCGCCTCTTGTTGGAAGAAGAGATTTTCAAGTATGTCAAATGCATCATTAGTTCTTCCCTGCTCGCGGTAAATTCGGGCCAGCCCGATGTGCGCCGGCGCGTAGTTGGAATGTGCATTGATGATCTGGCGATAAAAATCGAGCGCCTGTGAATGGTCACCTTTCTTCTCATAGAGCTCCGCTAACGCCATCGCAGCACTAATGTTGTTCGGGTCTCGCTCAAGAATGTTCTCAAAGATCGAACTGATCATATTGAATTGGCCCATGTCAAACAAGGAGCGGCGCAACCGGTCAAAGACGAGGTGAGCATCCGCGGGATTTTTTTCGATCAGGTGCATCCAGGCCTTCACAGCATCCTCGACACGCTCTTCGCTGATGTAAGAATCTCCGACTTTCACCCACACATCTACCTTTGAGGGATCAAGATGGATACCGGTCTTGTACAGGGTTCGCGCTTTGCGGCCCTTGCCGCGTTCGCCCATGACATCTCCCAGTCGAATCTTGACCTCCGCCAGCCGGCTCTTGAATTTCTCCGCATCGCGGCGGTAAAGTTTTTCCGCGACATCCTCCGCGTCGTCCCACTTGTCGCTCTTCATCAGCAGGTCAAGCAGTCGCGCACCTGCCTGCAGATTTGTATTGTCGCGATCGAATTCTTTATTCAGCAACGCTGCTGCCTTGTCGTGTTGGCCATCGGCGATATAGTCGTCAATCAAGTGGCGATTAACCGCAACCTTCTGGGACGGTGTCAACTCGCCGCGCATCAACAGGTCGGAGTGAATCTGTATTGCCTGGCGTGGTTTGCCGCGATCAGACAAAATCCTGCCCAGTCGCAGATAGGCATCAATGTTGCGCGTGTCCTGAGCCACAACGTCCTTGAGTTTGTGGAACGCCGCTACCTGGTCACCTTCAAGCAATGATTGAAGTGCGGAGATATAGAGACTGCCATCCTTTTCCTGTGCCCGGCGCCGGCGGCGGACCTGGTAGGTCAAAAGCGTCATCAACAAGAGAATGATCGCGATTCCCACGACGTAATAGTACATGCTCAATTCGAACATAGGCTACACCGAGTCGATTTGGTCAATTTGACGGTTTCGCAACGATGTGATCTCCGCCTCCAGTCTCTTGATCAAACGCTTATTGGCTGCCGACTCAGAAGAGATCCGGAAGAAGTAAGTCACCGCTAAGAGGAAACTGGCGATCATCCCAGCTCCGAAGGCGATTAACAGCACGACCATCAGCGGAACATCAAGATAACGAGTGTGCAGGATGTTGACATCCACCCGTTCGTTGGCATTGTAAATAAAGAAGGCTATGGCAACGATCAGAAAGATTATGGTCAGGAACATTCTAATGGCCCACATGATCGCTCTCCTTGCCGGCGATTATGAGACTACATTCAAGTCTATACACTATTTGCTGCCCTTCTCGCCAACTGAAGTCGAATCGGCTGTCGGTGCGTTGCTGAGAAAAGTGAGCGAAAAGGCAACCTTTTGAAATTCACCCTCCAGATCATCTCGGAATTGGTTCTCGCACGCCATCTCCATATAGAGCAGCCAACCTTCGCGCGGAACAATATAAACATATCCCTGACGATAGTCGCGCACTAACTCCGGTGGCGTGACCTCGTCTTTCTGGATCTGGACTGAATATTCGCGACGAATGTACCAGCGCTTTGCATCGCGTCCGCCAATCTTGACATTCTCCACCGGCGCAATCTCAGGTGGGTTCGATATGCCTCGCTCAAAGAAGATTGATTTCGATAGTATCTTGTCTCGAAATGGATCCTTGACGCTGCCGACTCTGAGTGAATCCAGGAATTCAACGGCAGACATTGTCGTCGAATCAGCGAATATTCTCACGAATGGTTTGAGCGCTTCTCCCGGGTTGTCCTTCAGCTTGAGGGGAATACGCGGTTTGCGCCACGCGAACATGATGCGCTCAGAAGTGGGCTCGTCTTTGGCGCCACCATCCTTCCAATCCGACGGAATAAAGATGGAAAAACCAAATCGATTGTCGGCGTACCAGCCGTCTTTGATGACCCCAGCCTTTTCTTTCTTGGCCAGCGCCACAGCGCAGATTACCGAGCCAAGAACGGCCATTATCCAGAGAAATTTTAGGGAATTTTTCATTAACTTGTTGATCACCTTTCGCTTCCTGCACGGCTTGACACTAATTATACGCCTGCAGACACGGGAGTCAAGTATTTAAATCACTCTACTTCAATAGCAGGAGCTTACGAGTCACCACTTGATCCTGAGCTCGGGCAACGAAAAAATAAACGCCGGACGACAGTAGTTCATTGTCACCTGTCAATTGCGGCAATCTCAATCGCATCTGACGTACCGTCATTTCGTAATCGTCAGCGGCGACAGTTTGCCCCAAAATATTCACCAACGAAATAGCTATGTGAACCGGCAGTTCAACACTTTGGTTCAGCTCAATTGAGACCTCCGAGTTGCTGTTGAATGGATTCGGAAACGCCTCAACCGCCATGATCGGTTCGCCACCCCCCAAGCGCTGCGTCCCCTGGCCTGTTCGATCGAAAACTCGCAGCCAGTTCGATGACGACACAAACAACTCTTCGCCACGGTAGTCCAACCCGACCGCATTCTCTGTGCTTTGAATCGTGTACACGATTCCAAGGTGAGCCGGAATGGAGAAATCGAGATACTTAACGCCGTTTGGTCCGTCCGCAACGATTAGCTCATGCGCTGAAGGTTCATAGAGCACGTCGAACGCAGAATAGACCGCCGTTGGTGCACCGAGCCGTTGAAGATGTGCGCCCTCCTGTTCAATAGCAAGTACCGTGATGCCATCGGAGTGAGCTGCAACAATGAAACTGTCTCGCACAATCTCCAAATCGCGTGGTCTGAGGGGAATCTCTGTCGTGGCCGTCAGCCGCGTTCCCGAGTCGTTATGCAAATAGACCTGGAGATTCCCGACCTCATCCGCCAGCGCAAGGTAATTGCCCGACACGGCGGCGCATGTCAGAGGCATTGTAGCCGAGAGGGTCCAATTTTCAATGAAATGAATGCTATCTTCAGATATGAAACTACGTACGCCCTCCCTGCCGGCGGCAATCAATTCAACTGACCCATCGACACGATTTTGCACGAAGAGCCGGTTCAGCGTTAGCCCGGACGAGATTTGGCCAATGACGGCCCATCCGTTGCGTTCGTTGGCGAATATCCAAATTCTGCCGTCAGCCGCCGAGCCGGCAAACACGAACTGTGTCGCTTGTGCCAGTGTCAAAAATGTTGGGGCTGGCACGATCAGGCTCTGTGTAACTTCAAATTCTCCATCAGAACGGATCAGCTCTAGGCCGCGCGACGTCGACACAACCAACCCATAGTTTGTCGCAATCGCCGCAGCAGGAGTGTCCTTCCCGGCAAATGACTTTTTCAACGATAACTGCGCGTCGCCTTTAAATGCTGTAACCAGACTCGACTTGTCAACCGCAACAAATGGGAAAGGAAAGAAATCATCAGTGACAAGCACGCCCGCAATCGGATAAGCCAATCTATCGCGTGCAAAGACCGCTCGTGTTGAAGCCTTGTAGACCACGATGTCGCCGGCTTCAGATCCGAGCAACAGCGGATCGACGGCATTGCGGAATCCTGAAATACAAGAAGGCTGAAAATCCAGCTCTGTGGCAAAATCCAATTCAGCTCCAATGGTTTTCGAACAATGCCAGTACTCTAAGTGCTTCGTACCAAAACAAATTCCGACTCCGCTTCGATTGGCGCCAATGTCGATCGGAGGCAGATCGGTGCGTATCTCATCGAGATAGTGCAAGCTGTCGCCGCTCCAGGAATAAACAGTGACTCCGTTGAGGGCATCGAGGACAAACAAAAACTCAGGGGAGACATCTATTCCCGACGCAAGATCCGGCTCGGTCAGATTCTGCACGATCCGCGGCCGCGACAGGTCGCTGATATCATAAATCCTCACACCGGAATATCCTCGCGCCAGACATAGCCTACCTTCACGCATCACTGCTGCCTCGATCGAGCCGGCGATCTCAATCCGGCAGCGTCGAATCAAATCGTCTTCAACCTGCTCGTACAATTCGATCGCGCCGTCTGCTGACGTCAGGGCAACAACTCGTCCGTATGCAGACAACTGCGTGAATTCTTCACCAATTTCTATCGAAGAAATGCGGCTGATTTCCGGGCCTGGTAGTGAATTGTCGAGTAATGACAGCGTTCCCGACCCCAGTACATAGAACTGCTCGCCACTGCCTGCAACATCAACAACCTTATCGAACGGCAACACCGCCGAGAGCGTGAACTGATCCATGCCGGTCGCATACACCGCCTGCCACGTCAGGATGCTGACCGACAGCGCAATGAGAAGCGCTGATTTCCTCACTTAAGTATCACCATTCTGCGTGTCTCTTCGTAATTATCCATTCGCAGGCGATAGAAATACACTCCGGAAGACAACTCTCGACCGTGACCATCTGTGCCGTTCCAGAGCAATCGGTGAAAGCCCGCTGAGACAAACTGCTCAGTGATTGTGGCGACATGCTGTCCGAGTGTGTTAATGACATGAACTGTGATCTTCCCGGCCTTCGGCATGTCAAGCTCGATAACGGTCGATTGATTAAAGGGATTGGGATAATTCTGTCCGAGCCGAAACACCGTCGGTAGCGGTGGCTGAGCCGGTGCCGACCGCGCCGGGAATGGCAATGCCCCCGTGTGACGATTGTCCCGCAGGAAATTACCCCACGCCACAGCTTCGTCCGTCGCAGGAGTCGGAAGATCCCAGCAATACAGCTGTGCATCGGAAGATCCCATGTACAGCTCCAGCAATCCATCTCCGTCAAAGTCTCCCGTCACCGGAGTAAACGGAGTGTAGATCACATCACCGGGGTCAGCGTAGGTGTAGATCGGCCATCCTACTACGGCCGTGGCATCAAGGTTCCACGCCATCAATCGCTCCGGCTTCCCAAAGAACAACGCACCGCCGCGTGACACGATCTCCAATTCCCCGTCGTTATCAACATCAAGGATGATCGGATTGCTGAGGGAACTTGTAGTCCCGGCGAAAAAGCCATCGGTGCGTCCGAAATCGGACTCGAGAAACGGCTTGCCACTGCCCTTCCACACGTAGACCTCGCCGCCATCCAATGCGCTGAACACACAAACCAGTTCCGGCAGCGAATCACTATCCAAATCAGCCGCCGCAGGATACGGAGTGAGATAATTGGTTTTGTCCGGAAATAGCTTTGGCCAGCCGGGTAGAGCAGTACCATCAGCCTCGACGATGCTGACTGCCATCGCCAAGTTCGATGAATACCAATGGGCGAACGCAATTTCGGGAACCGAGTCACCGTCGAAATCCGCCAAGACTCCGCCGAATATCTCGTCGCCGGCAAAGACTCTGGCGCCAAGCTCAGGAAAGAGTGGAGCACCATTTTTCCCGGAGTACATGTACATTCCGCCATTGCCGCCAAATCCAGTGTAAAGAGTTCCAACATCCAGGAAACCATCACGGTCAAAATCATGGGCATAGATGAACGCGACGAAGGAACCGCCAAAAGTGCGGTCCAATCCGTGATTTTCTATTCTGGCGAATAAACCTCTTTGCGTCCCGAAATAGCTCGACCCATCCTGGTGCCAGCAGTAGATCTCGCCGGCTGCATTGACAATGAGAATTTCCAGAGTCGAATCGCCATCGATGTCGACCACCAGTGGCGTCGGATAAGCATTGTATTGATATCCGGTATTCACTTGCTTGGGCCAACCGGGAAGAAGTTCGCCTGCCCCATTCAAAATGGCCAAACCGATATCTGTGACACAGACGATTTCGTCCGCCCCATCACCGTCAAAATCAACGAGTGCGGGCGATGACTCGTGTGACGTTGCGCCGGGCACGCTCATTAGGCGCAGCGTATTGTCGCGGTATGCGTTGACTATAATACCATTGCGTGCACCGGTTAATATGTCAGGCTCCCCGTTGCCGTCGATGTCGCCTGCTACCGAACAATAATGAGGTCGGCGTCCCGGGTTGCGCGGGTAGTTCTCAGCAATCGCCGACCTGAGCCGGATGTGTCGTGATGCCGAGTAGGTGGTTCCCGCTTCCGTGTTCACCAAGAGTTCCAGAACGCCGCTGCCCGGCAAGATCGGTCCGACGGTCCACTCAGCCAGACTGCCGCCATAGACCAACTTAGTTGAGTGCGATATTAGGTACTTGCGCTTCGGGTCAATATCAGAGTGATACGAGAGATCGTAAGAGACAAACTCCGGCACTGATGCTGAGCCGATGATCTCAACCGCCGAAAACACAGTATCGTCCTCTTGCGGGAATTGAATCTCGACGACAGTCGAATTTACCAGACGAATTTCGCCGGTATACTTCACTTGATCGCCGACCAACAAGCGCAGTTGCGTGTCGCCGTCAAAGGGCGAACTATCCCACTCCGCGATCGACTCACTTACGATATCAGCCGAACCCGTCGCAATCGTCACCCATTCACCCAATGAAGCGGGCTTTGCTTCGAGAAGAAAGCCCTTCGGTTGCGCTGCAAAAGCGGAGCCTTCAAAACGAATGACTCCGGACACTATCGCGTTCGGAAGCGGCGACTCGATCTCGGCATATTCATCTGCCAGTAAAGCAGCCGCCCTGCCGACATTAACTCGCCCCCATCCGCCATACGGACTGTAACTACTGGGAACGAACCCACTGGGATCGGCAACTCGATCCGTCGTGTTCACCAACAAGTTTTTTGTGCTGTCCGGCGACAGCCCCGGCGCAATCGAGAGAATTAGTGCAGCGCAACCCGCCACGTGCGGAGCGGCCATGCTCGTTCCGTCGGCGAGGTAATATTGATCCTCGATGATTCGAACCAGTGGCTCTCCAGCAGATGCATACAGATCCGTGATGTTCGCCCGCAGCGACAAAATGTCTTGCCCCGGCGCCGAAATATCGAGCCAGTTGCCGAACGTCGAAAAGCTTGTAACCTGATCGCTGGAATTCGTCGCGCCGACGGTGAAGGCATCATCAAGACGAGCCGGAAAGAATGGAACCGATGTGCCGGAATTGCCTGCAGCAGCGACAAAAATCACGCCGTTGTCCGCGGCGTACTTGACGGCATCACCCAGGAGCGATGAGAAGTACGGCGATCCCCACGATGCATTGATCACCTTGGCGCCGTTGTCAACCGCATACACGATTGCCTGAGCGCTTGCCGAGGCGAGCGCATTGGGAAATATCTTGAGACAAATAATCTCAACATTTGGCGCGATTCCCTCAATACCAATGCCGTTTCCATTTACGGCTCCGACGATACCGGCGCAATGCGTCCCATGCCCAATCGAGTCCATCGGATCAGGGTCGGGAGAGCTCGTGAAAGTCCCGGCGTCATCACCTGAAAAGTCATACCCTATCACATCGTCTACGTAGCCATTAAAGTCGTCATCAAATCCTGCCCGCCCATCTGATTCAGGCGCGTTGTGCCAAATATTGGCTGCCAGATCGGGATGCTTGTAGTCTACGCCGGTGTCAATGATTGCGACGCGCACTCGCGCATGTGTCGTTGATCCTTCAAGTGCGGTTGTGCGATTGATATCTGCGCCGGTCTTACCGCTAAGAATTTTCAGTGTGTCGTTATTCGACCCCGGTACGCGGATGATGCCATAATACTCCTGGCCGTTATTCTGCAGTCCCCATTGATTGCTGAACAGCGGATCGCCAAAGAGCTGCATGTAGTAATCCCGTTCTGCATACAGAATGCCTGGTTGTCCCTGCAGCCGGCTTTCGGCGCGAATCATTGCCAGTGAATCCTTGAATTCGACTGCGAAGACGTCGCTCTTGAAACCGCCTCCTGCGAGAGCCGAGTGGTTCGCGCTAAATAGCGGCTGCATTTGCGTTGCAGCGATTTCACTCTGCAATTGGCCAAGCGAGGCAGGCGATGCCGAAGAGCTCAACCGGATGATCAGGCGCGTGGGATGGAAGTCCGCGGCTGTGCCTGATACCGACCAGCCAAGCACGACAGCGATCAAGAGAAACCACCGAATCATTGCCATACTGAGTTGCACCACCCCGTGTTTACAATACGCGCGGTACATTCGTCCGTGTAATGAATATACCCTGCCCTTGCCGTCCTATGCAAGTGCCGGGCAATGGTCATTGAGAGCTACTTCTCTGTCGTGGGCAACACTGCCCAATGGAGTTTGGTGCGAAGGATCTTATAGAATGAATTGTTGGCGAATGTAATCAAGCGAGTGCTGTGGCGCGCCTTGCGAACCGTTACCTGCGTCTGGTTCTTCAGGCCAACGGAGGTCTGTCCGTCGACCGTCATCAAACAAGTATGCTGCGTCGAGGTGACGCGGATTCGGATGACATCATCGCCGTGAAACAACAGCGGCCTCGCCGCCAATGACTGCGGCGCGATTGGTGAGGCGACGATCGCCTCCATGTTCGGATTGAGCAACGGTCCGCCGACCGCAGAGTTATAGGCGGTCGAGCCGGTGGGCGTACAGATTACCAAACCGTCTGCACGATAGGTCGAGATGAATTCATCGTTAACGAACAGGTCCAGTTGTATCAGCCGCGCCAGACTGCCCCGATCTACGACGATGTCATTGAGCGCGAAATACCGGCTGTCCTCTGGGTCCCCGACAACAGACGCTTCCAGAAGCATTCGCGTCTCAATTCTGTGCTTGCCGTCGACTATCTCCTGCAGTCGTGATTCCACCTCGTCGGCTGAAACCTGCGTCAGGAAACCCAGTGAGCCGAGATTGATTCCAAGTATCGGTGTGTCTGCGGATCCAATCTCACGCGAAGTTGCCAGCAGAGTGCCGTCGCCGCCCATGGAGATGATAATCTCGCACTCTTTCGCCATCCGGCTGCGGAGAACTAATTTTGAATCGTCGCTGGAGAGGGCGCGCAAATCTTCACAAAGGCGATAGTCGTGCCCGTGTGTCACAGTCCATTGAATCACGCGCTTGATTACATCATCGGCACCCGGTCGTTCACGGTTTGCGATTATGCCGAAACGCATTAGAGCTTGCCCTTGGCTGCGATCTTTGTGGGAATTATACGATTGGTGGCGGCAACTGCCTCTGGCTCCGGAATGGCATCGGCGCTGAAACCTGCACCGGCGATTCTCGAGATTGAATCCGCGATGCCCTCAGGATGAAGCGAGAGCAACTCAAGCAACTGATCGCGACTGCCGTGCTCAACAAATTGATCTGGAATTCCGAGACGCAACAATCTGATCTGCTTGCGTCCATTATCGGCAAGCCAGTCGTTGATCCCGGAGCCGAAGCCCCCGATCAAGACACCCTCTTCGATTGTCACCATTGTCGAAAAGCGGTTGCTGATCTCCGTCAGCATCGCGACATCAAAGGGCTTGACGAATCGACAATTGTACACTGCCGCCTCTACCCCGCGGACTGCCAGCAGTTCGGATGCCTTGAGAGCCTGATCAACCATGGTCCCGACGGCAAGTATGGCCGTATCCTTGCCCTTGCGCACAAGTTCCCAAGTGCCCCACTCGAACATCGGACGGTCCAACTGGAGTTCGCCCTCAGGGATGTCGGCACGGGGCCAACGGACCGCGATTGGTGCTGTGAAGTTCTTGATCGCCAAATGAAGGCTTTGACGCAATTCCGTCCCGTCTTTCGGGGCAATGATCACCATGCCGGGCACTGGCCGCAGGTAGGCAATATCAAACGCGCCATGATGAGTCGGACCATCGTTGCCTGCCAATCCGGCGCGATCAAGTGCGAAGAGTACCGGAAATTCCTGCAGGGCGATGTCGTGTATGACGGCGTCGTAAGCGCGCTGCAAGAATGTTGAGTACACTGCGAAAATTGGCTTCTTGCCGTCCCGAGACAGACCGGCGGCGAACACGCCCCCGTGTTGTTCAGCGATTCCGACATCAAAGAACCGGGCAGGATGTTCTTTCGCAAAGTCAGTTAATCCGGTTCCGGTCGGCATCGCCGCCGTAATTGCGACCACGTCAGGATGCTCTTTCCCCAGTTCAACCATGGTTCGCGAAAAGACTTTGGTATAGGCAACACCGGGGGCCTTGTCAGACCTGCCGGTGATCTTGTCGAATTTGTTAACACCGTGCAGCCGGCATGAATCCTCTTCCGCCGGTTTATAGCCCTTCCCCTTCTGGGTGCGAATATGCAATAACATCGGACCATGAAGCGCCTTAATCTGTTTCAACGTTTTCACCAGACCCATGACATCGTGACCATCAACAGGACCAAGATATCGAAATCCGAGTTTCTCGAACATAATACCGGGTACAAGTACGCCCTTGACGGCCTCATCGATCCTGCCCACAACATCTCGAATCCGGGAGCCTTTACGAATCTTGCCGGTCAAATCCCAGATGTGGTCCTTGATCTTGTTATAGGTCTGGTCGGTCAGCAATTCAGTAAGGTACTGCGACAATGCACCGACATTCTTGTCGATCGACATGGAATTGTCATTGAGAATGACGAGCATGTCGCGTCCCGAGTGCCCGAGGTTATTGAGCGCCTCAAACGCCATTCCGCCGGTCATAGCACCGTCGCCAATAATCGCGATGACATGGTGCTTCTTCTCCGACAGGTCGCGGCTGACGGCCATCCCGAATGCCGCGCTTATCGAAGTCGAAGCGTGGCCAGCTCCATAAACATCATGCTCCGACTCCGTTGTCTTGGCAAAACCCGACAGCCCGCCAAACTGACGAATCGTCAGCATCTTGTCGAGACGGCCGGTCAAGATCTTGTGCACATAACTTTGATGGCCGGTATCCCACACCATCCGGTCTTCAGGGCTGTCGTAGCAGTAGTGCAGCGCAATCGACAATTCCACGACACCGAGATTGCCGCCAAGATGACCACCTACCTGCGAAAGAACAGAAAGCAGTTCCTCGCGGATTTCCCCAGCCAAATCGGGTAAAGCCTCGACGGGCAGTTTTTTAAGATCTTGTGGGGAAAGAATGCCTTTAAGATAGTCGGTCATATACGAATGATACTCTCAGCCGGTAGAATTGTTCGTTATTGTTCACGGGCGATGATATAGTCTGCCAAGCGAAGGAATATCTCCTTTTCGGGGAACTCTGTCAACATATCCTTCGCTTCGGTAACAAGTTGCGCTGCGATCTGTTTTGAGTGCTCTACGCCGACCACTTTCGGATATGTCGCCTTTTCCAGCCGCGAATCCGCCCCGACCGTCTTGCCAAGGGTCGCGAAATCGCCTTCGACGTCCAAAATATCATCGACGATCTGGAATGCCAGTCCCAGTCGCTCCCCGTATCGGGCAAGCTGGTCGACAACCGTATCAGGCGCCATTGCCAGAAGAGCGCCGATCTTGATCGAGGCCGTTATCAATGCGGCTGTCTTGCGGCGATGAATCCCTTCCACTTCAAGAAGTGTCACCGCACGCCCTTCGGCCTGAACATCCGCCACCTGGCCGCCAATCATCCCCTTGGTCCCTATCGCCCGACTTACCTCGGTAACGATTCGCGTGTCGCCCGACTCGGCTAAGATCTCGAACGCTAGTGCATGCAGTGCGTCCCCGGCCAGAACGGCGATGAATTCCGGAAACTTCTTATGAAGCGTCGGCTGGCCGCGACGGAAATCGTCGTCATCCATACAGGGGAGGTCATCATGTATCAGCGAATAAGTGTGAATCAGTTCAAGCGCACCCGCAAATCGATAGATAGAATCGCCCAACCCTCCGCAAGCATAGTACGAAGACACCGCAAGTACTGGCCGCAGACGCTTTCCGCCCGCAAAAACCGAATACCGCATCGCTGCATGCAGTTCCTCCGGCGGGACGGTCTCTTTCGGCAGCAACCGATCAAGACAGGAATCAACCTTCTCGCGCACCGCTTTGAACGGAGACACCCCTTGCTTCAGAGTGTCAGGCATCGGGATTACTCAGCGATTCGAGCTTTACGTTATTATTTTCAACGACCAACTTCTTGATCTCAGCCTCGACGACCGATAGCCGCTCGGAACAGAGCTTGCTGAGCCGCATCCCCTCCTGAAACAGCTTGATCGCTTCATCGAGCGGTAGTTCTCCCTGCTCAAGCTTGGCAACCACCTCTTCGAGGCGGCGGAGATTGTCTTCGAATGTCGCTTCTTTGTCAGCCAATTGACCCTCAGATTACTTGGACGGTAGGCGCATTATAACGGATAAAATTCGCAAAGCAATCGTTCTTGTGGAGGCAATTCATCCATTGTCCTGATCAATCGTCGCTTCGCGCGCACCGTCAGAAAAACTGATTTCGACCCTTTCACCGGCGTTAAGTTCCGCTGCCTGTTTTACAATCGACTTTCCTTTTGCACGCCGTACTACGGCATATCCGCGCTTGAGCACGCGGTCCGGTGAAAGCGCCTCCAGCTTGTGCTGAAGAGTGTCGAGACGGGCGCTACTTCGCATGACATTCTTCTCCACGGCATTCCGCATTCGAGTTATGCTATCATCCAGGCGTTGCAGGTGCGGCTCAATCATCACCGCCGGACGCTGCAGTACGCGAGCTTGCACCAGCCGAGTCAGGCGCTCGCGACGCAAATCAACTCCGCGGCGCAACGACCTTCGCAGTCGATCGTTGGCATCAATCACGAATTGAATCAGAGCGGCAGAATCAAACGTTGCGAGTTCAGCGGCAGCAGATGGCGTGGCCGCGCGCAAGTCTGCCGCGAAATCGGCAATGGAGAAATCGATCTCATGTCCAACTGCAGAGACCACCGGAATCTTTGAATCGAATATCGCCCGCGCCACAACCTCTTCATTAAACGCCCAGAGGTCCTCCAACGAACCTCCGCCGCGACCGACAATCAACGTATCAACCTGTCCCCAATTGTTGAACTCGGAAATCGCGGCAGCAATGTCGGCGGCCGCGCCATCGCCCTGGACCTTGGTTGGGCGAAGCACCAATCGAATCATTGGCGCGCGCCGGCGGCAGATATTGATGATGTCACGAACTGCGGCACCGGTTGATGACGTGACTATCCCTATGGCCCGTGGATACTGCGGTATCGGCCGCTTGCGCCCCTGCTCAAATAGCCCCTCAGCCGCGAGCTTAGCTTTCAGCTTCTGAAACTGCTCTTCGAGGGACCCGACTCCTTTAGCGATGATCTTGATGACACGCAGTTGGTAGTTTCCACCCTTTTCGTACAGAGTAAGGTCACCGAAGGCCCTGACCTTCAATCCGTCTTTCAAAGCGAGTGTCAGCCCCTGCGCAGAGAATTTCCAGATTACCGCTTTGAGCTGGGCGTCTGCGTCTTTGAGGGTAAAATAGCGATGTCCGGAAGTATGGTGGAGATAGTTCGAGATTTCGCCCTCGACCCAGACCGAGGTAAACTCGCCCTCGAGCACTTCCTTTATCTCGCGCGTCAATTGCGAGACAGTATAGACTTTCTCTTGCTGCAGCTCGTCAGTCATGCGCGCATAATAAGGATAAATTGAATCGGAGCAAATCACTTCTACCTTTGGCGTTGTCGCAGAATCCCAGTGACGTCAGATGACACGGATTATTGGCGAGTGTGTAACCAAAGTCGACAATCATCCTTTACCTGTAAGATTTTATTAGGAAAGATGTTACGTAATTGTGTTCAAACCCGGCCACTAATCTTGTCCGCTTTTTCGACACTCTAAAACCACTGGCTGCTCTACTGAGTCTACAACATGTTACAATTTAGTTAGTTACGAAATATGACTTTTTGGCAGAGAGTTTGCATGTCTTTAATATATCTTGGCCAGTAGTGTCTTACCAAACTATCCACTTGGCGGAAGCTTCCCCAGCTTCCGCTAAATTTTTGTGGGCTGGTTTTCCGTTAGTTCAGCGCAAGAATGTCGTGGACGTAGAAGTTAATCAGCGTCTCGCCGAAGAAAAGAGCTACAAGGCCGGCCAGCGAAAGAAAGGGTCCAAATGGAATCATTCTTCCCGCACCCTCTTTGCGCGACGCCGCCATTTGAATGACTGCGTAGATCAATCCAAAAACCGCGGCTCCGAAGAAGATAAAAATGATGTTCTTCCAACCCAGGAAAGCACCTAACATCGCCGCTAACTTGATGTCTCCGCCCCCCAATGATTCCTTCTTGAATAAGTAGTCACCAAGTACTGCCAGCAGATACAGTGCGGCGCCGCCAGCCACAAGCCCGATCAAGGCATCAAGCGGGGTTACCAGTGGGTTAACCCAGGAGAGTGCCATTCCCAGAACCATTCCAGGGTATGTAACTCGATCCGGGATGATATAGTATTCAAAATCAATGAACGTGACCACGAGCAGCATCGAGAAGAATACCGCCGCAATCAGCGAATGGAAGCTGACCCCATAGAGCTTGTAAGCAATCAGAAAGAAGATTGCGGTCACCAATTCTACTGCCGGATAGCGCCACGAAATTGGGGCTTTGCAGCGTCGACATTTCGCCCGCAATAGCAGAAAACTCAGTACCGGGATGTTGTCATACCAATGGATCAACTCATGGCACTTCGGGCAATGTGATCGGCCTGAGACGAAATTCTCCTTACGCGGCAAGCGGTATATCAGGACGTTCAGGAACGAGCCGATAAAGGCGCCAAGCCCGAAGGCGTAGGCACTGAGCATGGTTTCCGGATTCATATCACAATGAGTATCGACAATTTGCCTGACCACATAATACCACCAAAAGAGCGCCAGAAAATACTTTCCTGCCTTTTGAAGTAAGATTTCTCGTCAACCGTTGCGCCCTGAAACAACCTTTACACTGTGCTCATCTGTTTGCTACCAGCGTCGTTAGGACAACTGGCGCAAGTTCCGCACGGAGCCTTCGATCTCCCAAGAGTACTGGCCGGGCTCCGGCGCGTATAAATGTATCTTCTTCGATCCGGCTGAATCCCTCTTCTGGACCTGTGAGTAATAGAATCTTCTTGGCCGCTGCCGTCATCTCAGAACGAATCGCCACCCCTTTGAGAGAGCCGATGAGTACAATCTCGTATCTTTCAAACAACCCGATGGACTCTTCAATATCGACGGGCTCCAGAATCGCTGGTAGAAACGAACGCAGCGACTGCTTCATCGAGCTGATCGCCACCTTGCGCCACCGCTCAACCCGTTCGCGCGACTTCTCCCGTGTCAATTTGCCGGGCGAGTTCTTGCTCAGGATCGGTAAGAATGCGGCCGCACCCAGCTGGGTGCACTGGTCAATAATCTGGTCGGCCTTGGATTGTTGCGGGAGTCCAAATCCAACTGTGACTTCGAAGGGAAGCTCGTTGATATGTCGCGAGACCTTCACGACACGCGCCTGAACTCGTTTGTTCTCGTAGGCGGCAATTTGCATACTGTACAGATTGCTGCAGCCGTCGGTAGCGACCAGCATGTCGCCTATGTAGAGTCGAAACGCTTTGAGAATATGGTCTGATTCCTCGCGGCCAAACTGACAAGTGTCGCCCGTAAGTTGATCCGGTTCAAAATAGAAATGGGTGCTGTGGCTAAGCTTTGACGACACGGCAGCAGATCCAGTCATTCTTGCGCGTGATCTGATTTCCCTGTGTGCTCTTCAGTCTGAGAAAATTGACAAACTCTTCTTCTTGCTCAATGAGAATTCCGGACAGAATGAGAATGCCCCCGGGCTTGAGACAACGCATGAAATTTTCGAACAGATTGTAAATCTCATCTTTAATCAGATTGCTGACCACAACGTCATAGTAACCTATGAGAGTTACCTTGTCCATCGAGCCGAACTGAATCGTGACTCGATCGCTGACCCCGTTGAGAGCAATGTTTTCCTGCGCATTCTCAATTGCCGCCAGATCGATATCAAGCCCGAGACAGGCTAACGCTCCGAGTTTGGCCGCAAGCACGCTGAGAATTCCCGAGCCGCAGCCGAGGTCCAGAACCTTGTCGCCCGGCTTGATGTCATTCTGCAGCTGCGCCATGCACAATTGAGTGGTTTCGTGATGACCGGTGCCGAAGGCCATCTTCGGCTCGATCACGATTTGCATCTTATCACCGTAGTTGACCTGGTCCCACGTCGACTTGATTACGATGTTGTCAACTATTACCGATTCAAAGGATTGCTGATACGACTTGATCCAATCGATATCGTCGATCGGGCGGACTGTAATGATTCCTTCCAGGTCCTCGGCGGCGGCAACGCCGCAACGGACAAGGTACTTGCCCAATGACTCAACCTTGTCGCGTGACTCATCCGCAATCGGCAGGTAAAATTTGACTCGAAAATCATCGTCCGAGACCTCAGTTACAAGTCCCTGCGCAAGCGACTCCGTGATGAACGAGGTGACGATATCTTCAGCCGTGGGATCGCATTTGACACTAACTTCTAAGTATCCGGCCAACTTCACACCCCCAGCGATTCTTTAAGTCGTTCAAAAATCGACTTGGTTTCTTTCGCTGGTGGAACATCCCCTTCAATACGGCGCAATTTTTCGTAAAGCGCCTTCTGCTCGGACGACACATTTTGCGGCGTCCAGACTGTTATCTTTGCCAGCAGGTCGCCGCGACCTGATGACCGCAGCTTGCCCAGGCCCTGCCCGCGCAGTTTTAATATCTTGCCCGTTTGCGTACCCGCTGGAATCTTCAACTTGACCTTGCCATCGAGTGTCTCGATTTCAATTTCACTTCCCAGCGCCGCCGCCGCGATCGTCACCGGCATTTCCGTGATGATGTCGTTTCCATGGCGAATAAATCGATCGTGCTCTTTTTCTTCGATTAACACGATCAAATCGCCTGACTCGCCGCCGCGCATGCCCGCATTTCCCTCACCGCGCATCGGAATGTAGTTGCCCTCGGCAACGCCCGCGGGAATCTTCACAGTAACGGTCGCCTGCTCTTCAATCCTGCCGGAACCTGTACAGCTCGGGCATGGTGTTGTGATCACCTCACCGCTTCCGCCGCAGTTCGAACAAGTGCTGACATTGATAAACTGGCCAAACATCGATCGCGAAACCTGACGAACCTCTCCCAGCCCTTTGCAGACACGGCACTTTTCACGCGAGGATCCGGCGGCTGCCCCTGATCCGGAACAACTGGGGCAACGTTTGAAGCGCTTGTACTTGATTACTTTTTCCGTACCGAAGGCAATCTCTTCCAACGTCAAGCGAAGTCGGACCTTGATGTCCTCACCGTGGTAATGCTGGCGCGAAGAGCCGCCGCGACGACCGCCGCCAAACATCTCCTCGAATGTCGAACCACCCATGCCAAAATCGCGCATAAAGGCGCGTAAGGCGTCATTGATATCGAATCCCTGGCCGTATCCGCCACCTCCCGGGAATCCACCCTGACCCTGCGTTCCCGCGTGACCAAACTGGTCATATCGCGATCGGCTTTGTGGGTCTTTGAGAATTTCATAGGCCTCGGTGGCTTCCTTGAACTTCTCCTCTGCGCCTTTGTCGCCGGGATTCTTGTCGGGGTGGTATTGCACCGCCAGCTTGCGGTAAGCCTTCTTTATCTCGTCCTCGTTCGCCGTTTTGCCGACACCGAGGATTTCGTAATAGTCTCGTTTACTCATACTTGATTGCAGTGACCTCCATCACTGCGTCAGAGCTACTTCTTCTTGTCATCATCGACAACTTCGAAGTCGGCATCGACCACATCGTCTTTGGCCGGACCACCGCCCTGCGCATTGGCTTCGCCCGCCGTCTCACCTTGCCCGGTGGTGCCGGATGCTTGCTGTTGTTGCGTCTGCTTGTAGATCACTTCGGCAATCTTCTGCGATGCGGTCATCAAATCTTCGATCTTCTGATTGATGATCTCGACCGAGTCCGTCTTGATCGCCGCCTCGAGTTTTTCTTTGGCGTCAACGATGGCTTGTTTCTCTTCCGCAGACACCTTGTCGCCATAGTCCTTCAAGGTCTTGTCAGTCGAATAGATAATCTGATCGGCCTTGTTTCGTACCTCTATCAACTCGCGCTTCTTCTTGTCGGCCTCTACATTCGTCTCGGCGTCGCGAACCATTTTCTGAATCTCGGCCTCCGATAGACCAGAGGACGACTCAATCCTGATCTTTTGCTCCTTGCCGGTGCCAAGATCCTTGGCCGATACGTGTACGATACCGTTGGCATCGATATCGAATGTCACCTCGATCTGCGGCATTCCCCGCGGTGCCGGTGGTATGCCCACCAAATCAAATCGACCGAGTGTGCGATTGTCGATAGCCATCTCGCGCTCACCCTGGAGCACATGAATGTTCACTGCCGGTTGATTGTCTGAAGCTGTGGAAAACACCTGCGACTTGCGTGTTGGGATTGTCGTGTTGCGCTCGATCAGGCGCGTCGCTACGCCGCCCAGCGTCTCGATACCCAATGACAGCGGAGTAACATCGAGCAACAGCACGTCTTTCACGTCGCCAGAAAGCACACCGCCCTGAATCGCAGCGCCGATGGCCACAACCTCATCGGGATTGACACCCTTGTGCGGTTCGCGTCCAAAGAGCTCCTTGACGACCTGTTGTACTTTCGGCATGCGTGTCATGCCGCCCACCAATACCACTTCTGCCACTTGCGAAGCGTTCAGATTCGCGTCGGCCAGAGCACGTCGGCACGGCTCGATCGTACGTTGCACCAAATCATCGGTCAACTGCTCAAGTTTTGCCCGTGTGATCGTGAGATCAAGATGCTTGGGGCCGTTCTGATCAGCCGTGATGAATGGTAGGTTGACCTGGGTCTGCATCGTCGTCGAAAGTTCGCATTTAGCTTTTTCTGCGGCTTCCTTCAGGCGTTGAAGCGCCATCCGGTCTTTGCGCAAATCAATGGCCTCCTGGCGCAGGAATTCGTCGGCAATAAAGTCAATCAAACGCTGATCAAAATCATCGCCGCCCAGATGCGTGTCGCCATTTGTCGAGAGTACTTCAAAGACGCTGTCGCCCAGTTCGAGGATCGAGATGTCGAAAGTACCGCCACCCAGATCATAGACCGCTATCTTCTGATTCTTGTTCTTGTCCAGCCCGTATGCCAACGCCGCGGCAGTCGGCTCGTTGATGATTCGCAGGACCTCGAGACCGGCGACTCGGCCGGCATCCTTCGTTGCCTGCCTCTGGCTGTCATTGAAATAGGCCGGAACCGTCACGACGGCTTGTGTCACTGAGTGTCCAAGATAGGATTCCGCCGTAGCCTTGAGATTCTGCAAAATCAGTGCTGAAATCTCCGGCGGCGAAAACAACTTTCCATTGATATCCACTCGGCAGTCACCGCTCTCATTTTCCGTCACTTTGTACGGTACCAGCTTTTCTTCAGAACCGACCTCGGAATGGCGGCGCCCCATAAATCGTTTGATTGAGAACACCGTATTGGTCGGATTCTTGATCGCCTGACGCTTGGCGATTTGGCCAACAAGCTTCTCGCCGGAATCAAGAAACGCCACCACGGACGGCGTGGTGCGCCCACCCTCTTGATTTGGAATGACTACCGGTTCCCCGCCTTCCATAACGGCGACGCAGGAATTGGTCGTGCCTAAATCTATGCCAATAACCTTACTCATTATCTTAAACCTCCATCACATCAATACCGCGAATATAGCCCAAAGCTATCAATTTATCGTCACTCAGCAATGAATTACTTTTCGTCCTTGCCCTTCACAACACCGACCTTGGCGTGCCGCACTACTTTTTCATTTAGTGTATACCCCGGCAGCAATTCCACCGCGACCGTTTCCGGCTCTTTGTCTACAGCCTCAACCTGCATTAGAGCCTCATGTAGACGCGGGTCAAACTGCTCGCCCAGCGAGTCGAAGCGCTTCAATCCGGCGTTGGTGAGAATACCAATCAGCTTGTCGTAAACCAGGGCGACACCTTTACTGTAGGCTTCGAAATCAACGTTCTCCTCGCGGCTCTTGATTGCTCGTTCAAAATTGTCGAGTACATCCAAGAGTTGCAGGATAAGTGATTCATTGGCACTCTTGATAATATCAGCAAGATCCCGCCGAGTGCGTTTGCGAAAGTTGTCGAATTCCGCTGCCAGCCGAAGATAGTCGTTCTTCTGATCTTCGAGCTGCTGTCTTGTCACGGCCAGTTCGTCTTGTGCAGCGGGCGCGGTCTCCGGCTCCGCTACAGCTTCCGCCTCCGTGGTGATTTCGCTGTCCACAACTTCCTCATTCGTATCGTTCTTCAGACCTTCAGTATCCTTATTCATTTTCATTCCTACTTTGACAATATTTCGGAAAGCACCTTCGCGGTGTAATCAACTACAGACATCAGCTTGGCGTATTCCATCCGCGTCGGACCGATCACGCCGATCGTGCCGCGCGTCTGCCCAACTTCATAAGTATGGATCACTGCCGAGCAACCCTTCATCCCTTCGATATTCGCCTCGGCGCCAATCGTCACAGAGACTCCGTCGCCGACGATGTTGTGCTTGAGCAAACCGACCAGGCTGCGCCGCTCTTCCAGAAGTGTAATGAACTCACGCAGTTTCTCAGGATCTTTGAATTCCTTCTGCGACATGATATTGGTCGTTCCGTCGGTGTGCAGGGACTCAATCGCTGACTCGTCGAGTATATGTTCACGCTGCTCCATAAATAGCTTTAGCAACTGCGGCTCGCCGCGGCTTTCGTTGCGCAACCGCTCAAACACAGTCCGACGAATTTCTCCCAGAGTCAGACCACTCAACTTTTCGTTGAGCATTTCCGCCGTCTGCCGAATCGCCTCATGACCGATCTCGGTGTCGACTTCGAGCAAAATTGTCCGCACCAGTCCCGATCTCACCGCAATGATCACCATGACTTTCGTGTCGGTGACTTGCACCAGATCGATCTTATTGAGTACGGCCTCCTCGAATTTTGGCATCACCGTCACACCCAACTGGGCTGTAACCTTGGCCAGCACGCGGGCCGTCTGGTCCAGCACATCCTCGATAGCATTGTAATCCGTCACCAATAGCTTCTTGATCTTGTCCCGGTCGGCCTGCGACAATTTCTCAGTCTTGAGGAGCGAATCGACATACAGCCGATATCCCGACTCCGTGGGAATCCGCCCTGCCGAGGTGTGCGGCTGCTCGATTAGGCCGCGCTCCTCGAGGTCCGATAGCGTGTTTCGAATCGTGGCCGGCGAAACGCCGAGATTGAAGCGGGTAGCAATGACGCGTGAACCGACTGGCTCGGCCGTTCGTATGTAGTAGTCAATCAGCACAGCCAGGACTACTCGTTCACGTTCTGTCAGATTATAAACCGTCATTACTCCTCTAAGTTCTTAGCACTCTCAGCCCAAGAGTGCCAGCGAAGGTAGCAAAAAAAATCGGTCTGTCAACCGCAAACCTACCAGTTACTTATACGTAGAATCGTTCTCTTGTTTGCAGCTTTCATGGCCCGCCGACTTCGACGCTTCACTTAAGGGTCGACTTAGTGACCGTAACGCTTTTTAGTTCATAGAGATAGGTGTTGTCACGTACTGTGAAGAAATCATCATTAACCGCCGTATCGTAACGCGTGATTATGAATGGCGACTTGCTCCCCGGCATGCTTGGCGGGAAATCAAATCCACGCAACAAGACCAGTCTGATCATGTTGCAGACCTCTTCTTCCAGCAAAAACGAAATGCTTCTTTGCGAATATTCAATGGTTTGCCAGATAATCAGGTTCTCAAGACCAGGCGGTGCGTTCGCTATCCATACGAGAAATTCTCGGACGTTCCCTGTAACCACGGCGTATTCGTACGATGGTAGGCCGGCGATCGTATCAATCCGACCGAGATACTCCAGCCTGTAGCTCTCCACCGCTTTTGCAGCTGGTGTCACCATCAGACTGGCACGGAATTTAGCGAGCGAATCTCCGCTCAGTCCGGCCAGGCTCCGTCGACTCGTTCCCAGGCTGACACTGTCACGAAATGCGCCTTCCTCGCCTTTACGGTCAAGCCGATACGCATGTATCGACACGCTCAGTTCTTTGGCAGTCAGGCGTTCGTTGATCACATGATGCTGCATTACACTCGCAATCGTTAAATAATGCAGGGCCTCATAGCGCAACACGATGGCCGAATCCGACTGCGCGAGGCTCATCTTGGCAGCAACCAGCAGAAGTACTGCGAAGCATATTGTCAGGTTTTTAATCCGCATTGGTTCGAAGAATAGCTTCTTAATCGCCGTGAGGCAACACAGAACTGCGGCTAACCACAGATCGATCATTGGCCGATAATATTCAAGATGAAGCTTCCACGGCTCAAATCGGGCAATATCGACGCCGGCTGGTTGAAGCGGATAGGATTCACTTACGAAATCCGGATCCGCCTGACACTGGCGTTCATGTTCCTGCTGATTCTCGTTGCCAACCTGAATTCGCTGCGGTTTTTCAGCCTAACCAAGTCATCGCAAGACCAGCAACTCCTCGATCAGACTTCACAGAATCTTCGCCTCCTTGCCGCAGCTCTGCACTCCAATCCGACTGAGCGACTTAACTCGCAGGCGGTGCGCGATCTCGCCTTTGCTTCGGGCTTCACCAAACTTGCGCTTCTGGAAACCGACATCCTGCGCGCTGATTCCACCATGAACTCAAACCTCGTAATGCCTGAGCGGCTGGCGGAAATCCGCGCGGCTTACCTCCTACCCAAATCGGTGATAGGCGGAATTAGCGATGCGCTCCCGGCTTCACTTTCAGCGTCCTACCGCGCGCCTTCCGGCGGTGTTGAACGCACCGGGTTCTTTCATTTTGTCAGTGCAACCGGCCAGCCTCTGACTCTCGTCGCGGCACTCGATGCTGCAGAACAGAGCGATATCGAGCGCTTCGCTTCCCTTAACATCTTGTTTCAGATGCTGAGCGTGCTGGCCGCTCTGACGATGGCGGTGATGCTGCTAAAGATCACCATGAAGCCATACCAGCAGATCAAGAGTGAAGCAATCGCTGCGGACATCGCGCAAAGTGACCGGCCGGAATCCGTAGACTTCGCCGTGGAAGCTTTCCAGCAGGTGATTGCGGAACTGCGCGCAAAAGAACAAAAGCTGCAGCAACTGTATGCGCAGCAGCGTGACCGCGCCGCAAGTCTCGAACGCTACACTGAGGATGTTCTTCGCGGAATGCCCTCCGGTGTGATCAGTTGCAATAATGACGGCACAGTCACTCACTTCAATGAATCCGCCGCCAACATTCTCGGATTAGTTGTCGAATCAGTAATCACGCAGCCATTTTCCTCGTCGCTGCACGAATGGCCGTCGCTGCGCAGCTTGCTTGAAGAAACGCTGAAATTCCAGGCAGGCCGCAGCATTCCGGAAATCGAACTGCTGACTCGAGACAATCGCTCCATCTGGCTTTCCCTGACTTGTACTCTCGTGACGGACGCTTACGGAGAGGTTCGCGGCGCGACACTGCTGATATCCGATATTACTGAACTGAAGCGGCTCGAGGCGGAGATCGTCGTCAAAGAGCAAATGGCGGCTCTCGGTGAAATGGCAGCCGGTTTGGCGCATCAACTGCGTAACTCCATGGGCGCCATTGTTGGCTATTCACAGGTCCTCAAGAAGCAGAGCAGCCCGGAGACTCCGACCTTTGACATGGTCACCGGCATCCTGACCGAAGCGCGATCTACCGGTGAAATGTTGGATCGATTCTTGAAGCTCTCACGCGTGAGCGAAATCTCCCCAGTCGCAACCAGCCTTGAAGAAATTCAGTCAGCTCTGAACACTCACTTTGAACACCGACTCACCGAGCGGGGCCTGAATCTGCGATTCGATTTCAACTGCCGGAACCGTTCCCTTGTTTGCGACCCCCTCCTGATCATCAATTCACTCATTAACCTGATTGAAAACGCGATTCAGGCTTCAGTGCCTGGACAGGTCATCGACGTCTCTCTACGCTTCAATGAACCCGATGAGTCGTTCGTATTGGAGGTTGCCGATCAGGGAAAAGGGATGACGAACGATCAACTCTCGCGGATCTTCACACCATTCTATACCTCTGGGAAGGCGGACGGCACCGGGCTGGGATTGGCTTTAGCGCGAAAATGGATTATGGCGCACGGAGGTACGATTACCTGTCAGTCAATAGTGGGTCAGGGTACACGATTTACCATTGATCTCCCGGTAATTCCCGACCAGGCTCCTTCGCAAGCTCCCGTTTCTCAATCGCTCTCCAGTTGATCAGGCAGTAACTTGGCCGGCTTCCTCCCCGACAATGGCAATCACCAAAATCAGGGCTCCAGGAACTGTGCTCTCGACCGTGAATTCATCGTGAAATGGTAGCCTGGTCATCTATTATTCCTTGACAAACTCGAAACCTGTATGCAAATTTAATCGGTAACAAGCTCCACAATAGATCGCCTAATTCGAGTCCTGATCGAAGCCTCGGGAAGGATGGTTTGTCATGTCCAGCTCAGTGTGGTCATCGAATTCTCACTTTGGGCGTTTCGCCGTTTGCCTGCTTACGACCCTAATGGTAGTCGCAAATCTATCGGGCCAGGCGCAAACCCAACCAGCGGGTTACTGTGGATCAGCTCTGAGTCCCGAACTTGCCCCCAAAGCCTATCAGCAACACCTTGCCCTTTCCGCCCTAACCGGCGAACGCTCAACAACGCACTACCGAATTCCCGTACAAATGCACGTCGTACGGCATGATGACGGAAGCGGCGGGTTCGATCCTGCCGAATTTCCCCTGCTCTTTGACTCTGCGAACGTGCTGTATCAACAGGCCAATGTCGAACTCTATCAATATCAACCTCCCATCTTCATTGACGCCGACTTTTTCTTCAATAATTGCTCGACATCCGTTGCATGGGATAGCTTGAAAAGGACGGCGGTAGTACCGGGCGCAATCAATGTGTACTGGGTTCCAGATGAATCGGGATTCCCTTATTGCGGCATTTCGTCGTTTACATCATCCATGTTTCAGGGAATCGTCATGAATAACCTCTGTGGCGGGTTATCGCAGCCGTTTAACTCAACGATCGTCCATGAAATCGGACACTATTTCAACCTTTACCACACACATGAGACCGCATTCGGAATCGAATGCCCGGCGGAAAACAATTGCGCCGAAGCCGGCGACTTGATCTGCGACACCCCTGCCGACCCCAACATTTATCTTCATGTCTCTGCCGCGCCAGAATGCCTTTATGATGACTATGCGTCGACGCCAATAGAATGCGACGCTACGCCTTATAATCCGCCGACCACCAATCTCATGTCTTATTCCACGAAAGCCTGTGAGAAATTCTTTACACCGCAACAGATCGAACTCTTCCGGCTCGTCCTCGAGACCGACCGCACCGAACTGGAAATTCTGGCTGGCAGTATCGCCTACCGTCCCAGTTCAATTTCGCCGCTCCTCGTCTCACCGGGAACAATCGCCGACACGACGATTCGACTGACTAACATCGGCTCCGCCCCAATTACAGTGATGTATGCCGGATCTTCTTTGGGCTTCCTGAGCGTTTCGGGGAATGTACCTGCCACTATCGTGCCGGGGGCCTTCGAAGACTATATCGTCAGCTTCGATGCCGGCGGCTCGACCGGCGCGTGCGACGTGGGTCAGTTCTCTGACGAAGTGCTTTTTTCGACCAGCGACATTGAACTTCCAGAGAAACATATTCCGGTACTAGTCAATGTCGTCTATTCGCAGCCAGCAGTACAGAGCAACGTTTTCGGCTCAAATTGTCTGACCTTTACCGTTCCAAATACACCGGCGCTGGGTAACGCCGAAATGCAGGCGCTCAGCAATTCCGATCTCGGTAATGTCCTCTTTGACGCCAGTCTGTTGCTTGGCATTGTGGACGGCAGCGACACGATCGTCTATCAGGATTGCTACACCCAGTCCGACTATGCGGTCGTCGACGGGTTTTCCGACAGCACTGATGAATTCGGGCGCACCACCCAGGCCTTGCGATTTGCAACAAAAGACGGGCGACTTTATGGTGATGTCACTTACAGCTACGGCTGGAACTCGCTGGGAGTGGATAGCTGCTCGCAAGTCGCCGCTGTTTACAAGATTCGCAATCTTTGTGACACGACGCTCAGTGTCGCGGTGGGAATTTTCGCTGACTTCGACGTCGATGAATTCACCGACAATGTCGGCACGACCAATCCCTCCAATCAAGCCATCTACGTTGGTCCGTCGCTGGATGAATCGCGCGTTGTGGCATTGGCAAACCTCGGCTCCGGATCACAAACTCCGCTGTTGCAGGTCGTACCAAACGAGGATCTCATCTGGCCGACAGGACAACTTCCTGACAATACAGCCTACCGCGCACTCGTCAACCCTCTCAGCGACTCGCAATCTGGTGATGTTGGTGCGCTGCTCGCTTATGGGAAATACTCGCTTCATCAAAATGGCGAAATCAAGATTCCTGTCGCTTTCCTGCTTTCGAATAGTGGCCCGGCGCCTTTTCAGGGGATAATCTCCAACCTCAAGGGTATGCTGAACGGAATGAGTCATCTTTGCGGTGACTGCAATGGCAACGGCTTTGTCAACATCTCGGACGCCGTCTATCTCATAAACTACATCTTCGCAGGTGGCCCAGCCCCTTTCCCGCTTGAAGTTGGTGATGTAAACTGCGATGGACACGTCTTCATATCTGATTGCGTTTATTTGATCTTTTATATCTTTTCAGGAGGTGCCGCCCCCTGCTCGCGATGTCCCTGATTTACGAGCCCGGCTGAGGAGTCGATCCTTTGTACCCTGAGAGCCATAAGGTCTTCCGCTCCTTCCAGTGCGTCAAGATTGCCTGAGTACTCTACTGCTCGTTCGGATACCGCGACTGTACCCGGTGCCGAGACGGCCCTGCCCTTTACCCCTCCAGATGACTCTTTCTCAGAAACCGATTGCCTTAAATTCGTTTTGGGCTATATTATTATCCTTGAAGAGATTATCAGCCGCCTGAGCAGCGGCGTCTCGTGTACTTCACCACGCGAAGGAGCCTGCCAGATGATCACCTTTCGGACCCTCGCTGCATTGATTTTAGCAGCTACACTTTTTGTAACGTACGACAGCCAATCAATCGCCGCCGAACGCATATCGCAGGTTCGCATCACAATCGAATCTCGCAGCGATATTCAATTCTTGAAATCTCTTGACCTTGACGAAGTCTTTTCCGGCGACAAATTCGTCGATGTCTTCGTCACACCGCAAGAACTCCAGACCCTGTCCAATAGCGGCCTGAAGTACGAGGTTTCGATTGAGGATGTAAAATCCTTCTACCGGAGTCGTCTCGATCCTGACAAAGCCATGGGAGGCTACCGGACCTTGGATGAAATTGTCTTGGCCATGGACTCAATCGCAAACCAGAATCCGCTTATCGTTCGCACCAAGTGGTCGATCGGCAATTCCCTTGAAGGCCGGCCCATCTACGTGATGAAGATCTCGGACAACCCCCTTGTGGATGAAAGCGAAACCGAGCTGTACTATTACGCAGCCCACCACGCCCGCGAGGTCATCACGCCGGAGGTGCTTATTTATTTCATGCGCTATCTGACGAACAATTACCTCAGCAACCCTCAGGTGACTTATCTCGTTAACAACCGCGAATTGTTCTTTAGTCCCTGTATGAACCCGGACGGCTATTTCCACAATGAGTTTACCGATCCTGATGGGGGCGGCGACTGGCGCAAGAATCGCCGCAATAATGGTAATGGGACGTGGGGCGTTGACCTGAATCGCAATTACGGCTACCAATGGGGATTCGACGATGAAGGATCATCTCCCACCGGTTCCAGTGAGACTTATCGCGGCTCTGGTCCCTTTTCCGAACCGGAGACTCAGGTCGAAAAGACCTTCATCGAATCCCGCAATTTCGCGATCACGCTTTCCTTGCATTCCTATGGCAATTACTTCCTGTATCCTTGGGGTTATGACCGGATCTTTACTCCGGACAACGAAATATTCTCCCGCATGGCCGACTCAATAGCGGCCATGGCCGGCTACACCGTGGGACCGCCATGGCAGTTGCTCTATCCAGTGAACGGATCCAGTGATGACTGGGGTTACGGCGAACAAGTCACCAAGAACAAGAATTATGCCTGCACAATTGAAGTCGGAAATCAAAGCGACGGTTTCTGGCCGGCAACCTCCCGCATCACGCCGCTGGTGCAGAACGCGTTAGGGCCATGTCTGTTCCTGGCCCGCGTTGCCGAACATCCTGAGAAACTGAGTGCCCCAAAACGGCCAGTGATCTATCCTCAGGCTGACATCACATCTTCCGAATTCGATCTCTATTGGAGTCATCAGGATGTCGACAATCCGGCTCAGACTTTCGAAGTCCATCAATTGACCGGATACCTTCGCAGCACCGACAACTGCGAATCTCTGAATGGTAACTGGACTCTCAATGGCTTCACACTTTCGGGCGTCCGCGCAACTTCAGGCGTTTCTTCATACTTCTCCGGCAATGCAAACAATCTGAACAACCGGTTAACCGCTGCCAACGCCATCCACGTGAATCCCAGTGACAGCCTGAAGTTCAACATTTGGTACAATGTCGAGAGTGGTTATGACTATGGCTATGTTGAGATTTCTACCAACGGTGGCAGCGACTGGTCTTCGATTCCCGGCAATATCACGACCAATTCGGACCCCAATGGAAACAACGACGGTAACGGCATCAATGGCAACTCCGCCGGCTGGGTGGCCGCGAAGTTCTCGCTCGTACCCTATGTCAATCAAGACATCCTCCTCCGCTTCCGCTACCAGAGCGACGGCGGCGTTAATAACGCCGGTATCTGGATTGACGATATCTTTCCGACTGATTCTTACTCAAGCCAGGCGATGTTGACCAATACAGAGACTGACACGACCCTCCACATCTCGGGTCTCAGCAATGGAGACTACTACTATCTGGTCAGAGCCAAAGACGCCGAAAACCAATTCTCACAATTCTCCAACATCGAACTGGTCAATGTTAACACCGGCCCGACTTGCACCTGGCTTGTCGGCGATGCCAATGGGAGCGGAGAGTATTCCATCAGCGATGTTGTGTATCTGATCGGTTACATCTTCAGCGATGGAGCGGCGCCGACTCCAAACGTCGTCGGGTCCGGAGATGCTAACTGCGTCACGGGCGTTACGATCTCTGATGCCGTCTACTTGCTCCAGTACATCTTCTCGGGTGGGCCGGCTCCGGGCCAAAACTGCGACTGCAGCGAGTTCCTCGAGTAAACATTCGAACGGTGAATACAAAAAAGCGGTGTGCCGTTGGGCGCACCGCTTTTCATTTGTCTGATCTTTCGACTATTTCGACTTTTTCGAACTTGTCTTGGAAGCGCCCTCTGAACTCGACTTCTTCGTCTCGCTGGGCTTCTTGACTTCGGACGATTTCGTCTTCGATTTCGTGGGTAGATTAGTCTCTGCAGGCTTCTTGGGCTCAACGACTGTCTTCTCGGCCCGGTCATCGATACCATTCTTGTTCTTGTCTACGAAGTCGTTGAACTTCGTCGGTGTGACCTTGTTCTTCTGAGTCGAATCTGCAATCGCCGGGGTCACCGTTGTGCTTCCCTTACTTTGGGATGCTGTGCTCGCTGGGACAGGCTTAATCGAGTCCGCCGTCTTGGTCTTGTCGCTGCCGGTCGGCTTTGACTTGCGGGTCAGCGCCGGCGCCGATTCGACCATCAGGCACAGTACCATGAACGTGCTTATCATGTATCGTAAAAATGAGTTCATATTCGTCTTCAGACTATCTCGTAAATCGTGATTCGTCAACAACAATTGCGTCACTCTACAAACACAGGCGCGGTTCGAAGACCTTTCGGTTTTCGAACCGCAACCTCTCTATAGGAAGCACCCTGTGGTGAATTCTTCGTTACTTCTTCTTCGAACCGCCCGAGCTGCCGCCGCTCTTGCCCGATCCACCCGAGTTGTTACTCGGCTTGCTCGGTGAACTCCCGCTCGACTTGCTCCCGCCTCCGTTAACGGCAGGGCTCGATGTCTTGCCGCCCGAACTTGGCGTATCGACTTTCTTGTCGGACTTGCCGGAACCGGAATCGCTTCCCTTTTTGACCGGCTTTTTGATATCACCGCCCGACTTGCTCTTGCCGCTGTCGCCGCTGCTGCTCTTGCCGCCGCTCGACTTCGGCTTGGTATAGATGCCGCCATCATTCGAGCTCTTAGTCGACTTCTTGCTATTGTAATCGTCGTAGTCACGACCCTTGCCCGAACTACCAACCTTGTTCTTGTCGTAGACAGATCTCCCTTTCGAGGCAGTATAAGTCTTCGTCGTCTTATCGTAATTGTAAGTCGATTTGTACTTGTCGATTCGCGAGGTCTTCTCCGCAACATAGGTCTTCGACTTGTCATACTTGCCGTGAGTATTCTCTACGACCGTGTAACCGCGCCGAGTGTCCGGCTTCTTATAAGTATAGTGATCTCTGTCCTTGTACTTGTAACGCGACGGACCGTCGTACCAGGTGTCCCAGACCTGATGCCGGTACCAATGCGTGTAGCAGAAATCATAGACGTACAGCGGACGCGTGTAAACGAAGTATGGATGCCAGGCGTCGACAAGGATCCAGTCGTTGAATACGATGCTCGATCCCCAGTACACCGTCACCCGGTGACGGCCAAGATAGATCGATGGCACGTACAGCGGCGCATAGCCAAAGAACACACCATTGACATACACTTCACAGCCGTTCGGATAGTCGATATAAACCTGCCCGCAGTCGCCGTAACAATCGTTCTTCTCCGGCTGATAATAGTACCGCGGCGCAACATAGAATGACACGTTGTCATAGGCACAAGCGTCATCCGGGAAGTACCGGCGATTCACCCGCGCGATGAAGTCATCATTGTCGCCATCGTATTTGAATCCCCAATCGTCATCGTAAACCGACATCGGGCCGCGCCAATCCGGCACAGCATGATAATCGGTCGTCGCGACTATCTGGATTGTCTCATTACCTGGAGGACCTTCCAGTGTGTACTCGAAATCGTCACCCTGATCCGGGATCATATAGATTTCATCACCCTTGATATAGTTCCGGTCACCCGGTTCAGCCGGGAACAACAGGTTAATGTTGCCGCGCGTGTCGAGATCGTAGATCGTCACGTAACAGTCGCGCGAAGCACGGAAATAGATGGTGATATCATCACCTTCGTAATAGTTGGAACCGTCATCTTTGTCGGTCCAGATGTCGACATCGAGGTCGTCATAGCTGCGACGCAGGGTCGACTGGGCTGAGGCAACGTTGGCGAACAGAACCGCCACGGTCGCGATCAGCGCGGTGAGTAATAAGAGGCGCTTCATATTAATTACCACTCCTTCTGTATTTGACTACGCTCGGAATTTTGCCACTAGAGGGCGCACGCTTCAGCTCCGGATTGAATCGATCAGTCTGATATGCCCACTCGGCATTCACTCTCTCCAAATCAGTATCCAATCCCGTCACCCGTACTGCTGCGTAATGTTCGGAATTATCATCTTCATCCAATTGACCCATGCCAATGAGGTACGCGTGGCCAACAGTCAACTCGATCCAGCCGACATTGTTCCAGCCACCCCCCGGTTCACCCCAATTGACGTCTTTTATATCTGAAGTGAATCCGAATGACTGCATGAAGACATCGTCACGGCCCGCCCAGATGAAGAACGTACCCAGGTCGGAGTCATACTCGAAAAAGACATCAGCATCCGGTGAATCCCAACTGACCCGACGCCGATCGGCGAAATTGTACCCTTGACGCCCGGCGGGTTTGTCCAAAAGATCAAATGACATCGTGCCTTGCGGGCGCGGCGTGTCAAATGCATCCGGGTCGGAAAGATCAGATTCACCAAAATCATTGAACGCGTTGATTGCATAGTAATAAGTGTTGCCGTTCTCCACATCATGGTCGCGATACGAGTAAACTTCATGAAATGGCGATGCACTGACGGTACCAATCAAGATGTACTCATCTTCGCCACCAATAGTACCGTTGTAGCGATACACACCGTAAGCTTCTGTGATTCCGCCATCGTTATTGGCCTGCCAGGTCACATCCACGAAACCGTCACCGGTAACGGAACCAACACCAACCGGAACCGCAGGGATATCAGGCGTGGTGATATACTTGGTCTTTTCCTCGCAGCCGAATACGGCTACTGCTGCGGTGATCAAAAGTGCTATAATCATGATTCTCGACTTCATATACTCTCCTCTTCTTCTTTGCCCATCCGGCACTTCTACCCTCAGCAATCCTCGTGCCGAGAATCATTGGTGGCCTTTAACAGACTCAACATCAATGAGTTCACATCCTTGAGCCAAGTTCCACGCACTTCTTAGACACCACAACAGCACTGTTTCTGTGCGGTGCGGACTGACCATTAGCGCATCCACTGATCAACCTCAGCGGACAGCGTGTCGTGAGATCTGCCTCAATCACAACGCCACTAAATCCGCTCGATGACAATTGTCATCGATAACGAAACATCTTGCCTAATCTCGATACGGCGCTTAATTAATGTCCGGGGCATCAAAAGCTCCGGCGGGCTAAGGGCCGGTTACGTCACAGCACATACTTCCGTGAGGAGCTCGCGTGGACTCCGTATTTGGTCCCGAGAAACAGCATCAACGTGTCGACAGCAAAATCGTCGTGGCGCTTGAACGATCGAACCAGGCGTTTCGCGTCCTCCTGTGGGAAAGAGCTCAACAACACGGACTAAGTCCAATACAGATTCAAATCCTTGTTTTTCTTGCTAGTCACGATGTAGAGCTTTGCCGCGTCGGTCATTTGGCTCGCGAATTTGGAGTGACGGCGGCGACTATCAGTGACGCCGTTTCGACTCTCGCAACAAAGAAGTTGATTGTGCGCGTTGGTTCGCCGGATGACCGCCGGGCAATCAACCTCAAGTTGTCTCCCGCCGGCAAGCGATTGGCGCTCAAACTGGGTGATTGGGCGGATGCTGTCCGTGACGCCCTGTCTGCCTTGTCGCCGCGCGATCAGGTTGCGCTCCTGGAATCCTTGATGAAGCTGATCGCTGCCCTTCGGCAGGCCGGAATCGTCTCAGTGGCGCGCATGTGTATCAGTTGCAAACATTTTGTCGAGAAGCCGTTATCGGGTCCTGGGCCGCACTTTTGCCTATTGCTTGAAAAGCCGCTCCCCACCACTAACCTGCGCGTCGACTGCCCTGAGCATGTACCGATCTACTGAAATCGCAGCATGCGACGAAACCCGTGCGGTTTCGCAGGCTTGACTCTCGCCGCCGCGTAAGCTTCCCCCGGGGTTTAGCTTACTGCAGCATCTCTCTGGTGAACGCCGCCTCGAACGACCTGTAGTCGCAGGTGAGTTCTTCGCCTCTCTGAATGTCGCGGGAGGCAACATCCAAATCCTCATCACCATTGCCGGTAGAGAAGCCGACAACATTTGGTTCATCACTGTGATTGAAAAAGCGCGCGTCGTCGCAGCAGAGGATATAGTAATGTCCATTCTTCTTGCTGGTATAGCTGTACTTCAAAAAATCAGAACGTGATGCCTCGGGTACCCGGTCGATCTGCTCGCGGGGAATCGCTTGATCAAACCCCGGCGTGAACTCCCAGACGCGGGTTCCCTTGGGAATATCCTCATCGGCAAATAAGCCGATTCCGTGAATTGAACTGAGACCAAGTCTGGTCTTGACGAGCATCATGAAGTGCCTCTCCTACCTCAGTAAGAATATGTTCAGTTTCTTTCTTCGTATTCGAATTCGTTCTCAGAATGTAGTAAAATTAGACCTATTCAATCTACTTCCACTCACAGCATTTCACGTCTGGACGCGTCGCATCACGCCCTCGAAACATTATATTCTATACGAATCAGAACGGCTGAGGGTTAGCTAATTGTCGCGCGATCGTCTGCTTGATCGTATCAACCGCAGATTCGATCTTGACCGGCACGACTTCCGGCTTGGCGCGTTCCTTCAGCTCAAACTCGCCTTTGTCAAGCGACTTGGAGCCGACATTGACCCGCAACGGCACTCCGATGAGATCGGCGTCGTTGAATTTCACCCCCGCCCGTTCATCGCGGTCATCCATGATAACTTCCACACCTGCGCGTTCCAGTTTTTCATAGAGATCGAAAGCCGCCTGACGAAGCTTCTCCTCCTGCATAGTCAGCGGCACAACCTCGACATGGTACGGAGCCATCGTCGCCGGCCAAATCACGCCCTTTTCGTCGTTGTATTTCTCAACCGTCGCCTGAATCGTTCGCGTGACACCGATGCCATATGACCCCATCCAGAAAAGCTGCTCCTTGCCTTCGGCGTCGATGAACTTGGCATTCAGCGACTTTGAATACTTCAGTCCGAGATTGAAGGTGTTGCCAACCTCGATCCCCTTCTGAGCGTTCAGCCGACCCACCTTGCAGTGCGAACAGGTATCGCCGATCTGCGCTGACCGGATCGTCGCGACTTCCTTGACCTCAAAGTCACGTCCAAGATTGACGTTGATAAAGTGCGTTTCATTCTCATTTGCGCCGACTATGAAATTGGTCAAAGACATAACTTCCGGATCGGCCACCATCCGGACGCCCTTAAGCCCAATCGGTCCGGCAAACCCCACCGGTGCCTTGGTAACCTGCTCGACGATCTCAGCCGTCGCCATTGTCAATTCAAGACAGCCAAAATGGTTCTTGAGTTTCGTTTCGTTGATCTGTCGGTCGCCGCGAATCAAAGCCGCAACCGGCTTGCCGTCTGCTACATACAGTAGTGTCTTCACCAGTCGTTCGGCCGGTACCTTCAAAAATTCTGTCACCTGTTCGATTGTCGCGGCACCAGGAGTCGGAACCTTTTCGAGCCCTTTGGCAGACTCGGAGGCGAATTTCTTGGTGTCAACGGACTCGGCCTTTTCGACATTGGCCGCATAGTCGCACTTGTCGCAGAAGAAGATGACTTCTTCTCCGGAGTCCGTGTCGACGATCACCATGAATTCGTGCGCCATTGAGCCGCCCATCGCGCCGGTATCCGATTCGACCTTTCGCACAGCCAGCCCGCAGCGATTAAACGTCGCGAAATAGGCGTCGACCATCTTGTTGTAAGCGATCTTGTGTGATTCGAGGTCGGCGTCAAAGGTGTAGGCGTCCTTCATCAGGAATTCCCGTCCGCGCATCAACCCAAAGCGCGGGCGAATCTCGTCGCGAAACTTGACCTGAATCTGGTAGAGGTTCAATGGCAACTGCCGGTAGCTGCGAAGTTCGCCGCGAATCAGATTCGTTACGACTTCTTCATGTGTCCCGCCCAGCACCATATCATGGTTGTGGCGGTCCTTCATGCGCATCTGCTCTTTGCCCATCACGTTCCAGCGGCCCGACTCCTGCCAAAGTTCTGCCGGGTGCAGTACCGGCATCGTGATCTCGATGGCGCCCGATCGGTCCATCTCCTCGCGCACGATATTGATCGTCTTGTGCAGAACCCGCTGCATCAGGGGCAGATAGTTGTAAACTCCTGCCTGAAGCTTGCGGATGAAACCGCCGCGCATGAGTAATTTATGCGAGATCAACTCGGCATCGGCCGGGCTTTCGCGCAGCGTCGGAATATATGTCTTAGTCCAGAGCATTCATGACCTTTCGAAGTATCCGTAAAGTGAATTGTCGGGAAAGTTAGTGCGAGGCTTGATATTGTCAAGCAGATAGTTGAAAAGTGACTTCCGTGGACACGCGTCGAGGCACTACCCCTTGATATTCCCCACCGGCACCAACTTGGCGACCTTCTTGGAGATCCCGATGTCATCCACAGCGGCTATCACGTCGTCAATCTCCTTATAAGCAAATCCAACCTCCTCCGCCAGACCGCTCAGAGACGCCGCCCTCACCTGAATCCCCTGCTCCGCCATCTTCGCAATCAACTCCGAGCCGCGCACCATCTTCTTGGCCTGCATTCGCGACATCGTACGCCCCGAACCGTGCAATGTCGAACCATAGGTCTCATCCATCGCCTTGGTCGTCCCAACCAGCAAATACGAACCGGTCTGCATCGAGCCGCCGACCAGCACCGGCTGGCCGATATCGCGGAATCGTTCCGGCACATCCGGCGAATTCGGCCCGAAGGCTCGAGTAGCCCCTTTGCGATGGACGATCACCTTCTGCTTTCTGCCGTCAATCTCGTACGTTTCAATCTTGGCAATATTGTGCGCGACATCATAGACCGTCTCCAGCCCCAACTCGCGCTCCGACTTGCCCAGGACTTCCATAAATGCGCGCCTGATGTTGTGCACTATTATCTGGCGATTCGCAAACGCGCTGTTGGCCGCGCAAGTCATCCCCGTGAAATACGCCTGTCCCTCATCGGAGTTGAACGGCGCGCAAGCCAACTCGCGGTCATTCGTCTCGATGCCGTACTTCCTCATTGCCTTGGTGAATACCTGTAAGTGGTCAGTCGCGACCTGGTGCCCGCAGCCGCGTGAGCCGCAATGCACCAATACCACAATCTGATTCGGCCTGTCGATTCCGAAGCGTTGGGCGATGGCCTTATCAAACACGTTCTCTGGCTTGACGACTTCGATTTCAAGATAGTGATTCCCCGAACCCAGTGTGCCCAGTTGATCGCGCCCACGATCAAAGGCCTTCTGAGAGACAAAGGCTGGATCGGCGTTGGGCAACTTCCCACCCTGCTCGATACTACGGCAGTCGGAATCGTTGGCAAAACCATTCTTGTGGCACCAGTCTACGCCATCGACAAGAACTCTCTCAAACTCCTTCTTGGTAAGATGCACTGACCCCTTGACACCGACTCCGGCGGGAACTAACTGGAACAGCCGATCGAGCAGTTGCGGCAATTTGGGCCTGATCTCGTCTAAAGTCAGATTCGTGCGTATCAGCCGCATGCCACAGTTGATATCGAAGCCAATCCCTCCGGGCGAGATCACGCCGTCGGTTGTCGAGAATGCCGCAACGCCGCCAATTGGAAATCCGTATCCCCAGTGCCCATCAGGCATGCAGAGAGCGTGGCCGACGATACCCGGCAAGGTCGCAACATTTGTCACTTGCTCGAATACCCCTTCATCGAGTGCGCCAATCAACTTGTCACTTGAGTACAGCCGGGCCGGAACACGCATTCCCTTCTTGGCCGTCGGAGCAATCTCCCAGACACCCTCACGAATTTTGGTAAGCGGATACTTCATAAATCCAACACCACGGTCGCGACCAGTCCTGTATCCCGGTGTTCAATCGCCAACCGGTGATACGTAACAGCCTTCACATCCGTATGGGTGGAGCTACGCACACTCGCAATAGAATCGCCGCGTATCTCCGCAGCCAGCTTCAGCCCGTCCGAATGCTCAATTTTGACACTGAATTTCGAGTACAATTCTGAGTGGACATCCTTCAGGTAGACCAATTCCGCTAACCAGTTGAAGAGTAATTCCTCATCGTTTTCAGCAGCCAGCGTGACGTCGCGAATGGAATCATTGCCTATCATCTCGAGCGGCGCGATGACACCGAACAAAGCAAGCGCCGCGTTCTCGAACAACTCGGGTAGCGTGCCGCCATACGCTTCGAAGGCCGCATCCGCCGTGGCTATTTTTTCGAGATACTGAAATCTATTTTTTGCCATTTGACTTGGGGCGATCGAGCCAAAAACCAAGCACGATACCGATCCCGACAGCGCCCAATATCAGGACGGGCAGTGGAAGCGAAAAGTTGAAGAATGTAAACTTGAGTCGCACATGGCCGGAATTCTGGAACAACAACGCTACGGTTGCAATAATCATAATGATGATCCAGGCTTGTCTTCCGGTAAACATAATAACAAAAAAGGTGCCGTCGGTATCGCCGGCACCTCATAAGCACATTGGCTTGGTTACGCCTTTATGATGCAGTCAACGGGACAGATCGCTACACATCGTGAACCACCGTCCACGTTGGCACATTCGTCGCACTTAACCTGATCAATAACGTAAATATCCCCCTCGGAGATGGCGTCGTTCGGGCACTCCGGCAGACAAAGTCCACAGGCCGTGCACTCATCGGTGATTTTCATCGCCATAAATTCATCCTCCTCATCAGCGTGAAGTCGATTCGAGAATTCTCTCTCGTATCGTCGACAAATATATATGCTTTGCAGAGCCCCGCAAGTTAAAATGCTTAATTTGTCTTGATTTGTTTCTGCACTCGAATTCGCCTGCCAAATTCCCGCCTGATCAATATCAGAACCAGCACACCGACGGCCGCAATTAAAAAGGAGATAAACACTTGTGAACTCTGTGAGAGCGCGCCTTTCTGCACGAATGCTGCCGTCCAGTTTAGCACCGTTTTAATTCCTATCGGAATCAGGTAATAGTGCGCAGGTAGGCGCGCCGCGATGACCACCGCGATCAACGCACCGCACGCGGCGCACACGCCAATCAGACAAATCTTCTGCAGAGCATCAATGCGCATGAGTATTGAACCGTCATCCGTAAATTGCATCAAATTCGCCGCCTGCATCAGACCAAATCCAGCGCCGGCTGCGGCACCGAATGCAATCGCAATCTTGACGCCGTCCATGCGCTTGAGAAAATAGAGTGCGATCACCGGAAGAGCAATCGCAGCCATTTCAAAAATAGCGAAAATCAGGGCCGAGCCAAACAGCGTCACATAGGTATTCCCTCCGCCGCTTCGTGGATCAATCGCCCAGCCAAAGTACGCATTCTGGACCGGCATCAACGCCTGCAATGACAACCAATAAAGCGCCGCTGCTGCCACAAACGCCACCCAACCGAACGGCTTGCTCGCCTCTTTCCAACCCAACGCCACAAACCACGCTAACGCCAGAGCGGTGATCAGCAGGTAACCGGGAAGGCGGTTGCTGATCAACGTCCACACCGAAACCCGCGTAATCTGGGCAGACTCCCCCGGTGCGAGGCGAATCACACTGAAGCCGGCAGCCTTATCAACGGCTTTCAGCAGACGGCCGCTCTCATCTATATAGAGCGTCTGATTGGCCTGGTTTAGATGCAGGACTTTCACTCGCCAGTTCTCGCCGCCATACACCATGGTTTCATTTGGTTGGACAAGAACCGAAAACGGCACCAATTGGTTCATTTGCGGAATCATCGCTTCGACTGTCAGAGTATCGCCGGGACTGCGCTTGATCGCGTACATCGCGATTTCCCATTGGAGTGCGAAGTTGTTGTCAAATAGAACCGGCCATCGCTGAAGCGGCACGCTAAATGGAGTGGTCACACCGATTCGCGTCGTGTTCCCCATATACTCTTTTCCGGTAAAGCGGCCCTCGCTGGTGACCTTGGCATTCAGGAGCTTCAGATCGAACTTGTACTCGCGGGGCAGACCGTTGGTGCGATAGGCGGCCTCACACGATACATCCATATCAAAAGACCGACCACCCCTCTCGATCACCGATTTGGTCTCCATATTGAAGATCAACAATGAATCTTCGGTCATCCGATATCCGGAGCAGGTTGCGCGCTGCGTACCGATCGTCTTGCCGTTATGCTCAATTCGGAATTCGACGACGTCGCCCTCTTTATACAGGTCACTTGGCCGGACAGCAAGCGCCGCTGTCGTAAACAGGCTTAACAGCAGTAGTGTGCGAATTACAGTAATCATAGTAGTCAGTTCGACAATCGGCTGGGAATATACAGCGCCGGATGGGGGTTACAAGGGATATTTCTTACTAAGCAGCGCCGGGACAAGTCACTCCCTTCGTATGCCCGTGAGTTGGACTACGAAAATCGAAATCTCATAGAGTACATACAACGGCACGGCCAACAACATCATGCTGAAGGCATCCGGCGTCGGCGTAATAATCGCTGCCACAATCAAGATGCCAATCACCGCAAAGCGTCTTCCCCGCCGCAACGTACCCGCCGTAATCAGGCCAATCCTGCCAAGGAAATAGGCGATAATCGGTAGCTGAAATACCGCCCCGAAGGCAACGCACATCCAGAACACAAACGAGAAGTAATCTGACACATCGATCAGCGGCCTGACATTCTCAGTGCCGAATTCCTGCAGAAACTTGATCGCATTCGGTATCACACCGAAGAAACAAAAAGCTGCTCCCCCAAAAAAGAACAGCGTCCCAAGGATGGTGACGGGCACCAGGTACTTCACCTCGCGCTTGTACAGCCCGGGAATCACGAATCTCCAGAACTGAAACAGCACAACGGGAATGGCCAGCACCAACCCGGCAAAACCGGCAAGCTTCACGCGTAACATGAAGGCGCCGGTGGGTTGCCGAAAATAGACGGTGCCGACCGGCTTGACGATCTCTTCGACAAGGACGTCCGAAAAGAAATAGGCAATGATCGAGAAAAAAATTATCGAAAGGATGATCTTGATCAGCCGTTGTCGCAGTTCCTCGATATGCTCGAGGAACGGCATATTTCCGCCCGGCGATTCTGTCCCCATGTCGCGCTGTTCAGCCATTGGCAATTACTTGAGCAGGTCTTTGATTTCGTCGACGAATTCTGTCTTGTCCTGGAATTTGCGATACACCGATGCGAAGCGCACGTAGGCTACCTCGTCAAGACTGCGCAATCGCTCCATCACCATCTCGCCAATTAGCTGCGAAGACACTTCGGATTTGTTGACCTTGAATAGCTCGTTCTCGACGTCTTCCACGAGCTGCTGAAGCTGCTTCTCGGAAACCGGTCGTTTGGCTGTGGAAATCTGCAGTCCACGCAGCAGTTTCGAACGATCGAACGGTTCTCGCCGCTGATCAGATTTGATCACGATCAGTGAAATTCGCTCGATGTACTCGTAGGTCGTGTAACGCTCATTGCAGGATTGACATTCGCGCCGTCGCCGCACCGCATTGCCCTCCTGGACCGAACGAGTGTCGATCACCTTATCCGACTCTTCACCGCAATAAGGACACTTCATAATCTAACCCTCGACTGCAACCGTCATCCCGACTGGTCGGTTGAACCTACTGGCCGCATTTCCCTGATTGACAAAAATCTCCACCGTACCGTATCCGGAAATAATGGCCGCCAGATCCCTGGCTTCACTATAACTGCCGACAAAGGTGATATCCCGTTTGTCGCCGATCGTACACTTCAAATCTGTCAGTTCAACGTCGCGGGGCAAGTCATTCTTTGTGATGTTGCTTACCAGGTTTCCGAATTTGTCGACATATACAATCTCGCCGATAACACTGCGCCCGTGCTTTAGCAAGTTGGGAATCTTGAGATATGCGTAGGTCTCCACCGCCGGACCGACAAGATCCAGCGCCTCACCCAATGCCAGCCTTGCCGCAACCGGAGCCATTATATCACGACCGTGAAATGTCTGACCGTGATTCGGCAGGAACAGCGCTTCGTTCTCGATAGCGTGAACATTCTTCTCCGAAAAGTCGGTCAGCACATAAGACAGCAGTCCATTGTCGGGAGCGACGAACAGGTAACTCCCTGCACGCGCTGCCAGCAAACGCCTGGCGCTTCCGACACCGGGATCGACGACACAAAGAAACACCGTCCCCGACGGATAGTACGGCGCTGATTTCTGCAAAATGAACGCCGCCGATCGAATGTCGAATGATGCAACGTTGTGGGAGATGTCAATGATTTCGCAGTCAGGAGCAATGCTCTTGATTGTCCCTTTTACCATCCCGACGAAGCCGTCGTTGTCCCCGAAATCCGTCAGCAACGCAATCGTGCTCACGACTCTATTCAGGCTCGGTCTCTACTGCTGTCGGCCGCGATTCGATGATCAGCCAATCGAGATATTGCGGCGACCCGTCAATGATCTCCATCGCAATCAACTCCGGCAGTTCGTAACCCGATAGCTCTTGCACAACCTGGCAAATCGAAGGCACCTGGTCTCGCTGACTCTTGATTACCAGCAGGACCTCGCTCTCCTTCTGGATTTTGCCTTCCCACCGGAAGACTGACTTGATTCCCGGCACAATGCTGACACATGCCGCCAGCCGGTGTTCCACAAGTTGCTCGGCGATCGCATTCGCTTTCGCTTCATCCTGACATGTCGATAGCATCACCACAGGCTCTGACATTGCTACTCCTCGAACTCGCGTCCAAGTTTTTTGCGCACCGAATCAAGCTTGCGATCCATAGTGCTCATGTTTCCTTCGCGGTCGTCAATTGCAATTCTTGTATAAACTCGCGCCGAGCTCGAACGCACAGCGTTATGGCACGCCTTGATGACCGCCATGCATTGCTCCCAATCGCCTTCAATCAATGTCCCCATGGCGTGCGTTTTGTACTTCAGGCCAGATCGGTCGATTATGTCTATGACCTTAGCGACTTCCTTCGAAATCGAGTCGCCGATTCCCATCGGCGCGACCGAGAATTCTACCAGCATCCTTGCCTTTCGATTATCAGTCTACGGAATCACCGGCACCGCAACGTCTTTGTCCATCCGCTCCTGATACAGCGGAAAGCGGTCGCACAGTTTTTCCACGTCAGTCTTGACCTGCGCCAGTACTTGTTCGTTATCAAGATTCTTGATGACCTTGTCGATCAGCGCGGCTACCAACTTCATCTCCGGTTCCTTCATTCCTCGAGTCGTGACTGCCGGTGCGCCGATGCGGATTCCCGAGGTTACCAGCGGCGGCTGTGGATCGAATGGAATGGTATTCTTGTTGGTCGTTATCGAAGCAACATCCAACGCCTCCTGCACCTGCTTGCCGGTTAATCCGCGCTCAACAAATGACAAGAGCAACAGATGCGTATCCGTGCCCTTCGAGACAACGTGATAACCCATCCTCATGAATTCCTCGGCCAGTGTGTGCGCGTTCGCTAGTATTTGCCTCTGATAAACCTTGAACTCCGGCTGCAGCGCTTCTTTTAGAGCCACTGCCTTGGCGGCAATAATGTGCATCAACGGGCCGCCCTGAATTCCCGGCATCACCATCCGGTCGAGATCTTTTTTGAATTCCTTCTTGCAGAAGATCATCCCGCCGCGCGGACCGCGCAGAGTCTTGTGCGTCGTCGTCGTGACAAAATGCGCATGAGGAATCGGTGACGGATGCAGCCCCGCGGCTATCAGTCCTGCGATATGCGCCATATCAACCATCAACAATGCGCCACAGGCATCGGCGATCTCGCGGAAGCGCTTGAAGTCGAGCGTGCGCGGATAAGCCGACGCGCCGGCAACAATTATCTTCGGCTTGGTCGACAGCGCCTGCTTTTGCAGGGCCTCGTAATCGATGGTTTCTGTTTCCTTGTTCACCTCGTATCCGACAACATTGTAGAAGATACCTGAGAAATTGAGTGGATGTCCGTGCGTCAAGTGACCGCCATGGGAAAGATTCAGTCCCAGAATCGTATCGCCCGGCTTGAGCACCGTGAAATACACCGCCATGTTGGCCTGTGAGCCGGAGTGCGGCTGAACATTGGCGTGCTCGGCCCCGAACAATTCAATCGCGCGCTGGCGAGCCAGAGTCTCCGCTACGTCCACGAATTCGCAGCCACCATAGTAGCGTTTCTTCGGATAGCCCTCGGCGTACTTGTTGGTCATCACGCCGCCGGCCGCCTCCATGACGGCTTCTGAGACAAAATTCTCGGAGGCAATCAGCTCAAGTTTCTTGTTTTGGCGATTGGTTTCCCCCTGCATTGCCGCATATATTTCCGGATCGAATTGCTTAAGAACTGACATCTCGGTCTCCTCACTGGCAGAACTCCTGCCAAAAAAATATACCGAAATGTCGAATCAAGAGAAACAAGTTTTTGGCTAAATAGGTTACTCCCAATCAGTTGGGATTTGAATCGTGAAGGAGCATATCAACGTGGCGAAAAACACAAAGATGAAGCAATCTTCAGAGCAAGGCGTCCCGCGCGAGACGCCCTTGAGGAACTGTTTTCCAAAGCTCTATGAGACACTCGCTCCGGCCATCGGCGAAGCAGCTACCCGCCGCCTGATTGCCGCCTTGAAAAACGACGGCTACTTCAAAATCGGTCTCCTTGACCAATCCCGGTTGATAGTCAAAAAAATCGTCGAACTTGGTGATGGTAAGATACTCTCAGAAACCCTCATAACATCCGAAAGTGACAAGATTCGTTCAATAGGCATCCACGTCCATTTCGAGCATTTCAAGCACGATCTCAAGTCTGAACTCAGGTTCCTGAATCGGACAGGCGCCCTGCCGGGAACCTGGACACAAGAAACCGCCCAATGGGTGCTCAAGAATGTCGTACACGAGCATGGACTCGAACGCGTGCTGCCGCGAGTCAATTTCTGGGTGAATGACAGAGACCCTGCCGTCAGACGTATGCTCGCCGAAGCGCTTCGTCCGCGTGGCGTCTGGTGCAAACATATCATATCGCTTAAGCAGGATCCGACTCCCATCAAAGCTCTGCTCGAATCCCTTCTTGATGACGAATCCGATTATGTCCGAAAGGCGGTCGCGAACAATCTCAATGACATCTCCAAAGACAACGCAGACCAGCTTTGCGATTGGATCGCAAACTGGCAGCGCGGCGAGATATCTGCCGAACGCCGATGGATAATTCAGCGTGCTTTGCGTTCGCTGATCAAGTCAAACCATCCGCACGCCATGAAACTACTGGGACTCGGAGACACCGAAGCAGTTGAGTTGACCTGGAGAAAAGGAACTGTCAAAGAGATCCAAATCGGCCAGAGCATCCTATTCGAAATCGACTGTCACAATAATGGGAAAACGTCTCAACAACTACGATTGCAGTTACTAATGATCGGACCCGGCAAGAATGACAAAACCCGCATTGCGAAATACCTGCTCGGTGGAGTCAGACTTGCCCCGCACAGCTCGGCCGGCATTGTCAAGAAAGTCAAGTTTGCGCACAAAAATTTCGTTCCCAAGTTGCCGGGCACTTATCGTCTGCAGGTACACTGCAACGGCCGGCTGATCGGCGAGCGCATGATGGAATATCTCGGCAAGGACCTTTGAGAAATCTAACAAGCTCGAAAATTGTCAAGAACTTACTCCTCCCACTTAATCGGCCCTGACTCAAATCGCTTGCTGAAATTTCCGAGCACATATCCCCAGGCATTGTCAAAGTAGTCGTAGATCGCCTGCCAATCCTCTCCCGTGCCCCAGCCGAGATGGAAAAATCTTACCTTTACCGAGTCGCTTCCTATCGGCTCGAAGTTGATAACGACACGCGTGCGGACTTCGCGGAGTGGCCCGAATTTTGGTGGGGCGTTCCATTCAAACGAAAACATCGACTTGGGAAGAAAACTCAAGACCTTGTTGCCTTCACCCCCGCGGCTTCCAGCCGGAGCTGCGTTGTCAAAATAGATTTCGTACGCTCCGCCCGTTCGACATTCGATCTTCGTACTTGGCGAAAAGAACTCGCTTGCTCCCTCGTTTGTTGTCCATGCTCGCCAGACATCGTCGAGGGTCGCCTTCACGGTGACTTCTTTCTGCATAACGCGATCAGAGATTTCAGCGGGATAGCGGCTCTTTGAGATGAAATCAGCAAGCAGCGAGACGACCATCGGGTACAGCTCATAAGTGTGCAACTTCTGCACGACCGACGGCTCCTTGTCCATTATGGCGCGCGCTTCTGCTTCAGTCCGGACTTTCAGCACTACGAGCCCAAACTTGCCCCAGACCGGACCGGCCATTAATACAGTCCCTTTTGCCGTGAGCGCCTTTAGGTAAACGAAGTGCTCTCCGAGAATCTTCTCCTCATCAGGTGTCATTTTGTCAGGCCAGCCTTCTCGCGTACCGTGAAGCTCAACTAAATAGAACTGTGGTGCCGGTTCTTGTGCCTTTGCCTGCGAATTCGACATGATTACCTCCATACAAAGCATGATGAGTATTGCCCATTTGGGCCATCCCCAGGAGGTGAAATTCCCGGAGCCGGAAACTGAGCTGTCGTATATCAATCCTCTTCCTTCAATTCTGTTCGATGATGCTGCAACTGCGACATCTTTGGCATTGACTGGTAATGGCTAAGAAATATCGAGAAAATGGGGTGTCAACCGCTTTTATCCCCGCAAAAGACTGCATTGCGTAAGAGACGGTTAAATACGATAATGACCCGATATGTACCTTCGAGCAACCGGTGATTAAGAAGCCTGCTGCAAAGCGAAACACCCTCGCTCTCGTCGCCGGCATCGTTTGGTCAGGAACAGGCGTCTTCCTCACCTCGGTGGCCATTAGCTGGCTGATTGACACCGGTACCGGTTACCTTGTGGCCGCACTCGCCGCTGGAATAGCGATCGGCTGGGTGGTCTACCGCTTCAAGTTCTCAAAACTCGCCCGGGAAAACATCGATCGCATCTACACCCAGTCTCCCGGACAAGAGAAAGTCTGTGTTTTCGCCTTCCAGAACCTCCGCAGCTACTTCTTGGTGGTGATCATGATGGCCATGGGTTACGTGGTTCGGCACTCCGGCCTCCCCAAACCCTATTTGGCTCCGTTTTACCTTGCCATCGGGGTCAGTTTGTTGCTGTCAAGTATGGGGTACTACTGGCACCTCAGCCGGCAGTCAAACAGCCAAAAAAAATAACCCTTTGAGGCTCATTCCTGCGATTTTTATTGTGCCTTCCAATTAAACTTTGTATCTCCGCCTCCGATACAGCTTGAGTACGATTAGGAGATTAAGTTGATACAGCGGAATAGATTAGTTGGCGCAGCTACAGTTCTACTTGGAATAACACTTTTCTTCTGGATTTTGGTCCTCTCGTCCGTTGTTGGTTTGACCAACTTCCTCAAAGGCGGCTTGATGACTCTGATGCCGGCAGCACTGGTTGTCGTGATGATTCTGCTTCCAGTAGTGGCAGTCATCCTCGCAGCAATCTCTCGCCGTAAAGATGACCAGACGCAAATCGGTTAATTGCTCCATTATTTCAGATACTTGAATATCACTGAAAAATCTTGTGCGTGTGTACTCTCATTCATCGCGCGTCCATAAAGTCTGCGCGTTGTTTGCGCAAGTTCAGCATCGTACTTGAGATCGTTCGCCAGCTCCAGCAGATATCCCAGATCCTTGTATATCAATGCCGCAGAAAAATGTGGCGCATAGTCTTCGTTGATAAGTTTGTCCTTTTTTGCATTGAAGACTCCCGAGTTTCCGGCCCCTGCACTCAATATCGCAATCACCTGCTCACGCGATATTCCTGCGCGTTCGCCCAATGCAACAGCTTCTGCAATGGCAGCCATGAATGTTCCGAGCAAATGATTGTTGACCAACTTCATGATCGTCGCGTTTCCGGGCGCACCGAGGAAGTGAATTGTCTTGCCTATTTTTTCGAGCAGTCCCTTTGCCCCCTCAAACTCCTCCCGCTCTCCGCTTACCAAAATTGTCAGTTCGCCGCGTGAAGCCGGTAAGACACTCCCGAGCACCGGCGCTTCCAGATAGGCGCCTTCCACAGCACGACACTCACGATGAAAATCGAGTACCTTCCGGTGATGGTTCGTCGTCAGATCAATAACGAGGCTCCCCCTGGGTGCCATTGCCAAGACTCGCGGCAACGTTTCCGCAACCGCACGGCTGTCAAACAAACAAAGAATAACTGTTTGACATTCGAGCAGGAGATCGTCAATGTTGGCAGCGCGCCTCGCGTTAACGCCCACCGCCTTCGCGGGCGTACGATTGTAAACTACCAGTTCTTCGCCGCAGTCAATCAACCGCTGTGCGATTGCCTTGCCAAGATTACCCAATCCAATGAAGCCGATCGACATAGCTCAATTCCTTTCTGATCTCACGCTGCCGTGCAAGTATTCTCGATTCAAACCGTGCTGACAAAGCCTTTGTGTTGTTCACGGATAATAGGTATTGTCCCTATTGAGGAGCAATCAGTCTATGGATAGAGGCAAGAAGATCATCATCGTCTCCGACGGCACCGGACGCACCGCCAAGCGTCTGCTCGATGCTGTACTGTCACAGTACGCCGACCAAAAGATCGCATTTCACATCAAGAAGACATATCAGAACACAACTACGAAAGAATTGATCGACGCCATTGTCGAAGAAGTTACCGATGACTACTTGGTAATCTACTCAATGATTTCGGTCGAACTCGGCGAGTACTTCCATGAGGTCCTTGAGGCGCGCGGGATCCTCCACCTGAATGTCTTGCGCCCGATGATCAAGACGCTCTCTAAATTTCTGGGAGTGCACCCGCAGTACCGGCCGGGATTGCTGCAGATCATCGACGACAACTACTACCGTAAGCTCGACGCCATCGGCTACACCGTCGAGCATGATGATGGCCGCGGTCACCGCATCGAAGAGGCCGACATTGTTCTGCTCGGTTTGTCGCGTACCTGCAAGACCCCGATCAGCATGTACCTCGCTTGCAACTTTGGACTAAAGGTCGTCAATATCCCCATCATCGCTGAATCGGTTTATCGCACCCAATTGCTCCATCGTACCGGCAAGGCGAACGAACAACGGATCATCGGCCTGATGATCGAGGCCAATGAACTGGCGCGCGTGCGCGAAGAACGGGCGGCCTTGTTGATGGGCAGCAAAGAAGAGAAACAGGCGATCATGCCCTACCACGATATCGTGCAGGTTCGCACGGAACTGCGCTTCTGCCGCATGTTGTTTGCCGAACAGCAATGGGAGGTCGTCGATGTCACCCGACGCGCCATCGAAGAAGTCGGTGCTGAAATACTCGATCGACTGAAGATCAAGGTCGACTACGGCGTCGAACCTTAGTTTTCTTCCCAACCGCACCACAGATCGACCGGCTTGACTGAGTACCCTAGAATGCCTCCACTAACCAATGTTCTTCAGAACCGACTCGATAACCGACCCTGACAGTCCAATAGGCATAAAGAGGTGGCGGAGTAGTGACACAACCTTCAAAACCAATGGCGCATTCCAATGAATCCCCGGGAGCTACGGATCTCGGCGCGAATATTTCCTCAGCGAGCTTGCCTCCGCTCCATACCTCATAGGCGAAAACCTTGATGGGATTGCCGGAATTACTGTGACACATGAGATACCAGGCTGAACCCAGCAAATAGCAATAGTACCCCTGAAAGCTCCCCATGTAGGTCGCCGAGCTGTAGGGATGTTCTATGTAGGCATAAGTAGAATCTTGAGTCGCGACAACACTCACGACGACAAAAGCGGCCAATCCGCCGTTACCGTAGTCTATGACCATGATCGTGTCGTCATGCGCACCCTCGATCAATGTCTTCATGGAAACCGTCACAGTCACCTGGGCCGAGTCACCACTGCACAACTTCACCGATGGTTTGCTGGTGGACAGCCAATCGCAGGATTCGATCAGGAACAGTTCAACCGAGTCCTGATCGACATTCTTGAGTGTCAGTGTTGCACTCTCCGGCCAGATTGCCGTGGCAACACCGCGCAGGTGAATAGTCGTTGTACTTACCTCGAATGTTACTTCTGAACGGGGATCGGTGGACTTGCTTCCGGAACAACCAACAATGAGAATAGCGATCAAGATCGCTGTCAGCTTCGCCCGCATCCGCGCCTCCTTCGATAACTTACTTCAGACTAAGTCTGCAATAGCATAGCGAATGCGGACTTTTTTGTCAATGCTCAATTCAGCACGCCGCTTTTCCGGCATCGCCGGTAATGGCAATGCCAAAATGCCAATTCACAAAATTCTTTGTATTACTGAGACAGACTAAATCGGGGCGAGCAGACTTGAACTGCCGACCTCTCGCACCCCAAGCGAGTGCGCTACCAACTGCGCCACGCCCCGAATATGGGGGCGATTAAAATAAGCGATAATGATCGGTAATACAATGGAAAATACGGAGCAGGATTACCCTAAGGCCGGAAGTGTTCTTTCTTTGGGATGAATTGTCGGACTATGGCTTGGTGCCATTGGGGCTGTTGAGCGAAAGCACCCGCTCAATTTCCATCAGCTCTTTCTTGATCTGGCCGAGCAGTTCAATCAGCTTGTCCTCGCGGCGAATATCGCGCGATGACTCCGAGAGCTTCTGTCTTGCGCCTTCAATGGTGTAGCCCTCTTCGTACAGCAGCGACTTGATGCGATTGACCAGCACGATCTCGCGCTTCTGGTAAGTGCGATTTCCACCCCGGTTCTTCTTCGGCCGCAGTAGAGGGAATTCCTTCTCCCAAAACCGCAACACGTACGGCTTGACGTCCGTCATCTCTGCTACTTCTGAAATTGAATAATATAATTTCTCTTCGCCGTTCTTCACAGCATCACGCTCGCAATCTTTCGCTAACAGTAGACCTCGCTCTTGAGTTCACGACTCATCAGATCACTCAGTGCCCGCGCGGGAGATTTCGAGTCGAACAGCACTTCGTACACCTGACGGGTAATCGGCATCTCTACACCGAATTTCTCGGCCAACCTGACAGTGGCACGCGTCGTCGGCACACCCTCGGCGACCATTGTCATGGTCGAAAGGATTTCGGAGAGTCTCTCCCCGCGCCCAATGCGTTCGCCGACATACCGGTTTCGGCTGTGATATGAAACGCAGGTCGTCACCAGGTCACCTAATCCCGATAGTCCGGAAAAGGTCTCAGGATTGGCTCCCATCTTGACCCCGAGCCGCGACATCTCGGCAAGACCACGCGTCAGCAACGCCCCGGTTGTGTTGTCGCCTAACCGCAGACCGTACAGCATTCCTGCTGCCAGCGCAATGACGTTCTTGAGCGCACCACCAAGCTCCACACCAACAATGTCGTCAGATGAATAAACCCTGAAGGTCGAGGTCGACACCAGGTGCTGAACTTCTGTAAGTATCGAATGTACTCTTCCCGCCACGACGACAGAGGTCGGTACCCCACGGGAAACCTCCTCGGCATGCGACGGTCCCGATAGCACCACCAGACGTGTGGCTACCTCGTCACCAAGAACGTCGGCAACGATCTCGGACACGCGCTGAAGACTGCTGATCTCGATCCCCTTGGCAAGACTCACTACGATCGGCACCTGCCGGCCGGTAGCCTTCAGGCGCTCGCAGACTCTTCGCATATTCTGGGTCGGAACCGCAAGGACAATCACATCACGATCGTCCGCCGCCTCATCCATGTCGTGGGTAATATTGATGGATCGCTGTATATCGACGCCGCGCAGCTTCGAATTGTCGCGTCGGGTCTCGATGAGCTTCTTTACTGCTGCAGGATCATGTTTCCAGAGAGTAACTTGATTGTCTGTCTCGGCGAGAAGGTTGGCAATTGCTATTCCCCATCCTCCTGCACCTAATACCGAAACTCTCGCCATACATCCCTGGACTTCAGGTTAGTCAACCAACTTACCAAAGTTTGGTCAACGGGATAACTTCTTCTCCTCACCCCGGACCAATCTTCGAATGTTCGCTCGGTGTGTAAATAATACAAGCAGAGTGACCCCGATGCAAGCGGAAAGTAAAAGTAGCGACAGATTTCTTGCCATTATGTACTTTTCGATTAGAGCAATCACTGAAAGTGTTACTCCAGCAGTCATCGAACCAAGTGATACGATCCGGGTCGCCGCAAATACCAGGCCAAAGACTCCCAGGCAGATCAGCATCTCAATCGGCAACAGCACAAGGAACATCCCCAGCAGTGTGTTTACTCCTTTTCCACCCTTGAATCCGGCAAATATTGGAAAGATGTGCCCCGCTACCGCCGCCAAACCTGATGAAACCCACAACCATTCTGCGTTGGGAAACAACACCTTAGCCAGCAGAACCGGGAGTATTCCTTTAAGAGCATCCAACAAACCCGCAATGATCGCTGCACTGAGCCCGGCCACCCGATAGACGTTTGTCGCCCCTGCGTTCCCGGATCCCTGCTTGCGAACATCCACACCGGCGAACATGTACCCAACAATCACCGAAAATGGAATCGATCCGAAGAGATAAGCGCCAATCAGAATGGCTGTTTGTTCACGCATGTGTATCGTGATCCCTTGAAATGTCGAAACCCCTCATCCGAGCTTCTTCAAGGACGGCGCTCGACACAAGGGGTTTCGACTAATTGCCTAATGAGAGATATTATGAACTCGCTACAAACTCTTTGATCTTCTCGATCAACTTTGTGGCTTCTTCAGTTGTCAGCTTCTTATCCTTCATTGCCTCGGTGAACTCATTGATCATCGGTGTCATCTTGACGAGGTCGAGCTTCTTTTCGGAGATCAAGTTCTGTACCTTGTCCTTGAGCTCATTGACGGTTGACTTGACTTCGTCAACATTGAATCCCTCCGGCAAATTTCCGATAAGATCCTTCTCAATTTCTTGCACTGTCCTTGTGGCCAGTGTGCTCTGAAGCTTGTCGCACTGTGTATAGCCAATGATACCGGCGACAATGAGCAACGCCAATAGCACCAGGCCGATGATCAACAGTACTTTACAACCTTTTCCCATATAATCTCTCTCCCTCTCCGACAAATTCGATTCGCTTGTCCCGAAACCTACGCAACGATTCAAAACCGCACAAGATCAAAATTCGCCCGTGACTCCGCACCTTACTGCAATTGCTCCTGTACTATGCAACACCCCTCACGAGACATGCTAACCTTTCGGGTACACTCCTGTAATCGTAGCGGCGCGGTCCCTGCGCCCTGAGTAACTCAAACCCTCTTGGGGCTTGACGCCGTTTGTGTGCACCCAATCGTGGCATACGAGGGCGTATGCCACGTACGGACGCAGGAGTTGTCATTCCCGCGAAAGCGGGAATCCAGGTTAGGCCGGCATGACACAAGGCTGGATCCCGACTTTTGTCGGGATGACGGCCAACATAGCAGTCATCTGCGCGCTCTGCGCCAACATCACCTCAGTTCCTAACCTTACGGGTCGCTCGGTGGCCACTTGAGACGTTCGATTGATTTGTGATTGATTTCAATATCAAAATTGGACTTGCCACTGTCAAGATGAGCATGATGGACACTTCTATCTCTTTTCACTCTCCTGCGCTTCGAGTCAATTGCCGATTTCTCCCCCTATGCGGTGGCACCAAACAAAAAGGCGAATGACTCGCGTCATCCGCCTCTCGATATCAGATTCGCCGCTAAGGCAATTGATTGACTACTTGCCGGCTTTGGCTGCCTTTGCCGCTTTCGGTTTGGAGGCTCCCGCCTTGGCCGACTTGGCTGCCTTAGCTTTGCCCTTCCGAGCAGTGGCCGCATTCGCCGTATCTTTGGCTTTCGCCGCCTTGGCCTTGCCTTCCTGCTTTTCGACCGCTTCAATTGGCTTGTCCATCAGCAGCTCAATCACCGAAACCTCGGCATTGTCACCCCGACGGACACCGGCCTTGATCACTCGCGAAAATCCGGAATTACGCTCATTCATTTTCGGAGCAATCTCCTCGAACAACTTCTTGAGCGCTTCCTTATGCGGCATGTAACTGGCCACCAGCCGCTTGCTGTGCAGCGTTCCGTCTTTCGCCTTTGTAATCAAACGATCGACGTAGGGACGAAGCGCCTTCGCCTTGGGTGTCGTTGTCGTCATCTTCGAATGAAGGAAGAGAGACGCCGCCATGTTGGCTAACATCGCATTGCGGTGGGTCGCCGTACGGCTTAGTTTTGGTGTTTTCTTGCCATGATGTAACACAGTATCACTCTCCTCAGTCTATTCATTCGCCAGGAATTTGGCTATGTCCATACCCCAGCTCAGACCCTGCTCTTCGAGAATCGCGCTCAACTCAGTGAGCGATTTGCGCCCGAAGTTGCGATACTTGAGCATGTCCGATTCCGACTTGGTCACAAGATCGCGCAGCGTCTGGATATTCGCGGCCCGCAGGCAGTTCGACGAACGCACCGACAGTTCGAGCTCATCCACCCGGGTATTGAGCAGATTGCGAACGCGCACCGTCTCCTCGTCTTCCTTCTTTTCTTCGACCGGGATGATATCCTCGTCGATATGAATGAAGAAACGCAGATGATCGGCCAGCAGCTTGGCGCTGTAGCCAATCGCTTCTTCCGGAGATAGCGAACCGTCAGTGGTGACCTCCAGCGTCAGACGATCGTAATCCGTGCGCTGGCCCACGCGGGTATTCTCAACATTGTAATTCACTTTGATGACCGGGCTGAACAACGAATCAACCCAGATCGTTCCGACCGGACGGTCGGGACGCTTGTTGGCATCCGCCAGCACATAGCCGCGGCCCAGGTCCATATCGATTTCGATATTGAATTTCTTGTCCTCAGTCAACTCGATAATGTGCAGATCCGGGTTGAGAATTTCGATATCGGCCGTCGTTTCGATCTTGCTGGCGTTGTACTTTCCTTTGCCGGTGATCGCCAACTTGAGCGTCTTCGGATCGTCGGTGTGCATCTTGATCCGCAGCTTCTTCAGATTGAGAACAATCTGTGTGACATCCTCGTAAACACCCGGCATCGTCGAAAACTCGTGCTGGACCCCTTCGATTCGAATCGAGGTCACAGCCGCGCCCTGAATCGCGGAGAGCAGGATTCTGCGCAACGAGTTGCCAATGGTAACACCGAACCCGCGTTCCAGCGGTTCGAGCACGAAACGCGCGTGGCGCTGATTCTCCGATAATTCTTCGGTAACTACCTCTTTGGGCAGTACCAGATTTCTCCACTTCATTATAGCTACTCTCCTTGCTAAACTACTTGCTGTACAACTCCACAATCAACTGCTCAGACACCGGAACCGGAATATCGGCACGCTTCGGAACTTCAAGCAGTTCTCCCTCAAGTGAAGCCTTATTGACACGCAGCCAGGGCAAGTCAGCGGAACGATCGGCGTTCTTCAGCGCTATGTGAATAATATCCAGCTTGCGCGACTTATCCTTCACGCGAATTAATTCATGCGGTTTCAACTGGTAAGACGGTATATCAACGATATGACCACCCACCATGAAATGGCGATGACGCACCAACTGGCGCGCAGCGCGCCGAGTCGGCGCAAAGCCAAGACGGAACACGATATTGTCCAACCGGCACTCCAGAAGCTGCAGCAGGTTTTCACCCGTGATGCCCTTCATGCGATTGGCCTCTTCAAAATAGTTGCGGAATTGCTTCTCGAGTACGCCGTAAATCGAACGCACTTTCTGCTTCTCGCGCAACTGGATGCCATACTCTGACAGCTTGCGGCGCATTCCCTGGCCGTGCTGACCCGGTCCATACGGACGACGGTCAACCGGACACTTCAGCGAATCGCAGACTTTTTCGCCCAGACGGCGGCACATTCTATGTTTCGGACCTGTATATCTTGCCATAATTATTTACCTCCCCACCCTATACTCTGCGCCGCTTGGGCGGACGGCAGCCGTTATGAGGAATCGGAGTGACATCTTTGATGGCGGTGATTTCGAGACCTGCGGCCTGAAGCGAGCGAATTGCCGCCTCACGACCTGAGCCCGGGCCGGTTACCCAGACTTCGATCTTGCGCAGTCCCTGGTCGATCGCTTCCTTGGCCGAAGATGCCGCTGCAAGCTGCGCCGCAAACGGTGTCGATTTCTTCGAACCTTTGAATCCGGACTTTCCGGCTGACGACCAGGCGATCACACCACCGGTGGAGTCGGTGATCGAAATAATCGTATTGTTGAACGTCGACTGAATATGAGCGACGCCCATCGAATCGATGCGACGCGCTTTTTTCTTCTTACCTTTGGGTTTTGGATTAGCCAATTAACCTCTCCTCTATCGGAAAACTAACAATCATTTCGATCCTACTTCGTCGGCGTTTTCTTCTTGCCGGCTATTGTACGCTTCGGACCCTTACGCGTGCGCGCATTGGTCTTGGTGCGCTGCCCGCGCAACGGTAATCCGCGGCGGTGACGCAGGCCGCGGTAGCAGCCGATATCGATCAGCCGCTTGATGTTCATCGCAACTTCGCTGCGCAGAACACCCTCGACGCGGTAATCGTTTTCAATAACACTGCGCAGCTTGGCCACGTCTTCTTCCGTCATCTTGTGAACGCGCACATCGGGATTTACCCCGGTCTTTCTGAGAATCTCGCGCGCGGAGGCCGGTCCCAAACCGAATATATACGTGAGCGCAGTTTCAAGGCGCTTGTCGCGCGGTAAGTCAACGCCTGCTATACGAGCCAATTTATCCTCCTGATCCTATCCCTGACGCTGTTTGTGACGCGGGTTCTTGCTGCAAATAACGCGAACGATGCCGTGGCGTCGAATGATCTTACAATGCTCACAGCGCGGCTTTACGGATGAACGAACTTTCATATCGATTACTCCAAAAACAAATCTTCTATTTATAACGGTAGACGATGCGACCCTTGCTCAGGTCGTACGGAGACAATTCCAGCGTAACTTTGTCCCCCGGCAGTATCTTGATGAAGTGCATTCTCATCTTGCCGGAAACGTGCGCCAGCACCTTGTGCCCGTTATCGAGCTCGACTCGGAACATGGCATTCGGCAGTGGCTCCAATACTTTACCTTCGACTTTGATTGTCGCTTCTTTGGTCATCAATTCTCACTAACGGTTAATGGCACGATGCCGTCGTCCGTCACCGCGTACGTATTCTCCCAATGAGCCGAGAGCTTTCTGTCTGCCGTAACGATGGTCCAGCCATCTTCTAATGTCTCTATCTCCCAAGTCCCGGCGTTGATCATCGGCTCGATCGCCAACACCATCCCCGGCTTGAGCACAGGTCCCGATCCGGCGGAACCGTAATTTGGCACTTGTGGATCTTCGTGCAATGCGCGTCCCACTCCATGCCCAACCAGGTCGCGAACAACGGAAAAGCCGTTACGCTCCGCATAACGCTGAATCGCTGCTGATATGTCACCAAGCCGGCCGTTGGGTCTGCCGGCGGCAATCCCTGCCTCTAGCGCCTCACGCACCGTCTTCGCTATCTTCTGCTTCTCAACACCGGCGCGCCCCGCCAGAAATGTCCGGGCCGCATCGGCATGAAAGCCGTCTTTGAATACGCCTATATCTACGGACACCAGATCGCCGTCTTTGATTTTTCTGCGACCCGGAATCCCATGAACAATCACTTCGTTAATCGAAATACAAGTCGACGCCGGATAGCCGCGATAACCCAGAAACGAAGGCACACCGCCCTCGGACTGAATCAACTCCCGCACCCGATCGTCAATTTCGCGCGTCTCGACGCCCGGCTGAAGCATCGATTCCACCAGCTTGTGCGCCATGGCTACGATCCGGCCGGCTTCCGCAATCTTCGCGATCTCAGACTTCGATTTTAGTTCTATCATTCGTCTTTTTTTTTTAGCCGTCTCCAGCTTCGCCATGATTTCGGTTGTGACAGCTTCTACAGGATTATCTCCCTGCACGCTCAGTATCAGTCCCCTCCGTTGGTAGTAGTCCTCCAGCGGTTTGGTCTGCTGAAAATAGACGTTGAGACGATGACGCACCACCATCTCGCTGTCATCCGGACGCCTGTGCAGCAAGCCGTTATCCAAGTCGCAAAGACCCGGACGTCTCGGTGGTTTCGTAAGATCATTGTAGATCGTGCCGCAAGTCGAGCACGTCGAACGTGCGCTCAGACGTTTGACTATCGCCTCACTATCGACCTCCAGATTGACAACGGCGTCAATCTG
>CAZKIH010000023.1:0-62222 GCA_964552775.1 uncultured Ignavibacteria bacterium | reverse complement strand
AAAAGGGTGAGGCAATATAAGTTGGGTGACAGGAATGTCAAATGGAATTTTGTTGCGGTCGTATGTTGTCAGTTAAGGTCGATTAGAATCAATCTGGAGCAATTGTGGCGACCTAAGGTCCTGATATGGCCGGCGATTCGAGATAATTCGCCTTCGGTCAAGTCCCTGACCAGATCAAGGCTCTCACGAAATCTCCCCAATTCGCGCAATGCTTCCGCTTTTAGCACACGATCGAATGGTGCCGTTTCATCGAGAAGTGGGACGAGTGAACTAAGGTTGTGTTGTGCGAGAGTTGGCAAGGAATCAGCTGCATAGCTCTCGGCCTTACGGCGTGCGTTGTTGGCAAGACGCCAAGCGCAAACGCGGGCGAAAATTTGTTTGTCATGTGATAACCCATCTCTCGTTGCAGCATCACAATAATCCATTTCCGTCGGCAAGAGACAATCGATAGACTTGTTCGCGAGTTCCTGATTAAGCAATCGATCACCGATTACGAGCGCTTCCTCAATCCAGAACACTGTGTTGCATCGAGGACACTTTACGAGCGCCAGGGACTCCGACTGCTCTCTGCAATATGGTAACAAGTCGGACCAGGTGAAATTGCAGGAGTCTCCCGATTGATAGGAATAAGTAGAGGCAAATGAGACTGGCCGAAGAATTGGTGGTTTGCATCCCGGACACTGGAGTATCGGCTGCACCTCATCTAAAACATCGCCTTTGAGGCCAAAGGCAAGGAGTAAGACAAGAATTAGGGCTCTTAGTATCCACATTGATTAATGTCCATTCGAAGTCAATACCGTTGGCGGCATCGAATATTCCCCTATTGCTAGATGAAAACGAGTGAAACCGGGCGACTGCAATCAGCCCCTACACATCCTTTTCAAGAGATTTCGCAGACGCCAGCAACTTTTCGGCGGCCTTGCGTTCGATCTCGCCAAACTCACTTCCTGAGATCATTCTTCCCAACTCCACAACACGCTCTTCGTGTGATAATGGAATCAGCTCCGATTCCGTCCGCTTGGCGACCTCGCGCTTTATAGCTTTGAGATGATGGTCGGCAAACGAGGCGATCTGTTGAAGGTGGGTGATCACAATCAACTGTTGCTTACCTGAAAGCTGCCTAAGCTTGCGTGCGACTAACAATGCCGTTTCGCCGCCGATGCCGGCATCAATCTCGTCAAAGATCAACAACCCGACGCGGTCATTCCCTGCGATCAGTGACTTGAGTGCGAGCATCACGCGGCTGACCTCGCCACCGGAAGCCACCTGGACGAGCGCCTTTGCCTCTTCGCCCGGATTGGCATTGAAAAAGAACTCGCCAGAATAGGGGCCTTGATCCGCCAGCACAATCGTCCGCGCTCCGTCGTCGAGGCGATCGCCGGTCGTTGTCTCGGTGAATTTGACGATGAACTCAGCCTTAGGAAGTCCAAGCTCAGACAATTCCTTCTTCATCGCTTTAGCCAGCTTCTTTGCGGCGGTTTCGCGATCTTGCTGCAGTTTGTCAGCCAAACCGAGCAACTGAGATTTGAGTGGTTCGATATTCCGATTGAGACTTGCCAATTCAATTTCCAGGGAATCGCTGGTATCGAGTGCCGCACGCGTTTGTTGAGCGAAATCGAGCACTGCTGTTACCGAGCCGCCGTATTTGCGTTTGAGTTTGTAGATATCCGCGAGGCGCTCACCAATTTGCTCGAGTCGAAGGGGATCCTCATTGAGTCCTGCCAATGCCTGACTGAGCGACCGCGCGACCTCGGTCAGTCCGATTCGGACAGATTCGATCTCGCGTTGGTGCTCAGATATAGCCGGATAGGATTCTGCGATTGACCTCAGGTTCTTGAGGATTTCGCTGGAAGTGTGAGCCGCCCCGTTTTCGTCTTCTATCAATGAGATCGATGATTCGAGAGCGGCGCGAATCCGAACGATGTTCTCAAGCTGCTTACGCTCGGCCTCGAGAACGTCTTCTTCACCGGCAACGAGGGCGGTCGACTCAATTTCCTGTAATTGGAAACGATGCAATTCCTGTTTCTCGCGATTCGCAGCGATCTGCTTCTGCAGAGATGATATTCGATGGTACGAGCTACGGTAGGCCGCCAGAGAGGTTGAGTAGTCAGTGTAGGTGTTTCCGCAACCTCCGTAACGATCGAGGAACCACAGGTGCCTTTCGGCATCGAGAAGCCATTGATGTTGATGCTGACCGTGCAGGTCGCAGATACGATCACCGATTTTCTTTAGCGTCGCCAAATTGATGCGCTGGTCATTTATCAATGCGCGACTCCTGCCGTCGGCATTGATTTCGCGAATAATCGTGAACGAGGAGCCGGTCAAAAGGATGTCGTCCTCCCTGAGCAAAGGATTGAGGCTCTCTATTCGCCCTGAGAATTCTGCTTCGATCGAAGCCATTTCTGAGCCTGAGCGAATATAGTCAGTGCTGCTGCGTTCACCGAGAATCAAGCCAACAGCGCCGACGATGAGGGATTTGCCGGCGCCTGTTTCACCGGTAATGACGGTGAATCCATCAGCGAGAACGATCTCCGCACTTGAGACGACAGCAAAATTCTTGAGCGCGAGGCGAGTGAGTTTGATCATCGGTACCAGCAATTTCGGCTTGAATTGAGGGCGGCGACGTTCTGTTGCAGCCCGGATGGAAAGTTAGCAAGTGCGCTGTCTGCGAGCAAGCGAATATCGCAGCAACTCGAGATATCGTGGGTAAATGAACAATGTTGTTCCTACACCCGCCAAAGTGCCACTGAGGACCCGACCTAAATTCGGCCAATCAACGAGGGCACTCAAGTCAAAGATGACGTCCACAACCATCGGCAAGCAGGTAACGATCAAACCGGTAAAAGAAATGGGCTGTAGTCGTCCAGCGATAACTACGAAGAGCGACGCCAGCGCGAGCGCTCCATAATAGCCGGTGCAGCGGGCACAAAATGCTGCCTGCAGGCCTTTGGCACAAAAGGAGCGCTCGGGAATCTGATGGCAGAAATTGCTGTACATATTCTGCAGCGAGGATGCGAGAGAAGTCGGGACTGGCCCCGGGATTAGAATTGGCAAAATTCCACCCAAGAAATAAAAAAGCAGGGCGATCACTGGTGCCCAGGTAAGCACCGTGATCGCCCCGCGGGAATTCATCAATCTGATGATATTGGTCACGGTTGGGCGGTGACCACCTTGCCTTTCTGACCGGTACGATAGACCTCGCCAGCAAGATACGCCATGCCGAGATACGCCCAGAACATGGTGAATAGAACGCCAATAATCAGAGCCAGGAGACCGAAGGCTGCCAGAATACCTAGCACAATGGTCATGATGAACACGAGAATCAAGTTCACGAAGTTCTGGCTAATGAAAGCGATGATCCCCGGAAAGTCGAAAGCATCTGAGATGTTTCCGCTGAGCGCGAACCGAGCCGCAATATACGGACGGATTAGTGCAACCAGGATATTAATCACCGCAATCGCAAGCCATCCGATGCAGGGGATGAAGATCAGGATGAAATAGACAATAGCCAATGGAATAGTCCAGAGCAGGATTACGACGAAGAACATCAGGCCTGAAGTGAACTTATCTCCCAGGTTATCCCAGGCCGGTAACGGCAAGGGCCTGCCGTCCGCCGTGTTCTTGATAACCTGGAGCATATAGCCGAGAAGGAATGGGATCCCAATTAGAATGCCGCTGAGCAAAACAAAGCATCCGCCGACCAGAATCTTCTGGAGCCATTCCGGGTCCTCGAACATGAAATTGAATGCGCGACCAAGATTATCCATTTTTCCTCCATGGTGATCGCCTTACTATCAACTGTCTGAAATTGTCTTCTTAACTGTTAGGTGCGAGGAAAAGGAATTGATCGTGCGATGTCAACTAAAACTGCTGGGATGTGTCTAACAAAGAATTGGGGCGACCAATGGTCGCCCACTCTGGATATTTGCGGTCTGTCGAATGGGCTGGAAGCGGAATTCGAACCTAGAACGGGGTAAAATCTCGAACGAAGATAACTGGCTGTGGCAGGAAATTGTTGCCTTGGAAATATATTTTCTTGCCGTCAAAACTCCACCTCGGAAAGCTGCAGTTTTTGCCCCCTGAGGAGTTCGTGAGTGCCTTCTGCTGTCGCGTGCTTAGGTTCATCATCCAAACATTCGTCGTACCATCGACTATTCGGCTGTAGACCAAAAACTTGCCATCGGGCGAGATCGAGCCGCCGAATTCTTCATCTTTCTCGTTACAGAGGGTATCGATATCACCAGTGGTGAGTGACCTCAGCAAGATGCCTTCGTTAGCCGTAATACCTTCCGACATAATATTATCGGTGTAGCAAAACATGTCTTCATTAGGGTGAAATGATCCAAAAAATCCCACCCTGTCTTCAGTCGCCTGACGGCTACGGCCACTCGCGGCGTCCATCCACCAAACCGATGAATTGGACGGCCGAACCATCGTGAACATCAACTTCTTCCCGGAGGGTGACCAAGTCAAGTCGACAACATCCAATAGTGACGAAGGATCTACGTAATGTGACTCGATCTCTTCTTGCGAGGGAGCTATAACGTACTGGGCGAGGTCTCCGAGCTGGGTACCCTTTCGAGAACCGACTGTGTACTGCACCAGTTCCCAACTGCCGACAGTCCCCTTGACGGGAACAATGAATTTGGACCCGTCCGGCGAGAGGGCAAATGTCGGTGAAGTACTATTGGCAAAATTCACTCCAGGCAGTAGTCTTGTTTCTTTTCCGGTCGCCAAGTCAATCAGGTAAAGTTCCTGCGGCGTGCCCGGGATTTTTTCGTCAAATCGAAGAAACGCAATTTTGCCGTTATTTGCCGGACAAGGAAACAGCGCGTTATTGACGGCAATCTTTCCCGCCTCCTTCTCAAACTGCGCAAAGGCGGATGCGGTAGTCAGCAGGATTAGCAGGGCAATTGTCATTAACCGTGTCAAAATCAAGGTACTCCATCCTTTCAAGGTGAGTTAGCTGATCTGCTCATTTATACCACGGCTGGTGTGATAAGTCGAATGATTTTTGACGACAAATGTCACCGAACTCGCATCCCAGAGGAAGGCCGATTGAACATTGATGTCGGTGGCAGCGTCTTGAGACCGTTCGCAGAAGATGGACCGTCGCAAAAGATTATTTGACAACCACTTCCGGCGAAGGTAATCTTGAGCGACCTGATAGGATCCACCATTAAACAATCCCTCTCCGTTCGCGTCTATTCAGTGGGTTGGAGAGTGTGGGGTGCCGTGATCGAAAACATCTCGGAGTTGGTTGAGCGGTTCAAGGCCGGTGATGAAAAGGCATTTAATGAGTTGGTACGGCTTTTCGAGAAACGAATTTATGCCCACGCCTACCAAATGGTCGGCAATCATACCGAGGCTGACGAGGTCTTGCAGGAGACTTTTGTCCGACTGGTCAAGAACATCAGTCGTCTCAAAAGTGATTCCAATTTCCCAAGCTTCGTGTTCAAAATTGCGACCAATTATTGTATCGATATTATCCGCAAACGACAGCGGAAATATGTCAATGTTGATGATCAGGAGTTCGAGGAGTCAGGAAGATTCCAGCTTGAGCTGTCACGCTCAATACCGACACCCGAGGACGAGCAGGAAAACAAGCAATTATTGGAGTTGATAAATGCTGCCATCGCAGAGTTGCCGCCCAAACAGAGGGCAACAATTGTACTTCACGATGTTGATGGCTACTCCAAGGAAGAGATCGCGCAGATGATGGATTGCCCGCAGGCGACGGTAAGGTCAAACCTTCATATCGCCCGTTCCAAGGTGAAACAGCGACTCAAAGAGAAGATTGATGGCCCGGTCGATAGAAAGAGACGAGAGGATCAACGGTAAATGCAACAACGAGAACGAGACGACGGATTGCTGGATCTGCGACCACAGGACTCTGACGGCCTGAATCAGCTGCAGATCGATGCTATTGTCAAGGAGAGGGGGCTTGACCGCGACGAGGTCGAACGCGAATTGCGCTACCTGCGATTGATCTCGGCGCGTCGGGTGAAGCTTCCCAGCGACGCCTACTTTGCTGATTCAAGGAGGAGACTCTATGAACGAGTTCAGGTCCGCAAAGTTACTCTGTGGAGCCGAATCACCGCGGCAATTATACCGGAGGCTGTGCGTCCGTTACCGGCCTCGCTGGTGACAGCGGCAATAGCAGTTGCGATAACTTTGAGTGTGCTATATTATCCGCACGGTAACATCAAGCAGCCGCCGGTTACCGCCGAGGGATTCGGGCCATATGTGTCCATTTCGGACATCTACAGCCAGCACGTTGAACCGGCTGAGCAGGGACAGCTGACGGAACAGGAAATGAAAGAGTACAGGGAGATTCTACTCATGTCGACGGCCATTCTCGGTTCTCCGTCGTCACTATCGCGTTCTCGCTCTCTGGCTCGCAGCGGAAAATAGTGACAATCCGTCACATCAGGTAGCTCAATGGGTCTGATTTTCAAGTACATTCGCCAGCATCGGCGTTCATTCTGGATAACCATAGCGATACTGACGGTCGCTCTACTGGGGTACGGTTGTGCCGAACCGCAAAAGAAGATACGCCTGCAGATGAAGTTTAAGCAAGGTCGCGAACTTGTCTACGAGCAGGTGAACAAACAGACAATTTCGATTCGTAATTCCCCGTCCGTATCGCAGGCCTCGCAATCCAAAGGCGAGATGACGCAGGTAATCAAATCACTTTCGCCGCAGGGTAACGCACGCGTGGAGGAGACTTCAACCTGGAGTTGGTCGGAAAAAGCGCCTGATAGCTCCATCCAAATTGTATCCTCGAGCGAGTCTCTGTCGTATGAGATGAGCAAGGATGGCAAGATCAGCGGGTTGGAGCTGCTTTCTGAGAAGGACGCATCCAAGTGGAAAGAGTACGCTCAACAGAATCTTGAACAGTCGCAGCCAACGTTTCCGGACGAGGAAGTCGGACTGGGGTACACCTGGATGCAAACGGTGAAGATTTTCATGCCTTCGGGCGAGGCGCTTGATGCCAGCACTACGTATGAGGTCAAGAATTTTGTAGAAACAGACGGCCACAAATGTGTGGTGATTGACTACAAGGGAAACCTGATTCTCCCCTTTGATGTAATGGAATCCGATTCGCTTTCACGTCGCGGCGTTGACAAGGTTGATGTCGCCGGCACTCTGGTATTCGACTACGAAAACGGCTACACTTTTTCGCAAGAGGAAACCACGCGGGTCACCGCTGAACGCTCCAAAATCATCGGCAACGAAGCCACTTCAAACACGTTTTTCATCGAGGGCGAGCTTTTCTTTCACTTGAAGTCGGCGAAGTAGAGGCGACGCATTTTCTCCTTCGGTACCCCGCCGCTCTGGCCACTACTGCCGGGCTTGCATTCGGAGAAGACGCAGTCGGTAGATGCGACTTCATTCGCTCAACTACGTACCGCAATTGGCGTGGTTTCGCAGGTCAGAGACACAAGATTTCGCCTCTATTGCTTCTCCCCCAGCCCCCTCGCAATCACGTCCAGATACTTCTGCGACGGTGCAATCAACTCGGCTTCGTGCGCCCGCACCGGCGAGGTGAAGGTCAAAGCTGGGTAGCCCTCGACATCGGTAATGCGCCAGATCTCGCAGTACCAGCCATCGCCATAGACCACCGAAGAATTGACGCTCAAGTCACTGACGATTTGGGTTATGTCACCCTGCGCGAGACCGTTCTCCTGAAGAAAGATGTCACTGAACTGCTGAAGCGTGACCAAGTACATGCGTACTGGAATGTCGGCGTCTTTCACGGTGGGGTCATAAAACGCGACACCGCCATTGTCCCAATTTCGAGAACGCTCTGCGAAGTAAACCTGACCGGGGATCCTGCTGAAGACGTTTTGACGTGGGGGCGTTTGGTCTTGGCAACCGCGCGCCCCAGTCCATAGCGAGCCGTCGCTGCCTTTGATATAGGCCAAGAATCGTGACTCGCAAAGATTCGAGCCATAAGCAACATACCACACTTGGTTAAGCAGATTCCCTCCGGTTGCGCTTCACCGTTGACAGGAATGGGCACATTCGTTATATTTTATTTAATCGAACGACGATAACCAAATACTATCCCTGCTCTCTTTTGGGCCAGTGGTGGAGTGTTATGAACAAACTATTCCTGCGAATTTTGATTCAAACGACGGTTGTTGCAGCGTTATTCGTTGTCATTTTCACTCCGGCAAGGTCTTTCGGACAGTGCTTTGCCAGTGGTGATTTCGACGGTTCTGATCCATTGACGGTTGCAGACTACGTCGCCTGTATTCGGTTCATAACGGGTGATGGTCCCGCTCCGGCCAACCTTTATGAACTGGACCTCAACGGAGACTGCATGGTTGACGGCCTCGATGCAGCGTTGTTTGAATGTTACTTCACCAACGGATTGTCTTGCTTTCCGGTATTCCCTGTACCCACTTGCTGCAGTCCGGACACTACTCGGGGCGCGTGTTGCACGGGAATTGCCCTCTGCCAGGCCTTGAACCCCCAGAACTGCAAGAATAGTTACTACCATGGCGACGGAACCATGTGTGACGCCAATGCCGGGTGTCCGTTGCTGTGTGGTGACGTCAACGGCTCAGGTGCTGTTTCTATTTCGGACGTGATTGCGATGATTGTCTGCATATTTGGCTGTATGCCGGGCGATTGGATGATCGCAGGTGATGCAGACTGCAACGGAATACTAACGATATCTGACGCAGTGTACCTGGTGAATTATATCTTCAGTGGCGGTCCGGCGCCTTGCTCCAACTGCAACTGAGGAATGCGCACGCTTTGCGCACTTTTCCCAGGCGTACGGTTATAATGACTTCCCGATAGCAACGTTTATAAATGCCGAATTACCTCGTCCGCAAACTCCTCGGTAGTTGCATTACCTCCCAAGTCACGAGTAACATGAGTACCCTCGCGGAAAACCCGAACAATAGAATTCATGATCCTGTCTGCAGCATCTTCTTCATGTAGATGACGTAACATTAGAACTCCCGAAAACAGCAGCGCGCTTGGGTTGGCGATTCCCTTCCCGGCAATGTCCGGGGCAGAGCCATGGACTGCTTCGAAGACTGCCGAATGAAGTCCAATGTTGGCGCCAGGGACTACTCCGAGCCCGCCAACCAGACCAGCCGCGAGATCCGAGACTATGTCGCCATAGAGGTTGGACAAGACGAGAATGTCAAACTGATTGGGGTTCATCACCAGCTTCATGCACAGAGCGTCAACAATAACATCATCGTATTTGATGTCTGGATAGTCCTTGGCGACGGCTTCAATCGATTCCAGGAACATCCCGTCTGAGAGTTTCATGATGTTGGCCTTGTGCACGGCCGTCACTCGTTTACGTCCCATTTTGCGAGCATAGTCGAAGGCAAACTTGCCAATCCGTGTCGAAGCGCTGCTGGTGATGACCTTGATTGACTGTGATACACCGGGAGTAATGATGTGCTCCAGGCCCGCATAGAGATCTTCCGTGTTTTCTCGCACAATAATCAGGTCAACATTGTCGTAGCGTGACTTAATACCTTCAATTGAATGCACCGGGCGCAAATTGGCATACAAGTCCAGTGCCTTGCGCAGGCCGACGTTGGCAGACGAAAAACCCTTGGCGACAAAAGTGGTCAGTGGCCCCTTGAGTGCGACCTTATTTCGACGAATAGACTCGAGCAGAATTTCCGGCACCGGCGAACCGTAATCGGGTATTGCATTGATCCCTGCAGGAATTCGCTCCCAGTCGATCTCAACACCAGTGGCCTCGATAACTCGAATGGTGGCTCTGCTTATCTCGGGGCCAATACCGTCCCCCTCTATCAGCGTGACTATGTGATGGGCCATTCAGCTTACTCTATGTCCTTTCAATTAATCTTTCTCTAAAACTTCAAATATCTATATTTGCGACAACGTGAGAATATAGCTATGCCGAATCGTAACGAAATTCAAAACTTTGTGCACCTGCCCGGTAACAATTGCATTACCACTGCTATACGCAATATTCTGAATTTCAATGGTTTTCGTTATCCGGAATCTCGAATTTACGGCTTGGCTGAGGGATTAGGTTTTGTTTTCCGACGAATTGATGGCCAACCGGACCCTCATTTGGGTGGAACGGGCACGAGTATGGTCGACTCATTCTGCCGTAACCTGCATTTGAGCTATGATGTTGCCGAATTCGACAACGACGAGGCAGCGATGGCCGATCTCAGAAAGCACGTTGACAAACAGATACCAACAATCGTTCAGGTTGATCTTTACTATCTCCCTTATTTCGATTCCAAGACACATTTTGCTGGACATCGCGTGATTCCGGTGGGCTATGATGACGAAAACATCTACCTTTCCGATACTGGTTTCTTGAAGATTCAGTCTTGCCCGATCGGCAATTTCGTTGAAGCGCGGCGAAGCGATTTTCCACCATTTGCCCACCGTAGTCGACGCTGGCGTCTGGACAAGATTTCCGAACGTCCGTTTGTCGACGAGATGATTACGAAGTCGCTCTATAACGTCTATCGCAAGTTTGAGAATCACATGCCGGGCTACAATCTGCTGCAAATATTTGATCTTCGGGATCACCTCAGCGACTATCGGGATCCGGCAACCCTCTACCAACAGATCGAAAAGGCCGGAACCGGAGGTGGCCTCGGGCGCAAGATGTTTGCCGATTTTCTGGACCAAGCGGCCCAGATCTATGCACGGTCAATTTATGAACTAGCGTCTGCGCTCTATGAACAGTCAGCTGCCTTGTGGCGCGAAATTGCCATTACCGCACGTGCAGGTGATATGACGAAGATCCCGGAGAAATTAGAGGAAATCTATCAAATCGAATTACGAGCCATAAAGATCTTCAGTTCCTTTGAAGCAGAAGACTTGTAGCCTCCGTTCCTTCAAGGTCTCTGGTGCAGGCGGAACTTCAGGACTTCGACCGCAACCGTTTCAACAATGACATCCCCTCTTTGAAGCTGACCGTGAAATCCCGCTTTTCGAAGCGATAGAGATCGGAAATTCTTCCGTGTACGAGTTTTCGATACAGGAATGTCAGTATTATGTTCTCGGTGAAGACGGCGACGGCCGTAGCCGTTGCAGCACCAGTCATTCCATAGCGCGGTATCAGTAAGTAACACAGTACAATCGCAACAACCAACGCCCCGATTACTGCCAATGATTTCGTGTAAGCCTTTCCACGACCGAGTATGTGCAGAATCAAGATGCCATTGAGTCCTCTCCCGATTACAGCGAGAAGCAAGATCAACATCGGCACCAGTCCGCTGACAAAGCCCGGGCCGTACCAGCCCAGAACGGGCCGTGCCAGGACAGCCAGGCCAAGTGCACAGGCACTCTGAACCAATAACGCCTGGCGGTAATAGAAAGGTGTTGTTACGGCAGCGTCGTCATCGCTTTCGGATGAGGTTTTAGGATAGAATACAGTGTGCACGGCCATAGCGAGCATGAACAGTGGAGATGTCAGTCCCGAGGCGACGGAATACACGCCGGCAGCTTCAATCGATCCCAAAGCAGACAGCACGAAGAAGTCGGTTCGAGCATAGAGATAACCGAACAGATTTGCTGCGTAGATCCAGCCACCATATTTCATTGTGGCCTTAAATAGGGAGAATGACGGAGATGTAGGAAGTCCGATGTCCTGCTTCAAAACTAAGATTGCCACGAGGACAGCTGCGAAGCAGGTAGCTACGTAGAGCCAAGCGACATGCTGCGGATGCGGGATTGTCACGACCAGCAACACGATCAATGCGCCGAGAAGAAGATAGTTCTGCGAGAGGATGACTGCGCTACGTTTTCCGATTCTACCGATTGCGATCAGAAGCTGGCAGGCGGGTTCGAATATCAGAAGGGCGAAAACCAGTATCAGTGATGGCAACAACTGAGACAAGTCCAGGTTCTGAAGAAAGCCACGCCACCAGGAGTGGGTCAGGACAAAGAGCGCGACAACAACGATTCCGGCACTGATTGAGAACAAAACGATATTTGAATAGAGACGACGAGGCGCGGCCAATCCCTTACTTACATAGTACTGCGCCGTGAACCCAAGTGCCAGGTTGGAGATAGAGAACAATACTTCAGCTAAATAGACGATTAGCGACACATAGCCTTTGCCTGCCTCACCAAAATGGCGGCTGATTAACAGATTAACGAAGAAGACTGAGATTAGTCCGAGAATTTGAGTGGCAAGAATAGCTATGGTAGAGTCAAAAAACCGCAATCCAGTCTCCTTGGGACTGCTGGCACTATATTCCCAAGCGGGCAGGAGTGCAATGCAAAAAAAACGGCGACAAATCTGCCGCCGTCGCAAGAACTAAATAACTGACGGCGCTTAGGCCCAGTTATTGCGAATCTGCTTGAGGTACTGAGCGCTCTTGCGCAGGCCAAGACTGGAAGCCTTGTACTGTACTGAACCTTCAGTGCGACCCAGCTTCTTGGCAATCGACACGTTGGAGTTCGTGCGATAGATCTTCTTCAGCGTGTTGATCTCGCCCGGGGTCCAGTTCTTGGTGCGGTTGTTGCCGGTAAAGCGGCGGGTGGTACCAGTCGAACGCGTGTTCCAAGACGTTGTGCGTCTGCCCTTACGAGTCGAGGTGGTTCTTCTTCTGCGATTCATCCTTTGCTCCTTTCGCATGAGGATATGAATGTGAGTGTGACTTCATCCTGAAGTATTTTTTGTCCTAAATTTTGCTTCGTTAGTATCATTAACAGTTAATTGTATCGGTTCAGAGCACGGATACTTTAGTTTGAAACACACAAAATCACGAGTTTGATTGTGATGTTTTGTGTCCTTTGAGCTGCAATCTCGGAACTACATCGCTTCAAACGCGGACGGCGCCTCAAACTCGGAAGATCGAAGTTTGAAAGAGAAGATAGTGAGTTCAAAAAGCGGGGTTCCCGAACATTGCCCATACACCCTGATTTGTTTCCATCTGAAATCAAATATGCGGGATTCCGGGTTATTCTGTTTCAAGACAGAACATTGCTTGCCCGAGTTTTGGCTTTACTCCTGCCGCCAAGTCGGGTAGATTCGTGTAGATGGCAACCTTCTTCGTCTCTGATTTTCACCTCGGTGAACAAGACAGCGAACGTGACAGGCGCAAGCTCGCGCTATTCGATAAATTCCTGACAATGGTTCGGTCAGAGTTGACGCATTTGGTCATTCTCGGTGATCTGTATGATTTCTGGTTTGAATACCGGTACCTTATCCCTAAGCACAATCTCTCTATCCTTTTCAGGCTGCGGGATCTGGTACAAGATGGTGTCCGGGTTTCTTACATCTGCGGTAATCACGATTTCTGGATCGGCGATTTCATGTCAAGAGAACTTGGATTTGAAGTTGTGCTTGACCAATTGGTAATTGACTCGCCGAGAGGCAGAGTACTGGCATTCCACGGCGATGGAGTAGCTCCATCAGATGTGAAGTACCGATTACTCAAGCGCGTTCTGCGCAATCGGATGGGGATTGCCCTTTATCGTCAATTGCCAACAACACTGGCGTACAAACTCGCGTTATTCGTTTCCGGAAATTCACGCCACTACGGTTCCAAGGCGCCTAATGCCAGTTTCGTAAATGAGTATCATGAATTTGCGCGCAAGAAGTTCGAAGAAGGATACAGTGCCGTCATATGCGGACATATCCATTGGCCAGAGACAGTGAATTATGGTGGAAGATACTACTTGAATTGCGGCGATTGGCTCACCCACTACACATACGTTCGTTTTGATGGCACGAGTTTTGAATTGCTATCGATGATCTAGTGTTGATCTGGAGAATCGAAACCCCTTCTGAGAATCTTCCCTGAGGCTGTAGCCTGAACAATGGTTGGTACTGAAGCAAGATAGTGCGCGGGAGAGAGACAATTGATTTCCGTGGTCAGTTCGAATTCATGGTCGGCCAACGGCGCCAATGGTGGTTGTGCGAAAAAGTTGCAGACATAACCTCCAGCCTCTACGATTTTTTGGACGTATTTTCGCCGCAGGGCTTCGACAAATATGGTGTTGTTGCGAGGAAGCACGTAAAGTTCAATTCCAGGCTTAACCCCACCGTCCTTGAGTGATGAGGCGACAATTCGAAAATCCTCTAATGTGCCACCAAGCACCGGGCCGATCCTGATTCGTTTCAGTTTACGATCCTGGAATTCAGATAGATCCTGAACAAACTCGTTTCGTCCCAACGCGCGTATCATCGAACGGGTACGTGCAAAGGTTACATTGAGATCATCCAGGAAAAACACCTGCTTGTCCGAGAACGGCACCGGCCAGCGGCTTGCGCCAAACTGGGTGACGTAATTCAGGAATGTCTGATCCGGCTCAAGCACTACGTGCTTCTCAGTCAACAGGCGAATGTACGCCAACAGCGACATTCGATCCTCGAGCGTGAGGCGCTCTGCGCCACTGAGCTCAATACAGAATGATTGCGCCAATGAGCCACGTAGTGACTCCCAAACGCAGCATGCCGAATCGAACGATGATAGCTTGACCTGGTGTGTGGCGGCTAATGACAAACGAATTGTCGGGACAATCGGTAGATTGAGCGCTGATAAGGGCGCAACAACATCAAGTTTCCCTGCCACAACTATCTCAACGAGGGATGAAGTCACCGCAAGAACAGACGCTTCGGCCGAATCAGTTACGATAATGCGGCCGGGCCGGAAGAATCCTCCCGCCAGCATATCATCAAAGGACCGAAAGGTCCCGTCACCGTCGTCAGCAAAGACATGTACACCGTCAGCGGTCACGCGGACACAAAAGTCCGGAATAACCTCGATTACGTCGTTAATGCGAATAAACCGGCTCTCTTGATGGTAAGAGGCAATCTTCTGCAGGTAAGTCTGAGCCGGGGTCTCACGTCCGGCACTTCGATTTAGCCGTTGTTCATCGAAAAACTTGAACTCAAGCTGTTCAAGCTTGAGGATCGTTGGCCTCTCCAGAAGTTTGTACTTCTTGCGCCAGCGATAAAAGGCCTGCTTGGTAATCTGTAGTTCAGCACCCGACTTATCATCGTCGCCATAGCGCTCCCAGAGCTCCTTTATCTCCATGAATGAGTATTTGGGAAAAACCGACTTTCCGACGCCCTTTTTGCGGCGCCAGTACGCAATCAGTTGCTCCGAGACTCCACCAAGAGCTTGCCCGATTTTCTTGTCAGTACGATAGAGCTTTTGAAGCTGGAGCAGCTCCTGTTTTGAAGGAATGCGGCGACTGATCACTTGTTTTTGAAATACTTGCGAAGTGACTTATAGACGCTTTCCAGCGACAATGAAATGACGCGAACATCTCCCGTTGTCGCCATAAAGTTGGAATCGCCAGACCAGCGAGGCACGATATGCAGGTGAAGGTGACCGGCAATGCCAGCCCCGGCGGAACGTCCAAGATTCATCCCCAAGTTGAAGCCACGCGGTGCAAACTCCTTCTTGAGGGATGAGACTAAGTACTGCGCTAACTCCATCATCTCGCCCAGGATAGCTGGATCGAGTTTTTCCAAGTGGCCAATATGCCGGTTGGGAACAACCATTAGGTGCCCGGAAGTGTATGGGTAACGGTTAAATACGATGAAGCAGTTGTGAGCGCGATGAAGGATGAGATTCTGTCGGTCTTGGTTCTCGCGCACCATTCGACAGAAAACGCAACCTTGCTCCTTTGGTCCACGGATAAAATCGCCGCGCCACGGAGCAAACATATGCTTGGTCATGGTATGAGGAGTATAAGAAACACTCCGCAGCCATGCAACCGGAATAAGCCGGGCCAACATAACCAATTGACCCTTGGGAAGTTATCTGGAATACATTGAGCGGAAGAACTGCCGAGCCACCATGCTTCTCCTCGATTTTCGAAAAAGGAGAAGCAAAAGCTCGGCGTTGTGCGACAGAACAGCTATGCTGTTACTGATGACGTTTGCTGCGGTGTATAGTTGAGATCACAGACACTATCTGCGATGTCGCGGTACTGCTGATCAGACGTGAGAAAGATGATCTGGAAATCTTCGGCGATCTGCCTGAGCAGGCGCTCAGCCTCTGAGCGGCGGACCCTATCAAGACTGACCAGAGGATCTTCCATCACCAAAGGTGGTTTGCGGTCGCTTGTCAGTACCTTCACTAATGCCAATCGCAACGCCATATACAATGAGTCGATCGCACTCTTAGAGAGCGAGTCTTCCGGCTTGCTCCAACTGGTTCCATCGACGGAGATATCACAAGCCAAGCTATGGCGATCGAGACGAATTTTCGTCCAGGTTCCGGCGGTCATTGCACTGAGGTATGATGAAGCTTCCTCCTCCAGCAGTTCCATCGAGCTCTTGAGCACTTTGCGACGGGCTTCCTCCAGGTACCGGGCAACTATCTTCAATTGTTCGGATTCGGCACGCAGCATCGCGATCTTTCGCTGACTTTCCTCAATCCGCTCCTGTAATGGCGCCATGACATCTGTGCCTGACTCAAGAAACTCCAGTTTATGGTTGAGGACTGTGGCCTCTTCGCGCAGGCGCGTCAGCTTCTTGTCAAGTTCTGCAACTTCTCGCTGCAGCTCTTCCAGGTCGTGCGCTGAAATCGCGTAGGCACGGTACTGCTCGAACACCTTGCCCTGCTCCTGCATCTTCTCGGTCATCCTGGATAGATCGTTTTCAAGATCCTTGAGGTTGTTTTCTCCAAGGATCATCTCGTAGCGGGCAACCATGGTTTTGATGTCGCGGTCGAGGTCGCGATACTGCTCATAGCTTTCAGCTAACTCGTCAATGTCTTTTGCCTTGAATCTCCGCAGCAAGGCATCGAGTGTTTCGACGTTCTTGCGCAAGGTATCGCGCTCTTCATCCAAACGTCCTTTCGCCTCGGAGTACTTCGCTTGTGCAGCACCGAAGGCACTGCGGCCGGAGATCCAGAGACCAATTGCTGCAACGCCAACAACGAAAGCCGCACCTGCCGAAGCGAGGAAGAGCGGGTCTTTCGCGTTAAGATAAACGATTACACAAACTGCGACCGCAGCGAAGGCAATCCCTACCAAGTAACGATACCATCCTTTGGGATTCGCCTCTTCGATAGCGGACCGTTCTCGTTGGACGAGCGTTTCAAGGTCCTGCACTTTGCCCTCATAAATTGTGCGCTGGGTCGCCAAGCTCTCGCATGTTTTGAGATCAGCACGCTCAATTTTGGTCAGGGACTTAAGGGTTTCTTTCTTGGTTGTTATGTGGTTCTTGATTTCCTGAGCTTCGCGGGTGCGACGAGTCAAATCGAGGTAGCTCTCTCGTTCCTTTTCCAGGTTTTGCGAAGCCTCAAAAGCGAGTTTGCTTTTCTTGAAGCGTTCGTGTTGTTCGTCAAACTTCGCTTGCGATGCCAGCAAGTCCACGGTATTCGAGTGTACTCGCTTGCGGGTCTCAAGCAACTCGGCGGTCTTTGACTTGCAGGTGGAAAGCTCACTCTCAAGGCCCGAAATGCGTTTCTGGAGAGAACCGATTTCGCCTCCGTTTGAATCTTCGCCTTCGAGTTCGCGGACGCGAGTTCCAAGTTTTTCAAGGAGCCGCGACGCCAGTACTTCATCCTTGTTGCTGTTGAAGAGTCTCTCCAACTTGTCTTTGATCAGATCAGCATGCCGATTGACACGGGCAAGATCACCCTGGCGGCAGAATGCGGTCGCTTCAAAGAAATCGCGTTCAGTAAAGCCCAGGGCTTTGTGGATTTGTTCCTGAACTTCTTTGTGCGTATTCCAGCGCGTTCCCGTTTCAACCTCCTCGAGCAACGACAGCTCAGTAGAGACATCTTTAGTGAGCCGGTAGAGCTTGCCGTCCGCTTGATACTCCAAATGCAGCAGGAAGGGATGCTCGGACTGCCAATGTGAATAGCGGACCAGACTCGGTGAGACACGGCCCGGGTCATCAAAAAGAACAGCGCACAGTGCTTCGGCTACAGTCGTCTTGCCCGACTCGTTGTTACCGAGGACCACATTGATACCGTCTGCAAAGGTAATCGCCCGGTCTTGAAAGCGACCGAAGCGTTTCATTTCAAGTCGCAGAAATTTCATCAGATCACATCCTTGCCCGATAAGAGGGCACGTCCAGTGGACATAGCCTCGATATATTTGGCTTTCAATTCGCCGGGCGCCTTTTCGATGCTGTCGGAGAGGAGCGCGGTGTATTCGCCGAGCAGACTGCCGCCGTTGTCAGGACTTGCGGCAAGTGTTACGGCCGAGAGATTACGCTGATCGCAGATTTGCAAATGGCAAAAGTGATTCGCCTGCGAGCGTTCTAAAGTAGCAAGGTCAAGGAAGCCATCGCCGGCGGAAGCACCCGAAATCTCAACCTTAAGCAATGTGTTTGCTCCAGCGAGTTTTTGCAGTTCGCGTTCAATTTCGATATTGTAGAGAAATTTCGCAGTATCGAGTTCCAGTCGTTTCCAGTTGAGTTCACCACTTGGATTTGGCTCGACGTGCGTCGTACTCTTGTCGAGATCCACCATCAAATAGAGGCCGCTGTCCTTGTGTCCAAAGTCCATCGCCTCTGCTGAGCCACTGGAGTAGACATTTGTTGCCCACTGTTTGTAGGTTGAACTGCCGCCAACGCCGACGAAGTGGAATGTGTCCTTCAATATCAATTGCTGCATGATCGGGCTGAGCAAGTGGGGGGCGGTCAAATCAAGGGCTTCCCGATTGGCCACTATCAAAAAATGAGAGCCTTCGAAATTAGTGCGGGCTGGAATTTTCCATCCACTTTGTGGGACGTCTGTTCCATAGTCGGGGATTCCATAAATCGTGATCTCGGAGTCTGTGAAGTTGATCGTGCATTCATGATCAGCACCCAAGACATAAAGATTATCCGGACGATTTTCTATCGGCAAGTGGCGATAGATCGAATTGTCATCGAGACAGTCGAGGCTGCCGGGAATCACGACAAATGGTATGCGGCCGAGTCGTTCGGCTTGTCGGTAAACAAAGTCGACGAGGTTGCGTGATACGAGATTTGTCGCAAAGAGATTGCCACTGATTACAAACAGATCGACGCTCGTCTCCAGAGCCTGTGAGACGCATTTTTCCAGAGCATCCTTGAGAGCCTTGCGAACAAGATCGCCGGATTTACCGAGTCCGGGGAACTGACGACCGAGCTGAAAATCGGACGCAAGAAGGATTTTTGCCATGTTTGCCAGCCTTCGCCTGATCGTCCAAATGTACCGCGCTCATCTGCCGTGCTCACGGAACTTTGGAACGAACCTGTTAAGTAGTTGTCTATCCAACACTTGCAGGACACGTATGTCTTCATGCCCCAATTGCCAAAGGCCAAAGTGGCACGAATACCCCTGTCTACTGTAGATATCGGTAGATTCTGGCCTGTAATTGAGCGGAATTAGAGTATCTGATCGTTCACCTTTCGGTAAATCAGAACTGGTGGAATTGCACCCTCATTAAGGAGAAGATCGTGGAATCTCTTGCTCGAAAACTGCTCAGCCATCCGCTCTCGAAGAGACTCTCGAATCTGCTTAATCTGTTCTTTACCAAGGAGATAGGTCATGGGTACGGTGGGTGTCAGCGTATAGCGGTTGACTTCCTTCTCGATATATTCAATTGAGGCACCTAACTTCTCAACCATCCAGTCAATGGCTTGCTGGTAGGTCATTTGGCCAGTTTGCAGCTTGGTGTCCACAATTATGCGGGCGGCGCGAAAACGTATGCCCCCGATGATTGAGAGCATCTGCCTGGGGTCATTCCCATAGAATCCTTGCTCATACATTGCCTCCTCACAATAAAGAGCCCAGCCCTCGATCATTAGGTCATTTCGTTGGATTCGACGAATCAACGACGTGTTGCGATTCGCCAGCTGCAACTGCATGTGGTGGCCGGGGTAGGACTCGTGTACAACCGAACTGCGAAATCCGCGCCGATAGCAGTAGCGAAAGAACGCCGAACGATTTGCATTATCAAGTGAGTCTGGTAAAGGGCGAATGTAGAAACGACCCGTTTGGACAGTCTCAAAGGCACCGGGTGCCTGATATGCGATTCCCCCGATAATGTTATCGAGGAATTGCGGCGGTTCGACAGGTTGACAATCGCCGATATCTGCGGGCACAGTTGCAAAGGCATTGTTCGACACCCAGCTCCGTGTCTGATTGATTTCCCATTGAAAGTAGTCAAGAACGTCAGAACGAGAAAAACTCTGCGGTATGAACGTATTCAACTCTTCGACCGGCGGAAGGCTATCGACAATGACCGCAAGAGAATCGTAGGATTTTTGATATTGCTCCAGCAAGGTTTCCCCGATGCGCATCAGGGAGTCGACGTTGAAGTCGAGAAAGTACTGCGTAGTTAAGAGTCGATTGTAAACTTCCCTGCCCACCGCAAAGGACTGGCCCTCACGTTCGGCAAAGTCGCCAAGATAGTCGGAAAAGTCTTGGAAGGCGGCGGCAGCGGTGGCGAATTTGACATCGATTTCACGCTGCTGATCCGGTACCTGAGCGGCATAAAAAGCCGAAACATCATTGAGGAAAGTCGTCGCATTATCGGCCTCTTCTTTTGCAAGAAGTGTCCAGACCTGCGGTGGGTTCTTCAGTTGTTTCTCGGAATTCTTAAGAAATTCCGGTAGTGCTGCCAGGCGCTCAAGGATAAGCTTTAACTGCTCTTGTATAGACATTGACTGCGAGAGCATCACAAAATAAACGCCGTTAACGGCGGTCGAACTAATCAATTTGGGGTTATCGCGGTATAGATTCGTGTTGGTCAAATAAATGATCTGCGTGTCAATATTGGATTCTAATAACATGTGATCAATTTTGGCATCTGTGCCGAGTTCCGCTGTCTTTATCTTCTTGAGATTGGCCTTCACCTGCCGAAGTTTGGTTACCATTCGATTAACCGCACCGGCCGTGAAATCGGGATAGCGATTGTCAAATCGATGCTCACCCATTTCCGTGGCATACACTGGATCAAATTCGTACTGCAAACTCAGAAAGTCTTCAGCGATTTTTTGAAGTTGCTCTTCAGCAGTCAACTTCGGAGCAGCGAGTGAGACAGTCACAAGTGAGAACAGCAGCAATACGATACCAAGTACCAATTTTCGATTCATTATTCACTCCGTCTAAGTGTACGGTCTCAGTGGTAAGCAATTACACCTCAAGTGTCAACTTCAATAGATTAACTCGACTCTCCATCAGTTCATCTCGGCCTGCGGATTAATAGAAGGGTCTCGCAGAAGCGTAACCACGGCTTCGATATGCGCGGTTTGCGGAAACATATCAACGGGAGTGACGCGCTGGGCGATGTAGCCAGCCCCGGCAAAGAGATCCAAGTCGCGTGCCAAAGTAGCAGGGTTACACGACACCGCCACGATTTTATCAGCCTTGAGCCTGACGATACGCTGAATTGCCTTGGTCTCCATCCCGGCCCGAGGCGGATCAGCGATAATCGTGTCAAACTTGCGCTCGGATTGTGAGAGTTCGACCAAGAGCTTGCGTACATCGCCGGCAAGAAAGTCCGCATTGTCAATTCGATTCAATCCGGCATTCACTCGCGCCATCTCGATTGCCTCGGGATTGATTTCGATGCCAAGAACACTTCGTACATGGCGAGCGAGATATAGCGAAATGGTGCCGCACCCACAAAACAGATCGAGCAATTTCTGCTCACCCGTTGGTGCGACGTGATCGAGGATGACATCGTACAGCACCTTTGTCTGTCGGCTATTGGTCTGAAAGAACGAGAATGGAGTGATGCGGAATTCAAGATCTCCGATTGTTTCAGTGAGATGTGCCTCGCCGTGCACGAGAATCAATTCGTCACCGATTGCGACATTAGCCTTCTTTCCATTAACTGTATGGTAGAACGATGTCAGGCCGGGCACTCTGTCGTAAATGCGGCGAAAGAGCTCATCGCGCCCGGCGAATTCGCGGTTGAAGGTGACAAGGTTGAGCATGAAATCGCCAGTGAGCTTGCCCTCGCGAACCACAAGGAACCGTAACTCGCCTTCACCGGTGTGCTCATTGAAATATGGAATGTTTAGTTCGATTGCGGCCTGCCTGGCAACATCGAGAGCCGACACTGATCGTTCAGATTGCAGGAAACACTCCTTGAGTTCGAATACCTTGTCGAAGCGTCCGCGAACGTGCATCCCCACAGCGGCACCATCACCATCCATTCCAAACGAGTACTCCATCTTGTTTCGATAGTAAAAGACTTCTTGGGCAACGACTGCCGGATCGATCGGAATTGAGGAGAGTTTGCCGATTCTGGCGAGTGCTTCACGAACGAATCGAGCCTTGTATTCCACTTGATCTGCATATTCAAGATTCTGCCATACGCAGCCTCCGCAGTGGGTGAAGTTGCCGCAACGCGGCTCGATGCGCCGAGGAGACGGAAACAGAAGCTCCCTGAATTGCGCAAAGGCATAGCGCCGCTTCAGCATCGTGACTTGGCAGCGGATACGCTCGCCAGGGAGGCCCTGGTCGACCATTACGACCATTCCATTGTAGTGCCCAATTGACTTCCCTGTGAGTGCCAGATCCTCAATGGTGAGTTCGATGGTATCGAATTTGCGGAGTTTCTCGGTCATGTGCAGAACATACCGAAAATTCGGTCATCGGCAAACAGGAAAACGGATGTGTCAAGAGTGACGAGAGTGTATAATGTAATGCCGGAGAGATTGTACGGAAAACAAGAAATTTGGTAATGTGAGAGGGATTGGTGCTTCATGAGAGTGAATCTTATCGTTTTTCTGCTGCTTGGAATTGGCACCATGATCACGCAGGCGTCGGCTGCGCAGAACATAACGTCGGCGGCAATAACACCGTCGATCACCGGCCGTGTCTCACAACTTGATCAGCCGTTCGGTGGCGAGCTTGGATATTCCAGCACACCGGCGCTGACCAAAACTTGCTCGCTCAAGGTTGTCTTGACTAGTTTCAAACAACTCTCAGAGTCTGTCGATTTTCGTGTCTTGAAGGGCGAGGTGTATTCGATGCCTTTGCTCCCGGATTCAGCTCGTTGGGAAGCTCCGATCGACTCGGGATCAACAAAGACGTTTTACTTCGCATTTGCGCCGAATCTGGTCGGGAGTCACAGGTTTGTGTTTGAACGTCGAGTGGCGAGAAATTGGACTCCGCTTGCCACACTTTGCCTTGACATTGACGAGGATGGCAGAGTGATTTGCGCCGGTCCAATGGAGACTTGCATACATACACAGGTACCGCCGCATGCTTTGCGCACGGGTATCCCTTTGTTGGTGGAATTCCCAATCAATGAACAGATAAAGATCAGAAAGCAAGACCGCCATTTCAGTTCGCAATTCTGGATTACTCCGGGTAAGACATTGAAAGACTCGGTACAAGTGGAGTTCGAATTGGAGTGCCACATCGGTTTCTATTCGAAGGTGCAGTTCGTAATTGAGTACTCTACCAACATCGCCCTATCAGAACTGCCGGAGTCGTGGGGGGACAAAGCTGGACCGACTCCAAGGTATCGGCTGTACAAGGGTCGATTTGCCTTCGTGCCGCTTAAGCCCGGGTTCACTCAGTTGACATTCCGGATAGTCGGCAAGCACCCTTCCGCTCTGGATGGCGATCGCAAGAGTACTGATTTTTCGATCAATCTTGTTATAGGCGACGACGGAAGGATTCTCTTTGCCGGCAGCTTCGATCCCTACACGCGTTACAAGCAAGCCAACGATCCAATGCTTGGAACATTGCAGGAGTTAATGGCCGTAACCAATCGCGACTTCCGAACGCGTTATGCATTATCACGCCCGGACTATCGGGGCGAGGAGATTGACGCACGTGATGGAGCGGATTCGACTGCCGCAGACTCGCTGCACAAGCAGTGAATTCCACAGGGACACGACGGCCAAAGTCATCTCGCGGTCGTTCAGAACAGTCCGTATCGGTGCTACTATTTCAGTAACTTAGGCGCGCAGGAGAAGGACCGGCACTCGAGCCCGATGACGAACCTCTGTCGCGACCGAACCGAGAACAAAATCACTCAGCAGCCGATGACCGTGTGTTGACATAGCGATCAGATCACACTGATTCGATTCCACCAAAGCCAGAATTTCCCGCGCCGGATCGCCGCAGGCGAGTACAACTTCGACTGTAAACCCGTCACTTGCGAGTTCTGCTTTGCGCCGATCCAGGTACTCCTGGTCGCGACGCATTTCCTCGGACTCACCGAGGCGATGCTGGTTGCGCGCCATAAAGCCGTCGGCAACGTGGACGAGTGTGATGCGTGCCTGCGTCAGACGAGCGAGCGGACGGATGTGGGTCAAAATCGCGTCGTCGGAGTTGCTGTTTTCCAGCGGTATCAGGATGTGTTTGTATACGCTTTCAATTTTCGAAGTCATCATTAAGCGAACCATCCAATCACGGTTTGGATTAACAAATAACCGTTGAATATTATGATGACACCGGCAACGGCGCAAGCAATTACCACGAGCCAGCGCGGATTGACGAATTCGCCCATTTTGACCTTCTGGCTCGTAAACATGATCAACGGCACTACTGCGAAGCTCAATTGGAGCGAGAGTATCACCTGGCTCAAGATCAACAATTGCCCGACTCCGTGTTCCCCATACATGGCGGCGACTATGACTGCCGGCACAATTGCCAGCAGGCGCGTGAGCAATCGCCGCACCCAGGGGCGTAGGTGTATATTCAGGAATCCCTCCATCACGATCTGCCCGGCCATGGTACCAGTCAGCGTGGCATTCTGCCCAGAAGCCAAAAGTGCCACGGCAAACAAGGTACTCGCAAGTGAAGCGCCAAGGATCGGCGTCAACAACGCGTAGGCATCGTGAATGTCGGCAACATTCTCATGACTTGTTCCGTGAAATGTTGCCGCCGCGAGAATCAGAATCGCCGCGTTGATGAAGAATGCAAACAAGAGCGCCAGCGTCGAGTCGATCGTTGCAAACTTGATTGCCATCTTCTTGCCTACTCGGTCGCGGGTGTAGGCTCGGGTCTGCACGATGCTCGAGTGCAGGTAGAGATTATGCGGCATCACCGTCGCACCGAGAATTCCGATTGCGATGTAGAGCATCCCCGGATTGACGATTATTTCTTTTGTCGGAATCAATCCTGCAAGCATGTCGCGAATCACCGGCTGTGACACGATTAGTTCATAGGCGAAGCATCCGCCGATTAAGAAAATGAGACCAGCGACAAGCGATTCGACGTAGCGGAACCCCTTGCTCTGCAGGAAGAGCACAACCAGTACATCGGCGGCGGTGATCAGCACACCAACGACCAGCGGAATCCCAAACAACAAATTGAGTGCCACTGCAGAACCGATTACCTCGGCCAGATCACAGGCAGCAATTGCGATTTCGCATAGTACCCACAGGCCTATTGAAACTGGCTTCGAATAGTGATCGCGGCAAGCCTGCGCCAAATCGCGCCCAGCGACAATTCCAAGTTTCAGAGCCAAGTGCTGGAGCAGAATGGCCATCAAGTTCGAAATCAGGATCACGGCCAAGAGCGTGTAACCGAACTGAGCACCGCCCGCCAGATCTGTAGCCCAGTTGCCCGGATCCATGTAGCCAACGGCTACCATCAACCCTGGCCCGGAGAAGGCTAAGAGCTTTCTCCAAAAACCGGCCGTAGGCGATACCGCAACCGAAGAGTAAACTTCTGGAAGTGATGGTGTCAGTACCGGATGACGCCAACCACTATGGCTGACAGGCGGAGGAGTCGATTCGACTTCAGTCGCCTCCATAGTGCTTCGGTCAGTCGGGTTGGGTTCGTTCGGATCCGACTTGTTTCCTTCGTTCGTGCCGGGATCATTCTGCGGCGTCATCTCGGCCTCCATGCGTCGATACAGAATTGACCATAAGAAAGACCTGCCTCCAGAGTTCGGCTCGATCCTTCAATTGGATGGTCCAGATAGCGTGTTGATTCCACAATGCTCTATACATCATCGATCTGCCTCATCAAATTCGTTCAACCATAATCTTTTGAGCGGCCTCGAGGCCGACGAACTGAATGCGCCCCGATACTCGAACCTTGAGCGATCCGCCGAATTTTTCTCGTTCCAATACGGTGATGCGGCGATTGGGAAAAATGCGCCTCTCTTCGAAGTAACCCAGCAGCTCGGCGTCCTGCCCCATGACCTGTGCGACCACTGCTTCTCTTCGCATCTCAATCTCTGACAACTTAAGGATCTTACGCGGAACAATATTCCCGGCCGCATCCGGTATTGGGGCACCATGCGGATCAAAACGTGGGTGCTCCAGCCACTCGTCAATACGAGCTTCCAGACGCTCGGACAAGGCGTGTTCGAGCACCTCCGCCTCCTCGTGAATTTCATCCCAGCTCATGTGCAAGCACTTCTGCAGAAACAATTCAACCAAACGGTGACGGCGAAGAATCTTGACAGCCTGCTTCCGTCCGGCGTCAGTGAGGCGAACACCATGGTACGGGCTGTGCTTGACCAGCCTGTCTTGAGCAAGTCTCTTGAGCATACCGGTGACACTGGGCGCAGAAATGCCAAGGACTTCAGCCAAGACATTCGTGGTTGCGAACTCATTCGACTCACCCGTCAATCGATAAATACCTTTGAGATAATCTTCGATGGAAACTGAATGTCGAATGTCTTTTTTTGTCATACCTATTAAATTATTTAGCCATGCCTAAATCTTGTACGTATGTTCTGTGGAATATTTGTGATAAATTTTAACTCATAACATACGGAAAGTGGCAAATGCAGAGAAAAGCACTTCTGGTGCTGCAAGTCTTGAGCAGTTTATTGCTTGCTTCGACCTTGATCGCAGAAGAGTTCAGACGCGAATTGAGTACAGATCGGCCAGACAAGACCGAAAGTCCATACACAGTTGAGAGAGGTCATATTCAAGTCGAATTGCAGCCATTTAGCATGAGTTTCAGAAATACCGATTTCGATGACTCCACCACGGAGATGCTTCGGAGATGCTTCGCACCGGTGAGTTCGGCGGTATTGCAAAATACGGTTTTTCAGACAATGCTGATGTTCAGCTTGTGCTAATGTACAGTGGGGTGAGTCAGTGGACAGAGGGCCGTGTTGGAGGAGGGAGCAAGTTTCCCGTATTGGGTTTTTCAGACCCACAGGTGAGGCTGAAATACAACCTGAAGGGAAACGACAACGGAAAGTCCGCGGTAGCGTTGATGCCATACATATCGATTCCGATCGGTGCGGAAAGGGTCACCTCCGATGAGTGGGAAACTGGACTGATGGCTCCGGCAGAATTCGCTGTTGGTGATCGTGTTGGGGTCACCGTCATGGGTGAGGTTGACTACCTTGCCAATGGTGCCGGCAATGGCCACCATGTCGAACTCGTCGCATCAGTATCGACGACAATTGGCGTCAGCCAAGCGTTAGGAGTCTATTTCGAATTGTTTCAGACCGTTGATCTTACCGGCAGCCAGCCCTGGAGGCCAACCTTCGACAGCGGGCTGACATTAGGTGTCGATGAGAACATTCAACTTGACTTGGGTATGAATTTCGGGCTGAACCGCTACGCGGCTGACTTCAACCCGTTTCTCGGAGTGTCCTTCAGGCTGTGATGAAAAGTGAAATCGGGGCTTTACCAGCCAAAGATATTAATCCGCCAGATATCGTTCTTGGTGACGAAAATGATGAGGATTATCAAAAAAACCAAACCGATCTGCTGGGCTATGGCACGACCCTTCATTGAGACAGGGTTTCCCTTGATCCTCTCGATCAACAAGAACAGCAACTGCCCACCATCAAGGACAGGAATCGGGACGAGATTCACGACACAGAGGTTCACACTGAGAATGGAAGCCAAAAACAACAGTGAGAGTAATCCCTGCTTGGCAGCTTCGCCTGCTGCCTGAGCTATAAACAGCGGACCACCGATTAGTTTGGACGAAACCGATCCAGAGATCACATCCTTGAGGAACTTGAATATCTGTACTACATAGAAATTGGCCATGTCAAAGCCGCCCTGCAGTGAAGCGAACAGGCCCATACTCTCGTAATCAACCTGCCTTGCGACACCGATTTTCCCAATGGTCTCCACTTCGCCTTGCATATTCATCACTGTGTCCACACGCGTTGTGGTATATGCTGTCATCGTATCCACGCCGCGCAACCAAGTGAGTTTGACCTCGGCTCCGGGCTTCTTGGTAACGATGCCGTACATTCCCTCAAAAGTCGTTACGACTGAATCATCGATAGCCAGCATAACATCGCCCGCTTGAAGCCCCGCCTTAGAGGCCGGTTCGTCTGCTACCACCATGCCTATTTCGGCGGAATCTTTTTGAATCGGCTGACCCTTTACGAAATAGATGCCTGCCAAAAGAAGCACTGCCAGCACATAGTTCATTGCTGGCCCGGCAAAAATCACGAGAGCACGCTGCCAAATAGGTTTGGACATGAACTCGTAAGGCCGCCCATGGATGTCGCCCTCGTCTGGTTTTTCACCAGACATCTTGACGTATCCACCGAGCGGAATCCAGGAAATGCAGTATTCGGTTTCGCCCCTGCGGAAACCGATCATTTTCGGAGGAAAACCCAGCGAAAACGTCTCGACGCGAATTCCACACCACTTGGCCACCGCAAAATGGCCCAACTCGTGGACAAAGATCAGCAACCCGAGAACAAAGATAAACGAGAGAATTTCAACAATCACGATGGTATTAACGCTCAGTTCTTACTAAAGTTCCACTCTCGACTCTCAATGATACGAGAGGCTCTCACTCGAGCTTCCCGATCAGCCGCCAACAAGTCTCCCAGGCTCCGAGGCGATCCGCCCGGAGAGAATTCGAGCGCCTTCTCTACTGTCGCTGGAATCTCGGTAAATTTAATTTGATCGGCAAGAAAAGCTGCGACCGCAATCTCATTCGCCGCGTTGAGCACCAATGGGGCAAATCCACCATCTCGTAACGCATTGTACGCCAGCAATATGGAAGGAAAGCGCTCAGGATCCGGAGGCGCAAAATCAAGAGTGAAAGCGGTGGAAATATCAAGCCTGGGAAGATTTGTCAGAAGGCGACTCGGGTATTCGAGAGCAAAGGCAATTGGTAGTCGCATGTCTGGCGGCGACATCTGTGCCAAAATCGATCCGTCGTGAAACTGCACAAGCGAATGCACTATTGACTGAGGATGTATAGCGATCTCGATTGAATCGGCATCAATATTGAACAGGTGATGGGCTTCGATCACTTCCAACCCCTTGTTCATCATCGTCGCTGAATCGATCGTGATCTTGCTCCCCATCGACCACTTTGGATGGCGTAGTGCGTCAGCAGAAGTTATTGAATCGAAGGACCCAGCGGGACGTGTCCGAAACGGCCCGCCGGAACAAGTCAGGATCAACTTTTCGACTTCTTCGTGACGGCCCGCAAGCATGCATTGAAATAGCGCCGAATGCTCTGAGTCGATCGGAAGAATCTTGGCACCAGAACGAGCTGAAGTCTCCTTCAGGAGTTCGCCCCCTGCAACCATTGACTCCTTGTTCGCCAGTGCTAAGTCGATGCCCCGATTCAGAGTATAATATGAAACCTCGAGGCCAGCGGCACCAACGATCGCATTTACGACAAGATCACAGTGGAGGTCGCAGATTAGTTCGGGAATGCACCGGCCACCAGATCGAACTTTCACACCGGCCTGGACTACGCCACCGGCTGCAGCCGCCGCGTCTTCATCGAACAAATGTAGTTCATCAACAGCAAACTCCTGCCCTTGTTCGAGCAGGAGTTTGTAATTGCGATTACTGGAGAGTAGTACGATTTGATAGCGCTGGCGGTTCTTGCGAACGATATCGAGAAGGCTCGCACCGATCGAACCGGTCGAGCCGAAGACGGCTATGCGCCTCACTTTTTCTCGTAAGCCTTGATAATCTTGACCGTCTTTAGCGGACGATCGGGAGATGCGTTTCCCTGCGGATCCATCTTCACATCCGCGCCTGCATTCTTCTGCTTGAGTAACTCCGCCTTGCCAGCCTCGGCACCCATTGACTTGATCACCGACGTTGACGTTTGGGATTTGCCGATCTTCTGAACGACGTCATATCCTTTGATCGTATTGCCAAAGACTGTGTATTTGTGGTCAAGGAAAGACTGAGGGCCCAGGCAGATGAAGAACTGGCAGGAGGCCGAATTGGGATCATTGGAGCGCGCCATCGACAGGGTTCCCGCATGATGAAGCGAGTCGTTGAACTCCGCCGGAATGCGCTTGCCTGAATCACCCATACCGGTACCGGTCGGGTCTCCGCCCTGGATCATGAAGCCGTCAATAACACGATGGAAGATCACGCCATTGTAAAATCCCTTGTTTGCCAGCTCAAGAAAGTTGGCGACATGCTTGGGAGCGACATTGGGGTACAATTCCAGTTCAATTATGCCTTCTGACGTTTCAAGGACGACGACAGGGTTTTTGGTTTTGGCGGTTTCCGCGTTTATCGTCATGAACAAGGCCATAAGGATCATCACCACTTTCAGGGCAAATTTCATTTGTTTCCTCTCTTTCCTATAATTTGATATTTGATACTACTGCGTGACTGCGAATATAGCGATTCAACCCGTTCTGTCAATTGCTGATCTGGGTAGACATTCCAAACCCATGTCGCTTATTGGTTATACAATTCAATGGGGCTGCGTTCCCAGCGAGCATTGGGAACATCGTCGGGCCCAAGGCGGTCTTGAGGTGAATTCCGGACTTGGGATCGCGCCGAAGGCGCGATGTCAGGAGCTGAGGACGCCTGATCGATAAACTAAGTCAGGAATATGCTGACGAATTATGGTAGTAACGGAGAACCGTGGACTGCAGCGCTTCTACTTATGCTTTTTGATACACTCGAGGCGGTTCTTGGCTTTGGCTTTGGAGTGCAGTGCCGATTTGCGCTCGAAGTCAGACAGATTCAAACCAAGGGCATCTTCGGCGCGACGAAGTTCTGTTTCGGCCCGCCCTGGATCAAGTTCTTCGACAAATTCTGCCGTTTCCGCGAGTATGGTCGCTTTGTTATTTGAGACCTCGATGAATCCTCCCGAGGTCGCCATCCAGGTCTCCTTGTTGCTCTTGTCTCGGAATTTGATCTCGCCGACCTTCAGCGTCGAGATCAGCGGCGCATGGTTGGACAGAATACCCAGATAGCCCTCGCCGCCAGGGACAACCAGCGACATGACTTCATCCTCGAAAAGAATCCGCTCGGGCGAGACGATCGACAACTTGAAAGCCATTAGGCCTTTCCTTCGCGCATTTTCTTGGCCTGGTCGCGGGCCTCATCGAGGCTGCCGACCATGTACAATGCCTGCTCCGGAAGATCGTCGCACTTACCATCGATCAGTTCGCGGAACGAAGCGATCGTGTCTTTGAGCTTGACGTAGCGTCCCTGGCGGCCGGTGAACTGCTCGGCCACGAAGAACGGCTGCGACAGGAAACGCTGAATTTTGCGGGCGCGCGAGACGATGATCTTCTGGTCTTCCGAAAGCTCGTCGATACCCAGAATCGCGATGATGTCCTGCAGATCTTTGTAGCTCTGCAAGATATTCTGCACGCCGCGGGCAACGTTGTAGTGCTCAGCGCCAACGACATTAGGATCGAGAATTCGCGATGTCGAGTCGAGCGGATCGACTGCCGGATATATGCCCAGCTCGGAAATCTGACGCGACAACACGGTGGTGGCGTCCAGATGCGAGAAGGTCGTAGCCGGGGCCGGATCGGTCAAGTCGTCGGCTGGCACGTAAATTGCCTGTACCGAAGTGATCGAACCCGACTTTGTCGAAGTGATTCTCTCCTGCAGTGCGCTCATTTCCGAGGTCAAAGTCGGCTGGTAACCTACTGCCGAGGGCATGCGGCCGAGAAGTGCGGACACTTCCGAACCCGCCTGCACGAAGCGGAAAATGTTGTCGATGAAGAGCAGCACGTCCTGGTGTTCCTCTTCGCGGAAATACTCCGCCATCGTCAGTCCCGAAAGCGCGACGCGCAGACGCGAACCGGGGGGTTCGTTCATCTGGCCGAAAACCAGAGCGGTCTTCGAGAGCACGCCTGATTCCTTCATTTCCAGCCACAGGTCGTTGCCTTCACGCGTGCGTTCGCCGACGCCGCAAAACACTGAGTAGCCGCCGTGTTCGGTAGCGATGTTGCGAATCAATTCCTGAATAATAACCGTTTTGCCAACGCCGGCACCGCCGAAAAGACCGACCTTGCCGCCCTTGGCATATGGTTCCAGCAGGTCGATGACCTTGATGCCGGTTTCGAACAGAGTATACTTGGTCTCCTGCTCCGAGAGCAATGGAGCCGGACGGTGGATTGGATAGCGCTTGGTGTCGGCGGGAATCGGACCAATCTTATCGAGCGGTTCACCCAACAGATTGAACAGACGTCCGAGCGATCTTTCACCCACTGGTACCGTGATCGGACCACCGGTGTCGCTAACTTTCATGCCACGCACCAAACCGTCAGTCGATCCCAGCGAAACGCAGCGGACAATATTGTCGCCGATATGCAGGGCGACTTCGACAGTAAGATTGATACCCTTGGCGGAATCCTCGATCTTGAGAGCGCTCAGAAGATTCGGCAGTTTGTCCGAGTCGAACTCGCAGTCGACGGTCGGACCGATTACCTGGACGATTTTTCCCCAGTTCTCAGCCATTACAGCTCCTATATTCGTAATTATCAAAATTCTTCATCAGGAAATTAGCCTCTTAACGCCTCGGCGCCGGTGACGACCTCAAGCAACTCCTTTGTAATCGAAGCCTGGCGCGCTTTGTTGTATTGCAGCGTCAGTGTGTCGATCATTTCATTGGCGTTGCGCGTCGCCTGGCCCATGGCGATCATGCGGGCTCCGTGCTCGGAGGCAAATGTCTCGGACAGTGCCATCTGCGCAATCGTCAGTGCATACGAGGGCATCAGCGACTCGAAGATATGCTCCGGATCAGGCTCAAAGATGTAATGCTTGTTTGATTTCTTCTCGGTCTTCGGAGGCTCGATCGGCAGGAACCGGTGCACACCGACCCTGTAAGAAGTAGTCGAGATGAACCTGGTGTAAATCATGTCCACCTGGTCGACCTCGCCAGAAACGAAAGCATGAATCAGAAACTCGGTCAGGTCGCGGACGGTATCGAGATTCACTTTGCCGTGCATGTTCTTGCAGACCTTGGCAATCGGCCATCTCTGGCGGCGGAAGAAATCTTCTCCCTTCTTTCCAACCAGTACCATTCGCGGCTCAAACGCTTCGTTCTCGCGCATCCAGCGGGTCGCCGGGCGAATGATATTAGAGTTGAACGATCCGCACAGCCCGCGATCGGAGGTAAACACTACCAGCATCTTGCGCTTAACATCACGCTGCTCGAAGAACGGATGGTCAATCGAACCGGCCGCTGCCGAGATTTGTTCGAGAATTAAGCGCATCTTCTCTGCATACGGGCGCGACTGCTCGACCGTCTGTTGGGCGCGGCGCAAACGCGCTGCCGCGACCATTTCCATGGCCTTGGTGATCTGCGTGGTGCTCTTGACCGCACGGATACGTTTGCGTATGTCGCGAAGTGTCGCCATAGTCTACCTTAGGAACTCCGCTTTGTACTTGCCGACCGCTTCCTTCAGCTTGGCTTCAGTGGCATCATCGAGAACCTTGGAATCGCGGATGACGTGAAAAATATCAGGGTAGTTCTTCTCAATGTACGGGTAGAAGCCTTCTTCGAATGCTTTGACCCGATCGAGTGAAACAGAATCGAGGAAGCCGTTCACCGCTGTCCAGATGATCGCCACCTGCTTCTCGAGCGGCATCGGGGCGTACTGTCCCTGCTTGAGAATTTCCGCCGTGCGCGATCCGCGCGTCAACTGCGCCTGGGTGGCTTCGTCGAGATCGGAGCCGAACTGCGCGAATGCCGCCAGCGAACGATACTGCGCCAGATCGAGGCGCAGTCTACCGGCGACTTTCTTCATAGCTTTGGTCTGCGCATTACCGCCAACGCGCGATACCGAGATACCGACGTTAATAGCAGGACGCGTCCCGGAGTAGAACAGGTCGCCTTCCAGGAAGATCTGGCCGTCCGTGATCGAAATGACGTTCGTCGGAATGTAGGCCGACACGTCGCCGGCCTGGGTCTCGATGACCGGCAATGCCGTCAACGAGCCGCCGCCGAGTTCATCGGCGAGCTTGGCCGCGCGTTCCAACAGGCGTGAATGCAAGTAGAACACGTCGCCCGGATAGGCCTCGCGTCCCGGCGGACGGCGAAGCAGCAGCGACAACTGGCGATATGCTTGCGCGTGCTTGGAAAGATCGTCATAAACACAGAGAACGTGTTTACCTTTGAGCATGAAATACTCGCCCATCGCCACACCGGCATAGGGCGCCAGGAACTGCAACGGCGCCGGAGTGTTGGCAGAGGCCGACACGACAATCGTGTAGCCCATCGCACCGTTTTCCTGCAGGATACCAACCGTCTGGGCGATCGTCGAGGCCTTCTGGCCAATGGCAACGTAGATGCAAATGACGTCGGTGTTCTTCTGGTTGATAATCGTATCGATCGCAATGGCGGTCTTGCCGGTCTGTCGGTCGCCGATGATCAGTTCGCGCTGACCGCGACCAATCGGAATCATCGAGTCGATGGCCTTGAGACCCGTCTGCAGCGGCTCCTTCACGGGCTGGCGCTGTACGACGTTGGGCGCAACCGATTCCACGTTTCGGAATTCGGTCGTGGCAATCGGCCCTTTGGCATCGAGCGATTCGCCCAGCGGGCTGACCACGCGGCCAATCATCGCCTCACCGACCGGTACCGAGGCGATACGCCCCGTGCGGCGCACGGTGTCGCCTTCGTTGATCTTGCGATCGTCACCCATCAACGCCACACCGACGTTGTCGGCTTCGAGATTCAGCACCACGCCGGTGACATCACCTGGGAAGGTCACGAGTTCGGACATCTGGACGTCGCGAAGACCCCAGACGCGCGCGATACCGTCACCGACCTGCAGCACCGTACCGACCGACTCCATCTCAAGCTTGGTCTGGTAGCCGGCGATCTGCTGCTTGATTATCGAACTTACTTCTTCTGGTTTCAGAGCCATTTGATTTGGACTCCTCTATTTGTAATCATTATTCTCTTACTTAAATGAGCGAGCAAAACGCACCGCTCCGGGTTAAACCCTAATTAACCTTTAACTCCATTAACTGCTCGCGCAGGACTTCCAGTTCGTGCCGCACCGAGCGGTCAATAATCTTGTCGCCAACGATGGCAATCACGCCGGCAATGATGCCCGGATCCACTTCCGGCTCCAGGTCGATCTGGCGGCCGGTCAACTGATTAAGTTTCGTACGTATGGCGTTGATCTCGTCGTCACTGAGCGGTATCGCCGTGATCAACCGCGTTCCGACGATACCACGGCTGGCGTTGTAAAGCTCTTCATAAGCGTCGGAAATCTCGACCATGAAATCGGTCCGGTGCTTGGCAACGAGCAAATGAATCAGGCTGTATAAATTGTTATCTACCTTGCCCTGAAAGATCTTGTCGACCACGGCGTGCTTGTCGGAATCGAGCAACTGCGGCGCCGCCAGAAACTGGGTCAAAGACGGGTCTGCCCGAAGAATATTTCCGAGATCCTCGAAGTCCCTCTGCACCGTGTCCGAGGCTTTGCGCTCCTCGGTCAATTCGAACAGGCCGTGCGCATAACGCCGGGCAATGATCTGCTTATCCAATTCGCGCTTTCCCTACTTCACCTTCTCGACGTCATCTATGAAGCGACCGATCATTTCGCGGTGCTTCTGCGTGTCGAGACGTTCGCGGATGATCTTTTCGGCAGCGTTGATCGTCAGATCGACCACGTCTTCCTTGAGCTGGATGCGCGCCTTGGCGTAGTCCTGCTCGAGCTCTGACTTGGTGCGCGCCATGACCTCTTTGGCATCGCTGCGTGCATCGTCTTTGATTTTGGCGGCGATCTTCTCGCCTTCCTGAACGGCTTCGGTCAAGCGCTTGCGGGCCTCGGCATCGATCTCGCGCAGCTTGGCTTCATACTGCTGGTGCAGCGTCTCGGCCGCGGCCTTTTTGGCGTCGATCTCGTCGAAACTGCTCTTGATGCGCTCGGTCCGCTCGTCCAATAAGCCCAGAAGGGGCTTCCAGGCAAAGCGCTTGAGAAACCACACGAAGATGACAAAGCCGACAATGTGCGTTATCAACTGCGGGATTTCGATCTTGAGCGCGCTTAGTATTTGTTCAAACAATGGTCGTTACCTCGTGCAACTGTTAATCGAAGGAGTGGGCGGGTTGTTGACTCCGCCCACAAGTTCTTCGGAATTAAGCGATCTTGCCGAAAAGCAGGAAGAAAGCTACCAGCGCGTAGATGGTCAACGCTTCGATAAACGCGGCGCCGATGATCATCGCGGTCTGAATCTTGCCTGCAGCTTCCGGCTGACGGCCGATTGCTTCCATCGCCTGGCCGACAGCACGGCCGAGACCGAAGCCCGAACCGATGGCGGCCAAACCAATGGCGATCGGCAGCGATAGCGCTAATGCAAATTTGAAATCCATGTGACCTCCTGACTAACAGTTATTATTAAATCAATGACTTTCACCATGCTCTTCGTGCGGCAACATCATCGAGATGTAAATCGCCGACAGCGAAGTAAAGACCAGTGCCTGGATGGTCGACATCAACAGGCCAAGCACATAAAACGGCAGCTGGAACGGGATGCCGATTGGCGAATGCATGAACGATAACGCCATGATCCCCACACCCGTAAACGCTGCGATAAGAATATCTTCACCAGTAATGTTTCCGAAGAGACGCAACGAGAGCGAGAGCGGTTTCGCGAACTCGCCGATGACGTGAATCGGAAAATTCAGAGGCACCAACGACCAACCCACCACATCACGCGGTGATCCCATCAAGTGGAACAGCCAACCGCCAACACCCAGGTACTTGAAACCGACCGCTTGCGAATAGACGAACACGATCAATGCCAGCGACACCGTGATCGTCGCCGCCGAACTAGGAGATTTCAAGAACGGAAACATACCCATGTAATTCATGGTCAGGATATAAACAAAGAGCGTGCCCAAAAACGGCGTGTAGCGCCGGGCATGCTCACCAAGAATACTGTAGAAGAAGTTATACAACATCTCGACCAGGAGTTCGGCCGCGCTCTGCAGCCGGCCCGGCACCATTCTGCGCTTGCGGGCAATGGTGGAGGCCACTATGCACAGGAAGACTCCGGCGAGAAAGGCAAAGAAGATATTCTCCCAGTGATGCAAACTCGTGAAGGCCTCGCCAAAGACCTTGTAGAGCATTTGGACAATGTTCGGTAATTCATGGGATTCTTCATGCGCCGCCCCGTGAGCTGCCTCACTGGCATGTGCCAGCGTGTCAGCGACATTGGCAACCTGGTGTTCGGTCGTAGCCATAACAGTCTGCAGAAATTGCGTAATCAAGCTGTGCCCTCCGGCTGCTTGTGACGTAATCCGGGAACGTCGAGCCCGAGTATCAACCGACCAAGCACCTTCAGAACGATAATGACAAAGACTAACGAGAATCCGGAGAGCAGTGAATAAACGGAGAACGCCTGCGACGCGATTACGAAATAGCCGGCCATATATAGCAAGGGAAACTTCAATAACGCCAACACAGCGGTAAGCGTCTTGCGCGCCTCGTCCGGAGATACCACTTCTTTGATTAAACTGCGGAGGAAGAAGAAATTGACAAGGCTCCAAGTCGAGCCAATCAGAAAACCGAGACCAAAACGCCAATCGAAGTAGTAGCTTATACAAAGCGAAGCGACCAGCGACACAATGGCCGTGGTCTTAATGATGCGTGTTATGAATTCTAATCCCATCGCTTGTGAAAAAAGTTACAAGTCCTTATTGACCTTACGCACGATATTGTAAATCTCTTTGCCTGCCGCTACAAATCCTAGAATTAAGAACAGCGCTGTGAACCAGGGATTCGTGTCCAGCCAATCGTCAATCCAAGTCCCGATAAAGAACCCCACCAGAGGGCCGACGGCCATCAGAATCGGGATCGTGCCCAGAAGACCTATCTGCCTGACATAGCTGGACTTCTTATCTTTATCTTCCTGCATTTTTCAGGCCTACTTGAGCGTAGTCGCCAAATATAGAAAGGACTCGATGGCTGTCAAGACATAATTGCTCGGAGCGGTCGGGAAAATCTCGTTGAAAGTGGATGGAATTGGACTAAGTTTGGTGTTCAAGGGCGGCCCGGCCAACCTAACTGATCTGCCAGTGCTGCGACATCCGTGACCGGCAGCTTGCACACTAGATTCACGCAGACGTACGCAGTAGGTGTCCCTGAAATCATTGGCCGGCCTTTCAATAGTGGAATTAGTGCTGTAACTGCGGAATAGTCGGCTCTATTTAGATCAAGAAAGGCCACAGCACGATTCGGCAAGTAAGTCGAATATACTTGTTTCAACAGTGATTCTGTGGCGACATTGGCCAATGTTCCGACGATGGCAATTTCCGTCGGCTGGCGGTGTAGGAAATCCGCTGAGTTGATGAGATTCATGTACGCCAACGGCATCTTGTTCGCATTTGCAGCCAGTGATGAGACTGCTTTTTCGGCGGCAGCGCGATATGTTCTGTTGTCGAGGAAAGTCGCCAATCTCAGCAATGCCATAACGGCTGCAGAATTGCCAGAAGGAATAGCTCCGTCATAGCTGTCCTTTTGGCGCATAAGCAGATCCCTTTGCCCATCGATCGTCATGAAGAATCCTCCATGCACGGAATCCTCAAACTTTTCGATCATCTCTTGCGCAAGAGCATCAGCCCACTTCAGATGCGCGATATCAAAATCCGCCTCATATAGATCGACCAGCCCGTTGAGGAGAAACGCATAGTCGGTGACAAAGCCGTGCTGCTTCACTTTCCCGGCTCGAAAGACTCGCATTAACCCAGCATCGGAATACATCGCGTCTTGGAGAAATGTGGCGCATTTCTGGGCGGCTTCCCGAAAGCTCCGGTTGCCCGTGATTTGGTAACCACGGGCGAAGGCTGATAGCATCAACCCGTTCCAGTCAGTCAGTACTTTGTCGTCTTTATTCGGTCGCACCCGCTGGGCTCTGGTTGTGAGAAGCTTCTGTCGCATTTCTGTCAAGCGGGCTTCAAGCTGATCTTCGGTTAGTGAATAGCGGTCGGCAAATTCCGAAGGCGAAACGCGAACTTGAAGAATCGATGTATGATGCTCAAAATTCCCAGAACTGGAGATGTCGTAAAAATCACAGAACAACCTTGAATCAGAGACTCCCAAGACACTCATGATCTCGTCGGGCGTCCAGACGTAGAACTTGCCTTCCTCCCCTTCACTATCTGCATCTTCAGCCGAATGGAATCCGCCGGCGGAATCGGTCATATCCCGCCCTACGTATTCGAGAATCTCGCAGACAATGCGTCTGTAGAGTGGTGACTTGGTAAGTTGATAGGCTTCGCAGTAGGCCACGCACAAAAGCGCATTGTCATATAGCATTTTTTCGAAATGCGGAACGAGCCATTGGGCATCAACTGAATAGCGGTGAAAGCCTCCGCCGAGTTGATCATAAATTCCTCCGGCTACCATTTTGTTCAGAGTATGTGTTACTGCCCTGAGCACCCTTGCATCCTTAGTGTTTCGATATGAACGCATGAGCACTGACAGTGCATAGCTCGGTGGAAACTTCGGCGCGCCGCTGAAACCGCCATTGATCGGGTCAAGCCGCTCCAGCATCTGCGCAGCAGCCATGTCGATCAGTTCGGGTGCGATTACGCTCTGTGTCGGTTGAGATTGCAGGAGTGAAAGAAGTTGCGCCACGGCCGTGTCGGCGCCATGCAACAGTCGCTCGCGATCGGTTTTCCAGGCCCCGTCAACTGCCGCGAGTATTTGCGGAAAACCAGGGCGACCGTGGGTCTCCTTTGGAGGGAAGTATGTCCCTCCAAAGAACGGTTTGCCATCCGGGGTCAGGAAGACCGACATTGGCCATCCACCCGAACCCGTCGACATCTGAACAAATGTCATATATATATCGTCGAGGTCAGGGCGCTCCTCGCGATCGACCTTGATGTTAACGAAAGACTCGTTCATGATCGCGGCAATCGAGTCATTCTCGAATGATTCGCGCTCCATGACATGACACCAGTGGCAGGCCGAGTAACCGATTGAAAGGAAGATAGGTTTGTTTTCTAATTTGGCCTTGGTCAGAGCTTCACTACCCCACGGATACCAGTCAACAGGATTGTGCGCGTGCTGCAGAAGATATGGAGACGTTTCGTTCGACAAACGATTTGTGTGCTCGATAATCATGTGCTTTCTATCTCCGTTTACTCCCACTATCCGTGGAGGATCGAATAAAACTAAGATTGCGACGGTGATCGCCGCAGTAGCTTGGTTCATCTGGGCCCGTTGCCTCGAGTACAATGTGACGATTATACGCTGAGTTCGAGAGTTGTGCGGGGAGATTTAGGCAACTGGCGTCTTCAGTTTGCCCGACGAGTTGGCGATTGAGGCCGCTTCATCCTTGGCTTGGATATATTTCCGGAAATAGATTCGGAACTTTGCGCCCGCGCCAGGGGCTGAATCAACGCTGATGTGCCCCTTGATATTGTCGAGGCAACGCTTGACGATCGCTAATCCCAGGCCCGTCCCGCCTTTTTTGCGAGAGAAAAATGGCTCAAAGAGCTTCTCCCTGACGGAACTGTCAAATCCGTTGCCGTTGTCCGTCACAGTCACAAGCAACCATTCTCCTTCGGACAAACGGTCATCGCCGGTCGGGCCGCCCGCCGTAATTGTGATTCGCCCGTCAGTGGGCTCGACTGCCTCAATGGCGTTGGTAATGACGTTGATGAGGATCTGCCGCACCTGGTCTTCCTCGCCAATGATGTACTCGGTTGGTTGGTCGCTTCGAAATTCCAGCGTAACGTCTCTCGGAACCTTTTGTCCGTGCCGCATGAGATCGATGGTTTCGCTGATTATCGAAATCAATTCGATCTTTGTTGACCGCACGGGAGAAGTGCGCGCGTAGCTCAAGAAATCTGTAAGTATGCGGGACAAGCGCTCTGATTCCTTAACGATCAATTCCATCAGTCGAGCATTGTCCCCCTGTAGATCAATTTCGCTCTTGAGAACTTCAACTGACCCGGAAATGGAAGCGAGCGGGTTTCGGATTTCGTGTGCGATCCGCGCCGAAAGTTCGCCGACAGCGGCCAGCCGATCCGCTTTCAATAAGGCTTGTTCCATTTCCTTGGCAATCGTAAGGTCCTGAAATACTGCGACTACACCGCGTATTCCGACGCGTTCATCTCCGAGTACTGAGGCGTTTAGCCCGAGTGGCAGTCGCATCCCATTCCGACAGGTGACTTCAATCTCCGTGCGCATCCCTGGCTTGGCCAATTTAAGAACTGAAAGCACTCGTTCGCAGAATTCCGGCATCTGGCGATTGAAGACTTCAAGGAAGTTCTTGCCTTTAACGTCTATATGGCGATAGCCAAGTATGGTCTCAGCTGCGCGATTGAAGTAGACGATTTTGCCGGTGCTGTCGACTGTTACCAGCCCCGAATGGAGATTTTGCAGTATGTCGTCGGTATCAAGCTGTACCCGCTCCAACTCCTCAGAGGCATGGGAGAGCTCACCTTCCTTGGTACGTAGCTTTTGCGCAAGAAAGCCGGAAATGAACGCGACCAGATAGAAGGTGCACACATGTAGAAAGGTGGCGTAAAAGACATCGTCTCCCTGGAATGTAATGCGGAACTGCTCGAGACTCATGCCGGTCCCACTTTCGAAAACCCGACTTAGGCTTGATGCCAAGGCATAGGTGAAGGCCGCGAGTGACGCGATCGTAATCGTACCAACCAGACGGTAGACGAGACTGGCAGAGACGATGGTAAGCAGGAAGAGGATTGAGTATTGCGAAGTGAGTTGACCGGCGCTCCGCAAGATTGAAGCCTCAGCAAGCAATTCAAAGACAAAGTGGAAGAAAATTATAAAGCGTAAGAATCCAGGGCGAAAGAAACGTGCATCGACCTCGATGACCAGCAGAAAAACGAGGGTAGCCAAAGAATAGAGCAGAAACGGCCAAAATGTCTGCCGCTGTATGCTCTCCGTAAGCACTACCGCTCCAAAGAGGAGGAGAAAGATCGAAAGTCGCAGTGGTATGAACCAAAAACTGCGAAGTTCTTCTTTGAGTTTCTTTTTGCGCTGCTTCATGCCTTGTGAAAAAGCCACCCCTGCGCGAGCAGGGATGGCTTACGGAGTTACCGGTCTCTTCGAACTTAGTTGATCTTGCCGATGATGTCGAACATCGGAAGATACATTGCTATCAAGATACCACCGATGACCACGCCCATGACGACAATGACCATAGGCTCGATCATTGATGTGAGCGCGTGAACAGCAGCATCGACTTCTTCATCATAGAAATCCGCGATCTTGGACAACATTTCATCCAGACCGCCGGTCTTCTCACCAACGCCGATCATCTGAATAACCATGGGTGGGAAGACGCCAGATTCCTTAAGCGGGTTGGTAATGGTATCGCCCTCGGCAATCGAGACAACCGATTTCTTAATTGCCCGCTGCAGGACCTTGTTGCCGGCGGTCTTGGCAGTGATCTCCAAAGCATCAAGAATCGTTACGCCGGACTGAATCAAAGTACCCAGCGTTCTGGTGAAACGCGCCACGGCGGATTTGCGGATCAAGTCGCCGAAAACCGGCGTCCTCAGCATGAACTTATCAAACTGATAGCGTCCGTCCTCGCTCTTCAACATCATCTTCAAACCGACGATTCCGGCGATTACTACGGCCAGAATCAGCAGGAAGTAGCGCTGCAAGAATTCGGAAATCTGCAAGACTACTTGCGTCGGAGCAGGAAGTTCGGCACCGAGATTAGCGAACATTTTGGCAAAAATTGGCACGATGAATGTCAACATCGCGATTGTCACGCCGGTCGCCACGAAGGAGACCACGGCCGGATAGACTAATGCTCCCTTCACTTTGCGGGTAAGAGCATCGGCCTTTTCGCGATAATTCGCGAGACGCACTAAGATGGTATCGAGAGCTCCACCCATTTCACCGGCTTCCACCATGTTGACATAGAGTTCGTCAAACACCTTCTTGTGTTTGCTCATGGCCTCCGACAGCGTAGACCCAGAGGACACCGCGTCTTTGATCTCGCCGATGACTTTGCAGAATTCCTGCGAGTCCATCTGCTTGGAAAGGATGTCAAGACACTGCACCATCGGCAGACCGGCACCGATCATTGTCGCAAACTGCCGCGTAAATCGGGAAACGTGGATCTTTTTGATACCCGAGCCAATCCTGAAAGTGACCTGTGACGGTTTTCTGTTAACCTTGTCAACGAGGATCTTGTTGCGTCGCAGGATCCGCTCGAGTTCGCCACGGTCCTTAACTTTCAGTTCGCCTTCTACGGCAGAACCGGTGACCGTCTTTCCTTTGTATTCAAAAACCGGCATAATAACCTCCAATTATCCTCGTTAACGATGCACTTCGGCGACAGACTGTACGCGCGACAACATTTCATTGAGTTCCTGCACATTCGACGAACGCGCCATCGCTTCGCCGATTGTGATTTTGCGCGCCAGATATAGTTCAGCCAACGACATGTTCATGGTTTTCATGCCGTACTTTTGTCCTGATTGTAACATACTGTAGATTTGGTGTATCTTGTCGTCACGAACCAGCGCTCGGATTGCCGGCGTGCAGACCATGATTTCGGTCGCAAGACACCGGCCGCCACCAATACGCGGAATTAACTGTTGCGAGACAACCCCCTGCAAGACGAACGAGAGCGTCACGCGTATCTGCTCCTGCTGATTAACCGGAAAGACGTCAATGACACGGTTGATTGTTTCAGCGCAAGAATTCGTGTGCAATGTCGCAAAGGTCAAGTGACCCGTCTCCGAAATATTGAGAGCTTCAGAGACAGTCTCAAGGTCTCTCATTTCACCCACAAGGACGACGTCAGGATCTTGACGCAACGCGTATTTGAGTGCGATTGCAAACGAGCGCGTGTCAGCGCCCACTTCTCGCTGGTTCACCAGACAATTCTGATGCCGATGCAAGTACTCAATCGGGTCCTCGACGGTCAGAATGTGTGCGTGTCGCTCCTTATTGATCTTGTCGATCAGGGCAGCCAGTGTAGTTGATTTACCCGAACCAGTTGGACCTGTTATCAAGACAAGGCCTTTGGGGATATTGGCGAATTCGACAACTGTCTTATCGACGCCAAGTTCCTCAAACGAAGGCACGCGAAATGGAATTTGTCTCAGCGCCACGGAGATATTGCCACGCTGCATGTAAACGTTGCAGCGAAAGCGACTCATGTTCTCGATGCCGAAAGACATGTCGAGCTCGTTGTTTTCTTCAAATCTTTGCTTCTGTTTCTCCGACATCATACTGTAAGCGAGCTTCTTTGTCATGTCGGGTGACAGTACATCCATATCGAGCGAAATAAGTCTGCCATCGACCCGGATTTGTGGAGGAGTTCCGACCGACAAATGCAAGTCCGAACCTTTCTTCTCCAACAAAATCTCCAGCAGTTCACGCAGGTTGATCATGGAATTCTCCGTTATCTCTGAATCTCTTACTCATATTCAATTTCGCTAGACCTATGAGGTCTCGGCGAGGATCTGTTCAATATTGCAGACACCGTTGCGTACTTTTTCAATTCCAGCCATGCGCAAAGTCTGCATGCCTTCCTTGATTGCCTGTTCCTGCAAGTCGGGAGCTGATGCGCTTTCAAGAATCAACCGCTCGATTGAGGGAGTAATCTCCATCACCTCAAACAAGCCCGTACGGCCGGACATCCCGGTATTGTTGCACTCGCTGCAGCCGCGGCCCTCAAATGCTTTGAAAGTGTCCAATTCGTCTTCGTGCACCCCAAGCTTAATCAGAACCTCGGGAAGTACTTTTGCCTCTTCTTTGCAACGTTTGCAGATCTTACGCACCATACGTTGAGCCATGATCAACTTTGCTGCCGAGGCAACGAGATAATTTGGGATACCCATGTCAATGAGACGATTGACCGACGATGGCGCATCGTTCGTATGCAGAGTGCTGAAGACCAAGTGACCGGTAAGCGACGCGCGAACCGCGATTTCAGCGGTTTCCGCGTCTCGTATCTCACCTATCATGACCACATCGGGGTCTTGTCTCAAGAAAGAACGGAGCGCCGCCGCGAAGGTCAGCCCAATATCAGAACGCACTGCGACTTGGTTAATACCATCGAAGTTAAATTCCACCGGATCTTCCGCCGTCATGATATTGACATCCGTCGTGTTGATTGCCTTGAGGGCCGAATACAAAGTCGTCGTTTTGCCTGAACCCGTCGGCCCAGTCACCAGCACGATTCCGTAAGGAAGTTCAATGGCATGCTGAAATTTCTTGAGAGACAGCTCAGGAAAGCCCAAGTGCGTCAGGTCGTGCATGAGTGATTTCGGATCGAGGATTCGCATCACGACCTTTTCGCCAAAGATCGTCGGAAGCACTGAAACGCGCAAGTCGATGGCACGGTCGGATATTTTGATTTTGATACGTCCGTCCTGGGGCAAGCGCCGCTCCGAGATATCGAGTTCAGCCATAATTTTAACGCGGCTGACGATGGCAGCGCGATATTTGAACGGCAAGGGCGCCATTTCCATCAGTTCGCCGTCGATTCGGTAGCGCAGGCGGAGGCGTTTCTCGTAAGTTTCGATATGAATATCGGACGCCCCCTTGCGCACTGCCTCGCTGATGATGGAATCGACGAGCTTGACCAGCGGCTTATCTTGTACCGCTGATTGTAGCTCCATGTCGCTGACTTCGTCGTTGCTGGCGGAGATAACTTCAAGTTCAGAATCTTCGAGTCCTTTAAGGATTTCCGAATATTGCGACGAATTGGAGTAGTAATGTTCAATTGCTTTCTGGATAGCGCCTTCCGGCGAGATCACAGGCTGCACCGTGCAACCGGTTATGAACTTGATGGCATCAAGAACATAGATGTTGTTCGGGTCGCAGATTGCGACCACCAACGTTTTGCCGAGCTTACTGACAGCGATGACATTGAACTTGCGGGCAATATCGTTTGGGATCAGCTTGACGATTTCGGGATTGAGCTCCAGATCGGAAAGGCGGATTGCACCAATATTAAGCTGCCTGCCGATGAAAGAAGTGAGATCTTCCTCATCGGTAACCGCGCCAATCTGGATCAAGATCTGCTCCAGCCGGCCTTTGCCCTTCTCGACAAGCGAAAGTGCCTGGGTCAGCTGATCGCTGCTGATCTTGCCCGCATCGACGAGCATGGTCCCTAAATCTTTGGGGTTCGGCATATTCCTTCCTGGTGCTGCCTCGGAAATCCTTTTGCTCTGTTATTCGCGGAAAATGTCTTCCAGCTTGTTCTCGGCAGAAGTTGTAAACTCCTCCGACAATCCCTGATCATCGCTGTTGATCTTCTGCAGGACAGTTTCAAATACTTTCTGCAGTTCCTCAGCTGCCTCCTTGGCATAAAGCCGAACCATCCCGATGGTCGTACGGTCATCAAAGACCACTGCCAGAATCGAGCGATCGCCAACGAGACCCATGTGGATGTGATCTTTCTTGCCCTGATGGAACAAGACGGAGAATTCCGGCTCGCCAACGAGTTTGGCAATCTCGGCGGTTGACGCAAAACTGCCAGCCATCAGCGCGGAGAGCGCCGTTGTATCAAGCGTTTGCGTAAAGCCGTGCCGGGCGATGAGGTGACCGTCCTTATCGACCAGCAGTGCACACTTGGCCTCTGAACCCTTCAGAAGCTTGGTCATCACCGTATCGATTTTTTCGGTGTCGTCCCAATATACGATTAGTTTGTCGCCAGCCACTTCAGACCTCCTGATTAGTCATTATCCCGGCTGAACCAGCGGAATAAGAAGAATTTTCTCTTTTTCTTTTTCACGCGCAGACTCTTCTGCATCCCTAAGACTTTGGGGACTTCGAAGGCATCGGCGAATTCGGTTGCAGATGACTCCCCGTGCGCCTGGGTCTGGTTCGCACCTTCCGCCTTAAGCGAATTGAAATCATCATTGCCGATGGGAGTCAACATGCTCTCGATATCTGCCATTGTCTTGTGTTCTGTTTTGGTTGCACTCGGGCTCGCTACGGGTGAATCACCAACCTGCCCCATGCTCCAGTCCTGGTCAGGCGGAGCATCGACTTCAATGCGTCGCTGTCCACCCGGCGTACGAGCAGGTGCTGCGGCCACAGTTGAGGATGGAGCCGAAGCAGCAAGTCTCGAGAATTCCGGTGCCGTCGAACTCTTAGGCGGAACCGGTGCAGATGAGGCCTGCGGTCCAGTCACCGAGTATTGCGGCCGGTCGTCAGCGGTTGGTTCTTGGTCGGCGTTGGATCCGGCGTCGTCACCCTTCTTGGCTTTGTTGAGAACCAACTTAGTGATCAATTTCAGCGTGTCGAAAACGCCCACTCCCTTGACCGCTGAAGCTTCGAAGAAAGGAAGGTTATTCCAGTTCAGGTCTGCCTGAAGCTCAGCAATGCTCATGACATCAGGCAAATCGCGCTTGTTGTATTGAAGCACAATCGGCAGTGTCATAATGTCATAGCCGTATTCAACCAAATTCTCCTTCAAATTGTTCAGCGATTCAATATTCTCATCTTTCTTGGAGCGTTGTGAATCACCGACGAAGACGACGCCGTCAACACCGCGCAAGACGAGCTTGCGGGTCGCATTGTAGAAGACTTGACCCGGCACAGTATACAGCTGAAACTTGGTCGCAAAACCATTGATCGCGCCAATGTTGATCGGCAAGAAGTCGAAGTACAGGGTGCGATCAGCGTCAGTAGCAAGGCTAATCAAATCGCCACGTGTCTTCTTGGGGACTTTGGCGTGCACATACTGCAAGTTCGTTGTCTTACCCGACAAGCCAGGACCGTAATAGACGATCTTGCAACTCACTTCCCGGCTTGAGTAGTTTATCGAAACCATCTAAAATCTCCCCGTAATCTGATTACAGGCTGATCTGCGTAATAGCGTTCTTGATTTCCAGCCTGATCAAACCAATGTTTACGCGCGGTTCCGCTGTTACGACCAAATAACCGACCGGTGTCGAAGCGATAAACATTTTCCCCTTATCCGCCTCGATTGTCAGTTGTTGTAATGGGGTCTGATTCATCCGATCCAGACTCTTCGCGACCGTGGAACTGATCGAACCTGCAAGAGCTCCGATCGTCTCGTCGTCATAGCGGCTATTCAGATCGGCCGCGATCACAATGCCGTCGTGTCCCACCAGCATGCTGCCGGTGATACCGGAAGTCTTATTCAGTTCAGACAGTACTTCCCGCATATGTTCTCCCTGCTTCAGTCGTATAGACGTTTTTGTATCTTTCCTGCAAATGGCGCGTCACCATCTCAACAGCCTGGTTGACGCGAATCTTCTCGAGTTCATCGGAAGCGGCATCCGCAATTGAAACCAGCCACATGTCGGCAACACACTGCAGATAGAATCGTTCGTTTCCGCATCTGAATTCTAATGAATCCGGCTTGGCCGCTCCTCCGTGGAGACAAGTTTCCCCGAGGTCATCGATCAATCTGCGCGATAACGCCCCCCACATCTCTTGATCGTAACGTCCCCGGCTCCAAGCCGCAACCGGCAGCCCTTCGGCATCAATCAGCATCGCGCACTGAACACCTGAGTACTGCCCGACGTGGGCAACTGCTTCATTGAAGGAGCGGTTGAAATACTCGCTTGCCGAACGCACCGGCACGTGATGATTGTGTTGCGATTCTTGCGCCGATTGAAATGACTGCGCGGGGCGAGGAGAGCCGTCAATTATCTTGCGGTCTTGATTTCCTCTTGTCAGTCGTCGATGGTTGATTCCCAGCATGCCTCGGGCCATGGATCCAAAAACAAAGGGTGCCGTCAGGCTGAATAGAAAGACAGCGGGTTTGAACCCGATGAAAGCATCGCTAACTGCATCGCCAAATGGCACGCGTTCCATCAAGAGAAGATAAATGCAGAAGACGAGCGACATGCCCAAGCGACCGGCAAAGAAGATGGTCGCGCTTGTCAATCCTCGAACAACTGATCGATCTCGATTAAGTACCAGTGCTGTGGCAAAAAAGAAACCGATTTCGCATACGAAATAGAGAACGCCGCTCAGACCGATGTCGAATCCGAGCAGGTTCGGATAGACCAGCATCGGAAGCGCGGCAATAATCAGCATGACCAAGAAAATATGTCTGGTATCTCTTACCGATAGAGCCATAATTGCCTCGCAAATATTAACTGTCCTGCAAACGATCAATGATCTCATCCAGGGTGAGACGCATCGATCCGGAGTTGACTTCCTTATCGCACATCAAGACCAGGCCACAACGGGCCAACTTGACAATGAGAATCGTTGCATTTTGGGTCTCGATCCAGACTTGGCGCGGGTCACCGATCGAGGCGTATGCTGAATCGCTTTCAGCGTGACGGAACATTTCAATTCCAAAGGCTGCTACTTCAGCAGAGTCGCATTCAGACTGCCCTCGATTGTCAATTACCGTACCGTCGTAGTTGGCACAGACGACACAGTGCACGCCGACGAATTGGGCCAACCGTTCCATAGCCTGACTCAGGCTAATAATCTGCGGTTCGGCGGCCACCGCTGTTGCTCTGCCCGGTCCGGCACCGGTTCCGAATCCGCCTGCTGCGACCTGACCGTCGCCAGAGGGCTGATCGACGCGACGGCGACGGGCTTCCTTCTTCTGGCGCTCGAGCCGTTGCTGTAACTCCTGTATCATCGTCGGATTGACTCCCGTGGCTCGGAGCTTCTTGATTGCATTTTCTGCTTCCGCGAAGTTTCCTTTGGCGATAAAGACCTCAACCCGCAGTTGCTGCGTTGCGCGCGTTTCGCCATCAAAATTGACCGCCTCTTCCAATTCCTGCTCGGCCCAATCGAACATTTTGCGTTCGAAGTTGATTTTGGCCATTACCAGATGGCCCGGCCCGTAACTGGGGTGAAGGCGTAGACCTTGGCGACAGACGCGAAATGCCTGATCGAGATCGCCTTTAGAGCGGTAGGCATCGGCCAGTGCCGCAAAGACCTGCGAGTTCGAATTCTCTTTGAGAATTTGCTCGCATTTTTCGATGCGTTCCGCCAGACTTGCAGATTCCATCATAGAGACCTACAAAAGTTAGGGTTCAGGTCAGACTCTTCTTGATTCGAGCTACACCGAGCACGATCATGAACAGCGCCAGCACATGAAGGGCGCTGACAGCGCTCTTGGGAAGAGCAATAAAATCGAGTTCGCGCGAGATACTGAGAGCCTGTCCGATCGCGAAGATCAGAAAAGACACTGACAGTAGCTGCCAACCCGGTGACAACTCCCCACCTTTTAGGAGAGTGAATATCTTCATGCACATTGAAAAGCAGAGTAGCCCGGCGACAAGCAATAACATGTCAATAGCGACGCCCAACGCCGACGTATCGTCAACAGTCGTCGATTGTGCCCATGCCCCGTTGATGGGAAGCAAGCATAATACGGATGACAGGACTAAGATCAGCCTGAAGCTATTCTTCACAGGACCTCCTTGGTCACTTTAACTTCCTTGAGAATGCGGTAGAGTTCGTTGCCGACATCGTACTTTTTGTCAATCTCGCGGCGCTCGGCCAATGGCAGTGCTACTTCCTTCTTGATATCGGCAGCAACCTGCTTGCGAATCTCGATTCCGAGGTAGTTGTAAACATAGGCAAGTTGCTCCTCCAGTATCTGATTCAAACCGCTGATCAATTTGAGGGTACGCGTTTCCTTCGGTGTCTTGCCGATGGCACGCTTAAGTGCCTCAAAATTGGTTGGAAAATCTGCATGATTGACACCATTGAAGTAGGCCCAAATGCCCTTACGGAAATTGGCTAATGTGATTTGAAGCCGCTCATTTTCAGTGCCAAGCTTCTTTTCGAGTGTCCGCTGTATCGTAGTGAAGGATGCCGCATACACGCGCAACAACAGCCAGAACAACGAGTCTTCTTCTCGTGGATCAACCGTCTCAACCTCTTTGGCTCCAGAAACTTCCACCAATTTTCCGACCATCAATTTGTAGATGGCGCGCGAAGTCGCAAACTCTCCCAGCGGTGATTGCTCCAACACCTCTTGCAGGGTCCGAGTACCGTCAATCAGAGTGATAACGCGAAATTCTTCGAGGGATAGAGTTACCTCATCGGCCTTCACTTGAGGTGACGAGACAACACGCACAATTTGATGATCATTCGGCAGTACCTTCTGGATTTCTACCCATTCATCGATTCGGCGGGTCCCTTCCATGATAATGTTCATAGTGTTGAGATCAACCAAGCCCTCGCGGGTCGCAGGAAGTTGTCCCTCTTTGAAGATGAACTCCCCCTCTTTCCAACTGAAGAGATTGTAGATTATCTCTTCAACCTGCTGTTTGAGGAACAGGCCTAGTTCTTCGCGCGAGAGAAGCTTCATCTCAACTAATACCTGGCCGATGCGCTTGCCGGAAGTCTTATGCATGTAAATTGCGCGCTGTAAGTCGGTCTTGACAATACGACCAGTCTTCAGGAGAATCTGTCCGAGAAAGTCCTCTTCGGCATCTTGAGAAGTAGCGCTAATGATGTTGCCGTCTTTGAAAACAATCTCTTTCCTGATATTGCCGCGAATAATGTTTACAGTACCCGTCTTCTTCCCAGCGGAAAACAGCTGCAGCAAATCGGGAAATGTCACCGTTTGGAGATTGCCGGTAAAGCTCATGATCTCAACTTGTTAGACTGTTCAGTTTTTGGCTCAAAACGGACACGCCAGTCCGCAGAGTCTACTTCATATTCTTTATCGGGAGAGTCGATGCGTTTCTTAAGGGCGATTTGGATTTATGGTAGGCGATACCGATGGGAGAGAACTCGTTCCTTGGATCGGCTATTGGCCAACGTCCATAGAGAATAGTGACCGTGATCGATCGTCACTTCAATAGCTCCGCTTTCAAGCGTTGATAGGAAGTTGACCTGTGGGTATTTGGTGCGTAATTCGTTAATTCCGGTCACACTGGCATACCGGTTAACGTAATTTGTGAAGATGATTGCTTCAGGGTGGAACAGCTCAAGGATACTCTCGACAGATCCATTTGTGAGATAACTCCAATCGAGTCCAAGTAAGGCGACTGTATCCCCGACACTGCTCAATTGTTGCACAGCCATTCGTTCCGTAAGAAATAGACAGACAATGCCATCGCTTTCCAGACGCACAGCGGCATCGAGGTGCGTGGAGCAGATTCCACCTACCAAAGTATCGGGAGCCCTTTGGAAATCTGTTGCCTCGCAAATTGTGACCAATGAAGCGAGATTGTTTTCACTCTCCGTCGTGTGGTAAACCTCTCGGATTGATTGAATGCCGCGGTATCTCAGGAACGGCAATACTACTGATTCACCGTTGTCAAAGTAGGCGTTCTTTCCCCCTCCATTGACCAGAATAGTCTTGCCGTCTGACTGATGTACGAAGATTGTAGTTAACTTTGATGTATCGAGTATTGTAATGAGGGTGCCTTCGTCTGGGCCGGCCAGAACCGACTTCCAAACAACTGCATTCAGCGCAATAATCAACACCATAAGGAAGGCAAGAAAGTGGCGGCTGCGGGTACCAAATGCGAGCGCCAACTGCAGGAAGAGATAATATGTCATCACCGTCAAGAAATCAGGCGCGCCAATTTGGAGCGGTGGAATGTTCAGATTGTCGAAGAAGTGTGTCGCGCTTGAAATGAACTCAAGCAACCCACCAAGGCAGGAGGCGCAAGATTCGGCCACAAGAGGAACAGCCGAAACAAAGATCAAGACGATTCCTGCTGCAGCCGCCGCACCGACTAACGGTACGATCAGCAAATTGGAGAGAAAGCTAACCAGCGGCACGGTATGAAAATGGTAGAGCAGGATTGGCATTACTCCCAGCTGTGCAACGAGGCTACCAATGAGGATCAACAAGAAATATCTGGAGATTCGCGTGAACACGCCCTTTCCAACTGGAAGTAGTTTCTCGAGTGGAGGAACGAATAGAATCAATGAGTATGCAGCCGCAAATGAGAGCTGTGTGCCGAGATCAAAGAGATAAAGCGGATGGAAGGCGAGCACAATCAGGCCCGCAACCGAAATTGTATTCAGCCAGTTCTGATCGCGTCGGAGCAGCATCCCAACCAAGGCAACGGTTGCCATTACGGAAGCACGAACGACTGAAGGCTGGTTGTATGCGATGAATGAAAAAATGACGACTCCGATAATAGCCAGACAGTAGCGAGGGCGGCGCGGCAAGCGAAACAGCCGTGCGACAAGAAAGATTGTGATTGTAACATAGCCTACATTCGAGCCAGAGGCCGCAAGCACATGTAATGTCCCAGTATCCCTAAACCGTTGATATACTTCTGACGGAATAAATCTCACGTCGCCAATCAAGAGCCCGCGCAACAGCGCTGCTGATTCTGGCGGCAGTCGTTCCGCGAAGACTTGAGTCATGTAATCACGAATTGGAACGATCAGGCTGCGTATGAATCCGCTCACCACAATGGAGTCGAGACGCGAGACCTGATCCTGGTCCCCGAGATTGCAGATGGCGCTTATCTGTCGAATTTCGAGATACCGGCGATAGTCGAACGCACCTGGATTGCGAGCCTCCGGAGGCTCTATGACATAGCCCGAGAATGCGACACGATCACCATAGTTGAAGTCGTTGGTTGGTCGGCCAATGCGCAACCGGAGTTTTCCGCTGCAAGCGATATTGATGTTGTTGTGGCACAACGATTCCGTTTCGATGGTAAGAAAAGTCTTGCTTGGCCGGATATCAGGCTCGGCCGTGAGAGAGCCTAAGATGGACGTCTTGCCGTTCAAGTGCGTGAAGTGGGAGATGTGGTTTGCGGGAACGTCGGAGAGCTTCAGGGAGGTGAGAAAGCCGGAAGATGCGACCAGAGCGCAACAAAGCATTGTACGACTCAGGAACTGCCGGTCGACCAACGTGTAGATCAGGCTGGCGGCAGTTGTTATGACCGCGACGCCGAGATACGCCATCGCCGGGAAAGTGGAGTATGTCCCGAGAACAATGCCAGACACGAAAAAGATCAACGCGTAGAGCGCCGGAGCGCGCATGTGCCCGCCTTATACTATCGAATCCGCGAGAGTTTGCCTTTGAATGCGTTCACAATTTGTGTCAATTCTTCCACGCGGAACAACCAACAACTTCCCATTAGTGAAATGATCGCGATTCCCACAAGAAGAAGCAATTGAAAAATGTGGTTTGTTTGGTCGCTAATGTAAGGTGCAAAGACAAAGCGGCGCGTTATCCAGACAATAAGGCCGGTAACAATTGTCGCTGCGCCAATGCGCATCAGGGCTGTCAGAACGGTGCCATCCTCGGCGATTCGTAATCGTTTGCGCAAGAGGTACGTTAGTAACCCAAAATTAATGATTCCAGCCAGTGATGCAGCCAATGCCAGTCCAGCAAAACCGAACGTGTCGCGGAGCTTGAAGCACATGAGAATGTTGGTCGCTACGCTGATCAGAGAAATGATGGCCGGCGTGCGTGTGTCCTTGAGTGCATAAAACGCAGGCACAGTAATGCGCACGAGTGTGAAGAACGGTAGCCCAACCGCATACATCGCAAGTGCGCGCGCAGTCTGCAATGAATCCTCAGAGGTGAATGCGCCGTATTGGTAAACCGAGGCACAAATCGGTTCCGCCAACAAGATCATCAGCATCGTAGACGGAAGACTTAGGAAGATCCCGAGCCTGAGGGCACTCGAATGAATATAGCCGAACTGCGGGATATTTCCTGCAGCTGCCTCAGCGGATAGACGTGGCAAAGCAACTGTGGCGATAGCTATGGCAAACAGACCGAGCGGCAGATGGAGAAGGCGGAAAGCATAATCGAGATATGAAACGGCTCCGGAATCGGTCGAGGCTATTCGGTTGATTACAGCTACGTTTATCTGGGTTGCTGCCAGACCGATGGTCGTCGGCAGGATCAGCAGGAGCAATCGTAACAGATCAGGATTAGCGAAGTCGATGATTAATGGAAACCGGAATCCGGCTTTCCTGAGTGCAAGGTACTGGACAATGAACTGCGCGGCCCCACCGACTAACACACCGATTGCAAGACTCAAAACCGGAGGATCGATGTAGGGCGTCAAGACGATCGAACAGATGATCATCCCAAGATTCATCATTGCCGGTGCGATCGCCGGCACAAAGAATTTCCCAAGCGAATTCAAGACTCCCATCAGCAGGGCTGCCAGCGAAACCATGAGCAGGAATGGCATCATCAGCCTCGCCAGACTTACCGTAGAGTCGAGTTTGCCGGGGACCTGTTCAAACCCCTCGGCGATTAGCGAGACCAATTGAGGAGTCAAAAAAATCATCAGCAGCACGACAACCGCAACAACGGCGGTCAGGGCGCCGAAGACCAATCCGGCAAAACGAATGGCATCTTCTCGAGAGCCGGATCTCAACTTTTCACTGAAAATCGGGATAAAGCCTGCAGAAAGAGCACCCTCGGCAAACATATCGCGAAGGAGATTGGGAATGCGAAACGCTGATTTGAAGGCATCGACCGCATCCGAGGCTCCGAATAGGTAGGCCGTCACCTGTTCGCGCACAAGCCCGAGAATGCGAGAAATCAGCGTTGCAGCCGAGACAACGCCTGCTGAGCGGGCCAAACCAGTTGTTTTTGTGGGCTTACTTTCCAATTGACTTCCTGCTGCTTGCGCGTATATTAGTTAGCTTTAAGAGAGTGCCATACGGAGGTATACAACATTGGCAGAACATAAGTCAGTAAAAAAGAGACACAGACAATCAGTCAGATTACGTTCACGCAATCGCACGATTAAAGGTCAGCTCAAGACGGCCGTGAGATTAGTTGAAACCGGTGAGGAAAATCCCAAGGCCGCGTTGTCATCATTAACGGCATTACTGGACAAGGCGGTCAAGCGCAACATTGTGCACAAGAATACCGCGTCCCGGAAGAAAAGCCGTTTAACGAAGATGCTCAACAAAAAAGGGCAGTCCAAGTAGAATCGCGGTTATCGAGAGATTAGTTTTTTGAAGAAGCGGGTCATGCGATCCGCTTTTTTGACTCACTGGGGTTCTTGTTTTCGTTTCAGAACTTGTAAACCTGAAGCGTAGATGCGGTCAACATCGAGACTACGCGATTGTAAGAATCGATCCGAACATCCGGATAACTCACAGACCACTCCTCGTAAACGACCTCCTCACCCCAGAGCAGATTTGCTGTTGCACCGAGGAGCATAATCCGGCCCTTGGTGTTCTTGGTCTCAGGAGGATCAGCAGAGTTGTTCGCGCCACAGACAAAGTAATTGAAGTTATAGTCGGTGTCGAAATGGAAGAAACGATAGGCAGAATCATCCAAAGTATACTCCGCTATGAGGCTGTTTTTCTGCAGATCAAAAACGTCCAAACGGTCAGTGTACAGCGCCGAGATCATTCGGTTGTCATGAGAAAAGCGCATCTCGCGAAGTGACTGCGACGTGCACGGCCAAGCGAGCAACGTTTCTTCGTGAGAGAAAATTCGAATTGTGGTGTCACTGACGACTGCAACTTGTGACGCATCAAAACTGCAGTAGTAGCGTGTGGCACGCCCATAATTGTGTACTTCCCTGCCCGTGTTGGTGAATTTTGTGAGTTCGCCCGATCCGGAAATTCCAAAAAAGAACTCGCCGCTTTCACAGAATTGTCCGTTGTAGAAGTTCTGAACCGCTGCACTGCCCACAATTTCTCCAGATGAATTGAAGAAAACCAAACGCGATTCCGCCAGACCTTCCGCGCCGGCGATGCCGACGACAACCGGGGCGTGATTACAGAGGATGAAAGCGTTGCAGCCGGGTGACTTGTTGCTCCAGATCTCCTTACCGGAACGATCAAAGACGCTGATCCCAGTCACCTGAAGCTGGGTGGGGAGAAAATTGTTGTAGTTGACCAGGGCATAGTAATTGCCGCGCTCTGAAGAAATCAACTTCTGATTGCTGCGCACTGCAATATTGCGAATCCCGACAGACGGATATTGGCGTATTTCTGTACCAGACTTCTTCTGCAGGAAGAAAGCGCCATCAGGGCTGCCCCAAATCTTACGATAGTCCTCCAGTTGAAGGCTCTCGATCAACAGCGGCTCCACCGTATAGGGTCCTGATAACAGTGTCGAGGCAATAGTCAAAATAAAGGCAAGCGCATAAATCTGAAGTCTTGTCATAGCTGATTGACCGTAATTAACAACATATCCGAGAACTCGCGCAGACACAAGGGTTTTACGATAGATACGACGAAACGACTAATGCAATCGTTCGATCACCATTAGTACTTATTATCGAGCGGGCGGAACTTAACTGAAGTTCAGTCGATCAAGCAATGCGAATTGCCTGTTTATTTCCGGGCCGGGTCAGGTCTTTGCGGCGAGTTGACTCATCAAAGATATCAAAATTGAAGGCTGGTAAATTACGATTGACAGCCATTTCCTCAAGCCCCATCTCAGCGCGGTTCATTTTGGTAGGGATCCAGGTCAAGTCAAATCCAAGTTTCCTCTTGTAGAAAAGCAGCAGATCTCGATAGCGGAGCAGGCTGTTGGTGGCTGTAATCTTGTTGTTAACTTGGTAGACGACAATTGGCGAGTCGGTGAGGAGTTTGATTCCCTTGCCGCTGAAATGACCGTGGTTGAGCTGCATAAATCGAATCAAGGCAATACCGGCTGCATATTCACATTCGTAACGATTGCCTTCATGTTGGGCACGGAAGATCACGCCATAGTCGGGGACAGCAAAAGAAATAATGCCCTTGTTAACTGAGAGCTTCTCGTGGTGGAGATTCGTGCCATGGAAGTAGCAGTTCATGGAAAGTCCTCGCATACCAGACGCTCTGCAACGACCGTGCCGTGATCACCCGAAGCTTCAGAGAGAACCGAAAACTAATTCTAGGAATGTATCCCAATAAGCACTAATCGATTACACGAGCTGTCCTCAAGACGAATTTCTTGGCTCAGTTTTGGAGAGTGCCAATTCATGCGCAGATGCTGCATGAGCTTGCGCATTACAGTGTCTTAGATTGAAAGCGATTCGTTGAGCTTTGACTGCATCTCTGCACTGACAGTCATGTACTTCCCAGTTGCCGATGCGACGAGGTTCCCTTTTTCGTCCTTCATTGTCCCGGCCGCATTAATGATACGCCCTCGGACGGAAGTGACAATCGCTTCAAAGTGGAACCTCGAGCCAAGAAGCGCCGGCGCCCTGAAACGAGTCTCCATTGCCGCGGTGACACATAAGGTCCCCGTCGCCAAAATTGACTTGATCATCACTTCATCTAAAACAGCGGCAATAATTCCCCCATGGAGTATTCCCTTGTAGCCTTCATGGCGAAGATCGGGGACAAAATCCGTCCAGGCTCGATTCCCTTCAGCCAGAAATTTGAGATTCAACCCGACGGGATTATTAGGACCGCAGATGAAACAGTTGTTGTAGCGAACGACTTCTTCCGGCATATGCCGAGTATAGAGTGATGAAAGCCCCGAGTCAATTGAGAATCTGACTGGATTCGGATGAATCATTGTCTCAGGCGTCGCTTGGAAGGACTGAAAACGTCGTCTCAGGTCTTGAATCGCCGATTGCTTGCCTCAGGAGTTTGCCTGAAGCGCGACGGTCTTTCTGCCAAAACAAGACAGGGCACGTTGAGCGTGCCCTGTGTCTCTGTCAACCCTGTGAGAGAATCAGCGATATTGAGGTGTGATCGAGAAACTGTAGGTCTTGGAACCATCAGTCGCTTCGACTTGAGCCTGACCAGTCTCGTCGAACGTCACATCGATTTCCCATTCCACCAGGTCAGTATTGTTATCGACGGCTGCCGAAATGAGCAGTTGCCCGCCAGTAACATATGAATTGCTCCAAGGGGATGTCGGACTGAGAGTGAAAGTGACGTCATTGGCAGTCAGGTTGAAATCATAGTTTGTATTGTATTGGTGATCCGACTCAACATAGTAATCGTCAAGCACGACGCTGGCATAGCCATAAAAATATTGCGACGATTGGCGCAGGTTGCGGAAACTGAGATCGCTGTAGATGTCGCGGTCGGTATACTCGCCGTCTGTTCCCTTGTAAGTCGTGCTGTTGTGATGAATAAGGTCAAGGCCAGTGACCCGGCTGAATGAGAGGCGCTGCACTACTGTGGACCCTTCCCAATAGCGGACTGAGTCTACAAATGTGCGATTATAATCGACACTTGCAGTCAGGCCCAGGAACAAGATATGCCAGCCTTCAACATAATTGTAAAGCAATGAGTCGCCTGGACCAAGTTCGAGTCCGGGACGGTCGACAACCAGATCGTTTGGGAAATGGTTCGGCCTGAAGGCAAATCTGAGCGCGACACCGAGTGTCGAATCGACAGCGGATGTTATCGCCGCTTTCATGGGCTGAAACGCTACAGAGTTGGGATCGCCGATATTAGAATTACTCGGATTTGAATCGTCTGAGCAACCGACGAACGTGAACATTGCCGCGAGGACCATGAACAGTCCCGCTGTGATAATGCGGCGCAACATATGAGACTCCTTTGAAGATTGATTAATTCTTCAGTCGTTTGTCATCCATTAACACGAGCATGATCGCTTTCTGGATGTGGAGTCTGTTTTCGGCCTGGTCGAAAACTACCGAGTTTGGGCCATCGATCACCGCATCGGTGATCTCTGCATTTCTCAGTGCCGGCAGGCAGTGCATCACAAGACAATCAGGTTTGGCCAGTTTCATCAGGCTGTCGTTAACCTGAAAATCCTTTAACAATGCCGCCTTTTCGTCCGCAAGATGCTTCTGACCCATACTCGCCCACACATCCGTATAGACTACATCGGCATTGCGGACTGCTTCTTTAGGATCGAAGACAACCTCTACGCGGCCAACCTTTTCCGCCTGTGCCAGCTTCAGCAAACCGGCATCCGGCATTGTCTCAGGATTGGTACCCACGACGAAGTGAATGGGGTATCTTCGCGCCAGGTTAATGAAGGAGTTGGTGATATTATTACCATCACCGAGGTAGACAATCTTCAGCCCATCGAGCTTCTTCTTCTTCTCAATTATGGTGAACGCATCACCGAGAATCTGACAGGGGTGGAGCAAGTCGGTCAAGGCATTGATCACGGGGATATCAGCAAATCTGGCGAGTTGTTCAACATCGGAGTGAGCGAACGTGCGGATTGTAATCATCGCCAGATATCGAGAGAGCACCTTGGCGGCGTCATGAATCGACTCCCGCTTGCCCAGCTCAATCTCTTTTTCCGTGATATATAATGAAGTCCCCCCAAGTTCGCTGACACCGACTTCGAAGGAAATGCGCGTGCGCAAGGATGCCTTGTGGAAAATGCAACCTACTGTCTTGCCCAACAACGGTTTAGGGGCAATCTCGCCCTGCTTCATCTGATGGCAGAGCTCGAAGATACGGTTGATTTCGTCAGTCGTAAAATCGGTCTCGGCAAGAAAATCTCTTTTCATAACGCTACTCTCTTTCAGGCATAATTCAAATCGCGCTGAAGCTATTGGGGCAGCACAAAAGAGTCAAGGAAATTTCTTGATGCCGCTCAATAGAACTTCTCATATTGGATTCGCGTATGTATCTGTGAACTCGTCGCTTTCATTTCACATGGGCGGTACTGCTCAATAGCGGACTGCTTTAATTGCGACGAGGCAATGCCATATCGAGTCGGAACGGAGTACAGTATGCGAATGTTCTGGGGATTGTTGTTAGTCCTATTGGGAGTCGCCTTTCTTGGGGACAATTTACGCTGGTATGATTTCGATTTAGGCGACCTGATTCACCGCTATTGGCCGGTTGTATTGGTTGCATTGGGCGGATGGATGATCTTCGAGAAGTCGCGACCCAAGAAGTACGATTTTGAGTGGACTAACTTTGACGGTCGCCACTACAAGAAGACGTTTGGCGATGTCAGCCTGAAGCCACAGTCGATCGACAACAAAGGACTACGCGTTGAAGAAGGAATGGGTGATTTGAGCCTCGACCTGACAGGAACGACGCTCAACACGGGCGAGAACTATATTGAACTCAGCCTGGGAATTGGAGACGTCAAGGTCATTCTTCCGCACGGTGTTCCCGCATCGATTTCCTGCCAAGCTGGCGCCGGCGATGTCGAAATATTCAGTTCGCGCAAGGAAGGGTTCGGCTGCAAGCTTGAACATGTCGACGAGAATTACAGCAGTTCCGACATCAAGATCAAGTTGTTCGGCAAGGTTGGCTTGGGCGATGTGAGGGTAAGCAGGTAGGGCAATCATTTGGCGCCTTCGGCCCTCGATTTTTCCTCTCGGCGGAACGATTGAATTGCACCTCTGTGGTGATGGACACCAAGTTTCTGATTCCCCCGTGTCAAGGGGAGTGGTTTGGATTTCGTCGTAGACGAAAGATTAATCGAAAGGTGTCTTTCCCCCTACACCCTTGCTTTCGCGGCCGACTTTTCGCGCAACTTCATCGTGAAATGCCGCAGGTATTGCGCCTCATACACAAATTCGAAGCCGCACATCTTGTCCTTATAATCGCAGATCTTCTCCATACACAGCGCAACGTGCATCAAGTGGGCATTGGTATAAACGCGGCGCGGCACCGCCAGACGAACGAGTTCGTAGGGCGCATACTCGCTCTTGCCGGTTTCGGCGTCTTTGGTCTCGAACATGATCGAACCGATTTCGCAGCAGCGGATACCGCCTTCGCGATAAAGAGCAACCACCACGGCCTGACCTGGAAACGCGCTCTTGTCGATGTGCGGCAGGAACTCACCGGCATTGATGAACACTGCGTGCCCGCCGGTTGGTTCGATAATCGGTACACCGCGCTTGATCAATTCATCGCCCAGGAATTTCACCTGCTTGGTACGAAATTCCAGGTAGCGCTCGTCGAGTGCTTCATAGATACCGCGGGCGATTGCTTCCAAGTCGCGTCCAGAAAGTCCGCCGTAGGTACGGAACCCCTCAATTAGGATCATCAGATTGGTCAGCTTTTGCTCTAACTCGCCATCGTTAAGGCCGAGGAATCCGCCCATGTTAACCAGCCCGTCTTTCTTGGCGGACATCAAAGCACCGTCGGCGTAACTGAACATCTCGCGCGTGATTTCTTTGATCGACTTATTCTCGAAACCCTTCTCGCGCCGCTTGATGAAAAACGCGTTCTCCGCGAAGCGCGCGCAATCGAAAAAGAATGGAATCCCGAACTTGCGCAGCACGGCGCTGGTCGCTTTGAGATTTTCCATCGAGACCGGCTGTCCGCCGCAGGAATTGTTCGTCAATGTCATGAAGCACACGGGAATCTTATCGGCGCCCTTCTCACGAATGAAATCCTCGAGCTTGGCGACATCCATGTTGCGCTTG
>CAZKIH010000022.1:0-63587 GCA_964552775.1 uncultured Ignavibacteria bacterium | reverse complement strand
TGGATAGAGCGTCTGACTACGGATCAGAAGGTTGGGGGTTCAACTCCTCCTGGGCGTATTTTTCTTTTGTTCCCCCATGATTTTACTGGTACTACTTCAGAATCCGGGCTACTCGTACTTCGTGCGTTCGTGTTTGGATACTTCAGTCGAGAGCGGCAGAATCTGGATCTCAGGAATCTGGGCGTAAGCCGGTGCATCGGCAACATCGCCGATCAACCGGGCGACATCGGCTGTTTCGAGAAGCTGAAGACGCCTGGCATCGCCGGCGGAGATTACTTCACCGGCAGAATTCATGTTATTGGGGAAGACGCTGGTGACGCGAATCTTGAACGGCTTGAGTTCCAATCGCAATGAGTCAGCAAGTCCCTGCAGGCCGAATTTCGATGCGCAGTAGGCGGAGTTATTGGCCTGCCCCTGTTTGCCACCGATTGAGTTGATAAATACGATCTGACCCTGTGATTCCTTAAGCAATGGGGCGACGGCTTTGGTCATTAAGAAGTGTGACTTCAGATTGACGCCGAGGATTTGGTCCCAGGAGCTTTCGGGAAATTCCTCAATCGCTCCGCCAATGTACATACCGGCATTGTTGACGAGAACATCGAGCCGGTCGAACATCTCTCGACAGACGCGGGCGACCTCGGTACAAGTGCCGGCCTTGGTTATGTCACCAGAGATATAGTGGTATTTTGGCAGATCAGTCAGGATACGCAGCGCGTTTTGAGTAAGCTGTTTGTCCAGACCGACGATCAAGAGCTTGAAGCCGCGTGCCTGAAGCTCTTTGGCAGTTGCCAGCCCTAATCCCCGCGACCCTCCTGTGATGAGCGCTACTCTGTTCAAGACTTTTCCTCCGCTTCGAAAATGACGAAAATCAAGTTTGGACTGCATTAACGGGTAACTTCAAACCGATTGTTCTCGGATTCCCACAATACGACCTTTGTGAGCAGTCCGTTCCCCAAGGCACGATCAATAATGTCAAAGATCTTGCCTGCAAAGACCTCGGTAGTTGGAATGACACCCTTCATGAACTCGACATCAATGTTGAGGTTCTTGTGGTCAACCTTGGAGACGACTTCGCGTTCGATAATCTGCTTAAGTAACTTGAGATTAATGATCATCCCGGTGGCCGGATCGATATCGCCGGATACGCTGACCTCGAGTACATAATTGTGTCCGTGCCCATTCGGGTTGGAGCACTCCCCAAATATCGTGTTGTTCTCTTCATCGGATAACCCGGGCCTAAAGAGTCGATGCCCGGCGCAAAAGGTCATTCTGCGTGTAATGGTTGTCTTCATGAGTGAGTACTCTTTCCCGAAACTTGTATGATCTTGCCTGCGGCTGTTCTCATTGTCCGGCCACCAGAGCAGAAGCTACCTTGACGGAGCCATGCCCGTCAGGATTATGTTCTCGCCGGTCAGAGGCTCCGATTCATTTGATGCCAGGTAGAGCACCTGTCTTGCCACCGCTTCCAGCGACAGATTCGCCTTCAGTCCGGCGGGGGCAACTGATCGATACATCTGAGTATCCACGGCCGACAACGATAATTGATTTACGCGAATATTGTGCTGCATGTTCTCGATCGCCAACATCTCAGTCAACCCCCACAGCGCGTACTTTGTCATGTCGTAAGGTCCGAATCCGGGAAATTTCTGCACCCCGAAGCACCCGGAAAGGGAAGAGATATTTACGATAGTCCCACCACCACGCTCTCTCATCATTGGCAGGGCTTTTTGAGAAAGCAGCATCGGCGCCGTGACATTGACAGCGAACATCTTCTCGAAGTCACGGATCGTGTATTGATCGAGCAACGCTTTGATCATGATCGCCGCATTGTTCACGAGTATATCCAACTGGACGCCCCTCAAGGCGATTCGTGAAAAGAGCGTCTCGATCTGATCAGAGTGCTCAAGATCGACGGTCTCGGCGACTACTTTGGCTCCATTGCGGGCGCACGCGAGGGCAGTTGCACTCAGATCGTCCTGCGTACGCGCAATCAAGACAAGATTGGACCCGGCAGCCGAGAAGGCCTCTGCGATAGCCTTGCCGATGCCTCTGCTCGCGCCAGAGACGAGTGCCGTCTTTCCAGCGAGTCTTGCTTCTGTTGCCATGAGCTCCAAAGAATGGGATTTTTGCCCAAAATGCAATGGCTGTTATCCAATTTGAAGGGAACAGAAACGAGCCTGGGGAGTTGCAATGTGGAACTGTTTTGTGTATGTTCAGTTATGTACAATATCGGTAGACTTTAGATAGTTTAGAGTTCACTGATTTGCCGCATCGTACGGCTGAATCGACTACAAAGACGATTATCAACTTCAGTCAAGAGCAATCTTTCTCGATTACGTTACTGGAAGAATTACAATCGACATAGAGGATCCCGATGCCTAAGCTCAATAGTATTCTCGACGCAATCGGCAATACGCCGCTTGTCCAGTTAAAGAGGATGATGCCCGCGGGCACAGCCGAAGTGTATGCCAAGCTGGAATTCATGAATCCCGGGGGGTCGATCAAGGACCGCATGGCACGATATATCATTGAAGATGCTGAACGGCGCGGCGAACTGAAATCGGGGATGATCGTTGAAAACACGTCAGGAAATACGGGCGTCGGTGTCGCCATTGTCGCAGCGGTCAAGGGATACAAGGCGATTTTCACCATTCCAGACAAAATGTCTGATGAAAAGATCAACCTGCTCAAGGCGTTTGGTGCCAAGGTGGTCGTGACCAAGACCAATGTTCCGGCGGACAGTCCGGAATCGTATTACGAGACAGCCAAGCGAATCCACCGTGAGAATCCCGGCTCGTTCTACTTGAACCAATACCACAACCCGAAGAACATTGAGGCCCATTACAATCTGACCGGCCCGGAGATCTGGAAGGACATGGAGGGCAAGATTGACTACTTCGTGGCGGGTATCGGCACTGGTGGTACGTTGTCCGGTGCGGGAAAGTTCTTGAAGGAGCAAGACAAGAACATCAAGATAATTGCGGTCGATCCACATGGCTCGGTGTTTTATGATTTCTTCAAGACCGGCAAACCGGGTAAGCCGGAGGTCTACAAGGTCGAGGGCATCGGCGAAGACATGATCACGCAGGCGATGGATTTTTCGGTCGTGGATGATATGATTCAGGTCAATGACCGGGACTGCTTCCTTACGGGCCGCGATTTGACGACCAAGGAGGGTATCTTCGCCGGTGGGTCGTCCGGTGCTGCGGTCTGGGGAGCCATACAGGTAGCTAAGAAAGCCGGTCCCGGAAAGCGAATTGTCGTCGTTTTGCCTGACAGCGGAACTCGATATCTATCGAAAATGTTCAACGAAACCTGGATGCGCGACTATGGATTTCTTGAAGAACGCCCTGAACTCGGTACAGTACAGCAAATACTGGAACGCAAGAACGGCAGCGAGATCATCTCTGCCGCGACTGCAGATACGCTTCACAACGTGATCGACAAGATGAAGAAGTATGATATTTCCCAGTTGCCGGTGTTGGATGGCGGCGAATTGGTTGGGCTCATTCGCGAATCTGATTTGCTCAGCTTGATGGTTTCGGGACGATATTCGCCCTCACACACGATCAAGGAAGCTGTGGTTCGTGAATATCACATGGCTACGAGGGAAATGCCGGTTTCGCGACTGGCTGAACTGTTTTCGAAATCGAATGCGGACGTCGTTTTTGCTGTTGATAACCGCAAGCTGGTCGGTATCTTGACCAAAATAGATTTAATCGACTTTCTTGCAGGAGCCTGATTTTGAAAGATTACGATCCCACCAAGCACCAGTTTGAGACGAACGCGATCCACGCGGGGCAGCCACCTGATCCGGCAACCGGAGCAATCACCTTTCCGATTTATCAGACCTCGACCTACGTGCAGGAAGGTATCGGTGGGCACAAAGGTTTTGAATACTCACGTACGGCTAATCCGACCCGGTGCGCGCTGGAACAGTGCCTGGCAGCTCTTGAGGGCGCCAAGTACGGACTGTGTTTCGCTTCCGGCATGGCGGCGACCTCCAATGTCATGACGCTCCTGAAGGCGGGTGACCACGTTGTCTGCTCCGATGATCTTTATGGTGGTACTCCCCGTGTGTTCAATAAAGTGTTCGCCGATTTCGGTATCGAATTTACTTACGTTGATACCTCATTCACAGACCGTATCGAGAGCGCGATCAAATCAAATACCAAGATGGTGTTTATCGAGACGCCGACCAACCCGATGCTCAAAATCACCGAGATCAGGGCCGTTGCCACCTTGACCAGCCGCAAGGGGCTGATTCTGGTCGTAGACAACACCTTTGCATCGCCGTTCTTGCAGCGTCCTCTCGACTTGGGAGCTGACATAGTGGTCCACTCCACCACCAAGTACATTAACGGCCATGCGGACTCAGTTGGAGGCGCCATACTGACTTCAAATGAGAAGTGTTATGAGCGGATGAAATACTGCCAGAATGCGGCAGGCGGAATTATGGGGCCCTTCGATGCCTTCCTGACAATGCGCGGTGTCAAGACACTATCACTGCGCATGGAACGGCAGTGTGAGAACGCCATGAACCTCGCGCTGTACCTTGAGAGTCACCCGAAAGCTGAGCGAGTCATATATCCTGGCCTGGAGACGTTCCCACAGCACAAGATCGCCAAGCGCCAGATGCGACTTTACGGCGGCATGATTTCTTTTGAGATCAAGGGTGGGTTGGAATCAGCCAAGAAGATGCTGGCGAATACACCCGTCTTTGGGCTTGCAGAGTCGCTCGGCGGCGTTGAATCGCTTATTCAGCATCCTGCACAAATGACACATGCCTCCGTGGCGAAAGAGGTGCGCGACAAGATTGGCATATCGGACGGTTTGATTCGCATTTCGGCTGGTATTGAGGCATTCGAAGACTTGAAGAATGCCCTGGATATCGGATTCAGCCACGTTTAGATTTCCGGAACAGGTCTAAGCGAGCTTCACTGTCTATGATCGACGGAAAGTAACACATGTACACGACTTCCTACACTTTTGGTATCGAAACCAAGCTGTCGTATTCAGCTGCGCGTGTGCGGATCGAAGAACTCCTAAAAGAGGTTGGCTTCGGAATTCTAACTGAGATAGACGTTAAGGCGACAATGAAGAAGAAGCTCGGTGTCGAATTTCGCCCATACGCGATTCTCGGCGCCTGTAATCCCGAAATCGCCTATCAGGCATTCCAACGAGAATTAGAGATAGGCTCACTTCTGCCATGCAATGTGATCATATACGAAAACGATAGCGGGGGTACGAACGTGTCTTTCATGGATCCGTTGGCCGCGCTCGGTCTCACAGGTAACAAAGAGTTGACCGAGCAGGCAATGAAGGTGCGAGATCTGCTTCAGCAGGTTGCGGCCAAGTTTTGATTTTTCTTAGTGAGGGAGTTGCCGCCTGACGTGTGTCCCGGCTTCGGAACGGTGTGCAGTCGCACTGCTTCGATTTTGCCGTCTTGTCCGTCAAATTGATCTTTTCTCCTCGCCAATTTCCCGTCAATAGAACATCTTCGCATTTGAAATGATATCGCTGGGATCGCCTTACATCATTCAGGTTGGTGCTGTGCCTCCGCCATACGGTGGTGTCACGGTGCATCTACAAAGGTTGCTGGCGCGAATGCAGAAAGAGGAGCTGGCCTGCGAGATGCTCGATATCAGCGGCACGGTCAAGCTTGTGGATGGTGTACGAGTCACGAGTTGGCGGCGGGCGTTCTTCTATTTGCTCCGACATGAGCCGGCCATTGTTCACTTTCACAACTTCTCACCTCGTAACCTCTACCTCTACTCAGTTCTGGCGACCCGACATAAAGCGATTCTCTCTTTTCACAACGAACGATTTCCTTCTGAACTGCGCCGTTACAGTGCCGTCGAGCAGCGTCTGTTCATAAGGCTGCTCGACAGTTTCCAGGCAGTCGTCGTGGACAGCGAGCCCAATCGCGATCTTGCGCTCAAATTAGGGATCTCAATCCAGAGGCTCCATGTGATTCCCGAGTTCATAGCGCCGGCAATGGACGAAGGCAAGGCCGCGCCACTTCCCGTTGAGATTGATACGCTCCGGAAGAATCACCGATACCTATTGGCGACTAATGCGTTTCAATTGGCATTTCATCTTGGCGAGGACATGTACGGAATCGACTTGGTGATTGAGGCTACCGCGAACTTGGTTCGTGATTGTGGTGTCGATGCTGCAACGGTGATACTTCTGCCCAATCCGGGGAATGGCGAGTACTTGGAACATCTGAGAAATAGAATCAACGCGCTCGAAATCAGCAACCGCTGCCGGATAGTTACGACGCCAATGCCGGAAACTACTCCGCTGTGGCGGGTTTCGGACATAGTGATTCGGGCGACCAATACTGATGGCAACTCGCTGACGGTGCTGGAGGCGCTTTCGTGCGGTACGCCGGTGGTTGCCAGCGACTGCGTTGCCAGGCACCCGGCGGTGAAGTTGTATCGCAACCGAGACCTAGATAGTCTGACAGCGGCAGTGCAAGCCGTATTGGGCAGCCTCGATCAGAACAGGCAGGAGGTCGCGAGCACCAAGTTGGAGGACAACGCCGCCAAACTAATCGAGTTGTACTGCAGTCTTGCGAAGTACTGAAGGGGTCGTGCTCTTGCCTTCCAGATAAAATGCGATATGATCTCAGATAGAGATTGCATGGAAGCTAAATCCAACATTAAGACGCGGCTCACGGTGCCGCGAATCTGGTTGCATCTGTGCTGGCGAGTCAGGCAGGTGGTACTTCGCCTGGTGTACGTCTTCAGTCCATCCCAATTCTGGAACCTGCGAAGCCGGGAGATCAACGACACTTGGTTTGATGACGACGCGGACTATCAAATCATGCTGGATGTTATTCAAACGACGGGGTCGAGAAGCTGTCTTGAAATCGGCTGCAACGGCGGCCGTTTCTCGCGGTTTCTGGCCAGGGACCTCGATCACCTGGTTTGTCAGGATATTTCCGAGACTGCCGTTGAGTTATGCCGCAGATCAGTCCCCAGGGAATGCCATGGGAAAGTTGAGTTTGATACTGGGTTTATCGAGATCCTCTACAAAGCAACCGCGGACGGGAAGTATGATTTGATGATCAGCAACCGCGTGCTCTCTGCCCTTAAGCCTTCGGATATTGGTCCGGTGCTGGCGTTGCTGGCGCGTATCAGCAACAATCTACTGATCAATGAGCTTCTGCCCGGCGAGCCAGGAGGATCCTATTACTGGTTTGCGCACGACTATGATCGACTTCTGGTCAGCTCGGGAATGAAGTGCACGCGCGCGATTGAGTCACACTCGGCCGCATTCGTGCAGAATTTCCGGCTTTATCAGCGGATTGGGAGCTGACCCGTGGGCCTTGTTGAGTCAGTCAAGTCAGTAATTCGCGATGCACTGGCGAAGGGCTTCTTTCATCTATTCTCCGCAAACATCGCAATGAACCTGCTGGCGTTTGGATCGCAGCTACTGGTAATCAAGTTCCTCTCGCCGGCCGAAATGGCGGACATCAAAACGATGCAGTCATTCACGGGGGTTGCCGTTGTACTGGCCGGATTTGGGTTGAATGCGGCGATTCTCAAGCTCTGCTCTGAACAGCGTCCCGATTCGGAACGGTCGGCCATCTTTCGCCAAAGCCTGATCTATTCATTCTTGCCAAACCTCATGATATTGTTGGTAATGGCACTCGCCGCCAGGTTTGCGCTCTATTCGCCGGAGCCACGCGTCAACCAATGGATGCTGATCTTCGCGCTGTCGGTTCCGGCTACGGCAATAACAGCTCTAATCATGATGTACCTGCAGGCGCGTAAGCAAATCAAGTTGATGGCTACCACCCAGACAGCCATCCGCGTGATTGGTTTGACGGCCGTCGTCCTTGCAGCATATCTATACGGTTTCCAGGGGTTTGTCATTGCTACTGTGACAGTGGCGATAGCCGCGCTGATCCCGCTATTGAAGCTCGTTCGATCGGATCTCGAAGTTACGGCGGCTGGTCTGCGAAGGGGGTTCGACAAGATCTGGTACTATGCGCGCTGGAGCCTTGCCGCGAATCTGGTTGCGACGGTGAATAGCTATCTTGACATTTTAATGCTCAATTACCTCATCGATGACCGAGTCGGAATGGGTTATTACAGCATTGCGACGATCTTCATACTTGGGCTCAACCAGGTTACCGCCACTGTTCAGGCCATTGCCACTCCCTACTTTTCTGAATACAGCAACGACGAGGCGAATTTCATGCGCGTACTCAGGAAGTACCAGAAACTCCTGATACTATTGGCGCTGGTCCTTACCGGTGGCAGCATCATTATTGTGCCATGGCTAATAACAGCATTATATGGGGCAAGCTATGCTCCGGCAGGGAGCTATTTCCAGATTTTGGCGTTGCGCTACTTCATTTGGAGCTGTTATGCGCTGCTTGGGATCGCGATCTGGGGCATCGGAAAGATGAAGTTCAGCTTCTACAGCGTTTTCTCTGCTCTCATCATGTCCACAGGTCTGAGCTACGTTCTGATCCAAAGATACGGCCTTGACGGCGCTGCCTACGCACAGGTAGTGTCATATCTGTTGAACTTGATTATAGTTGTCATTATGACCAAAGTTGCTTTGACGGGACACTTTCGGAAGTTGAGAATGGCATCCGAATTGAACGTGACCGGGCGGAAGCCATGAGATTCTCAAGTCTCTTCAATCCGGTCAGCTACTATGTGTTCCTGCGCAAGCGATCAATGCTCAAGCGATTTCGGCGTGTTGGAGCGAATTTTCTGTTTGACCCCCAAAGCACGATCTTGACGCCGGAACACATCGAAATTGGGGACAACGTCTTCATCGGCGAAAGAGCGCATATCTCGGCGGAGGTTTCGATCGGAAATAACGTCATGTTTGGTCCGCGACCGATGTTGATCGGGGGCGATCATTATTTTGCCGTGCGCGGGAAAAGCGTACGGTTCCTTCACCCGCAGGGACGCGAAAATGTCGAGCCCATCAGAATTGAGGACGAGGCCTGGTTTGGGGCGGGCGTGATCATTCTTGGCAATGTGACGGCGGGAATGGGCTGTGTCGTTGGTGCGGGCAGTTTGGTATCAAAATCGATTCCACCTTACGTTGTGGCCGTCGGGAATCCGTGCCGGCCGGTGAAGCGTATCTTCAGCGACGACACGCTATTCGATCATCTTGTGAAGCTTCGCGGCGATGAGGCGTCTGCTGCGCAGATTGTCGGGCGGAGGCAGAAGGAACTGCGAGCCATGAGCCTCACAGACCTCGCGACGATTGATAAGACGGACCTTTACTGGGAAACGCGACCCCACAAATAGAAGTGCAGAGGTCACATCCGCAACCTCTGCACGTTAGTCAACGAATTGTTAATGCCGTCAAGGGCAACTTGTGCACGGAGCCGGACCGCTTGAGAAAATGTAATTCACGAGGTAGACAGCGTCGGAAATATTGACGGCGCCGCTGCAATTTGGGTCACCAGCAGCCAGCGGATTGGGAGGAAGCGCTCCGGCAAAGATGTAGTTGATCAATCTTACCACGTCTGAAATATTGACGCTACTATTACCGTCGGCATCTCCGCAAACATACGAAGGTGGATCACAGCTATCCGGAACTCCATTGGAGTTGGTGTCGGCAACGACCCCCAACGCGATTTCGCAACTGTCGGATATCTCATTGCCATTACAGTCGGTTATCGCCAAGTCAGGGATGATCTTGTATATCTGTCCGCTCTGGAATAACAAATACATCTCGCCATAGTTGTCTTCGGCGAAAGACACAAGTGACGAGGTGCCGGTCAACTCCAGTTCGGCAGTACGATCCTGGAAGTCCGTTTTGGCGATACCATCATAACGAAACGACCAAATTGTGCCTTCGCAGTAGTCGCCAAAGAAGTAAGCCCCCTGCAGGTCAGGAATGGCACAGCCGCTGTATGAGTAGCCGCCGGATACCGAGCAGCCCGCGCTGTGACTGTATTCGTGAATGGGATCGGTCGTAATTCCACCCGGATCACAATTGACTGAGGGATTGTAGCAATGCAGGCCCTCACGCAGACGCCAACCGAAGTTGATGTTGCCGGAATCAGCTGCCGGACGCCAGTCAATCTCCTCCCACTGGTTTTGCCCAACATCTGCGATGAAGAAATTCCCGGTCAGCCGATCGAAGCTGTTGCGCCACGGATTGCGCAGTCCCCAATAGAAGATCTCCTGCTTCTCCGGGCCGCCAAAGAACGGATTGGTTGGTGGAATAGCGTAAGGCGAGCCCGAGTCGATATCGATTCGCAGTATTTTGCCAAGGAGGACGTTGACATTTTGGCCATTGTTGCCGCCATCGCCGCCGCCACCTCCATCACCCGTAGCGATATAGAGATAGCCGTCAGGGCCGAAGCCGATCCAGCCTCCATTGTGATTGGATTCGACCGGATGGTTGATTGTCATTATCGGAGTGGCGCTGAGTGGGTTGGCGCTGTCGGGATTCGTTCCGGATACCTGCCAGCGGGTCACAACGTTGTTTCCTGAAGTGTTCGTGTGATAGGTGAAAAAGTAGCCGTTGTTTGCATAATTCGGATGAAAGGCAAGTCCGAGCAGGCCTTCTTCACTGGACGTGTTTACGGGGCTAATCGTCAAGAATGGTTTAGCAAACATGGTCTGAGTGTTGAGATTCATGATGCGAATATCGGCGCGATTCGATGTCGCGGCTGATCCTCGTTGCTCCGCAATAAACAGGCGCTGAAAGTCGCCGGGAGGAGAGGTTGCGAATACGGGGCGCGTCAATCCACTGATGATCAGGTCCGCCCGGATCGGGGTCGCTGCCAGCACGAGGTTCGGAACAGAAATCGTCATGGCGATCAGGATAAGCAGAATAAGAGCAGGCAATTTACGAGAACGCATCAATTTCCTCCAGATAGAAGCTGAATATTATTAGTGTCCAAGACCTTGTTGTCTATTCGTCGGACATCGGCCGAGAAGTAATTAGGTCGAAGCGACAGCTATCGAACAAAAAATGTACGTATCGTGGAGCAATTTTGATGATCTTTGCGATTGATTTCTGTTAAGGCCAATAAACAAGGCCGCCAGTTTGACCTGGCGGCCTTTGTTGTCAATTCTTTATCCGCGAGACACTTGTCAGGACTATTTGCCGGAACCCTCTTGCGGGACAACTTTTGGGGTTTCAACGCTATCTGCGGGAGCCGCCGGCGCCGTCGGCAACGGTTTGGCGTTTTTGGGCATGATAAACAGCGAATCGGCGATCGGTACATTGATCGCAATTGAATCAATCTGAATCATTTGCTGCATCGACTGGCCGTTCACGTCCATCTGAGAATTGATCTTGAACGGGAAAACCAACCCATTGACGGCTTTGTGTGCCGAAAAGCTCTGGCTTGTGGAGGCATTCTTCTCGCGAACGATGTAATAGGTCGTGGCATCAAAGAAGTAGAGTGTCGTGTCCTTCGAGGGTGAAACGAATTCGATCTTATAGGCTTTGGCGCCCTTGACCATATCATCTCCCAACAACTTTGCGGTTGAGCCTTTCTTCTTATAGTCCAGGAACATGAACTGATCGGACTGCTTGTCAGCCTCTTCCTTCTGCTTCCCCGTCAGGATATAGGTCTCGCCCATCTGAGTCGCCCAAGCTTCGGTGCCGTTGGTTCCGCCGCCACCGAGGACGACGTTATTTGACATTACCTGAATGTAGCTTTTGGTGGGAGGGACCAGGTACATTTGCATTTCGAGAGGCATGCCCTGCATAAACATGCTGCCTTTGAGCGACATGCTCTTAACGGCTCGCATTGCAGCTTCGCCGCCGTAGGCTTCAACGTGTTTTGCTATGATTTCATCGGCAGTCATCTCTGCCATAGCCGGCATCGCCGACAAAAGCAGTAGTGCGAATAGTAGTACCAGGGATCTTTTCATTGCATTTTCTCCTTCGAATCGTCAATTAACCTCGTGTAACAGGTGATGATCTTAGCGAATTTCTCCCCATGGCGCAACTCTTTTGGAAAAGAGGACAAACCGATTTTTGTTGCCAAGGATTGAATCAGTCGATATTTTTCTCAGGATAATACTACAAGTATAGTCGCCCAAGGTTTCAAACCATATGGAGGTAAGATGAACCTGAAAGCTAAGTTGTTGTTAACTCTGCTTTGCGTGTTGATGATCAGCACATCGAGCTACGCCTTTCGCTTCTCAGTCGGAGGTTTCGGCGGACTAAATATTCCGATTGCCCAGGAAGATACCGAATCCGGAACGGCGTTCGGCGCCAAGGTGCGAATCCCGCTGATGGGATCGATCGGGATTGAGCCAAACATTATGTGGGCTGAGAACGGTGATGCCCAGTATGACGTTGAGGGTGGATGGAATACTTCGATGACTCACGAAGGCGGCAAATACACCAGTTTTGGTGTTGATTTGGTATTCGGAGGCATTCAGGGATTCAAGGGGTTTGGCGCATACGGAATTCTCGGGATCTCCTCGTCGAAGTTTGAGAAGAAGGGCATTCCGGACTTGACGAAAGGTACCTATTGGTTTGGCCTGGGATTCGAGTATGGATTCACCGATCAGATCTCACTCGACGTTCGCGGCAAGGCATTTATCTTTCCGTATAAGGATGAGGCCAACCCGAACAGTGATAACAAAGGATCCCGCAAGAACGGCCTGGTGACGGTCGGATTAAACTACTACTTTGGATTTACGGAGTAAGCAAATATGAAGAGATTTATACCTATTGCGGTGAAGACACTGATTATCGGGCTGATCGCTTTTCTTTCCATGGGTGCCAGCTGCATCACGACCGGCAACATAATGGTGGTGCAGTATCTGGATGATCTCCATGCCGAGACCGGAGTAACAATATCCTCGGGCGACGTTGATCTGTCCACCAACGATGACTGGAACGAGCACAAAGAGGATATCAACGGCATCGATGATCTGGGGTTTGCGTGCCGAATCACCAATAATTCCAGCGCCTCCGCATCGGGACAGCTTTACGTTTCCGCCAATGACAAGGACTACACGACGGAAGCCGCCATTCGCGCAAACGGTATTCTCGTGCTGGATGGCATAGTCGTTCCGGCAGGAGAGACCCGTGATATCGAGTGGCAAGAGTCCTATGACTTTTTGATGAACTTTGACCAAGTCAAGGAAGTCATCTTCGGCGAGCAGTTTCATTATTACTTCATCGCCGCTGAGACGCCGTTCGACATCGATGTGACAGACCTGGTCCTGTTTATGTCGGTCAACGGCAAGCCGTAGTTAGTTCTTCCAAGATTCGTTAGTCTGTTGAGAGGCCCCGATTCATCGGGGTCTCTTTTTCTTTATGGACTTGATCTGATCAGGTTGGATTTAGCCCAGTCCAGGAAACAACTGCAGGAGTCCACTGGCGATAAACTCGATTGCGATCGCCGAGAGAATCATCCCCATCGCGCGGGTGAAGGTGTTGACACCGGTTCGGCCAAGCTTGTGGCTCAGCGGTATCGACAATCGCAGGAGAATCCAAGTCAGCAAGGCGACAAGAATTACGGAGAAGATTACGAATCCCTTACCGGACCAGCCCTCACCACGATGAGCGAAGACAATTACGGTGCTGATCGCGGCGGGGCCCGCCAACAGGGGCACGGCGAGAGGAACGACAGCGACGTTCTCCTTGGCGACGGCCTCGATTTCTTCCTCTGGTGTCTGTTTGGCGGGGCTGACCTTGGCATTCAACATGGAGATCGCAAGGAGGAGAATGAGAATACCGCCTCCGACCTGGAACGAAGCCAAACGGATTCCAAGCAATTTGAGCATTGGTTCTCCGGCGAGTGCTGCTGCCACCAGGACAACTGCGAGAGCTATCGAAGCGACTCGCGCCGTGTGTGCGCGCTGCTTTGGGTTTTCATCGGATGTGATACTAATGAAGATCGGTATCGCCCCAAAGGGGTCAACGATGACGATGATCGCCGTCAGAATCTCGAAATATTGGTGCCAGTCCAGCATATTGGTTGTCATAAATATGCGGGCTTTAGCAATTGCGACAACAGAATTTCTGTGGTCTCCGGAGTATCGAGGTCGTACCTTGCGTGTTGATAGCCCGTATGCAGGCAGCGCACACTGGCGAGTTGAAGGGAGATTAGATGGATTCCGCGACAATCAGAGAGTTTTTGAGTCATATCGAGCTGTTCAGGGACCTTGACAAGGATGAGCATGATTTGCTCGTTGCCGGAATCGAAGTCCAGGAGCTTGAAGCCAATACTTTGCTCTTCGAGGAGAACACTGCCCGACAGAAGATGTACATCATCCACCGGGGCGAGGTCGAGTTGTTCAAACGGACGCCGTACGGTGAGGAGAGCCGACTGACTATTTTCTCCAAGTTTGACTTCTTCGGCGAGGGCGCCCTGATGGAGGATTACCCGCATAATACCTCGGCGCGTACTCTACTCAGTTCGACACTGTTGACGATCAGTCGCGACCGGTTCTACGAGTTATCGCACGAGCGGCCCACAATTGGCTTCAAGCTGATATCGCGCATTGCGCGCGTCATCTCAAGGCGAATGCGCCAGGCCAGCACCCGTGTCGTCAATGTGGCGGCGCAGTACATTTCCGGACGCACTCGGACGGAACATGATTTGCTTGGTGATCGAGAGGTACCGTCAGAATATCTATATGGCATCCAGACGATGCGCGCGCTCGAAAACTTCAATATCAGCGGTATTTCTTTGGCCTATTATCCGGACCTCATCAACGCATTGGCGGCTGTCAAGATGGGTGCGGCCCGTGCCAATATGGAATTGGGGTTGCTGTCGAAGCCGGTTGGCGACGCGATCATTCAGGCCTGCCTTGAGATCATCAACGGTCGCTGGAACACGCAGTTTGTGGTGGACATGATCCAGGGCGGCGCCGGAACCTCGACAAACATGAATGCCAACGAAGTGATTGCCAATCGTGCGCTGGAGATCCTTGGCTATGACCGCGGTGAGTACAAGTATTGTCACCCGAATAATCACGTCAATCTATCCCAGTCGACCAATGACGCCTACCCCACGGCTCTGAAAATCGCTCTGATCAACGCCAACGCCAAATTGGTCGTTGTGCTCAGGCAACTCATAGAAGCGTTCCATACCAAGGCGGAGGAATTCCGAAGTGTCATCAAGATGGGGCGCACGCAATTGCAGGATGCGGTTCCGATGACACTGGGGCAGGAGTTTGAGGCTTACGCGGTCACGCTGGAGGAAGAGATCGACCGATTGGAGCAGAATGTCTCGCTTTTTCTCGAAGTCAACATGGGTGGAACCGCGATTGGCACAGGAATCAATGCCGACCCGCGGTATTCACGACTGGTGATCGAGCACCTGCGCGACATATCCGGACTTGATATCAAACTGGCAAAGAACTTGGTTGAGGCTACTCAAGATACCGGTGCATTTGTGATGTATTCGTCGGCGATAAAGAGACTGGCTGTGAAGCTCTCGAAGATAGCCAATGACCTGCGACTATTGTCCTCGGGTCCGCGGGCGGGAATCAATGAAATCAATCTTCCCCCAATGCAACCGGGTTCTTCAATCATGCCGGGCAAGGTGAATCCCGTCATTCCGGAAGTCGTGAATCAGATTGCATTTCTGGTAATTGGGAATGATCTGACCGTCACTTTGGCGGCGGAGGCCGGTCAATTGCAGCTCAACGTGATGGAGCCGATAATCGCACACAGCATATTTGAGTCGATCGAGGTCCTCAAGAACGGCATGTTCACACTCAAACACCGTTGTGTTGACGGGATCACCGCCAATGTCGAGCATTGCCGGCGGACGGTGCAGAACTCAATTGGGCTGGTGACGGCGCTCAATCCGGTACTGGGTTACGAGGTGTCCACAGACTTAGCAAGGGAGGCATTGCGATCCGACCGCAGCGTCTACGACCTGGTGTTGGAAAGAAGGCTGATGTCGCCTGAGCAGCTCGATCAGTTGCTATCGCCGGAGAACATGATCCGTCCGCCCGATCCAGATAATGCTTGATTGGGCCGAATTAAGCTGTATCATTATCTCGATGTTATGTTTCGTACTCCCCCACTGACACGGTAGAGAGAAGGACAGGTTCATATGGGTAACAACCTGCGATACAACGTTGCCGACCAGAAGTTGACTTATTCGGGGCCGACGACGGAATTTGGATTTGAAAAAGACCGCGTAATCGAGTTTAACCACAGGCATCGCGCCGTGCTGGCAAACTATGGACTCGAAATGGAGTCGTGCGCAATTCTCAACCTGTCGAACCGGATCAATCCCCAGTCGAATCTCGGAGCATTACGAAATCGACAAGTGCGTCAATCCGTCATTGTCGCGGCAGCCATGTCCGCAGTCTCCGTGGGGTTGCATGGGAGAGGGAGCCTCAACGAGGTGCCGAAGCACTTGGTCACATCCGAACTCAAAAATAATCTGAAGCGCGCCAATGATCGCACAGCAGCGCAAGTCATGTCTGAGGTATTGCAGTCCACCACGGAAGCATTGCCGGTAGGCGAAGAGGTGATTATCGAATCTGCCATCACCGAAGGCGTCCGGGTCAAACCGGGAGTTGAAGCCGGCGGCAATCCGACGATTGCGGTCGGAGCAGTTTTCGGAAAGCCGGAACATCGCGCTAAGTATGGATTAAAACTGCCGCAGAACGTGTCATTGTTGTCATTGGGTAATGACGTCATCGACGGCACGACAAAGTCGGTTGAGGGCTTGCATTCGAGCTTCACGGCTTTGGTCGTGACAGAGTCCGGCGTCAAACGTCACCTTCCAGACACCTACGTGCAGCGTTGGATGGCGGGAGTGAATTTCGAGGAGTTCAATCCGCGCGAGACCAAGCTGGTGGAAATCGCGGAGATCATGACGAGCGCCTATGGCTATTCATCGAAAGATAAGCTCAGCACTTTCTTTCTGGACAGACCCCGCCACACTTTCGCAATGGACACACTGAACAAAGCCGGGATCGCAACACCGTTCGACAAGGATGGTGACTTAATGCCGGGAATCGTGCTCGGTCTGCAGGGGCTGGCATTCCCAGACGAACGTCCGCTCTCGACGATGATCGGTGAGATCGGAGGTTCGGCAGAATGGGCTGTCGGCGTACTGCCGTTGGTCTGGCGCGGAGGCCAGGCGTTAGGCATGCTTACGAGCCAATCATCGCTGACGCGCAAAGATCTGGCACCGGAAGAGCTGTGGAAGGAGCGATTCCACTTCACGGAAGAAGAATTCATGCTGATTCAGGACGCGCGATTCCAGCGCAAGCCGTACTTCACGATCAAGGATATACTCGATGATCCCATGGCCGGTGGAATCAGCGCCTTTGGCGCCATCACCGACAACTTCTTCATACCCTATCTTCAGGGAGTCCGGGCTGATGTGGAGAAGAACCGAGTGAGTGTTAACGTACTTGTCGTGAACTCGATTGGTATGGTGGATGTGTGGAAGATGGTTTTTCGATGCCAGGAAAACCTAGCGGAGACTAAGGCGCTGATGATGTCTCCGAAGCTGCAGCTGGAGGACCTCGGCGGTGCTGAACTGGAACAGGCAATCGGTCAAATGCTCAATGACCGGCGGACGCGCGAGCGGTACCTGATATTTTTCAACAATGAGTATTATCCGGCGCTTATACCGATCCATGACAAGATGGTGCTGCTTCACAAGGCGGTGCAAGGATTGATCGAGCGTGGTGCTCTTTCGGAAAAAGATCGTGAGATCATTACCTGCACGCAGCGGCTGGCGCCGGAGTTGTTTGTCAACTCCGAGCTGTAGAGCCAACTCTTTGTTAAACAACAAGATAAGCGGGGCGGTCTGTCCGCTTTATTTAATCGATTCCTAATCTAAAACTCGCAGATCTCTTAGCGTTCTCTCGTTATCAGTTGAACGAATGCTTTTGATGGATAATGGGAGAACACATGAAATTTCAATTCGATGAACAGAGAGGACTGCCCGAGCCGATTCATACACTGATCGTTTCGGATGTTCACTTGGGATCGCGAGTGAGCCGTGCCGAGGAGTGTCTTCAGCTTCTCGAATCATATCGCATAGACAAGCGCCACTGGCGGTTTCAGCAATTGATTCTGCTCGGAGACATCTTCGATGATCTCAACTTCACGCGCCTTAACAAACATGCCTGGAAACTGGTGAGCTTGATTCGCGAAATCACAGATGAAGAAAGCAACGCCCGGGTCGTCTGGATCCTCGGTAATCACGATGAACTGCTGGTTCCGCTAATGGCTCATCTTGTCGGAATAACCGTGCATGAAGAGTTCGAGTGGGGAGTGGCGAATAAGCGTTTCTTCGCGATGCACGGGCAGCAGTTTGACAAGTGGATACTTCACTACCCGAACATCAGCAAGGTACCTTCCTGGATTTATGATGTCATTCAACAGCTCGATGGCCCCAAACAACGAATCAGTCGATTCGTCAAGGACAAGAGCAAGACCTGGCTACGCATCAACGATGAGGTTGCCCGCGGGATTGTTAATTATGTCGCCCGGAAAGGTCACCAGGTCGATTACGCGTTCTGTGGACATACCCACATTGCGGAAGAGATTGATTTTCCCGAGCAGGATATGCACTATATCAACACTGGCTGCTGGACTGGCAAGCATGCACCGACCTACGTTACAATATCGAATTCAGGGAATGTGCTGTTGCGCGAATTCGAGCAAGTGGTCGCTCCGATTGTCGCCGTTGGAAAGCTAATGGCCGCTCACGCCTGAATCGGAGATGTGGGAAAGAATCAGTTCCATCTCGATTTCGTCGCGAATTTCGATACTGTTTGCTCCGATCAATGGAATTGACGGTTTCAATTGACGCGATTCCTTAATCGCATCGGCATGAATGGCTGCGATTCTGTATCCAAGTTTCTCGTAAAATCTCACGGCGCGGGAATTGTTGTTAGTAGTAATCAGCCAGATGCGCCTGCAACGGCGGTTGCCTGCGGTCTCACGGATCTTTGTCATCAATCCCGTCCCGACGCCAATTCCTTCGCGCAAGCTGTTGAGTGAAATCACCTCACATTCTTCCATGTCGATCCGGTATGTAAGTAGTCCAACAGCCGCATCATCAATCATCGCTTTGAAGCCGGGCAATCGATCGGCGTGGTAGAGAATTCCCCTGGTGACAATGTCTGGGCTGCCCCAATGTTCAGTCAATACCTTGCGGCCCCAAATGAGATCATCGGGCTGGAGTGGTTCGATTTTGATGGGGCTCATGAGGGCTTTGGCCTGCGTTGAGCGATGTAGACACCGGCCAGAACCAACAGCCCGCCGATAGCTGTGAAAACACCGAATTCTTCGTTAAGCAACGGGACCGCCAGGGTTGTAGTGGCGATTGGTTCCAGATAGAGGAAAATGCCTGCCCGCGCCGCCCCGAAATGACGAACACCTTCCTGCCAGAACCAGTGTGCCAAAGCCGTGGCAAGGACCGCCAAGACGAGAAGCGCGACATAGACACGCGCGGGCAGATGGAGGAAATGAGACCAATCGGAGGTGAAGCTCATGTAGATCAACATCAGAACTGCTGTCGGAATCAGCACTCCGATAGTGACGACCAGGGGGGATTGTGAGCGCGTGAGATCTCGCGTTACGACTGTGTAGATCGCCCACGTGTGGGCGGAGACCAGAATCAGCCAGTCACCGAAGCTCCGCAGCCAATCGAGATTGAGCAGGTTTCCGTGCGAGACCAGTAAGAGGATACCTATCGTTGCCACGATGATTCCGGTAATCTCCAGACGTCCAATTCGTTCTTTGAGGAAGAGGAATGAAAGAACAACTGTGACCAGCGGCGTGACCGAGATGATCCAACCGGTATTGGTTGCCGAAGTATATTGCAGTCCGGTGATCTGAATCAAGAAATGCGCAGTAATGACGGTCGAACCGATTGCCAGATGCCTCAATAGGTGGGGTTTGTGTTCGAGCCTGACGCCTTTCAGCCGCGCCATGGCGAAGAGGATAGGAAGAGCGACAAAGACGCGCAACCCCAGCAATTCTGCGGGTGAAAGTACATCCAGGCAGATCTTGGTGGCAACGAAAGACCAGCCCCAGACAATTACGGCGAAGAGAAGGAAGAAAACAGACATGTTAGAAGTTCGTCAAATTGCCATTTCGATTCCGATCGGTCACAACCATTTGCTCCGCCGGAAGAACCAAATCAAACCGATAACAATGACAAGTGTCACCGCCCAAAAGCAGAGATAGCCGTAACGGTAACCTAACTCAGGCATGTTGAGCGGGCCCGCCTGTGTGTCGAAGTTCATTCCGTAAACACCGGCGAGGAACGTGAGAGGGATGAAGATCGTTGATATTACGGTCAGGAGGCGCATGATCTCATTGGTTCTGTTGCTGATGCTGGTAAGGTAGATTTCGAGTAGTCCGGAGACCATTTCTCGATTTGTCTCGACGCTGTCGGCGACCTGCAACACGTGTTCATAAAGGTCGCGCATGTAGAGGCGCGTGTAATCGTGAATGAGAGGAGAATCGGAACGCTCAAAGGCACCGAGCACTTCGCGCAAAGGCCAGATACACCGGCGCAACTCGATCAGCTTGCGCTTGAGTTCATAGATTATGTTAAGATTGTCTTTTCGCGGATTTCCCACCAAGCGATTCTGAACCGTCTCGATTCTGTCGCCGACGTGCTCCAGTACGATGAAGTAGTGGTCGACGATAGCGTCAATCAAGGCGTGGCTGAGATAGTCGGAACCGAGAAACTTGTGACGCGGAACGGTTTTGCGAATGCGATCTCGCACCGGCTCAAAAACGTCGCCCGCAACTTCCTGGAAAGAAATCACGTAGTTCTTGCCGATAACCAGACTGACCTGTTCCGCGAGAATGGTGTCGCCGTTCGGGCCGATATAGAGCATCTTGAGCATGGCGACGATGTACTCGCCCATATCCTCAAACTTGGGACGCTTATTTGTGTTTACGATGTCCTCAAGTAATAGTGGATGCAGTCCGAATTTCTGCCCGACCTTTTCGATAATCGTGATATCATGAACGCCCTCGATGTTGATCCAGGTGATGTCGGCAACTTCGGGAGTGATTACAATGTCGTCCACTGATGCCGCACGATACTCTCGAAGGCTTTCATTGCCATACTGTATGACATCGATCGTGACCGGGTCTTTGCGTTCGACGCCAACGTACACCAGGGAGCCGGGCATCAGGCCGATCTTATTGGAAATACGATTCGTGGACTTCTTCATACTCGCTCGTTATGGTCTTGGAGATTGCTTGGTCAATGAAGCGATGTTCTTGAAGCTGAACAAGAGATTTTGCGCAACAATTGTCGACTCCTTCCGTACTTCATTTCTAACTGATATTCAGAGTTGATTATCCAACGGGCAGTTCAGGATAATTGCGGCCAATGGCTCCGCCTGACGTGCCTTACAACCAATAGGGAATTTGTCTATGCGCTCGGCAATGATCCGACCTTTGCTTTCAGCCTTGGCGGCCAGCTTGTTACTCGCCGGCCATGTCTCTGTTCTTGCGCAGTCGATAACAAACTTTCAAAGAAAGTCAATCCGAGCCGTCAAGGCCAATCCCCATGCGCCGAAAATTGATGGGCGTCTGGACGATCCGATTTGGCAACAGGCGGAATTTCACTCAGATTTCCTGCAACGCGTGCCGAACGAGGGAGCCCAGCCGCCGGAGAAAACGGAAGTCGCCATCGCCTATGATGAAAACACTCTTTATGTCGGAGCGCGGCTGTACTGCGATCAACCGGACAAACTGCGGATGCATCTCGAGCGCCGTGACAATCAGGGCCCGGCTGAACAGTTTATCATCTCAATTGATTCCTACCATGATCGTCGAACCGGCTTTGGGTTTGGGGTAAACACTTCCGGCGTGCGCTTCGATCGTTACTATCCTGAGGATAGCGAGAGTGGGGACTACTCTTTCAATCCAGTCTGGCATGCGCATACCAGTGTTGATGAGAAAGGTTGGATCGCCGAGGTTGCAATCCCGTTTTCACAATTGCGATTCACTGCCGCACCTGAACAGACGTGGGGCATCAATTTCAATCGCTGGATTCCGGAAAGGAACGAAGATACTTATTGGGTCTACACGCCGAGAGACGAGACGGGATTTGCATCGCGCTTCGGCGACCTGGTCGGGATTGCAGGAATCAAACCGTCACGCCGCATTGAAATGTTGCCGTATTTTGCTTCCGACGCGAGTTTTGTCGATGGGGACTTTTCGGGTAATCCGTTCGAGGACGGTCAAGACATCGACCCTCGAATCGGTGGCGACCTGAAAATGGGTCTTGGTCCAAACCTGACGCTGGACGCGACATTCAACCCCGATTTTGGCCAAGTCGAGGCCGATCCGGCGGTAATCAACTTGAGTGCGTTCGAGACAGTGTACGACGAGAAGCGCCCATTCTTTACCGAGGGCGGACAACTATTGGAGGGAAACGGTCCCGCCTATTTCTACTCTCGCCGCATTGGCGGGCCGCCGCACGACAATGGTGTCGGTGAAATTGTCCACCAGCCCGGCAACTCGACGATTCTTGGCGCATCAAAGATCACGGGAAAGCTCCGCTCCGGCACTTCGATAGGATTCTTGACCGCGCTAACGCAGCGCGAATATGCTCGAAATTATGACCGCGAGAACGACTCGACCTACAAGACACAAATCGAGCCGATGACTTTTTACACGATAGCGCGAGTGGAGCAGCAGATCGGGTCGGAGCGGTCGACGGTCGGAATCTCGCTAACCGGCACCGGTCGCGACTTCAGCGGGGTGCAGCGCCTTCAAGATCGACTAAGGAGAAGCGCATTCTCAGGAGGGGCGGACTGGCGAATCAGGTTCAAAAAAGGAATATACGAGTTCTATGGATATGGCGGCTTCAGTCATATTCGCGGCTCGCAAAGTGCCATCGCCAGAGCGCAGCGCTCGAGTGCCCGGTATTTTCAAAGACCCGATGCCGACTATTTGGAATATGATCCGACACGCACGGCCTTGACCGGGTATGCCTCCAACATTGGCTTTAGGAAGTCGGGCGGGAAGCACTGGTTGTGGAATATGTCTTTCAACACCGAGTCGCCAAACTTTGAGCTCAACGATGCCGGCGTTCTTGGGCAGGCGGATGACCTTGATGCAGACGGTTATCTTGGCTATCGCGATAACAAGCCGGGCAAGATGTTCCGCAACTATTATTTGGAGATTTCGGGGTATTCGAATTGGAATTACGGGCGAAGCCGGCAATTCAGTGAAGCCGGTCTTTACGGCGAGTGTACGCTGCACAACTATCTGTATCTCTATTACGGTTTGCGGCGGCAGTTCCCGGGCCAGGATGATGCGCGAACGCGCGGAGGTCCGTCGATGCAGAACGAAGCCGGATACTCGACTAATATGGGATTCAGCACAAATCAAAGCGGCACGACTCTGTTCAGTGGGTCGTTTAATTACGGGGTCGATGAACTGGATGGCTGGCTGTGGACACTGGGATCGTCGCTATCGACGAGGATCGGCAACCGTATGGAGATTTCGATTAATCCTCGCTACACGCGCGAGGACCAGCCGAGGCAGTACGTCACATCCGTCGCCGACCACGGTGGCGGCGAAGGTACGTACGGCGTGCGGTATGTTTTCTCGCGTATCGCCCGCACTACAATTTCGTCCACTTTTCGCATGAACTACTATTTCACATCCGACTTCAGCCTGGAACTGTATGCCGAGCCGTATGCCGCAAATGGCAAGTATCATCAACACGGAGAACTGATCAAAGCTCGTGGTCATGACCTGAGGTACTATGGATTGGCGGACGGTACGGAGATCGAACACATCGTTGACAGCGAGTCAGGCGCTGAGTACTACGCCGTCAGCGATGGCGATGAGTCTTTCACACTGCCATTTCTCGATTTCGGCGCACGCTCGTTCAGGAGCAACATTGTCATGCGCTGGGAATTTCGGCCCGGCAGTACGCTATATCTGGTTTGGCAGAGAAACCTGGGCGAGGACAAAGATATCGGCAAAACAGTTGGTCCGGGAGCGCTGTTCGATTCATTTGGAGCACAGGGTGAGGACTTCGTTGCGTTCAAAATAGCTTACTGGCTTCCAATTTCCTGATGGCAGTCCTCCAACTGCTATTCATAGCCGAACCGGGCTGGCGAGAATTCCAGTCCGGTTCATTGTTTGTATACGATGAGAGTTATCGCACGTCATAGCGCAGAAAGGCTGCGAATGCTCCTCCAAAGGCCACAATTGAGAAGATTACCAAGAGGCCCAGGTCAAGTATGACAGTGGGCATTGTGTCTGTAAATGCAAGTGCAGGAGGGGCAAACGCCGGCAACTGACTAACATCGATTGCAGCCTGGTCGCGAGGGGTGTCAATCTTTACGCCCTTTTCGGAGTCGATCTGGATGGTAAACGCTCCGGCTCCTGGGCCGGATTCAGCCTGCTTGGATTCGATAAAGCCGTTGAATTGAGTGCGGAAGGCATCCATGGCAGACTCGTTGCGGGTTTTCAGATCTACATCGGATCCGGCGAGGTTCATCGCGGCGAGTTGAAAGGCGGAAGCCGGCGATATTCGAGACATAGCAAAGGCTAGTCGTTCCTGGGCGGATCGACGGTAGCGCAGATCATCATGCAGCTTGCGGTCGAATTCGTCGATTTCCTTTTGTACAGCCTTGCGGGCGTTATCGTCTTCTTCCATATATGCCCACAGTTTCTCCTCGTCGTATCCTTCCGGGTCAGACTCGTTGTGCGTTGAGTTTTTGCTGCGTTCGCGCCAGCGCTCCTCTTGAGCTTGATAGAATGTAGCCCAGCGGTCTTTCGAGAAACTCTCGACCTGGCCCTCGATTTCAGCGGCGCTGGGTACAGGAAGTACCTGTCCGGCTGCGATTACACCGGCGCGCGGAATGATCAGAACAAAGACAATCCAGGCGACGAGGGCGAGCAGGAACGATACACTGGAGCGTTTGGTCAGAGCGGAGATCAGGACTCCGAGTACAATGAAAAACGAAAAGAACGCGATGGCAGCGGCAATGAGCGCCGCCAAGCGCATCCAGTGGTCAGTCGTGAAAGGTACTCCAAGCAACATTACGAGGAGAATGCTCAGGAGGATCGGAAGACAGATCGGGATCACCAGCCCAAGCCAGCCACCGATACATTTGGCAAGGATGTAGCGGACGCGTGGAACCGAATTGGCAAACACGAGTTTGAGAGTGCCGTCCTCGCGCTCTCCGTTGACGGCATCGTAAGTGAACATGATCGCAAACAGCGAGAGTACTACCTGAACGATAAAGGCAAAATCGACAAAGCGGAAGATTGCGAAGATCGGATCGTCAGAGTAGGCGCTGTTGCGCAGTTTGATGGAGCTTTGCGCATTGATAGCCGACCAGCGACCAATATCGTAGTTAAGCCCGGAGACAAACACCTGCATTGGATCGGGAGCACGGTAGGTACGATAGCGCACACCCTGCCACGAAGTTGCTTCGCGTGCTCCCTCATCGATCAACTGCTTTCCGGTGTCGAATTGTCTGACGGAATTGTGGTACTCCTGAATTCCAATGTAAACGCTCAGAAGCATCAGCAAGGAACAGATTACAAAAGTGGCAGTGAACTTGGGACTGAGGATGATCGCCTTGAGTTCTTTCTGTATCAATAAGGGAAGCATAGTGTCATTCTCCTTGCCAGACCGTTAGCGGACATCGTAACGCCGGAACGAAAGAAACGCTCCAGCGAAGAACACCAAATTGAAGACCGCCAGGATTCCGACATCTGGCAGAGCCGTCGCCAAGGACTGGCTCAGGTCAACCTGGTGATAGTTGAATTGCGGCAGTTCCTGCGGATTGATCGGCTCCGGCTTGCTTTGCTCATCATCCACCACCGTGCGAAAGACCATCATGCGGCCACCCGGATTGGTGCCTGTCTTTTCCTTTATGAATTTCCCGTAGTCGGATTGGTACGATTTGGCTTCGTCATTGTAGTGGCTCTTGAGATCGATCGAGGTTCCAGCCAGGCTGGTCATGCCGAGTGTCAGCGCGGCTGCTGGTGATATGCGGGCGAGCCCGAAAGCGAGCCGTTGTTGCTCAAGCTGCTTGTTGTAGCGCTGTTCGTTCAGGCGGGAGGCGAATTCCTGCATCTTCTTGTCACGGATGTCCGCCTGCTCCTCCATGAAGCGGTTTAGCTCTTCCATCGCAAGTTGCGGGTCTTCGCTTTTGGATGGCTTGAAATTGCCCCAACTGGCGCGATCCTCCTGCCATTGTTGTTGTTGGAAGCGGGCCTTCTGGGAGGCCAGTTCGTCGACCGAGGGCACGTCGACGGCTCGACCGGCTAGGAGCACAGCCGAACGCGGAACGATCAGCACACAGAGGATCCACACGACCAGAAGAATCAGAAACGAATGCGAAGAACGTTCCGTGCGCGCCGAGACAAAGATTGCCAGCGTCAGGAACGCTCCAAAATAGAGCAAGCCGGTGAGAATGACGAGCAACAGACGCAGCCAGTCACTACCCGAGAGAGGCACACCCAAGGCTGGGAGCACGAGACAGCCCAGCGCCAACGCTATCAAGAGCGGCACTGCAAGCGCGCAAAGGCTGCCGATAATCTTGCCCAAAATGTACTTGTCGCGCGGTACGGCATTCGCAAAAGACAGTTTCAGTGTGCCGCGTTCTTTTTCGCCACTGATGGCATCGTAGCCAAGAAGGACAGCGAACAGCGACAGGACTACCTGGAACATGAATTCCAGGTCGAGAAAACGGAAGACTGCATAGATCGGTTCATCTCCAAACTTGCTGTCCTGAGCCGAGAGCTCGCCGCGACCCCAGACCTCGGTCGTGCGTCCGATATCGTTCGCCACCCCGCTCACCAGTGCGGCAAGCGGTTGCGGAGGCAGAAGAATGCGGTGATTCTGCACACTGAACCAGTCGGTCAGGCCTTCAAACTGGCGCAAGTTTTCCGCTTTGGCAGCTTCGTATTGCGCACGGTTGGACTGGTAGGTGCGGGCGCCGATGTAAAATGACGTCAGGATCAGGATTGCACAGGCGCCGAAGATGACGGCGAATTTCGTAGAGCCGATGATGTCGCGAATTTCTTTCTCGATCAGTGTTTTCAACATGCTCGACTCCTATCAGTTGAGTACCTGCGCAACATGACCGGCCATGTACTGCATGTAGAGTTGTTCGAGGTCTTGGCCTACAAGTTCGGCGGCAGGACGCTGCATGATGATGCGGCCATCATTCATGATCGCAACCGTGTCGGCAACCTCCTTGGCGCGGAAGATGTCGTGAGTCGACATCAGGATCGCCTTGCCTTCAGTGCGAAGCGATTCCAGGAGAGCAATGAAGTCGTGCCCCGCCTTTGGGTCCAGGCCCGAGGTGGGTTCGTCGAGCAGGATTGCGGGCGCGTCCTTGAGAATGGCGATTGCGATGCCGCACTTCTGGCGCATCCCCTTAGAGTAACCGCGCAGGCGCTTGCTGTGGGCATCCTCGGCGAGGCCGACACGCAAGAGAACATCGCGATAGTCGTTGCGGGTGTAATTCGTTTTGCCGCCAAGTCGGGCGAAGAAGTCGAGATTTTGAATGGCTGAGAAGTTGGCGTACAGCATGACGTTTTCGGAAACAAACGCGAGATGCTCCTTGGCCTTGAGCGGGTCGGTGTGAGCGACAATGCCATTGATGCGGGCCTCGCCCTCCGTCGGCTCGATGAAATTCAGAAACAGATTGATTGTTGTCGTCTTGCCGGCGCCGTTACCGCCCAACATGGCGAAGATTTCACCGGGCCTGACCTGAAAGCTCACGTGGTCCAGTGCCAGCACACCATCTTCATAGCGCTTGGTCAGATTCACAGCTTCCAGCAGTGGTCTTCCGGCCGTTAACAGATTGTCGTTCAAGTATCACCTCGCATTTATGACAGTTTGCGTTCTTATCTTCGTGACAATTTGATGCCAAACACCACGATACCGGCAACGAGACCGACGATGAGCACCAATACCAGTAGTGTGCCAAGGACATTGGAGTCGGGCAGCAGTTCCACCGTGACGCCCTTGTCTTCGCTGACAATTGGCTGCGAATTGGACATGGCAGATGTGCGCAGGCGGATCTCGTACTTACCGGCGGACGATTCTTCGGGCGGCGTGAAGGAAAGATTGATCCGGCGTTCTTCACCTATTTCGAGCTTCGAGACGATTGCGGGTTCGATCAGTTTGGTCCAGTTGAGGGGCAGGTCAGCCTTGACTTCGACATTGTCGAGACGGTGGCTGCCCTCGTTGACAAGATCAACGCTCATCGTCACAGAGGCACCAGATTTGATGGCATGATAGAGTTGCGTGGCCCGCACCAGTAGCTTACCCTTGCCGCGGGGAAGGACTTCCATGCGCGCAAAGCCCACGCCGAGCGCCTCGACCTCCTCCGGGGACCATTGTTTCGACCGCAAGTCCGGGAGGTCTTTCAAGCGATCACGGGGAATGACCAGCACGAAGAAACTTATCGGTTGATCCATGGCGACCTGCTCAGTCGGCCGATCCGGAAGTGTCACCTCGAGCGAGGCTTTCTTGGTGTGAGTGCTCTCCGTGAATTTCAATTGGCTCAGCCGCGCCGATCCAGTGGGCTCCTTAAAGAAGCGGCTGATCTGATCGGGGAGATTAATGACCTCCAGACTGAAGGTATTTTCGGTGCCGCTGAACAACTCCAGTGTGAGGTCAAATGAAGCTGACTTGCCCAGTTCGACCTCTTGCGAGAATTGTTCCGACTGGACTGCGACCTTGTTGACGCTGGCATCTTTCTGGAGAAAGATCTTCATGTTACGCTGCGTACCCGACCCATAGATCAGATAAACAGTTACGGCGTCGAGGTCCTGCAGAAGAGTGAAGTCGATTACGGCTGGTTCACCGAATTTGAGTTGGTCGATCTTGGTCTCATAAGGCTGGCTGATCGTGGCGCCGTTTTCGTTGAGCAGGGAGACGTAGACGTTGTTAATCACATCAGGCTGAAGCGACCGGAAGAGTTCATCTTCCATCTCGACGAGTTTGTAGAATTCGGCGCTGCCTCCGGAGGCATTGACCAGTGTTAAGCGAACGTGCTTGCGACCGTCCCTGGCTTGATACTTGACGGCGCCGTCAACAGAGACATACTGCTCTTCAAATAGGACAGCCAACAACGACTGCTGATAGTTGACCTCAGCGTCAGAAAAAATATTGCGGGCTCGATCCAAGTCGGCCCTGGTGATTAAATCTCGTTTGAACATCTCCTCCTGGCGCTGGTATTCGGCGCGGGCGACTTCAAACGCTTCCTTGGCTCGTTTGAGTCCCAATAGGCGGTACTTGTCGTCGCGCTGGTTGAAAGGGTTGCTGTTCTGGGCAACTGCAACTGAGGCGAGGACTCCTATCAGAAGGAAGAGTGCGAGAATACTGGCGGCAAGTTTGTGCATCGGTATCAGTTCTTGATGGTCTTGATTACTTGCGGCTTATCACTCTTGGCTGTCTTGACGGCCTTGGCCTCGACCACCTTGCCATCGTGCTCTATGGAGATCGAGAACTCAACGCCAATCGCGAGCTTTTCGTAGAGATCGAGAAATTCCTTCATCGATTTGACTTTCGTCGCTTGAATGGCGGAAACGACATCACCGACAATTGCCTTTGAATCCTTGACAGATTCGGGCGCATCGTTCTGGATTCCAATGATGGTTATTTTGGAGTCGGATTCGTTCAGAATAAGTCCCAGTTCGGAGATCATGATGATGTTCCCCCCGCCGGAATCAAAGCGCATGACTTTCTTGCCCCCGCCGCCTGTCCAAGATTCCGCCGCCAAGCTATCGCCGCCGCCCTTAGTGTCGAACGCCATCACGACCTGTTGCTGCATCTTGGAGGTATCGCCCTTGGGGAAGGAGACGATCATCATGGTTTTGTCGCGACGAATTCCGAGTTTGACATCCTGACCGACCGCGACTGCTTCATAGGCTGACTTGAGATCTGCCAGCGCTGTCACTTTCTTGCCATTGATCATGATGATCTCGTCATCTTTCTTCAGATCAACAGCCTGATACTCCTTGGCACGCTGCCCGGCCGGATTGACCATGTCGATGACGAAGGCTTTGTCTCGCGGCATGACGATTGCGCCGAGTTCATTGAGAAAGACGACATCATCTGCACTAAACATGTGCATCTCCGGTTTGCCCTTTTCGGCGGCAAACGCCGGTAGCCCGAAAATGGAGGAGAGAGCGCTAAAGAGCAGGGCCAGTGCGAATTTGAGTACGATAGCAAGCATTGTTACACCTCAATTCAGTTGTATTCGTGTCGATAGGCATCATACGGCAAGGATAGTATGGAGGTTACGCACGGCATAGTTAATGGTTGTTAGGGGCTGTTAAGAACTGTTAAGAGCAGTGGTATAAGGCTTCCGGGTGCGTATATTGTATCGATGAAATTATCGCGACGTTCAATCATCGCCATTATCAGCCTGATGGTGATCTCGCTCGGTGGTCTTGTTAGTCTCCAAATCTATATGCTGCAGATGGCGCTTGAACAAAAAGAGCAGTCATTTCGGCGCAATGTTTTCGCAGCGCTCAATAGCGTATCTCAAAGGTTGGAAAGCAGCGAGACATTCACGTTTGCTGTTGGGCAGCACGGCGGTCTGCCAGGAACGTGGCAGGTCAATGTCAGCGGCTCCACACAGCACGAGAGCGATTCAATCCGACTGGAAGGCCTCTTTGTTGAAACGGAGGAACTTTTTAATGGATTCGATGCCAATTGTCCGCTGACCGTGGAAGACGGGGTTTTGCGATATGAGGTAACCAGTCCGCAGCATGTGATGATCAAAGTTTATGATCAGACTGAAGGAACCGATAGTGTCGTTGTTGACACTTTTCGTACGGCCGGTAAGTACGAGGTTGACATGGGCGATCTGCCACTCCCGGGCAGTCGAGTCATGTACATGTATCGAACCGATTCGAATTCGGCACTGTTTCAAATGCACAACGGATCACAACTGCTGCCGATCGGTCCTGGGCTAAATCGAACTCGAAAAGAAGATTACGTCAAACGAGTTGTGAGCAATCTGGTGGTAGCAGAACTCGAACCGATTGAAGATCGAATTACGAAGGCGGGGCTCGACACCTTGATTCACGCTTCACTAATGGAGTCAGGCGTTAATCTCGACTTCGAATATGCCGTTTTTTCAGGGATCAATGATTCGTTGCGGGTTCCGGCTGTGGTTCGGGCACGGGATCAATTGCAGAAGTCCGATTTTCGAACACGCTTGTTTCCCAACGACATGCTTTCAGCGAAGAGTGAGTTGGCTGTATTCTTTCCGGAACGCAGTGTTTACTTGTGGAAGCAGATGAGCGCTCTGATACTGACGAACCTGTTGTTTATTACAGTGATCGTAGCAGTATTCGTATATACTGTGCGCGTGATGCTGGCGCAGAAGCGATTGTCTCTGCGGATCGTCGATTTTATCAACAATATGACGCATGAATTCAAAACGCCGATATCCACAGTTGCGCTTGCCTGCGAGGCAATCATGCGGCCGGAGGTTATAGATAAACCGGAGCGAATCGGTAAGTACGGACGAATGATTCTGGATGAAAATCAACGAATGCGACACCAGGTTGAGAAGATACTTCAGATGGCAGTAATTGAGGAGGGCGACTACGATCTCAAGTTGTCCGAGGTTGACCTTCATCAGATCATCCGCAACGCTGTAGAGGGAATCAGCCTTCAGATTGAGAATCGGCAGGGTCGCCTCACACAAGAACTGGGAGCTGCCAACGCGGTAGTGTGGGGCGACTCCCTACACCTGACCAACATTATCAATAATCTTCTTGACAATGCCATCAAGTACTCGCCGGAGGCGCCTGAGATTAGAATCACAACGACAAATGACTCGGGTGGGATGGTGGTTACCATCTCCGATAAAGGCACGGGTATCGCCGAGGCTGACCAGGCGGCGGTATTTGACAAGTACTATCGCGTGCATTCCGGAAATGTCCACAATGTCAAAGGATTTGGGCTTGGACTCAGCTATGTCAAGATGATGGTTGAAGCGCACCACGGGCACATTCGCTTGAGCAGCAAGCCGGGCGAAGGGACAATGATCGAATTGCGTTTTCCAATTTCTCAGAGCACGGAGTAGGAATCATGGCGAAGCAACGGGTACTGCTATTAGAAGACGATGCCAATCTCGGCTTCATTCTTCAAGAGCATCTGCAAATGCAGGGGTTTGAGGTAATGCTCTGTGTCAATGGAGAAGAAGGACTGAGGTCGTTTCAGGTCGGGAAGTTCGACCTTTGCCTGGTAGATGTCATGATGCCGAAGCTTGATGGATTCAGCTTTGCTCGGAAAATTCGGGAACAGGATCAGGCGGTACCATTAATCTTCCTGACGGCCAAGTCACTCAAGGAGGACAAAATCGAAGGCTTCAAGATCGGCTGCGATGACTACCTCACCAAGCCCTTCAGTATGGAAGAACTAATGCTTAGAATCACTGCTGTCCTTCGACGTGCGAAAGCATCAGCACAAGTCGCAGAGCAACCGGTGATGTTTGAGATCGGCAAGTTCACCCTTGATTACAATCGCCAGCTCCTTACTACACCGGCAAGCCAATATAAGCTCACACCAAAGGAAGCGGATCTTCTGCGACTGCTCTGTATTCACAAGAACCAGACGCTGGAACGCGATGTAGCGTTACGGGAGATCTGGGGAGATGAAAGCTACTTTTCCGGCCGCAGCATGGATGTCTTCATCTCGAAACTGCGCAAATACCTCAAAGATGACGAAAGCGTCGAGATTATGGGGATTCATGGAAAGGGTTTTCGACTGATCGAGAGTTAATCAGAAGGAGACCGGCGGGCTGAAGTAGTCCGCCGGTCTTTCATTCGACCTTTTTACCGCCCCCCAAGAGGCGAAAAGGTGCCCCGCCTTTGACAATTCAAAGGCTTGTTTATCCGCCCAGCTCCAGGCGAATGTTCGAGTGAACGATGCAGTTGACACGCTTCGTCCGGCCCGATTCATGCGACCGTGCAGCCAAACGTCAAATCATGTTGATGTCTCTCACCTCTAAATAGTGACGAGAGGCGTAAATTGTTGGGGAAGAATTAGCGCGATTGCGAAGAATTTTCACCTTCGCGAGCGCGAAGTTCAGCCTCGGAGACCCAGCCCTCTTCTGTCCAATACCGGACTGCTCCAAGGACAATTGCTGCGTAAGCAGAATCTGAGATACTTGATAATTTTCCCTCCTCTACGAAGCCCTTGCGGTGATCTATAAATCCGTCAGAGAAGGACACACTCCGGGCGCGGAGCCGGCTATCGAGCGAGTAGATGGCATCAGTATATGGGAGCTTAGACTCAGCGGTGTAGAAGTCGATAGTGCCTCCGTTGCGGTCGCGCGCCACTATGACTCCTGGTTGATTGTAACGTGCTAAACAATCGCGATTGCAGAGGTCTGTTGGGGGGAAGATTGTATAAAGAAAATTCGCTGCCCGTTTCAATCGACTCAAGTCATACTCGGGGTCTTCGTAAGGGGGTGAGCAACCACTCTTGGTCTGCAGATTCAGGGCGAAACACGTAGCGCAGCCTGTGCGATTGCCGAATGCACCAAAGATAATTTCCTCAGAGCCGTCATTGTCGATGTCCTTCACCATCGCCATGCGTGCTCCGCCCGACTGGATGAACCACAACAGGGAGTCACCGTCTGCCGTCCATAGCCGGATATGACAACGTGCCGGCAAGATCTGCGTCGCCAAGGTCACGATGTGGACCTTCCCACCGAGCGTGACGGGATAAACAGCAAAGCCATGGTAAGTGGTGCTATCGGTATCACCCGGGTATTCATTTGGCACAGCCAAGTAACGGCGAAAGCGTATGTTGCCGGCTTTGTCGAAGCAATAGAGCCAGGCGTTTTCCTCTACATCATCTTCATTCAATGGAATAACAAGGACTTCATTGTCACTATCACTGTCAATATCATAAGTCTGAATCATCAATGGAAAGGCGTCCTTGGTGAAGCGATCATTGAAGGCATGAGGGAAGCTGTAACTCCAGAGCCGGGTGGAGTCAGCGTTGAACACCTCAATAGTTCCGCTCACAAGAATCGGGCGGGCAAAGGCAGGGTTGCGATCCAGAAAGAGCCAGGCTTTCGGGAAAAGTACGCTCAGCAGCAGATATGCAAGCAGGGCCAGCATCGGGACCTGGACCTTCGCCATGCGGCTGTACTTCGCCAGTTGTTTTCCTACCCATTCACCAATGCATACCTTCTGAGAGCGGACAATGTTGTGGTCGGCGACGATTTCTGCCAGCGTGCGCGCGCCAATGATGAAGAGTTGCCTGCGCGGGTACTGAGTTTGGAGTTGAGCCAGAATTACGCGTGCCTCCGTTGCGTTGGCTTCCGGGAGCGCCAGATACCGGACATGTGAGAAGAAGGCTCGACGAACCTTGAGGACAAGAGTATCGCGGTTCACTGGAAGGAGCTCGCCATCTTCATCGAGAATTCCGGTAACGGCAACTTCATTTGAGTTGAACCGCTCGATGCGGAGTACCTCCGCCTTGAGTAACTGAGTAAAGGTGACAAGGGCAAAAGCCAGCCCCATTGACTCACCGGTTAGTTCCTGGTCAGCGCCGATGATTTCGAAATTGGCGTGTATGCGACCATTTTCAATGCTATGCAGGGCCTGCCGGCTCAACAGGCGACGAACGGCTTCAAGCGACTTGTAAGCTCCGCCAATGAAAGGGTCACTTGGAGCCACAATCACGTTGCGGAACGTGACCTTGTCGCCGCTTGCGTGGTTACCGACAGTCTCTGCGTCGCCACGCAGAGCTTTCATCCTGCCTCGAGGCGCAGTCGAGGTGCCATCCGATTCTACAAGGAGGCAATGGACCGCTTCGTTAGTTACGGCTTCGCGCTCGGTCTGCCATTCTCGAAGTAATTGAGTCAGGCGCTCTGCGATCGGAGGTGCCTGTGCAGCTACTCGCTCAATTAAGATCCGCAGAGCATCCATGTCGGAGAGTTTTTCCAGCTCGTCAAGGTCCAAGGCCGGAGTCGCGCAGCCGCTCATAGCAGCTGCGTGTCTCAAACCTGAAGCGAGATCGCCGACGTAAAAGTCGACCCGCGCGGCTGTTCGATGGATTGTTGCGATCCTTTCACTCAATTCAGAAGGTGCAGGCGAATATCTGGCAAGGGCCTCGGCGATGTCTGTCACCAGCTGTAATTCTGACGGACTAAGGTCATTGAGAGGTCCATCGCCAATCAGCGGCAATAGAAGCGAGCGGAATTCGTCAAGATAGCCCTGGTATGTCGGCTTTTCGGCTTGCCCAGCCAGGTTTGGCCAAAACTCGCAGAGAAGCAGGAGCTTTGAGTCGGAAGCATGGAGCGCATATAGGCGGCTCTTGGTTGATTCCCATTCCCTTGCGAATTGAAGCGGAGATAGTGCCATGGGTTATTGGAAGATCCGGAGATTTATGTTGGAAGTATTCTCGGGCAACGTGAACAAGATGCGCTGGCCCAGGGTGGCGTCCTGCATCAAGCGGTGTGAGCCTTCGATGAGAACAATCTTCACAGCCGCAAAGTCGGACTGCCCGTCCAATTGCAGCAGCTCCACTTCAATCTGCTTTCCGACTGTCTTGCCGGTAATGGTCAGTCTGACGCGGTCCCCGCGGTCGGTCTCGAGGACGGTCCCCTGAGAATATTCGACTTTTTCAGGGTCGTATACCAGTGGCTCAAGATCAAAGGTTGCTTCAGGAAGGCAAATCTGCCATCGCAATGAGGCCGGATCCTCAGGAAGATCGCTGTCGATTACAGCCTTGCCTTCAGAGTCGGTGACGACCTGCATTCCGGATTCAGGAGCACAGACGAGCACATTCTTGATGAAGTTTGCCGACTCGGCAATGAGCTGAATGTACTTCGATCCATCATGTTGATCTCTCATGAGTTTCATGACGATTTCCGGATTCTCCGAGTAGAGTGTGGCGATACTGAGCGATTCAGGTTGTGGTACAGCCGAACTGTCCGCGGCAAGTTGGTTGCGAGGTGGCTTTTGGGCCATCTTGAGTGGCAACAATTCGATGGTCAAGCCGAACAATTTCGGATACTCGAATTCCCTCAGAAATTTGGTTAGGTCCTCGGAATCTGAGGAATCCATGATGGCTCGAACAGCGCCTTCGTGTGCTCGGTACTCATCGACAAAGTCGCTGCAAAACTCGCAGACTTCAAGGTGCGCACGGATCTGAATTGTAGCTGATTCCGGCGTTAAGTTGTTGTCTGCGAATGCCTCCAGCACATCTTTGCTCGGATGTATCATAGTGTCAAGAGCTTCCTTTCTCCCACTACCAATAGTTCCGAAGCTTGCGAATTGTCGAATTTCTCATTGCGCGGCGGTGGAAGTCCCTCTCGGTCTTTTTCAAGCTAGTCTCAAACGTATATTTGTAACGGGTGAGATACATTGATTTCGCCTCGGGAGGCATGGACTCATTAAAGTACCGGGGAATTCTCGTTGCGCCACCATTAATGCTGTCGAGCAGGTAACGTTCGATGGCACTTAACAGCAATGGAATCTCGTTTGGAATGATTCTTCCTTTCAGGTGATGCTCGTACAGGGTCGGTTCTCCCGTGATTTTTAGGGCAACTCGCATTTCCTTTTCTAGCTCCTGCTGTAAGATAGATTGAATTGGCCCGGGAAGCCCAGCGAGCGGTGGAGCATCGAATAATGCTCGTTCTGACAGCACTGATATGACGGCCTCAATCAGCTCGTGGCGATAAGCTTGGCGTTGATATGCGTACTGGGTAGACAGCCGTTCAAAGACCTGTCTGCAGAGCTGCACATAGTTGAGTGAATCAGCGTAAACCTCGTCTACAAGGTCAATGAGGGCCCGGAACGGAATCATGGCCAATTGTGAGCAAACGTCAGAAACGGAAGAAGAGCGGATCAGGACACGCTGCTCCTTATCCTCACAGACGATCTCCGATTGCGTGCGCAGCTGAAGCAGTGCAGCGTCGAGTGCCTTCTTTGGTTTGCCGATTTCAGGATACTCGATGCGCCATATCTTGAATACCGTTTGAGAGGTGACCTTTGCCATTTGCGCTTGTAACAGACGCTTAATTTCCCTGATATCCTGCTCGCGAAATTCTGAGTATCCACGAGTATCAAGGTAATGGAAGATTTTGTGATAACGGGGCTTGCCTTCATCAGCCAGGTAGAATCCCGCAGTATCGCAGGCAAGACTTTCGATTGCATGTTCCGGATCAGTCAAATCGAGCGGAAGGCGATGGTGGGAGTTCATAAGGCGCCGAAGGTGATACTGGATTTCCGCTAGGCACCACCGGATGAACGGTCCCTCTGAAGCCCCGCTCCCCCGTTTCTGTAAGAACGTGAGAATGATGGTATCTATTGACGGTTTCACAAACGTGCCCGTACCTGCCGCCTGTCGGCCCGATAGTATCAAGTTCAGTTAGAGATTCAATGGCGTTCTAATAGTATACCAGAAAGCGGTCGTGAAAGCAAATGTTAGGTGTGCGATTTGCAAGATACGCTGCGGCGTCAGGCGCGCAACAGATACTGAAATTTGAAGAAGAACTGGCGGGCGGTTTGTGCCATTCCGCTCGACTCACGAAGGTTTTGGTAAGAGTGGGTCGATCCGAGGTAGAAGATCGTGAAGGGATTCAACTTGTAACTGAGCAGAGGTTCGATACCCATGACACGGTCGAAATTGTCGTACTGAAAGATCACACGGAGAAACCATTCCCGTGTAAACTGGTAATTCAGCTGGGTACGCATTATGTACCCAGCATAGATCTTGATTCCATCACCTGGGTAGCTCAGTTCTTCATAACTGTAAGAAGGTTTGATCACGAGTCTCTGGAATGGTTTCACGGATGCAGATAACTCGAATTCCCAGCCATGTCCCAATACCGGCGTTTCCAGTCGACGAGCAATGTACTTGATGCGCTTTACCTGCCCGACCAGACTGAGCAGTTCCGAAAAGTTGCTCTCAGCCGATACCCAATAGTGTCGAATTCCGGGGAAGAAGATGCCTTTGAATGTCTCGCGGCTGTAAAGCCACCCCAATCCCAAAGTGGTCTGATGCGGCAATAGCAGACTCAACTCAGGGGAAACCCATTCATCCTTGCGAGCGCCGGAGAAATTCCAGATTCGGCCGACGGAAAGAGATGGTGTGACCTCAATGAAGGTCTTCGATTTTGGCCGAAAGAATAAACCGGTCCAAAGGCTGCCTTCGCGTTGGTTGTTCCGAAAGACAAAACCATTGTCCGCACGAAACGTCGGGCTCACTTGTTGATACTCCAATTCGACATTCCACAGGCGGGCCTCACGTTGCAAGCCTGCGTATACGGAATTTCCCCAGTACCTTTCGCCATCAAAGGTAGACGTATGGCGGCCGCGATCGAAAGACTCAGGATCGCTGAAGAGCTGCTGGTCGTCTGGTTCTGCGGTGTGACTGGCTAATGCCTGGCCATCGATTCGGTAGTTCTTTGTCAGCCGAAGACTGAAATCGGCACCAAACGCGCTTCCGGAGCCACCGTCATCAATGCGCCGGTCTGTAGCAATGGCACCGACAAAGGAATCCTCCCCAAAACTCTGCTTGACACGCAACGCATTGCTAACGCTTCTACCAACTTCAACGACATCAGTGTGTTCTTCAAAAGGGAGCAAAAGCGGCGAGTGCTCGTCGCGGGCGGCGAGATAACCGATAGCTGTTCGGCTGGCGAGGCGCCCAGTCAGCTTTGCCGCGAGCAACGGGTCATTGACGGAGCGAGTATACACGACATTTGTGAATGTACCGAAGATGTCGGCGCCCTCCTGGAAAAAGGGTCGCTTCTCTGGATAGAACAGTGCAAAATTGTTGTTAACGTCGACTTGGGCGGCGTCAGATTCAACCTGGCTGAAATCGGGGTTGTAGGTGATGTCGGCTGTCAAATCGGAGCTGATGAGGTAGCGAACATTGAGTGAAGCCTCGCCATCAGGGTCGGTATTCTCCAACCCGGAACGGGGATTGTCTGGGTGGTGCAGGATCGCAGACTGAAACCCGATCACCGCAGGAAGTAACTCGAGGCGGCTGCCGGGCTTTGCCGATTCAAAGCCGATGAGCGTGCCCCATTGGCATGAGAAACAGGGTTCATCGCGATCAATTGCAGCCCAGCTTGAACGTTCGCGGTCAGAGCGCGGCCGATTGCGCCAGAAGGTAGCACGCCATTCTTGTACAGGTTTGACCGGGAAGCGCAGGCTGCTGAACGGGATCGCAACTTCGACTTGCCACCCTGAAGGCGTAATGTGCCCTCGCGAGTCGAAGACGATGTCGAAGAGCATATCTTCATCACCGTTGGTGACCATGCGCAAGTCACCTTGCAGGCCGAACGGATTCACGAATATCTCATAGGCCCAGGAAGCATCGCCATAGGTGTCCATTAAGATGCCGACATAGTCATCACTGAAGATCTCGTCTCGATTGCGCATCGATGCGCGTACGGTTGTTGGGTCGTCGTGGCAGATGAATCCCAGATAGAAATTCTCGGCGTCATAGGTTATGAGGACCTCGGTTTGCACTGGAGGTTCGGTTCGATCGTGCGGGGTATGCTCAGAGAAGTTCTGGGCCTTGGCTGCGTCTTTCCAGCCAAGATCGCTGAATTCGCCATCGACAACGATGGGTCCGTTGCAGCGACTGACATTTAGCGATGGCTTTGTATTTGGCACAAAATTGCTCTGGGCCACAGCCGGAGCTGAGAGTAGCAAAAGTGCAAATGCGAGCAAGATCGCCGCAAGGTACTTGTTATCGGGGTGCATTATAGAAATCTTTACGGTGGGCAGGGCGGGTAAGTTGCGCAAAATTGTGTCGGTTGCGGCCCTGACCCCTACTAGGGTCAGGGCCGCTGTTATTCTAAAGTCTCTCGATCTTCTTGCGATTTCGTCTGACCTTCTTGGTGGCGTTGCGAGTATCGAACACTGCCGGTGCATTGTCGACGATCCACTGGTAGTCGTAGCTTGAGTGATCAGTGACTACCACAACCAAATCGGACGATTTGATCAACTGAGTAGTCAATTTTGTCGACTTCATGTCGATCTTGTGGTGCTCGTCAAAGCGGATCTGCGGTACAAACGGGTCATTATAGAAGACCTTGGCTCCGGCGCGCTGCAGGAGGTTGATGCAGTCAAGTGCCGGTGATTCGCGGACATCAGCGATGTCGCGTTTGTAAGCGACGCCCAACACGACAACCCTGGAGCCATTAATCGATTTCTTCCGGAGGTTGAGGTTTCGAGCGATGCGGTCGAGAACATATTCGGGCATATGCGAATTGACGTCACCGGCAAGTTCTATGAAACGCGAGTAATAGTTGAGGCTCTTCAGTTTCCAGGAAAGATAGTGCGGATCGATTGGAATACAGTGACCTCCGAGCCCCGGACCAGGGAAGAAGGGCATGAATCCGAATGGCTTTGACGAAGCGGCATCGATGATTTCCCAAACGTTAAGCTTGAGCCGATCGCACATCAGGGCGACCTCGTTGACCAATCCAATGTTCACCGAACGGAAGGTATTCTCAAGCAATTTGACCATTTCAGCGGCCTGTGTTGAACTAACCATGTAAACATGGTTGATGGCGGCTTCATAGAATATCTTGGCCATCTGCTGACAGCGCGGTGTGTGCCCGCCTACCACGCGGGGAGTGTTCTTGGTCTGATAAATCGGATTGCCGGGGTCAACGCGCTCGGGACTGAAGGCAAGGTAGAAGTCCTTACCGCATTTTAGGCCGGTCTCTTCAAGTTCGGGCAGAATCAACTCCTCCGTGGTGCCCGGATAAGTCGTCGACTCGAGAATGACCAGCATTTCCTTGTGCAGGTATTTCCTGAGCTCCATGACCGCTGTCAGGATGAATGATACATCGGGGTCTTTCGTTTTGGAGAGCGGTGTCGGTACGCAGATGGCACAGACATCACAGTCCTTCATCTGCGCGAAATCGCGAGTGGCCTTAAGTTTGCGGGCATTAACCGCCTTCTTGACTTCCTTGGCCGGTACATCACCAATATCGGAGCCGCCGGAATTGATGAGTTTGATTTTACGATCGGATATTTCGAAGCCGATGACGCGATATCCCACATGCACATATTCGATTGCCAATGGCAATCCGACATATCCAAGACCGATAACGCCGATCACGGCTGACCGATCCTTCAGTTTTTGCGCCAATTGATTTTTCAATTCATCCTCCAGAAATCCAACGTATCGAGCAGAGTCTGTTCAATACTATATTTGGGACTGTAATCCAATTCCTTCTTTGATTTTGCAATGCTGCCAACGAGCACTGGCACTTCAACAGGTCGCAGCAATTGCTTGGCAACCTTTATTTCTATTTCGGCAGTTGAGAGTGCAGTCAACACCCTGAGAAAATGGCTGATGCTCCGTGCCTTACCGCTGGCCAGAATGTAAGCCTCACCGGGCTTGCCTTTCTTGGCAGCCAAGCGATAGCCATTGACAATATCACGGACATCAGCGATGTCGCGCTTGGCGGAGATGTTTCCCACCTTGATCACGCCGTTTTTCCTGGAGCGTTCAATTTTCACGATCTGGGAGCAAAAATCGGGGATCACGTATCCAGTTGTCTGCCGCGGGCCAGTATGATTGAACGCTCGTATGCGAACAATTGGCAGGCCGTAAGCGCGAAAGTACTGATATGACATTATATCGGCGGCCGCCTTGGAGGCACCGTAGGGAGACACCGGCTGGAGTTGGTAGTCGGGTTTGATCGGCATCTTTGCCGGTGGGAGAGGACCGAAAACGTCGGCCGACGAAACGAAAATTATCTTCTCGATCGATTTTGCTGTCCGCAGAATCTCGTAGAAATTCAGGGTTCCGACGAAATTGACCATCATAGTCTCGACGGGAGTTGAAAAGGACTTGCCGACTGCTGCCAGTGCTGCCAAGTGGAACACCCAATGAGGCTTAACACGATCGATTGACTTCTGCAGAGTCTTGGTGTCGTTCAGTGCTGCGGGAATAATTGTGATGTCCTTTTCGATTGATGCGACGTTTTTCCGACTTTCGCCCCTGAGGGTCGTTCCGAAAACCTCGATGTTGTGCTGAAGAAGATTCTCAGCGAGATGTGAACCGGCGAAGCCGGTGACACCGGTGATGAAGGCTCTCATAGATTGTGTTTTTTCTTCAACGCCGCCATATCGGAATCGACCATCATCTCGACCAACTGCCTGAAAGACACCTTGGGTTGCCAGCCGAGCTTCTTGCGCGCCTGGGTCGAGTCACCCAAGAGAATATCAACCTCGGCGGGTCGAACATAACGCTGGTCCACTTTGACATATTGCTTGTAGTCGAGATCGAGACGGGAGAAGGCAATTTCAGCAAAGTCGCGCACGGAGTGATTTTCGTTGGAAGAAATCACGAAATTCTCAGGCTTCTCCTGCTGAAGCATTAGCCACATGGCTACCACGTAGTCTCCGGCATAGCCCCAGTCGCGTTTAGCATCGAGGTTGCCAAGGTAGAGAGCATTGGCGAGTCCGAGTTTGACGCGGGCGGCTCCATCAGAGATCTTGCGAGTAACGAACTCCAGGCCGCGCCGGGGAGATTCATGGTTGAACAAGATTCCGGACGATGCATGGATATTGTACGATTCGCGGTAATTGACAGTGATGAAATGTCCGTAAACCTTGGCCACTCCGTATGGCGAACGCGGGTAGAAGGGAGTGTTCTCGGTCTGCGGCACCTGCTGCACTTTGCCAAACATTTCCGATGATGAGGCTTGGTAGAATCTGGTCTTGGTGTCCACCTTGCGGATCGCCTCCAGCAATTTGGTGACCCCCAAGGCATCAAATTCGCCGGTCAATACGGGTTGAGTCCATGAGGTTGGAACGAATGACTGAGCTGCAAGATTGTAAACTTCATTGGGATGAACCTCCTCCATCATATCGAGGAGGGATCCCTGGTCAAACAGATCAGCCTGAATGAGCCTCAACTTGTCTTTGATGTGGCTTATTCGTTCAAAATTCTCAGTTGAGGATCGACGCACCATGCCGTAGACTTCATAGCCCTTTTCCAAAAGTAATTCAGCGAGGTACGAACCGTCTTGACCGGTAACTCCGGTTATTAGAGCACGCATCATAATCTCCCCATTAGGGTTGGCTGGAATATATGAGCGGCTGATCTGAAGTCAAGTACAGACGCAGAGGTTGCCTGGCTGCCAACATTGCAGCTTGCCGCCGCCTTAAGGACATACTATATACACCCCAGTGGTTAAGTTCGACAAAAAGCTATTATGCTATAGATTGCCCCCGGTCCTGTTTGCGGCGTTGATCATCCTGCTTTCATCGCTTCCGAACGCCCATCCACCCTCGTTCAATATCAAGAATATTGATAAGTTCTATCATGGATTGGAGTATTTTCTTTTCAGTCTTCTGATATTCAGGGCATTCCCGGAAGTGCAAACTTCCCGGCGGCGGATATTGTTCTACTGGATGCTGTTTACATTTGGGATGTTATATGCGGGACTTGACGAGACAGTCCAGTCATTCGTTCCCAATCGCGATTCTTCGATTGGTGATTGGCTGGCGGACGCGTGCGGCTACACAGTGGCCGGGGTTCTAATTGTTTCATATCGCTCCTGGAAGGCCAAGAGAAGGCCAGCCGCTGAATGATTTGGGCCGGAAAGCGGGGATAATCCGCGGCACGAGAATGTTTTGACATTGGGTGAGCGTTCTCTATCTTAGCACACTATGAAGTATCAGCGAATCAAGGGCACATTCGACATCCTTCCCGATGAATCTGCGAAATGGGTTTATTTGGAGGAAATCGTACGCGATGTCATGCGTCGATTCAATTACAAGGAAATCCGGCCGCCGATCTTTGAGATGACCGAGCTGTTCGCGCGCGGCATTGGGGAAGGGACTGACATTGTTTCCAAAGAGATGTTCAGTTTTTCCGATATGGGTGGACGAAATCTGACCTTGCGACCGGAGGCAACAGCCTCCGTGGTGCGGGCTTACATAGAGGAATCACTCGGCAAGAAATCACCCCTGAACAAGGTATTCTATATTGGCCCGATGTTTCGGCAGGAGAAACCGCAGAAAGGCCGGCAGCGGCAATTCCATCAATTTGGAGCGGAGGCGATTGGGTCAGGTGATCCGAAGATCGATGCCGAGATCATTGCCATTAGCGTCAGGATCTTGCAAGATTGTGGAGTGAACGAATTCGAAGTTGCACTCAATTCAGTTGCGACGCCGGAGATTCGCGGAAAGCATCGGTTAGAACTGCTGAAGTTCGTCCAGCCGATAGCCGACCAACTCCCCAGCGTGGATCGCGAGAAGATCGACCGCAATCCGCTTAGGCTTTTTGACAGCAAAGAGCAATTGACAAGGACGCTTATGAAGGACGCTCCGCTGTTGGAGCAGTTCTATGATGACGCCGTGAAGCGTGATTTTGATCTGGTGATGGGGACGCTCGAAAAGCTTGATATTCGATATGTTGTCGACCCACGCCTGGTGCGCGGACTTGATTACTACACACGAACAGCCTTCGAAATTCGTTCGAATCTACTCGGTGCACAGGATGCGCTTTCAGGTGGAGGTCGATACGACTTGCTCATTCAGGAATTGGGTGGGGATCCGACTCCGGCCGTCGGTTTTGCGGCTGGTATGGAGCGAACACTTTTGGCGGCAGGAGCCAGCGGAAATCAGCAATTTACTGAAAGGCCACTCGATGTCTTTATCGTCGCCGTTAACGCCGATGAGCGTTCAGAGGCTGCAACGTTAGCGGGCAGACTTCGTGAGGCCGGTCTCTCCGTGGATCTTGACTATCTAGAACGCTCCCAAAAGGCACAGATGAAAGAAGCTGCGCGCCAGAATGCGCGTTTTGCGATCTTCGTTTTTTCGGATGATATCAAGGCGAAACACTACACGATCAAGAACATGGGCTCGACGGAGCAAGAGAGATTGCCGTACGAAGGCATCATGCGGGTTATCGTGTCGATTTAGTATCCACCCATCTTTGCAGTATCATAAACAGACCTATTTCCCGGCCTCCTGCGATGACTTGCGGATACTCTCGATGACTTCGCCATAGTACGGCTTTTCCTTGAGGCTGGCATAAGCGCCGGGGAAGAGTACGATCGTGATTTCGGCGCCCATTTCGGAGAAGTTGTTCATGATAACTGAGAAGCGCTGGCCGTTAGGGAGGCGCGTGTTGTCGATCATGGGAAAATCGTAAAAGCCGACGCTAAAAGAGACGTTCTTCGACACTGGATCACCTGATCCATTCTGACTGCGAATGGTGACGTCGAGGCGCAGTTCTTTGGCCTCGCGATCGACATCGGTGACATCGACAACCAGCGTAGTGGCTACGCTGTCGAGATCCAATTCAGCCGGTTCGAGGGTGGCTCCCTCAAATTCTCCTTCAAGATTCACCGCCCAATCCTTCTTTACACCGACGCCTTCAAGCACGACCATTTGCTTCTTGGTGATCTCGCGGGCGACGCGTTCCAGCCGGCGTTGAAAAGCCCGGTAGCGTTCCACGGAGTCAGGGCGGGCCTCGTTCTTCAGCCGCTCGCTGATGCTTTGACGCAGGTCAGTAAAGAGCGGCTTGAGATTGAGGGACTCGTGGAAATTATAGGCCAGAAGTTCAAGGTTTAGTACTGCCGCTCCGATCGTCGATTCCTGGGGACGCAAAAACGTGCCGATGATCGAAACAAACATGTCTTTGCGCAGGGCGCTCTCAGATTGCTCGCGATTACTCATCAACTCAGAGTAAAGGCGTGTGTTGGCGTCGAGAGACTGTTGGCGTTCGAGATACTGGGAGGTAAAAAATCCGATCAGCGTGATAGCAATAGCTGTAAATAACCCGCCAAGGGGCTGGAGAATTATCGTCAGCTTGTCCCAAAAATCACGCTTTTTGTTTTCCATCGACTACTTTCTCTTCAGGGCGTACTTGCCTTCCTTGTCCTTTTCAAGAACAAGGTCGTAGCGAGTGGCGTTCGCGTAAGAGAATACCTCGAGGGTCGGAGCTTGCTTATCAATATGAACTGTCAGGACGCACTTACCTTCTTCCTTAACGTTCAGGCGATATGCACCAAACTTATCAGTTAGGCTGGTATCAGCTACGACCGGTGTGGGAGCCGGTTTGCCTGCCTCAGCAGCCTTGAGCGGGGCAGAGATCGTGACCTTTACGCCTTCGGCAATCGGTTTGTCGGCGATTTTGATATCTCCGAAGATTCGGCCGGCAAACAACTGGGAAAGCGGAAGCATTGTAATGGCCAGGATGATGAGTATACGATGCATAGATTTCTCCTTCAAGTTTCCCCTATTAAACAACCGAAGTTGATGCTTGTATCCAAGGAAAATTTCGAGAGAGCGCTGCAAAGATCATCTCAAACGCCTGTTTGCCTTTACATCTGTGCCTTGTCGTAGCGAAGCGTCCAGTCTGCGATGTGATGTTCGACTGAAGTCGAACCCGCAGATGTACCCTCTGAAACCAAGCGCCCGGGGAATTGGTGACTGAGGCGGCAAACGTGCCGCATGAGCGCGGCTTCAAGAGAGCGCGCAGCAACCACATAGATTTGCCGCAGAGATCATCTAACCCATCAGTTTGGGGTTCTTGAAGAACCTGTTTGTTGCGCGATAACACTTTTCGCTGCCCGGAAACGAAGCTGGATTCCCGCTTTCGCGGGAATGACTTAACTCGGCGGCTCGTTTCAGAAAATCTGCTGCGTCTACTGCAAAGTGACTTATTCAACACGCCCGTTCGGTGGAGTACAGAGTTGGTCCCGATTCCGGCGGGATGACAGACAAAAATGTCTGCCCCCCAAGAGATTTCTGTGTTAATGAGGCCTCCGCATTGACAGGAAGTATTCCTGGAAACGCGTCGATGATGTCAGTTCGGGATGGAAAGATGTTGCGATGACATTACCCTGTCGGACTATTACGCTTTCGCTGCGACAACTGCCGAGAACCTTCACACCATTCTGTATTGCCGAAATCTTCGGGGCACGGATAAAAACCATCTCAAGCGATTCAGGCTCTTCTCCTAATGACGCCTGGCCAACATCCACGAATGATTCGAACTGGCGTCCATAGCCGTTGCGTTCAACGGTTACATCGAGGAGTGAGAGGGGCGAAAGCAATTTGTCGTTCTTGACATTATTCGCGAGGAGGATCATACCGGCGCATGTTCCCCACACCGGCTTCGATGATGCGAATTCTAAAATTGGTTGTGAGAGGGCGGTAGATTTGATGAAGCGATCAATCACGGATGATTCACCGCCGGGAATGACAAGATAGTCGCAGTTATCAAGTTGAACTCGCGACTTGACGAGGTGAACTTCACATTTGAGCCGCAAAAAGGCTTGGTGATGTCTGGCGAAGTCCCCCTGAAACGCAAGTATTCCGACTATCGGCTTAGCGATCATCTGTACTGCAGCAGTTCTTCCTTTGGAAGTTTGCTGATCTCAAGACCGGGCATCGCGTCGCCGAGATTGCGGGAGGCGTCGAGAACAATTGCTGGATCGTCGTAGTGCGTGGTGGCGGTCACGACGGCCTTGGCAAGTCGGGCAGGGTCGGAAGACTTGAATATACCGGAGCCAACAAATACGGCTTGAGCGCCGAGTTTCATGCAAAGCACAGCGTCAGCCGGAGTTGCTATCCCGCCCGCGGCAAAATTGGGGACCGTGAGGTTTTGCAGGTCCGCGGTTTTCTTTACGAGATCAACCGGTACTCGATACTCCTTGGCCATTTTCTTGAGCTTCTCTTTGTCCATTTTCTTGAGGGCATGGATTTCGCCATAGATTTGGCGCAGGTGCCTCACAGCTTCGACAATATTGCCGGAGCCTGCCTCACCTTTGGTGCGAATCATGGCGGCGCCTTCGTTAATGCGGCGAAGAGCTTCACCGAGATTACGGCAGCCACACACGAAAGGAATCTTGAAGGGGTGCTTGTCAATATGATGTTCTTCATCGGCAGGCGTGAGGACTTCCGATTCGTCGATGTAATCAACCTTGAGTTCCTGAAGCAGTTCAGCCTCGGCAAAGTGGCCGATGCGACACTTGGCCATGACCGGAATTTGGACAATAGCCTTGATCTCCTCGATCTTCTCAATCGAGGCCATGCGAGCCACGCCGCCAGCCTTGCGAATATCGGCGGGTACCCGCTCAAGTGCCATTACGGCAACAGCACCGGCGTCCTCGGCGATCTTCGCCTGCTCGGCGTTGGTGACATCCATGATGACGCCGCCCTTGAGCATTTCGGCCAAGCCGACTTTCAAAACGTATTCTTTATTGTCCATGATTTACACCTCTTATCAGATATCCAAGGTCCGGTTCCCAATTGAGGAGCGGTCCAACATTCGATCGCAATCCGACCGGGCACAATCACATTATATACGAGGATTGGGATGAAAAGGCAAGTCTACTTAGGTGATTAGTGAATCGATGTCGACAGTTGAATCGCTACGGTCTCGTCGTCGAGCGGTGTATCGTCGACCCCCCGCACGATTTGCGTTACGATTTTCAGCAGCACAGCTTGGTCTATCCGGTAGCCAATTCCCAACTCAAAGCGGTTCAACGGGTAATCCCAGTCCTGCTTGCCGGCGCCGACACCAAAGTCATGCTCTGAAAAGCGCATCGTTTCAACACGTCCGGCGATGAACCATTGGGGCGCGAGTTTGTATCTGGCGTCAATGTAGGCGCTGTAGGCATCTAGATTGTCGAACACCGGGTGCTCCCAGCGTGCAAAAAAGGCTTCGGAATACATCTCCAACATTCCAAGATCATAGTGTGCGCCGACTCCGGCTCCGAGATTTAGATAATCTTCCGCCTCCTTGTCTTCGTACGCTGCAGCCAGCTTGGGGTATTCCGAGACTTCGGCAGTGAAGGCTGAGATATCAGCCATATAGGGGCCGGCAAAGCCGGAAAATGATAGACTGAAAACAGGCGAGAAAAATAGCCCCAGTTTGCCCGTCAGCTGCGGGATGTCCTTTTCGGGTTGAGTCCTTGGAGCCGAGACGGAGCCACTCAGTGCGCCGATTGACCAGTCGACCATCCCGGCTGAGCCGAAGATCTCGAGCCCGGTATTCCAACAAGGGTCGTAGATAATCGGAAGTCCGTAGTGGTCGTATCCCTCGCCGCGCATTTCCAAGAGTTGTGCATTAGTCGTCTGATACCTACCGGGGCTGAGTGCCGTGTGATACAGATACATCAGTGGCAATCCGATTACCGGGTTTTTGTCGGAATAGGTACGTGGACCCCACAGCCCGACCGGATTTGGAATCAGTCCAGCGTGAATGTTGACATTGGCGCCGCCGATCTTGGAGAGGCGCACATATGCGCCGTAGAGCTGAAACTCTGAATTGTCGACGAGAACCTGGGTAAAGACACTTACTTTCTCGGATGGTTGGGCGTCAAAGAACAAACGTGCGCGAACGTAGTCGAAATTCGAGAATCCTTTGAAGGTCTTGTTGCTGCCGTCCTCGGCAGAGGTATTGCGCAAGACCAGATCGAGCATTCCCGTTACCTGATATTGTGCAGATGCAAGCACCGGCATCACCAGTGTCAGCAGGAAGATCGCCAGTATTGTGGTCTTGTTGTTCACGCCGTAGCTCCTTGCGCATTCGAAAGTCGATTGGCAGAATTGTTGACCAATGAAGCTGGAAGTCGAATCACAAAGTGCGCGCCTTTCCCTGCTTCAGAAGTTACCGTCAATTCGCCACCGTGGTCAGCTATGACCTTGTGGCTGATCGCCAATCCCAGTCCCGTACCGGATGATTTACCGTGTGTAACAAACGGCTTGAAAATGTCGGCGACGATTTCCGCCGGAATGCCGGGGCCGTCATCGCTGACATGAATGTAGATTCCGCCGGTCGTTGATTCAACAAAAACACTGACAGAATTGCCGGGCGAAAGGGCCTCGAAAGCGTTGTTGAGCAGGTTGTCGATAACACGGCGAAATTTGTGTGGATCGATTGAAGCGATGAATTCTTCATGGTCGCCAAAGGCAAGCCCAATCCGTTGTTTCTCAAAGCGATCCAGATGAAATTCAACCTGCTGACGAATTGTTTGGATGAATGGAAGCGGTTCGAGGTGCAACGATTTGTTTCCGTGCGCATAGTCAAGCAGGTCTTGCGTCATATTTACCATTCTCTGAACCTGGGTCTTGATTCCGAGGCAGTAACTTTCGCGCTTGGCCTCGCCACCGAGGCCGTGGATGATCGCCTCGACCGAGAGCGCTATCGCGGTCATCGGGCTCTTGAAGTCATGAATAATGCTCGCAGCCAACTGGCCAATGGTTGCCAGGCGTTCGGCATTGATGCGTTCTTCCTGCACACGAGCTATGGTCTCGCGGTTGGTGATGAGTGTTTGCCGCATATTGTCGAAGCAGGTCGCGAGATAGCCGAGTTCATCGTTGTTCAGAGGTTGAATCGGATCATCCAGTTGTCCGGTGGAGATTTTGCCCGCCGAGTCGACGAGGCGGTCGACGGCGGCTGTTAGTTTGGTGGCAGTGAAGCGGTAGATCAGGACCAGAGAGACGATTGAGGCCAGGACTGTTAGGATAATCAGATATAAAGAGATGTTGGCGATTGCCGGTGTCAATTGCGCATCCAGTGAGCGGACCAGTGTCATTGTCAGGCCGGGCGTGCCCTCCAGGCGATAGTCGCGCAGGAGGTGGTCCTCACCGTCAATGCTAATCGTATGGACAGCACCCGCGCTATTGCTGGTGTTGGCGTGCAGGAAACCGGCGATTTCAGAACGCTGCATCAGGGAGGGTTCGGTTGCCGAGATCATCTTGTCCTGGGCCAGAAGCAGGATATCGCTGCCGGTCAACATTTTCAGTCGTCGAAGCAATTCGAGGTTGATCTGATACCCTACCAACAGCTTCCCCATTTGGTATTGAGGTCCGAAGCTCAGCGGCGTTGTGAGGGTTTGATAAACGTTATTTCCGAGGAAGCGATATTGCTCTTTGCGGTCGTGTTCGTATTTATTGACACTTAATCCCAAGACGCCGGGATCGACGATCGCAACAGCATTGTCCTGGGCGAAAATGTGGCCGGCTGTATCGGAAATGACGAATATGTCCGCCTGCACCAGACTGCGAAAGTTTGCGACTTCGTGTTGAGCCGTGGTCGGATCACCCTCGGCAATCGCCGCCATGAAGCGTGGATCGGATAGCATGATATCGATGCCCGACCGGAGTACCGCGAAGCGGCTCTGCAAGTAGTTGTCAAGCACCAATTGTGCGGTTTCAATTTCATTTGAAAAATGGTAGGTGTATTGCTTCTTGATAACACTGCGAACAATGAAGAACACCAGGAGGGCGCCGACGATGATAATGCCGGTCACGTAGAGTTGGAATTTTCGTCCAATCGATATGCGCATCCGTCAGTCCACACTAACAATTATCGAGTCGACAGCAGGAACGGAGACAGGCAATTCAGACTGGGGTGACTGTTCTTGCCATACTTTGAGAATGTACTCGCCGGGCGGTACATCGGCGATTCGGAACCTGCCGTCATCTGCGACCACAGTAAAATAGGGTTGTTCGAGTACAAGAATGTGGGCGCGCATTGACGAGTGTATCTCACAAAAGACCTTGACCAGTCCGGGCGCGTCAAAAGTGACCGACTTGGAGTGTCCCTTCGGGTAGCGTCCGAGATCGAATTTCTTGGCCTTAGAGTAAGAGAAGACGTTGTGAAACACGGGGTCAAGATTCGGAAAGTCGACAGTAGTTCCGACAAGGATTGGCAGAAGTTCGGGATAGAACGACTGATCCTTCTGGACCATCTTCGGATGCTCGCTCGGAGGAACCGACGCAGTCTTGTCGTTGCCAATTAGATAGACGATGGCCGAAAGAGACGGTGAACTACCGGCAATGTTATTTTGTGCCAGGGCTTCCCGACCGGCGTAGCGATTGATCGGACTCGATGACGGCCGCGCAATCAGATTCTTGATCTTGCCAACGACTACAGCGGCATCAGCAGGATGCGCCGGAGCAGCCAGCAGGAGAATCGTGATGAAACATCTTAGCATTGCATTACCTCTATGAGAATTGTCGGACAAGGGGCTGATTTATTGACAATTTCAGTCCAAGTTAATGTGGGTACAGTCCTTTACGTAAGCACCCCGGCAACGAACCTGATGAAGCGGCCTGTTTCAGGACGAACCAGACCGGATCACCTCTGATCCAAAGGTTGTGTTTGCGCAACCTCGACCCAACGGTTAAGCTATGCGCAGGAGAGCTGGATCGAATCATGTGCGGAATTTGCGGGATATTTCAGTATCAGAACCAGGGTGTCGTCGAGCCTGAAGTCCTGAATCGGATGACAGATCTTCTTGCCCACCGCGGTCCTGACGACAAAGGTACGTTTATAAGCCCGGATCGCTTCTTGGGACTGGGGCATCGTCGGCTCTCGATCATCGATTTGTCAGCGGCCGGGCAACAGCCGATGTCCGGTTGTGGCGGAAGATTCCAGATCGTTTACAATGGCGAGATTTACAATCACCGGGAGCTTCGCCACGATGTCGAAGCCAAGGGTCATTCCTACCATTCCCAGACAGACACTGAGACAATTCTGAAGCTGTACAGCCTCTACGGGATCGAATCATTAAAGCGGTTGCGGGGAATGTTTGCCCTGGCGATTTGGGATGCGGAGAAGGCCGAACTCACGCTTGCACGGGATCGCATCGGCATAAAGCCGTTATATTACACCCTGCAGAATGGCAGGTTGATTTTTGCCTCAGAGATCAAGTCGATCCTTTCGCACCCGGCGATCTCGGCGCAGATCGATCCTGAGGCGCTCTATCATTATTTGACTTTAGCGGCAGCGCCCGCTCCGATGACGATGTTTGCCGGAATTAGGAAGCTTCCGGCGGGCTATTGGATGCGTGTGGACAGCGAGGGCGTGGTCACGTACACGCGTTGGTGGGATGCGATCAGGGACGGGGTCATGTTGGATGCAAGTGAAGAGGAGATTGTCCGAGGAATTTTAGATCATTTGCGAGATGCCGTGAAGTCACACATGGTTTCTGACGTTCCGTTTGGCGTCTTTCTTTCAGGCGGGATCGATTCGACGACGAACGTGGCCCTGATGTCCGAGCTGATGGACAGGCCGGTACAGTCATTTTCTGTTTCCATTGCCGGCCAGGACCAGTTCAACGAATTCGAGTATGCGCGCAAAATGGCGAGGCACTTTGGCTGCGATCACCATGAAGTCGAGATTAATGACAACCACTTCATCGATCTCTTTGACCAACTCTCATTCCTTCAGGATGAACCGCTCGCTGATCCAGTATGTGTTCCGCTATACTATGTTTCGCAGTTGGCACGACAACATGGAGTTCCCGTGATCCAGGTTGGCGAGGGCGCCGACGAATTATTTTGCGGGTATCCCAAGTTTCTGTTGGCTCTACAGCTCATCGGGAAATGGGAAAAGCTGCAATCAGCGCCGGCCGCAATGTGGCGCGCTTCATACCGACTCGCGGGCAGGTTCTTGGACTCGCGCGGGAGGTTACTTGAACGAGAGCATTTGCGCCGATTAGGCTCGCGAGAAGAGCTATTCTGGGGCGGTGCGATTGCGTTTTTGGAGTATGAAAAAAAGGAGCTTTTATCACCGGCAATGCGCGAGCGATGCCGCGACTTCCGCACGGCTGACGTAATTGACTCGCTTTATGTGCCGGTTGCAGCGGAAGATGCGTATTTTAGTCGCATGACCTATCTCGAGTTCAAACAGCGCTTGCCTGAATTGCTTCTGATGCGAGTAGACAAGATGGCGATGGCGCATTCAATTGAGACGCGCGTGCCGTTTCTGGATCATCAGCTGGTGGAGTACGTCTTGAGAATCCCGGCGCACCTGCATTACAAGAACAACACACTCAAATATCTGCTCAAAAAAGCCGTTAGCGGAATCATCCCTGACGAGGTACTGCAGCGGCCCAAGGTGGGGTTCTGTGGATCGGCAAAGAATATGGTATCGCCCAAGGTCGATCAATTTGCGTATGAGTTGTTGACGTCGGAGGTTGACGTGCTCAGCGAAATCGTCGATAGTGCGTATGTGAAGAGGATATTTGATCGTCATCGACGCGGCGAAAATCAAGGCATGAGGATTTGGAATCTACTTAACCTGGCATTATGGTATCGACATTGGATAGCCAAACCTGCGTATCAGAAGATTTGATTGGAAACCGGTGACTTTGCCTATTGTTGAATCTATAATGGAGACGGTCTATTGAATCACATTTATCTCGATTACAACGCAACAACTCCCATTCATCCGGAAGTCGCAGAAGCCATGATGCCGTTTTTGCGCGATCATTTCGGGAATCCTTCCAGCTCGCATTGGTTCGGAGTACAAACGCGATTGGCTGTGGAAACAGCACGAAAGCAGGTGGCGGCGCTGTTGGAGTGTCAGCCGGATGAGATCATTTTCACTTCCGGTGGAAGTGAGTCGGATAACTTCGCAATAGCTGGTTATGCGCTGAAGCACCGCGCCCGGGGAAATCATATCATTACGTCGCAGATTGAGCATCCCGCGGTGTTGGAAATCTGCCGCTATCTCGAACGCCAGGGTTTTCAGGTGACATATCTTCCTGTTGACTCAACAGGCATGGTCAGTGCTGATGAAGTACGGCGGGCACTGCGACCGACGACGATTCTCATTTCCATCATGCAGGCGAACAACGAAGTGGGCACACTTCAGCCAGTGAAGGAGATTGCCGCGATTGCGCATGAGCATGGGATTGTTCTGCATACGGATGCAGCCCAGGCTGTTGGGAAAGTACCGGTAACCGTCACTGCGCTTGATGCTGATATGATCACGATTGCCGGACACAAATTGTATGCTCCAAAAGGCATTGGGGCGCTTTATGTTAGACGTGGGATTGAGCTACAGAAGCTAATTCATGGTGCGGCGCATGAGCAGAATCTCCGTGCCGGTACTGAAAACGTGTTGGAGATCGTAGGGCTTGGAAAAGCCTGCGAGGTTGTCGCTCGCGACTTGGACAAGCAGACACCCGCGATGTTGCGTCTGCGCAATCTGCTGGAATCGGAACTTGAGAGGAGGATTCCTGCGTGTCAGGTCAACGGTGATCGAGTTGCCCGATTGCCAAACACACTTTCGGTGTCGTTCCCGGGGATTGAGGCAAATACAATCATTGCCGAGTTGGAGCAGGTTGCCTGCTCGCCCGGTGCGGCATGTCATTCCGAGCAGGTAATGATGTCACACGTTCTCGAAGCCATGCATGTCCCGGTTGAGTACGCAATGGGGACGATTCGCTTCTCGGTCGGTTATATGACATCCGAGGCGGAAATCCAGGAAGCAGTTGACGCAATAGAAACTACGATCGGCCGGCTTGCCCCTACAGGTTCCGCTCACGCAATAATAACCGCCGCAGAACCAGAAGTTAAACTCACCAAATACACCCATGGCCTCGGCTGTGCCTGTAAACTGCGGCCACAAGCACTTGAGAAGATTCTGGCGCAGTTGCCGCGCCCGAGCGACGCGAATGTTTTGGTGGGAGCAGAGTCGTCGGATGATGCTGCAGTATACCGTCTCAGCGATGAATTGGCCGTAGTGCAGACCGTTGACTTCTTCACGCCGATTGTGGACGATCCCTATCATTTCGGCGCAATAGCAGCTGCGAATTCGCTCAGTGATATCTATGCGATGGGAGGCAAGCCGCTGTTTGCGCTCAGCATAGTCGGGTTTCCCTCCAACCGCCTACCAATGTCGGTATTGCAGCGAATCCTTGAGGGAGCAGCGGATAAGACGCGGGAAGCCGGCATCAGCATCATTGGCGGGCACACCGTTGACGATACCGAGCCAAAATACGGACTTGCGGTAACCGGCGTGATTCATCCACGGGAGGTCAAGAAGAACAATACCGCGCGAGCCGGTGACAAGTTGATATTCACTAAGCCCATCGGAACGGGGATCATCTCGACGGCGATCAAGCGTCAATTGGTGGAGGTGGCATTGCGCGATCGAGTGATTAGAATCATGAGCACGTTAAATGCGGCCGCGGCAGAAGTGATGAGACGATACGACGTCTCTGCCTGCACTGATGTTACAGGATTTGGCCTCTTGGGTCATCTCAGGGAGTTAGCAGCAGGCAGCAGAATGAATGTGCGAATTGAATCGGGACAAGTGCCACTAATAGCAGAGGCAGTGGGACTGGCATCAGCGGGGTTCGTTCCCGGCGGAACGGAGAATAATCTGGAATATGTCTCGCCGTTTGCCGTCTGGGGTGATGGTGTCTCGCGCGTGATGAAGTTCGTGCTCGCCGACGCACAAACTTCCGGAGGCCTGCTCATGGCGGTTGAACCGCAGCAGGCTGATTCGATGTTGAAGGAACTTCATGGACGTGGACTAACCGAATCCAGGATTATCGGCATGATCAGCGGACAAGGTGAAGGTCAGATAACGGTGAATTAGCGCAAGTCAACCGGCTTTGCGACGATGCTTCAGAAAATCCCAGAATACGTATTCACCGAGGTTTTGTGCCGAGGCAAAGTAGGCACGGCCATGATTAAGCTCGGTAAGTGTCTTCACGAATTGCTGCAGATAGGGATCCTCTGCGATCATGAACGTCGTGATTGGAATCTTCTTTTTTCGACAGATGATTGCCTCATCGAGCGTTCGGTTTACAACCACAGGATCGAGACCAAAGGGGTTCTTGTAGATGCTGCCGTCACTGCGATTGATCATCGACGGTTTGCCATCGGTGATCATGAAGATCTGCTTGTTCGCGCTCTTGCGGCGCAACAATATCTGCCGGGCGAGCTGTAAACCGGCCTTCGTATTGGTATGATAAGGGCCGACGCCAACATAGGGCAGGTCCTTGATTTTGATTTCCTGGGCACTATCTCCGAACAGAACGATATTCAGCGTGTCTTTCGGAAAGCGCGTAAGGATCATTTCCGTGAATGCCATCGCAACCTGCTTGGCCGGCGTAATGCGGTCTTCGCCATAGAGGATCATCGAGTGCGAGATGTCAATCAGCATGACGGTCGAGCAGTTCGTCACCTTCTCCGTCTCGTAAACCTCGAGGTCTTCTTCTTCCATACTGAGCGCCAGATCCGCTGTGCGGGAGATGTTGTTCAGCAGGGAATTACGGAAGTCGATATTGCGGAGGTTGTCGCCATAGGAATACTTTTTGCGTTCCGGGAGCGCTTCTTCAGAGTTGCCGCCTTCCTTGGGAATGGGATGGCCGCCATTGGCTGATGACTTGAGTTGGTCGAAGATTTTATCGAACGAGTCTTTGCGTAAGGCGCGTTCTCCTTTGCGTGTCAGGCCGGTACCGGAGGGATCGATATTAATGATCTGGTTTTCTTCGAGATTCCGTTTAAAGTCTTCCAGATCGGCGTCCTTTGGCAAGTACCCCATGCGTTTCAACTGGTCCATGATTTGCAGGGCCATTTTGACGTTGCCGTTGACCTGAAGGAGGAGATAATTGAATATCGACATCAAGTCACGCATCTGGCGCAACTGATCGATCAATGAGTCATCCCATTCGGAGTAGATAATTCGCAATATCAGTCCTTAAGCATATTCTCGAGCATGTCGACGTAAACGAACTTATTATCGGGCGATTCTTTGGCGATTAAGTTGTGTCGATGCAAGCCTTCCAAGATCAGTTCCATTGCCAAAATCACGCCGCGTTCGTCTTCTGTGGCATAGTGTTTCTTGGCTATATCCTTCAAGCCCGCAATCTGAAGCAACGCCTCTTTGTACTCTTTGTAAGGAAGCTCGTCGGAGATTTCCAGCCGTTTCCCGGTCGAAAAGAAGTCGGTGACTGCCTCATAGATATTCTCCTGGGGCCGCTGGTCCGCACCGGCTTTGAGTTTCCGCGGTTGCGGAAAGTGCTGGTTAAATATCTTTTTGGTCGCCTCGCCGATCAGATTGATCGCGACGATGTTGGGACCTTCAAGTTCGCCTTCGTAGACGAGTTCAACTTTTCCGACAATTGAGGCAATAACCGAAAAAAGGTCGCAAACACGCGGGTAGAAGTCCTTTTCCTTGTTGAGGGCCGCTCGGCGCTCGATGTTGGAGATCAAGTTCTCATATGCGGATATCGTAAGCCGTGCCGAGACTCCCGATGTCTGATCTACATGTTCGCTCTTGCGCGCTTCAAATGATATCTGTTCAAGGATGTCATGAATCAATTCCGGGACCTCAACTTTGCTGGAGCGATTCCGCCAAGCTTCCTGGAGCGTGATCTTCTTCGAGGTCTCGACATCGTTGGGATAGTGAGTATTGATTTGGGAGGCGATTCGGTCCTTGAGCGGCGTAATAATATTGCCTCGATTGGTATAATCCTCGGGATTGGCAGTGAAAGCCAACATCATGTCAAGGGGCAAGCGAATCGGAAACCCGCGAATCTGGAAATCGTTCTCCTCAAGGATGTTCAGCAATGCGACTTGGATTCGCGGCTGGAGGTCGGGTAGTTCATTGATCGCAAAGATCCCACGATTGGTGCGGGGAATAATCCCCCAGTTGATGACGTTCTCGTCTGACAGGTCAAGTCGCTCCTTGACGGCCTTAATTGGGTCCAAGTCTCCGATCAAGTCAGCAACAGAGACGTCAGGCGTCGCGAGTTTCTCGTGATAGCGTCCCTCGCGAGGTAACCAGGCGACTTCCAGTGCGTCTCCCACCTGAGCAATCAACTCCCTCGAAGCTTTGGTGATGGGGTTAAGAGGATCTTCATTCAGTGCGCTACCTTTGATAATCGGAACGAATTCATCGAGGAAATCCACGAGCTGACGCAGGATCCGGGTTTTGGCTTGACCGCGAAGCCCGAGCAGGAGCACGTCATGCTTGGAGAGGATCGCGTTTTCCAACTGCGGTAACACGGTGCGGTCATAGCCAATAATCCCGGGCCAGCGTTTGCGCCCGGACCTCATTTGTTCCAACAGGTTCTCGCGTAGTTCATCCTTCGTGGTGCGCGGGGTGTATCCGGAAGCCTTCAATGCTCCCAATGTTGCCGGTAATTTCATAAGACCTTTCTGATTATTCGACTTTCATTATGAATTATACGCAGACCACGGCCATTCATGGAAAGTATGGATCAATGAAGCCTATTTATTTTTCTTTAGCCAACTGAAACGGCCGATTATGAACGGTATTGTGCAGAGAATGTTTTGGCAGAAATGTCAGCTTTAGTTATCTTGATTTTCGTTCGATAGTTCGTACCATTGGGGTAATGATTGTGCTGCTGCGGTCGATAAAGACAGGGAATGCAGATGGTTAAAGCCTTAAGATACATTCAGGTAGAGCCTGTCCTACCGGCAGGTCTCAAACCTCTCCGCGAAATCGCCTACAATCTTTATTGGTGTTGGAATCAGCCTTCTATCCAGTTGCTGCGTCGAATAGACAACAAACTCTGGGAGGATTCGGGCCACAATCCGGTCAAGCTGCTTTCGATGATCCCTCAGCAAAAGTTGGATAAACTCGAAAAGGACACTTCCTTCCGGGCACATCTGGAGAGTGTCTATCGGGACCTGCATGTCTACATGGAGGGTGAGACCTGGTTCGGCGAACAACACTTCAAGACTGACGGTCGCGAGATCGCCTATTTTTCGGCAGAATATGGATTCACCGAGTCACTGCCGATCTACTCCGGCGGTTTGGGTGTGTTGGCAGGCGATCATTTGAAATCGGCAAGTGACCTTGGAGTTCCGTTGGTAGGCGTCGGTCTGCTCTACCAGAGAGGCTACTTCCAGCAGTATCTGAATGCCGACGGCTGGCAGGGTGAATATTATCCTGAAGTCGATTTCTCGATGTTGCCGTTGACCGAGGCTCTCGACCCCAAAGGTGATGCGTTGATAGTCTCGATTGATTTGGCCGGGCGTCGCGTTCTGCTCAAAGTATGGAAACTTCAGGTTGGCCGGGTGCCGCTTTACCTTCTTGATACGAATCTGCCTCACAACTCGATCGAGGACCGGGAGATCACCAGTGAGTTGTACGGAGGCGACATTGACATGCGCATCCGGCAGGAAATGGTTCTTGGAATTGGCGGCGTGCGTGCTCTTGAAGAGATGGGATACTCTCCGTCAGTATATCATATGAATGAGGGCCACAGCGCTTTCCTTGCGATTGACCGTGTGCGGCGCCGGATGCAGAACGATGGCTTGTCTTTCAGCGAAGCCTCGATGTTAGTCAAGCAGACCACGGTATTCACGACGCATACGCCGGTACCGGCCGGAATTGACCGCTTTCCACGCGAGTTGGTCGAACGATATCTGAGGCCTTACTATACGGGTCTGGGGATCAGCTTCAATGACTTCTTCGCCCTGGGCAGCCAGAATGGTGCATACGGGGCTTCCGAATTCAACATGGCATATTTGGCGATGAACTTCTCATCATACATAAATGGTGTGAGTAAGCTGCATGCAGAAGTTTCGCGCAAGATGTGGCAGGGCTCGTGGGTAGGAGTGCCTCTAAACGAAGTTCCGATCAACTCTGTGACCAACGGTATTCATGCACGTTCGTGGATATCGCAGGAAATCTCAGATCTCTACAGCCGCTACCTTGGTCTCGATTGGATGGAGCAGCCGGCTAATCATAACTGTTGGGCAAGTGTCGATGATATTCTTGACAGCGAGCTGTGGCGCACGCACGAACTGAGAAGAGACAAGATGATTTCACTGATTCGCCAACGGCTCAAGGAACAATATCAGCGCCGCGGGACCACGCCGCGTGAATTGAAAGTGGTCAGCGAAGTTCTCCACTCAGAGTACTTGACGATCGGATTTGCGCGTAGATTTGCTTCATACAAACGCGGCGCCCTGCTGTTCCGCGATATTGACCGACTTAAGCGCATAGTCAATAATCCGCAGTTCCCGGTGCAAATTGTCTTTGCCGGCAAAGCACATCCCCGCGACAACATCGGCAAAGAACTGATTAAGTCGATCATTCACAGCATTCGCGATCCGCAATTGCGGGATCGCATCGTATTTCTCGAAAACTATGATCTGTCGATGGCACGTTATTTGGTGCAGGGCGTTGACATCTGGCTCAACACGCCGCGCCGCCCCATGGAGGCATCCGGTACCAGCGGCATGAAAGTGATCTTCAATGGCGGGCTCAATTTGAGTGTGTTGGATGGCTGGTGGTGCGAAGGCTATCGCCCGGATGTGGGCTGGGCCATCGGATCGGGAGAGGAATACGATAATCACGATTATCAGGACGAGGTTGAAGCAAACGCGATTTACGACTTGTTGGAGAAAGAGATTGCTCCGACATTTTATGATCGCGGTCGCGATGGCATTCCTCGCGAATGGGTTGCCAAGATGAAGCGTTCGATAAAGCTTCTGAGTCCTGCGTTTAACTCCAATCGTATGGTCCAGGAGTATGCCGACCGGTTCTACACCAATGCTTACCGGCAGTACAAGATTCTTCTAAACAACAACTACGAGGAGTTGCGATCGCTGGCGGGATGGCATCGCCATCTGCGGGACAAGTGGGCCGATATTCGAATTCTTGAGATCGAATCGGTGACACCAGCCAAGTTGGATGTGATGCAGGAAATCAAAGTCAATGCCAAAGTCTTCGTCGGTGAATTCAAGGCCGAGGATCTGCAGGTTGAACTTTATCTGGGCAGGATTTCGCAGCGCGGTGAGATCGCCGATGCGCGCAGCATTGAGATGTTGCCTGCGGGCAATCCCCAGGCCGGAATTTACACCTACTCGTGCAACGCGCCACTAACGGCGAGCGGCAGATTTGGCTATTCTGTCCGCGTGTTGCCGGGCCACCGCAGTTCGGTGCATCCGCACGAGTTCGGGTTGATTACCTGGGCGAATGGAGACCTGTAGTCGACTGCTTACTTTGTGCTCGAAAGACAAAAGGTCGATACTGATTGGTATCGACCTTTTTCGTTGAGTGAATTTTGTCTGCCTATGGACAGTGGGGGGCGATTCCGCCCGAAAAGATGTAGTTAACCAAGAGCACAGCATCGGAAATGTTGATTGCACCGCTGCCGTTGGCATCACCGCGACAGAGCGGGTTGGGAGCCGGACCTGAGGAAAAAATGTAGTTGATCAAGTACACTACGTCCGAAATATTTATCCCGCCGCTGCCGTTGGCATCACCGCAAGCGCATGGCTCGCTGAAATTCTGTTGAAACCCCTGGTTAAGCTTGTAGCTCGCAGATGAACCTGAACCTGCGGCAGTTTGACCTATTGTGCTGGACAGTTTGTAGCCAGGAGATGTGCCATTGGTTGTACCGCCGCCGGAAACCACCTGCCACTTCAGTGTTTCACCGGCATTCGGGGAATCATCCTCTGCGGAGGCAAATCCGGACATGAACAATAAGAGGAATCCCGATAGCAGTGCCAGCGACAGATAACACTTTGATTTCGTCATACTTGGGCCTCTCTAAATCAGCAGTGTAACTCAGACGTCTTGCCAGCCAGTTAAGTAAGGGCCAGCCCGTGAAACTACGATTCCGAAACGCAAAATGGATGAAAGCGATCTAATATAGTGATAAATAAGGCACAGAGCGGCTTTTGTCAAGCTCGTTTATTGATTATCGATGATTTGACCGGCGACGGGCCATGAAGCGGGCGGAACCACCACGGCCCGGCGGGTAGTTGTCTACTAAGAGCCAGCGGCCCGTTGGAACCGAACCATGCTATCGCTGCGTTTGCATTTCAGTCACTTGCGCGTGTATCGAATCACCCAGAGTTGTTTCCAGGTTTTGCCGGAATCGTCTGACCGCTCCCAATTCCACATGAATGAATCTTGTTGAATATCGTACCAGATCATACGTTGCAGAAAAGGTGGTTTACCTAGCGGTCTGGCTTCGCGGCCAAGAGTCATTTTTCCGTCCCTAAACTCGCCAACAAAATCCAGATAGCCGCCTTGATTATCAACCCAGGTCTGCTGCCATTTTCCTATTGCCTGGTTGAAGACAGATATCGACATCCCGCGGAACGGCAAGGTATCATTACTGGAAAAGTTCTCTCTTATTACACAGCCGTCAAGATCCTTTGTAATGACATTCGTGCCAGTGAGTGAGTCTTGCCAGGTCAGGTTCCAGTTGCCAATCCAAAAGTCAAATTGGGAGGCTTCCGGCTGCGAACAAGGCCGCGGAGGCAGATTGTCGGCAGCCAAAAGTAATGAAGAGCTCAAAGCAACTGTCAGCACGAGTATCATTAAGGTGAGCGAAATTGGTATCGTGGGTCTTGTCATTTCTTTCTCCCGCATTAAGTGGTTCACAAGAGTAGACGAGTTATCCGGACGATTATAGAGTCAAAGAACGAAAGACTTCGCGAACTGGTGGAAATGCTACGGTAATTCCTTGTGCGTACCATCGCAAAACGGGGCGGTCTTGGTTTGTTTACATTGGCAATAGGAACGGAGCCTTTTTTCCACGATAGTGAACTCGATGGGTTGGATGTCCGTCACGGAGTGGGAACCATCGCAGAATGGTTGGTTTGCCGAACGGCCACATTGACACCACAGATAGGTGCCCGGGTCAAGCTCCAGCTTGACCGATTTCTTATCAGCAATAATCGGTTCGGTCATGAACAAACCTCCAATGAGGGTCAATGTCAAAGTCCAACTAGTTCTCAGACAATAACTGCTGTAGGGAGTTGTCACGCAACGATATTTGAAAGTAAACTGAGCGAATTGCGAGCGTGTTTCGCGGCATTTCAAAATAAGAAAGGGGCATCCTGATTGGATGCCCCTTGGTCTGGGGTTATTGTCGCGGTGGCCG
>CAZKIH010000021.1:0-64954 GCA_964552775.1 uncultured Ignavibacteria bacterium | reverse complement strand
CGCATAGTGTTCGACCTGTCTCTCGTTTACGGCTGTGGTCGGATCAATATCCACAGCATACCAGAATTCCTGGGATATCGAATCGCGTCTTGTCGGTGCCAAACCAGCAAAGTGCGCGGCGGCCTGAGGTGTAATGAGATAGAGGATTGACTCATAGCCAGAGCGTTCCAGCGAATCCATTAGTTCCAACCCGCGTGCAAAGTAGCCCGCCGCTATGTCGAAACGGCCGATACGGTATTGTGTATAGCCCAAAATGAGATTTGCCTGCAGCGAATTAGCATCAGCGGCAAGTACCGTCGAGGCGATCGTGCCGGCACTGTCAAGCTCATCTTGTACGGCAAGTAGCTCTGCAAGCAAGATTCGTCCAGAATCGGAAGAAGGTAGCGACCTGGACAGCTGATTGAGGATTTGCAGTGCTGAATCGGCGCGATCAATGTCGTTGTCAATGAAAAAGGGTCGGCGGTAGAGTTGGGCCATGAGAAGATAAGCTTCTTCACAAGTAGAGTCGAGATCAATCGCTCGCGCCAGTTCGCCTCGTCCTTTCATTTCGAAGGACTGATCAATGAGGGTCTTCCCGAGCTCAAGGTGATAAACGGCACTTGTTGAATTCAAGTTGACCAATTTCCTGAAGGCCCGCTCGGCCCTGAGACGGCCTTCGACACTTCCCAGGTCTCGACTGATGTGTCCTTGTCGCCACAATACGAGAGTATCGTCGGGGTTATTGCGGGCAAGATCGTCGATAAGCATTGCCGCGCTGTCGAGGTCATCGAGAACAATCATCCGATCGGCCTCAGCAACCATATAGTCAATCTCAAAGCGACTCATTCTGCGGGTACTGCTACAGGAATAGGCAGCAACAAAGGTCGCCAAAATGATCAGTATGCGAAGAGTTGCCTTGATCATAAACAAATATACGGCATTTTCAGACGTCAGATCGTCCTAATCCATGCGAGAGACGAATCAATGAGGCAAAGTGATGAACGCCGCGGATTAGGACTTGTTACCTGGATATTCTTGCATATATTGTGGTAGATACTTTCCGGAGAACTACTATGCGGACAGTTGCTTTCTTCCTGCTTTTGGCGCTGCTTGTCGCAACGGCCAACGCTCAGCGTAAGACCTATGATTACAATAACCTCACTACAGATCAGATAGAGGAGATCAAGGCCAAACGGATGGAATTCTACCGAGCTGAGGGTGCTCGGAAGGAAGCCGGCGTCAAGCGATTCCTACTCAATCAGGCCAAGTCAATAAATGCAAATCAAGCCGACTACGATGTCAAGTATTACGGTTTGCACCTGAGCATTCTATTCCCGACTCAGTCAATCAAGGCTTCTATCGATTATCGCATCACTTCACTGGTGAGCGGCTTGAACTCAGTCGATCTCGACCTGGTCCAGCAGTTGATTGTGGACTCAGTCAAGGTCAATAGTCAGAATGCGCCGTTCAGTCATATTGGCAGTATTCTGAGTATCACGCTGCCGATACCGGCTAATAATGGACAGGATTTCTCGATGAATGTCTTTTATCACGGACAGCCAGTCTCCGGTTACGGCTATACTGATGGCGGCATGGGCTTCCAGACCAATAATGGCAATCTCGTTTGTTGGACAGCAACCGAGCCGTTTGGCTCCCGCAATTGGTGGCCTTGTAAAGACACCCCCGAAGACAAAGCCGATTCAATCAAGCTCTGGATTGAGTGTCCATCGAACATGACCGCCGTCACAAACGGTGTGCTCCAGTCAACTACCAATCTCGGCAATGGCCGCTTCCTTTATTACTGGAAGCACAATTACCCGATTGTGACTTATCTCGTAGCGATTTCGGTGGCGACTTTTGCAGTAGTGCCACCGGATACCTGGATCTACGACGGGGACACAATGCAGGTTTTCAGTTACGCATTCCCGAATGCGTACGAGTACCAGCAGCTTTTTGACACCTTGACGATCCCGATGTTAAATATTTACAGCGACGCCTTCGGGATTTATCCCTTTGTCAAAGAGAAGCTCGCCAATGTCAACTGTGGTGTCTATGGCACGATGGAGCATCAAACGTGTTCATTTCATGATCCGTTTTCCGCTTACGATCCCGTCTATTTGTTGATCCATGAAAATGCCCACCAATGGTGGGGTGACATGATTACCTGCAGGACCTTCAACCATATTTGGCTCAACGAGGGCTTCGGCACGTATAGCGAGGCTATTTTTTACGAGAATCAGTTTGGGACACAGCAAGCTTACTTCAACCACATGCAATCGATTCAGTACTTTGGCAGTGGGACGATTTACGTTGAGGATCCGCTCAATGAAGTCATCTTTGATGGAGGCCTCTCCTATAATAAGGGAGCTTGGGTAGTCCACATGCTGCGCGGAGTTTTGGGCGATTCGACTTTCTTCCGCGCCATCAAGGAATGGACGTCTTCGTCATTTCGATATGGGAGTGCCACTACAGAAGACCTCGCAGCATCCATCTCGAGTAGCACCGGCACGAATATGAGTTGGTTTTTCAACCAGTGGATCTATGGCGAAGGCCATCCCGATTATCAACACTCCTGGCGTTGCCAACGCGACCTTGTCAACGGTGGATTCAGACTTGAATATATCATTGATCAGGTTCAAGTGGATTCGGATTTTTTCAAGATGCCGATTCGCATAACTTTCGTGACAACGGGTGGCAATCGCGACACGACTCTCTGGAATACCACACAATCTCAGGTTTATAGGATCAACTTCCCGGACTCAGTGACGAATGTCATTTTCGACGAGGATGAGTGGATTTTACGGACAGTTAGCCATGTTCCTTTCGCGATGCATATCGCCACGACGATCTGCCCGGACGCTCAGCTCAATCACCCGTACTATCAGAAATTTGAAGCGGTGGGGGGTGTTGAGCCGTATCATTGGGCCTTCTTTGGCGGCGATTTGCCGCTCGGGCTGGACTTTTTCGGCGACACTGTCGGTGTAGTTTCCGGTGTGCCAACCTATGAAGCGACCTTTTACTTCACACTGACTGTAACTGACTCGGACAGTCCACCGCGGCAATTGGCCTACTCCTACTCGATCAGCGTCGGCCCTCAAAGTGTAATCTGTGGAGATGCAAACGGAAGCGGCATCGTGAATATTTCCGATGCAGTACGCTTCATCAATTACATCTTTGCCGGCGCACCGCCACCCGAACCGGGCACCGGTGATCCGAATTGCAGCGGCTCCACCTCGATCTCGGACGCAGTGTTTCTGATCAATTATATCTTTGCCAGCGGTCCCGCTCCCTGCAGCGCCTGCGACTAACAGCATGCTCTGCGCCTGAATGAATCAGGCGCCATCAGAATTGAGTTGCGCCTCCAAACACTTCTCGCGATATTTCCGAAGCGATAACTTCAACTGGGGTTTCCATGATCATAATATCTGAACTATCGAAATCTTTCGGCTCGCTCAAGGCGGTCGACCGGCTCAGTTTTCAAATCAAGGATGGAGAAGTGTTCGGACTCCTTGGTCCCAATGGCGCCGGCAAAAGCACCACCGTTAAGATGATGGTGGGAATGTTAACTCCTTCCGAGGGCGAAATTGAAATCAACGGACAGAGTGTCAGGTCTGATATCAATCGCATCAAGACTGATCTCGGCTATGTGCCGGAAAACTGCGCGTTATACGAAAATCTCACCGGCCGCGAGCACCTTGAGATGGTCTGCAATTTACACCATTTCCCTCTGGAGAAAATAGAGCCGCAGGCCACAAAGCTCATTGAGCTGTTCGAACTTAAGGATTCTGCGGACAAGCGGATTGCCGGTTACTCCAAGGGCATGAAGCAACGTCTCTTATTGGCGGGAGCAATCATTCACAATCCGAGTGTGCTGATACTTGATGAACCGCTGTCGGGACTTGATGCCAATGCCCAGAGTCTGATCCGCGAGTTAATAAGTGAATTTGCGCGGTCCGGCAAGACGGTTATCTTCTGCTCGCATACTCTCGAGGTTGTGGAACGGCTGTGCGACCGCTTGATAATCATCGATCACGGGAAAAAGCTGGTGGAAGGCACCCCGGCGGAGATCATGACCCAGGTGAGTGTATCGTCGCTTGGCCTTGCGTTTAATCAGCTAACCGGCGCCACCGATATCGACAGTCAGGCCAAGGGAATTCTAAGGGCGTTGGATCAAGGCGAAAGATGATGGATAGATGAAAGAGCAGGATCGCATTGATAAGCACCAGCTGAAGTCCCTTCTCAAGATCGCTCTGAAGACCGACCTGCGCGGTTCTCACAATCCGTTTCAAAGTTACGGCAAGGGAGAATCGAAATTTCCGCCGATTCTCGGCGTTCTAATAATGCAGTGCGTCGTCAGTCTGGTTATGAGCGCGTTTGTCTTCAAACTTGACAATGTTTTTTTCGGGACTCTGGCGGTCAACACGTTTGTGCTGGTCTTCATTTCCCTTACGATACTTCTGGAATTTTCAAATCTGATCCTGAGCCCTGACGACTATGCGATTATCTCACCGCACCCGGTGAACTCACGGACCTTCTTCGTTGCCAAGTCGTTGAATTTTTTGATATTCGTCAGCGCCTCAGCCATTGTCATGGCCGTTGCGCCGTCGATTGTGTCGGCGATCGTCTCCGGCCGTTGGTGGATGGCTCCACTGACCTTTGTCTCCGCCTGGTGCACGGCTCTGGCCGCATCGTTGTTCTTCATCCTGTTCTACACGTTGATGCTCAAGATGGTCATGCGTGAAACGATGCAGCGTTATCTCGGCTACTCGCAGTTGCTCTTTATCTTTGTGATTTACGGCGGCTACATGGCCCTGCCGCGGTTAGTCGAGAACTTCGTGAGTCTCGATCTTAGCAGGTTTGACACCTGGTATCTTTATCTCGCGCCACCGTCGTGGTTTGCTTCCTGGCCGGCGCTATTCGCTGATGGACTCCGATATGATCGCCTCGCCGCAGCGATTGTGGGAATCATCTCTCTCGTGGCAATGGTGGCGCTTGGGATGTCACGACTCTCGCTGACTTACGCGCTAACTCTCGCCGATACAGTTGAGCAACAGGAGAAACTCATCGCCAGACGCAAGAAGGGTGTTTTTAGCCGTTTTCTCGATGCGATTTCCAACAACGAGGATCGCGCCATTTGGACACTCATTCGCGCCCAGTTCAAGTTTGACAATCGGTTTCGGACAACGGTACTGACGATTTTGCCGCTGACAGCAATCTACCTATACATGGGCGTCAAAGACGGCGGCGCTATAGTCGACCCCTTTGCAATCGTCGAGAGTGCGAAGACCCAAACAAATTTCTTTCTCTACCTGGCTGTGGCTTTTCTTCCATTGATGATCGTTACCGGGACATCCTACAGCGCTTCGGCGAATGCTTCCTGGGTGTTCTTTGCATCGCCTGCAGATCGCACGAAGTTGATTCTGGCCAGCACAAGATTCGCGGTGATTTTCTTCTGTGTGCCCTACTTGATTCTCCTCGGCGGAATCCTGACGTATTTTTTCGGTAGCGCGCTTCATGCGGTACTGCACTGTTTCATCATCTTTCTGAACCTGATCATCATGCTGCAGTTGATGTTGACAATCATGCCGCGAATACCGTTTAGTCTTCCGGCGAGAGCGGGTCAGCGCAGTCTGGCGTTCTTTGCAATGTTTCTGATTCCGTCGGTCTTTATCATCGGCCCCATGATCATTTTGCTAAAGGTCGGCTATGGCGGTCCGGTGCGCTATTTGTGCATCGCCGCGGGGCTGGCAGTGCTGGTTTGGCTGACGAACCTGCTTTTGAAGAAGACCACGCCAAATCGCCTTGGCAAGCTGGAGTATGCGGAGACGACGTAGGGGGCGTTTTCCTTATGCTACGCTCTTTGTTTTCTTCACTTTTCTTGGCGTCGCAGCTTCCAGTCTGAGTTCTTCCCGCAAGAATTGACCAGTGTAGGAAGCTTTGACCTGAGCTACTTCTTCCGGTGTACCGCTGGCGATAACAAAGCCGCCTTCGTCGCCGCCTTCAGGACCGAGATCAACGATGTAATCCGCCGTCTTGATTACGTCAAGATTGTGCTCGATCACGACAACCGTATTGCCGCGATCGACGAGTTCGTTGAGAACGCCGAGTAGCATTTTGATGTCCTCAAAGTGCAGGCCAGTCGTTGGCTCGTCGAGAATGTAGAGCGTGTTGCCGGTCGCTGTCTTGGACAATTCCGTCGCCAGTTTGATGCGCTGTGCCTCACCGCCCGAGAGTGTCGTAGCTTGCTGGCCGAGATGAATGTAACCGAGTCCGACCTGCTGGAGGACTTCCAACTTTTTGCGTAATTGCGGAATGCTCGCGAAAAAATGCAGTGCCTCGGTAACAGTCATATCGAGAACTTCGGCAATCGACTTGCCCTTGTACTTGACCTCGAGTGTCTCCCGATTGTAGCGCGCGCCACGACAGACTTCGCAGGGGACATAAACATCCGGCAGGAAGTGCATTTCGATTTTGAGAATGCCGTCGCCTTCGCACGCCTCACATCGTCCACCACGGACGTTGAAGCTGAATCTTCCGGGAAGGTAACCACGAATTTTCGATTCCGGCATTTGTGCATACAAGTCACGAATGAATGTAAACAGACCCGTGTATGTGGCCGGATTCGACCGTGGGGTACGGCCGATGGGCGACTGGTCGATATCGATCACTTTGTCAAGGTGCTCAAGCCCGGTGATACTCTTGTAAGCCAGCGGCTCATGCTTGGCATCCCAGAAGTGCTTTGCCATGATTCGGTATAGAGTTTCGTTAATGAGCGTGGACTTTCCGGAACCGGATACGCCGGTGACGCAGGTGAAGACTCCCACCGGGATATCAATGCCAACTTCTTTCAGATTATTTCCGAGTGCGCCCCGCAGGGAGACGAGCTTGCCGCTTCCGGCGCGACGCTGACGGGGAACCGGGATTGTACGCTTGCGTGACAGATACTGGCCAGTCAGCGATTTTGGGTTTTTCATGATCTGTTTTGGCGTGCCGGCGGCTACGATATGGCCGCCGTGAATGCCGGCACCCGGGCCAAGATCGATCACCCAGTCGGCGCGTTCAATGGTCTCTCGGTCATGCTCCACGACCAGGACAGTGTTGCCGAGATCACGCAGTTCGAGCAGCGTATTCAGGAGACGCGTGTTGTCGCGCTGATGCAATCCGATTGACGGTTCATCGAGAATATACAGCACGCCCACCAACCGTGAACCGATTTGTGTTGCCAGCCTGATGCGCTGTGCCTCTCCACCGGAAAGTGTCGAGGCCATGCGGTCAAGCGTGAGATAATCGAGTCCAACATTCATCAGGAAACCGAGTCGCTCCCGTACTTCCTTGAGAATCTGGCGTGCGATCGTTGACTGCTTATCGGTGAGTTTCAGACCATGGAAGAACTTCTGAGCCTGTTTGACCGACATTGCGGTCGTGGCGGCAATCGATTCACCACCGACGAAGACCGAGGTTGCCTCGCGTTTCAAGCGCGAGCCCCTGCAGATTTGGCAGGGTGACATCGACATATAGGTTTCGATCCATGAGCGTATACCTGCCGATTCCGTTTGTTTGTAGCGGCGCTCCAGATTCGGAATCACGCCTTCGAATTTACCGCGGTACTCGCCCTTGTGCCGGCCCTCACGCGATTCGTAGTGGAAGGTCAGCTCCTTGGTCGTGCCATAGAGAATTACCTGCTGTTGTTCCTTCGAAAGTTCTTTCCAGGGAATCGTGAATTTGAACGCGAATTTTTCAGCGAGCCCACGCAGCATGACGCGATACCAATTGGACATATCGGATCGCCAGGGATGGATAGCGCCGTCATTGATGGAAATGTACGGATCAGGAACGACTCGATCAGGATCGACCTCCATCTTATGGCCCAGCCCGAGGCAACCGGTGCAGGCACCATAGGGTGAATTGAACGAGAACATCCGAGGCGACAGTTCTTCGAAAGAGATGTCGCAATTTGGGCAGCCATATTGGGTTGAGAAAATGCGCATTTCTTCATTACCCTGTGCCACACCTACGACTCCAGATGCCAGCTTGATCGCCGTTTCGATTGAATCGGCCAGTCGGGTACTGATACCAGTCTTGACGACCAAACGGTCGACGACTACCTCGATGTGGTGCTTCTTGTTCTTGTCGAGTTTAATCTCGGTATCAACCTCGACAGGGTCTCCGTTGACACGAAGACGGGTGAAGCCTTGCTTCTTGATCTCCTCAACAACATCACGGTGTTCGCCCTTGCGGCCACGGACCAGTGGGGCGAGGATCTGAATGCGGCTATTCTCCGGGTATTCGAGGACGTGGTCGACGATCTGCGAAACCGTTTGCTGCGCGATTTTGTTGCCGCAGACGTAGCAGTGGGGCTCGCCGACTCGGGCATAGAGAAGACGCAAGTAGTCATATATCTCTGTAACGGTGCCGACCGTCGAGCGCGGGTTCTTGCTCGCCGAACGCTGTTCGATTGAGATCGCGGGAGACAGGCCGTCGATGAAATCGACATCAGGCTTTTCCATCAGGCCCAGAAACTGGCGGGCGTAGGCCGAAAGAGACTCGACATAGCGACGTTGGCCCTCGGCGTAGATGGTATCAAACGCGAGAGATGACTTACCTGAGCCCGATAATCCGGTCACGACGACGAGCTGGTCACGGGGAATGTTGATATCGATGTTTTTGAGATTGTGCTCTCGGGCGCCCTTGATCCGTATATATTCAGCAGACACGTAAAGCCTCCGGAAAAGTTAAACTTGTATTATACGGGCGACTCGCAGCCGGCGCAATCATATTTGGCGCTGTTTTTGGTGGATTGAGGCTGGCCGGAGGGGTTTGGGCACGAAATTCCAAGCCAGAATTCGCTTGATACAGCCAACGCTCACGACTATACTTCACGCTCTTGATGCCGGGACCGACCGAGCAGAAGGCCCTCGATATTTCCGGTAATTCGACAAATAGGCAATTTTTCGAGGGCGTACCACTACCGAGGTCATTTCTGACTAGTTTGGTCAGTATTGCCGATAGAATAGATGTGATTGTTTTTGTATACAATGAGGAGTAAATGACAAATAAGCAACCTCTGCTGGAAATCAAGAATCTGAGTGTCTCGATCGAAGGCAAGCCCATTGTTAAGGGACTCAACCTGACAGTAAATGCGGGAGAGATTCACGCGATTATGGGTCCAAATGGCTCTGGGAAATCGACACTCTGCTACGCTTTAATGGGACATCCTGAATATGCAGTGACCTCGGGCGAGGTCATAATGAACGGCAAGAATGTATTGGAGATGGAAGTTGACCAGCGCTCGAAAGAGGGCATGTTTCTCGCGTTTCAGTATCCAGTCGAGGTGCCGGGAGTCACGCTCCAGAACTTTCTGCGCACAGCTTATAATTCTCATAAAGGTGAAAACGGCAGTTCCAAAGTCAATGTCTTGAAATTCTGGGGATTTCTGAAGTCGAAGCTGCAGATGCTTGGGATCGATGAATCGTTTGCCAATCGCTACCTCAACGACGGCTTTTCGGGCGGTGAGAAGAAACGTGCCGAGATTCTGCAGATGGCGGTCCTTGAACCGAAAGTGGCACTGCTGGATGAGACTGATTCTGGTCTCGACATTGATGCCCTCAGGGCGGTTGCCGAAGGAGTAAACAAGCTGATGAACCAGAATATGGGAATCGTCATGATCACCCACTATCAGCGTCTCCTGGATTACATCAAGCCGCACTATGTTCATATCATGGCGAGCGGCAATATTATCAAGACCGGTGGTCCGGAGCTGGCTCTGGAAATGGAAGCAAAAGGCTACGGCTGGCTAACAGGCGACAAAGTCGCGGCAGAGGTATAACATGGCCGACGAGAAACCTACACCTGAGCTGAAGATAGACGATTACAAATACGGATTCCACGACCCGGAACACTATCCGTTCAAGTCGGGCAAGGGCCTCAACAAGGAAATCGTCAGCACGATTTCCGAGATGAAGAACGAGCCGGGTTGGATGACCGATTTTCGACTCAAAGCGCTCGAACATTTCCACTCGCGCCCAATGCCCAAATGGGGTGGTGGGGGCCTGCTCGACACAATCGATTTTGAGAATATTCACTACTATGTCAGACCTTCCGATCGCGCAGAGCGTAGCTGGGACGATGTGCCTGTCGACATCAAGAACACGTTCGATCGTCTTGGTATTCCCGAGGCTGAAAAGAAGTATCTTGCCGGCGTCGGTGCCCAGTACGAATCGGAGGTCGTCTATCACAACCTTCAGGAACAATGGTCAAAGCTGGGAGTGGTCTTTCTTGATACCGACAGCGGTTTGCGTGAGCATGAGGACATTTTCAAGAAGTACTTTGGGAAAATCATCCCTTATAACGATAACAAGTTTGCGGCTTTGAATTCTGCAGTCTGGTCCGGCGGATCATTCATCTATGTGCCCAAAGGAGTGTCCGTAGACATACCGCTTCAAGCTTATTTTAGAATCAACACCGAGAACATGGGGCAATTCGAGCGGACGCTCATTGTTGTCGACGAAGGCGCCTGGGTGCACTATGTCGAGGGCTGTACCGCTCCGGTGTACTCCAGCGACTCGCTGCATTCGGCGGTCGTCGAGATCATCGTCCTGCGCAACGGGCGCTGCCGTTACACGACAATTCAGAACTGGTCCAAAAACGTGTACAATCTCGTCACCAAACGCGCTCAGGCCTGGGAAGGCGCGACGATGGAGTGGGTGGACGGTAATATCGGTTCCAAGCTCACTATGAAATATCCGGCGATTCAACTTATGGGCGAAGGCGCCAAAGGTGAAGTCCTCTCCGTGGCATTTGCCGGAGACGGGCAGCATCAGGATGCCGGCGCCAAAGTCAGTCATTTCGCAAAGAACACGTCTTCGTCAATTACCTCGAAGTCGATCTCGAAGGGCAGCGGCCGGTCGTCATATCGCGGCCTCGTCAAAGTGATGAAAGGCTGCACCGGCGTGAAGTCCAATGTCGAATGCGACGCGCTCTTGCTTGATGAACATTCGCGCACAGACACCTACCCGTACATGGAGATCGACGAGGAAGATGTTTCGATCAGCCACGAGGCCTCGGTCTCGAAAATCTCTGAGACGCAATTGTTCTATTTGCAGACACGAGGACTTTCGGAAGAGCAGGCCTCGATGATGATCGTCAATGGCTTTATCGAGCCGATTGTCAAGCAGTTGCCGATGGAATACGCTGTGGAGCTGAACCGACTGATTGAACTTGAGATGGAAGGGTCGGTGGGCTGATGACGGTCGTTCTCAAAGCGCGGGACAAAGCCGATCTCTTTGCGCCATTTACCGAGGAATATTTTTCCCAGTTCGCACAATCGCTCAACGGCAATGATATCGTCAAGAACTGGCGACGTACGTGTTTCGAAAAGGCCCTGACGGCGACGGCGCCCTCGAATCGCGATGAGGACTTCAAGTACGTCAACTTTCGCGGCCTGAATCTTGATGGCCTCAGGCCCGGGTTATCACAGTGGCTGCAACACGAAAGGCAAGATTCGCTGCTGGCGACCGGCATTGAAAGTGTTGCCCAACTGCCTCCGGAGTATGCCGTTGATCAGGTCCAAGCCGATCCGGCACAGAATATCTTCTTTGGTTCGTTTGCCGATGCGCACGCCAACGAGCCTGACCGTTTCGCCGAACTACTGAAGTTCTTCCACGACAAGTTTCTTAGCCGCAAATTCGCGTTGTTGGCTCATGCCTTCCTGAGCCAGGGCGCTTATTTGCACATCATGAAGAACACTGCCGAATCTTCACCGCGCCAGATCTTCACGAATTTTGCTGGCGACAGATCGATGGCGTCATTCGCGGCTGTCGCACAAGTTGACGAAAACTCGCGCGGCAGTCTGGTCTGGGATATCGCTGCCTCGCCAGATTCATCGGGTTTGCTCAACGGCACGCTCGATGTTATCGTCAAGAGCGGCAGTCACCTCAATATCCTACTCACACAACACCTGTTCGAGCAGATCAACAGCGTAACGACCGTGCGCGTGCATCTGGAAAAGGACGCCATGCTGGAAATGGCGACAATTAGTTCCGGTGGACACGTGAACTTGATGGAGATCGATATCAAGTTCGCCGGTTCGGGTGCGCAAGCGCTGGTCAATGGAGTATATCTGGGGCGCGAGAAGGAGAACTTCAACCTGCTGACGCATCAGGATCACCAGATCGGGCACACGAATTCCGACCTGTTCTACATAGGGACATTATCGGGTCAGTCATCGTCCAACTATCTCGGCAAGATTACGATTGCTGCCGACGCACAACGATCTGACGCCTACCAGAAGAATCGCAATTTGATTCTGAACAAGGGTTGCTCGGTTAACAGCTCGCCAAAGCTTGAGATTGGCGCCAACGATGTTCGCTGCACTCACGGAGCCACGACCGCCAAGGTCTCGGATCTGGAGACATTCTACCTGCGTTCGCGCGGCATCGACTATCCGACTGCCAAGGTGTTGCTTGCGGACGGTTTTATCTCGCAGGTGACACCACGAATCAAATCGCCACTGTTGCAGAATGGTTTTGCCCGCCGGTTGGAAGCTTTGCTTCACCAGTGGGGCGGCAAATCGGCTGAATAGAGAATTCGCAGAGGGGCACGCAAGGCGTGCTCCGGTTGCTTCAAGAAGGTTTCATGCCGCTGGACATAGAAAAAATCAAGTCTGACTTCCCAATTTTCAAGAATGCCAATCGCAACGGAAAGCCGCTCGTATACCTCGACTCCGGTGCAACTGCCCACAAACCACAATGCGTTATCGATGCCGAGTCGGACTTCTACGGTAAGAACTACGGGACCGTGCGTCGCGGCATCTATTATTTGTCGGCAATGGCGACCGAGAAGTACGAGGGTGTCCGCAAACTCGTCGCCGAGTTTATTCATGCTGCGTCACCTGCAGAGATCGTCTATACCCGTGGTGCGACTGAGTCAATCAATATCGTCGCACGCTGCTACGGAGACTCGCAGTTGAGGGCCGGTGACGAGATCATACTGTCCGAATTTGAACATCATTCCAATCTTGTGCCGTGGCTGATGCTGCGGGATCGTATCGGCGTCAAGTTAGTGTATGTCCGCTCGACCCGCGATTGGCGCTTCGACATGGACGACTACGCCGCCAAACTGTCTTCCCGCACCAGGCTTGTGGCAATCACCGGAATGTCAAACGTCCTCGGCACGATGCCCGACTTGAAGGCGATCACGTCACTTGCACACGAGAAGGGTGCAAAGGTTCTCGTCGATGGCGCCCAGATGGTGCCGCACATGGGGATCAACGTCAAGTTCCTCGATATCGATTTCCTCGCGTTCTCCTCCCACAAGATGCTTGGTCCAAGCGGGGTCGGAGTATTGTACCTGAAGCGCGAACTTGGTGAAATGATGTCACCATGGCAGGGTGGCGGCGACATGATCGAGTACGTGCAGTATGACGGATTCACAATGAACGAGTTGCCGTACAAATTCGAGGCGGGCACTCCCAACATGGCGGGCGTTATCGGCTTCGGCAGGGCAATCGAATACATCAACTCTGTTGGACTGATCAATATCATGATGCATGAGCGTGAAACGACCGAGTACGTGCTGCGGCGGATGCTGGAAACCGAGGGCATGAAGCTCTATGGTCCGCACACCGCCGAAAACCGCGGTTCGGTCTTTTCGTTCAACTACAAGGACTTGCACTCACACGACATCGGCTCGATGCTCGACTTCCACAACATCGCAATACGCGCCGGCCATCACTGCGCCCAGCCCCTGATGGGCAAGCTCGGTGTAATATCGACTGCGCGGGCCAGTTTTTACCTTTACAATTCCAGGGAAGATGTTAATATACTGATCGACGCACTGCAGCAATCGGAAAGGTTCTTGAAAAATGCAGTTAGATGACCTCTACCGTGAAGTGATTGTCGATCACTATAATCATCCGCGCAACTACGGCAAACCCGCCAAGTGGGATATTCTCGTCGAGGGCAAGAACCCGGTCTGCGGTGACGAGATAACCGTCTATATTTCGGTCAAGGACGATATCGTTTCCGACGTGCATTTCGAGGGCAAGGGCTGCTCGATTTCGATTGCCTCGGCCTCGGTGATGACCGAATCGCTGATCGGCAAGAATCTCGAGGAGGCCAAGGTCGCGCTCGAGAATTTCAACCAGATCCTGCGCGGTGAGGCCTGTGCCGACTGCGACGAGCTCTCCGATACTGCCGCCTTCCAGGGCGTCACCAAATTCCCCGTACGCATCAAGTGTGCACTGCTCCCGTGGAAGACGATCGAGGGAGCGATCAACAACGGAAGTAAATGATCCGGTGTCCGCTTTCCAGCTAATCTAGCGCCGATCTCAGTGTTTGAGAACCAGACCAGACCTTCAGGGCCTAAATCATCCGTCAATTAAGAGCGATTCTACCCTCAATCTTGACCGCTCAAATGCACTTTCGTTGATTTGTGGCTTTAACCCCGTGGCACTTAGCTGTTTCTGCACTTAATTTTAACAGCAGTTGAACCGCTTTTTCTGTTGACACTTTGGATTAAAAATCTATATTCGTGTTGATGGGAAATAGGGGGTGCTATACTTATTTTACCTGTCACCTTTGTAGTCATACAACCTGAAACCATAATTTTTGAAGTGAACTTTTCATTTACTTTGAGAACGAACCAAAACTCATCTAACTCTACAGGAGGCACTATGTCGCCTAAACCTCTGCTCGCTCGAACTATGTTCGCCTTCATGGTTCTGGCAGCGCTTTTCGTGTTCAATGGTGCGGCCTTCGGGCAGGACACCACTGACAACTACTTGCGCCTTGGCTGCCCAGTCAACGCCCCATTGACTGCCGGATCCTATATCGAAGTGCCGGTATACATGGCCAATTCCGCCACACTTGGAGGCTTCACCTTTGGCTTCACATACAACAGCGACATGATCGAGATCGACTCTGTCTTGCCTGGCCCGGCCATGAATCCAGAAGGGTCATTCAAGAGGACGCTGAATGCGGCGGCCAACACCGTCTTGGCAGGGTGGATTTCGTTAGACCCGGCAGTCTTCATTGACACTCATGCCCCGGGTGCAGCCACAGAAGGATTAGCATTCAGATTGAAGTTTAAGGTTCAGTCCACAGTCACTGACGGTTGCATCGACATCCAGGCCGCTATTATTCCGCCTGCCGGTTTTCCCCTATTTGCGTTTACTGAAGGAACAGACGTAGTCCCCGGTTACATGGACTGCGGAACTGAGGAGATTATTCTCGGCGCAGGTTGTGCCGTTGTCAACAACCCGCCGTTGGCCCTCTGTCAACCCGTTTCGGTTGCAGCAGGAGCCAACTGCACAGCAGCCGCAAATATCAATAATGGATCAAACGATCCTGACAGCGACCCCATCACAATAGTTCAGCAGCCTGCTGGTCCGTACGTACTTGGACAGACCTTAGTCTCCTTGATCGTTACTGACGACAAGGGCGCTGCCGACACTTGCCAGGCGATGGTCACCGTTACTGATCAAACCGATCCCGTGGTGACTTGCCCGTCTGCTATTGTGGTTGCCAACACGTCGGGTCAGTGCGGCGCGAATGTAAATTTCGCGGCCACCGCGACCGACAATTGCGATGCGAGCGTGGCAATTACCTACTCGCAGAATCCGAATACGTTCTTCGGGGTTGGCACGACCCAAGTCATTGCCACTGCGACTGACGATGCCGGCAATTTCTCACAGTGCCAGTTTAATGTGACTGTCAACGATACGCAGAATCCAGTTGCCGCTTGTCCGGCGGATGTTAGCGTAACCGCGGCTCCTGGTCAAACCAGCGCGGTCGTGAACTTTGTCATCCCGGCCGCCAGCGACAATTGCCCCGGCGTGACCTCGGCAGCTCTTCCGGCTTCTGGTTCAGTCTTCCCGCTTGGAACGACTCCGGTGACCGTGACAGCTACTGATGCACACGGCAATACGAATCAGTGTCAGTTCAACGTTACCGTCAATGCCGGTAATGCGGAACCAGTCGTTTCTGATATTCCGGACCAAGTTATAAATCAAGGCGAGAGCTTTGCGACAATCGCGCTCAATGACTATGTCACAGACGCGGATGACGCCGACGGCGACATCACCTGGACCACTCAGTTGATGAAGAGCAAGGGTGCATTGACCGTCAGTATTGACCCGGTCACTCACATTGCGACTATAGTTGCCACTCCGGATTTCACCGGTTCGGCCGTATTTACATTCCGCGCTACTGACCCGGATGGCGCCTTTGATGAAGATCAGGCAACATTCACGGTTAATGCGCTGGTCAATGATCCTCCGGTAGTGTCTGATATTCCTAATCAGACTATAACGTCCGGCGCTTCATTTGTGACGATCAGCCTCGACGACTTCGTTGTTGACCCTGACAACGCAGATGCAGAGCTGGTCTGGACATTCGCCGGCAATACGCAGCTTGGTGTGGCGATCGATGCCAACCGAGTTGCCACCATTACCTATCCGGGCGGATTCCTGGGATCTGAGATCATTACCTTCACGGCGACTGATCCGGGAACCTTGTTTGATTCTGATGCTGCTACGTTCACCGTCAATGCGGTTCCGAACGAGCCCCCGGTTGTTTCAGATATTCCGGACCAGACCATTACTGCGGGCGCATCATTTACGACGATCAGCCTCGATGATTTCGTCGCTGATCCGGATGATGCAGATGCCGAGATCGTTTGGACATTCGCTGGAAATACCCAGCTTGTAGTTGTGATCGATGCAAATCGTGTTGCCACGATTACTTATCCGGGCGGCTTCACAGGTGCCGAGACGGTTGCCTTTACGGCGACCGATCCGGGTGCTTTGTTTGATTCCGATGCAGCTACATTTACCGTTAATCCGGCTGTGGTTCCGGACTTTGTGGTAGATGCTACGCCAGAAGAAATCACAGTAGAAAGCGGCATTGCAGTGCCGTTCAGTTATACCGTAGCGGTTAACCAAATCAATGGCTTTGAAGGATTGGTATTACTCAACGTCACCGGCCTTCCGGTCGGCGCAACCGCCAATTTCCAGGTCAATCCGCTTCTCTGCCCTGGCAGCACGGGTCTGACTGGGACGACCTCTGCGTCGACCCCGTCGGGGACTTACCAGTTGGCAATCTCCGGTCAGGCAACCATCAGCGGTCCCGTTACACACGTTGACACGGTCACCTTGGTCGTCGGTAACTGCGTGGCCCCGCCGATTGTAGTTCTCGACCAGGATATCTTTAATATTGAGATCGAAGAAGGTTCAAACCCGGCTGATGAAGTTGTCCATGTCACCAACGGAGCCGTTTGCGGTACGTTGTACTGGGAAGTCACTTCCGATCAACCTTGGGTCACTCCTGATCCGCAGAGTGGCAGCGTCGACGTCGGTGAAATTCCGGGCGACGCCATCACTATGATGTTCAACACAGCCGAACTGACAGCAGCTGGAAGCCCGTATACCGCTCATGTGCAGGTGATGCCTGTCACGGTCGGAAAGGACCGCAAAGCTGACGAAAATGGCGTTATTACGATTACGCTCATTGTCACGGAGAAGCCGGTTTCGCAGGATACGGTCACCGTATCTCACGAGACTGCGTATCCGGGTGATGATGTTGCGGTCGCCGTGGACTTCGAAAACTTTGAAGAACTTGCCGGAATGTCGGCTGGTTTGACTTGGAGTTCATCCGACGTCGTGCTTGACTCAGTTTCGTACGTTGGTTCGCGAATCGATTACATAGGCACGACAGTGAATACGATCAACAATATTGATCGTACACTGACTCTCGGCGCCTTGCGGATTCCACCGGAACCGCTTGTTCCGGTTGGGGAAGGTCGCTGGGTCACGCTGTGGTTCTCGGTCGACAATGCCGCGAGTGCGGGTGTGATTTCGATCGATACACTCTTTATTGAACCGGGCGTAGAGCTTGTATTCAATGACGAGGCCGCCAACTCGATCTATCCGCAGTTTGGTGCCGGATCGATCACTATTCTCGAAATCGCCGAAAACTGCATCAGCGGTACCATCCTTGATGGCAACGAAGATCCAGTTGAAGGTGCAACTGTCGAGCTTTGGGATGAGACAGGCGTCATTGCTACAACGACTTCCAACTCCGATGGTTACTACGAATTTTGCTTCATGACTCCACCTGATAATGGCTATGCAGTTCGCGCCTACAGGAGCGGATTCTATCCGAAGACCCACGATGGCGTCAGTCTTCCAGACGAAAACGTCGATATCGTGCTTGATGACGATGCCGGAGAAATCACTCCGACCTACGAATGGGTTGACCTGTACTGTGAAGGCGGAGCGCTGTTCAATGACGAGCCGGTTGCTGCCGGTAGCGTTCTCGAGGCGTTTGATGAGGCCGGCCATATTTGCGGTCGCTGGGTGTTTTCGACCCCGGGTACCTTCGGATTCATGCCGGTCTATCATGATGATCCGTATTCTGACGACTATGATGAAGGATGCGACAACGACAGCGCGATCGTTCTGAAGCTGAATGGTGCCGCAGTCGAACTAACAGGAGACGCGCTGGTCTGGGGTGAGAAGGGTGATCGTTACGAGGCCTGCTTCACAGCACCGGCTGGTGGCGATGTCACCAAGTGTATCCATCTGGCTTCGGACTGGAACTTGGTATCATTTAATGTCGCGCTTCCGACGTCCGATCTCGAGACGCTCTTTGCCGGCGTACTGGATAACACCGACGTCATCTTGAGCTTTGAAGGCAGTCTGCCGGAGCCAGGTCAAACTTACGATCCTGAGCTTCCTGAATTCTCGACGCTCTTTGACGTCGATAACTTCCACGGATACTGGTTCCGTATGGATGCTCCTGACTCGATTTGCATCACCGGACCTCTGGTTGCGGCTTCCACTCCAATCGCGATTGAGTCCAACTGGAATCTCGTTAGCTACCTTCCAGAGATGCCGATGATGGTTCCGAACGCCCTCATCTCGATCTGGAATTCCGTGGTTGTTGTTCTCGGTTATGATCACGGCGGATTGACTTATGATCCGGCACTTCCAGGGCTTGCCACCCTGAACGAGATGAAGCCTTGCTTCGGTTATTGGATCAAGACCAACTCGGCCGGTACGCTTGTGTATCCGGATGGTGTAAATCCTCCGGCGAAGCTGGTCAACTCGACTCCTACTGCTGCGAGTCTTGTTTCGCGTGTCCAGACCAGCAATACCTGGATCAACTTGTATGGCTCCAACGTGAAGCTTGACGGCGAGACGATTCCTGCCGGTGCGACAATTGAAGCCTACAATGAACAGGGTACTTTGGTCGGAGAATTCTCTGTTCGTCAGTCTGGCAAGTTTGGTTTCATGCCGATCTACGGTTCGGACAACTTCAGCAATGACAATGATGCTGTAGTCAACGCCGGCAAGATCAGCTTCAAGATCAACGGCCAGAACATTGAGCAGAAGATCGACTGGACATCCAATGGTGATCGTATCGCGATGAGCGAATTCACCACTGTTGGAAAGGCCGGCGGGGTCCTGCCTGATCAGTTTAGTCTTGCCCAGAACTATCCGAACCCCTTCAATCCTGAAACCTCGATCGAGTACGTGGTTGCGAAACCTGGTCTGGTCGAAGTTGCTGTCTTCAACGTAATGGGTGCAAAGGTCAAGACGCTGGTAAGTGATTACCAGGCGGCCGGCTCATATAACGTGAAGTGGTACGGTGATTCTGATAACGGGGTGAAAGTTGCCTCGGGCGTCTATTTCTACAAGATGACCGCCGGTGACTACACCGAAATCAGAAAGATGACTCTTCTGAAGTAATCTCGCAGGTTAGAACCGATCAGGTTCTTGTCTGTAGCAGATAAAATGCAAAAGCCCCTGAGGTTACGCTCAGGGGCTTTTGGTTTTTATGAACTATTTGCCAGCTCTCAACGATCTACTTGTGAATTCTGACGGGCGACTTAGCGACACTCGCTTTAACTTCTTCCGCTTTGGCATCCTCCCATGGGACGACAAGAAACTTGATGAGCATTCTGTCGATTTCCGTCAGGTCGCGAAACTCAAACCCGACCTCGAACATGTTCTCACCTTCACTAAACGAGCACCATTTACTTTCCACCCAGAAGTTAAGTACTTTGCACTCGAGGATAGGTTCGGGAAGCGACATTCGACAATCGAAGAGTTGGCCTGCAGGTATGGGCTCCCGGCAAATGAGCTTGCAGCCGCCGGAGGTCATGTCGCGAATTGCACCCAGGGGCTGGTCTGTCAGTTTGTCAACTACGAATAGCTCTGAAAATGGCAGCCGACGATGACTTTGACGGCGCTCAGGCATTATGCCCTCCTCTTGTCCGGCGATCAGGACAGAATATTCTATTCTTTGTAATTTCGACAATTTTGAGTCCAGACTTTAGGTTGTGTGCTGCAATCGCCTAAGAACTGACGATGCGCCTGAATACTTTTCTATTCTTGTTGACATCCTCGTTGAATATCCGTAAGGTTAATCCCGTGTTTTTTGGACTCCAACACGGGATACCCCCGCATGATTAGTCGCGAAGAGTTGCTAAAACTCGCAGCATTAGCGCGTCTGCGCCTGGATGAATCCGAAGTCGCGCGCTTTCAAAATGATATCGCCGAAATGTTGGAGTACGTCAAGACACTGGACGAGGTCCAGACGATTGGCGTGGAACCGTCGCTCCAGACAGCAGTTACAGGCAATGTATTTCGCGACGACATTGTCCAGCCCTCGCTTCCTGTAGAGGAAGCACTGAAGAACGCACCTGAAAGAATCGAAAACTTCATCAAGGTCCCGAAAGTGGTTGACAATTGATGATAATTGGGGTGATCCCCGCGAGGCTGGCCTCTCGCCGCTTCCCTGGCAAAGCTCTGGCCATGGTCAATGGCAAGTCGATGATACTCCATGTCTGGGAGAGAGTTAGAGCGTATTCCCGGCTCAATCGACTAATCGTGGCGACTGACGACCAATCGATTCGTCAGCTCATTGAAGGCCAGGGAGGGGAAGTATTTTACTCAACCGAGATATTTCGTAACGGATCTGAGCGATGTGCTGCCGCTGTGGCTGATCTCGATTGCGACATCTGCATTGATATTCAGGGGGACGAGGTTACAATTACGCCAGAGCAACTCGATCGTACAGTTTGTGTTCTCGAAAACGACCGTACTTTACAGGTAGCTACAGCCGGTTTTCCTGTCTTGCAGAGCGGCGATCTCGATGACTGCAATCTTGTGAAGGTGGCAGTGGATTCCAGAGGCTACGCAATTGATTTTTCCCGTCGGCCGATAACTGAGAAGGGGAGAAAGATTACCAACTATGGCCATGCGGGAATCTACGTATATAGGAAAGAATTCCTGCTTAAGTACGTTCAATTACCACAGACAACCCGGGAAGTTTCGGAGTCACTGGAACAGCTTCGAATTTTGGAGCATGGCCACAAAATCGGCGTGGCAATTATCAACAAGCCGCTATTATCAGTGAACACGCCGGAAGATTTAGTTTTAGCGAATAAAGTGCTCTCGGAAGAGAGAGGAGTGATAGAGTGAAAGGCGCCAAATACATTTTTGTGACCGGAGGAGTGGTATCGTCCCTTGGTAAAGGGATTGCATCCGCCTCGATCGGTGTGCTATTACAGAAACGAGGGCTCAAAGTCAATCTGCAAAAGATGGATCCATACATAAATGTCGATCCGGGAACCATGAATCCATTCCAGCATGGCGAAGTGTTCGTTCTTGATGATGGCGCCGAAACCGATCTTGATCTCGGACATTACGAACGCTTCACCGGGCAGTCCCTTACCCGTGAAAACAATGTTACCGCGGGTCAGGTGTACTTGTCGGTCATCAATCGCGAGCGCAAGGGCGACTATCTTGGCGCGACCGTGCAGGTCATTCCGCATATCACCAATGAAATCAAATCCCGCATCCGCAAATTGGCTCGCCGCGATGAGACTGTTGACGTGGTAATCACGGAATTTGGCGGAACCGTCGGCGATATCGAATCGCTGCCATTCCTCGAGGCCGCGCGCCAGGTTGCGCTTGAGGAGGGTCCGGGGAACACGTTGTTTATTCATCTCACGCTCGTTCCCTATGTAGAGACGGCTGGAGAGATCAAGACGAAACCGACGCAACACTCGGTTCGAGATTTGCGGGAAATTGGAATTCAGCCGCAGGTGTTATTGTGCCGTACAAGCAAGCCGCTTTCTGAATCGATTCGCGAAAAGATCGGTTTGTTTTGCAGCATTCCGGCAAAGAACGTTATTGAGTCAATAGATGTTGACACGATTTATGAAGTACCGTTGCTGTATCACGAGCAAGGGCTCGATGATTACATTGTGGAATATCTTGGACTGGACGCTCCCGAGCCGGCTTTGGCTGAGTGGGAGGAAATCGTTCGCAAAATCAAGCGCCCGGAAAAACATGTTCGCATCGGAATATGCGGCAAGTATGTCCATTTGAAAGATGCCTACAAATCGATCATTGAATCGTTCATTCATGCCGGTGCCGAGAATAATGTCAAAGTTGATCTTGTCTGGATAGCCTCCGAGGATATCAAGCTCAACGGAGCTGAGCATTACCTGAAAGGAATTGACGGCCTGCTGATACCCGGCGGGTTCGGCGAACGTGGTGTGGAGGGCAAGATTGAAGCAATTCACTACGTTCGTGAGCGCGACATCCCGTTTTTCGGTATTTGTCTGGGTATGCAATGTGCGGTTATCGAATTTGCACGCAACGTCGCCGGCCTGGCCGATGCACATTCATATGAGTTTTACCGCGACCTCAAGCATCCAGTGATCCACCTGATGGCCGATCAGCATGAAGTCACTGAAATGGGCGGAACCATGCGATTAGGTGCGTTTCCCTGCGTGTTGGACGAAAACAGCAAGTCCTATGAGGCGTACCAGGATCGAACTATCTCGGAGCGCCACCGCCACCGTTACGAATTTTACAACTACTACCGCGACCTGCTGACATCGAAGGGATTGAGGCTTTCGGGCGTCTCCCCGGACGGCAAACTGGTCGAGATTGTGGAAATTCCCACACACCGCTGGTTCGTCGGAGTGCAGTTCCATCCCGAGCTGAAGAGCCGCCTCGGTGACGCTCATCCGTTGTTCCGCGAGTTTGTGCGTGCGGCTTCGGAGTATCACGATAACCCGGCTCAACCGGAACTTGACCTGGAAACCGAGACGACGGAGCAGCCGGAGTTCACCGACGAACTCAATCTGCGTCAATGATCACAATCGCTAATCAGAAATTCGGCGGTGGTAAATTATATGTCATCGCCGGCCCATGTCTCGTTGAGTCGGAGACTGTCGTCATGCGCACAGCCGAGAGTTTGACACGGATCGTTCAAGCGCTTAGTCTGCCATTCATTTTCAAGGGATCCTATCGCAAGGCAAACCGGCTCTCCGGAAAGTCGTTTGCGGGTATCGGTGATCAGGAAGCGCTCGGGTTGCTTCAGAAGGTGAAATCTGAATTTGGCATTCTCATTTTGACCGACATTCACGAGACAACCGATGCTGCAGCCGCAGCTCAAGTTTGTGATGTCTTACAGATTCCAGCATTCCTGTGTCGTCAGACCGACCTAATTGTCGCGGCGGCCAAAACTAGCAAGGCCGTTAACATTAAGAAGGGGCAATTCCTCGCGGCGGAAGATATGAAGCATATTGCCCAGAAAGCCGTTGATGCCGGCAACAGGAACATCATGCTCACTGAGCGCGGTACAACCTTTGGATATCGTGACTTGATCGTCGATTTTCGTTCACTCATCAAAATGAAGCAGACTGGATTTCCGGTCGTGTTTGATGCCACACATTCAGTGCAGCAGCCGGGAGCGCAGGGTGGATCGTCGGGCGGGAATCGCGAGTATGTTCTGCCGCTGACCAGAGCTGCTATTGCCGTCGGAGTAGATGGAGTATTCTTTGAGGCGCACCCCGACCCCGCAAATGCGATGTCAGATTCAGCAACCCAGCTTCCGCTTGACTATGTAGAATCCTACCTGAAGGAGATTAAACGACTTGCTGAGATTACAGCGCAAGCTTGAGATAGATGTCGCCAATATCGAAATGTTGATTTTCGATGTCGATGGGGTGATGACCGACAACCGCATGATATTCCTGAAAGACAATCAGGAAGCGAAGGCGTTTTCTGCCGCCGATGGATTTGCTATCAAGACGGCCAGCAGCCGTTATCTCAAGTTTGGTGTTATAACCGCCCGCGGCTCGGAGGTCACGGTCAAGCGCTGCACGGAGCTTGGTGTCGGCGATGTCATAGTCGCCTGGGACAAGATCTCTGCTCTGCGCGAGTTGGCCAGCAAGCATAACTTGACTCTCAATCAGATCGGCTACGTCGGTAACGACATTCCCGATCTGGTCGCGATGGAGCAGGTCGGGTTTGCGGTTTGCGTTGCAGATACCGAATCGGAGCTATTGCCAATTTCACATTATCAGACTGAGCGCGACGGCGGCAAGGGTGCTTGCCGCGAAGTGATCAACTTCGTGCTGGCAGCAAAAGGGCTTGACCTCGTTAAGATTTATCGTGATGATATTGCCAATGCTCAAACGCGCTAAAGAAGTTCTCATCCACGAAGCAGAGGCTGTTCGTGGCCTCATTGACAAGCTCGATGACAATTTCGTTCATGCCGTCGATGCCATCCTCAACTGCAAGGGCAAAGTTATCGTTACCGGTCTGGGCAAGTCCGGTTGGGTCGGACGAAAGATCGTTGCTACCTTCAATTCCACCGGTACACCGGCGTTGTTCTTACATCCAACTGAGGGTCTTCATGGCGATCTGGGGCTTCTTCAAAAGGATGATCTCGTGCTCGCGATCTCCAAGTCCGGCAATCTCGATGAACTTGAACGCTTCTATCCTGTAATCGAACGTCTCGGCTTGCAGGTGATTTCGATTACCGGCAATCTCAAATCGCCGCTTGCGACCCGCAGCGATATCCCGCTTGATGCTTCTGTCCCGAGCGAGGCCTGCATCCACAACTTGGCGCCGACGTCGTCATCGACAGCGGCTATCGCTCTTGGTGATGCTCTGGCACTGGTCGTGCAAGAGCAACGCGGGTTCACCGCCGAGGATTTCTCGCTGCTCCATCCCGGCGGCACGCTCGGGCGCAGGCTTTCGATTCGCATCAAGGACTTGATGCACTCCGGCGATGATCTGCCAATCGTCAATCATCAGATGCTTGTCAAAGATATGCTTGTTGTGATAACGAATAAGCGTTTGGGTACGGCTCTGATCGTTGATGACGATGGTAAGTTGACCGGAATATTTACTGACGGCGATCTGCGCCGGGTGTTGAGCCGTAACGACAATTTCATGATGAAGACGGCCTCTGCTGTCATGTCGGCACAACCAAAGTTGATCGGTCCCAACGAACTTGCCGAGCGCGGGCTCAAGATCATGGAGGATCACAAGATCACCGCCCTGGTTGTCGTTGATGAACAGCATCGCCCGGTTGGGATCGTTCATATTCACGATATTCTCAAGAGCAAAGTGGTGTAGTTCCGCTTGTCGAGACCTCTTGAGTCTTGGCCGCACGCTCCATATATTTCATGCATGCCGCGTCGCAAACCAGACACCTCTCACTTAACACCCTTCCACCAGTGCGTGGTCGATATTATCCGCAAGATACCACGCGGCAAGGTCGCCTGCTACGGACAGATCGCCGCACTTGCAGGTTCGGCACGCGCAGCCAGGCAGGTCGTGCGCATCCTTCATGCTTGTTCAGATAGACTTGAACTCCCGTGGTATCGGGTCATCAACAAGCAGGGTCGAATCTCGCTTCCCAGAAACGGTGGCTACGAATTGCAGAAGGCGCTATTGAAGAAAGAGGGTGTGAAATTCAGCCGGGAGGATGTTGTGGACTTGGGGAGGTTTGGGTGGAAAGGGTGACGCGGCGACTGCGCCTCAGCCGGTCAATGAATCATTCCACGCAGTTGGCGCGAACCACTGATCCACTGCGATACAAATAGCGAAGCAAGATCAACACGTCACTGAGATCAACTGTGCAGTCGCCGTTGACGTCAGCTGCATTGCCAAATAGTGGCGCCTCAGCGCTCAGGAACAGAAAATTGACCAGAGCCACGACATCTATAACATCGACATCGCCGGAGTTGTCGACATCACCTGCGCGACCATACAGCCAGTGGTGATAGGCATAGCGCGCAGCCCGCACATTCATGTCCAGCACTGTGAAGTCGAGAGTGTTGAAGAACGCCTCCGGGTTTTGATCTGTGTAAAGGTCTTTGTAGTCCACTGGACTGCGATGCAGCCGCATGCCGAGAACCATGGCCAACCCAAAGTGCATGCTATCTCCCGGAGCGAGATCAAAACCGCCAAATGAGAGCAGGAAACGGGTATCGTGCGCCAAGAGGTCAAACTGCGGCCCGCCAAATGGAGAGGCGATCCACCCTTCACCAGTCAAGTCCACGTTTTGCCAAAGCTGATTATAGTCGATTTCCGGGTGGGACATCATGTAGTACTTGTTGCGATCCCCCTCAGGCGTACCTTCACCGCCAGTGCCGAACGGCCGGTAGTTGGCGACTCTTCGCGGCCCCCAATCGAGTCCTGAATTACCGTTGCTCACCCACCAGTTGAAACTCTGCTGAGAGTGAGCCGGCATATCCAAAAACGTTGCCGAGAATACCGATCGAGCCGAGTGCTCACCCCAAAATTGATTCTCGATCGGGTCGCCATCATCATCGGCGGAATAAGCTACGAAAAGGCTCTCTCCATCCCCAGTCATGACCCAGTGACTCCCGGAGAAATCGTCGGCAAATCCTTCAGGGGTCGTAGTATGCCAGATATCTGCATCCAGATACAAGCCGATGCACGCCTGGTGTAAAATCTCGGTCCCGATGTTCTTTAGCGTATATCTGATCAAAACGAAATCACCATAAGGCGGTCCACCGAAAGTGTACGAGTGTTGCCGGATCTCCAAATTGAGCGGCTTGTGATAGCGGGGCTCGAAAAAGTCTCGGCCCGTTAGTGCAGGGTCCACAAGGGTGTCATAATACGTGGCAACAAACTCTTCGTCTGCTACGGCAAGGGGATTGAAATCGATATCCGTCGTGTGGTTGGTCATTCTCGGGATGCTGGCCTGTGCATCCGGATACATCTCAGAAATTCGCTGCCAACCGTCATAGCCTGCAGACACCAGTGTGTCTTCACCAACAATTGCACCAACCCAGAGTGCTCCTGTGTACAGATGCTGAATTCCTGAACCTTTCGGAAACTCGCATCCCGGATGCTCTTCATACTCGCCGAACTCATCCCAAACCGGAAACGACCCAAACATGCCGAAGTTGGTGACGGTAAAGATGAGGTTGCTGCTGGTGTGATCGCGCATGAAGGTGTAAGGCAGAACTGATGGGGAATAGTGTATTCTCTCGCCCCGCAATTTGTCCGGTGTTGTTGCTTGACAAAATATTAAAGGAAGGAATACGAGTGAACAGAATAGGATACTCGACCTTTTCATACAGCCCTCCCAATAGAGTCACCGGATAAAATGGTGACCAATATCGATTATTGCGACAAGCAATAGACGCTTTGATTGTCTTGGTGTTTAGTCGCAGAAGAAGGATTTTCGGATAAGTGCTACGCGCCCAGCGTAAGCATCAGCGGCGTCTGGTATATTCGGTAGGTTTTGTAGGCTTTGCCACCCAATGCTTCCGCTGCCTGTACCATCACATGATTGTCCTCGAGAATCCACGACATCTCACCGGTGTGATAGCCATTTTTCATCGCGTTGTGCCACAGATCGTAGAAGAACACACTGTCGATTCCCCGTTTCTGATATTTCTTGACGACGCCTGCCGTTAATACCCGCGCCTCTTTGATTTTCTTACGGACCTTCATGTCCCAGAGAAGACGGAAGATACCGAAAGGTAATAGCCTACCATTGAGCTTCTTCAATACCACATTGATATCCGGCAATGCGAGCGCGAATCCTGCCGGTTCGCCATCGACCTCAGCGAACAATGCGAGGTCAGGATCAAGGATCATCTTCATGTCTTTGGCGATATGAATGAACTCATCCTCGGACAGGGGTACGAATCCCCAGTTGTGCTCCCAAGCCTCATTGTAGACTTTGATGACGCGCAGGATTTCGTTGTCAAAGTCGCGCATGTTAATCTTGCGGACCACCGCGCCTGAGCGCTCACGCAGGCGGGCGATAAGTCGTTGAATGCGCTCGTTGTCGACATCATAGTGATCGATTTTGAAGGCCAACAAGTCCTTGATCTTCTTTAGTCCGAATTTTTCCAGATGCGCCGCATAGTAGGGGGGATTGTAGGTCATCATCACCATTGGCGATGAATCAAAGGCATTGAGCAATAGCCCGACTTCATGATTGGTCGAGAAATTGCAGGGCCCGCGCATGACTTCCATTCCGGCCTTCTTGAGGTAGATCATCGCAACCTTGAGCAGGCGGTGCGAGACCGCGTAGTCGTCGATGCATTCAAAGAAGCCGAAGAATCCGACTTTCTCCTGATGGAATTCATTATGTGAACGGTTTATGCAGGTGGCAATACGTCCAACGGCCTCGCCATTACGAAAGGCAACAAACAATCTGGTTTCGGCAAAACGGTAGAAAGGATTCTTCTTCTTGTTGAAGAAGTCTTTGCGATCAATGATTAATGGCGGAACCCAATAAGGATTATTGGCATAGATCTTCCAGGGGAATTTGATGAATTTCATCAACAGGGACGGTGAATTCACCTCCCTTACATCGATCTCATCGGACTTGGTCACACTGTCACCTGGTTAAGGGTCACACCATCGCCGATATCATGCCCATTTTTTTGCCGATGCTCTCAAACGTAGATAAAACACGATCCAATTGTGCGTCGGTATGATTAGCCGTATAGCTGGTCCGGATCAAAGATTGTCCCGGCGCCACTGCCGGCGGAATGATCGCGTTCGCAAAGATTCCCGATTCAGTCAGCGTTTTCCAGAACGTGAAACATTCCATCATGTCACCGATATGCACCGGCACGATCGGTGTTTCGGTAGTTCCGATCTCAAATCCGAGATCCTTGAGTCCGCTGTGCATCTTGCGAGTAATCTGCCACAAACGTTCGCGTCGTTCCGGTTCGTCCTTCATAATCTGCAGTGCCGCCCGAACGGCTGCTGCTGCAGCCGGTGGAATGGACGCCGAAAAGATCATCGTCCTCGAGAGATGTTTGACATATTCCATCACTTGGGCATCGCCGACGACAAAGCCGCCGATCGAGGCAAATGACTTGGAAAATGTCCCCATCGTAATATCAACCTTGTCGGTCAATCTGAAGTGTTCAGCCGTGCCGGCGCCGGTAGCTCCAAGGACACCGACCGAATGAGCGTCGTCGATCATCACTCGTGCATTGTACTTCTGCGCCAGCTCAACCATACGCGGCAATTTGACAATATCGCCTTCCATCGAAAACACCCCATCAGCAACGATTGCTTTGGGCGAGTCAAGATCGATTCCCTGAAGCACGCGTTCGAGATCGTCCATGTCGTTGTGGTCGAATTTGAGCACCTTGCCGAACGACAAACGGGCGCCATCAACGATGCAGGCGTGATTGGACCGATCCATCAGAAGATAGTCGCCTTTGCCGATCAGGCAGGAGATTGTGCCGAGGTTAGTCTGAAACCCCGTCGAGTAGACCAGGCAGGCATCCTTCTTCATGAAGGCGGCAAGCTCATGTTCCAACTGAACATGCAGATCGAGTGTGCCATTGAGGAAGCGGGAGCCGGTGCATCCGGAGCCGTACTTTTTCGTGGCGGCAATCGCCGCCTCAATGACCTTTGGGTGGGTTGTCAGACCAAGATAGTTGTTGGACCCGATCATGAGCATCTTCTGACCGCCGATCATAACCTCGGTGTCCGATGCAGTCGAAATTTCACGGAAATAGGGGTATACCCCCATCGCTTTTACTTCAGCGGACCGGGTAAATTTCCTGCACTTTTCGAAGATATCCATAAAGGGCTTGCTTTCAACCTAACGCCTGATAAATTGGCTGAGTGCCGGTACTCACAAGTGGGAAATCATAAAGGATGACTACGCCAAAGTCAAGCCAATTTCTCCCCGCATTCGGCACAAGACCAAGGGCTTTGATCACCGGCGGCAACGGATTTGTGGGCAGCCATCTTGCCGACCGGTTATCCGAGTTAGGTTTCGATCTCTTTCTCCTGCTACGACAAACTTCCAAGACTGACAACATCTCAGACCTGAAGTACACTCCGGTTTTTGGCGATCTGCGTGACGTTGACTCACTTCGCGGGGTCGTTTCCGACGTGGATTACATCTTCCATTGCGCTGGTCTGGTGAAAGCGTCATCAGTACAAGAATTCATGCAAGTCAATGCCGGTGGTACCGAGCAGCTCGTCAAGATTGCAGCCGAGAACGGAAAAAACCTCAAGCGCTTCGTCTTTATCTCGACTCAAGCTGCTGCCGGGCCGTGCAAGGACAAGTCTGTGAAGACCGAGACTGATCAACCTGAACCCGTATCAAACTACGGCAAGAGCAAACTCGCAGGCGAACAAGCAGTGTTGGCAACGAAGGACCAACTCCCGATCACGATTATTCGGCCCCCGGCAGTTTTCGGACCGCGGGATACGGAGGTACTTACCTTCTTCAAGATGGCCAGGTCTGGGCTTCTTCTGAAATTCGGCGGAAAAGAGAGTTTTGTCAGCATCGTTTATGTTAAGGATCTCGTAGACGGCATCATCCGCGCTGCTGTCATCGACAAGGCTATTGGAGAGACATTCTTCATCAATACGATTGACGAACTGTCACAATGGCAGGCACAGTACATGATGGCAGATGCCATGAAGGTTGACATACGGCCACTGAGAATCCCACTCTGGTTACTTGGCACGCTCGCCCCGCTGCTTGAGAAGTTTGATCGCAGTCAGGGTAACTCGCCGACGATCAGCTCGGACAAGGTCAAGGAGCTTTCCTGTCAATACTGGCTATCATCGTCTCAGAAAGCCCGACGACTCCTTGAGTATTCTCCTCTGGCGCCAATTGAAGATGCCCTGTACGATACATATAAATGGTATCGGGAGAATAAATGGCTCTGAGAATTACAACCATGATGCTGATGCTACGAGGAGTGATCAGCCCGCGAAACAGTTACAAGTCACACCCCTTTAACACTCGATATTAGAGTCAAACACAATGAACGCCCAGAAGCTGATTCTCGCAGTTGTCGTTGCCGGCATTGCCGTGCTTATTCTCGAGTACCTCCGTCGCTCATTCGCAACGATGCTTGTGCGAAAATTCGAGTTGACTGAGAGTGTCGAGATTCAGTTTCTTTCGTCATTCCTGATTAATTTCGTTTTCTGCGTCATGTTACCTGCCGTTGTATATTCAGCGCTCTACCCCATACTTCCATTTACCAGTTTTCGCTCAGGATTCTTCATTGCGCTTTTCGTCTTCGGTGTAGGGCAGTTACCGTTGTCGATACGCACGTATAATCAGTTCAGACTATCTTCCGCCCTTACTGCCTTCGAGCTATTCTGGAACCTGCTGACTCTGCTTGTCTCGCTGGGAGCGATCACTTATCTTTATCATTATTAGGAGAACTGGCAATGATTGACCCCAAAGTTCGGAACGATTTCTACGGTCTGGACCAAAAGACCTTCTTCAATAATGCATCTTATGCGCCTGTTCTCAAGGTCGTGAAGCAAAGTATCGACGATTACATAGCGCAGGTGATGAAGCTTGATGTCGGCGATTCTCCAGCCAAGACCCATTTGGCCAGTATTCGGCAGAATGCGGCGAAGCTGATCGGCGCCGATCCCGACGAAATAGAATTTGCCATCAACACTTCCTGGGGGCTGAATCTTGCAGCACTTGGGCTTGATCTGCAGGCCGGCGATGAAGTTCTGATGCCCGACAACGAATTTCCGTCCGTGCCATACCCGTTCAGGGCTCTGGAGGAGCGAGGCGTTGTTATCAAATACATTCCTACTCCGGGGCACAATTTTTCATTTGAAGAAATGAACAAGCTGGTCACGAAGCGGACCAAGGTGTTTGCCATCAGTTTCGTGCAATACTTCAACGGATACCGTAATGACCTCAAACTTCTGGGAGAGTATTGCAGAGAGCGCGCCATCTATTTCATAGTCGATGCGATTCAGGGGTTAGGCGTTTGTCCGCTGGATGTGAAAGAGTGCCACATTGACCTGTTGGCATGCGGCGCCCAGAAGTGGTTGCTTTCGCCGCTGGGCTCGGGATTTTTCTATGTATCCAAACAAGCCAAGCGCAATCTGCGGTCGCTGACCACTGGCTGGATGGGAGTCGATTGGCAACTCAACTACACTGACTTGCTCCATTTTGATCGCGAACCATTCAGGGATTGTCGGCGCTTTAATCTGGGGACCTATCCCTATATCCAGCTCTGGGGCATGGCTGCAGCAATGAAGTACATGGTCAATATTGGAGCAGAGAACATCTTCCAACACAATATGGAGCTGATCGATCGCTTGCTTCGCTACATCCGCAACGATGACTTTTACAAGGTCAACGGTACGCTCGACCCGGAACACTTGTCGCAGATCGTGAGTATCAGTTCACCGGCTAACCAGGCGTTGCAGAAGCACCTCCTGCAGAACGATTTTCTGCTCGTCTACCGTGAGGGCGGGGTGCGTGTTGCGGTGAATTTCTATAATACAACGCAGGAGATCGACAGGTTGGTCGATGTGCTCAAGCAGTTCAAAGAAGAACAAGTCGGTCTCAAAGCAGTCGTGAATAAAGACTGAACAAGCTAACCCAGATAACAACAAGTGGTAATATGATAGTCGAAGTAATGATTGAAATTCCCAAGGGGAGCCGCAACAAGTACGAGTACGACAAGGACCGCAAATTAATCAAGTTTGACCGGATGCTATTTTCAGCAATGCACTATCCAAGCGACTACGGTTTTATTCCCGATACTCTTGCCGAGGACGCTGACCCGCTCGATGCTCTCGTTTTGGTCTGGGAGCCGACTTTTCCCGGCTGCATGATCGCAGCCAAACCGGTAGGTTGTTTCAAGATGTTTGACGAAAAGGGACCGGACGAAAAGATTCTCTGTGTTCCCGTAGCTGATCCGCTCTGGAACCATATCCAGTCGCTAAGAGATGTTCCTCCGCATTTGCTCAAAGAGATTGAACACTTCTTTTCGGTCTATAAGGACTTGGAGGAGAAGAAGGTTGGCGTTGAAGGCTGGGAGGATCGGGATACTGCGCTTCAAGTCATCCGCGAGTCACAGGAACGATACAAGAGCAAGCGTCGGCATGGCGCTGATCTTGGCGGTTCGTTCTACGAGTAGAAGCACATCCTCGGTAACCGGCACAAATCAACGCCACTATTCGAAAAGCAATCTCTCAAGGTTTGGCTCCAGAGGACGACAATATCAACGGAGGCAAACTTTGATGGATGCAGGGTCATTAGTCATCGGAATCACACTCGGTACACTGGTGACGATCGCGACCTACACGGCACGCGGGCGGCGTCCCGTCAATCTTGCCGAGCCGGCGCGGATTCCGATTGGACGCTATCTCGGTGGATTTCCGCTCGCTGGCAATCCCGAGGATCTGGTTGACTGTGCCATTGATGAATCGGCATTTGTCTTCGTGACCAAACACAATCGCGAATTCGGCCGGATCCCAAGATCGGCAGTGGTGGATATCTTCTGCGAGGAAAAGGCCCAGCTTCTGCAGCGCCTCACCGCGACACGAAACATTACTTTTCCCAATCTGGGAGTCGGTAAGAAGCGCTCCTTGTCGGGCTATTGCCTGGTTATCGACTGGCAAATAGGCGACAGCCGAACTAACGCGGTCTTCGAATTTCGAGGCCTCGCACCGCGCGCTACAGCACATCGCGTGGAGACTGTACTCAAGAGTAGTTGTCGGTCGAGAGTTCAAGCTTTACGGCATGATGAACGACACTGCCCCTATTGCCGCGAGGTCGTGAAGAAAGAGGCCTTGATCTGCAAGCACTGTCACTCACGGATTACCGACCCTATACCAGTTCGCCTTAAGCCTTCTTGTTCACCTTCAGATTGACGACCGCTACACCGGTGAGCACCAGTGCCGCCCCAACATAGTCTTGTGTTATCAGAACTTCATCAAGCACAATATAGCCCACGAACATTGCCACCAACGGTGTGATCAGAGCCACCATTGACATTGTCAGGATCGGAAGTCGCTTCAGCAGCCAATAGTAGCTTGTAAACGAAATCACCGAGCCGAAGGTCGCAAGAAAGATCGTTGCGCCGATCGAGGCAGTCGTCAGCTTGAACGTTGAGATTTCCTCCACCAGCAGGGCCGTAATTGTCAGCAGGACGGCGCCGAGGGTCATCTGCAGAGCTACCATCGGAAAGACGTCTTCGTCCTTTAGATACGCTTTGATTGAAACCGTCCCGACCGCCGCGGCCAGAGGCGAAAGTAACATCATCAACATTCCAAACGCCGCGTAGCTGCCGTAATCCAATGGCTCGAGGAATATCAACACTACGCCAATAAATCCCAAAACGACGCCAATTACCGAACGCGTCCTGATTGGTTCACTCTTGAGCATCATGGTCATCAGGAGCATTACCATGAACGGAAATACGGCGAATAGAATCGACGCTAATGCCGAACTGATATATTGACTGCCAAGGTATGTAAATGAGTAGGAGCCGAAATAAGTAAAGACGCCGGGCCAGGCAACTCGCCATTTGTTGCGCCATCCCAGCGGATATTTCTGTCCGGAGATTGCGTTGATGATTATTAGGACCAAGACGGCGAGAGCAAATCGAATCGCTGCACTCCAAATCGGCGGCGCATCATGCAGTCCGATTTTGATTGCCATCCAGGTCGAGCCCCAGATGAGGCAAAGCAATATGTATACGAGTATTTGAGTCACATCAATTTCCGAACCTCGCGGCAGTCTTTGTCTTGAAGTGAAAGCGAATTAGGAAGGAGTGTCAATCGCATTCGCACTACTGGCTTGCTTTTGCAAACGCTCGATCCTGCGCCCCATGATGACACCATTGATAATCTGTGCTGGACACAGCAGCGCATAACACCAGCCCGCCAGAGCCGCCAAATAAACATTACCCGTAAATGCCAATCCCGCCGACAGTAATGCGACTGCCACATAGATCAAGTGCATCTGAACACTGGTCCGTGTTGCAATCCGTTCAATTTCATTTAATTCCAGTTGGTCACGCAGACGATAGGCGTGCAAATAAAGCAGGGTGAAGATTGTAAAAATAGCAAGGAACCCCAGCGAATAGACGAGCATCAACTCCGGAACATCAGCTCCGGAGATCATTGTACCATGATCGATCCCGGCACTGACCCCAAACAAGCGACCAAGGAGGAATGTGAAGAGAAACTTCAGCGGATAAATATAGAACAAGACCACGAACAGCAGTACCGCATTGAGCACCGAAGTATAAGTATCCTCCAGCCCATATCGCCTGAAGAAAATATAGTGAGCATGCCAGATCATAAACAACAGCGTGAAACATATGGCGAACGCAAAGAACCCCCGCATCGTCTGCATCATTGCTTCGAACGAAGTCGGAACTTCCAGAGACACCACCAGAAGCGTAATCGCAAACGCAAAAACGGCATCGCTCAATCCTTCAACTCGTGACGGATCACCGCCGCGCCATCTAAAATGTGACTCGGCACGAAGGCCCTTCTTGAGAAGATGCTGACGAAGCATTCACACCTTTCCTTGATATTTCAGACTTTCCTATGGACGTACAAATATGCGCTGCCAATAAAAGATTGCGCAAGGACTTTGGCCACCGGATTATTGTGTATCTATCCAGCAGAACCGTATTATCTTCGGATTATGAAAATCACAATCGCAGGAGCTAACGGGCTAATTGGCAATTGCCTCTCGGATTTTCTTGCTCACAACGGACACGAGGTCATTCAGCTTGTCCGCAATCCCTCGGAATCCCGCTACCGTCAATTGCGCTGGAACCCCTATGTTGGTGAAATCGACGCCTCAGCAGTTGATGGCCAGGATGTTATCGTCAACCTGGCAGGTAAGAATGTTGCTGCGGAGCGCTGGACCGACAGAGTCAAGAAGGCGATTGTCCAAAGTCGTGTCCAGAGTACCGAGTTGATCGCCCAGGCTATGGCGCGGGTTGCCAACCGACCCAAGCTGCTAATCAATGCTTCAGCCGTAGGATACTATGGAAACCGGCCTGCCACAGAGGTGTTGATCGAGGAGAGTTCTCCTGGTTGCGGCTTCATGGCCGAAAGCTGCGTGCGCTGGGAAAACGCCACAAAGGCAGCCGAAGTGACCGGTGCGCGCGTTGTTAGATTACGTATTGGGGTTGTGCTGGCACAGAAAGGGGGTGCGCTTGAGCGAATGCTGCCATTCTTCAGATTGGGCCTTGGCGGAAGAATCGCTTCCGGCAAACAAATGATGAGCTGGATTGCCCTTGAGGACATCGGCCCGATTATTGCACATATCATTGAGTCACCTCGTTTGAGCGGAGGAGTCAATATCACATCGCCAAATCCTGTTTCAAACGCTGCTTTTACAGGCGCATTGGCGAAGGCGCTTCATCGCCCTGCGATATTTCCGGTTCCTGCAATTGCCCTTAAGATTGCTTTTGGTGAAATGGCTGGTGAGGTGCTGATAGGCGGGGCCAATGTGATTCCCAGGAAGCTCCTCGACAGTGGTTACAGATTCAGGTGTAGTGAGATAGAGTCAACGTTGTCAACGTTGCTGATGAAAATTGAGTCGGGTTCCCGTTGAATCAGAGACCCTATCTGAACTTGATGTCTGCAGAGCCCATTCCAACGTCCAGAACCAGGGTGAGTTTGCCGGCCGCTTCGCGATAATTATCAGACTCCCAAACATCATCTCGCCCACGGACTTTAGTGAATTTTCGCTTTGGGAAGTCAATCGAATTGAACCAGTGTTCCTCGGCTTCCAGACGCACGCCAACATCGTCGGGGATAATGATATCAATCGCTCCCATGCCGACATCGATACTTGCCTCAGCTTCGAAGTTGAATTCTCCAGAGAAATCAAGCAGAAAGCTGCCCATTCCCCCGTCGAAATTCAAGAATTCGAACCGTGAATTGCCGAGATTGCGCACTTCCAGATCGCAGGCTCCGGCGTTGATCTTGAGATCACGAAGGGTGGTGCGATTGGGTAATGAGAAATCGACATTCGCATCAGCAGCACCGATGTCCAGTCGCAAATCCGAGACTGTCAGATCGCCGAAATCCAGATCCGCTTCAGCCGCCCCGATTTCGATATCAAAATTGCAGTCGACATCCGAAGAGAAACCAAACTCCCAGTGATTATCCTTGGCGTCAAGATTGGCCACTCTTTGGTGGTCGCGCATTTCCGATTCAAAAACAAGTTCTGAGCTCTTACCTTGCACCTCGAATGTGTGATTATACTCGTACTTCCGTTCGTCATAATCTCCACTAAACTCCGCGACCACTCCCTTCGGCATCTGTGCCTCAAGCACTTCGAATTTACCCACGGAGAGCTTGAGCTGAACATCCATCGATGTGGTCTCCGGCGCATCCAACTGCTTTGATATACTACTCAGTCTTCCGGCAAGCGCGATTGCGACGCCTAGTACGACCACGACAATTGACGAAAATATCCACTTAGTCATAATTTCCTCCAGAGTAGATTACGGCGAAATTGACCATAGAGTTTCAAACGTGAAGGTCGCGGAAGACAGCTATCTGATTGGGAACTGCTACGGTGTCGAACTTTCGGCAACAGTCACACTGACAGTCAATTTTTCGTTGCGATAATCGCGCGAGCCAAATCGAGTCAAAATTGCGCCGCCGAATCCCAGCGTGACGACCAACAATGAGAGCAGCAGTGCAACGATTCCGCAGACAATTGCAATTGGTTCCGAATTCATGGTCAGGCCAAGAAAGAACCCGGCACTGGGCACTTGCGCTATGGCAAAGCCAACAATGGTCTTCTTCACGCGACTCTCTTCGACCTGCCCATTTCGCGGTCGCACAAAATCGGCGACAAACAGAGAAAAGGCAGCGCCGCCAAGGAAGGCTGCTGCCAGCATAGCCAATGGCATGCCCAAGACAGCAATCGGTATACCGATAATTGTGATGCACAATAGCAAGAATACCGGCAGGAAAAGGATCCAGGCGAGGAAACCGACCAGCAGAGTTTTGAGAATGTTCGTTGTGTAGAGATTCTTGATGCGGTCGGTTGGCTTGCGGAAGAGCATGGCAACGGCAAGGGTAAAGAACAATAGCAAAGAAAGAATCGTAACTCCCGCAATTGCCGAATCGGAAGAGTCTTCCGAGCTATGCTCGCGCCACTTCTCGCTCGGGTCCGGCAACGACATGTTCTGCTCACTAATATTGCCCAGGACCTGCGATCCTTGTTCTTCAATCACTTCATTGGCGATGATGTTCCCAAGTACGATCCCGCCGCGCGCGACACGGACAGTGCCCGTTGCTGTAACTGAGCCCTCTACGAGCCCCTTGATAGTGGCGCTTCCACCAACAGTCACGACCTCTCCCAAGACGTGTTCATCCGCTTCAATGGTTATCGATTGCCCGATTTTGCGGATACTCGAGATTTTGACCGGATAGTCATCAGGATTGAAATCAAATTCTGTGGGCGGAATTGGCGGCAGGGGACTGAGAACTCCTTCGTCACTGCCGGTGGAACCAGCCGGAATCATCGTTTCATTCCCAGCTGAATCAACCAGAATCACGCCCTGGTTGTCGATTCGAATTTCCGTAAATACTTTGCCACGATAATCGGGCCGCCGATCCTGGGCGCTGAGTCCAGCAGACAGGGCTGTGATACAGCAGCCGACAACTATTGTGACAAAGAGGTTACGCATATGATTGCCGTGTTAATACTCCTCAATTGTGATATCGCCGGAAGTGGAGGTCAAATAAATCCCGGCACCGCCGCCGCGCACACTGCCCTCGAGTCTATTTCGATTAAACGATTTCACCTCCAGAGCCAAATCGCTATCGATATTGCCTGATGTTGTCTCGAGGCGAACGGTTCCCTTTAGCTCCGCCGGTACTCGGACATTGATATTGCCCGAAATCGTCTCCGCTTCATAGCGATTGCCGCCGACGAATTCCGAAATTACCGCAATATCCCCGGAAGACGTCGCGAGCATAAAGCTTCCCTCTTTTTGATCAACTTCGATATCTCCCGAGATCGAATTGACATCAATGTCGCCAGACGACTTTGCAATTCTCACGTAGCCGGATGTCTTGGTGATCCGAACCCTACCGGTGACCCAATTAGTTTCCGTGTCTCCGGATGTTGCCTGCAAGTCAATATCGCCATGTACGTTGTCGAAAAGAGCATCAGATGAAGTCGAACTGACATCGACATTACCCGTAACATCGCGGATAACGATATTACCGGAGGTGTTTCCGATGTTGCAGTCGCCCTTGTGGTCGCGGATCGTGATGTCGGAAGAGGTAGCCCCGATCTGTGCGTTGCCCTCCAGAGCCGTAAGCGAAACGTCGCCGGAGGTCGTGGCAATGTTCAGATCCAGCGCAACAGGCACCTCTATCGTATAACTGACTATCCCATTAAAGCTCGAATTCAGCCCGATCATTTTTCCCCAGAAACCGTCCGCCCCCTGCCCATAAGGATACCGAGTGTCGATGTCGATCCTGTCCTTGTCCGCCTTTATTGAGATCTCGACTCTCTCTTCCTTCTCCTCGGCGTCCTCGCGCGAGGACGCATCGATTTCCTTTATGACCTTGATTATCACCTTGTCGACGGGTTGTCGAGATACGTTGATGTCTCCGGAAGTATTGCTGATGTTCAGGTTAAACCCGCTGTTGACCTCGTACTCGAAACTGTCTTCAAAACGGAACAATTTTGCGTCTGCCCCGGAAGCAGTTATTAGCACTATTAGCGCTGACAGAATCAATCTCGGCAATATGTGTCTGTTCATGGAATCCTCCTAACGGACACCCTTCAGTTTCTTCTTCAGTAGCTCACGAGCACGAAAGATCCGTGCCTTGACCGTACCGACGGGCAGCTTCAGAATCTGCGCGATCTCCTCATATGATTGATCGTCACGGTGGCGATAGAGGATAACCTCTCTGTATTTATCCGGAAGCGACTCTATCGCCTCCTGAATCGAGATCTGTCGCTGTTTCTCCCAAAGGTTCTCTTCGGGGTTGAACGAGGTGTCGGGGAGGTCTAATTCGACTGAACCGTCCTGAGTTTCGACCGGCTTGTCCAGACTAAGTGCCTCGATCTTCTTCTTGCGAATAGAATCGATGGCACAATTGGCGGCAATCTTATAGAGCCAGGTTGAGAACCGGAACTCCGAACGATACGAGGCCAGCGAATGAAAAGCCCTCATAAATGTCTCCTGAACCAGGTCCTCAGTCTCGTCTCGATTTCGGACGATTTTCAGGATAATCTGAAAAATGGCCCGCTGATGACGGTTCAGAAGCGCTCGATATGCTGCTTGGTCGCCGGCAAGTGCTTTGGAGATTAACAGTTCGTCCGGTTCCTGCACCTGTTCAACCTAACTCTTAGATACGCCTAGTGTAATTCCTTGTTTCACAGCCGCGTAAGATACTGTTAGCCATAATCAAAACCAAAAACTTTCTCTCGGGTGACGTTGCGCCAAGTTCCAATCAGAAGCCATGGCCAATTTTCCATCATCTTGACGTCTGCTTCCGTAAGATGTTGCACAACTGGTGCATATATCCCGCAAAGTATGGGAGTATCCCCAAGGTTGTGAGGCTCCACTCGTCCCAGAGAGTCTTGCCTTGACAGTCTAAGTCTATAGCCAGCAACGAAATTCATTGGTACAATCGTCGACAGATTGAAATCTCTCATTCGGCACTTATTTTGCACAGCATACTCGTTGGCCGGGAAGTGGTTGACGGAGAATTGTTGGGACGCCACGAACACAGCAACCATCTACGAGCAAGATGGAGGATACCATGGCTAAGAAGCGCAAGTCGTCTTACAAGATCCCGAAGAAAACCTGCTGGCATCTTTACTCGCTTCAGACATTAAATAATGAGAAGTTCGTAAAGGTCGTAAATAAGATTCTGCGTCACGAATGGCAGGTTATCAAGTAACGGCAACCGGGATCACACAATCTTTTTCAAGTACTGGGGCAAAAAAGTGGCCCAAACCCTGTCTCAAGTTGTATCAATTCTAACGTAATTAACTCTCAATTTTTTTGTTTCAAATCCGATCATCTTAATTGGAAGTTCAATTTGAAAAAAACTTGACATTGGTTTGCAGACGGCCTATTTTCACCGAAACTTAAACGGGGCTTCATACTGGCTGGACGCGAACACTGGGGAAATCTTTAGGGATGAAGAAGAAGTTATCGGTCTTTGTTGTTCCCGACTCTGGGGAAGTAAGACAATTCTCAATATCAAGAACCGTACTGATCACCGTCATTAGTGCAATTTTCACTTATGCAATAATAACTGTATTTTTCTCGTATGGGTTCTTTTCGAGCCGAATTGAGGCTCACAAAATTGACAGTTTGACCAAGGAAAACGAATTCCTGACCGCCAAATTGGTCGGAATAAGCGAATCGATTGACTTTCTACAGTCCGAAATAGCGACACTTACCGAGAAGGAAAAGGCGATCCGGACGATATTCGAGCTTCCGGAGATTGATCCCCAACAGCGTGAGCTTGGTATTGGTGGCCCGAATATCCTCCCATTGGAAGAAGAATTAGCTCCAAGCCGTTCTGGGGCATACCAGTCGGAAGCTGAGGTTGACCGCTTAGTTGCTTTAACGAATTTCGAAAAAGAGCAGTTTAATGCCGTTTACGAAGCACTGCTTCAGAAAAAGTCCGATCTTGATCATACGCCGTCAATCATGCCAACTCAAGGATACTTGATGCGTGGGTTTGGGATGAAGCGCGATCCCTTTACCGGGCAGGTGAAGCTTCATTCTGGTCTCGATATTTCAAATGCCATTGGTACACATGTATTTGTAACAGCTAATGGAGTTGTCGAGAGGGCTGAAATCACAAATGGACTGGGCAAGACAGTCATTGTTGATCACGGCAATGGCTACAAGACAGTTTATGGCCACCTCTCGGCCTTCAAGGTCAAGCCAGGTGACAGCGTTGCGCGCGGGCAGCTGATCGCCCTAATGGGCAATACCGGTTATTCCACAGGCCCGCACCTTCATTATGAAGTGCTCAAGAATGGCAATGCGGTTAATCCGATGCAGAATGTCATCACCTATTCCAACAACTTTTGAACCTCGTGCAATAGAGGCAGTGTGTGAGCTGCCTGCCATCAATAGGAAAATGGGGAAATTCATCTCAAGTCGTTGATTGTCAAGCGCTTGATGGAAATCTATTCGCTTTGGGTCAGTTTGGCAAATAGCCACTTGCTAAACTGGAGGCGTTTAGTAAATTAAACAAAAGCGCAAATTAAAACAACTCGTTCTGCGTAGAGCAAAACTGTCTCATAAATGGAACATTCCTACTGATGTAGCGTTACAAGCTTATGATAGCCATCGACGGTCTATCATTGATATGAATGGTAAGTGAGGATAAAAGTGAAGATAAAGAAAGCCAAGGAAACCAGCGAGGATCAGGATGATCTGGAGCTTGATGATTCGACTGAATCATTAGACCCGGCGGATCAGAGTGAAGCTGAGACAGTAGCGCTTATCAAACGGATCCAGTCCGGCGAAGAAGCGGCATTTAGCAGCCTGATGAAGAAGTACAAGAATCAGGTAGCCGGCATAGCCTACCGAATGGTAGGCGACTACGATGAGGCAAAGGACATCTCCCAAATGGTGTTCGTCAAGACAGCCCGCAATCTGGACCGTTTTGACACAACAAAGAAGTTCTCGACCTGGTTGTACCGAATTACGGTAAATGCCGCGATCGATTATATTCGCAAGCAGAAAAAACATCGTCATGAAACGATTGAGAACTACACGGATTCGATCGAGACGCACAACGATACTCCGGATATGAGCCTCTACCGCAAAAACATCAAAGAGTGTATCCTGCAGGCAGCGGACGCCCTCAATGACAAACAGAAGGCTGCTTTTGTCCTTCGCGACATTGATGGCCACGAGATCGAGGAAGTCTCCGAGATTCTCGGAATGCCTGAGGCAACGGTGCGATGGTATTTGCATCGCGCGCGGCTTCGTCTTCGCAAAGAACTGCTGAGAAAATACCCTTCTTTTGTTGAGAAGATGGGTGTCGTTCTTGACGCACCGGCAAGAACCTTCTAAAGACTACTCGTACAACCTCCCGATAGACCCCGCGTCCAGCGAAAGTTGGAGCGGGGTCATTTTTTGTGATACGCTTGCGGAAACTTCGTCTTAAGTGTAGAATAAGCGTAGCCTATCATGGGCGCTTTCTTAAGAGGACGTTATGAATTCTGGCACCGATAAACGATTCTTGCTGCAACTTATGGCTTCGACCGCACTGATTTGTTTTCAGGTCTTGCAGGCACAGCCAAGTTTGAGGTCGGACAGTCTGATGTCCGCAGGTAATCTGCTTCTTCAACAAGAGAAGTGGGCCGAGGCAGCTTCAACGTTCGAGAAGGTAATCAAAGCCGACACCACGAACATTCAGGCGTCATTCCAACTTGGCCAAGCCTGTTACATGCTCAACGACTACAAGAAGGCGGCGGCGGCCTGGGAACGTGCCGACTCCAGGAATTATCGTTCTGCGACGACGCGATACAATCTTGCCTCGACTTACACTCTGCTGAACGATCGAGAGAAGGCCTTCATGTGGTTGGCCCAAGCGCTGGAAGCAGGGTTCAACCGCACTGACATCCTCAAAGCTGACAAGGTGCTGGATACTCTCCGCAGCGACGAACGATTCGCGAAGGTCTTGGAATTGGCGGACCAAAATGCGCGACCGTGCGAATATGATCAGGTTTACCGCCTTCTCGACTTCTGGCTCGGTGAATGGGACGTCTATGTCAATGAGAATCAGAAGATCGGTGTCAGTCTCGTCCGTAAAATGGTCAACGGTTGTGCGATACAAGAGAACTTCGAACAGCTTGATGGATTCGTCGGGCAGAACCTTTTCTACTTCAACAATATCACTGGGGAATGGAAGATGGTCTGGGTGACCGGGGCCGCGGTATCACTTGGCGGCGTAAAGGAAAAGGTGATGATTGCCCGCGATGACAACGGCGGCGTGCGCTTTGTCGGGGATTTGCCAAACAACACTACTGGTCAGAAGATCGTCGACCGCTTGACCATAACTCCCATATCAAAAGACCGTGTGAACATGCTAATTGATCAATCTCTCGATGGCGGCGATAGTTGGGTGACGACCTTTTCCGGATTCTATCAGCGGATGAAGGAATAACGGAGTCGCACACGACTTTCTGGACAGCGAAAATAGAGCCTACTGCGCACAATAGTCTGCCAAAGGCAATCGAATGTACTCAAAAGATAACGGCCGATGCTTCCACCGGCCGTTTCCAAATAGCTGACGCGCGAATAATCTCGCATCTAATCTGACGTTCTATTCCACCGTCACTGACTTTGCCAAATTACGTGGCTGGTCGACATCGCACTCGCGTCTGACTGCAATGTAGTATGCAAGCAACTGAAGCGGAATCGCGGCAATGATCGGATTTAGAATATATGGCACCTTTGGCAGATAAATCACATGATTCGCCAGACGTGCCATCTCAGTATCGCCTTCAGTCGCCAGGGCAATCACGCGACCATTGCGTGCTTTAACTTCCTGGATGTTCGACAAAACTTTGTCATACACCTGATCTTGCTGTGCCAGGACGACGACCGGCATCTTCTCGTCGATGAGGGCAATTGGGCCATGTTTCATCTCTGCTGCAGGGTACCCTTCGGCGTGGATGTAGGAAATTTCCTTCAGCTTAAGCGCGCCTTCCAATGCCACCGGGAAATTGATGCCACGGCCAAGATAGAGGAAGTTGTTGGTTCCCGCGTATTCTTCCGCGATATCCTTGATAACCTGGTCGTTATCGAGCAACTGTTCTACCTGTTGAGGCAGACGATCGAGAGCATCGATAAGCTGACGACCTTTTTCCATCGACATGTTTCGTTGGCGGGCCAGCAGGATTGTCAGCAAGGCGAGTACTGTTACTTGCGAGGTGAACGCCTTCGTTGATGCCACACCGATTTCCGGTCCGGCATGGGTATATATTCCGCCATCCGTCTCACGAGCGATTGTTGAACCGACGACGTTGCAAATTCCGAATACTGTCGCACCTTTGCGTTTTGCTTCTCGAAGTGCGGCCAGGGTGTCGGCAGTCTCGCCGGACTGGCTGATGACGAACACCAGCGTGCCCTGGTCGATGATGGGCGAGCGATAGCGGAACTCGGAGGCATACTCAACTTCCACGGGTATTCTCGCAAACTCCTCGATCATATACTCACCGCAAAGGGCTGCGTGCCACGAAGTGCCACAGGCCGATATGATGATGCGCTTGACGTTGAGTAGTTCTTCGTACTTGAGCTTCAAACCGCTAAGTCGGGCCGTGCCTTCCTCATAATTCAAGCGGCCCCGCATCGAGTTGCGAATCGTAATCGGCTGTTCAAAGATCTCCTTAAGCATGAAGTGGTCAAAACCACCCTTCTCAAGTTGATCCAGGTCCCATTCGATGTCGTGGAACTTGGTCGGTACCGGCATATTGTCGATGGTAGAGATCTGGACACCGCTACTCGACACTGTTGCAACCTCTCCCTCACCAAGATAGACCACTTTCTTGGTATATTCGAGCATCGCAGAGACATCAGAGGCTATCAGGTTTTCCGATTCCCCAAGCCCGATGCAGAGCGGCGAGCCGTGGCGAGCAGCCACGATGACATCCGGCGCCGCCAGCGAAATCACGGCGATACCATACGTGCCTTCGACCTGCTTGATTGCAAGCTGGACAGCCTTGGTCAGATTACCGTCGTAGTATTCCTCAATAAGATGTGCGATTACTTCGGTATCGGTGTCGCTTTCGAAATGGTGGCCGCGCCTTTCAAGAAAGGAGCGCAATGTCTTGAAATTCTCGATAATTCCGTTGTGGACTACGGCGATTTTTCCGGTGCAATCAAGGTGCGGATGCGCGTTGACATCATTTGGCACGCCATGCGTTGCCCAGCGGGTGTGACCAATCCCGATTGTTGCGGAGAACGACTTCCCCTCAAGAATTTCTTCGAGAACTTTGATCTTACCGGCAGCTTTTTCGAAAACCACCTGGCCGTTTTCGATCAGAGCCATGCCGGCCGAGTCATAACCTCGATACTCCAGCCGCTTGAGCCCATTGAGCAATATCGGGCTGGCTGCGCGATCACCGATATAAGCAACAATTCCGCACATATTACTGCCTCTTTAAGAAAGTGAAATATCCTATCAAAGGTCCTCAGTGTTCAAATCGTCATGATTTGCATATCCCATTATACTCGTCCTGATAAATGTTGTACGAAACTAATTTGCCTAATGGTGCTAACTTGCAGGAATGCAAGATCCGGTTTGATTGCCTGAGGTATTCTTGGAGGAGAACTCAGCCGTGCCCGGAAAGACCTTTCGAAAGAGTACAAATGTGAATCCGGTTTCAATTATGCAATTCCCTGCACTGCATTCCTTTCATGTAAGATCCTTCTTGTCAAGAAGTTATATGCACCACGAACTTGGCACGCCGTTTGAGCAGTATCGACTTCGGTATGAAACAACGCACGTCAATTTCTTCACTGCTGCTCCTGACAATAGTCATTTCGATCGTCACCGGAGTTTGTTTCACGCCGACAGCGAAAGCCGGCAAATATCCCAAAAACGGAATATTCAAAAGACTGCCCGACTCGAAGGACTACTGGTACTACGTGGATAACAACAATTGGGAGATTAAAGCACCAGACAAGTGGACACACATGATGGGCTCAATGGGATCAACTTCTGTTCTGAGCCGTTTCATGAACAAGTACGCGGCGGGAGCCTTGGTGTTTTCCTTCGGGCTCTACAAAGAATACGATGATGCCTTCCGCGAAGGCTGGTCTTATCGCGATATAATTGCCGACGCCTTAGGAATTACCGCATCGTTAACCGCGACTGATCGATATCGCTTACTTTGTGATTATGATAGCGAGAAGGTTATGCTGGTCATGAGCGTGACCATTCAATGACGCACATCGATTACAAGGGTCGACATGGCTCGCGATATGATTTGATTCAAGGTCGAAGAGCTGTCGCTTGCGTGTGTCTGACAAAGCCTTAAGCAACCTTTCAGAGGTTAGTGGGTGAGGCGGCTTTCGTTGCCGAGGCCGCCTCAATTAATATGCCTTGCGCTTCTGGAAGGTCGGAATTTCCGGTTGGAACGGTGCCTTTGGAGACCAGATAGGTCAAATTTGAGAAAATATCGCTTGACCAGTTTGTTGGTCTGAGCTATTTTTTTGTGAAACGTTTCACATCTTGAATTGAGCATTGATTAGTAACCGGGAGCCTATGAGAGAACGAAAGATTTCTGAATCGACGATCCACCGACTGTCACACTACTACCGGGCGCTGAACACTCTCGAAAAAGAACATTTCGAGACAATTTCTTCCAAAGAGCTGGCGAAGCGTGAAAAATTGACTCCTGCTCAAGTTCGTAAGGACCTTTCCTTTTTTGGTTCATTCGGGACACGTGGCCTTGGCTATCCGGTCAAGGAACTGAAAGGCCGTATTGCCAAGATACTGGGAATTGACCGGGCTTGGAATGTTGCCTTGATTGGCGTGGGTAACATCGGTTCGGCACTGGTGTCATACAAGGAGTTCCAGCGGCAGGGGTTCAACATCAAGGCTCTCTTCGACTCTGACCAACGTAAGATAGGATCAAATCACAAGGGGATTACTGTACTCGGGATCGAGCAACTCGAGGAAGAGCTGCAGAAGCACAAGATCGAGGTTGTCGTTCTTGCGGTTCCGGCCTCGGCAGCACAGAGTATTGTCGATCATGTTGTGCATTGCGGCATCAAGGCGATCCTCAACTTTGCACCAATCAAACTCAAAGTGCCTGACGATGTTGAGATTCGCACGGAGAACATGGCAATGGAACTGGAATATCTCTCGTTCACGCTCGTGAATGCGCGTCGCGGCGATCGCAAAAAAACTTGACACTAATCATCAATCCCCGTACATTTTAATGGTGCTATATTCCAAACTGGGTTGTAGCATATCATCGAAATGAAGCGCAAGTCTCTCAAAATATTGATATTGCTGGTGGCAATGCTCTTCGCTGTTCAGACAGCGCAGGCGTTCTTCTTTGCCAATGTGTTTATGGTCTCCGGCACGATTACACTTCAGGGTCGTCCAGCTGATAAGGACCAGACCGTTGCAGCATTCATTGGTGAAGAAAAAATCGCCGAGACCAAGACCCGTGAAAACGGCGTTTTTGAACTGCAGATACCCGAATACGACCCGGCAAAGCCGGATGTCAAGGGGTATCATTCCAGTGATGACGTAATCCAGGTCAAATTGGAGGGCAAGAAGGCCAAGCCTACCTTCAATCCAAATGGTGACAACCTCAAGATTGACCTGCGTGTCGAAACCACTCTTGATGTCAAGCTCTCCACTTGGGGCAAGATCAAGGCGCTGTTTAAGTAGTATCCTCGCCAAGTTTCAGCTCATCACCTCTTTCCTATACGATTTTCATTCCGACGATCTGGGCTCGGGTGACCGCGTCGATTTGCTGGTGCGTGTTGACTGCGAGTGAGTCTCCGAATTTTCTCAAATCAGTTGCATTCTTCCGTCCATCGATTATCTTCAATTAAAGTGCAGGGACTCCATAATTGTGATCACGCGAGGCTCGTCGTGTTTGGTGCACAATTTGAATCGCAGACCCATTGCGAAGACCATTGGTTCTTATGATCAAAGTGTTCTGGCTCACGATCTGCATTTTGGCTTCATACATCCCCGCATCGGTCGTATGCCAACCTTGTAAGACTGTCGCTGAATGGAAGGATGTTCAAGATGAGCGGAATCGATGTGCGAATGCAAAAGTCAAGTCCAAGACGATTTGGTCGGTGACGTACAAAGGCTATCAAGTCGAAAAGACCAAAGAGCGCCGCATCGAATTCGCACCGACTGGCGAAGAAGTCCGCGAAATCGAGTACTACAAGAATGGGTTAGTGAGGTACCAGTTTGACTGCAGTTACGACGACTCTGGGCGAATGCTCGTCAGCAAGGTGCAGTTTCAGGGCAAACCAGCAGGTCACTGGGAGTACGAGTACAATTCCGCTGGATTAGTGACGTCACATAAGTTCATCGATACCATTGGCACTGTCACCAGGCGCTACTTTTATCAATACCTAGATACATCAGAGATTCTCATAACTAAGTGCGATTCGTCCGGATCAACGCTTTGTGCGATTATGGACAGATACGAGGGCCATCGCGATTCAGGTATCCTGATCGGGAGTACTCGGGAAATCCCCAACGGAATTCGCGACAAGAGCCTGGTCCATGAGTATATTTCGGGTCGATGGTCTGCCGAGACGACCCTCAATCGCAACAATGAAGTTATAAAAGAAACCCAGCGTGAATATGATGACAATGGCAATCTTAAGAAGACCATAGTCATTGATGGATTTGGAGAGAAAGCAACCGAAACCACTTTTCGATATTCCAACAAGGGATTGCTCGAGCTAATTGAAACTCGAGACGGACTTGGATATCTCAAGAGTCGAGTACAGTTCGATTACGAATACTATAATTGACTCTCGTCTTCAATTGATTTCTAAGCTCCTACATCCGCGGCATCGCCGTTACCCGGAACCCGACACCGAACATACCCGCCGCAGCCGGATCGATCATGATCGGGACACGGGCGCGGATCATATCAAATAGACACTCACGCGTTCCTTCCTTACGTAGATAGACAACCGTCTCAATTGTCACCACTGCTGATCCAGCAACACCAGTAATCGGAATTTCAAACTCGCCGGTTGCCCTGTTCAACTGGATTTGATCGGGGGCGGCGTCAAACGCTACCATCTGCGAATCGCTCGATACGAAACGGACAAAGAAAGGCGCCTTCTCATTGAGTTGGTAACCCTCCGGTAACATAAGAGCGACACTGATTCTTCCGGAACCGGTCTTCAACTTACTGGGGGCGAGTCCAATTTCACTACCCGTGTAAGTGTTCATGGTTTGTTTGGCGACAACCTCGAGGTTTGATAGATCGAGGCTGCCCACCTGCCGAGACATGATATTGACCACTCGAATTTGATGACTATTGCAGTCCGCGACAAATAGACTATCACCGGCGAAGGTTAGGCCGGATGGCTCATTGAACTCCGCGGCCGCCAGCACACCGCCATTATCACCGCGCATTCCAGAACCTGCGAGTGTGATTGCCGTTTTCTTAGAAGGATCAACAACTTTGATTTTGTGATTGTAAGTGTCGGCCACATAGAGGAGTCCATCATGATAGGTAATTCCAAGCGGATGCTGAAGCCTCGCCATCGTCGAGTCACCATCAGAATCACCGTACACGGTGAGGTTGCCTTCGATTATGGTCTCGACCTCACCGTTCTTGGCAATGTCAGCAGCCCTGACTGAACTGGTTTCGCTATCAACAAAATAGAGTCTCTTTCCATCTGTAGTGATTCCGCTCGGCTGTGCCAGGAAGGCCTGCAGAAGTCTGCCGTCGATGCGCGCCTCTCGTCCGGTTCCTGCGAACGGCTTCGCCTTAAGCGTTTTCAGGTCTGCCTCCCAGATCTGATGCGCTCCAGCCATTGCGATATAGAGTTTGTTGTTGTGCACAACCAGATCCCAGGGTGAATTGAGTGCAACAGACATCCCGACACCTCCCGCATTCGCTTCCCTGGCTTGCTGCCCGGTACCGAGGACGGTCGTAATCACTTTCGTCTTCAGATTGGCCGATCGAATCGTGTGATTTTCAGTATCGGCAATGTAGAGGATGGTGTCGTCAAGTGCGATTCCCTGCGGCTGGTTGAAACTCGCTGTTTCGAACGTGCCGTCTTGGTTACCTCGCCGACCCGATCCAATGACCATTTCGATCTCGCCGTTGGCAGCAATGCCAAGAACACGATTGTGGTTAGAGTCTGAGAGAAACAGGCGCGTGCCGTCCGCTGTGGCGATTATTTTGCAGGGAAAATTCAGTAACGAATTTTCCTTCTTCGAGGCTTCACCAGCGAAGTTCATCGGGCTGCGACTGAGCCGGTGTTCGGAATCGAAATACTCAACCGCTTGGCTTATAACCCGGTCAAAAAGCTCGTATACACCCTCACCACAATGAACACCGATCACTCGGCCGTTCGGGTTGATCAATACAAATGTCGGCCAGGTATTGACGCCGTAGTTATTCCAGACTTGCAGTTGATTGTCATTGACGACTGGGTGGTGAATTCCGTAACGCAGGATCGCCTGTCGAATCGTTTCGCTATCTCGCTCATTGGCGAACTTCGCGGAATGAACTCCAATGACGACAACTTCCTTGGCATACTTCTCTCCCAGCCTCGTCAAATCAGAAACAACATGAATGCAGTTGATGCAGCAAGACGTCCAAAATTCCAGCAACACGATTTTGCCCTGCAATGACTCGAGTGAAATCGGCTGGGCAGTGTTTAGCCATTCGAGCCCCTTGGGAAAATCGGGCGCATCGATGTCCCCCTCGAGCTGGTCCTCGCTAAGCAGGCTCTGGCCAGTTGGTGCTTGTGAGTCTTGCGACTTCACAGCATTGCAGAATTGAAGAAGCGCGGCGATCAATAGCGCAAGAGAAAGTATGTTATGTCGTTTCAATTCGGCATCTCCTGTTCAGAAGCATGGCGTCGACATGGGGTCAATTCAGACAACTTTACGGAATACGGCATTGGGGGCATAGAATGTCAAGGTGATTCCCCGCACAGCCATGTAGGTAATCATCGCCAGCCACAAGCTATGATTTCCCAGCATCGGCTCAGCAAGATAGTAGACTGGAAAATAGAACGCCAGGGTTGCAATGCCCATTGATATCAGCATCGCCTGAGTCGCCGTTGCCCCAATAAAGACACCGTCCCAAACGAAGCAGACTCCGTTCACCAACGGAGCAAGGATTGTCCAGATGAAAAACAACATCGCAGTAGCAACGACCGCCTCGTCATTAGTGAACAGTCTCACGATTGTCTCACCGAAAGACAAGTAAACCAATGAGACTATCGCTCCCAGGGCCAACGCCCACACGAAGATGTGCTTCACTGCGAGCTTCAGATTCGCCTTGTCGCGGGCGCCCACGAAGCGACCGACCAAGCTCTCGGCGGCATAGGCGAAGCCATCCACGCCGTAAGCTAAGATCATCCAGAGCTGCATTAGGATCGTATTGGCTGACAATACAGCGTCACCATACTCTGCAGACTTGGCGGTGAAGAACGTATACGTGGCGATCAGCAGAAGAGTGCGCAGAAAGATATCCCGATTGACTGCGAAGAACCTCTTGATTGCGCTAAGCTCTAGAATTTGCTTCTTCACAATTTCTTGCGCATACTGGCGATACTTTGCGAAAAATAAGGCTACGGCCAGGGCGGCACCTGCATACTGGGCTATCAGAGTTCCCATGGCGACACCGGCGACCTTCATGTGCATAACCTGCAGGAAGAACACATCAAGACCGATTGTCAGACAATTGATGAATACCGCCAGAATCATCGGGTAACGGGCATTCTGCATACCGAGGAACCAACCCTGAATCGCATAAATGAACAAGGCTGCCGGCGCACTCCAGATTCGGAGATCGTAGTAAATAGCTGCCTGTGATTCGACCTCGAAACTCGCACTAACCGTGCGAAACGCAAACCATTTGATCAGCCACTGCAGCAGAATGAGTGCCGCGCCGGCAATCACGGCCACCAGCACTGCCCGGCTCAAGATTAATCCACATTCACGCCGGTTTTCTTCTCCATATGCTTGAGCAGTCAGGCCAGTCGTGCCCATGCGCAGGAATCCGAAAGCCCAAAAGATGAAATTGAAAATCATCGCTCCGATCGCGACTCCGCCGAGATAGTATTGGTGTTCGAGATGCCCTACCAGCGCAGTATCAACCGAGCTCAACAACGGTACTGAGACATTTGTGATGATGCTGGGGATTGCGAGCTTGAGAATGTCCTTGTTCATATGGGGAGGAAATCAACAGCCGCACACTTCAAATTCCAAGCAGATTGTTGCAGCGCCACTCTCTGGATGATCGAATAGCAACGGACTGCAAGAACTCTCTTGTTCCGTGCCTGTCTCAGTCTTATCTTGAGTCTTCGAACACAAGCAGTCCACCAATGCACTAAGATTGGAACCAGCCCCATGAGATTCAACAGCGCGATTACGATAGCTCTTGTCCTGGCGATCTCACTCTTCTTCAATCAATCGAAAGCCTCCGAGGTTCTCTATGCCCGTTATCCCGCGCTGTCTCCGGACGCGCGGACCATCGCGTTCACGTACCGCGGTGATATTTGGTCGGTGCCAGTTACCGGTGGTGAGGCGGCACGGCTGACAATGCATGAGGCAGAAGATATTCGTCCGCATTTTTCACCAGACGGAAAATGGCTGATGTTCAGTTCACGGCGTTTCGACAACTATGACATCTACATCATGCCCGCCACTGGCGGTGAGGCCAAACAACTTACCGTCAACACGGCGGATGATTTCGGCTCGGGCTGGTTTCCAAATAGCGACAGCGTTGTGTTCTTCTCCGAGCGCGACGGCAGAGGCGATGTTTTCAAGGTGGCAATCGGGGGCGGCACGGCGATCAAGCTTACTGGAGCTTACCTTGAACGCGAATTTGACGGGAAGATATCGACGGATGGACGATATCTGCTCTTCAATACAGGTTCCGGCGTTTCGCGTTGGTGGCGCCGTGACCTGCGCTCGGCAGCCAATTCCGACATCTTTCTGCAGGACCGAAGCAATAGGCCGTTTGCTTCGATTCGATTGACCAATCATATCACGCACGAAATTTGGCCTGTGCTCAATCAGGCGCGCAACGAGGTTTATTACGTCGCCAACTACGATGACTCCTGGGCACAAGTATACAGAGTTCCGATGGATGGCGGAGAAGCAAGACGATTGACGGACTTCAAAGAGGACGGCGTTCAGTGGCTGAATTCGACTCCCGACGGATCACTACTCGTCTTCGAACAGGGTTTCAAGATCTGGGTACTGGACCCGGCGACGGGCAGCCAATCAGAAGTGCAAATAAGCGTCGCCGCAGACGAGCGCAACAATCTCGCCATACGTAAAGTACTGGATGGACCAATTCAATGGTATTCGGTGTCACCCGACAACAAGAAGATAGCAGTGGTGATGAGCGGGGAAGTTTTTGTGTTGCCCGCCGAGGACGCCGTGGAGGCTCGACGCATTTCATTTACTTCGGCACGTGAAAATCATGTCGTATGGGGTTCTGACTCGAGAACCCTGTTCTACTGCTCAGATCGTGACGGCGACTATGCGATATTTTCCGGCGATGCGACAAACGGCGTTGAGAAGCGGCTTACGCGATCCGGCGAAGCAGAGATGAAGCCGGTTCCCTCGCCTGACGGCAAGTACCTCGCCTTCTATCGCGGTCTCGACAAAATAATGCGACTTGAGTTGTCTACTGGCAAGGAAGAGATCTGGATCCAAGGTCAGTATCACGATCTGGCTATTGAAGAAACGAAAGAGTTTTCATGGTCGCCAGATTCGAAATGGTTGACGTTTACTATGGCAGGTCCAACATACGAGTCCGATATCTGGGTGGCTTCCGTGGCAGGACTGAAGCAGAATGTCTCAAAATTTGCCGGCGCCAACCTGAGACCGCAATTTTCTGCTGACGGGAAACTGATTTACTTCACGGGCACGTTGTACGATCGAAGTGAGACCTTCAAGATTGAGCTGTTGGAGAAGCCGCTCGAATTCTTCGAATCAGCTCTAGACAGTCTTTTTGTGGGCAAGGCATCCAAGGACTCACTCAAATCTAAAGACACAAAGAAGCAGATCGATGTCGCGATTGACTTCAAGGCTATTGAAAAGCGACGCAAACGAGCCTTCAGATTGTCAGGAGAGAGCAGTTGGCCGGTCCTGACTCAAGATGGAAAGAAGTTTTATTTCGTTGCTTCTTTGCTGGGCAAGTCGGAAATCTGGTCGGTCAATGCCGAGGATGAGTCTGATCTGAAGCAGGTGACCTCATCGGGCAAGACAAAATCGCAACTGGAGCTCAACAATGACAGCAAGAGTCTCTACTACCTCGAGGATGGGAAGCTGCGGGTCCTTTCGTTAGCCGACGGCAAATCCGAGCCAGTATCCTTTAAGGCAACGATGGAAATCGACGCAATTGCCACCTATCGGCAGAGATTTCTTGAGAGCTGGAGAATGCTGAAGAATTACTTCTATGATACGACTTTTCGCGGCATTAATTGGGAAACCACGCGCGAAAAGTACGAGCCGGTGTTAACACACATTCGCAGCGAAGAAGAACTTCGCAACCTGATGAACGAACTCATGGGAGAACTGCGCGGCTCGCATCTCGATTATGTAATCGCAGAGTCTAAACCTGCAGAGACTGTCAACTCAGGCTTTTTGGGAATAGGATTCGATTTTCCTGCGATTAGCTCAGCAAATCAGTTTCGAATTGATCACGTTCTGCCGGGTTCACCAGCCGACGTGGCAGGTCTGAAACCCGGGCAACTCGTGCTCGCCATAAACGGGGTCAAACTGTCGGTCGAAAGCGACCTCGAAACCTTGTTGACCGGACAGGTTGGTAAGCGTCTCACCCTGGCGATCTGCGAAGCTCCAAATGGTTCAAGCAAAGAGGTTGACGTGAAGCCGATCGCTCAGTCACAAATAGAGTCACTGCGCTACCAAGAGTGGGTCGAGCAACGCCGGCATATAGTCGATTCGCTGTCCAACAACAGGATTGCCTATCTGCACATTCGCTCCATGAACAACCCGGCGCTCGATCTCTTCAAGGAGCAACTTGTCTCGATAGCGGAGGGAAAAGAAGCGCTGATAGTTGATGTCCGTGAGAACCCCGGTGGGTCAATTGCCGTACACTTGCTCGGCATGCTCGATCGCGTTCCGTGGCTCTTGCGGAGTTTCCGCAATTTCCCCGTCGTTTCAGAGAACAAGTATCGTTCGAAAGCCTTCGAGCGGCCTCTTGCCTGTCTGATCAACGGTTACTCAGGATCAAATGCCGAAATCTTCGCCGAAGGATTCCGGCGCATGAAACTTGGCCCGATCGTCGGCACTCCGACAGGAAGCGCCGTCATCGGCACAGCCGAATACTTCCTGATTGATGGTGCACATATTCGGCGGCCGTCTTGGGGAGCCTATACGCTCGAGATGGAAGATATCGATCGTACCCCTCGTCAGCCGGACATTTACATTGAGAATCTCCCTGACGATCTCCAATCAGGTCGCGATCCTCAACTTATGCGAGCTGTTGCGGAATTGCTGAAGGAGATAAAATAGCGGCGAAGTGTCCCGCGCTATTTGAACATTAGGATCTGGATGCCCTTTCTCTATTGAAGCTTTTGGCAAAACTTTACGATATAGAACTATGAACCGGGGCGTATAACATTGACCACTTATAGGTGGGCCAAGGGAACTGACCCAGACACCGGTCGGCTTCGATAGGAGGAAGTTTTGCAGGCACCAGTCATGAACAAGGTCGAACCCACTCAGATCACGAATAATACGCTGCCAGTTCTGCCAGTTCGCGGAATGGTAGTTTTCCCATACCTCGTAATGCCACTAATGATCACCGATCAGCGTCAGGCGAAGTTAGTTGATGAAGCTTTGATGGCCGGTCGGACTATCGGTCTCTGTACCCAAAAAGAAGCTCAGACTGAGAACCCGGGGCCAGACGATATCTACAAGGTCGGAACCGCTGCGACAGTTCTCAAGATGTTGCGATTTCCCGACGGCTCGGTCCGGTTTCTGGTACAAGGTCTCCACCGCATCTCGATCACCAAAACCGTCGATACTGAGCCATACATCCAGGCTGAGGTGGACATTCACCATGACAGGGATACCACCTCCGTCAAGATAGAAGCTCTCAAGCGCAATGTGCTTGAACTCCTCAAGAAAGTCGTTGATCTGGCCCCCAGCGTCTCAGAAGAAATCTACATCACCGCGATCAATCAGGAAAGTGCCTCCAAGCTTGCCGACTATGTTGCTTCCAATCTGAATCTGACGATCGCCAGCAAGCAAGAATTGCTTGAAACCTATGATGTGCAGACGCGCCTGGAAAGGTTGGTACAGCATCTCAACAAAGAAGTTGGAGTGCTTGAACTCTCTCAGAAGATTCAGAGCGATGCCGCCCACGAGATGGGCAAGATGCAGAGAGACTACATTCTGCGCGAACAGCTCAAGGCAATACGCCGCGAATTGGGCGAGGCAGATGATCGCACGACAGAGCTTGACGAATTCCGGCGCAAGATTGATGAGAATGGTCTTCCCAAGTTAGCGCGTGAAGCCGCCGAAAAGGAACTCGATCGCCTTGGCAAAATGAATCCCTCGGCAGCCGAATACATTGTCAGCCGCACTTATCTCGACTGGCTGACGACCCTGCCCTGGAATCGCATGACGGATCAGGAACTGGATATCAGTAAGGCCGAGAAGATCCTTGACGAGGATCACCACGGACTCGAGAAAGTCAAGGAACGCATTCTCGAATTCCTGGCAGTACAAAAATTGAAGTCAGAAATGAAAGGACCAATTCTGTGTTTCGTCGGCCCTCCCGGGGTGGGCAAGACCTCGCTTGGCCGATCAATTGCACGTTCAATGGGTCGAAAATTCCAGCGCATTGCACTTGGCGGTATGCACGATGAGGCGGAAATCCGCGGTCACCGCCGCACTTATATCGGCTCACTGCCGGGTCGGATCATCCAGGCAATTCGCCGTTGCGACTCCTGCAATCCCGTTCTGATGCTGGACGAGATCGACAAAATCGGTAAGGACTTTCGTGGCGATCCGTCATCAGCTTTGTTGGAGGTACTTGATCCGGAACAGAATAACACCTTCGCCGATCATTACCTCGACGTGCCGTTCGATCTATCCAAGGTGATGTTCATTACGACGGCGAATATACTTGATACCATACCCTCAGTGCTACTCGATCGCATGGAAGTGATCCGTATCCCGGGTTATACCGACAAAGAGAAACTTGCAATCACCAAGAAGTACCTCATTTCTCGGGAGATCGATAACCACGGCCTCAAGAAAGCACAGGTACAGTTCGCGGATGATGCAATTCTCAAAGTGATTCGTGACTATACACGTGAATCGGGGCTTCGCAATCTCGACCGCGAAATTGCCACCATTTGCCGCAAGATTGCCAAGAAAGTGGCGTTGGGCTACGAGGGCAAGACCTCGATCAAGGGGATCGATATACCGGACTACCTCGGCCCCGAAAAATTCATCTCGGACAAGAATCCGCGCGATGGAGAAGTCGGAGTTGTACCTGGATTGGCGTACACTTCTGTTGGTGGCGATATTCTCAATATCGAAGTGACCCGCATGTCCGGCAAGGGGCATCTGAATCTGACCGGCAGTCTCGGTGATGTGATGAAAGAATCTGTGCAGACCGCTTTGTCCTGCGTGCGCTCATCTGCCGAGGAGCTTGGTATCGATCCGGACATTTTCGAGAAGATTGATCTTCATGTTCACGTTCCGTCGGGTGCTGTGCCCAAGGATGGCCCGTCAGCAGGTATCACGATCGCAACAGCATTGGTAAGCCTGCTTACCAATCGCCCGATACGCCCAAAGGTCAGTATGACCGGCGAAATCACTTTGCGCGGCGTAGTATTGCCGATTGGCGGTCTCAAAGAGAAATGTCTCGGCGCTCTTCGCAACGGCTTCAAAGAGATCATCATTCCCCGCGACAATGAGAAGGATCTAATTGACCTGCCTCAAGAAGTCAAATCGCATTTCAAATTCCATGCTGTCGATCGTGTCGAAGAAGTCTTTGCGATAGCATTCCCGCCGAAGAAGGTGGAGAAGAAGAGGAAGTAGCGGCGCGAGTTAATGCGCCTCTTCTCGATAGACTCGCACAAATCTGCAAGGGGGCAGGACTATGCGCCTCACTTCAAATCGTAACATAGTTTTTTCGGTTGTAAGGCCTGTCAGGGTATCGATCTAAAATTCCCTGTTTGATAATTGACGCATCTCTCTATATTGGGATAGCAGTATTTCTGATAATTCCAAAAGGAGAAAGACATGCAAAGGCTACTTACACTGACCAGTCGAGCAATGCTCATGCTCTTCACTACCTGCGCCATTCTTGCTTTAGGCGCAAGTCAATCTTTGGCTCAGCGGGATTCGGCCAGAGTTATTGCAGACAGATACACGGAAGCCAACAAGGAGCTCGACTGGGAGACATGTGCAGCGATGACTCACCCAAAGGATCTCGGTCGCCTCAAGGGTTTAATAACCGTGATTTTCGAGAGAGTTGCTGCCGCCGATTCCACTCCGCCGTCTTTTCTCGCCTTCTTCGATGGTGCGAAGTCTCTGGACGATGTTATCAGCCTCGATTCGACGAAGTTTTACGTAGGATTCATGTCATGGGTAACAAATCTCGTCCCATCGCTTTCAACAGCAATGTCTGGGTCTGAAACTCAAATCCTCGGCGTTGTGGACGAGACTCCAAACAAGAAGCTGTTCGTCTATCGTATTTCATTCCCGATGTTCGGTGAAAATGTCACCGAAAGCGACGTCCTGGTTTTGGAATTTTATAACGGTCAATGGATGATAATGATGGAAGAGGGCGTCGACAAGCTCGTCAATATCTTTCGCAAGATGTGACACTCCGTTCCGATAGAGTCAGGATATCACTCCTACGGATTCTATTGATCCAAATATTGATCGGTGATTGCATCTGGGACAATCGCCGGGAGACAGCGTTAGGATCGCTTGTCCCTGTCTTGTTCACATTTCCCCCTTGTTGTCTCCTCCCGAAATCCCGATACTAAAATGATATGAAGCTTGTCACCTCTGCTCAAATGCGCGCCATCGATCATCGCGCTATCCACGAACTCGGAATTCCGAGCCTGCAGTTAATGGAAAACGCCGGCCAAGGGATTGCCGCGTGGATAAGAGAGATCTTCCGAGACAACGTCACCGGCAAACGATTCGCTATCTTCTGCGGCAAGGGTAATAACGGTGGTGACGGATTTGTCATCGCCCGGTACTTGTCGCAATGGGGTGCAAATCCGGAAGTATTCCGCCTGGGGGAGCGCGAAGCCACGAAGGGTGACGCCCTGGTGAACTTGCTCAAAATCGAATCAGCGGGACTGAAAATTCATGATCTGTCAGGAGCAGGGAGCATCCCTGAATTGAGGTCATTTGACATGATCATCGACGCCATATTCGGCACAGGTTTTCAGGGCGAGGTAGATGCGAAAGCGGCGAACATTATTCGGATGATCAATGCCTCCGGAGTACCGGTTCTTGCTGTAGATACACCATCCGGCCTGAACTCCGACAATGGCGAAAAGCCAGAAAACTGCATTCAGGCTGCATACACCGCATCAATTGGACTACCCAAGGTCGGGCATTACTTCTATCCCGGAAGATCCTATTGCGGACTCACGAGAGTAATCGACATCGGAATCCCGAAGGAGGCGCTCGCCGGTTCAGATCTGTCATTGGAACTAACAACTCCGTGGCAAGTACAGAGCCTCATTCCGGATCGGGAGCCTACCGCTCACAAGGGCGACGCCGGCAAGCTTTTCATAGTCGCCGGTTCCGAAGGCTTGACTGGCGCGGCAACGCTGGCCGCGCAAGCCGCCGTAAGATCGGGCTGCGGGCTTGTTACCGTAGGATGCCCAAAGGGGCTGAATGACATTCTGGAGATGAAGCTTACCGAGGCCATGACGAGACCGTTGCCGGAGTTGAGTCGAAGGAGATGTTTGTCAGTTCGTGCCCTTGGCGACATCCTCCAAGCGATACGTTCAGCCGACGCGGCTTGCCTCGGTCCGGGAGTCGGCCGCAACCATGAGACGATTGAGTTGTTCCGCAGACTAATTGTTACTGTCGACAAACCGGCCGTTCTCGACGCGGACGGGCTATTTGCGTTCACTGGCAAATCGGAGCTCATTAAACAGTGTAGTGCGGATGTGGTGCTTACACCTCACGTAGGCGAATTCGCACGGTTGACCGGGCTGGCGGTGGCGGAGATTGAACGGGATCGCATAAGGACTGCTTCCGATTTCGCGGTAACAGTCGGCAAGACTGTACTACTGAAGGGTGCCCCTACGCTGATCTCAGCGCCGGATGGAACGACTCATGTCAATCCAACCGGGAATCCGGGGATGGCAACCGGAGGGTCAGGGGATGTGTTATCAGGAGTGATTGGCTCCTTATTAGCTCTTGGATTAAGTGGGTGCGATTCGGCAATTTGTGGGGCATTCATCCACGGTTGGGCGGGCGATTTGGCACAGCGGTCGATAGGGACATTCGGAATGTCGGCTATGGACATCGTTGAATACCTCCCAAAGGCCCTCAAAACACTAAAAAACTGATTTCTCGGAACTTTCGCTCGGAATTTCCATATATACTTGGGAGTGAGTGAACGACGATGAAACGGTTAATTGATATATTAGTGGACGTATTGATCGGGTTGGGGGTTCTTCCCAAGCCAGTGCCGGTTCCAATAAAGAAAGCCGGCCCGAGATAAAAGAATCTGCCGCTCCGGGCAGTCATTTTCGGAGATAACGTTGCAATTAGATTAGAGGAGATTAGGTGAAGGTCTCCTCTTTTCGCTTTTAGGGGCGCGAGTCACCTCAGATTCCAAGCAACCTGCGCATACTTGCACTGATACGCTCGATTGCACCAAATCCACTTGCCCGTCGTCTTATCTCTCGATAGATTGGCGATGATCATCTTGTTGACAGGAATTTTCTAATGACAAAGTCACTTTCCGCAGCTCTCACTATTCTTCTGGTTGTCTTTGCGTTATTTAGTTGTAGCAGGAAGGAAGATGATGAACTCCCTGCACGAGTCGGAGATTTGGAAGTACTGTTTTCCGTTACTGACCAGTTTGGTATCCTCCCAGACACGATTAACATCCCCGTGATTCTGTCACTCTACACTGACACTACTCATGCAGTTGAAGTACGTTCCGAGTCAATCACGGTGCACAATCGTACGGCAATGTCAGTGAAATTTGAGGAAATGGAACCAACCTTCTTCTACCTGAGCATCCGAATTAACGTACCGGGATTGCCGCCTCCATGCGATGACATCACTGTCTTTGTGCAGTACAACCGACTGACGACGACAGATCTCGTCGAAATCGAGGTTCGCGCACAGGAAATTCGCTGTAGATGATTAATCAGCAGTAAGAAGCTGCCTCAATCTTGCCTGCAACACAATTGGAGTCGTGCCATCGATATCAGAACCGTTTCCCCAACATCGGAGAGCCAGGCGAAACAGATTGTCTGTGCGCAGGATGCAAGCAACTCCATGATTATTGCGCGCGGAACGAATTCCAAGTGCGTGCCAGTCCCTGCGACCAGTCGAGAAGTCACAGTTTTTGATCTAAGGGGAATGGATCAAATCGTGCGTTTCGAAAAGGCGGACTATTATATCGCTTGTCAGGCTGGAGTGCATCTAGCGAAACTGCATGGACTGCTTTCCGCGAATCAACTGCAATTTCCGTTCTTGCGCTCCGACGCAGTGGGTACTGTCGGCGGTATGGTATCCTCGGGACAGATCGGGACACAACAAGGACACTATGATGTAACTCGATGGGTATTGGCGTTACAGATTCTAACTTCCTCAGGGGAAGTTATCAAGACGGGAGCTGTAACGTATAAGTCCGTTGCTGGATATGATTTACCGAAGATATTTTGCAGGAGCTTCGGTACATTGGGACTCGTGCTCTCGGCAACGCTTCGCTTGTACCCCATTGACGCCCAACCATTTGGCAAGAATATGAGTCCAGTTCAGCATAGGCAGCCCCTGCTTGCGGATGGCTCACCAAAGACGAACGAAGGCAACTGTAGTGAGGGGATCGCCCAGAGCATCAAGCGGGCTCTTGATCCGATCGGGCTTTTTCCTTCAATTGCCGGCTGGAACGCTTAGAGTTTGCCTTAGTATAAGAAGTACATTAGTTTGTCGGACCAAGTAACTGGGTGAATTTAGTTATCTAATGATCTTCAGAATTATCATCATCTGTGTCATCGCTGTGATTCTTGGGGGGATAAACAACTTCATCAATCCAAACAGTGTTGCCTGGGTTGGCAACTGGCCGACGTCGATGTCTGACACTGACTCGATCTGGACCTCGCCCTCTTATGACAAAGGTGACCCGCCGACACTCAAAATGTCAGAAGCCTTCGATCGATGGGCCTCAAAGTCGTACATCTTTATCGACGCCAGAGAACCGGACGAATATGCCGCCGGTCACATAGAAGGTGCGATCAATTTGCCCTATGACTACTTCGACGATTTCAAGGACAAGGTGCTTCCGACAATCCCGAAAGATACTCTGATTGTCACCTATTGCTCGGGCTCTGAATGCGAAGCTTCTCTGTTTCTGGCTCGCTTCCTCGTGCAGGAATACGGCTACAAGAACGTCGAGATATTCTTTGGCGGGTGGTCGCAATGGAGCAAACAGAAACTTCCGATCGAAGGCAATTATGGCAACGAAGAGGAATCGCATTAGGCAATGGAAAACGCACTGCGCATTGTTCTTGGTTTGCTGTTGGCTGGCAGTTCTCTCGGGAGTATCTTTGCGCCTGATCTAATTCCAGTATCGGCCTCGATTCCTGTCAAGATTTCGTTGACGGTGCTGGGAGTGTGGATAATGTCCGGCATCGCCAGAGATCAGATCCAACTGGTGCTAAGGCTCGCAGTTGGCATCACATTTGTGTATGCTGCAGTGGACAAGGTTATCCACCCGGACCAATTCGCCAGAATAATTTACAATTATCATATCCTGCCAGGTCAGTTCATCAATGTCTTCGCTCTGTTTCTACCCTGGGTGGAACTCATCGCTGGCGTGTTGGTGATTGTCGGTTATTGGGAGAAGGCGGCGGCATTGATTATTGCCGGTCTGCTCGCAGTATTCATTGTTGCCCTTTCGATAGCTCTGATGAAAGGGGTAAACATTGAGTGTGGCTGTTTCTCAACGACTTCCAAGGCCCGTGGACCAGTCAAAGATCTCATTCTGCGCGATGCGCTGCTGCTGTTTGCCTGTGGCGTAATTTTCTGGGCGAAGAGTAGCTGGCTCGCAATTGAGAGCCGTAGAGCCCACCAGTAGCTTAGTAGACAGCTTCAACTGGATGAAGAAGCACGTAAATGAGGGCAGTGATGAGAAGCGGTCCGACGGTTCCGACAACAATGCCCGGCACAGCGCCGATTCTTGCACCGCCTGAAATTGTCACCCGATCAACCGAAGCAGGTATCTCACCGGGCCATACATATGGGTAGCCTCCGCCTCTTAGATGCGAGTATTCCATTCCAATCGTAAAGGCCAACCAACTATTTGCATTAACTCCGATATGTGATGCTACTCCCATGTTCGAATAGGAGTTGTCGTCGATCGTAACGAGAATTGGACCGACGGCAAAATCGAGACTCGAGTTCTTCCCAAGCCAATACCGTGCTCTCGGCTTAATCCCGAACTGGGAACGATCATCACTGCCATTGAAGAACGCTGATGCTCCAACCGCCCAACGCTCGTTGATGTTTCGCATGTAGCCGAGTTCCCAACCGACCACGGCACCGAGCTCCCAGCCACCCTTTCTGGAATTGCTGTAGTGCTCAAACTGCCGATTGACGTAGAACTCAGTCAGGAGAAAGGAGCGCGATTCGGTGATTGGATGTGCCTTGAGAGTGAATGCCTTCGGCATTATTTGGGCTGATGCCGTCAAATTTGCCGCCAGAAAGACAACTGCCGCCAATTTCGTAGGTCCCTTTAACATAGCCAATACAGTATACGAATGAACGGTCGGATCGTCAATTAGCCGGTGCGGCTGCCCAGATCATTCTTGGGGGCAATCGAGGTCTGGAATGGGCTGGAAGCAGACAAGGTTAATACTGGGGTGGCAGGGGTCGAACCTGCGACCATCTCCTTAACAGGGAGCCGCTCTGCCGGCTGAGCTACAC
>CAZKIH010000020.1:0-66964 GCA_964552775.1 uncultured Ignavibacteria bacterium | reverse complement strand
CGTTCACAGACGGTCTCGATAATCGCAGCCACATTACTTCGCAACCGCCCAATGGTGTTGGCAACCCCGCTACCGGACCATACACGGATGATTCCACCCTGATCTGCAATTTTGCCAATGGTGCAGGAATTCCGATCTATACCTTCAATCTCGGGCCGATTGTCAATACCTATTACAATCCCGAAGCGATGCAAGCCTTCGCAACGGGGACTAGCGGTTTCTGGGGTCATGCACCCTCAGGAAATGCTATCGATTCACTCTATGACATTATCAAGTTGCGGCTGTGCAGCCGTTACAAAATCTGTTACACGAGTCTGGATACAATTCAGAACGGCCAGCTTCATGTGACACAAGTTTGTCATAAGGTAGGCGGGAATTGCGTCAGTTGCGACAGTCTGTCATGTCGTGAGCAATCGCCCCCGGTCATTGTTCGCACGCCTCCAACAGAGGATCTCAGCGATACCTGTCAAGTCCGGACTGCAGCGATTCCGATCTGTGTGAAAGTGACAGATCTGGACACACCTCTTTCCAGCATGACTGTCAGGCTATTCTATCGATTAGTTGGAAGTCCAAGTTATCCCTCCTATGTTGACGTGCCAATGACACAGCAAGGAGGGCCGCTCGACAGCATCTTCTGCTATACGATTCCGAGTACACTATTGAATTGTCGATCGGCGCTGGAATATTACATCACAGTCTCTGACGGACAGATTACGTTGTCCAATCCAGCGACGAATCCGCAGACTAATCCCTACGTCATTTCAATTTGTCCCAACCTGCCTCCTGTTGCGTTGTGCGCCAGTGACACCTCGATGCTCGTGTGCAACTTGAGCTCGATCTGTCGAGTCGGCTTCACGGCAACTGATCCGGACAATAATCTGGCTACGAAAACGGTTACCCCCGGCACACTCAGCGGCAACCAGGTTTGCTTCACACCGGTTGCGGGCGTCAATCAAATACGCTTCATAGCCACTGATTCCTGCGGATTGGCAGACACTTGTTTTACGACGGTAAACGTCACTCTCAATGCGGCGCCGGTCGCAGACGCCGGTCGTGATTCGACACTGGCTCTGTGCGCGGCAGTGCCAATCTGTATCACAGCCTCTTGTTCAGACCCGAACAGTAATTTGTCGACGTGCCAATTGGTTTCCGGGCCTGGAACTTATAACGGTTCAGCAATTTGCTTCACTCCAGCCTCGACTGGAACCTACACATTAGTTCTCAAGGCCACTGACGCCTGTGGACTGATCGACTACGATACGTCTGTCGTTACGGTAACGCTAAACCTGGCTCCGGTTGCGGATGCCGGGCGTGATTCGACGTTGTTCCAGTGCGAAGCAGCGCCGATTTGCATACCTGCTTCTTGCACTGATCCAAATAGCAACTTATCAACCTGTCAATTAGTGTCGGGACCCGGCACATACAATGGTTCGCAGATTTGTTTCACGCCGGCGGCCTCGGGAACTTACACACTCGTGCTGAAAGCCACCGACGCCTGCGGCCTGACAGACTACGACACATCGGTAGTCAATGTGACTTTGAACCAGGCTCCTGTAGCGGATGCGGGTCGAGATTCGACATTGGCGCAATGTGTGCCTGCACCGATTTGCATCACCGCGGCATGCACTGATCCTAACAGCAACCTGTCGACCTGCCAGTTAGTGTCGGGGCCAGGTACTTACAATGGTTCCGCAATCTGCTTCACTCCGGCTGCCTCCGGCACGTACACACTCGTGCTGAAGGCGACTGATGCTTGTGGTCTGACCGACTACGACACATCGATAGTCAATGTGACCCTGAATCAGGCGCCAATTGCAGATGCGGGCCGTGATTCGACAGTGGCCCAGTGCACACCTGCGCCGATTTGCCTAACCGCAGCGTGTAGTGATCCGAATGGCAATTTGACGACGTGCCAGCTGGTATCGGGTTCCGGAACGTACAACGGTTCGCAAATCTGCTTCACGCCAGCGACATCCGGCATCTACACTCTCGTGCTGAAGGCGACCGACGCTTGTGGCTTGACAGACTACGATACTTCGGTAGTGAACGTGACGCTCAATCTGGCTCCAGTGGCGGATGCCGGGCGCGACTCGACTCTATTCCAATGCGTGGCTGCTCCCATTTGCATTACCGCGGCCTGCAGCGACCCGAATGGTAATTTGTCAACTTGTCAATTGATATCAGGACCGGGCACTTACAACGGTTCACAGATATGCTTCACACCGGCATCTTCAGGTACATTCACTTTTGTCTTGAAAGCCACCGATGCATGTGGATTGACCGACTATGACACTTCTGTTGTAAATGTCACATTGAATCAAGCACCTGTTGCGAACGCAGGAAACGATTCGACGTTGTTCCAGTGCGTGTCTGCCCCAGTCTGCATCACTGCGTCGTGCAGCGATCCCAACGGCAACTTGACTACCTGTCAATTGGTCTCAGGACCTGGCACCTACAACGGTTCTCAGATTTGCTTTACACCTGCCACCACAGGTACCTACACATTTGTGCTGAGAGCAACCGACGCTTGTGGGCTGACGGATTACGATACATCGATTGTCAATGTGACGCTGAATCAGGCACCAGTGGCAAATGCGGGTCGGGATTCGACGCTGTTCCAGTGCGCACCGGGCCAAGTCTGCATACCTGCGAGCTGCACTGACATTGATAACAACCTCAGTAGTTGCCAGCTGATATCAGGCCCCGGAATACTCAATGGTGGAGGTATCTGTTTCACTCCGGCCGGAGCGGGTATCTATACCTTCATCGTGAGGGCGACCGATGCTTGCGGCGCTACCGATCTGGATACAGCAGTTGTGACCGTCTCCACCAATAGCGCGCCCTCTGCTACCTGTCATGGCGACACCGCAATGTTCTTGTGCTCGGCAGTTGAGATCTGCCTTGGTGGCTTCGCAGCGAGCGATCCTGACAACAACATCACCAGTGTGACCGTGACTGGAGGAACGCTGAACGGCAATCAAGTCTGTTTCACTCCGACAGCCGGCATTAACACGATCACGCTCATTGCCACTGACGCCTGCGGCATAGCTGATACATGCCGCACCAATGTTATGGTCACCATTGACTCGCCACCCGAAGTCGTATGCCCTGCGACAGCCAATATCTTTACCTGCTCCCTTCAGGAAATGTGTATTCTCGGCTTCTCGGCATCCGACATTGATGGCAACCTGACAAGCGTGGTCGCGTCACCTGGCACTCTTAGCTCCAATATGGTGTGCTTCAATCCCGTCGCAGGCGTCAACACGATTCGGCTCATCGCCACTGACGCATGCGGCAAGGCTGACACTTGTTTCACTACCGTAAATGTTACCGTCAATGCGGCGCCGGTAGTGAGTTGCGCCCGTGATACAACTCTCTTCGTCTGCAATCTGGCACAGATTTGCCTGAACGGCTACACTGCCACGGATCCAGATGGAAACCTCGAAAATGTCACCGTTACGGGAGGTACTCTGAACGGATCACAGGTGTGTCTTACACCTGTGGCGGGCGTGAATACTGTAACGCTGACGGCAACAGATGAATGCGGTGCCACGACTCAGTGCGTCACGACTGTTACCGTGGTACTCAACTCGCCGCCGGTTGTCACGTGTCCCGGCAACCAATCCCTGTTTGTCTGCAATCTGAATCAACTCTGTCTTAACGGATATGGAGCGACGGATCCTGACAACAACATTGTGTCGACTCAGGTGACAGGTGGCACAATTCAAGGCAACCAACTCTGCTTTACGCCGACTGTTGGCGCCAACATGATCAGAGTGATCGTTACTGATGCCTGTGGCGCTGCAGACACCTGTGTGACCACGATTAGCATCTCACTCAATAGCCTGCCAGTTGCAAATGCAGGGGCGGATCAGTCTCTCAGTTGTCGCACTTCTGGAGAGCAGATCTGCTGGAACGCGTCGTGCACAGACGCTGATCCTGGCGCTCTTCAGTGTGAACTGGTTTCACCTGTCGGAAGCTACAACGGCAGCCAGATTTGCTTCACTCCTACCGCGTCCGGCACTTATGTATTTGTGTTGAAAGCCACAGATGCATGTAATGCGGTGGATTTTGACACCGCATTGGTACAGGTAAGACTAAACGTCTCACCCGTGGTAAGTGTGCTTGATGTTGACACGAGTGTGGCCTGCGCTGATGCCCCTCTGACACAAGTCTGCGTTCCATTTACATATTCAGACGCTGACCAAAATATCAAGATCATTACGACCACGGGACTGGCGGGAGCAACCCTGAACTATGCCGGCGGTAACGGTACAGTCTGCTTCACGCCACCGGCGCTCACTGCCTTATATAGTTTCTCGATCACGGTCGAGGATAGCTGCGGGCGCACGGCCTCGGCTCAACACCAGCACTTGGTAGCACTTGTAGATTGTGACACGGCTACCTGCTTCTCGGCGCAAATCGAAAAGACTCACAACTCCTTCCAGGGCAACTATGAGTATGTTTCGGTATTCGTGCAGTCGGAAGCTCTCCAGTTCGGAGGTTTTGATTTCCTCATCGCCTATGACAACTCCGGACTGAGCTTTGTTGAGGCGAAGCCGGGGCAGCTCATCATCGCCTGTGGTTGGGAGTACTTCACCTATCGATTTGGAGCCATTGGCAACTGCGGTGGCCCATGCCCGAGCGGCCTCATACGGGTCGTTTCCCTGGCAGATGTAAACAACGGCAGCAACCATCCAATCTGTTATGGCGCGCCCGATAGTGACCAGCACGAGGTAATAATTCTCAAGTTCCTGGTCACTAATGACCGGACTTACGAGTGCCAGTATTTGCCTGTGCGATTCTTCTGGATTGATTGTGGAGATAATTCCATCTCGACAGTGACCGGCGATACACTATATCTCGACAAGCGCATATACGCATTTGATGGTCAAATGCGCTGGGATGAGTTCAATGACGTCCTGTATCCCGAACCGGCACGCCCGCTTGGCCTTGGTGCCCACGACGAGTGTCTGTTGGGAGATAAATATCACGCGATTCGGTGTATTGAATTCACTGAAGGCGGAGTCGACGTTATTTGCGCGGATTCTATCGACGCTCCAGGCGACTTGAATTTGAACGGACTCGCCTGTGAAATTGCTGATGCCGTTTTGTACACGAACTACTTCCTCTACGGATCGGCCGCGCTCGATCCAGATCCAATTCGTCGCGAGGCACAAATCGCCGCCTCTGACGTCAACCACGATGGAACGGTGTTGAGCGTCGGTGACTTAGTATACTTGCTGCGGGTGATTGTCGGCGATGCTCTTCCCTTCCCGAAGCTCGCACCATTTGCGACTTCGGCAAACGTGAAGTGGCAAGACGGCATTCTTTCGGTTAGCTCCAATGCCGAAATCGGAGCGCTGATGGCGCGATATCGTGTTCCGATGGGGTATAATCTCACAAACCTGACCGAAATGGACGTTGTGTCCCATGCCGAAAACGGTGAGGTCGCCGTGCTGATCTATTCCGGCTTCACTGACTTGAAACGCCGCCTTAGTGCCGGCACGAACCAATTACTGCGTCTCGAAGGCGAAGCCGAATTACTCTCAGTCGAGGTTGCTGACTATGAGGGTAACCTCCTGAGTGTTAACCTGAGCAAGTCCTCGCTTCCAACAGAATTTGCCCTCAGGCAAAATCGACCAAATCCATTCAATCCGACAACGCAAATTGAATTGGATCTGCCAATCGCCTCGGAGTGGAAGATTGAGATCTTTAACATTACTGGGCAGCTGGTCAAGACTCTCACAGGCAAGGGAGTCGGGAAAGTTGTCGCAGAATGGGACGGAACCGGAGCACCCTCAGGAGTCTACTTCTATCGTGCAAACGCTGGAAGCTTCATCGAGACTCGCAAGATGTTGCTCCTTAAATAAGAGTCCAATATTGCGCCACCTTGTTCAACGGAGGGATCTTATCCCTCCGTTGATCTGATTCATGGAGGATCTGGTAGGCGATGTCCCGGTCATGTCTTCGGGTGTCGAGCAAGGCTCTGCTCTTACAGGGACTTGTGATGCGGAGAGTTAGACTACTTCAGTAAAGGGACCACACTTAATGTGTGGGCCGTTGCGTACGCGCGATACTAAGTATGTACCGGTTTTTAACGTGTTTTGGAAGATTGACTGTCGCGAGTCTTTCAGGTAGATTGCGGACGATTACTACTTTGTAAGAAAACCCCTGCGGTTCCGGCAGTTAAGTTGAGTCGCTAAGGTGAGGGAGGGTCAATGAGTACTGCGAGAGCAATCACTCCAAAGGGCTCGGGTGAAGCAACAGAAAGACTCATGCTTCACGGGTAGACTTCGTTGACACTGTGGATTCCTGAATGAAGATCGTCTGATCTGATTCTGAATCATTCGGCAGGAGGTGATGTCGTAGTCAGCGGTGTAAGGACGTACAATAGTACTGCATCTTGGTTATTGAAGCTGTGCGTTGATCAAAGGCCGGGGCACTCTGGCGAGAGTAGAAATTTCCCTAATGGACCTAATTGATTGAAGGAATTGGCGGAACGCGCCTGATGCGAAAAGTGCGCGTCTTCGTCCGAATGGAGACTTCCAATTCGGAAGATGCCTTGTCTATTGGAGGACAATACAAATGGATAAAAAGCTCTATGTTTTGATCGGGCTTTCGCTCTCGATAGTGCTGATGCTAATCAGTTTCGTGCAAGCGGCTCCTATCACAGTGAGGGCATTCGGTGACTATGGTTGGCGCTCGGACGACACGCGTGATGCCGCGGGTGTGAACTTAGTCGGGTTGAATTTTACTAATGCCGGCAGGCCGGGCCAAGTCCCCACTGCAGCCGACGATGCTGCCATCGCGCAGCAGATTAAATTCGTGTCCGGACCTGGCGGCGCGACTTACGGCGGTGCGATTTCGATTGACGGCACTACATCCAATTCCGGCAAGTCGAATATCAGCACGATAAATACAACGACCTTTTTCGCGCCGGCCTCTGATCTCGTTGGCGGTAGCTTTAGTGCAACTTACGGATGGTACCTCGATCCCAATCCTACACAGCGGACATTGGCGTTCAAGATCGGTATTCAGTCGATCTGGTGGGGGACTGGTGGTGGGCAATCCCAAAGCGGATTTACTGCCACCCGATCAGGTGAATCAGTATGGGACCTGGTACTAGTAAATATTGATGATTCTCCCGATTCCAATGCCTGGAATACGACCTCGGTTGATCTGAACAACGGTCTCTGGAACGTCTATGCTCAAGCTGGAAATACGTTTTGGACGACGTTAGTCGGCTCAAACCCGCCGGCTGTTGCGCAGACTCTGGCGGCCTGGCAGGCCGATGGGGTGTGGGGACCGATTTTGTTTGGTGCGGCTGCGAATGTCAGCAGCATACAGTTCGGACTCGGTTCCGCTCAGCGTAACTGCATTACTTATCTTGATTATCTACAGACGACAATCTATAACTCGGGCGACGTCGTTGACTTTGTCGGGCCGGTGCTGAACGTCAACACTGGTGAGACGTTTGCGACAATTCAAGAAGCTATTGATGATGCCCAGACCCTTGCTGGACACACGATCGCTGTTGGCCCCGGCACCTACGTTCTCTCGAGCACCGTGAATGTGAACAAGGCTAACCTGACTATCGACGGGGCGGGAGCTGGTTCAACCATCGTGCAGATTGCTCAGGCGGTCGGGTATGCATTCAGCATATCTGCCTCGGGTGTGACACTTCAAGACATCGAGCTTCAGAAGACCGATGTTACGGGAGTTCATAACCTGATCCTCGTAACGGCCAGCAATGTATCAATCTTGAACAATCTGATTTACGGTCCGGACCCGGGCGATCTCTGGAGTGTGGTTGGCATTGTCAGTCGAGCTATTGAAATTTCCGGCGGACTGAGCGGCATTTTGATATCGAACAATACGATTCATCACCTTCGTCAACCGGCCTACATCAATCCCGGAACAAGCGGCACGATTTCCAACAATGCGGTCTCTGGAACGAAGGGATGGGTCATCGACGGCGCAAACATGGCCTTCTCAGGAAATACCTGGCCGGCGCCGATCAACCAGAGCTGCGATATTGCGTTGCTTGCATCCGTAAATCCACTCTGGTATCCAAGCCTGATTGCTCTTAGCAATGGCAATAACAATGCCTATATCGATGCTCAATACGTCGGTGGCGAGAAAGGTCGTGCAACGGCATATGTTGACGATTCAGCGCCGGCAAACGGTGATGGTAGCGCCGGTGCTCCCTATCAACTGGTAAGCCTCGGTGTGGGCAATGTCCTGGCGACAGGTACTGTCCTTGCGTCGGCTGGAAATTACGCCGACGAACTGACGATTGCCAAAGCCATGACTGTTACCGGAGCAGGAATTGATCAGTCCATAATCATCGGACCGAAGACGCTGGGGAGCAGCTTCGCGACGATACGTGTTACAACGAATGCCGGCGTCCAAGTGCAAGGCTTTACCGTGACACGGGACGGCAACAATCCTGCAGATTGGGCAACCAACCCGAAATTGATAGGATTCGCAGTGCAAGGAAGCGCCGGAAACGTTGAAGTCAACGACTGCCGGTTCACGGGTAATCGCACGGCAGTTGACCTGAATTTCACTTCCGGGAATTCCGTTCACAACAACGTAATCGATTTCAACCGTAGCGGCATTGTCTTGCGAAATCAATGTCCAAACAACTCTATTTTCGAAAACACGATTTCAGGCAACTGGACGATAGGTGTCCTTTGGCTGCTGTCAAGTGTCGAAGACGCCACCGGCACGGTCTTCTTCAACAATAGCATTGCAGGTAACTGGTATGCTCAGATTGAAAACCGCAGCACGACCGGTGGAGTGAAAAATTTCTCTGGTAATTGGCTCGGCTCTGCGATCTTGACTACTTCTGCGGCGAACAGCACTGAACCTGGTTACGCCGCGTTGATCCCAATCGCCTATGGTGGGACGGCAGCGCCTCCAGGCGGAGCGGTGTCAGTTGGCGGCATCGGCATCTCAGATATTGACTTCACACCGTGGCTCGGTGCTTCTACCGACACCGACGTCAGCACCGGTAACGGCACCAACGGATTCCAGGGAGATTTCTCGGTGCTTCATGTCGACGATGGCTTTGGCCAATACGGGACTGCCAATCGCTTGCAAGAGGCTGTTGATCTGGTGTCTGGCAGCACTATCTACCTATCGCCCGGACTCTATGTCGGGCAGGTTGTAGTCGATGGTTTTGCAGACCTGAACATCATTGGCTCAGGGTATGCCACGACCACAATTCAGGCGCCGGCGACGGCTATGACTCACTATTTTGCAACTCCGTCTCTGAACTATGCTATCCTCTCGATCGAGAATTCGGCAAGTGTTGATGTCGAAGACTTGACCGTAGATGGAGCTGGCTTGGGTGGTGTGCAGCCAAGTCGCTTCATGGGCGTTGCCTACCGCAATTCCGGTGGATCGATAACGGATGTCTCCATCACGGACGTGCGTGACAACCCTTTAAACGGTAACCAGGATGGGCTGGGAGTTTACGCCTTCTGCAATGATGGCAATGCGCGTGTGCTGAACTTGACGCGCGTAACCGTGACAGGATTCCAGAAGAACGGAATCACGATCAACGGCGTAGACGTGACCGGTAACGTGGACGAATGCACAGTGATCGGCAATGGATCAATGGGTGCTGGTTTGCCGGCACAAAACGGTGTGCAGTTTGGCAGTGCGTCGAGCGGAACTCTGACTAATAGCAGCATCAGTAACTGCATTTACACGGTTCAGACTGCTGCCGTCGCGACGGGTGCACTTCTGCTCGACGCAACTTCGGTTGCCGTAAGTGGCAATGATTTTGCCAACTGCGGCATCGGTGCCTACTTTTCTCTTTGTGGTGTCAGTTTCAACGGCAATACATATTCTGCAAATACTGCAACGATGCTCACCGAGGAATACTATGGCCTTTATGTATATTCCAGCACACCGACCAAGAGCGGTCATTATCGCCGCACACCACAGCCGGTTGATTTCGAACTGAACTCAACCGAAAAATCGAGCTTTGACCGAGCTTCCCTTTCGCCACAGCTGATTACCTTCAATGCCAACAATAATATCTACAGCAGTAGTGGCGATACGGATTCCAGCTATGCTGCAGTCGTGGCAACCGGCGGAACGGGTGATATCGTGTTCAATGCCTCGGGCAACCGGGCTACCGGGTTTACTATCGGATTTGGCCTGTACGAGGATGCCGGCTCGCTTTCTTCTGTACTTGCCTCAAATGATTTTCTCTTCAACGGACAAGGTCTGGACGCATTCAATGGTCAGGTCAGTTGCACGTTCAGCACGTTTGCCAATTCGGTAAACGCAGCCGATAATACGGCCGGCAATTTCTACGATCAGAATTGCTGGAGTGACTGGCCGGGTGCCGGCACGTACGCCATCGGTGGTGGAGGCGGAAATGTCGACAACAATCCAGTCGCGGACTGTGGTCTTGACATGACGCCGAACTCGATTGTCTACAATTGTGCAGGTGACTTCACGTTCAACGTGAATATCGGAGAGGGAGTGACCGCGCTCGACGCCGCCAACATCTGGCTGGAGTATCCAGCAGAGCTTTCAGTTTCGAGTGTTACCGGTCTGGACGCCAACTTCTTCCTTGCCTACACTCAATCAACGAACATTCTGAACACCCGGGATACTCTCAAAGTCAATCTTGGTGTCTTATCCGGTGTTGACGATGGCCCGGATAGTCTGTTCAAAGTCGCGATGAACGGAAGCGTCTCCTGTCTCGCAGGTGACATCACGATGATCTACCGCGACCTACGAGACAGTACCAATACGCAAATCCCGGCGCCATTGGCCTCACCTATTGACTTCCAGTCGAATTGTGCTGATCCCGCAATTGTAGTGAATTCGCCGATAGCCGGTGGATTCTATAATATCGCGCCGGTCCTGAGTTTGACTGCAACCGACGATTGCGATCTTAATAATGTTTACTACCAGATCGATGGCTGCCTCGCGGGCGGATGGCTACCGATTGCGACCGGCTTGAGTGGAGTCGTCTACAATAATTCCAGTTGGTCAATGACTGGCGCTGAGTTTGCGGCGCTGACGGAGGCTTCGCACTGTATCCGCTTCAGAGTTACAGACGACTTTGCCCGCGAAAATGCAAACCAATGCAGTTACACTTGGTGCTTCACCAAGGACGTTACGGCGCCGGCTCCCCCGACAACTCTTGCTGCCCAACCTGGCCATAACAAGGTGCAGTTGAGTTGGGTGAACTCGGGCAGTGCAGATGTTGTAGGCGTTCAGATTCAGAGACTGCAGTGGACGGACTATCCGGACTATGGCAGTTCGCCGACACCGACACCGGCCCCAATGTACCCGGCCAATCAAGTCGCCGGCATGACGGTGCACAGTGCGGCAGCATCACCGAGTTTGGCGGGAAACCACCTCGATGTCATGGGCCTGAGCAATGCGACTCGAGACATATACTACTATGGAGCATTCGCATATGATGCGGCGGGCAACTACTCAGTAGCTGCACCATCAGCACAGGCGAGATCGACCTCATACTGGCTGGGAGACATCGCAGCGACCTTTGATGGATCGGTTTATTTCACGGACCTTGTCACGTTTTCTTCCTCTTATGGGCTGCTCGAAGGACAGGTCGGTTTCGAAAACGATGCCGATTTTGGTCCGACGCACAACAATAGTCCGAAGGGAATTCCACTTCCGGATGACAAGGTCGAATTTGAAGATCTGGCGATTTTTGCGATCAACTTCAACAATGTTTCGCCGTCAATGTCGAAGAACACTCCGACGTTGACCGGCCGGCCGATCGAATCAAGTCCGGCTCTGAGAGTCGTTGATCGTTTGACCGCAGATGGTTATTACGTGGATCTGTATTTGGATAACCAATCCAATAATGCCAAGTCATTGATTGGTGAAGTCTCCTACAATCCATCACGGTTGACGTTTGTCTCTTCGACGCTCGGCGCGGACATCACCAATCCGAACTTGCCGCTCTTCTATAAGCCGCTGGTCAGTGATGGCAAGATTTCCATTTCGGCTGCTGTACTGGGTCAGGGCGCATCATTTGACGGCTCAGGCGTGATCGCCACGATGAAGTTCCAGGTGCGCTCGGCAGATGCTGCGCGCGTGAGACTGACTCGGGCCGATATCCGGGACAATGAGAACACTTCAATTATCAAGGTGGCCAGTGTTGTCGGCGAACCGGAAGCTATTGCTTCCGTAGCTGTTCCCACGGGCTATTTGATCAATCAGAATTCACCGAATCCGTTCAATCCGGAAACCAGTATCGAGTACGGACTTCCGAACGCGACGCGGGTTTCAATTCGGATTTACAACGTAATCGGTCAATTGGTGAAAACCCTGGTTGATGAGCACCAGCAAGCTGGAACACATGAAGTGGTCTGGAATGGCACCAATGACAGTGGAATCAAGGTAGCCTCGGGAATCTACTTCTACAGATTCGAGACGGCCGATTTCCAGAAGACTGTCAAGATGACTATGTTGAAGTAACCGTTGCAACGGGACCGGGCTCACTGCTCACCTCCTTGTGAGCCCGGCCCTCTGATTTGGAAAGACGACTATGAATTTCTCTCGCATGGCGCGATGCCTCATCGTGTTGATGTTGCTCTTCAGCACCGGTGCTGCATACGGACAATACTCTGATAGTACGGGCAATGTGTTTGTTTACCCCGACGAGAAGATTGTCAGCCTAGATGACACATTTTCTCTCTACATCGCCATTGACACAGTGGCAGACCTCAAGTCATTCTTTTTTGACATCAAGGTGGACACAGCGGTTGTCAAGATGATTGGCGCTACCAGGGAGTCCTTCTTCAATGGGCCATCAGGGGCGTTCTTCTTTTGGACAGATACGACCCATGTTTTTGGTGGGAGTCAATCAGAATACGTCTATGAGTTGCTCGCCTCCTTGTTTGGGCCACTGGTAAACGTTGACGGACCTGGAACGCTTCTGAAGATGACGTTTGTGGCAGTTGGGCAAGGCTCGACCGGCGTGATGTTTCGTCAATCGGACCTTCTCAACGAAATGAATACTGAGATCGTAATGGACGATTCACTGCACGGTCTCGTCATAGTCTGCCCGACCACGTATCGATTCGGCGACGCAAACTACAGCGGCGGAATCAACATTTCCGATGTCGTGTATCTAATCAATTACATCTTCGCGGGCGGCCCGGCGCCTTTCCCAATTAAACTGGCCGGTGACGCGAATTGCAGTTCTGCCATTTCTATTTCTGACGCTGTCTACCTAATAAGTTACATTTTCGCGGGCGGGCCTGCTCCATGCAGCCCCTGCCCTTGACGAGGAATTTGACTATGCAGAAAAAGCTGATATATCTCTTCGCGCTGCTGTTTGCCTTGGCCGCAACCCCTGTGATTGCAGCGGCGCCGGCGTTCCATCTGATTCCAGATAGCAGCGTCATATTTCGTGATTCAACGGTGATCGTGTATCTATTGACTGATGCTGAGTCAGTTAATCTCAAGGCCTACTCGCTTGAAATAACATTCGACCGGAGCATCATTCGTGCAAATGACCTTGATATAGTTGAAGGTCAGCTGCTAAGTGACTCCGGCGAGCCAACCTTCTTTTGGGTGGGCTTTTCCGCGGACTCCTCAAAACTGTATATTGACGGCGCAATTTTGGGAGACGGGATTGTTGTCTCCGGATCGGGAATACTGGCAGTGCTTACTGTTCACACTATTGGATTTGGCTCGACCGACCTGGCATTCACATCCATCCGCGCTCGCGACGGATTGAACAACCCGCTCATATATGACGGCGTGGACGGCTGGATCAAGGTCTGCCAGGGCGTAGGAGATGTCAATGCAGATAATCGCATAAACATCTCTGACTGTGTCTACTTGATTAACTGGATTTTTGGAGGCGGCCCCTCGCCAATTCCAGAGCCGTTGGTTGGCGACGTCAATTGTACGGGTTTTACCAACATCAGCGATGTGGTCTACATCCTAAACTACATTTTCTCGAGTGGCCCTGCACCGTGTGGGCCTTGCTATTGAGAGGACTGATTCGGTGCCTTTACGAGCACTCCGGAAAAAGTACACAGGTTGCACGAGATTTCCAGGTGACTGCCACCAGCCGATTGCGTGAGATGCTCATGTCGTTAACGACTTTTTCATCTCGCTCCACAATGGAATATGTTTTTCCGAGCAAGTATTGAAGTAACGCAAGCGAGGCCAATCACTGACCTCGCTCACGCTGTTGCAACGGAGAAGAATTTCGCAGGGGCTGGCCACTGCAATAGTCGCCGTGGTCCAGTGATTTTTGGCCCGCTGCAGATTAACCTGCAAACGCAGATTAGAAATCATGAGAGTAGCCCAGTCTCAACATGATGACATCGAGCTTTGGAAAGAGATCGAATGTCAGCAGCGAACCAAATGCTTCCGGAGGGCTCCTGTCGCCACGCTGGGCATAGTACTCGGCAGTCAGATTGATTCGAGAGCCAGGATTGACAGGGAAGCTATAATTGAGCCCATAAGTGAAGGCATCAAACGACGCCAGTCGACTATCAGAGGAAACATACGCCGGAAGTGAATTGCCTTCAATCAAGAATGGACGGTAGAAATCAGCGCTTGACTGATGATACCAGCGAAAACGAGGTTGAAAGGCTCCATTGCGATTGAAGTCGAAGCGCAAGGAAGCATCGATTGCATGAGATCTTACTCCCCAACTATCCCAAAAGTAACGATATGCCAATCCGGCTGTACTGCCGCCAAGGTATCGCCTTAGTTCCGCAAAAACAGCATTTTTGGACCGATTAGGAGGCCGATTTTCATAGATATTCTGTATTGGTTCGCCGGGATCGATGTCACCAGGTGCCTGCACCTGGCTAACAACCTTGTAGGGATCGGTAAGATACCCGGAGGCACGATTAAGAGAGAAATTGAGTGTCAGTAACGTGCTTCGATCGAGAACCTGGGTCAGACTGACGACTGCGTCATAGACATTCTTGATCTTTCCTTCAAAGCGCTGTCTGCGGCTTGCACCATCCTCGTCGTCGATGTCCTCTCCGACAACCGTAAATGGTTTGTGAAGGCCACCAACGGGTTTGCTTACGTCGTGTGCAAAGGAACCGGAGATGCCTACAGTGGTGTTCTTTCGGTTGAGGTCGCGAGAGATTCCCGCATTCAAACCTACTGAAGTGTAGTCGTGCTCGCTTGAAGCATGGGCACCGAGTGTTGCATTGGAAAGGCGGCCCACGGAATGGGCGAGGCTGGCCTCCGCTGCAAAACGTGTGTCTTTGAATGATTCATCGACAGGGAAATCTCCAGCTGGGACAACAATGGTCTTACCGCCGGAGGCCCTGGTAATCGTCTGTGGATAACGAGAAGGAGAGCCGCCGGTCGGCGTTGCCCCGGTGAGGCCATCGTACGTTAATCTCAGGTTCAGAGTATAATCGTTTTTCAGCAGTTTGTTGAGACTGAAGTTGCCTTCAGTGGCGCGGATGCGGTTCTTCTCCGAGTAGATGAGAATCGACGTCTCCGACTGATTCTGAGCCGCGGAGTGCGGCACAGCAGTACCCACCAGCGCGGCCGTCAGAGCTGCCAGAGGTCCCTTGATGGACTTGTTCTTCTTCAATTGCAACCGCAGCCGCCCCCACCAAAGCCCCGCCCACCGCTGGCAGCTTCTTTGCTGAAATAGATATGGTCGTCGATAGCGCGGTTGCCTGCCTGATGATCAAGCTGCATTTCCGGTTTGGCGAGAATGTCGCGTTCCCAGACGTTCACTCCGACCGATGCGCAACCCGAGATTAATGCGATCATCGCCATGACGATTGTGATTCGGGCAGTTTGTCTCAGTACGTTCATCTGGACACCTCCACTGAAGGTGACGTATCTTTCCAGGGCTGCGCTCTGAGTCCGGAGTGAGCAATGCTTTTGGACTATTGGGACCGAGCGCAGCCGAGTTTGTGAATTAGAAACGATATGCGAGGCCGAGCATCAGCCGCGTATTCAGACTCGGCTGAGCGATGGCTTCATCGGCATCCTTGTACGTGAAGTCTTCCTTCTCATTCAAATCATCACCGTTGGGCCGGTAATACGTGTCATGTCCGGACAATAAGCTGCGGAAGTAGTAGTCAATGCCGCCGGTGACAATCATGTTCACTCGCGGACTGAGAGCAAATGCCGTCTCGAGCCCGCCGCCGAATCCCCACGGGTTGCTGTTGACATCAAACGTTTCATTGCCACCGATATACTCGAAGTGCGCCGTATAATTCGCATGTCGAGCACCGACGAAGATGCGACTGTTTTTTAGAGAGAAAAGATTTATGGGATACATTATATCAAGGCGAGAATCCCAGACCTTGCCGTTCCCTCGGGGGCTACCATTGGTAGCCTGATCGATGAATACGCGCCGAGCCCTCACCGCATCACCGGTCGGCACCCATGCATAACCGAGTCCAAGACGAACCTGGAATGGGAATCCATCAGCCAGGTGTGAGACTGTAGCGCTGACATGAAGACCAACACCGGAGAAGTAACCAGTAAACAGCTCACCGGTGAAGAAACGATTCTGGTAGGCCGGATAGGCACTCGGAGTTGAAGGTTGCACCTGCGTCTCGGCCTGTGCCGTCATTCCAACCGCAACAACCAGCAAGAGAATAGCTGTAAACGCTCTTTTCATATTGATCTCCTTTCAACTTCTCGAAACTCCAGCGAGTTTTCGCAGTTAGCGTCGGAAGACACGACAAGTTATCTACTAATCTACTCTATCTTTCGACTTGAACTTTCGCGAACTTTAGAGAAATGGTGTTCGCCAAGAGCGAAGCTGAAAAAAGTTGAATTGTGGTGTGTGCAAAATTGGATCAAGTGCGGGCATGAAGTGAACAATATGTTCGCCATCAGCAAGATCGATTACAATGAGTGCTTAGCAGGAGGCGGACTTCGGCATGCACCTCTTTGGTACGCTTCTGCGATTTGAATGCCAGACTGTTCCTGTCGCCCGACAATACAGAGTGCAATTAGAGCCCACACTCGCAACGCGGGCGTAAATGCCCCATTGGCGGGCCTTGGCCAAGTTCAATCTCCCTGTGTCTGAAGCTGGCCTGCCGCTGGCTGTCAGCGCGCCAGTTGAAACTACTTCTTGCTTATCTGTTCTTTCAGCATCATGAGCTGGCGCGATAACTCTTCAACTTGTTGTTTGAGTTGGTCAACTTCCTTGCTCTTCTTATACAGCTCTTTGATCGCTGCCAACGAAATTCCAGCGGGGTCGATGGTTGAAATCGATTTGTCATCGTTGCCGATTCCAAACAGTCGATAGAAATCCTGGGCTGTCGGTCCAATATGCCGAACCTGCTCGCTGTCGTTGCGATAGTTCCATTCAGTGATATCAAGATCCGCAATTTTGTCCAAGAGAGCCTGAGCATCGATGGGGCTGAAATTCTCTTTAGAATTGACATCGGAAGCATTTATCCAATTCGTGCCGCTGCAGAAAGCGCCGCCGGCAACGTCAATTCTCTTGGTCGCATCGGCAGGCTTGCCAACGCCCAGTCGGCCCTCACCGTGCATCTCCATCGTCGTAATGTCGGTGGAGTCTTCGAGATAAATGGAGGCCATTTGATCATTGCTTCTGAGCCAAGCATCATATCCCTTCTTGCCGGCGAATCGAGCAGAACTTCCCGCGCTGTCGGCGCGCTGCTCCATTCTCGTCACCAGCGGTCCACTTGTTTGCTTCCACGAAAACGTCTTTACGACCTCATCGTCGTTGGATCTGGTAGCATCCAAGTAGAGGGCCGAGCCAACTTGCACACTCTTGCCAGTGTTATCTGCAGTTAGTTCAATTCCATCACCTGTGACATCGCCTGTGGCCACGGTGAATGAGGAGCTTGTAGCATCGACGCGGGTTGTGGCGCGTCCCGTCGTCTGTGAAGTCGGTACGACACGCAACCGAAGTTCGGCGGCATTTTGGTCGCAAGAGGCATTCAGCGAATGTGAGATTGCGTCTGGACCGCCCGGTTCGCTCTGCATCGATAAGTGAGATGAGCCGGAACCGCCTGCAAGGCGAAGCAGATCAAAGTCCGGGTCGCCGGTCATCTTGCCGCCAAGACGAATTCGCGCGCTGTCATGATCGGCACTCATGCGTAATAGATCAAAGTCCGGGTCGCCCGTGATAGTTACACTGGCGCCGCTCGTTCCTTGCCCGACTCCACCCACAATACGAAGCAAGTCGAAATCGGGATCTCCTATGCTTTGGCCACTGATTCTGATCTTGGCGCTGTCTTTGTCAGCGGTCATTCTTAAGAGGTCAAAGTCGGGATCACCGGTGAGGCTCATGCTGCTGCTCGCAGTTGTGAGTCCTCCAGCAGTTTCCAGACCCGCCTTCATTCTCAACAGGTCATAGTCGGGATCACCGCCAATGCTGATTGAGGCTCCCTGCGAGCTCTGTCCTACACCCCCCACAATCCGCAACAAATCAAAGTCGGGATCACCTGTGCTCTGACCGCTAATGCGAATCTTGGCGCTGTCCTGCGTAGCAGTCATTCTCAGCAGATCAAAGTCTGGATCACCGGTAATACTTATGCCGCTCGTGCCAGTGACTCCGCCCGGTCCGGAACTCGAACTACCCTGAATTCGCAACAGATCAAAATCGGGATCGCCGCTGATGCTGATAGCAGCGCCTTTAGTTCCTTGTCCGGTTCCCCCTGAAATGCGCAAGAGATCGAAATCGGGGTCGCCAGTGCTCTGGCCGCTGATGCGAATCTTGGCGCTGTCCTGCGTGGCGGTTAGTCTCAGCAGGTCAAAGTCCGGATCACCGGTGATAGCAACGCTGCCGGATGAGGAACTTGCAACACGGATTGCGGCTGCGCTGGTTTCGATATCACCGGTTACACGCGATGTGATTAACGAATAAGGCGAGGACGTCAACAGCGAACGCGGCGAAATCGGGGGATCGCCCTGAATCTGATATTGGAGATACCGTGCCGAAATTGGGCTCAGCTTCGTGATATCCGCCTGTAGAACAGCAGAGAATAGTCCGTCGCTGACCTGGACATTCTGGACTTCACTTGCCTGCATCGTGCCTGCTGTCGGATCGTCCCAAATGCTGAAAGTGATGGTGTAACTGCCATTCGGCACAGGCGTGCCTGCAGCAGTCGTCAATCGACCTTGAACACTCATTTTGTCCGGTACAGCGGCTGGTGACATGGCCACGGCGACAAGCAGGAACGCCATCGTGAATAGAATTGTGGCAAGATTGCGAGACATAAAGACTCCTCCGCATCCATAGCGAATGGACATATTGTGTGAAATGTTTTGATCAGATTAAGATGTTATTACGACTATATACAATATGTGTCGATTAAGTCAAGTATAAGTTGGCGGAGCTCTGTTTGGTTGCTGATACAGATGTTTTGCGGTGAGAACCGGCGTGAAGGATGATCATCGCTATCAAAACCTGACACTACGTGGCCAGAATTGGCTGAGGTCTTCCCTGTACCGACTGACTCGACTTTGACGTCATCCCCTTTGCGTGAATATTTGCCCATGGCCACTAGACTCTGGGTTGCCAGTAAGTGGTCTGGCGGCATCGGGGTTCTCCGATCTTTTTGGGAGCAGCCCTCATCACTTTTGACGCGCTCTCCAAGCAAAAGCACCTGCAGAAGTTTTTACTCCTCAGACGGTTAGCTGGGTAGCAGAGGCAGGATTTGAACCTCCGCCGTCGGGTCGTGAGTTTCTTTCGCTATTCACAAAAATGGGAGGACACAGGATTCTAAGAGACAATAGCAGCAACCAGCTACGTTCTCCATTTGGCCCAGTTTTGTCCGGTGTTACACCCCGTGATGACAGACTGGTGGCAACAGCCTGTGTTTGCAACAAAAACCGATATTTATATCTTTGATTCGAAGTATATACCTATATATTCCTAAATAGGAATTATTCTGCAATAAGGTAGTTGTACCGTAAATGAAGAATTACAGCGTCAACTCATCTCTGATTATTGACAATTTCGAGAAGGTCTGCAGGTCCAAGGGCCTCAAAATGACTCATCAGAGAACCGAGATTTTTAAGACGTTGCTGAAACATACGAATCATCCAACAATAGAAGACGTTTTTGACCAGGTGCGAAAACATCTTAAGACCATATCTCTCGATACTGTTTACAGGACGATTTCGACATTTGAGGAGTATGGATTGATCAAGAGGGTTCATCACATTGACAATGCAACACGCCTTGACATTAACATCTCCAATCATCACCATCTGATTTGTTCTGAATGCGGCAAGATCGAAGATTTTTATTGGTCAGATTTTGATCGGTTGAGACTCCCGAGATCGATTTCCCACTGGGATCAGATTGAAATCAAGCACGTTGTAATCAGCGGCCTTTGTATCAGCTGTAAGAAGTCAAAGTAATAATGAATCATTCATGAAGTGGAAGCCAGCGCATTGATCAATACGAGTAAGTACTAGATAGTAGCAATTTGATTTATAACACATGACGCAATACAAGGAGTTGTTATGACTGAAAAGAACGATGGCAGATGCCCGGTAACTGGGGGCTCAAACAGACTGGCGCAAGGAACGTCGAATCGGGACTGGTGGCCCAACCAGTTGAACCTGAATATTCTGCACCAACACTCTTACCTATCTAATCCGATGGGCGAGAAGTTCAACTACGCGAAAGAATTCAAAAGTCTTGACTTGGCTGCCGTGAAGAAAGACCTCTATTCATTGATGACCAGGTCACAGGACTGGTGGCCAGCTGATTACGGACACTACGGGCCTCTCTTCATCCGAATGGCCTGGCACAGCGCAGGCACGTACCGAATCGGCGACGGTCGCGGCGGCGCAGGATCCGGTACTCAACGATTCGCACCACTCAATAGCTGGCCCGACAACGCAAACCTCGACAAGGCACGCCGGTTGCTGTGGCCGATTAAGCAGAAATACGGCAAGAAACTCTCGTGGGCCGACCTAATGATACTTGCGGGTAATTGCGCCCTGGAGTCGATGGGCTTCAAGACGTTTGGTTTCGGCGGAGGACGTGAGGACATCTGGGAACCGGAAGAGGAAATCTACTGGGGAAAGGAATCCGAGTGGTTGGGTGATAAGCGCTTCACCGCAGAACGAGATCTCGAGAATCCGCTCGCTGCTGTGCAGATGGGCTTGATCTATGTGAATCCTCAGGGACCGAACGGCAACCCAGATCCGATCGCCTCTGGGCGCGACGTTCGAGAGACCTTTGCACGAATGGCGATGAATGACGAGGAGACCGTGGCGCTCGTTGCCGGCGGGCATACGTTTGGCAAGTGCCATGGCGCCGGTGATGCTGCTCTGGTCGGTCCCGAACCAGAAGGTGCCGGCATCGAAGAACAGGGTCTCGGCTGGAAGAATAGCTTTAGTACGGGCAAAGGAGACGATACGATTACAAGCGGCCTGGAGGGTGCCTGGAAACCGAATCCGACCAAGTGGGACATGGGCTATCTGAACATGCTGTTCAAATACGAGTGGGAATTGGTCAAGAGCCCGGCGGGCGCACATCAATGGCTGGCCAAGGATGTCGCCGAAGAGGACATGGTGATTGACGCACACGACCCTTCGAAAAAACATCGGCCGATTATGACCACGGCGGACCTCTCTCTCCGCTTCGACCCGATTTACGAACCGATCGCCCGGCGCTTCCAAAAGAACCCCAAGGAATTCGCGGATGCTTTCGCTCAGGCGTGGTTCAAGCTGACTCATCGTGATATGGGACCTCGCTCGCGATACCTCGGACCGGAAGTGCCCAAGAAGGAGCTCATCTGGCAGGATCCGATACCCGCCGTCGAACACAAATTGATAGAGGAGAAGGATATTGCCAAACTCAAAGTCAGCATTTTGGCATCGGGCTTGTCTATCTCAGAGCTAATCTCGACGGCTTGGGCTTCGGCATCGACGTTCCGTGGCTCCGATAAGCGGGGCGGAGCGAACGGTGCTCGCATTCGGCTTGCACCTCAGAAGGACTGGGAAGTCAACCAACCACAGCAACTGGCGAAAGTGCTGCGAGCACTGGGAGCCATTCAAAAAGCATTCAACGCCAAGCAATCCGGCAAGAAGCAGGTTTCACTTGCCGACCTGATTGTGCTTGCTGGTTGCGTTGCAGTTGAAAAGGCTGCAAAGGATGGCGGGCATGATGTCAAAGTTCCGTTTGTGCCAGGACGTACGGATGCCTCGCAAAGACAAACCGATGTGCAGTCATTCGCCGTGCTTGAACCCACCTCTGACGGTTTTCGCAACTATCTGCGGAAGGGTCACGTCGTACCGGCGGACGAACTACTGCTGGATCGGGCCAATCTGCTGACACTTACCGCACCTGAAATGACGGTTCTCGTTGGTGGCATGCGAGTCTTGAACGCAAATGTTGGAAAGTCGGCTCATGGTGTTTTTACCAAGCGGCCGGGGACTCTGACAAATGACTTCTTTGTCAATCTGCTGGACATGAATACGAAATGGCAGAAATCCTCGACCTCCGAAGACGTGTTTGAGGGTCGAGATTACAATAGTGGAGAACTCAAGTGGACTGGGAGCCGCGTTGATCTGATATTCGGTTCAAATTCCCAGCTAAGGGCAATTGCAGAAGTTTATGCCTGTGACGACTCGAAGAAGAAGTTCGTGCATGATTTCGTGGCAGCGTGGAATAAGGTCATGAATCTTGACCGTTTCGATCTTACGTAGACTCGTCTGAAATCTCTGCTTGACGGGAAGTTGAATATGTCGACTTCCCGTCGTTCTGTCAGCAGTTAACGAATGAGTCTCTGATTGGCGAGATAAGAATCTCAAGCGCTGTCTTCAGAATGGCTGGGCGAGGTCATGAATCAGACTCTATGGATCATGATCCTGAATGAAGCGGGAGCGACCAGCTTAGCTTCTCGTATGCAGGTGTCGATAGAGGATACCTGTCACACAGATCTCCTTAATCACGAACAGTGCGGCGCCGGGCCACCTGCGAAGATGTAATTGATGATAAAGACGGCGTCAGAGATGTTGACGGTTCCACTGCCATTAGCGTCGCCTCTGCAGATCGGATTGGGCGCCGCACCGCCGGCAAAAATGTAGTTAATGAGTCTGACTGGATCAGAGATTGAAAAGAAACCGTTTCCGTCAGCGTCACCGCATTTGCATGTGGGTCCGAAATTCTGCTGGAATCCCTGACTGAGTCTGTAACTTCCCGACTGGCCAAAGCCCGCGACCGTCTGGCCAACGGTGCAGGAGAGCCTGTAGCCACTTGAAGTACCAAGAGTTGTACCGCCGGCAGCAACGGTCTGCCATTTGATTTGTTCACCTGCTCTAGGGGAGGAATCCTCGGCCTTGAGAATTGCCGCTGTCAACATCAGCGGCACAGCCACTATGATGGTGAATAGATATCTAGTCATTACCTACTGTCTCCTTTTCGGGCAGCGACTTCTAATGGTCGTGGATGCAGAGCACGATCCACTCCACGCTCCGGCGATCTCCCAGAAGCCCCAGGATGAGCGTACAGCCCGCGCTCCTCTGCTCGTCTTTCAACTTCAACCTGAATTCGATTCGCATTCGCGAACGCGCCGTGACGTATACCTGTCACACGCCAGGAGACCTTTATCAGCGGCTTGTCGGTTTGGATTACAAAGGTATTGCGTTTGATCTCCTCGGCGATAATTGCCTGAGCGAAGTCACCGATCGTAGTCAACTGGTACCGGAATTCAGTGTTGACGGCTTCGAACCATTCGGGCATGGTGACAGTCGCAAAGCCCCGAGTATCAGTTGTGATAATGCCATCGTAAATGTTTTTCCTGTCGGGAGATTTAACAAAGGAGTGTTGAAGATATTTGATTTCTGGGGCAAGGGGATGATCTATTCTTAAAGCGCCGACACCTTTGGTGAGAGTGCCCGTAACGCTGACATTCCCCGAGAAGTATCCAGCATAGTCTGTCCCCGCTCCAATCACAGTGGCATAGATGCCGTAGTGCGATCCCGTACCTCCCGTGTTGCCGGCCGCGAAGTAACCGCCACAGCTTGTGCCCGAGCCTTCCGCAACTCCGGCTGCATCGATACCATACACGGAATTCGAATTAGTTGGAGACGAATACGCATTAGCAGAGAGTCCCCTTGCTGGTCCAGATCCCTGCCCGTAGGCGACGAGATTTCCAGCCTGGATAAGACCGGATCCATTGTTAGTCGCTTCTCCGAAGCTGCCGATGCTGGACCCGCTTCCACTGACCGACGCAATAGCCAAGTGTCCTCGGGCATAGCCATTTGCGAAGATCATTATTCTGATTATCATATGAATTCCTAAGCTCTCTTACCTATGGCCTGATCACTAGCTTGTTCGTTGAATAGCAGATCTTCACAATTCCCCATTCAAGTGTAGCTCCCGTAGCCGTGCCTGCCGGGATATCTACTGTCACGATATAAGTGCCGTCAGAGAGGTCAGTGATGTTATGGCTCAGACCGACGGTAAGCTTCTGCCAGATTCCACCTGATCCTGACGAGGTCACTGTCGCAAGGTTGGTTGTCACTGGCGCATTTGATACATTGTGCGAAACACGGACCAAATGGAATTGCATGTCTTGATCGACATCGCCGTCCTTAACAAAAACTTCCATACCTGTTATGGTGGCACCCAGAGGCAGATGTGTCTCAGCCAGGAGGTCGAAAGCAAGAGCAGATGTCGACCAGGCGTATATTGATCCGCCGGAACTTGAGACATTGTATGTATAGATGGAGCCACCGTTACCGGGATTCCACGCACAGGGAGGTACAACATAACACTGAGTTTGCGTCGGAAAAGTGAACCCGGTCGACGTGAGCTCGATCCAGTCTGTGGAGTCTAAACCCGGAACTTGGAGGAGGCCCGGAGATGTGATTATGTCACCCACGATTCGGCCACCAACAAATGCATACGGTGAGCTTGCCAGGCGAGTTCGAGGCGATATGGTCTGACCATTCACGACAATCTCAAGCCAGACCTCGTCCTCGAAGAGGCCATCCGGGAATGGGAGTCCTGCACCCAATTCGACGGTAAACATTCCATTGGCTGAAACACTCACGCCGGGATGGACTTCCGTCCAAATCAGGGTTTCCCCCTCTCCAGGTGATTTGCTGGCACTGTCATAGATTTTGAAAATCATCGGCACTGTCGCCTGTTGTGTGCCACCCGTCGAATCCTCAAGTACGGCCTGAAAGGAAATCACCCTTGCCAACGAGGTGTCGCTCTGGGTTGTCAGCAACATCGCCAAGGCAGTGAACGCGAAAACTGTTCGTTTCTTCAAAATAACCCTCCACACTCTTATTGTGCCAAACTGGCAATCTGTTATTGAATCCCGAGTTAGCCGACAGTTGGCGGATTCGATATCGCATACTTCGAACCATCCTGCCATATTATAAGTACCGCAATGGATCAAATTGTTACTTGCAGGGAGCAATTTTCTATTGCATTTCAATCGAATCTTGAAATGTCGTGTCCACGAATAGTGATAGTAATGGAACTTGATTTGATGTATGATATGTTTTGTCCATGAACAAATCAAGAGTTTTTAGCTCTTGTCGGTCAATTGCCTCCATTTTTTGGTGCTGAGGCAAGCGTACCCGAGTCTGGATGTCACGCGGCGTAAATAATGAAAATTGAACCGGAGCATCCGATTGGCTGATATCGAGCTGTTTCCAGGACGCGAACGGCTCTCAAAGCACAATTTATAGATGTACAAATGGAGAATATTGGAAGGATAATAGGTCGGTATCAAATTCAAAAAAGGTTGGGCAGCGGTGGATTTGGAGAGGTATTCCTTGCGAAGGATACAATCAATGATAACTTCGTCGCAATAAAGGCACTCCTTTCAATTTACTCCGCAGATCCCCAATTCCGCCATCGATTCCTTACAGAAGGTCAAGCACTGGCACGACTGAAGCATCCCCACATTGTTGATCTGCTTGAAATCAAGGAAGACGACTCGGGTATTTATATCATCATGGATTACATCGAGGGCGAGTCGTTAGGCTCGATGTTGAGAAATGGCCCCCTCGAAGTGTCCCGCGCTCTTGCGCTCATGATTCACATAGGAGAGGCACTTGAGAAGGCTCATGGCGAAGGGATTGTACACCGCGATATCAAGCCGGAGAATATCATCATTCATGCACAGCGCGGAGCGGTCCTCCTCGATTTCGGCTTAGCGCGCTTGTCCGGTAATGCCACAGTGACTCGCGCAGGCCAGATTATGGGGACGTGGAAATACATGTCACCCGAGCAACTTCGGGGGGAAACGAGCGATCATCGAGCGGATATTTTTTCGCTCGGCATTGTTTTGTATGAATCACTGGTTGGAGTACGCCCTTTTGGTGGAGAATATGATGCTGCGGTCGTCTATTCCATTCTACATGATGAGCCACGTGCGTTTTCCAATGAAGACCTTCGCATTCCGCAGTCAATTCAGGGCGTGATTGCACGTGCGCTGCGCAAGGACACGAGTGAGCGCTATCAATCGGTGATCGACCTCACAGAAGACTTGCGACGCATAAGTGCGGGGCGGGAGCCGATATTCGCAAAGATCACAGAGTCAACTAAGGCGTTGCCCCAGTCAGCGACCTTGGCAATCCTGTACTTGCGGAGTCAGTGCTCTCAGGAATATGAGTACCTTCCTTACGGTATTACAGAAGACTTGATTATTGAACTGTCTCAGATCCCACAACTGAAAGTCGCGCCGATGAGAGCGGTTCTGCCATTTCAGAAATCAACGTCCAATCTGCAATCGATAGCAATGGAGTTGAACGTCCGCTATATTTTCGACGGCTCACTATCTTATCTGGATGATCTCCTCGTAGTTATTGCACAACTAATTGACGCTCACTCCAACGAATTGTTGTGGTCGGTGCGATGGGAGGGTAAACAGAACACCCTTGTCGAACTGAGAAAGATGCTTTCAGATGGCATCCTTGGTGCCCTGAATTTGATTCGTCAGACCGAGAATCGAGCAGAAATCGGGCGAGTCGACAGAATTCCGGATCCGGTTGCCTACGAATACTATCTTCGGGCTAAGTATCTCTTTGAGCACAAGAAGTCGGCGGCGGATGTGGAGATTGCTGCCGGGCTATACACTCAAGCACTCCAGAAGGAGCCATTGCTGTTATCAGCTTCCCTTGGGCTCGCGAGGATTCATATCCACCAGGGCGACAATCAAAACGCTATTGGAGAGCTTGATTCGGCATTAAAACAGTCGCAGCAAATGCGCCTCCAGGCAGTCGAGACAGAGATAAAGATCTCTCTATCGGAAGCACATTTTCGGTTGGGTGAGTGGGACAGAGCGTTTTCGCATGCCTCCGATGCCAGGGAGCTGTCGAAGAGCAGCGGTGACTTGAGCACAGAAGCAAGAGCACTCACAATCCTAATTGACATCCTGGAACCACAGGCCAAGTACGAAGAGGCAATGTCGCTCTATCAAAGAGTCGTCCAAATCAACCAGCAATTGCGGAGAAAGGATAAGATCGCTGCAGCGATTAAGTCAATAGCGGTAATCTATCATCGGCGCGGACAATACTCGAAGGCTTTGCATCACTATGAGGAGGCACTCGAGCTGTGTCGTTCACAGGACTTGATTGATCTCGAAGCCAAAATTCTCAACAATGTTGGCCTAATCCAACTTCATCTTGACGACTGCGATGCGGCTCAGTCGCACTTCGAGCGTGCATTGGAACTTCACCGCGAGCTTGGGGAACCCGCGAGCTATGCGGTTAATCTCAACAACCTGGGGGTTGTCCAGCATACGAAGGGAGAATACGAGTCCGCGCTCGTCCATTTCAGGGATGCTGCGCGAGCTGCAGAAGATGTTGGCGATCTCAAGAATCTTGCCTTGGCCCTCGAAAATCAGGGCAAAGCGCACGTCATGCTGGGAGAATATCTCGAAGCTGAGTCCAAGAGTGTCCAAGCACGAGAAATTGCCAGCAGATTGAATTATCAACTTATCATGGTAACATCTGAGCGAAACTTGGGCGATCTGGATCTCTACCAATCGCGGCACGCCGAGGCGGAAAGACACTTCATCCAGGGACTGAAGCTGGCTGAACAAGCCGATTTGCGAAACGAGCAATTCATCGTGTTAATCTCCCAGGCCAAGATGTTCGAACAGACCCATGACTATGGCAATTGCCTGTCAAAGGCAGGACTTGCTCTTGGTTTGGCCCGTCAGTTGCAGTTGAGAAGGCAAGCCTTACTGGCCGCATCATACCGGGCATACTGCAAATTGATGATCGCAAGAGACCATCGATTCCTGCAGAAGCTAATTTTCTTGGTCGGACGCATTGACCAGCGGTTCGAACCACAACACGCCATTGTGATGCGACGACTGCTCGGGCAAGCTTTGTTGGAGTTTGGGACTTCGAAGGATGCGATACTTCAGGGTCAAGGATTCCTTGCTCAAGCTCTCGCGACCGCGGTCAAGCACAAAATCAAGTTCGAACAGAGTTGGATCGAAGAGGTTATAGATCGAAACCTGCATAACTGACGCCTGCGCATCTACAGACAGGCAGCGCACGGTGTTGGCCCGCCGGAGAAGATGTAGTTGATCAGGAATACGGCATCGGCTAAGTTCAGCCGACCGTTGCAGTTGAGGTCGCCTGAATTGAAGTCCTTTGGACTATCACCACTGGCAAATAGATACAGCACCAGGCTGATGGCATCAGCGACATCCGCAATGCCTGAGCCATTGATATCTCCACACCTGAAAACCTGTCTAAGTTTCAGCAAAACGAAATTGTATTCCTGAGAGACTGGGTACTGCAGAATTCCTACAACTACCGTGCCGTCGTGTTTAACGGACACGCTCTTGGCATAGTCTTGACCTTCGTTGTTATATGCATGGACCCACTGCATGTCGCCAAGTGCATTATATTTGAATGTGACAACGTCATGTCCACTCGGCACAGACATGACACTTGTACCAGTCACATAGATGCTGTTATCGTTATCCAGATCGAACCAGACTGAGCGATCAGAGCCAGCCCAATTGAGCCCACTGAAGTGCTCGATTCGAGTCCACAGAGTGTCACCCTCGGGTGTGTACTTGAGAGTCAGAAAGCCGTACTCACCCGCGGAGTACCCGCCACCGCTGATCACGATGTCTCCATTTCCATCAATGGCGATCTTCGTAGCACCTTCTTCGTCCCGATAGCGAGTCGGGAGCACTCTGGTCCAAATGGTATCTCCGTCAGAATTGAGCTTGACGGTTCCGTAGGCCGTGTCCCAAGATGAATCTGGAAGCGAAATATCGATTTCACCTGTCACGTACACATTCAAGTCTCTGTCAACGTCAATTGCATGCGGCTCATCATTAGGGGACATATCTACCTGAGTAGACCATGCTTTGTCACCATTTTCCTGAAACTTAGCCACAAAATAGTCAAAGTAATTGGTTGGCCAGTTTCCTCCATATGTCGTTCCGATGAAATAGACGTTTTGAAGTGAATCAACTGTGATTGCTCGGGGCCGGTCATATTGCCATGCAGGCTTGTGTTCAAAACGAACCCACGCAGTGTCACCATTTGGATAGAATTTAGCGACTGCAAATCCAGGGCGATTGCTGCAAGTTGGAGATGCTAGGACATAGGCGTTTCCATAATCATCCACCGTGATGTAGCCCGTGAAAGCGTCGCAGCCCGAGCCCCAGAAATCAGTTGTCCATCGAAACCACAGGCTGTCTCCGTCGGGATCGAGTTTTGTCAAAAATCCTCTCCCTTTTGTCATAGTCTGATTTCCAATGCCTGCCAAGTAACAGCAACCTGCTTCATCGACCGCCATAGCGTAGACGTCCCCCCAGACTAGCCCAAGTTGAGATTCACTTCTTGACCAAATCAGGTGCCCTTCTGCTGAAAATTTCGCAGCTCGAAAACTACCCTCGGAGTCTGTCGTAGCCACAAATGTATTACCTGAACCGTCGGTGTCAGTGTGAGTGTATAGCGCCAGCTGAACATTCTCGGCATAGGCAGAATGAGCCAGGCTATCCTTGGCTATCCATTCGGTGCGGACTGTGTCCTGCGCCAGCACAGCGGAACACACAATCGCGACAATCAGCAGGACCAGCGAAGTGGATATTCGCTCGGGAATCAAAGGGACAATCAGGCACTTATTCATGGGTAACGCTCCTGACAGGCAGCACACGGCGGTAGGCCGCCGGCAAAGATGTAATTGATTAGAAAGACAACATCGGAGATAGTCACGAGCCCGCTGCAGTCGGCATCGCCAGACTCTAACGGATTCGGCGCCGGGCCGCCGGAGAATATGTAGTTGATTAAGAACACGGCATCTGAGATGTTCACTGCACCGCTGCCGTTTGCGTCTCCGCAAACATTAGTGGTGTATGCCCAGACTTCTCGAGAAATGGGATTCCAGTTTTCCTCGAAATAATAGTATCCGAGGTCCAGCACAAGATTGTCCGAGCCATTGTAATCGTAATCGTGTCTGGCCTGGTACTGAAAGAAGTAGTTAGAATCCGAGCCGGTCACAGTTAGTGTAATGCCTTGGATTATCTTGTTGCTATTACTGTAATTCATCGAATCAACACGTGACAGAGCCCAGCCCGATATTCCCCAATGTGAACCCTGAATAAGCGTCTGGTTTCCGAGTTGATCATATTCAAATTCATTTCTGTGTGAATTACCCCATGCCGAGTTGCCGATGTCCCAGGTCTGAAGCGTCAAGGATGTTTCTTGATGGTGTTCGTCGTAAACTGAGACTTCCCGAGAGTGATTTACCCATGTGTCGGCCAGCCAAGTCTGCAGAAGGCTCAGCGTCTGATCCCCATTACCATCATAAGTGTATTCAAACTTGGAAAGGTTGACCCATAGACCTCCGGTCCATTGCTGCGAAACATTAGTTTCGAGTCTTGAGCTACTGTCATACGTGAGAACAGTATTGAAGCTGTTCGACCAGACAGATCCATTCCAGAACTCGTTCAAGATTGTAACGACAAGTGCACTGTTATAAGTGAAGACAAGTCGGTATTGATCGACCCAGGCATCTTCCTGCCAGGATTGATATCGATAGATCGAGGAGTAACCATTGATATCATAGCTATAGATGGCATTGGCAGAATTCACCCAGGCTGTGCCATTCCAGACCTCCCGGAGTTCTGAAACAAGCGCTCCTCCGGCATACGTGTTGGTGGTACGCGAGACTGGATGCCAGTCATCGGATGCCCAATTATAGGTGGTATCGGAAGCAACAAGAAAGGTTAGTGGGCTGCGCGCTGAACGATTTTGTGCGAGTGAATTGAACTCATGGAGTCTGGCAGTGACAGAAGCAATGACCACACCAATTTCTTCGACGCTGTATGTATTGCTCGTGTTGCCATCCAGCGTCGATTGGTCGTTGTACGGCTGATAGCCACCCCTCATTGAGCCGGACTGGGCGGTGACTTCAGAAAGCCGTTGATAAAAAAGACGCCAATCAGCGATTCGGCCCGTGTTCGGTGTGTTGATCGCCGATTTCTCGGCTTCCAGCAGACCACACGAAACCACGACAATCAAGCCTGTCAAGACGAACGGAAGACCTATCGGGAAGCGGATGCTTGACAACAGAATCATCGGCCAGATCTTGCACCAGTTTGACACTTGAATCGCTCCTGTTCTTCTCAATCTTCCCACACATGCTTGTGAACTTCTCTTCTCTCGAATGCAATCTGAAACCCTGTGATCACAGGACACCCCCTTAGGCTGACAGCTCTGCCCGGGCTGTCAGCCTACCCTGCAACGTCATCAGCCCCTGAAGAGCCGACAATAGTCAAATCCGACGTGGACTGCTGGGTTTGATCAACACTGTATTTAGTCAGTACTATCCACGTGTTGTTTGTTACAGTGAGGGCGCACTTTTCCCCGTGTATTATCTGAAGGAGCCGTGATTCATGATAATTTCGCTTGTCTTACACCCTTCTGTAATCGATATTAAATTTATCGTACTTGTTGACTATGTTCATACTTAACAACTGGTTATGCCGCTTGGCACTGGTTGGTGTTTGCTTTTTGTTCGTCTTGGACGAATAACTCAGGCATTTTATTATGGGTTGGCAGAATGAATGAAAGCGAGCTGCTGGACCGATATGTAAGCCAGCTTCTTGATGGGGACAAAGAGATCGTCGCAAACCTCTCTTCACAGATCAGGCGATATTCTCATTACTTTGGTGCACATCGATTGGCGGACCCACAAAATTTGGAAGCGGAGTCGCTGGCCGCAATAATGCACAACCTGAAGCGCGGCGTGTTCAAAGGAAACAGTCTGCGACAATTCAACGCCTATCTCCGTTCGATTGTCTTGAATCAGGTATTGAAGGAAATCGAGCACGAGCGAAGGCTGGATGTGTTGCCGTCGGATCGGGTGCCGGACATCCCAACACCCGACGACTCTCGACACATTGACAATAGAGACTTGGTGCATCACGTTTTTGACCAATTAAAACCGGCCTGCAGGGAGATATTGACACTCAAGTATTTGCAGGACTTGAGTAACGCCGAGATTGCCGACAAACTCAGACTTCGTGAGGTTACGGTGCGCGTTCGGCTTAGTCGTTGCACCGAGTTTGCGAAAGGGGTTATGAGAAGTCAGGCACTTCTGTAACACTAATGGCGTTATGAGTACCATGATTAAGAGAAGATGGGGTTAGGTTATGGCGTGCATTGACCATCGATATCAGCACCTGTTGGCAGATGCGATCATGGACCGCCTTCCTGATGGTGAAATGCATATGGTATGCGACCACTTGAAACAATGCGCGGAATGCCGTCAGTCGTACCGCGCTGGCGCTTTGATTGCAAATAGAGATCCAGAGGTGCTATTGAATAGTCTTGAAGGGCACATTCTTGATGATACGCTGATGCAGTACTACGCGAATCGGTCAAGCTTGACTGCCACCAAGATCTCGGCTATCCGTGCACATCTGGAGAGTTGTCCGGATTGTCGAGGCGAATTGCAGATACTCGAACAAGTGGAACAAGATTTGTTGCGTGTGGCTTCTGCTCCACAAGCGAAACACAATAAAGAAAGATCGGTAAGGGAACGGTGCAGATTCCTCCTTCTTCATCCGGTCTTTGCTGCTGCAGTGCTCATCATCATCGCCATGCCGGTTTTCTTTCTCTGGCAGGGTGAAGAAGATAAGACGGGGTCTTCAACCAGGAGTTTTCCACCAGCGAATGAGCTGAGAGAAACCAACAGATCCGCAGGTGGTGTCCAAGTAGTGTCGATGCTGCCTACTGATGATTACCTATACTTGCGTATACCATACCCACATCAAGCAAGCATTCGTCACTACTCCGTGACGATTAGTCGCGACCAGGATCCAAAGGCGGCTCCATCACTTGTCTGGCTCCGGTATCCACAGGCTGGTAAGATTGATGCTCTAATTGAAGCCGTGAATCTCTCGGAAGGGCGTTATGATCTGCAGGTGCTGGATGTTGGCAACGATGCTCCGGTTGATACGTTGGTAACAACGTTCGTTTTCAATCTTGAGATTCGCGATTGAAAACTATGCGGTTCGAGACAAGACTGCTCGCAACGCCACTACTTTCCGACAACAACAAAAGCACCCCAAGAATAAGGGTGTGGTGGCAGTCCCGCTGCGCGCAGTTCGCTGATTGAAGCAAGTTGTGCCGATCGCACGGCCGACGTTATGCCTCCACGCAAGCTCTTGTACAGACGTTGCATGAGCCTTGCCGTTGATTGGTCTGGTACATTCCACAGACTGCTGACGATGGTCTCGACGCCTGCCAACTGGAATGCACGACGTAGCCCGTAAACACCCTCGCCGTCGCTAACGGTTCCGAGCCCTGATTCACAAGCGGAGAGCACAACACATCTGGTCCCACGCAAGTCCATAGCTGCAATTTCCTCGCCGGTAAGAATTCCATCTTCGCCGCTCAGTGATTGGTTATTTTGAGAAGGTGTTGCCGCTCCAGCCAGAAGCAGGCCTGATTGCAGGAGAGGATTTGCCGCTGTGACTTCCTGCAGTGTTTTCGACAAACAATCCTGACCGAGAAGATAAGCGTGGGTGGCAAAATGAATCACTTCGCTACCGGGTGCCAGCTGTTTGAAGTTTTCCTCGGATGCGGCATCACCTACAAGAATAATGGCAGGGCCGGCGTGTGCTGCCTGCCAAAGTCGGCCGGCCCTCTCGACTTCGCCACGAGCGGCAACCAATGGTGTTAGTGACTCGCGGTTGATTCGACAATTTGTTGGCATACCTCGAATGACGTCATCCGGTAAACTATCCGACGCGACGGCAGTAGACACAGGACGCATGCCTGTAAGCGGGTGTGATGGGGCGGCTCTGAAATCTGGATCACCAAGTGCGAGAAGACCTGGCAGGTCGTTAGTGCCTCCCGATTCGCCTTCCAAGTTGCGGATGCTGTTCAAGAATGTGAATTCAAATCGCTCAACCAAAAAGGAACCTCTGGGTCCCGGTAATGATCCAAGGGCGAGAAAGTTCAAGGCACCGTCCGGGATGACATACACTCTTCCCGAACCGGGCAGAAACGATTCCAGTGGTTGCCAGATAGCCTCAATCAGACTATAGCCGTTTTCGAGATATTCTCTATATGAAACTGAATCCGGTATTTCTCCGAGTTCGGATATTCTCTGCATCTGCCGCCGATAGTTGTCGACTAAGTTATCAATTGAGAATGCGGGACCGAGGTCTATCGCCTGCAGTGATCTCCTGTGTGCGACGAATGCGGCATATCTGGGCTCGTCATGTGGCGTCGGTGTGTACTTGACATACTGGATGAACGAAGTGTTTGCGTTCACCAGATTTCGCGATTGGTCCGGAGTAAGAACCAAAACGTTTGGGTCGGCTCCGATCTTGTGGTTCAGATGCGCAAGCGACTCTTCAAGCCTTAGCTTTCTTGCAGACAAATCCTTCAAGCGACGATCGAACTTAGCAAACGATGTATCTGAGTCGTTCTCCAGGTATGTTCGAGACAGTTTCAGAGATGTGTCCTTTAGGGAGTCAATGAGAAGCGACACTCTGTGATCTTTTGACTGCAGTAGCTCCGATCTACGTCTAGTGAGAGATGTCGAGACGATCGCCCTGTCAGAGAAGATTATTGCGAGAACATCGAATGAAACCGCCACAGAACGCTGACTATATGCGGCATTATTACCTCCACCAGCAACGCGACCCTGTACGTCAAAAAGGGACGCAATATACTTGTCGCGAAGTTCGCGAACTTGTTGGGCATGGCGAAGTGCTTTCAATTCCGGCAATACCTGCACCGCATCTTGAAAGCCGATCAGCGCAGTCTCATATGCTCGGGCAAGGAGATTTTGTGCTTCAAACGCATCGTTACTCCTCTGTTTGAACTCAGCATAACTGGACAAGAGTTCGACCATTCGCACGCTTTTGGCTATTTCATGGGCTTCAGCAATGGCGATTGCCCTGCGATAGACTCCCTCGGCTTGGGCAGCGTCTCCGTGATCGCGCAAGTACTCGGCGTGCTTTGTCAGTGGTGACAGCAGGCGGAAACTGCCCGGCCCTTGCCGTTGTTCGATCATTCTAATCACAATGCACATTAGGCTATCAGCTTTATCAAAGCAATGGTCGGACCGGTCGATATCGGCAATTGTCATAAGTGCATCAGAGTTAAGGCTGTCTCCATGCACAGATAGAATAGCCAGCGCTTCAATTGCCTCGGAGTGGGCCGCCGGAAGATTCTGTAATTCAACGTGTAGTCGGGCCAAGCTGAGAAGGCCAAATGCAACCTCCGGATGGACTTCACCGAGGTACTGCCTTTTCACATTCAGCGACTTGTTCAGCATCGCCTCCGCCTCGTCGCGGCGACCCCAAGCCAGATAGAGCGCCGCAAGATCTTGCATAGTACTGACAGTGGTCGCGTTACTAATTCCAAGTGCGGTCTCACGAATAGCGAGAGCACTTCGCCAATATGTTTCTGCATCCGCGGCTTTCGCCCGGTCCAGGCATACGCGCCCGAGGGCGCTCAAGCTTGTTGCGATGTCGGGATGATTTGGAGGCAACGCTTTCCTGCGAATTTCGAGAGCAATAACAAACAAAGATTCGGCGCGCGCAAACTGGCCCATCTGACGATAGAGGCCGGCAAGGCTATTGATGAGAGAAGCGACTTCTTGATGTCCCTCCCCTTGAGTTTTCTTTCGCAGCTCCACTCCGAGTGAGAGCAGCTTTTCAGCTCGCGAATAGTCTCCATTTGCTGCAGCAACGCTCCCCAACCTCTGAATACTCCCTTGGCATTCGATATGTTCAACTGGCAGAGCTGCAAGATTGACGTCGTACGCTTCGTTCCAATATTGCTCACTTCTCGACTTGTCGCCTTTGCGCATGTAATAATCGCCGAGACGATTCAATACGTAACCCGCACTCGCATCATCGGTGCCCAAGTGGACTCGGGCAATGTGCAGCGCTTCCTCTCCAAGCTGGATTGCCGAGTCTTGCGCAAGGTAGCGGCTCTGAACATTGGTGAATAGAATCTTGGAAGCGCCTTCCGCAAGATCCATCAGCGCGATTACGACAGTTCGCGGATCCCCAAGATGATTCTCGCGCCATTCTTGCGTGATTTGCTCATGCGTCCGCCAGTTGTCCTGGATACGGAGCAACTTGGTATAAACTTGTGCCAGTTCGTGAAGATACGTGACGCGGTTGGTGGCAATCGCCTCCGCAGAAGTATCTGAAAGCGCAAGACTGCGAAGGGAGTCAGCTTTAGCATCGTTGCCACGTTCTCGCTCAAGGATCATCTGTCGCCATGCTAATCCTCGCTGCAGTGTCGAATTCGAAGGCTGAATCCTTCCAGCCATTGTTGCAGCCGCTGACCAAAATGAGTCCGCTAGGATTACGGAGTTGTCTCTCATAAAATAATCGCCAAGACACATAAGAATAAGGGCGCTGGCACTATCTGCGCCTTGCGACATAGGGGTCACCAATGTGAGTGCTTTTCGCGCCAGCTGTTTCGCTGAGTCGCTGGGCCAAACTGGTCCTTCTTTGGTGTAGGAAATGTCACATGACAATCGCTCGGCCTGTTCCAACAGAGAGTGCCAACTGGTCTCTTGCTTTGCGCCGACCAACATCGAGTGCGCAGTCGTTGACAATACGAAAATGATCGATACCACTACACGCATTGAGAGGTCGCCCTGTGAGTTTTCCTACATCTAGCCATACCCATTCTCAGGTGACGGCAATTTACGTATTCGCCATCGGCACCGAGAGTAGATGTCGCCTCGCAAACTTCAGCTTGTGAACGTGCGACAGTGACAAGGCTCGTCATCGTACTGAAGGCAGAAATTTGCCTTTGGTTGATGAAGTTGGGAACGACCGTAGGTGCGTATCCGGCCGTATCGGAAAGCACAGGTGCGAACACGAATGGCAAAGAAACGAACCTTCGGTACAGTGCCAATACAGGTTCGCTCTCGACCCCTGCGGCGAGCTCGCGATTTTGGTCGTTGGAGTCACACCCAGTAAGCGGCACTGACGAATCAAGGAGTAGGTTGAACGATCCATTGCTCGCAACAATGCTCTTGATTTCAGCCCAGAACAGGGAATTGTCAATTAGGGCAAATTGAATTGCAGATATTACCGGACAAGACTTGTTGAGCGGGACGCTTGTCACGACCATTAGGAATTCTTGATAGCCGATCGGCTGTGAATTAGGTGCGAGTGCCGGCGTGCTTCGGATCATCATTCCCAAGACAAAAAGACGCAGCATGGATGACTCCTGAATCACGACTACACCTCGATGATTCGTTTCACGAGAACGCTTCAACAAACATGACCAACATAACTGACTTGAGCCAAAAATCAACAATATTAGTCTGTTCTGTCCTTGTTTCGTATCTGTACGCAGTCAGACCTGTTGGGATTCGGAATACGGAATTCACCAAATGGTGTGAGCAGAAGCCGTCAGTATTCAACAGAAATACGTAAAAGCCCAATGAGTTCTGTTCATTGCCGGCATGTGTTGATTGATGTTCTTCCGTGTTTAGTTCTTCGTGTTTGCGCGGACCCTCAGGCTCTGACCCCAGGAATATTGGAAGTTTGTTGATTTCTGAAGAATCATGAGCTCTAAGTTGTTGTACTGCTTCAACGCGAAAGCAGCATAAGCACTGGACGAAGTTGCTTCTTATGCAATTCTGCCAAAAGACCGTTGGAAACAAGGGTCTTTGTAGTCATACGATATAGATATCTGCAATTGTAAGGCATTGGAGTACAAGTGGCTTACTGTAGCGGCAAAGACTCACGAAATTCAAATTGTCCGGTGTTGTCACGTTTCGCCGCGTCTCACGGCCTTTTATGATAGACAGGTGTTAGAAGAGGGAGTATGTCACACACGGTCACCTCCGGCATGCGGTCGGTGATTTTGTTGTACAGCACCATGTCGGGCGGAATCTCCGCGCTCGGGAGAGCAGGTCGCGAGATCAAGTGCAGGGTTCGCGAATGACCGATGCGACTCATGAGCCACCAGTCAAGATCCGATGTGCGGTTCACCTGATCCACTTGTAGGGCCACCTTGAGCGACTCCGTCAGAGCGGCTCGCTCGCCAACCCAACCTTCTTGTTCCTGGTCTCTGGGAGCCAAGAGGAGAACCGTGCGATATTTCTCCTTGGGAGCCAGGATCAAAATCGCTCCGGGGTCATCAAGCCCCGTCAAGTACCAGAAATCCCCGGCAGCACGATATCCCATCTCGCCAAAAGTTCCATCAGAGGAAAGCACTGCCATTCCATCGCCAAGCGAATCAAGTAGCGCCGCACGACGCTGCCTGAAGATCTCTGGTCCAAACGCGTTTGGCGTCGGCTTCTCATGATCATCGCTCCAAGCGTTGACCCAGAGAATCAAATAAAGGGCGCTCAGCATGAGCACAAACCCTGTACGCGTCTTCCGAGGATTGTGCAAAGGATATGTCATCAACGCCATCCTTTCATAATAGTCCGCTTATGGCGCGGACGGTTTCCATTTTGTGTCGCTGTGGCTCCAGCGGCACTGGATGATTCAACTCGGCATATTCTGTGATTGCCGCATTTATCCCATCGGCACCGATCTTCTCAGCAATCCGGTAATGGTTGATGACCGTGCCTTTGGAGAGCACCGTAATGGCTTGGGTCTTGTCGTCGTTAGGTTGGTTCACACTTCAAACTTCTCCCACTCGTATTTCACGCGTTCCATGAGTTTCTTGAAGCGCTCGTCGCCGCGGAGGCTGTCGAGGAATGTATCTTTCTCCATAAAGGGAATATGGACAAAACCTTTATTGACGGCATTTTCCAGCCAATTCAGCGCTTCGTTGGCTGCACCAGCTCTTGCCAACACGGCGCCCAGGTGGTAAGACAATTGTGCATCTCTCATGCATGTACGCTGTGCATCGGACGTCAACGCCAAAAGTGCTCCTTCCTTGTCCTTCATCAATGCCAGCCGCAACAACTGGAGCAGACTGATGATTGAGCTTCTGGGATTCGCCTTTGCACACTCATCGATTACGGAATGGGCTTCAACGATGCAATCACAGAGAGCAAGCGTTACGGAGTAGTATAGTTCATTGCTGGGATCTTTTCTCCCTGCCAGACGGACAGCGCGAAACATGTCGAGTGCCTGCGGGAAATCACCGGCGTAGAAATGCATGTAAGCGTCGAGCCCAAAGCGTGCGCGAGTATTTAGTGGACAGGTCGCATAGTATCTTTGGATGAGTTCCTGTGCCGCAGCAAACTTGCCGACATACCCAAAACAAACAGTCGCAAGTCCTATCAGTGCGCCTTCGTTATCAGCGTCTGCGGACAACGCCCTCTTGAAATGATCCACTGCCTGTCGCTGATTGCCCAGGAATGCCATGTTGAGCCATCCGAGCATCGAATGAGCTTCCGGCAACTCGGAATCCAATTTCAGAGCTTTCTGCGCATATTCTTCCGCCTTCGAAATCGACTCATCCTGTGCAAAACCGTTGCTTACCATAATGAAGTGTGCCCCTCCCATCTCGCACAAGATGAGAGCGTTTTCTCCGACTATTTCAGCAGCCTGTTGAAGGTACTGCATTCCACGATTAATACCGTCTTCAGTGCCTTTCCTAATCTCTTCCTTACTTCGGAGAAACTTCTCGTATGCGGTTGCATCAACAAACGACCGCTTACCCAATCGGCGTGTCTCACTCGGAGACAACTGCAATCTGATTCCCTCGACGATTGCGCGAGTGACATTGTCCTGGATCTCAAAAACGTCATCCAATGTACCCGAGTATCTATCTGCCCAGAGGTGGGCGTCATTCGTAGCATCGATCAACTGGGCAGTTATGCGCAGATCCCTTCCTGATCTCCGAACACTCCCCTCGACCACGTATTGCACGTTTAGTTCGTCTGCGATCTCAGGCAGTTTCTTCTTGCTTCCTTTGAAGGTCATCACCGAACTGCGGGAAATCACACAGAGCGACTTCACCTTTGACAGCGTGGTAATCAATTCCTCGGTCAACCCGTCACTGAAATACTCTTGTTCCGGGTCATTACTCAGGTCTTGGAATGGCAGTACTGCGAGTCGATTGGTTCTTGCCGGATTGCCGTTCAAGGACTGATCTGTTGTGCCAAGACTCTTGAGATCACTGATGATATCGGCGGCTGTTTGATAGCGGTATTCAGGCCTCTTCTCAAGCAGCTTCCCCACAACTCGCTGAAGTCCATTAGAAACCTTCCTACCGCAATCTGCTAGCGGCCCCGGAGTGTCATCAACGATTGCTTTAAGGGTGGCAGCATGATTGTCCCTCCGGAACGGGTTGACTCCGGAGATCATTTCGTATAGCACGACTCCCAGCGCGAAGAGATCGGAGCGAGCATCGGCTCCCCTTCCGCTGACCTGCTCAGGCGACATGTAGCCGATAGTGCCAAGAGTTGACCCGGGTTGAGTAAGTTTTTCGCTGTCTCTAATGTCCGCCAGCCCGAAATCAAGCACACGCGGAACATTATCGCGATCAACAATGATATTCGAGGGCTTAATGTCGCGGTGAATCACACCCGATTCGTGCGCCTTGCGAAGACCGTTGCAGATCCCAATGGCTAACTCGACAATCTCGCCTTCATCGAGTCGGCCGGCAGCAACAATCTTGTCGAGCGAACGTCCCTCAACCAACTCCATGGCAAAAAAAGGACGGCCTTGATGCTCTCCGACTTCATGAACGGCTACAATATTGGAGTGTCCGAGCCTGGCAGCGGCTTGGGCTTCGCGCGTGAAGCGAGCGCGGCAGTCGGCGTCTTGACAGAGATGGGTAGAGAGAAACTTGAGAGCAACCTTGCGATTGAGTTCGGTGTCCTCCGCCAGATACACTTCTCCCATACCACCGGCGCCGATCTTCTCGACGATCCGGTAGTGATTGATGACCGTGCCTCTGGAAAGGATGGTCACTGCCTGTGTCTTGTCGTCGTCAGGTTGCATTTCCTTTGAACCAATTAAGGCTCCAATCCCATCTTCCTCAGCAGATCCTTGTATCGTGGGTGCTGGCGGTACCCGTCACACATCGGATCCACCAGCAAGTTGAGAAATCCCCACCGCTGTTGCGCAGCTTTTTCGACCCACTCCCATGTCTTCACTGTGTCGCCAAGTCCATCGTAGACTGTTGCAATCGACGCGGCAATAAACGGTCTACCCTGTGCCTCGCGTAGGAGCTCATTGAGGATCTGCTGCGCTTCTTTCGTCTTCCCAACCCTTGCGTATGCACGGCCGAGATCCGCTTTTTCGAAGTATCCACTACCTGGCTTTGCCGCTTCCAGTACATACTCAGTTATTGCATCGCCAAGTTTACCCTGAGCTTCATATATGTTTCCGAGAAACGAGTGGACTACTGGATAGTCAGGATCAAGTTCGAGTGTCTTGCGGAATTGCTCGACGGCTTCCGCATCACGGCGCAGCCAAAAGAGGGTGATCCCCACGTTTACATTGATAACTAGTGATAGGGGATCGAGCTCTTGTGCCAATTTGATTTCCACAAGGGCTTCGTCTAGCCGTCCAAGAGAGCGCAACAGGTTGCTATACCAGTGATGAGCTGTAGGGTAGCGCGGATTGAGTGCAATAGCCTGCTCAAGTTCAGCCAGAGCGTCGTTCCACTGCCACTGATAGTATTTGGTTACTCCCATCACAGCGTGGGCTTCGGCTGTTGAAGGATCCAGTCTAAGCGCAATGAGAGCCTCGGAATCGGCTCGGGCGTAGCATTCTCCGGGTGGCAAATACGCATACTCGGGAAGCAACGCGTACGTTGCAGCCAGTCCGGCGTATGCGGGTGCGTAGCTTGAATCTATGTTGATGGCTTCACTAAAATAGGCAATTGCGCGTTGCATGGCGTCTGCTTGGCGCTTATTCCAGTAGTAGCGTCCCTTAAGATATGCTTGGTACGCTTCGGGGTTGACCTGTGCGGTGTGTTGCAGTCGCCGGTGCTCTTCAGGACTTACGACGGCATTAACCTCTTGCGCGATCGCTTTGGCAACGTCACTCTGCATCGCAAGAATGCCGTTCATTGGCCGGTCGAAGTTGCCTGCCCATAAGTGCTTTTCAGGCGAGACTTGAATCAGCTGAATCGTGATCCTAACATTGTCGCCCTCCCGCAGCACGGACCCCTCCACAATTGCTTTGACGGTTAACTTCTTGGCGATTTCTGGCAATGATTCGTTTGATTTCTTGAACCGCATGACGGACGTGCGTGAAATCACTCGTAGCGACCTGATCTTCTGGAGTTCAGTTATGAGCGCCTCTGTCATCCCATCAGAGAAGTATTCTTGATCAGGATCACTTGAGAGGTTCTGGAGAGGAAGAACGGCCAGAGAGTCGAGTGGTTCATCCCCAGACCTGAGGACGTAGGTCTTGATCAGGACGAATGCAACTGCGAGGATTGCCAGACCGGCAGGGATGTAAACCCACTTCCTTTTCGCTAAGTTAGACCTACTCAAGGTACGAGTCGGAGCAAAAGTCACGCCAGTGCTCCTAACCGACTTCAGATCAGAGGAAAGCTCGTCAGCGTGCTGATAGCGCAGGGTTCTATCCTTCTGAAGGGCCCTGCTAATGATTCTCTGCAATTCCGCACTCGCGCCCGCTTTGTATCGTGCCAGTGGCTCCGGATCGTGGTCGGTGATGTTTCGCAGCGTCGCCACATCGTTGTCGGTCTTGAAAGGCGACCTGTCGGTGATCATCTCATACAGAACGACACCAAGCGAGAAGATGTCTGTCCGATGATCGACTTGGTCACCGCGGACCTGTTCGGGTGACATATAGCCGATAGTGCCAAGAGTCGAACCAGTCTTAGTCAAATGATCGACTCCCGCAACTGACGCCAAGCCAAAGTCAAGTATCCGCGCTCGTCCATGGGAATCGATCAGTACATTCGCCGGTTTGATATCGCGGTGCGTCACGCCTTTCTCGTGTGCAGCCTGCAGACCTTCGGCAATTTGGATACCTGTCTCAAGAATCTGCGGAATAGACAATTCTTGCTGATGTGCATACTCCTTGAGTGATTGCCCTTCGACATGCTGCATTGCAAAGAATGGCCGCCCCTGATGCTCACCAACTTCATAGACTGTGACAATATTCGGATGATCGAGCTTGGCAGCCGCTTGCGCCTCACGTTTGAACCGTGCCCGGCAATCAGCGTCCTGACAGAGATGCGCGGCGAGGAACTTGAGAGCGACTTGACGATTGAGTTCCGTGTCTTCAGCAAGGTACACCTCACCCATCCCGCCAGCGCCGATTTTCTCAACGATACGATAGTGGTTGATGACTGTGCCTTTGGACAGCACTGTCATGGCTTGGGTCTTGTCGTCGTCAGGTGCCATACTTCTCCAAGAGTTCTTGATACCTTGGCAAGTGGCGAAGAGGGTCAAAGTCCGGGTCAACTTTGAGCCAGTGAACAGAAAACTGATCTGATATTGAGAGCAGGGTTTCAATCTGCTCCAGTGCAGCATCATAATCTTCCACCAACACGTAAATGAGCGCCAGCCTCTGGATCATTGTTGGAGCGTTCACTGCATCTGCGGAAACAGGACAGAGAGCGACGGCCAATTGGCCTTCATGCATAGCATCGTCCGGGCGTCCTAATCCCGCATAAGCAACACCCAGAAGACTGTGCGCCCAACTAGCGTCTGCCATTAATGGTATTTGTCTTTCCAGAATGACCCGCGCAGAGTCGTAGCAGGTTCGCGAGTGGTCGAGATCTTTGAGCAACGCGTGCAACTTGCCCAATGTCAAGAGGTGGTTTGCTGTACCCAAATTGGGTCGGCCTGTATCTGCTTGCATTTGGAGTAATTGCTTGATCGCCGCGGAGAAGTTTCGTTCGAGTCTGTACTGGACACTCCATGCATACCGAACATACTCATCGTCCTGCCGAGGGATCGAAGCCAGTATCTGGTGCGCCCGGACAAGGTCGCCGCGCCAAAAGATGAAGTTCTTCGACTTCTCCGCGTAAGCCCAGACCACGTCCGGAGCTAAATCAATAGCGCTGTCCAGATATGCTTGCGCGTGGGAATAATCCCGCAATTGCGCGTAGGTCTGCCCAATGTTTGCTGCCAGAGATACTCTCCGGGGGTCAAGACGATGGGCCAGTTTCAAGGGCTCGATTGCGTCGGCAAATTTCCCCTGGCGTCGCCAGATGAGCGCCTTGATCTCCAAGATCCGAGCATCACTTGTCTGCTCCTCTTCAGCCAGAGCCACCTCGATCAACGCTTGGTCGTATGCCCCCAAACACCAGTAGTAATAATAGGCCATAGCAAGGTGCCCCCGCGCCAGATCGGGTTGAAGCATGATCGCGCGACCCGCCGCCATCTTCGCTCGGTTCTGCCGCTCTGCAGTAAGATCATGAAGGAAATTGTAGAGGCCAGCGTGAACAATTGCCAGTTCAGCATACGCCAGTGCGAAAGTTGAATCAATCGCAACGGCCCGTTCAAACATTTGAACTGCGAACCGCAAGTCTTCTTCCCGATCATCAATAGTCCAAACGTTGATTCCGCGCAAATAAGCGTCGTACGCTTCCAAATTCGCTGTAGGCACCGATTTCAACTTTGCCCCTTCAGATTCCCTCAAGCTAATGCTCATGACGTCAGCGATGCGACTTGCGATCTCAGTCTGGATAGCAAAAACGTCGGTCAAGGGCCTTTGATACGTATCTGCCCAAAGATGCGTGTCATCAGACACTCGGATCAATTGAGGAAGAATTCGCACGCGACTGGTATCACCACCCTTATCCCAACGAATGGTCCCTTCGAGAATGTAATCAACACCAAGCTCCTTGGCGATTTGCCGAATGTTCTTGGTTGTCTTCTTATACTGCATGGTACTGGTGCGTGAGATTACCCCCAGTTCACGGATAGTCGCAAGCTTACCAGTTATCTCATCGGTGATGCCATCGGCGAAGTACTCATCATCGGGCGATCCGAGATTCTCAAATGGCAACACTGCCAGCATCTTCTGCTGCGGAGTTAACAGTTCGCTTGTGAGAATGCGGAATTTGAATATGCCGTAGACAGCCGCCGCGAGGATAACGAGAGCAGCTGCCCCGAACACAATTCGTCTCGCTTGTTTCTTCTTGGCTGGAATGTGCGTCAGCGATTGACCGGATGCCTTCAAGCCCATCAGATCACTAATGACATCAGCAGCCGTCTGGTATCGTAATGCTGGGTCTCTCTGCAGAAGCTTTGACACGATCCGCTGCAACGCATCGGGAACGCCTGTCTTGTAGCGGGCCAATGGCTCCGGGGTCTGCTGCGCTATCGCATTCATGGTTGCCGCCGGAGTTTCGGCTTTGAATGGTGATTTGCAGGTGATCAACTCATACAGCACTGCACCAAACGAAAACAGATCGGAACGATGATCTGTTGGCTTCCCATGCACCTGTTCCGGCGACATGTAGCCGATGGTGCCCAGGGTCGAACCCTCTTTGGTAAGCTTGTCGGCACCGCCGACAGCAGCCAATCCGAAATCGACCAGCTTGGCGCGTCCCGACTGACTAACGAGAATATTGGCGGGCTTGATGTCACGATGAGTAATCCCGGCCCTGTGCGCTTCCTCCAGTCCTTCGCAAATCTGCAACGACAAATCGATCGCCTTGTCGAGCGAGCAATCACCTTGCTTAATCACCTCGCTAAGAGGTTGTCCTTCGACATACTCCATCGCAAAGAATGAACGACCATTGAACTCACCGACTTCGTAGACGGTGACTATGTTCGGATGATTGAGATTGGCCGCAGCCTGAGCTTCACGCTTAAAGCGGGCGCGACAGTCGGCGTCTTGACAGACATGTGAGGCGAGAAACTTGAGTGCAACCTTGCGATTAAGACTCGTATCTTCGGCGAGGTAGACCTCCCCCATGCCTCCCGATCCGATCTTGCTGATGAGATTGTAGTGCGAAACCCTGGTTGCGTGCGAAAGATCTATCAGAGGGCTGGTTTGGTCATTGTCAAAAAGCTCTCCAGCCACAGCCAATTCCTCTTTCCTGCTTCGTGTCGCGGCGCGACATAGAGTAAAGGCTCCATAAAGCTACCTTATGAGTGCAGATTCTGCAAGTAGAAATCCGAAGTCTGGCAATGGCTTCCACGCCAATCGGAGAATAGAAGGAATCGGTGCCTGATCGGCTCTTGCGGTGTCATGGGAGCCCAAAGGGAAGCTTAATTGCCGCTCGGGGAGTGGCTACGGACTGGGTGTAATCGAATGCCAAGATTTGATCGGATGTTGCCTCTGAAATGTCCCTGGCGGAGGCGTTGACCTTGAGGTCGAGTTCCCTATTGACCTGTGTTGATTGATGTTCTTTGGTGTTTGGCTCTTCGTGTTTGGGATGACCTTTGGGTTTTGACGCTGAAAAACCCAAGCGGTCATCAAAGCTCAGGAATCATCCATTGCTAAGTTGTTGGGACGCGCCAGCACGAAAACCGCATTAACACTGGTCGAGAGCGCACTTGCGCGGATTTTGTTAGAAGGGTGTTAGAAGAGGCGCCGATCGTAGATCAATAGAGTAGATATATGAGAAGATAATCTGATGTAGAATAACTACTTAACAATAGCGGGGGTAGGATTTGAACCTACGACCTTCGGGTTATGAGCTTTTTCAGCACCCCTAACACGGGACAATACCGGGCAGTAAGGGACAACAGCGGCAAAGACTTACGAAGTTCATTTTGTTCGGTGTTGTCCCGTTTTGTCCCGTGTTTCGGCCTGTTATGTTAGACAGGTGTTAGAAGGCGCTGTATGTCAAACGTGAACTGTCATTGTACTAAATTTGGTAACTCCAGCTCTATCAAAGGCGCTCCTTCTTCGGAAAGAACGCCAAGAAATCTCTCAGAATCTGGGACAATTACGGGCAATGTGGTGCTGCTGCTCCCGCGAAGATGTAGTTGATCAGTCTGACCACGTCCGAAATGTTGACCGAACCGTTGCCATCTGCGTCGCCCCGACAGATCGGGTTCGGAGCCAGAGCGCCGGCGAAGATGTAATTGATCAACCTGACCGCGTCTGATATGTTGAAGCTGCCATTGCCATCGGCATCACCACACTTGCAGGATGGCCCACCTGTTAGAAACACAACATTAACAGTTGTATCCTTCGTTACGGGTACTGCAAACAGCTTAACTGAATCAGTAACTGCAGATCCGGTTCGAGGAATGTACAGGAGGTTGTACACATCGTTGGGAACAATGACATCATAGTATCCAGCTGCGGAACTAGTGTCGCCGGGGGTAAAAATAGTGTCGCCTGTTGAGGCATCAATTGCGCGAACTCGAACGCCGGACACTTCAACATCGGCAGAGTCGCGGACTGTGCCCGATAACACGAAGCCACTCTGCAATGCAACCGGAAGATTCGTGCTAGTGTTCAACGTCACGTTGGCGAACTGTCTACCAACCAACTTGGCGGCAAAGGGCGGATTGAAGTTCAACCGGTACTGACCGGGAGTCACGACCACCGACAAAGTACCAGCAGCGCCGGTAACATCATCAAACAGATAGGTCTCCGTACCTCCGGGCAATTTGAATGCATCGACATCAACACCAGTGACTGGGCCGCCCGGGCCAGTTACTTTTGCGGTTAGTACCACTCCGGCCGGTGCCGACACATTTATGACGGTGTCCTTCGTAATCGGGACATTCGTGAATGCAACCGGTGCCCTTTGGGTTGCAAGCGTCGGGCGGTACGCAATGTTGTAGATGCCGGATGGAAACACCATAGCGTAACTACCCGCACCATCGGTGTTATCAAAAGGCGTGAATAGTCGCGCACCGTTGGAACTGTAGTTGGCATTGATATCGGTACCGGCAAGTCCGCCCCCCCCTGACGCACTAACGTTTCCGGAAACTAAGAATCCGGACTGAAGCGTAAAATTAATGGTTTTGTCGGCGTTGATCAGTACGGACAGTGATTCCTTTGGCACCAGCTTGGTCACAGTGAGAGGCTCAACTTGAATATCGAACGTTCCACCGGGAATTAGCAATTGATAGAAGCCGGCAAGATCAGTATTGTCGCTTGGAGTGACGAGAGCTGCGCCAGTTGAGGGTACAATCACATCAAAGTCGACATCAAAGATGGGCGATAACGCTTGATTTCGTACGGTTCCACTCAAAAAATACCCGGAAACCATGCTAACGTTGATCGTTGTGTCATTCGCGATGTTCACATTGGCGATTTCGAGCGGCACCCAGCGCTGACCAGGAAGCGTTGAACGCCAGCGAATCGTGTAGGTTCCGACACTAACAAGGATTTGATAGTGACCAGTGATATCGGTGTTGTCGCCCGGAGTGTTATATAGCGCACCGGTCGATTGCACGTAGACGTTGAGATCGATGTCAAGAAGCGGGTTGCCCAGCGTATCGGTGACAAAGCCGGAAATGAAGTAGCCTTGCTCCAGTTGAGCATTTACTGTCGTATTGCCGGTCACGACGACAGGCGCAATCAACTTGGTCACCAGCTGGGTATTTGTCTTCGGCACAAACTCGACACCATACGTGCCGGAAGGGATATTGAGAATTGAATATAATCCGTTGACATCAGTTCTGGTTTGGGGTATTCCAATCGGTGAACCGAATTCATCATAAAGGAATACATCGGTGTCTTGCACCGGAAGTGCGCCCGGGTCAGTAACTGTTCCCGAAATCGTGAATGCGAGTGCTTGACCCGCAAAGGTTAGCATCAACAAGAGCGTCATTAGAGCGGGTGTGCGAACGGTTCTCCGCATATCAAAAGTCCTTTCAACTGGTGTGGGAGGATAGTTATTAACAATCATATATTTCCAGCATTTAACGGATCCTAACGATCTTGCGAGTTTTTACGCTATCGTTCACATTTAGCAGGCAGATGTAAACGCCATCGGCTATCTCGACGCCGTCGCGATTTCGAGCGTTCCATGCCACCGTGTACTCTCCCGCCGGCTGGTCTTCGTCGACCAGGGTTTCGATGAGTTCGCCTGCCACCGTGAATATCTTCAGACTCGCATGGGTCGGTTCTGCAAGTTCATAGTGGAATGTCGTCTCGACAGCGAACGGGTTGGGAAAATTTGAAAGAAAGAGTACAATATCTTCGGTCTCGGCCGACACTGTAGTCAACACGAACGTCAGAAGTGAATCTCCTGTGAGTTCCAATCCAGTGGAGTTCGCGCTGATGAGTTCGGACTCGCTGGGTGGCAAAGCGTGGAAGTCATATCTGCCGGGACTCAGTACAAGTTTAGCTATGCCAGCGCTATTGGTTCGGTCAAATGGAGTGTAAACAACTCCGGGCTCACCGGCGAAATTGACGTCGATGTCGGCATCTTCGACAGCCGAGCTGTCCGCCTCGACTACCCGGCAGGTTATGACAATCCCTGAATCCAGCTCGATTGGCGACAAGACGGTGTCTATTCTGATGTCCAGCGCCTGCACTGCGGTCGCAACGTGGCGACTTGAGATAGTGGGAACAAAATACAGATCGAGAACTCCCTTGGGAAGAGCGACAATGAAATTTCCGGATTGATCTGTAATATTGTTCTGAAGAAACAACTTTGCCCCGGTAATGGCGCTACGTGCCTGGAGTTCAACCTGTCCCACTCCTACTCCCCTATGGTTGCGCACCTGCCCCTGCACCTGTACACGAGTGACTTCCGGGATCGTTACCGTTACGGACGTATCGTTCTCGCAATGCAAGGCGTACAAGGTGACGCGATCATAAGGAGCTCCGATTGGCGGATCAAATTCCAAGTCATAAGTGCCGGGTTGAACTGCATTAATCGCAATTCCGGCAACGTTGGTCTTATCATGTGGTGTGAAAAGCTTGAGAGGCGAGCCGGGGACGTTGAAGTCGAGGTCGACACCTTCAACAGGGTTGCCGCCTTCATCCACGACGGTCGCAGATATCAATACGCCCATGTGAAGAACTTCACTCCATGACGAGTCACCCTCGACGGTAAAACCAGGATGGCTGGCGCCGACAAACCTGCTCGCGGCCAGCGGCACGATTCTTAATTCGAAAATGCCTGCCGGAACCACGACTTCGTAATGTCCATTGACATCGGTCGTGTTGTCTGAAACAAAGATCTTCTCGCCGGTCGTTTCGACCTTGAGCTCAAAGTCGACGTTTGGTATGCCGTTGCCGACAGAATCTTTGATGTCGCCGATCATATTGAAACCGCGATGCATGACAACATCATAGACCGTATCTTTGGCGACCACGAAGGTGTCGATCTGGAGACCACGCCATCCACTTCCAGGAAGCGGGTCAAAACGCAATCGATAACTATCGGCAGGAACAACTATCCAGAAACTGCCATCGACAGGACTGCTGTTGTCATCTCCAGTGTATACTCTTCCGCCGGAAAGCCTGTCTAGGTCGAGGTCGATGTCGCCAACCGGTGTACCCAAACTGTCTGTTACCCGCCCACTGACGACAATGCCGGTTTCCAGTGTGATGTCTCGTTGACGCGACAGATTGTCGCGAAAATCAAGATCGAATATTTGCGTCCCGAGCAAGCGTGAACCACGCCTTGGAGCAAACGCAACGTGGTATACTCCCGGAAGCACGCAAACACTGTAATAGCCGGTGATATCCGTGTTGTCGCTCGGCGTTACCAGTTTCTCTCCGGTCGTTACGTCAATGAAGTCCAGATCAACATTGGCCACCGGCAGTCCATTCGGATCGCGGACATACCCTGAAAGACATACCGCCTGCAGCAAGCTCGTGCCCGTTAACAAGAGTAGCGCGATTGTAACACTCCATTTTAAACACGAAGATCCAGATTTGATGCTATTCACAGGTTGGACTCTTTTTCGTTAGAAGCTGATGTTCAATTCCAAGCGACTGACGCTTGCACGTTTCTGTCGTGGTTCATATGCATCTCCGGGATTGAAGATGCCAATGCTCCAGACAAGTCGCATCGACTGAAGTATCAATGGTGAACTGGCGATCAAATCAATTGCACTTCCAATATCGTCATTCGAACCGTTCGGGCGAGCAGGCGGATCGACCAAGCCGGTTCCATGCAAATCTGGCGTGGCATGGTGTTGGCGGTATACTCGATAGAACAACTCCAATGAAGCTTGTTCAAATGGCCGGCAGCCGGCGCCGACAGTCAGTATTGCCAAGTTGCTTAGTTCGGGATTAAGTACAAGTCCGTAGATGCTGGACTTTGAGAGACCTCCGAACCGGCTGGTATTGTCTTCGTAACCAGTCTGTCGAAATTCCTGATCCGTGTTAGTACTGCCAAGGTCATCGCCACTGGCAAAGGCATAGCCTGCGGTGATCGAGGGCGTCCATTCGGTCCCGGTCGCGACATATGCGCTGCCAAAGTCAAAAGCATAGGCACTGAGTGCCCGACCCTTATCGGTACCGCGCATGAGTGCAAAGTTCGCCCATGGTCGAAACTGAGATCGAATCCTACCCGTGTATGTAGCTCCCCACCAAATGGGTTCGCGATTGCGTATGTCGGTATCGCTTCGAGAAAGCACGTAAGCGCTGATGTTGTTGTACTCGTCTGGGCGCACCGCAACCATACCGTACAGGTCGGTCCAGGTGCGAAACTTGGAGTTCAACGGGTTGACTGCATGAATGGCCGCCACTTCAAAACGAAGTGGCGCTACGCCGAAAAAATAGAGTCTCGCAGCGTCCAGGTAGTCGTCGAAGAGCCACTCTCGCGGTGATTCAAAATTCTGTCGACCGACCTGCGCTGCAATACCCGTATTACCAATATTCGGTGCCAATAGGTAGAGTTGTGTCATCTCCAACTTAACCGACGATGAAGCTTCGTCCTGCTCACTTGAGATTACAAAGTTTTTCCAAACGCGGGCTTGCGCCAAACCACGAAGCTCGGTATTGATATATCCTGCGGCAGTCATCCGTAGATATGGTTCGACTTCCCTTTGATTGGAGGCGAAGCGACGACTCAAGTCCAACTCCCTTTCTGACCTGTAGGTCTGGCGGTAGTCACCATTCACTGCAATGGCGTTTCCCACTCGCAGACCGCCCATTTCTCCGGCTGGAGAGTCTTGAGCCAATCCGCCAAACAGCTCTTCTTTAATCACTTCGCGGTAGCTTGTTGGTTTGTTGACATCTGTCTCTGGCACCAAGAGTATTTTGATTCCGGAGATCTCGAGCGTGTCGGGAACCTTACCATCTACAGCGACTCGAGTGACTGTACCCTTCACTTTGTCACTGTTTTTGATATTAGTGACGCTGACTTTGCGGGCAATCCATTCGTTGGCATCCGCGATCTTGCAGCTAATCTCGACCCGCTGACCTTGTTTCAGTGACGAAAACGAGAACTTCTCTGTCCCGTCCATTACAAATTCAGTCCCGGTGGTAAACTTCACGCTGATACCGAACATCCTAACAATCGCACTATCGGCGACTATCGACTTGATTTCGCCTCTCAATTTCGGCTCCCTTGGTTTGGGGAGTTCCTCGATGTCGTTGGCGGTCAATGCACCATTCTTGTCCGTCACAAGTTCGATCTCATAGGCCTGACCAACTCTGTAAGTAAGCTGCATATACTCGGGAGTTCCCGCGACCAGTTCGCTACCCAAGAATGAGGTCGATACTATCGCGAAGATAAATAGAGTTGTCCAAATCGCCTTCTGCGGCGCGGACTGAAGTAAACTACTCGCTTTTTGCATATGTATTCCTCGGGTTGGATTCCAAGAATTGCAGACGCTCTGCGGCTGCGTCTATCAGCGGTTCAGAGATATCGCGCCAGTTTGGCCTAAGTAGATAAATTATTCCCAATCTCAAAAGTGTAGCAGCTTGCCACCATGCGACGCGCCTGCCAAAAGTTTCGCCGATATTGTTCATCGCGGCAGCAAATTCCATGGCGCCGCTGTTGATGTTTTGCGAATTATGCGGCTCCTGGAGTTGTCGTAGCCGGCAGTGGCCAAGAAAGTTGCCGTAGTCTTGTGCCCTGTCACCGATGGCAAGATTATCAAAGTCAAGCAGTGCTACACTTTCTCCATCAATAATTAATTGCTTGTCATAGAAGTCCCGATGAATCGTGCCAGAGCCAGAATGTGCATCTGTCGTCGGTTTCAGATCCCGCAGTCGGAACATTATTTCAGTTCCCTTTACAGCTTGCTCTGGGTAAAATCCACCAAGCATCTCCAATTTCCTCTCGAGTTCCTCGATCTCATTTGTACTTGTGTACTGCGGCCAGTTACCATTGACAGACCGATGCATCACATCAAGAAGCTGTTGCGTTCGAATGCATCCACGAACAAAGCCATCAGTTCCCGTGAGATCGCAAAGGCTCTTTCCGGGCATGTCTTCCATGAAATACACTCCCTGCTTGAGGTCGACTGCCAGAATCAACGGTACTGCGAATTTTGCATCTCCTGCGCTCGAAAGGAGGGCTGCTCGTACCGACTCTTGTGCACGAAACGCTCGCTCGATATTGTCGGGGCGGACGACCTTTACAATAATGCTCTTCACCGAATCGCTGCCTGTAGCTTGATCGATCATGCTGATATGGAGCCGCAGTACCGCCCGGCGCTCCAGGCGATAGCCCAGAACTTCATAAGAAATGGACCGAAGCCGCTGACCTTCCCATCCGAGGGTATGGCAATGCTTTCCAACATATTCAAGTCCGGCAGATGGATCGCACAAAGTGCGCAGGACTTTTAACTTTGCATCATAAGGAAAGAGGGCAACGGTTAGCCGCAAATCGGGCCATGACATCACCTCTGCCCGGTACTGATTTGCCTCGGTAGCTCGGCAGTTCATGCCAAGCTCCTGCATTCCGCAAAGCAGAAGCGTTCGTTGCGTATTCGACCGAACACTTTCAATTCGCAGCCTGTACTGAATAGTTAGAGTCTCTTGAGAGCGCGGAAAAACGCGGGGCACGTCAACTTCGATCAGTCTTTCATCGGGGCTGCAAAATCGATCGCTCTCATGCGAGAACAATCGGCGCATGACCATGGGATCAGTGGCCCGATCAAAGTGCGGGCTCTTGGCAACGAGTCTCATGATAGGCACTCCCGACAAGCGCCGAGCGCTACCGTTATCTGTTCACGCCAATTGGGTTGCAGGGTTCTAAAAGGATGGATCGCGCGCAAAAGTATTCCAAGTGCTATCCAGTACTTCAATTCGTGACGAATTATCGCTGTTCCCGATGCCTTTTCGTATCCGACAATGAACTGCTCTTCGGCAGTTGCCGCATTTTGAAGTCGACCTTCGATCTCGAGCAGGCGCAAATGCGCACAGAAGTTGCCGACATCGGCAATGGTGTCACCGCGGTAGGAGCGATCAAAATCGAGCAGTACCTCTTTTGCAGGTTGGAACAAGATTTGGTCGTGGTGAAAATCGCCATGAACAAATCCGGTTCGGACGACGGACTGGGCAAGTCCGTCTTCGATTGATACTATAATTTCATCCACGATTGCTGCCTGATCCGGCAGTACACCGGTTATCGCCAGTGCCGCCGCTTGTGCATCCGATAGAATGTCGGTTCGACCTCTGGAGGTAAGAGTGCTGTAATCCGCCCTGTGCAATTCGTGTAAAGCCTTTGCAGTTCGTGCGAGGACCGATTCTCCATCTTGTTCTCCCAGAAGTTTGAGCAATGGCAGGCCATTGACTCCCTCTACTATCAGGATCCGTTTATCGGCAAGATAAGCAAAAGGCCGAGGAACGTAGGATTGGGTTAAGCCAGAGGAGTCTGAAGCCAGATTCCGCATCAAGGCAAAAATACCGTCACCGCGAGCATCGCAATAGCAGCGCAAGAACATGACAAGGTCGCGTTCTTCATCACTTACAAGGTTTGTAGCAGTAGTGGCAATCCTAACGACCGCACGTTTTTCGGGTTTAAATCGAACGATAGTCGAAGTTAGTCGCTTGTGCGATATCCGCCATTTCGACGCAGGATAGTCTGGCACAAGCGCATAGAGAATACGACGGAGTTTACGAGAGTCAAATATTGTCTGCAGACCGTCCAACTGCTGGTCATTTGCTATGTCGTCGATGATGATCTGCTCGTTTTCCAGGACGATTCCTTGGGCGAGAACGTTTGAAATGCGCTTCTGTCGAGACTTCAGCTTCTCTTTGGCGACCGCAAAGTCAACCAGCGTGAATGCTTTGCCCCACAACACGGTCTCTTGATCCTCGTTATCACTATTCCTAAGTGTGACCCGATAAGTTGCAAGGCAATTAGTGAAAGGCTTGTAACGAATGTATTCAATTGCGCTCGCCGTTAATTCATACCCGGCTGACTGCAACTGTCTTTGTACGATACTCCCAATGTGATCAGCATCGAGAAGTGCTCTCATTCCGGGCAGACTCTCATCCATCGGTACATTAGAGGAACCGCAAAGTGAATCGCTATAGTTAGCCGCGTTCATCATATCCCACTTGATAAGTTGAACGTCCAGCAAATGCTTCCGAAGAGATGATCCGCAATTTCGTTTTTGCGCAAGTCCTGGTCACGATTTCGCCTCTGTGCCTTTCTTGCTTTCTGAGACCTCTTCCGCATTCACCTCGCTCCTGTCTTGACCAACAAATGAAGCGAAGTCACCACGCCGATTCATCAAGTCAGCAAACTCGCCTTCCTCCGCCACGCTGCCATCCCGCAAGTAGATGACCCAATCAGCGAGGTCGAGATAATGAAGTCGGTGCGTGATGATGATTATGGTCCGATCGGGTCGAAGTTCCTTCAGGACTTCTTTGGCTTTCGCTTCAGAGTGAACATCAAGACCGGTTGCAGGCTCATCAAAGATCATGATAGGAGACTGCCGCAAGATTGCGCGAGCAAAGCTCAACCGCTGTCTCTGCCCGCCCGACAGAGTTAGCCCTCCTTCACCTACGAGTGTGTCATAGCCTTGTGGCAGACCCAAAATCAACTCCTCGAGACCGGCAGTCCTGGCCGCCTGCTCGATTTCGTCTTGAGTCGCCTTGCTGTTGGCGAAACCGATGTTTTCTCCGATCGTCATGCGGAACAAGAATGTGTCCTGAGCAAGGGGTGTGATTCTCTTTCGTAAACTTCGAACTCGATATTCACGAATGTCCTTATCATCTAAACGGAGATAACCCGTCGTCGGTTCGTACAAGCGCAGGATTAATTTTGCTATAGTGGACTTGCCAGCTCCGGTATGTCCAAGTATAACTGTCGTCTTGTTAGCCGGAATGCGACAATTCACGTTCTTCAGAACCGGTTGACCAGCTCGGTAGTGAAAGCTGACATCACGAAAGGAAATCTCGCCTTTGATGCGTTGAGCTGAAATCCCTACTTGACTGTCCAAATCCTCGGGAGTCATTTCTAGCAGTTCCATGATCTTCTCACCACGGACGGTTGCTTTGGAAATCTGACCTGAAAGAGTTGCTACATGCCTCAAGGGGCGATAAATGCTCCGCAGGTATGTCAAAAATACCAATAGATCGCCCGCTGTGATTGATCCACCCATGACCTTTTTCACCCCAAACCACAATACCAGGCAGGTACCCACTGCCGTAATCAATTCAACGATACGGGTATAATTCTCAGTCAACCGTGCAGTCTTGACATTGGCGCGCACATCACGATCTACCGATCGGGCTACGAATCGTTCGCGCTTATTCTCAAGTGCGTAAGTCTTAACGTGACTGATACCGGCCAGGCTTTCCTGTACCGACGCCACCACTTTACCGTAGACTTCGCGCTGTTTGCGAGCCATGGTCTTTACTCGTCCACTAAAGCGCAACGCCGCCAGAAGAAACAACGGCATAAGAGCGAGAATGATCAACGCAAGTTGCCAGTCGAGCCAGAACATCAACGCCATCATGCCAACGATCAAGAATAATTCGCTCGCCAATGTCACAAACGATGTAATTAACAAATCCTGCAGAAGGGAAATGTCTCCGGTCAGCCTCGTCATTAGATCGCCGGTCTCGCGATAATCGTGGTAGGCTTGCGGCAAGCGCTGGACGTGTGAGAACAAGTGAAGGCGAATTTCAGCCACAAATTCCGTCGCTACAATCTTGGAAAGTACGTTGCTGGTATAATCCAGCATACCTCGCGCAGTAACCAGAACGAGGAAAGAACCTGCAGCCAATGCAAGTATTGAAGTCGGATCCCAAGAAGTTAAAAAGGACAGCAACCCGCTGCCGGTTGCTTGCTGCGTCGGCAGTAATAGATAGTCAAATACGATTTTGAGCGGGATTGGCAAAGCCAGGGCAATAATTGTCGCCCCGATCTTGGCTGCGCCACTTGAGATCAATCTACCGCGATGCGGTTTCAGATGTTTCCCGAAATGACGCGCAATCCGGCGAATGGCCACGAAGTCAATACGCGGAAGGCGGTCGAGCTTAAGATTCATTGACTACTTCCTTCGCGAGCCCTTTTTGCTTCAGCAGTTTGTCGAATATGGCCACGGCTGTTTCCATTCGGCTTTTCCAACTGTGATTGCGTGTCGCCGCCTGTAAAGCACTAGACGCCAGATTTGCACGCAGTGCCGAGTCTGATTTCAGCCGCAGCAGGGCGGCGCACAGACTATCGCGGTCTCCGGGAATCGTCAAGAGTGCAGTCTCACCATCAACAAGAATGTCACGTAATTGACCTATTCCCGAGGCCACAATCGGCTTTCCTGCAGCCATATATTCAAAGACTTTCAATGGTGAAAAGTAGAAGTCAGTTAGATCGGGATACGGTGCCACGAGTACGTCACAATTGCGAGTCATTGCCGGCACATCTTCGTAGGACACGGCTCCGACTATTGTCAGGCGGTCCCTTAGGCCCTTTGCCTGTGCTCGCAGTTGGAGGTCTTCCTTGACCTGATCGGCGTTCCCGACGAGACAGAGACTGAATGAGCGGTCCGTCTTTACCAACTCCGCCAGAGCATCAACGAGCAGTTCAACGCCATGCCACGGCTTAATACTGCCGATGAAGCCGATGACGAAGTCTTTGGCTGGGTCGGCAGTCACTTTGGCTCGCCATTCCGCAGACTCTGATAATCCGCGGAATCTGTCGAGATCCACGCCGTTGGGAATTGCTGTGACTCTTGCCTTTGGAGCGACCGTCAAAACGTAGTCCCGCAGAGAGTTAGAGACCGTGACAATGTGATCTGCGTGTGTAAACAGATACCGCTCCACATGTTTAGCAAGCTCAATTAGGTAGAGGTTTCGATACTGCGATGCTTCTTTCACCAATGGAGCATTTACTTCGAGCACGAATGGGATCTTCACCTGTCGCGCAAAAACCAGCCCAGCTGCACCTAATAGCGAATAGCGCTCGTAAATCAGGTCGAACTTCTCTTCGTTAAACAACGAGAATAATTTTGCGAAAAAGACCTGATTGCGATTGAAGTCTTCGACCTCCCGCAACATCGAGCGTTCCATGCCGGAGCGGCCCGCCATTTCATGGAAGAAATTCGGAGTCGAGTCCATATTGAGCGAGTGTATCGGAACACTTGGGACATATCTACCATCGCTGAAGCTTTTGGTTACCAGTACAGTCGGTGAATAGTCGGTTGAGGAGAGCGTCTCGACAAATTCGCGCATATGTATTGAACTCCCTTTGGTACCACCATAGGGGATTCCGCGATCACCGCAGAAGTACAAGAGGCGACGCTTAGTTTCGCTCACGGTCAGCCTCCGCTAACTTGATCGCACCCGCCGCATTCTTGACGCCCGCATGTCTCTTTGCACTGGCAATGTATTCCTCCATGAGCGTCTCCACGTTTCTTCGGAGATCGAATTTGGATTCGGCCTTTTTTCTTCCGGCAAGTGCGAAACGCGTTCGCAGATCTGGTAAATTCAGAAGTTGCATCAATCGATCCGCGACCTGATCCGGCTCCTCCGGCGGGACCAAGAATCCATCAACGTTATCGTCAACGATTTCGGGAATTCCCGATACCGATGTAGAGACGATCGGCAGTTGGCTGGCAAGTGCTTCGAGAAGTACAGTCGGCAATGCATCCTGATTGTTGTCAGGCGCCACAGTGCAAGGCAAGCAGAAAACCGTACAGGTCTGCATTAACTCCAAGACTTCCGACAAGTTCTTGGGGCCGACAAATGTCACTTCGGACAACAATCCCAATTCTTGCTGGAGGCTCTCCAAGGTTTCTTTATCTGGTCCTTCTCCAACGACTGTGCAGTGGAAGCTCTGGCCCTTGCTTTTGAGCACTGCACAGGCCTTCAAAAGATCGTCAAATCCTTTCTTGGTGACCAATCGACCCACTGCGAGTATTTCATTGGTTTTTCGAGTGGTGCCGTGGTTTTCGACGAAGTATCCCAGGTTGATACCATTGTGTATCACACGAATACGGTCGGTCGGCAGATCAGGAACGCGATCGGTGAGGTAACGCCGATTGAAGTTCGTTACCGTAACAGTAAAGGCGCTGGCGTGAAGCTTTTCCCTCAAGTGATGCTGCTCGTTGCTATAAACGAAAATGTCCTTGGCGTGTGCGGTGAAACTGAAGGGAATTCCCGAAATCCGATGCGCAAAATAAGCAATGGTGCTCGGTTGAGACGCGAAGTGCGCATGCAAGTGCTGTATTCCGAGCTTGTGGGCCTGCGAAGCAACCCAGGCGGAGAACCAAACATTGGCGATTTCTGAACCGGTGTCGCCCTTTGCCAAGAGCTCTTCCAACAATGCGAATAAAGATCCGGAGTAGAGCTGAAGTGTCGGCCATTCCTTGCCAATCCAATTCGGCCACTTTGATGGCTCAAAGTCCTCAAGGTAGTGCACCGCAGCTTTCAGGCTGGACACCTGAGGATGGAATCGTCCTTCGTTCGGTTTCTTGAGCGAGAAAATAACCACCTCAACTCCGCGGCGTTCGAGTTCGAGAATTTCATTAAGAATGAAAGTTTCCGACAGGCGCGGAAACATTTTGACAACGTAGCCAACGCGGACTAACGGGCAGTCAGGATTTTGCATGCTCGGCCTCTTGTATTGCGGATTTAATAAAGATCCTTTCGAAGAACTCCACGACCCTCTCTGCACCGTCGAGCCTTACAGTCGTATTCCTGCGGGCTTCAGTCAACGGCTCAGACTCACTTCTCAATTGAGCCGACACTTGGCTATAGAGTGAATCGGCATTGACATCTTCCGGATGGATCATCGAGACGATTCCCAACTCGGCAAGGCGCTGTGCCCGAATCAACTGTTCATTGCGATGTAAGATGCGTGGAATTATTATCGCCCTCTTTCCCGCTTCCAGAATCTGCGAAATCGAATTGTAGCCCGCAGTTGAAACGACAAGATCACTCGATCGGAACAATGGGGTCGTAGAGCGAACAAATCTCTTGAGCGTCACCGGAAGGCTCTTCGCTATTCGTTCAAAGTTCATAGCGAGTTCATCCGGCAGAAACGGCCCGGTTACTATGGTGCTGTCAAATTCTATCATGTGGGCGTACTTTTTCACCATCGCCAGGTAGTTGCCGATAACGATTTCTCCACCACCATCTCCACCGCCAATCGTGACGACGACTTGTTTCTTCCGGTCGGACCGTTTAGTGCGTTGACCAGGTTCATTGCGAGAGCCAGGTGTCTCTCGAATGTAATTGCAGTAAGTCGTCTTGTTTCGAACAACCTCTGGAAATCGATATTCAGCAGAGGTGTCAAAGATCTGCTTGCTTCCGTACACCAGTACGTGATCATAGAGCTCCTCAAGAACACGGTAAACACCACCACGAGTCCACACTTGGTGCACCGATTCGGGATCATCAATGATATCGCGCAGACCAATGATTTTCACGCAGTCCGGATAGCTCTGTTGCAGCCAACGGAGCGCCGGCAACATTTCACCTTTCATGCCGGTGGGCGAGTGATCAACCAGCAGGGCCTGCGGCTGAAATGTCTGGACCAGTCCCGAGAGCATGCTGGTTCGGACGGAAATAATTCGTTCGTAAGAAGTGGCCAGAATTCTTGCTTCATATTCCTCGGGACCAATTTTGCGAACGGCAGGCAATTTGACATAGTCCACGCCAGCCGGCAGCTGATAACGATGCACAACCGGCGAACCGGTTGCAATGAGGATTGCCAGGCCGGGAAACCGGTTCATGAGCGCGCGCGAAATCTTGAGACATCTCTGCAAGTGGCCAAGGCCAAAGGTGTCGTGAGAGTAGATGAGCAGTCGAAGACCAGAACCAACAACGGGGGGAGACGCAGTCGGTGGGTTACCATCAGAGGCGCGGTCGGTCTCGTCCATTCCTCGGCCACTGGCAGAACTACTCGTGCTCTTGAGCTTGTGCATCAGGCCTGTCCCATGCTCGCATAGTTAATACCGTAGCGCTGTGCTAATTCGGGAGCCAGGAGATTTCTGGCATCCATCATGTTTGGATGGCGCATTACTTCCGCGATTCTACGCAGATCCAGAAGCTGAAATTCCTGCCATTCCGTCAGTATGACGATGCAATCTGCATCGATTGCTGCTTCGTAAGGATTGGCCGCGAGACAAAGTCCCGGCAAGTAGTGATGAGCCTCTGGCATCGCTTTCGGATCGAACGCCGTTACATGCGCTCCTGATTCCTGCAGTCGACGTACAATCGGAATTGCTGCCGAATCTCTCATGTCGCTTGTGTCGGCCTTGAATGAGAGACCAAGCACGGCGATTTTTGACCCAGAAAGACCTCCGACAAGCTTTTCAATGCGATCAACGACATACTGGTGCTGACGGATGTTGGCCTCAAGGACAGCGCGTCCGATCATTAACTCGTAGCCATGCGTGGCAGCAAGCCCGGAAAGTTCCTGCAGATCCTTACGGAGACAAGAGCCACCCCATCCCGGACCCGGATTGAGAAATTCCGAGCCGATGCGTGGATCCATACCAATGGCACGAGCGACTTCGAGCACATTGATGCCGGACAGATCGCACAAACCGGAAAGTTCGTTAATGAACCCAATCTTGGTGGCCAGGAAGGCGTTGGACGCATACTTGATCAGCTCGGCGGTTTCGTTATTCGTAACGACAATCGGAACGGGATGAGTCATACCCAATCGATAAATGTGGGAGACGAACTCGACGGCATCGGAACGGTCGCCGCCGACAACAATCCTGGGCGGATGAAAGAAGTCATAAACAGCATTTCCTTCGCGCAAAAACTCGGGGTTGTTTACGACTGGTGGGACCGCACCATTCTTGGCCCTGGACGCAAGGATATTTCGCACGGCAGCACCTGTGCCAACCGGCACGGTGCTCTTGAGCACAACGATTTGCGATGGCTCAAGCACCGAAGCCAGGACTTCGGTAACTTCTCCAAGTGCTCCCATGTCTGCTCTACCGCTTTCGGAGGGCGGGGTTCCTACGGCGATGAAAATCGCCTTCTGACCTTTTGCGGCTTCAGCCAAGTCACCAGAAAACGACATTCTACCGGATCGAAGCGCGCCGCGGAATAAGCCATCAAGATCTTTCTCGTAGAAGGGAACGTTGCCAGCCTGCAGTTGCTTCAACTTCTCGGCGTCCTTTTCAACGCAGACCACGGAATGGCCGAAATGGGCAAATCCCGCAGCTGCAACCAACCCAACGAATCCCCCGCCGATCACGCAAATCGGTACTCCGGACAAAGGTCTGCTCTCGTGAAGGGTTACCTTTGCTTGCTGCGTGAATGGGCTGTCTTTCGATACGCGGTCCATAGTGATCCAATCGTCTCCGGGTGAAATTGCCGATTCTGCTACTGCCAGTTGACAGTGTACATGGATTTAGTCGAAGTTGCCCTTGTACCAAGGGTGTCTTAGACGAATTGACTATGAATTGACCATTAGCGAATTTCTTGCCAATTTGAAATACGGCAAGCAATCTATTGTTGTGTATTGAGTTAACTCATGGAGAGAGTTTGGTGCAGATAGCATTCGCTGCATCAAATGAACCAACTGGTTCTAACCAACAATTGTGATCTGCTTCTGAATATCAAATTTCTTAATACGATATCGAAGGGCTTCCCTGCCGAGCCGGAGCTTGCGTGCCGCCTCGCTGATGTTACCTCCAGAGGACTCCAGCGCCTTTAGAATCAACTCGCGTTCGACGATTTCGATGTCGATGCCATCACTCGGAAAGTCGATCTGAATACTCTCATCGCGCCCGATTCGAACCGGAGTTGTCGAAGCGATGGGCAGGCTCAAGTCTAATGCATCGATGACCGGTTTAGTGTCGAGGAAGACAACCCGTTCAATTATCTGCCGCAACTCCCTGACGTTTCCGGGCCAATTGTAGGATGTGAGAGCATCTGTTGCGCTTCTGTCGAGCGTCTTGCTAAACCGATATTTCCGATTGAATCTATTCAAGAACAATTCGGTGAGTCCAACAATGTCCTCGCGTCGATCTCTAAGCGATGGTACCTGGATTGTAACGTTGTTCAGTCGATAGTAGAGATCTTCACGGAAGCGTTGCTGGTCCTGGAGATTACGATTGGTCGCGGCGATGATGCGTACATTCGTCGCGATATCGCGCATGCCTCCGACCCGTCTAAGCGATTGTCTCTCGATGACCTGTAACAGCTTTACTTGTGATGAGATTGGGAGTTCGCCAATTTCGTTGAGGAAGATTGTACCTCCGGAAGCCGCTTCGAAGAGACCGCGTTTCGAGCGGTCAGCGCCGGTAAACGCGCCTTTCTCGTACCCAAACAACTCCGCCTCCTCTAGGCCTTTTGGCAAAGTTGTGCAGTTGACTTCGACAAATGGCTGATCAGCGAATTTGCTTCGGTAGTGAATTGTGCGGGCGACCAGGTCTTTCCCAGTACCAGTCTCGCCAAGTATGAGTACAGGGGGGAACTCCGAAGGGCTGTTGAGTTCGATGACGCGTAAACGTTCGATCACTTTCTGCACTTCTCGCATTTTCATTGAAATAGCGACCAAGGCATCTTCGTCAGTCTTTTCAGCTTCGACGGCATTGTAATACGAAATGGTCTGGCGCAATCTTGCGCCGGTTACAGCGCGTTCAATGGCTAAGGCTACTTCTTCAGTATCAAGGGGCTTGCGCAGAAAGTCACTCGCACCGGAACGAATAGCCTCGATCGCGGAGGCCATAGTCGCATATGCCGTGGCTATGATGACCGAGATGTTGGTGTCTATGTTGCGAACGTGCTTAACTGCTTCAAGCCCGCTCATCCCCGGAAGTTGTATGTCGAGCAACACGATGTCGATGGGCATCTGTTCAAGCAGCTTAATCCCTTCTTCCGCGGTGGTCACATGAATACAGTCGTGTCCACGGGTAGTGAGCGCCCGCGACAACGACTTCGCCAAGAGAACTTCATCTTCAACTATGAGAATTTGTGCCATTTATCTCCATCCTGTCTATATGTTACCTTGTGGTTCGACCCCTGCTGAGGTTTCGGTAAGTGGCAAACTGATTGCAAAGCTGGTGCCTTTGTTTGACGAATGCTCCAGTGTCAGGCTTCCCGAATGCAATTCGATAATTTTCTTAGCCTGCGCCAGCCCGAGTCCGGTTCCGCCCCTTTTGTCTGTAGAAAATACTCGGAATAATTTGCTCTGCATTGCTTCGGAGATTCCTCGTCCGTTGTCGGCAATCGTAACCCGTAAGAACTGTCTCTCGTCATTGAACAAAGAACTTGAGGTCGCAACTGAAACGTGATTCGCCCCCGATTCACAGGCGTTGGTAACTAGCGCCGCAATTGCTTGTTCAACAAGTATTGGGTCAATTTCAAGCAGTGGCAAGTGTTCGTCCAGAGCGGATTCGACCAAGACTCCGTCTTGGGAGAATTTTCCGTGGACGACCTCCAGGACATTTCCAACTAACAGATTAATGTCAGTCGGCGAACATTCCAATTCCAAAGGGCGCGCGAATTCCAAAAATCCCTTCACCCAGGCATCGAGTCGGTCGATTGTGTTGATAACCTCTGACATGGTCTCTCGCACATCCGCATGTGTGTCTGGTATATCGGGGATCATCACTTGAATCGCCGCTCGAATACCGGCCAACGGGTTCCTAATGTTATGGGCAGTGTAGGCTCCGAGTTCGCCAAGCGCCGCAAATCGCTCCTGTGTGGCAAGTTGTTGCTGCAGTGTTTTCAGGGAACGCGCCATTTCATTTATTGATTGTGCCAGTTCACCCCACTCGTCGTCCGATACCTTCGAGATTCGCGTATCCAGCTTACCCTTGCTGATTGCCGAAGTTGCCGTCTTGACGTCGGCAAACGGTTTCACCAACCAGCGCTGCATCTGTGCTGCCATTGCGACCACCTGCAGAAATGCGACGAGAACAGAACCGAAAATTGCCCAGGTTGCTGATTGACCGGCATCTGACGCAGCGAGCACGCTCTTATCGACTTTGCCCCGATAGTATTGGTTAAGCGCCGCCACATCGTCGCTGACTTCGTCAGCGATCTCACGTAGTCGGCGGCGTTCACTAACCGGATTAAAAGGAACACCAGTAGAGCTCGGCAGGCTGCGAAATGAGTTGATGACCCAGCTCAATTCTTCGTGCGTCTGTTCGAGCCCGATAATGTGATCACGTTCAGCCGTAGAATCTGCCTGTTCTTTGAGCGGAGAGATAAACGAGTGAATTTGGTTTTCAACCTTCTCAAAATCAGAAGGTGAGATATCTTCGCCGTCAAGATAATCGATACCAAGATTTACCTTTCGGGTCATCGCCGTTCGGAGTCGCTCCGCAAGGAAACTCTGTTCACGAGTAACGATGAGTTCTGACGCGGCACTTCTCCAGCGCTTGAATGACCAAATCGAAACTCCGGCTACCACAAAGACAGTTGCGAGCATGATGCTGTATGAGAGCAGTAATTTAGAGCGGATATTCATCAAGCTTCCCGAAATGGTGGCTCATCCTTAGAGCTATCGGCCGTGTACTGATTTGAACCAACTCAATGTCTCCATGAGTCCCTTATCCAAGGGTGTGAATCTTTTGAATCCGAGGAGAGTCATCGCTTTGGTCGGGTCGGCGCAGGTGCGTGGATCGTCACCTGGCTTCCGAGGTTGAAATATATGTGGTACATTAGACTTCAGGCTCTTCTGGATGTGAGCCAAGAGTTCGATCACCGATGTCTGTCTGCCCGTGCCAATGTTGATTACTTCACCCACAACTCCTTTACGCCTGCTCGCTTCAGCCAAGCCGCGCGCTATGTCCTTCACGTAAACGAAGTCTCGGGTCTGTCTGCCATCACCGTAGACGACAGGTGTCTCTCCGCGCAAAACACGGGTAGCGAAAGCCGGGATGACATTGGAGTACTGTGACTGTGGATTTTGGCGTGCGCCGTAGACACTAAATAGTCGAAGAGAAACGACCTCCAGACCGTAAAGGCGCAGGTACAAACTCCCAAGTTGTTCACCGACAAGTTTGCTTGTGGCATAGGGAGAACTGCCTTCCAGTTTCATTGATTCTCGAAATGGAATTCTGGCCGACGCTCCGTACACCGATGCCGACGAAATGAAAACGACTCGCTGGACGCCACTTCGTCGCGCAGCATCAAGGACATTGCAAGTGCCACCAAGATTCACATCGAAAGTCGGTATAGGTTGATCGACGGAAAGAGGCACGGAAGATATCGCGGCCAAATGAAAAACGACTCTGGCGCCCGCCATTGCTTTCTCTAGGGCCGTCAAATCGCGGATATCTCCACGGATTACCTCGATATCGCTTCGACAAACGGTGAAGGTCTCCTCTTTGCCGGTCGAGAAGTTATCGAAT
>CAZKIH010000019.1:0-68461 GCA_964552775.1 uncultured Ignavibacteria bacterium | reverse complement strand
CCCTCTCCCAGTGGGAGAGGGGGATTGTCGTCAATCGGTAGTCGGTCGCCCTCCCGGAGCGAAGCGTAGAGTGGGATAGGAGTTGATCCCGATTGCATCGGGGATGTCAAAACCACAGGGGGTTGGCCTACTGAATTGGATAAGAGGAGGATCTAGAGAGGCGGTCAGATTCCGAAATGATGTCAACGCATGTTTATTCAGTCCAGATCGAGATGCGACGCGGATTCGCTTGTGAGATGAAGCTTGCCACCATAATTCTTCCCTTGGCACTCCTCATGGTATCGTGTGGAATGTCGACCCGCGAGGAGATTTCAAGATTTCCATCACCAGATCGGAAGGTCGAGGCCGTATGGTGTAGAAACGGCGGTGGCGGACCCACGACTACTTTCACGTATACTCTTTTCATAGCTCCTTCAGGCAGAGAGCCTGATGGGGATGACGTCCTGCTGCTAGTCGACCATATCGATAGCCTGGAGATCAACTGGGGTTTCGGTAGAGTACTTGAAATTACATATGGGCAGGCGAGGATTCATCATTTTCGGAATTTCTGGCTATCACGAGATGTCGACAACACGTGGTACGGCGTCGAACTGCGGCTTAATCCCCGCAACGATCAGCATTCATTGTCTCCGGAAGATCGCTGGATCGGTCTTGATAGCACATCTCTGGAGGGAGGCGCTAAGTGAGTAGGTCAAACCCTTGGGGTGTTGACAATCACGCCGTAGGCGTGGGTAGCAAGAAGACACACCCCGTCTCCGCTCCCCGTTCCGGGGATCGGAGCCACCCCTCTGAAGAGGGGAATTGGAAACATCGGGTTGTCTTATGAAAGTTAGCAGATCAAACCCCTGTGGTTTTGCCGAGGGCGTGATTAGACAGTGACTCATTCGGGGGAAGCGCAGGGTGGGGCAGGAGTTGAAAATGAGGCCGCAGTTGCGTTTCTTTGGTAGCTCGTTTTTGAGAGCGCTTTTTCACTTTGGAAGTGCTGTATTTCTCGTGTGGTTCTTCAGGGGAGATTCCGACCCGTTGTTCGGTCGGGGATTCTGGGCAGCCATGGCGATGATCTTGACGTATACGCCAGCTCTTCCACATAGTGCTGCTAAGCTACGTGCTGCCGGATTGGACCCAGTCCATCTAAGCGGCATCGGCTGGACACCGTCATTCTTCATAGAGAAGTTCTGGAAGACAAACGTACTGGCCATCTTGCTGAGCATTATCTTAGTTCTCGTTTTGTACTTGACGGGATCTGCCAGCACTGAATCGATCCGGTACTCATTCCTGGCAATTGTCGTAATTGTTGTCACGTACGCGGGGCTGCCGACCATGAACGGTCGGGAGTATCGAACCAATGATCTTATGGAGAGAACAGATCGGCCCGAGAAATTGAACGATTTGCAGCTGCCCCTTTCGATCGTGATCTGGAGACTTCTTCCTGCACACCTTATGCTGTTTGCCGGATTTTCTGCACTTTTCGTGAGTGCGTGGTTGCATCTAAGCGGAGATTCCGTGAACTACTTTTATGGATTGCTTCCCGTAGGTGTATGCCTCTTGGCACTATCGTTTTGGACGGCAGGAAAGGCATTGCAGCAGTTGTCCCAGACGTACCGCTCGTAGCGAGTAGGTGCGGTTTTGACAATCACGCCGAAGGCGTGGGTAGCAGAAAGACACACCCCGTCTCCGCTCCCCGTTCCGGGGATCGGAGCCACCCCTCTGATGGGGGAAATTTGAAACGTAGGATTTTCTCATGAAAGCAATTGTACGCACGAAATACGGATCGCCGGATGTCCTTGAGCTAAAGGAAATTGACCGGCCCACTCCCAAGGAGAATCAAGTACTTGTAAAAGTACACGCGGCATCAGTAAACCCGCTGGACTGGCACCTTCTCCGCGGCAAGCCGATTCTGGTACGACTGATGGGCTTCGGATTTTTCAAACCGAAAAGTCAGATTCTGGGAGCTGACATTGCCGGCCGAATTGAAGCAGTTGGTCTGAATGTGACCAGGCTCAAGGTGGGTGATGAGGTGTTCGGCAGCGGCATTGGAGGATTTGCTGAGTACGTTTGTATTCGCGAAGACAAACAGGTGCTGAAGCCGGCAGCCCTCACACTTGAACAGGCGGCTGCCGTACCTGTCGCAGGACTGACCGCGCTTCAGGGCCTTCGCGATTCCGGGAAAATCCAGCCTGGGCAGGAAGTTCTGGTCAACGGCGCATCTGGTGGGGTGGGAACGATTGCGGTGCAGATTGCAAAGGCGTTTGGCGCTCGAGTGACCGGCGTATGCAGCACGAAAAATCTGGAGATGGTACGGTCGATCGGCGCAGACCATGTGATTGACTACACGACCGAGGATTACTGGAGAAGCGGCAAGAAATATGATCTGATCCTCGACAATGTGGCAAGCGGATCCATCCGCAAGGCGATGCGCACCCTGACGCCAACCGGAATCTATGTCCCAGTCGGCGGCTCGATGATCAGTTTCCTGCAGTCCTTGATTCTCACGCCTTTCTATTCGAAAGCAGGAAAAAAACAAATCGCCTCATTTCTCGCGAAAGTGAATCACGAAGATCTGACAATTCTGAGTGGATTGCTTGAGACCGGCAAAGTCGTGCCTGTGATCGACAGAAAGTATCCCTTGAGCGAAGTGCCTCAAGCCATTCGATATCTTGAAATGGGACACGCTCGCGGAAAAGTCATAGTGAACGTGGAGCAGAGCGGCAATTCTCAAGTTGGTCGATAGGCAAAAATCGCGGAGTTCTTGATCCACGGAACCGTATATTGAGGCGACAGACGTAATGATTGGCGCGTACAGGACCGATGATCAATAGAACTTCGCTTCCATCAATAATCATCATCACGCTTACTGCTGCTTACCTGGCTATCACATTTATTCCGATTTGTGAACCGGCGACACTCTGGGGTATTAGTCATCTCTACTATTTGAGCTGGCCGGCGAGAGTGGCGGTACTGGCAGGCGGGTTGTTGACAGCCGTACTTGCGATTACTTTCGGCAACTTATCGAAATTGTCGAGACCTGCCAAGAATACGCTTGTCTATTTCGTTCTGCCGCTTGCGCTGCTTGCCATTTTCTATCTGCTTCGTGTCAAGACCCACTATCTCGGAGACGGCATTCTCAGGGCACGCGAAATCGAACTCGGCATTGCGCTGCTACCAACCGAACCCTTGGGTCATTTCTGTAATTATCTTTGGCATTCGATCTTCTCGGCGCTGTTGGGATGGAATTCGATTCAGTCGATCGCAGCCCTGTCTTTGCTGTCGGGAGTAGTCTTCTATTTTGCAGTACTCTACCTGGTGAAAACACTATTCGAAAACTCTGAAGACCAAACGGCGGCGTTCATCGTTCTGCTTTTCTCGGGTACGACTTTGTTGTTCTGCGGCTATGTTGAATCCTATTCACTGTTGCCGGCACTGATCACGTTCTACGCTGCAAGCAGTATCAGGGCACTCGAGAATCGCGGGCCGGCTTCGGTGCCGATCAGGCTCTTTTTCGTCCTGGTGCTCTTCCATTTCCAGTTCCTCTACCTGGCACCGACGCTGCTGTACATTGCCTATCAGCAATTTAGAAAGGGCGCGACCGCAACGATGACGACCGGACTGTTTTCAATTCTGTTTTCTTTGGCTGCAGTGATTGTCATTCCGATCTGGGCGGGCCGGCCGGCCCTCGGAATTAAGGAGTTCCTGATTGACTTCACTTCGAATAATGTCTATTGGCTTTTGTCACGTCAGCATCTTCTCGATATTCTGAATCAGCTTCTGCTTACAGCAGTCGTACCAGTCGCGATGATCGCGGCGCTGTTCCGCCCAATCAAGAATCAACTGAGCGCAACTCAACCGCGCCTGCTGTTTGCAGGACTGCTGCTGCCCGGAGCGATGGCGTTCATGACTCTGCTCAGGCCGGAGTTGGGTTATGCCTCAGACTGGGATCTGTTCTCCTCAGCAGGATTAGCGATCGGCATCTTCGCGATTACGCTTTTTTCTGTGCGAGAAGGTATCAATCTCAGTCGCCCCGCTCGAGCGATGATGTCAATGGCGGCGGTTGTTTCGTTTCTCTCGTTTGCTGCGGTAAATGCCGATGTCGACAAAGCTCTGGCGCGCCAGATCGACATTTTGACGATCGCGGGCGAGAAGGGGGCAGTGGGGTTTGAGACTCTCGGAACGGACCTGAGCAAGAGCGGTAGAGACGATTTGGCAGAGCAGATGTGGAAGCGATCGGCAGAAGTCCGACCCAATGCGCGTGTACTTGGCAACCTCGGTCAGGTCGCTCTCGGACAACAGAGGTTTGCCGAGGCCGAGGCTTATCTCAAGCAGGCACTGGCGCTGGATTCCACGCGGGCGCTATTTACTCTCGACCTCGGCTTGACTTATGTCTGGCAAGGGCGCTACGATCTTGGGGAGTTCTATCTGCGAAAGGCGGCTACCTTGGCACCGTATGAGGCCAAGTACCATCACAATCTTGCGCTGTTTCTCTCGCGGCATGGCAATCTTGCGGAGGCCGAATCCTGCTCGCGCAGGGCAGTGGAACTGGAGCCCACCGACGCCAACTATGCGACCGCATTGGGAACAATGTTGTCGATGCAAGGCAATAATGTCGAGGCGGAGAGATTCCTATTGCAGGCGATACGATCGCGGCCAGACTTCGCCAACGCTTCAATCAATCTGGCGGCAGTTTATCGCAGCATAGGGCAAGTCGAAAGGGCAGGGCAAATTCTGACCGAGTACCTGGCGAGGTTCCCTGAAAATCCAGAATCGGCAAGGGTTAGGCAGGCTCTGAGCGAGCTGAGGAAATGAGTGTGTTTTTGCGGAAGAGAAGAACGGCAAAGGCGATCAACCACAAACTCCATAAGACATAACCGACAAAGTTCGCCAGATCGGTACCGGGCACACCAAGAGGAACGAGCACTCCGAGCAAGATCAGTCCTGCGGCGATATTCCCAAACCAGATAAACCAGACTCCGGCGAACTTGCTGCCAAGCCCTTTCAAGAGCAAGATTGTCCACAGCCCTGTGAACAGGTAGCCAAGAGTCTCGCCGACAATGGTTCCGAGGAAGTTGTGGAAGTATTCGAATCTTGCCGCGTCGCCATCGGCGATAATTTCCGGCACTAACAGGGGCCAGCGCAGAAGCCCGATCACCTGTACGACTGCTGCAGCGATGCCGAGCCACATCGTCAACCGGCTCCACCGTCCGGGAAACAGACGGGCAAGCAGAATCGCGATTGGCGCGAGCAAACCGGCGCCGATTGCAAGGAGCAGAAACCAGAAGATGATGGCGCCTTGATGAGAAGCAAATTGCTCGAAGATTTCTTCTGTTGGCGTCTGGAGTATATCTGGATAATGAAAGATCGATCCCAGGCCGGTGAATGCGACGTTTGCGAGGACCGCTCCGAGGATCAGGAGAATGGCGGTGACAATGGTTACGGTGCGAGTTTGCATACAGTTCCCGGATATAGTTGACGAATTTTCGATTTGAACAGTGACAGTAAGTAGCTTTAACATTGTTTGCAATGGAACTTTGTGCGCTGATCTCTTGAAACGTGCCTCTGAGCATTACGAGGTCTCAGTAAGGAAAATCCACTTCATAAATCAGGAAGTAGGATGGGAATCAGAAACGCGAAATGACCTTCGCTCGTCTTAATTCAACAATTGCGCGTTTCCGTCGTGGTGTGCAAGTCCTATAACATATTGCGCAACAATGTCTTATAAGCTGAGTTGCGGGGGTGCAGCGATTCTCGACTTGACGAGTCGACTTTTCAGAAAACGTTCATCGCAAGCAGCTAATCTTGGGTCGTGAATCTGCCGTATTATGGACTAATTGGCGCGGCGCTAACAATTTTTGTTGTCATCCGGAAACAAATCTATATTGTTTAGCGCTTTCTGGGATTGTGGATTTCAACAACTCAGGGAGTCCAGCCAATTCCAGGGACCCTTTGACACTGAAAAATCGAACCTATTAATTGCCACTTCTTTCAAGGAGAACCGGGATGACATATACCGCGGAACAGATAACCAAACTCATGGACAAAGAGAGAGTGAAGTATATCCGCATCTACTTCACTGATGTCCTCGGCACTCTCAAGGGCATGTCGATCACGCGCAGTGAAATCGATGAAGTGCTTGAGAACGGTCAGGGATTCGACGGCTCATCGATCGAAGGATTTGCGCGTATCGAAGAGTCGGACTTGAGCGCCCGCCCCGACTTGTCAACTTTCAGAATATTCCCGTGGGAGATTTCCGGCGAGCGCGTCGCGATGATGTTTGCCGATGTTGAGACTCCGACCGGCGAGCCGTATTCAGGTGACCCGCGCCAGGTGCTGCGGAAAGTGCTGAAGAAGGCCGCCGACATGGGCTATACAGCGTATATCGGTCCTGAATTGGAATTTTTCTATTTCAAGGACAACCACACTCCGGCAACCATGGATTCCTCCGGCTACTTCGATTATGGGACAATCGATGTCGGCGCCCGCGTTCGCAAGAAAACCGTCGTCGCGCTGGAATCAGTCGGTATTCAGGTTGAGTGCTCGCATCACGAGGTTGCACCCTCGCAGCACGAGATCGATCTGAAGTATTCCGATGCGCTTAAGATGGCTGACCAGGCTATGGTGTATCGCATGATCGTGAAAGAGGTCGCGCTCGAAAACGGCATCTTCGCGAGCTTCATGCCCAAACCCCTGTTCGGCCAAAACGGCTCCGGCATGCATTGCCACCAGTCGCTGTTCAAGGGGAGCAACAACGCCTTCTTCTCAAAGACCGGCGAGTATCACCTTTCCGACACCGGCCGTTCGTATATTGCCGGCCTGCTCAAGCACGTCAAGGAATTCACGCTGGTGACCAACCAGTGGGTAAATTCCTACAAGCGCCTGGTGCCGGGATATGAAGCACCGGTTTATGTTTCCTGGGGACAGCGCAACCGTTCGTCGCTGGTGCGCATTCCAATGTACCGTTACGGCAAGGAGAAAGCCACGCGCGTCGAGTTGCGTTCGCCTGACCCGGCCTGCAATCCCTATCTGGCTTTTGCGTGCATGATTGCTGCAGGCCTGGAAGGGATCAAGAACAAATATGTGCTTGGCGCACCGATGGAAGAGAACATCTTCCACATGGATGATGCCGAGCGGAAGAAGAAGAAGATCGATTCGTTGCCGGGTTCACTGGAGGCGGCCATCGAGTTGTTCCAGGGCTCAAAGTTGATGAAGGAAGTCCTCGGTGATCACGTTCATTCAAGCCTAATCGCCAACAAGCTGAAGGAATGGGATCAGTATCGGATCCAGATCAGCCAGCACGAGATAGACAACTTCTACCCGATTCTGTAGGGATGATTTCTGCGCTCGAATTGCAGCGTCGCATAGTCGCGCGTGAGATTGATCTCAACGACTATTACCGTAAGCTGCTGGCCGAGTGCGGAGCCGTCAACGGTCGTTTCAATTGTTTGACCGCTATTACCAGCGAGTTGACATTGGAGACAGTTGGCCGGCTGAATAGAAATCTCGAAAACGACAGGCCGAAGGGAAAACTCTTCGGCCTTCCCATTGTGGTCAAAGACAATATCTGCCTGCGCGACTATCCAACGACCTGCGCTTCGAAAATTCTGCAGAACTTTGTGCCTCCCTACAATGCCACGGTGGTCGAGCGGCTCATCGCTGCAGACGCCGTGATCATCGCCAAGTCCAACATGGATGAATTCGCAATGGGATCCTCGAACGAAAACTCGGCACTGGGGCCGGTTTTGAATCCGTACGATCCGACGCGAATTCCGGGCGGGTCGTCGGGTGGATCGGCGGTTGCCGTTGCGGCAGGTTTGGCGCCATTCGCGCTCGGATCAGATACCGGTGGATCAGTGCGACAGCCGGCAGCGCACTGCGGTGTCGTCGGACTCAAACCGACATACGGCGCTGTCAGCCGTTATGGGCTGGTAGCGTATGCATCCTCGCTGGACCAAATCGGACCGCTTGCAGTCGATGTCGATTCCGCGGCGCTATTGTTCAGTGTCGTTGCCGGACACGACGAACGCGACTCAACCTCCGCCAAAGTGAGCCACAGAGATTTACATGCGGAGTCGCAAAAAGACATGCAGGGTCTTCGCATTGGAATGCCGGTTGAGTACTTCGGTGAGGGTCTCGACCATGAGATACGAGCTGCACTTGAGAAGTGCACAGCGCTACTGGAGTTGGAAGGTGCAGTGCTTACGGAGGTATCACTTCCTCACACGAAGTACGCAATCGCAACCTACTATATAATCGCTGATGCCGAGGCGTCCTCCAATCTCGCCCGTTATGACGGGGTGAAGTTTGGATTGCGCACGGACTCGACAGACCTGATGTCGATGTATACAAACACGCGCCACGAGGGATTTGGGGCGGAGGTGAAGCGTCGCATCATGCTGGGAACATACGTGCTTTCTGCCGGCTATTACGACGCCTACTACCAGAAGGCGATGAAGGTGCGTTCAATCCTGACTCAGGATTTCCTGAAGGCATTTGAAAATGTGGATGTGCTCCTGACACCGACTACGCCAACGACAGCGTTTAAGCTTGGCGAAAAGTCTGATGACCCGCTGGAAATGTACTTGTCCGACATCTATACGGTCAGCGCAAATCTTGCCGGCTTGCCGGCGATCTCGATCCCGTGCGGCAAGGACAGCAAGGGTCTTCCGATCGGACTGCAACTGACCGGCAAGCACTTCGATGAGGCGACGCTGTTTCGAGTCGGTAAAGCCGTGGAGCGTCTATCGAGATGAGCTACGAAGCCGTCATCGGTCTTGAGGTCCATGCGCAGTTGCTCACCAAGAGCAAAATCTTTTGCGGATGCCCAGCCAAATTTGGCCAGCAGCCCAATAGCGCGACGTGTCCGGTTTGTCTGGGTCTGCCGGGGGCGCTGCCGGTCTTGAACAGGAGCGCTGTCGAATTTGCGTTGAAGATGATTCTGGCCGTTGGGGGGAAGGTAAATTCATCGTCAATCTTTGCTCGCAAGAATTATTTCTACCCCGATTTGCCCAAGGGTTACCAGATTTCGCAATACGACCGACCGGTCGGTATCGGCGGCGCAATTCATATCAATGACGACGGCGTAGGCAAGAGTATCAATCTGACGCGGATACATCTCGAAGAGGATGCCGGCAAGTCGCTTCACCCTGAGAGCAGCGGGCAGGAATATACCCGTGTCGATGTTAATCGCTGCGGCACGCCGTTAATTGAGATTGTGTCCGAACCGGAAATTCGCACAGCGCATGAAGCATTTCTATACCTGCATTCACTCAAGCAAATAGTGGAGTACCTCGGTATCTGCGACGGTAACATGGAAGAAGGCTCACTGCGCTGTGACGCGAATGTCAGCATTCGCCCCATTGGCGAGACAGAGCTTGGTACCAAGACCGAGGTCAAGAATATGAACTCGATCCGCGGCGTGGAGAAGGCGCTGACCTACGAAATCTCGCGGCAGATCAGCGTAGTCTCATCGGGCGGCAGAATTGAGCAACAGACGTTACTGTACAGCGACGCGGACGGACAGTGCCACCCGATGCGCTCCAAAGAAGGTTCGCACGACTACCGCTATTTCCCGGATCCTGACCTGATGACTTTGACAATCGACGACGAATGGATTGCGCGAGTCAAAAACTCACAGCCGGAGATGCCGCAACAGCGACGCGAACGACTCGTCGCGAGCTATGGCATACCGCAGTACGATGCCGAGATATTGACAGAATCACGACAACTTGCAGACTATTTTGAGGCGACAGCGAAACGGTGCGGCGATGCCAAACTGGCATCGAATTGGATCATGACCGAAGTACTTGCCCGGCTCAAGAAGCAGAACTCGGAGATAAACGTTTTCTCCATCACGCCGGACCGGCTGGGCGATCTGATATCGAGGATCAAATCGAAGGTCATTACCGGTAGGATAGCCAAGGAACTTCTGGAGATAATGTTAGGTGACGGTCGGGAGTTGGATACGATCATTTCCGAGAAAGGGCTTGCACCGATTGCCGATTCCGGCGATCTTGAAAAGCTGATCGAGCAGATTATTGCCGATCATCCCGACGAAGTTGGTCGTTATCGCGAGGGCAAGACTAAACTGTTCTCCTTCTTCGTCGGTCAACTCATGAAGGCGACGCAAGGGAAGGCCGACCCGCAGAGGGCAAGTGAACTGCTGAGGGAGCGCCTTGACAAATAGGAATGAAGCAACATCTCCGAATTGCAGTGTTCGCATCCCACGGCGGCTCGAATCTCCAGGCATTGATTGACGGCTGTGCTTCCGGGCAAATCGACGGCGAGATCGTGCTGGTTGTCTCGAATAATCAGAAGGCATTTGCACTCCAGCGCGCCCGCAATCATCACATCGACACTCTGATAATGACTGAAGCGGTGTTTGCCTCACCTGTGGAGTTTGCTCGGGAGCTCTCGGTGCAGCTATCGAAACGGCGAGTCAATCTCATTTGCCTGGCTGGTTACATGAAGATGATTCCTCAACAGATTATAGATAATTACCGTAATAGGATTATCAATATCCACCCGGCTTTGCTGCCGAAGTTTGGCGGCAAGGGAATGTTTGGCATTCATGTGCACGAAGCCGTACTTGCCGCGGGTGAGAAGGAGACCGGCGTCACGATTCACCTCGTTAACGAGGTGTACGATGATGGCCGAATATTGGCACAGGCACGCGTGCCGGTTCGCAGCGACGACACGCCGCAGACATTACAGGAACGCGTATTGGAATTGGAACATCAGCTTTATCCCGAAACGGTGGCCAAGGTCGCTGCGGGAGAAATATCATTGGAGTGAACTATGGATAGTCTTCTGCAAACCGAGATGCCCGATATCAAGCTCTTCGCGCGCGGCAAGGTCCGCGATGTGTATGATCTTGATGACCGGCTGTTGATCGTCGCGACTGATCGCATCTCAGCGTTTGATTATGTCATCCCCGATGCTATTCCCGGCAAGGGGAAGATTCTCACCAAGATGTCATTGTTTTGGTTTGACTACGTCAAGGATGTCATTCCCAACCACTTTATCAGCGCAAATGTCGATGACTACCCGAAAGAATTGCACAAGTATCGCGATCAGCTCGAGGGTCGCTCGATGCTGGTGGTCAAGGCCGAACGAATCGACATCGAGTGCGTCGTCCGCGGTTATATCTCCGGCTCACTTTGGAAGGATTACCAGGGCCAGCTCAAGAAGGGGAATACCACGGTGTTGGGGTTTCACTTCGCGGCCGATCTGCAGGAATCGCAGAAGTTTGCGGATCCGATTTTCACTCCGGCGACCAAAGAGGCCAGCGGGCATGATATCAATATCTCGTTTGAGGAGATGGCGAGCATTGTCGGTATTGATCTGGCGGCGAAGCTGCGCACGGTATCCAAGCAGATTTATGTGAAGGCGGCGAATTACTGCGAGAGCAGGGGAATTATTCTCGCCGATACTAAGTTCGAATTTGGGATTCACAACGAAAAGCTGATTCTGATCGACGAGATACTCTCGCCTGATTCATCGCGCTTCTGGCCGAAGGACAAGTATCAAGTTGGGCGCGGCCAGGAATCGTTCGACAAGCAGTTCGTGCGCGACTATTTGGCAGGCTGCGGTTGGGACAAGAACTCGCCGCCGCCGCATTTACCGGCAAACATCATCGAAGGTACCCGCAAGAAGTATGAAGAAGTCCAAAATCTGTTGCTGGCGAAGCGAGGCTGACGATGACGAAAGGCAAGAAGGCTGCCAAGATGAAGCGCGCGTTGATCAGCGTTTCGGACAAGCGCGGGATTGTGGAACTCGCAAAGTTCCTTCAAGCGGAAGGAGTTGAAATCATCTCAACGGGCGGTACGAAGCAAACATTGAAGGATGCCGGGATCAAAGTTGTCCCTGTCTCGTCATTTACAGGCGCTCCGGAAATTCTTGAGGGGCGCGTCAAGACCCTGCACCCCAAAATCGCTGCTGGAATACTCTTTCGTCGCGAGGTTCCGGAAGATCGTGAGCAACTGGATTCGCTTGACTACAAGCCGATCGATTTGGTTGTCGTGAATCTATATCCGTTTGCCCAGACGGTGGCGTCGGGGCAATCCGAAGAGCACATCATTGAAAACATCGATATCGGCGGCCCGACCTTGATACGGGCAGCTGCCAAAAATTTCGCGTCCGTAGCCGTTCTCGTTGATCCGGGTCAATATGAGAACTTCATGAAGGAATTCAAGGCCACCGGCGGAGCGTTACCGCCGGAGTTGCTCAGACTCTATGCCGGAGCAGCCTACCAGATGACCAACGAGTACGACGCGGCAATCAGCAGTTATTTCGCATCAAGTAGGCCGGCAGTCGCTGACGCCGACAAGGCACCGGCATTGCCGTCGGATTTGAAAATTCATCTGAAGAAGAACGCTGAGCTTCGATATGGCGAAAACCCCCACCAGGTCGCTGCGCTCTACCAAAACGTTGACGACAAGGCGCTTTCGTTGGCACACGCCGAACAGCTTGCCGGAAAGGAACTGTCGTACAACAATTATCTTGATCTCGATGCTGTACTCGGGATGATCCTTGATTTTGGCGATCCGTTTGCCTGCGTGGTGAAGCACACCAATCCCTGCGGCGCGGCCTGCGCTTCAACTCTTATCGAGGCCTATCGCGCCGCACATGATGCCGACCCGATGTCAGCCTACGGCTCAATCATTGGGCTCAATCGCAAGGTCGACTTGGCGACGGCGCAACTGCTGCACGAAACGCAGTTTGTCGAGTGCATTCTCGCCCCTGATTATGAACCTGAAGCTCTGGCTCTATTGGAAAAGAAAAAGCAGCGGCGCCTGCTGAAGTTGCCGTCAATTGGGACCGTGTTGCCGACTGCACATTGGCTGCGAGCGATACATGGGGGGTTTCTCTATCAATCGGTTGACCGCCACACAGTACGCGAGAGCGAGTTGAATGTGGTCACGAAGGTCAAACCGACGTCGGACCAAATAATGTCGCTGCTCTTCGGGTTTCAATTGGTTAAGCATGTTAAGTCAAATGCGATTGTCATTGTCAAAGGAACAAGTATGATGGGGCAGGGTTGTGGCCAGACCTCGCGGGTCGACGCGGTCGAAAACGCCGTCAAGAAGGCCGGTGCCCGGGCCCGGGGTGCGGTGTTGGCATCCGATGCGTTTTTCCCAATGCCGGATGGTGTCGAGACTGCGGCCGACGCTGGAGTCGTAGCGATAATCCAGCCCGGTGGATCGAAGAAAGACGATGAGGCAATCGCCGCCGCCGACAAGGCCGGAATCGCGATGGTGTTTACCGGCGTGCGCCACTTCAAACACTAGTGAGAGCTGTAGAATAGTGCAGGGGACGCAGTTGACTGTGTCCCTGCAACTTCCACGACAGAGCTGCAAAGACAATTCGACCTGTTTTATCCTTGCCATTTTCATAAGCAATTGATACCTTCAACACAGGACAAGAATGTCCCGCAAAGAATTCGGCCCGGCCATGCCGATAATAGAAGTGAGTACTACCGTGGAAGAACGAATCTTAGAAATAGTGTTTTACCTTGTCGAGCATCTGCGCAGTCACAACGGGCAGATTGGCCCGTTCATGACTATTTCCAAGGACTTGAGGAGCCGTGGCTTTACCGATTCCGAAATCTCTTCGGCATATGGCTGGTTTCTGGAAGAACTCCAGAAGGAGGGCGGCAAAGTCAATCCCAACAGCAGTTCTTCGCAAGCCGTCCGGGTTATGAGCCAAATGGAGATGGAGCATTTCACTCCAGATGCGGCGGGATTCCTGATTCTGTTGCTGCGTTTCCGCCTGATTTCTCCCGCACAATTTGAGCGCATTGTCGACAAGGCGTTTGTGCTCGGCGCCGAGAAGATTGATCTGCCGGTTATGAAGGTGATTGCTTCGCGATATGTATTTTCCTCCGGAACATCCGTCGATCTGAATCTGTTTAATATCGACGGGAGTGAAGTGGTCAATTGATCACCAAAGTCTAACGATGCCACTTTCAGGCAAGAAAATCCTGCTCGGAGTTACCGGCTGCATAGCGGCCTACAAAGCCTGCTACCTCGTGCGCTACCTCAAGAAGGCCGGCGCCGAAGTCAAAGTTGTTCTGACCGAATCCGCCACGAAGTTCGTCACCGTCACAACACTCGAGACGCTTTCCGACAATCCTGTCGCCGTCGAGATGTTTCCGCCGGAGCGTTTTGTCGCGACACACCACATTTCCTATGCGGAATGGGCTGACCTCATCGTCATTGCACCGGCGACCGGAAACATTATCGGCAAGATTGCGAATGGAATCGGCGACGACCTATTGACGACGATCGTCATGGCAAAACAATCGGATGTGATGATCGCGACAGCAATGAACACCGAGATGTTCAACAATCCGCTGGTGCAGGAAAACATCGCAAAACTACAGAAGCTCGGTTATCTTTTCATCATGCCGGAGACCGGAGAACTGGCTTGCCACACGGTGGGAGTTGGACGGCTTGAAGAGCCCGAAAATATATTTAAGCATATCGAGGAATACTTCGGCCAACCACGATCTCTTTCGGGAACAAGAATCATCGTCACGGCCGGTCCGACTGTGGAGCGTATCGATCCGGTGCGTTTCATTTCCAATTTTTCCTCGGGCAAGATGGGTTATGCGCTGGCAACCGAGGCTGCCAGGCGGGGCGCCGATGTCACGCTGATCTCGGGACCGACAGCGCTTGCGACGCCCACCGGCGTTAGGCGGATTGATATCGAGTCTGCCCGGGAACTGCTTGAGGCCACAAAGGCAGAATATCCAAAGGGCGATGTCCTGATCATGGCGGCTGCGGTAGCAGACTACCGGCCGGCGAAGTACTCGAAGAAGAAGCTGTCGCATCCAACAACCGAGAAAATTGATCTCGCGGCCAATTCCGACATTCTTGCCGAGCTTGGCAAGATGAAAAAGAAGTCACAGATCAATGTCGGTTTTGCGCTCGAGGTCGATTCCGACATTGAGAATGCTCGCAAGAAGTTGAAGGCCAAGAATCTTGATCTGATTGTGATGAACAATCCGACCAGCAAAGGGATCGAATTCGGCGGCGATTATAATATCGCAACCATGATCACGCCCGGCGGCAAGGCGATTTCACTTGAGAAGATGACCAAAGCCCAATTGGCCGCAAGAATCCTCGACAAGATCGAAGGTCTGCGCAAGAAGTAGCATGACCGACAACAAACGTGCTCTCGAACTCGTGGCCCGTGCCATCAAGCAACAGGAGGCGCTCGGCCTCGGCGGAGTGCGTCTGTCGTACGAATTTCTAAACACATTAACTCCGCCGCAGCCGCGACGCGCTACCGCTGCGAAATCGGGCAATCTCGAAGAATTCTGCACTCAAATCAAGGACTGCACCAAGTGCCGCTTGCACCAGGGACGAAACAAGTTCGTCTTCGGCGTCGGAAATCCCAATGCCAAGGTGATGTTTGTTGGGGAAGGTCCGGGGCGTGATGAGGATCTCAAGGGGGAACCGTTCGTGGGACGCGCCGGTCAACTGCTCGACAAGATTCTTGCCGCGATACAATTTGACCGCACACAGGTTTACATCGCCAACGTGGTCAAGTGCCGCCCGCCCAACAATCGCGATCCTCAGCCCGACGAAATGGCGGAGTGTATGCCTTATCTGAAGCAACAAATCGAGTTGATCAATCCGCGTTTCATTTGCTGTCTTGGCCGAATTTCTGCGCAAGCACTTCTGAACACCCAAACGCCGCTTGGCAAGATGCGTCAGCGCTGGTTTGAATTTGAAGGGCGCAAGCTGATGGTGACTTATCATCCAGCGGCGCTGCTGCGTTTCCCTCAGTACAAGCGCGACACCTGGGAAGATGTCCAGATGCTGCGTCGCGAATACGACGCGTTTGTGGCGAAGTAGCACATCACCCAATCATCACAATGTCTCAGATGCGCGACCCCGCGCAGGTCCCATCGCTGCGAGTTTGCGCCAGATCGCGCCAGCGGCGCGACGGTCAGACAAGAATGTCTGACCTACCAGGCTACCGCGTAGGGGCGCATGGTCGAATATTGCGAGGCAATGCGCCCAGCCAAGTCGCCAAGTCATTCCCGCGAAAGCGGGAATCCAGGTTCATCTTGAGCTCCGTAAGGCAGGAGCCCTGCGCTCCTGACACCGCGCCGCATTGTGTTCGGCGGACGCCCACATCCGCCGAGAATGCCTGTAGACCGAGCGGAAGTGCTTGATGCGGTCGATGTGGACATCGACCGCGCACGAAATGATGAAGGTTTGTCGAATCCCCGCCGACATCGCGTTTGAAGCAAGCAGTCTTCCATAAGGGGATTCGACCTACGAGCTTTCCACACCCTGTGCACAGACGCGTATTGTCCATGTGGATACCTCGGCAAGTTGCCGTAGACGACAGCCATAGCAGGTGGATAGGGTCTAACTTGGCGGCAGTCCTTCAACATGATATCAACACCCTCTGTTAGCAACTTGTTCAGAATCGTGCAACTTTGCTGTTGGCGCCGACCGAATCCGCTGCTATTATGACTTAGAATCCACGGGCAGGAGTGCAACCCCAAACGTAAGATATATAGATGCAGCAGATCGACTCAACCGTTCTCGACAAGATTCCGCCGCAAGACCGTCAAGCTGAGATGTCTCTTCTCGGCGCATTGATGATTGACAGCCATTACATCTCGAATGTCTGCACCATCATCAACCGCGATGACTTCTACGACAAACGCCATCAGATCATCTTTGACGCGATAATCGCGCTCTTCGAACAGAATATTCCGGTTGACCTTGTCACTGTGACGGACAAGCTCGTCACTTTCGGTGCGCTGGAAGGTATCGGCGGCCGATCTTACCTGGTTGAATTGCAGGAGGATGTTTATTCCGCCGCCAATTGCGAACGCTATGCCGAGATCATCAAAGAGAAAGCGATCCTGCGCAAGTTGATGCACTTGAGCGCTGCGATCTTTGACAAAGCCCAGCACATGGAGGGCGAGGTCAAGGAACTGCTCAATTTTGCCGAGAGCAAAGTGTTTGAGATCTCGATGCACCGCAGCGACAAGGGTTTCCAATCGATCAAGACTCTCGTGCCAGTCGTGTTCGACAAGATGGAGAAGATGGAGAAATCGGACGGCACGGTGAAGGGCCTTCCAACCGGATTTGAATATCTTGACGAGATGACTGACGGCATGCACGGCGGCGAATTGATCGTCGTTGCAGGCCGACCGGGCATGGGCAAGACGTCGTTAGCTCTGCGCATTATGGAGCATGTCGCCGTCGATAAAGGCAAATCATGCGCCATCTTCTCATTGGAAATGTCGGATGAACAAATCGTGCATCGCCTGCTCAGCTCGCGGGCGCGCGTCGGTTCGCATCGCCTGCGCAGCGGCCGTCTGCACGATTACGAGTGGCGCAATCTGATGGAGACTGCCGGCCCGATTGCCGAATCGCCGATTTTCATCGACGATACGGCGACCATGACCGTCTGGGACTTGCGCACCAAGGCTCGTTTGCTCAAGAGCCAGTATGATCTTCAGTTGGTCGTGGTTGATTATCTTCAGTTGATGACTGCAGGTGAACGCGCTGAAAATCGCCAGCAGGAGATTTCGACCATTTCCCGCTCACTCAAGGGACTTGCCAAGGAACTCAACATCCCGATCATCGCCTGCAGCCAGCTTTCACGTATGGTTGAGACTCGCGGCGGCGAGAAACGCCCGATTCTTGCCGATCTGCGCGAATCGGGAGCGATCGAGCAAGACGCCGACGTCGTGATGTTTGTTTATCGTCCGTCTAATTATAAGCAGACCGAGGAAGAGCGCGAGCAGATCAGAGGAACCGACGAAGAGAATCTCGCCGAGATCATCATTGCCAAACAGCGTAACGGCCCGACTGGCATCGTCAAACTTACTTTCCTAAGCGAGTTCACGCGCTTCGAGAATCGGGAATACGCGCGCGCTTCCAATGTCCCGGGCGGCAATTACTAAGGACGACGCGACGTGAAGGGGAAATCCACCGACAGAACCATATTCGTCTGCTCCTCCTGCGGCAAGAGCTTCTCTCGCTGGATGGGTAAGTGTCCCGACTGCGAAGAGTGGAATACGATCATCGAGGAGAAAGTGACGATTCCGCGATCGTCTTCAAAGTCAAAGGTGATGGACGATGCCGAGGTCTATTCGATCAATGAGTGCCGCTTTGAAGCGGTACCAATGACGCCGACCGGTCTCGCCGAGTTCGATCATTTACTTGGCGGCGGTATCGTACCGGCCTCGTCCATTTTGATCGGCGGCGAACCGGGCATTGGCAAGTCAACGCTCATGCTTCAAGTTGCGGGATATCTTGCCGCTCTCGGACAGACCACTCTTTACCTTACCGGAGAGGAATCTTCGCAACAAGTTGCGTTGCGCGGCCACCGCCTTGGTGTCGAATACGATGCAGTCAAGGTTGCAGCCGTCCGCGAATTGCCGCAAGTTTATGGGCTTATCAACAAGGTCGATCCGGCGCTGGTGATCATTGACTCGGTGCAGACCCTTTACGATCCGGCGCTTGAATCTGCTCCCGGCACGGTCAGCCAGATTCGCTCCAGCGCGGCGGAGTTGATTGATTTCTGTAAACGCGCCGACAAGATTCTGATATTGATCGGGCACATCACGAAAGACGGCGCGATTGCCGGACCCAAGATTCTCGAACATCTCGTCGATGTGGTGCTCTACTTCGAGGGCGAAAGCCACAACCTGTTTCGGATACTGCGTGTGCGCAAGAACCGCTTTGGACCGTCGTCGGAAATCGGCATCTTCCAGATTGGTGATGCTGGTCTTTCAGCAGTAGCAAATCCGTCGGAGTTGTTTCTCGATGAATACCCGGATGACATCCCCGGACGGGCGGTGGTCACTGCAGTCGAGGGGCAGCGCCCATTGTTGTTGGAAATTCAGGCGTTGGCAAGCCAGACCAACTTTGGATTTCCGCAACGGGTGTCGGCAGGTTATGACAGCAAGCGGCTTTCGCTGATGCTGGCCATTCTCGAAAAGCGACAGAAAACGTTGTTTGGCCAGCGGGACGTATTTATCAATCTCGCGGGCGGGCTCAAGATTGACGATCCGGCGCTTGATCTTGGCCTGATGGCGGCATTGATTTCGTCGGTAGAGGAAATTCCGGTCCAGCCACGCAGCGTGATAATCGGCGAGGTTGGGCTTTCGGGCGAAGTCCGCGCTGTGCCGTATATCGAGCGGCGCATCGCCGAGGCCATGAAGCTCGGATTTGACAAAGTGATTTTGCCCAAGAAGAATCTGAAGGGCATGAAGCCGGTGAAGGGAATCGCGCTTGTCGGTATCGAGAAGATATCGGAGTTGGCGAAGGCGGCACTACTTTAGCGTTTGGTTATAGCAATTCTTCCAGACACGGACAAAGGAGAATCATGAAATATCTTAGTGTAATTCTGGCGGTCTTGACCTTGCTGGCGGTTCCAGCCTCTGCTCAGCTTACGAATGAAAAGATGATGAAGATTGTGATGCGCGACACGACTCCGGGTATTCCCGATTCGGCATTTATCAAGAAGCCGAAGACGCTCTATCGAATGGGCCGAACCTACGGGCGGATCGAGGAGATGCCTGACCGCAGAGAAGGGGTTCACGGTTTGATGGTTGTCGCCGAGCCCAAGGCGTGGATGATCAATCTCGCCGACAGCAGCGGCAAGTTGATAATCGATCCGGGTCCGACATTTGATTTTCGGGCGTCGATTGCCAGGGCGGATTTCAAAAAGCAGGTGCAGCCACTTAAGGACTTCGAATTCGGGACCGAATACAATTTCCTGAAATTGAACAAGGCGGATTCGGGAATTGAGATGGTGGCCGGAAAGAATTACGACAAGCTGCAATTAACGATCGAGGGATACACAATTGTTCTGCTGAGTCAAATGGGCAAGCAGCAACCGTTTCGGGTGACCATTACTAAAGGCGCCGAAATCGACTGTCAGTACGACTATGACGAGTATCAGATTGGTCTTGCTCCTGACATGAAGCTATTTGAACCGCCGAGCTGGGTGAAGATAGGGGCAGCCGGCAAACAGTAGGGTTTTCCGATAGCTGCCCGCTAGAATACTGACTGTGGAATTGGACTTTCGCATGACAACAATCCGAGTCCCGTAGGGTTTGACCGAAATGTGAGGGAATAAGACTTGTGTCCGTACCAGACTATCAAAGCTTGATGCTACCGCTTCTCACGTTTGTTGAAAAAACGGAGGGTGAAACCTCTACAGCTGAGGCTGTGGAAACCATCGCGAAGCAACTGGGTCTAACCGAAGACGAACTCAAAGAGATGCTCCCGAGCGGAATTCAATCTACTTTCTTCAATCGAGTCGGCTGGGCTTCGACATACATGAAGAAAGCGGGACTGCTGGAGGCCACGCGACGAGGCTATTATCGAATTAGTGAACGCGGTCGAGAACTACTGAGACAGCAGCCAAAGGTGATAAATGTCAAGGTACTCAAACAGTATCCCGAATTTCTCGAATTCCAACAGCTGAAAGGGACAAGAAGTGGCGAGAAGGCAGACTCCTTGGACAACCACTCGGACTCTTCTGTTGCCACTCCGTCCGAGGCATTGGAAACGGCCTACGAAAACCTCCGAGATGAGCTCGTCGATGAACTTCTTGCCAGACTTAAGAAATCGTCGCCTTCTTTCTTCGAGCGGATCGTCGTGGAGTTGCTGGTGAAAATGGGTTACGGCGGTTCTCGTGCCGATGCAGGCAAGGCAATAGGACGAAGTGGTGATGGCGGGATTGATGGAATCATCAAGGAAGACAAGCTTGGGCTCGACGTTGTGTACGTGCAGGCGAAGCGATGGGAGAGCAATCCCGTCGGGAGGCCCGATGTTATGCAATTTGCTGGGGCGCTACAGGCTCAGAAGGCCAGCAAGGGAATATTCATAACAACCTCCAGATTTACGGATGATGCTCGAAGCTACGTATCGCAGATTGGTAGCAAGATCGTTCTTATTGATGGAGGTCAACTTACGCATCTAATGATTGAGAATGACGTTGGTGTCTCGACGATTTCATTGTATCCGGTAAAGAAGATTGATACCGACTATTTTGACGAAAGTAGCTGACCGATGGCGAAGCCACACGCTTACTCGCCCTCCTACTCCATCCGATACGTCATCGCCCAGAGCATGTTCGCAAACGAATTGGGATTTGTGTCGCGAAGCGTCGATCTCTGAAACAGCTCCACGGTTATTTGGCTGTAGGTGCCGGTTTGTTGTCCCGAACTTTCGGAGATGTCCCATTCGTAGATTTGGAAGCGTTCATCACTGCTGTAATCCTCTCCCATCCACTCATGGTAAAAAGTTCCGTTGATGGAGTAGTGCACGTAGGCATCGGTAATCGGCGGGTTACTGAAGCGTGCCCGCGTGTAGGCCGTGATCCGCAATGGCTCGCCGCCGTAAAGAGTCAATGCTTCGGAAAGAGCAACATACTGGATAGGCTGAGTAGGGAAGTAGGTCGCCCGCACTTCATCACGCGAACGTGACTGCAGGACAATTGAATCGACAACCGGGAAACTCGCCAGGTTGAATCCGAATCCCTGGCGCTGTCGCCCGATGGCATAGATTCGCCAGCCGCGATATTGTGTCTCGTTTTTCTCTAATTTTGCCGCCACGGCGGTTTGGACTTCTTTGAATTTGACGGACTTGACTGTGATCGTCGAGTCAGACCGGTCGACGATGTTGTAGTTACAGACAATGGTATCGAGGATACTCACGACATAAGCCTGTGCGCGAATACCGGTGCCGAGCGCAATGTCCCGACACGAATCGCCTTCGTTGAATTCATCCGGTGCACAGGAATCGACAATCGTCACGATGCAACCGTAGGCAGTGGTTTCCACCCAATAATCCAGCGGGTTAATTGATGCGAGACCGGCGGTAGCTTTGGCGTAATCATCGAAGCGGTTGACAGTATCAAACCAGACACGCGGAAAGGCGGTGGTTCCAACAACGTCGACTTTGACAAGGTCGGTGATTTGCTTGAGGTTGGACAAGTCGTAGTCGGTTGAGCGATTTTCACTGCAGGAATGTATAGCGGCAAAAAGCAGCGGCAGCAGAATCAGCAAATATGCAAGTCGTCTCAGCTTCATTTGTATTCCTCCACACTCTCACTATAATCGACGCGCCAACCGTTGGCGCGTTTAATCGACTAACGTCTCACCTTTTTCTTCTTGAGATTATCCTTCATTTGCTTGATTTGATCGCGCAATTCAGCGGCGCGTTCAAATTCCAGCTCCCGAGCCGCATGTTCCATTTGTTGGCCCAAAAAGGCAATCTTGTCTTCGGCGGGCATTTCCTCCCAGAAATCGGGGACTTGCGCGCCAAGTTCCTCAGGCGCTTTGCTGTCTGCGAAACTGGTGGCCTGGAGAATCTCTTCGCGGGTCTTGAAGATGGTTTCAGGAGTGATGCCGTTGTCGGTATTGTACTGGATCTGGAGCTTGCGACGGCGATTGGTTTCGCTGATCATGCCTTTCATCGAGTCGGTCATTTTGTCGGCATATAGGATCACCTCGCCGCCGACATTGCGTGCCGCCCGTCCAGCGGTCTGCATTAGCGAACGCTCGGAGCGCAGGAAACCCTCTTTGTCGGCGTCGAGAATCGCCACCAGTGAAACCTCGGGCAGATCGAGACCTTCACGCAACAGATTGATTCCCACCAGCACATCGAATTCCGCCAGCCGCAGTGCGCGCAGGATTTCGGTGCGGTCGATGGCATCGATCTCGGAGTGCAGGTAACGAACGCGAACGTTGAGCCGCGCCAGGTAGTCGCTGAGGTCCTCTGCCATGCGTTTGGTCAGGGTAGTAACCAGAATGCGCTCCTGCTTCTCGACACGTGTGCGGATCTCTTTGATCAAATCGTCGATCTGGCCCTCAATCGGGCGAAGGATGATCGACGGATCGACCAGCCCGGTCGGGCGAATAATCTGCTCGACAATCACACCACCCGAATTCTCGAGTTCCAAAGCGGCCGGCGTTGCCGAGCAATAAATTGTCTGCGGGATCATCTTGACGAATTCATCATAGATGAGCGGACGGTTGTCACGAGCAGACGGAAGGCGGAAGCCGTGTTCGACAAGCACGTCTTTGCGGGACCGGTCGCCGGCATACATGGCCTTGATCTGAGGAATCGATTGGTGCGATTCATCGACAATCAGCAAGAAGTCCTCAGGGAAGAAATCGATCAGCGTGTAAGGCCGCTCTCCCGGCGCCCTGCCGGAGAAATAGCGCGAATAATTTTCGATCCCGGAGCACATGCCAATTTCACGCAACATCTCCAGATCATACAGTGTCCGCGATTCGAGACGCTGCGCTTCAAGCAGCTTGTTTTGGGCGCGCAGATCGGCCAGACGTTCCTTCAATTCCTGCTCGATCCCGACGACGGCGCGCTTGACGGTATCTGAAGCGCTCACGAAATGACGCGCCGGATAAATGGCGATACGCTCGATCTCGGCCTTGATTTCGCCTGACACCGGATCAAAGGTGCGAATCCGTTCAATGGTGTCACCCCACATCTCAATGCGAACGCCGCTGACCTCGTAGGCCGGGAAGACCTCGATCGTATCGCCGCGAACGCGGAAATGCCCGCGTGAAAAATCGATGTCGTTGCGCGTGTACTGGATCTCGATCAACTTGCGGAGCATATCATTGCGGTCGATTTCGGTGCCGGTTTTGAGCATGACCATCATGTTCTTGTATTCAGATGGTGAACCGATACCGTAAATGCACGAAACGGATGCGACGATGATCGTGTCGTCACGCTCGAGAAGAGAACTGGTAGCGCGCAAGCGCAGACGGTCAATATTGTCGTTGATCGAGGTGTCCTTCTCGATGTAGGTGTCGGTCGAGGGGACATACGCTTCAGGTTGGTAGTAGTCGTAGTAACTGATAAAGAACTCGACCGCGTTTTCGGGGAAGTAGGCTTTGAATTCGCCGTAGAGTTGTGCCGCCAGCGTCTTGTTATGCGACATGATTAACGTCGGCCGGTTGACCTTCTCGATGACGTTCGCAATCGTGAAGGTCTTGCCCGAGCCAGTGACACCGAGCAGGGTCTGGTATTTGTCGCCATTGAGAACGCCTTCGGTGAGGCGACGGATGGCCTCCGGCTGGTCGCCGCGAGGCTGATATTTCGATACGAGCTTGAATTGCGCCATGGTTCTTAATGTACGTCAATTGGGGGGCGCGTCAATAACATGATTGTGGAATGTGATGGGGAAAAGCGATTGACCAGTGCGCGCAAAATGGAACCTGGAGACAGCCTACAAATCCCACTTGAGCGCGACGGTAGAGAACCAATTGCGGGGAAGACCGGGCTCTAGATAGATCGGTTCGTCGTCAATGCTGGACCTGTCGGGGTTGACAAAGGCTGAGGCTGCGTAGTGCTTGTCAAACAAGTTGCGAACTCCAACGGAGAGCTGAAGGAAAGGTCCTTTCGGGAAGAGCCGTAGTTCTTTGGCACCTGCCGTAATGTCGACGGTGCAGTAGGCGGGGACGACAGCATGGTTTGCATCGTCAGCATAGTAGTTGTCGATACCTTGAAGCGCAGTTTCGACAAAGATCGATGGCGCAAAGTTTGGCTTGTATTTGCATCGTGCAGAGTAGTTCAGACTCGGCACTCCGGCCATTTCGTAGCCGGAGTAGTCAGCGGTCGCTCCGGGAACGCCATAGTAGACTGAGTCAACAATATAGTCAAGATAGCGACTGTGCAAGTAGGTTGCCGATGCAGCAAATGAGAGGCCTGACTTCAGATCGGCCGATCCTCCGAACTCGATTCCGAGGCGGCGCGTTTTTCCGGCGGTAAAATGAAACCTGCCGCCGCGATAGGGAATGATGTCATCGGAGGTACTGACCCAATAGAGCGATACATCGTAGGACCAACGGGAAATGAATTCAAGGGGGTTTGAATCGGTCATGCACTTAATGCCAAGCTCCAATGTCGTCGATTTGATTGGGCTCAGCAATGGATTCAACGATGTGAGCGTATCCTCGCCAAATGTGGACGGAGGGTCGGTTTCATTTCCGGCCGGGACCTCCACGCCACCGCCATAACTCAGGTAAATACTGCGAGACGAATCCAGAATGACGGAAAATCCGACCCACGGCGTCAGGTGGGAAAATGCCTTGCGGTCATTCAATTGGGGCAAGAGATGGTCATCATAAGAATAGACAATGTTATCGTAACGCAGTCTGGCACTGATCTGGTATTTATCATCGATAAGAATTCGATCTTCAAAAAGTCCTCCTAAATTGCCGGCACCCTCGCGTTTGTCTGTCCTGATCGTCTTACCTCTTTGACCGTTCTCGAGACTGTAGAACAATATTGCTCCGTCCTGATATGCGCCGTCGAGTCCCGCGACGATTGTGTTCCTGACGTCCTTGGAAACTTGCGACCCGCGATAAAGCAGCGCGCTGCCGCCGATGTGATAGCGGGTGAAATCGCGAAACGTGTTTCGCTCCGATCTTTGCAGGTACTTGGGGCTTACAAACGTAGTGATCGCGAGTCCGTTGTCTGTGTCGAATTCGTGTTCGAGCTTCACTCCCACTCGTCCAAGTCGATTGAACCGACGCTCGTCGCGCTCAACGTAGGTGGGATCATAGTTGGCCGGGTCATCCTGCGCCTGTCGCGGGTCGGCCTCAAACTGCGATGGTGTAAGTGGGCCGGGCACGCGGAAGAGATTACTGGCCGCGACCAGACCGACCTCGAGCATGGAGTTCCGGCCGATCAGAGTGGTCAGGTTGGCGTTCGCGAACGAGTGCGTACTGCCGGAATGTTCGCGCCAGCCGTTGAAGTTGGTATTGGTGATGGTTAGAGCCAGATTCCCTGTGCCAATGGGCGACTGGAGGTTGACGACGTCCTTGCGATAGCCGAAACTCCCAAAGGTAGTCTGTGCCATCATGACGGCGGTCTTGCGGTGCGAACTGGAAACAAAGTTGATGACACCGCCGGAAGCATTGCCCCAGGCGGTGGAAGAATTAGAACGGACTACTTCTATGCGTTCGATTGCGGAGAGATCGATCAAATCGAAGGCGGTGCGGCCATCTGGCTCGGTGAGCGGCAAACCGTCAAGCAAGATTCGCAGACCCCTCGAAGTACCGGCATTGGAGCGTTCGCCTGATCCCCGCGACCCGAAGCCGCGCATCGAAAGACGAACATCGGACCCGCCGGAGCGAGATTGCGCGAGCAGGCCGGGAACGGCAGCGAGAGCTTCATCAATTCCAGCTCCTTTGGCCGAGAGGAAATCACTCAGGTGAATGATACTTATGGCGGCAGGGAGCTTGAACCAGGAGTCGCTGATTCGTGATGCGGTGACAATGACAGGCGGAAAGGTGTAGCGTGCGGTGTCCGATTGCGCGTCCACAGTTTCGCAGAAGAGCAGGATCGCTGCAATAATCAAAAGACTACGGCCGATGTTGTGAGCGGTGATCAAAAGCCTGATTCCTGAAGCACTAATAGATCCTCCGGTGAGTCACAAGGTGTAGTACCGTCTTCACCCATAGATGTAGCTTGATAAGGCTATGATGCGAATGTCAGACTGTCAACCGAAAAGAGGGGTGCTGGAAGTATCGTTACAGAATACTGAGATTCTCAGCCAACCGTGTGACTGAGAGAAGATTGAGTGAAAATCGCTGAGGTGCAAAACAAAACCGGCTCTCTGTTGTGCACAGGGAGCCGGTAATTGAAGTTAGTGCAATTCGTTTATCTGGTCCGTTGGATCACCTATTCGAGCTTCTTTCCGGTGCAAGGATCGCACGGAGCCGGGCCGCCAAATATATAAACGAGCAGACGGACAATGTCCGAGATATTGAACATGCCGTCGCAATTGGCGTCAAAGGCCGGGTACTGTGGCAGGAGGCGAAGTACTACTTTGACGTTCTTGGGCGAATTGTAGGCATCCGGCGAGGAAACGACGATCGTCCCGGTATGGGTACCGGGATTCAATCCTGCGGTCAAAGGTTGGACCGTTACGGAGCTTCCCGATAGCCCGGTCGATGGTGTGACATCTATCCACGATGGCTGTGCAGAGGACCAGACGACAACAGCACCGTCGGATTGAATAGCAAAGGTCTGTGATGCAGGGTCGCCTGAGCCGTGAAGAATGATAAAGGTGAGGGAATCAGGAGCTACCGACATGCTCGGCATAGACTGAGCTGCCCTGGTAGAAATATTAGGCACGCCGATTTTCATGTCTTGGTAAACGACATTCGAAAACGGTCCGTACACTTGATGAGTGAAAGCGTTCTGTTCAAACACATCTTCCACAAACGCTGCGGTGCCTCCGGTCGATGCAGAATAGCTGACATGAACTGTTGCAATGGTGTGAGAGCCGGGCGGGAGCGGATCTTCGGTTTCAACTGAAAACCACGAGAGTGTGAGTTCAGCTCCATTGATATGTCGGTGAGGATATGCTTCTGTCCAATTGATGAATCTGACAGAGTCGATTGTCGCGATGCAATTCGTCGGTAGCAATCTTGCCGTTATAAGAAGTTCACTAACAGCTTCGATGTTCGATACCGAGATAGGAGCGATCAGCGATCCACTGCCAACGGGCACGGTAATCTCCGGTAGAAACAGCGAGTCGGGCGAATCAAGCAAAGGATAGGCTGGGAACGGCGGACATCCGCCCTCGGGGTAACCCAGAAAGATATAACCGGCCAAATAGCGGATATCTCCAAGGTTCAAACCTTGGCGAAAATCAACGTCGCCTTTGCCTTCCGGTACAGGTACACCACCCTGGAAAGAATTTAGGACGCGAACAAGATCTGCGACATTAACGCTTCCATTGTTATCAACATCCGCACACTGCTGAAATGTTTGCGCCTGTGAAGAAACCACGAGAGCAAGAAACAACATTGCCGTCGCGAAAACAGTCAAGACGCGCTTCATAAAGCCTCCTATGCCATCAGCGGCAATCGCCAGCAATGGACTGCCGTCGAAAATCGGGGATTTGTGATTTTTTCGAGTTACCCTATGCCATAAGCGTAAACAACATGGTTCAATTTGTCAAGTTAAAGTTGTGTTTGGAGGTGGGCGACATCGATCGTTGACCATTGAGTCTCGCTGGCGGCGCGGGTTTTCTGCTGGAGGCTTCTTCAACACACCATAACGGGTAGGCTCCAAGAGTCGACCAATGGTAATGTGGATATTTATGTCGAATTTGAGCTTGACTATTGGATCGGGAGTTGGCATTTTAAATGTGCTGAGTAACCTCGAATTCGGCGATTGAATACCCAATTTCGAGAAATGGAGTGGAGTAGTATGAATTCATTTATGCGCATTCAACTCTGTGCTTGGATATTTCTTGTTATTTCTACTCATCAATGCCATGCAGAGGGTGATCCTGGAACACCAGATACGCTCAGGTTTTCCGACAATGTCACGCTCCATCACTCGTGCGCCACCGGACTGCGAGCAGAGATTCCGATCTTCCTCTACACTGATAACCCAGCCCCTTGGCTGATGTTCGATGTCAACTGGACGGGATCAGCCACCTTGGATTCAGTGGTGCTAGTGAACGCATGGGCCATGCCGTTGACAAACATAGAGGTGGCATCACTTTCGTCACAGAGCGCCCGCGTTATAATCTGGCTAGCTGATCCGCTAAGTTGCGGGCCTTGTATGGGAGAATTTGCACGGCTCTTAGTTGTCTTCTCCGCAGGCGACACAGTAGCTCTTGGGGTAGCGTGTAGCACCTTTTACATGGGCGGTCCGTTCGAGGAAATGTATCAACCCAGCGTGTGTGGCCTGGACACGCCCGTTGTGATCCATGCGCCGAACCAAGCGTTAAATGGCGACGCCAATTTCTCGGGACTGGTCACAATATCTGACGCTGTGTTCTTGATCTCTTACATTTTCGTTGGGGGATGTGAACCGCTCGTCCTCAATTCAGGAGATGTCAACGGCGATTGCATGATCAGTATTTCAGATGTAGTCTACTTGATCCAGTACATTTTCTCTGGTGGACAGGCGCCGCAAGCAGGCTGCGTTCAATAGCGAAAGTCACGAGTGTGTCGCACTACGGAGAGCATTCAGAAGTCTGAAATTTCTACCAATCAGGCATAGACAGAAGGGGGCTTGCTTCGATAAATAGTGAGAATTGCCGCATCGATTTCTATACCCACCTGTTCGGGCGAGTTGAAATTCCACCCAAGCACGCATGGATGAACCTTGATCATGGGAAACGAAGCTGGATTCCCGCTTTCGCGGGAATGACTTAGCCCAGCGGTCGCTTGCGAGAATTCAGTGCTGATGAGTGCAGTTTGGCTTTTTCAACAATCCCGTTAGGTGGAGGACTGGTTACTGTGGTCGCGATGCTGCGAAGCGTTGCCTGGAATTGTGAGAATAACAGCTCGGCTGAAGAAGATACTTGCAGATTCCTTGACCTCAAACCCGAGTCGAGTCGTGAGCCGAGTCAGATTGGCAAAAGAGGCTTCTGACACGTGAAATTTCGGTTCAACCACGAGAATGCTGCCGCTCGGCTTGAGAAGCGATTTCATTTCCAAAAGAATAGCTTCTCGGTCGGGCACTTCATGGAGGGCATAGAAGACCAGAACTAGATCGACTTTTTCAGTGAGACCAATTCGGTTGGCTTCACATCTGTGAGGGGTAACGACCTTGTCAAGTCCCATTGAGCTGATCTTCTTGATAACGATGTCGAGCATCCCTTGCTGAAGATCAGCAGCGAATACCTTTCCGCTCGGACCGACGAGGCGCGCAGCGTCAATCGTAAAGAACCCCGGACCGCAACCGAAGTCGAGGACAGACATACCCGGCTGAATGAACGGCTTGAGTATCCTTGCTGGATTGTGAACAAGCCTGCGGATTCCGAGATCCAACGATCTGGCACTTTCAACGGGGCACACGCGAGTGGAATTTGACATGTCGCTAACTGTATACGTGACAGTCTTGTCAATGTTTCGGTGTGCGGGAGGAACTGGCGCTGCGTTCCCAGTCCGAAAAACGCTTCGATCGACGATAGGGCTAAGTTGTTGAGTTCTTGACTATTTAATCAGAATCGGTATATTAATCCATATTGAGTGGATCGCCGCAGGCTTACTCGCGCGACGGTCCTACTTCTATCTGTTATTAGCTGAATTTGGACAATAAGTGAATTACCGCCATAAGCCGATAATAATCAAAGCGTTACATGAAACGATCCGAGCAACTTGGAGCCGAGACCGGAGGAAAGTGTGCCTGCCAAATCATATTTGACCCCAACACGGATACTGCATTACTTCGCAGTTGCCGCGTTTTCTTTTTTGTTGAGCGTTCCGGGATTTCCCCGGGATTTCCAGAAGATACCTATCGAACAAGCCATTCGCGAATCACGAGAAGCGCACGAAATGGAGAGGCTTGCCAAAGCGGGGCGTCTGGCCAAGATGCGGGACCTCAGGCAGGACCTCGGCATACTCGGGGCAAAGCCGACGCAGTACCAGTACGATGTCCATTTCTACAAAATGGACATGCTGGTCAACACGACTACCGAGATAATTTCGGCGCGTGTTGACATGATGTCGACAGCGACCCAGGACAATGTCACATTTTGTGAAATTGACTTGTTTTCGAACATGACAATTGACTCGATCCGCGTCAACAATGCGTCAACGACCTATTTGCGTTCGGGCAACCTGGTCACTGTGAACCTACCGATACCGGTCAATACCGGACAATCGTTCACGGTATCAACCTACTACCAGGGGCATCCGACTGAAGGCGGATTCCAGGCATTTGCGTTTGATACCTTTGGCGGCAATCCGGTCATCACGACGCTTTCGGAGCCATATCTCGCGCGCACGTGGTGGCCCTGCAAGGATTATCCGGACGACAAAGCCGACTCGATGGACATCGTCATCACGTATCCGAGCGGATTGTTCTGCAGTTCCAACGGAAAAATGGTCGGCAACATCGATCTCGGCAATGGGAACCGGCAGACGTACTGGAAGGTCCGTTATCCCATTACCACGTATCTGGTGAGCTTGGCGATGTCGAACTACTCGCATTGGCGCGAATGGTTCAACTATGGCGTCAGTGATTCGATGCCGGTCGATTTCTGGGTGTATCCGTCTCAGTTGGCTGCTGCACAGTCAGGATATGCGCCCACGGTGTCGATGCTTGACACGCTGTCTCGCTTGTTTGGTCTTTACCCGTTCATCAATGAGAAGTATGGGATGTCGATGTTCAACTGGGGAGGGGCAATGGAGCATCAGACCAATACCTCCATCATCAACAACTACTATGCTCAGTCGATTATTGTGCACGAGATGGGGCACCAGTGGTGGGGGGACATGATCACTTGTCGCGACTGGCACCATATTTGGATGAACGAAGGGTTTGCCAGCTATGTGGAGGCACTGTGGTTTGAGTCGACAGGCGACCTCAGCGATCTACAGACCTACATGGACGGTATGAAGTACACTTCCGGCGGGTCGATCTACTGCACCGACACGACGAGCGTCTGGGCGATATTCGACAGTCGCGTCTATGACAAAGGCGCCTGGGCTCTGCACATGCTTCGGCATGTGGTCGGGGACGAGAATTTCTTCGACATCCTGCAAGCATATTACAACGATGCCAGGTACAAGTGGAAAGATGTCTCGACCGAGAACTTCCGGGATCTTTGCGAAGAGCAAACGGGTATTGACCTGCATCCATTTTTCCAGGACTGGATCTACGGAACATATTATCCGAAATATGCCATGTCGTACACCTATGACCAAACTTCGCCAAATTCGTATCGCGTCTACGTTCATGTAAGGCAATACCAGTCTACCTTGCCGACGGTGTTTCATATGCCCAAGGTCGATATCTCGATTAACAACGGAAGTTTCCACGATTTCAGCGCACCCAATACAATGCGGGATCAGGATTACGTCTTCGATTTGATTGGAACCACCTTGCCGCCGACTGCAGTCAGCATCGATCGCAATGGATGGATTCTCAAGACGACAATGAACGAGAGTTATGCCGTTCATATCATCTACAGCACCCTGAGCGATGGCACACAGTTGGCTCCGTATGCCGACACTGTGACGGTTCGCGGAGGAACAGCGCCGTATACGTTCCAACTCATGTCGGGAAGCCTGCCAACCGGACTCTCGCTCAACACGGCCAACGGCATTATCAGCGGCACGCCCGCTGACAGCGGAACTTTCTCAGTTTCGATTAGGGCGACCGGCACAACGGGAGGCTCGGAGACCGAGCAGATATCGTTCAGGATCGCCCCGGTGCCATTTATCATCGGTGACGCCAATCATTCAGGTGCGGTCAATATTTCTGATGCCGTGTATATTATTAACTACATTTTCGGCGGCGGTCCGGAGCCGATTCCGGGTCCCGCAGGTGACGCCGACTGCAGTTCGATCATCAATATTTCAGATGCGGTTTACTTGATAAATTACATCTTCTCGGGCGGCCCTGCGCCTTGTTAGGGAAGTAGTTGGAGATCTGGCTATTGAAACAGACCCGGAGTCAGAAATGACTGCGGGTCTGTTGTTATTGGATTCTGTACATCGTAAGACTGATTGTTAAGGGCATCCTGCACACGGAGATGCACCCCCGGAAAAAATGTAGTTTATCAAGTACACCGCATCCGATATTGTGACGAGGTTACTACAATCGGCATCACCTGCAAATATCGGCTGGGGCGCCGGGCCACCGGAAAATATGTAGTTGATCAGATGGACGGCATCTGATATTGTCACGAGCAGGCTGCCGTTGGCATCTCCACAGACGAAGGCTGGATTATTCACCGTGACGACAGCCGCAAAGATGTCGCTTTTCTGAGGGTTACCTGAGTCATAGCATCTCACCGTAAAAAAGTAAATACCGTTTAGAATTGCCGTGCCCGCCAATTCACCATTGGTAAAATTCATTCCCAAGGGAACATCGCCACCCCAAAGCTGCCAGGTATAAGGAGCTTCGCCGCCTACGGCGATGAACTGGTATGAAAAATACTCGCCACGGACGGCATCAGGGATGTCGTCCGCATGGATATGTACCTGCCCGTCACAGGCGTCCCCGGTGCCGTCGCCGTTTTCGTCGTACTGGTTGCTGTTAGCAACGGAAACGCAATTATCGCAGACGTCGCCAATCGCATCCGAATCGTTATCAGTCTGACTTACATTGGCAATTTCCGGGCAATTGTCTGTAGGGCAGGTTGACTCTACATATACGGGATTGCTAAAGCCGTCTCCGTCGGTGTCGGTGCACGGGTCGCAGTGATCGCCGGCGCCGTCATTGTCAAGGTCACCTTGGTCAGAATTGGGGAGAGAAGGACAATTATCGCAAGCATCTCCGATTAGGTCGCCTTCCGAGTCGGCCTGGTCAACGTTTGTCACAACTGGGCAATTGTCTGTAGAATTGGAAATGAGGTCACCGTCGATGTCACCGTCGCAAGCGTCTCCGACTCCGTCGCCATCAAGGTCCTGCTGGCATGGATTGTAGTCACCGGGGCAATTGTCGGAAGCGATACCCCAACTATCGAGATCAAAATCATTAGCGGTCGCAGTGCCGTTGGCCGGGACGACAGCGTCACACTCCAGCCAACCCGTCAAGCGAGCTGCAATCCAACAATGCATGCGTCCGGACTGTTGTGGCGTGAACTCACTCAGGCAGGTCTCACTCGCATAACCCATGTAATTTTGCGTCATGGTCTGTCCCCAGGGCAAGCCCGAACAAGCATCAATACCGCCCGGCGGATTGCAGGTAAAGTTGATCGGTGTTGGATCGGTGTCCGAGCAGAAGTCACCCGTGTTGTCACCGTCAGTGCCATCGGCAGATTCATAACATGGGCCACACTGGGTGACTTCTGACACGCCGCGCTGGGTGTGGAATAAACCCAACACGTGGCCAATTTCGTGTACCAATAGTTTGCCGCCACCATAAAACCAACTGTCGTCGGCGATGACACCGCCGAGCGGTCCAAGCGCATTGTTGAAAAAAGCAAAGACGCCGGTTCCGCCTTGCGGATTGGTGTTAGTGACATAAGTGTTGAGATAATGGTTGGTTTGATATGCAAGTGCCGCCTTCATCTGATCCGCCTCACCGCCCAGTAGTTGCGCCAAGTCGCGAAATTGAGTGGAACTGTCAATGCGCGATTCCCACACAAAGCGAATTCGATATTCGGCATATATATCATTCAATGAAGCCATCTGCGCAGTGATCGTTGCCAAATTCGTAGCTGGGTTGGAGCCGTCGTCATTGGCGAGGACATGAATAAAGGTGCGGATAATTTGAAACGGCTTATCAGAAGCCGGTACCGAAGCGTCCCGTATCGATGGGAGGTCGCAATCGCCGTAGATCTGACAAGCGCGGAAATTTGCGTCGAGATATTGCATGTAATCCTGTGTCAAGCATACAGGAAATCTCGTTGTGTCTGGCTGGAGAGAGGATTCCTTCTCGGTGGCGCCGCCGGCAATGGGCAAGCTCAAGACCAACAATAGAATCACGCCAGCAGTCTCGATTTTCATGTCTACCTCGCTAATTTTGAAAAATATACTTAAGTGCTTACATAACATGATTGACGCATGTTACTACGAATTGCGAGGATGCCTGCGTATTGCGGCTTCGCGAATGACCGGAAATAGTCCGCAAACGGCCAGCCAGAATCTAACATTGGCTGGCAGATTTGCGAAAGAGTGGATTACTAATTGACGTCTTGAAGGAACTTAGCCAGCGAATTGTTGATGATCTCGTTCCAGCCCATGTTGAAGTTCTCTCGCTTGAAAGCATCAACATCTGCAGGAAAGGTGTGCAACCCGGAATGGGTCAGGCGCAGGCGAGTCTTTGGACCCTCGTCAAACAACTCGAAACGCACGAGCGAATCTCCGGCATAGCCGTCATATCGCCACGAATAGGAGATCAAGGTCTTCGGCTTGACCTCAGTGACTTTGCAGAGATGCGACCACTTCGTAGTATCGTCACCGCCAAGAAACGAAAATTTGCAGCCGACCTCGGCCTTGAAGCCGGGTAGATCAAAATACCATTGTTTCATTTGCTGTGGATCGGTGAGCGCGCTCCAAACGCGGTCGATTGTCGCATTGTAGACCTTCTCGACGATGACGTCGCTGGGATTGTTCGTCATTTTCTTCTCCTCTTCGGTTTCTTATCAGAACTGTCCAGAAATTTTCCGAGTGCGTCGAGTTTGGAGGTCCAGAACGCGCGATAGCGGTCGACCCATTCGGCGACTTCATTGAGTGGTGCGAGTTTGGCCTCGCAGAAGCGCTCGCGGCCCTGCTGTCGGACCACGACCAATCCGCATTCGGTTAGGATCTTGACATGCTGCGAGATGGCAGGGCGGCTCATCTTGAAGTTCTCCGCGATCGCATTCAAATTGAGCGACTTGTGCACGATCAGATTAATGATCTCCCGGCGCGTCGGGTCGGCGATTGCCTGATAAACATCACGTCGTGTTTCCATTACCTATGCCTTCCGTAAGTATCTGCTTACAAATATATACGTAAGGATGTGGTTACGCAATGGGGATTTCTTGAAAGAAAAAGGCTGGAGCGAGACTTAAGAACCGGGCTGAATAGAATGGATTAAAGAAATAGCTTTATTGCCCAAAAGGCGTTGAAGACAGAATGAGCTACTACAGGGACCAACAGATTCCGAAAGCGGCTATACAGAAAGCCAAACACACTTCCAAGAACGATCGATGGAACTACGCCTTCGCTAAACGCGGATGCCAGATTCCCATGCGAGGGCCACGATTCGAGAAGGTACGCGTAGGGAAGGTGATAAAGACCGAATGCAACGGAAGCTATCATTATTGACCAGAAATTCGAACGCGTCGACGCAGCCAGCGAGGATTGCAGCAATCCTCTAAAGAAAAACTCTTCCGTAAAGCCGGCGGTGATCATCATCAAGGCTACTGCGAGAGGAAAAGCGTAGAGGAATCTTCCCGTTGATACGGCTTGCCATATGATTTCCCGATCGCGGGAAAGCACGAGTTGAAGTGCGCCGAGGCCCCCACCGACGCAAATGGCAGTCATCACGCCCGCAACGAGTCGGTTTCGTTCGGGGCTGACATAGTCGTACAGCAATTGCAGCTTCGACTTGATGCTGGATTTGGAGTGACTGATGGCAATCAGAAGAATCGATGCTGGGACAAGCACCAGAGTGAGCCAGTGCGTCCACTCGGTCTCAAGCCTCACAGCCAGGAACAAGTACAAACAATAAACCGCGAAATAGGTCAACATTATGGCGCTCGCGCGCCTGATTTGGATTGGAGCGATCACATTGCTTTGATCGGGTTCAAAAACAAAAAGATTCAACTTGTACCCCACCGAACCGGTGGGTCTTCTGATCGAAGCGGCAAAACTCGCCTTGGGAAGTCCTTCGCGATCAAGAATTTCTCACAAAGCGATTGATTCCTCGTTGGTCCACAAACTATCATGCAAGCATGAACCTCAAGCACTACGATCACGACGGAAGGGCGCGATTTGTGACATTTTGCACGCAACGACGCTTGCCGATTCTGACAAATGATCTCTTTCGCGGCATCGTCCTCGATGAGCTATTCGCTTTCTGCAAGGCCTCGCACATTCGTTTGTTGGCGTACTTGATCATGCCGGAACATGTCCATTTGGTCGTCGTACCGCCGGAAACTCTCAAGCTCGGGCCGGCAATTGGCAATTTGAAGCGGAACATTGCCAAGCGCATTGTAGCGAAACTGAGGAAATCACATTCTGATCTTATCCCAGCTCTTGAAGTTGTCAGAGGCGGTGAAAGACGCATCGCGTTTTGGTTGAAGCGGTGCTTTGATCGTAATTGTCGGACAGAAGAATTCGTCTGGAAGTGTGTCAATTATTGTCATTGGAATCCGGTCAAGCGGAAGCTGGTGGGATCACCGGACAAGTGGAGATGGTCGAGCTATCCATTGTATCTTGAGGTTCCGAACAGGTTGCTGGAGATTGATGTGTCGACAGCGGGTAAAGCTCCCGATATCGCACGAACGAAAAACGATTGAGTTTTGCCGCTTCGGTGAGAAGGCCCACCGGTTCGGTGGGGTACAAAGCGAGATTCGCCATATCGCACGATAGAAAAACGACTGAGCTTTGTCGCTTCGGTCCATAAGACCACCGGTTTGATGGTGTACAGAGTACTCTCCAAAATCCAGGGTACCTCCCCCTAACCCCATAGTTTTTAGGAACTTTGGGGGGTGTCAGACTCTATAATTAGCAAGCAGGGCAGGGTGTCAACCAGACAGATTGTTCTTGACAAAAGCCGTCCAAAAGCTATCATATCAGACTATTTTGTAATAGTTTGAGAGGAGTAACTTAGAAGCATGTATGCAATCGTAGAAGCCGGCGGACTGCAGTATCGCGTATCCACAGGCGACATCATTCGCGTGCCAATGCACGTTGCCGAGCCGGGAGCGTCCTACCAAATAGAGCGCGTCCTGATGGTCGGTGACGGCGATGCCAGCAAGATCGGCAGACCGCTGGTCGACGGCGCCAAGGTTGAGGCGACCGTGCTCGATATGGGCCGCGACAAGAAGGTGTTGGTATTCAAGAAGAAACGCCGCACCAAGTACCGCAAGATGCGCGGACATCGTCAGGACTTTACTGATCTGAAAATCGGACAAATCATCGTTAGCTAACAGACAGGCACGGATGATCAAATCGCAAGCAGCGGCACTATGGATTGTCTCGCTGCTCATCGCGCTCTTCGCCGCACAAACCGCGAAAGCGCAACAAAGTTACGAAGTTGCCAGTGTGGTGGTCGAAGGGAACCGGGCGGTTGAAGCTTCGCTGATCAGCTCCGTTGCCGGACTCACCCAGGGCATGAAGCTCACCTCGACTTCGGTCCAGGAAGCTATCCGCCGTATCTACGCACTCGGACTATTCTCGGATGTTCAGGTCGCCGGCGAATTTGCCGGTGGCCGTATCAACATTAAGATCACCGTTGTCGAACAGCCGCAGATCGCCGGAATCAACTTCGACGGCAACAAATCGCTCAAATCAGACAAGCTCAAAGAGAAGCTCTCGATCTTCGAGCGCCAAACCGTCAGCCCCAGCCAAATTACCAACAACGTCGAAGCCCTGAAGAAATTCTATCGTTCCGAGGGCTATCATCTCGCCGAAATCACTCCGGAGACCAAGACGCTCGACAGTAACCGCGTCGAGATAACTTTCAAGGTCAAGGAAAACGAAAAGATCAAGATTCGCGCGATCGAGTTCGAAGGCAACAGCGCGTTCAGTGACGGTGCCTTGCGCGGTCAAATGAAGGCCAAACCCAAAGGCTTCTTCCGCTCCGGCACGTTCAAGGATGACGAATTCGAAGCCGACAAAGAGAAGATTGTCGATTACTACCGCAAGCGCGGATTTATCGATGCTTCAGTTACCGGCGACAGCATAGCGATCGATCCCGATGGCAAGAATATGGTGCTGTTCGTGCAGGTCAACGAGGGCAATCGCTTCTACTATGGCGACGTGACTTTCAAGGGCAATGACATTTTCAAATCGGATCTGCTGCAGCGCCAGCTCAAGTTTGATCGCGGCGACATCTACAACAACGAAAAGTTCGAAGAGTCGATGACGAATCTCTATTCCGTTTACCAGGAAGATGGCTACATCCACGTCCGCATCATCGACAATGTTCAGACCAATGATTCCACGCTCAACATCGAGTTTGAAATATCTGAGGGTGTGCCGGCGCATATCAACAAAGTGTTCGTCGAGGGCAACACCAAAACCAAGGAGAAGGTCATTCGCCGCGAGCTTTATTCGCGACCGGGACAGATCTTTAAGCGTTCGATGCTGATGCGTTCGTTGCGCAATGTGATGCTCTTGAACTACTTCTCAAATGTTGAGCCCGACGTACAAAATCTTCCCGATGGCGATATCGATGTCGTTTTCAAAGTCACAGAAAAACCGACCGGCCAGGTACAAGCGGGCGCCGGTTACTCCGGGCAGGACAAGCTCGTCGGAACACTCGGATTGGGTATTCCCAATTTCCGCGGCAACGGGCAAAACGTCAATCTCGACTGGTCGTTTGGCTCGCGGCGCAATTCGATTTCGCTTTCATTCACCGAGCCGTGGATGTTCGACACCCCGACATCGTTTGGAGTTGATGTCTTCAGTGTGAACCGTGAACTCTCATTTGGTGACGAAGAATTTACCGAGGGTACGCGCGGGCTTGGTTTGCGCCTGGGACGCCGGCTGACCTGGCCGGACGATTATTTCCGGATTACCGGCCGCTACACTCTTGAAGAGGTCCGATACTACGATTTCAATCAGACCTATCGTGACAATAACAAGGACAACCCGAACAGCCTGCTGCAATATGAAAACGACTGGCAAACGACCTCGGCCCTGGGAGCCACCATCGTTCGCGACTCCCGCGATCTTTCACAGTTTGCAACTGCGGGTTCGCTGGTTCAACTCAGTTCAGAGGTATCCGGCTGGGCGCTCGGCGGCGACTGGAAATATCACAAGCACGTCTTTGATGCCGCCAAATACAAACGCCTTTATTGGAAATTCGTCCTCGCCGGTAAGGTGCGCGTGGCGGTTATCGATTCGCCGGATGGGGATTCCCGCATTCCCTACTCGGAGCGTTTTGCTCCGGGTGGGACATATCAGGATGGTGTTATCCGTGGCTATGAAGACGGAACGGTTGGCCCAACGAGTTCAACCGGTGCGATTCTGCGCGGCCGCTCCAGCCTGATCTATAATCTCGAACTGCAGATGCCGATCGTCGACCAGCAGATTTATGTACTTGCTTTCGCGGACGCCGGCAATGCCTGGCTTTCGGGAAAAGCCATGAAACCGTTCGATTTCGATCGCTTTGACGGCCTAAAAAAATCGGTGGGCGCCGGCTTCAGAATTGTCATTCCAGGTTTAGGAACTATTGGCTTTGACTTTGGATATGGCTATAATAATCCCGACGGCGCCGGCTGGAAACCACATTTCCAACTCGGAACCACGTTCTAACATCGCATAGAAGCATCCTTTGGAGGAAACAATGAACCGTAGTGCATTTGTGCTTGCTACCATCGCATTTGCAGCAATCTTTTCGCTCCCGCAATCACTGCAAGCGCAGGACAAGATCGTCTACATCGACTCTTATCGCATTCGTTTAGAGTACAAAGAATTTCAGGACGCGCAGGCTCAGTTCAACAAGGAAGTCGAACAGTGGAATGTCGAAGTCGAAAACGGCCAGAAAGAAATCGAGCGCCTCGAAGCCGAATTAGCCAAGCAAGCGCTGATTCTCTCGGACGCCAAGAAGAAGGAAAAGGAAGCCGAAATCGAAACCAAGAAGACCACCTGGCAGAAATTGGCGAACGATATCTTCGGTCCCGACGGTCGAGCGGAACGGCGCAATGTCGAATTGACCAAACCTCTACTCGATAAAATCAACCTGGTGCTGGAAAAAGTCGCTTTGGCCGAAGGCTATGCTTTGATTCTCGACAGCGTCAACGGCAACATTGCCTATGCCAAGAAGGAACTGGAAATCACCACCAGAGTTCTGGAAGAACTGGAAAAGACGCAATAGACCATGAAATTGCAGGCGCTGGCTGACAAGCTGGGCGCCGCCGTTGTCGGCGATGGGGATGTCGAAATCTCGCGCACCAGCACAATCGAGACCGCAGGTCCTGGCGATCTCACCTTTCTGGCCAATTCCCGATACGAGCAGTATCTGGCCTCCACCAAAGCAAGTGCCGTTATCGTTGATGCTCCTCGCACTCAGTTTCCTCTGAATTTTATTGTTCACTCCAATCCGTATTTTGCCTTCAGCCAGGCACTGAAAGCGCTGTTTCCTCCTCCCGGGCATCTACTGAGGCCGGGAGTCTCCCGATCCGCAGTAGTTGATCCGTCCACGGCAATCGGCGACAACGTCCACGTCGGCAATTTCGTCGAGATCGGAGGCGGGACTTTGATCGGCAATGACTGCAAGATCATGACCGGCGCGGTCATCGGGCGCAACTGCCGATTTGGGAAAGGCTGCCTCATTTATCCCAACGTGACCATTTATGACAACACTATCCTCGGCAACAATGTCGCTATCCACGCGGGAACGGTCATCGGTTCCGATGGTTTCGGTTATGCTCCTGAGAAAGGCGTGCACCACAAGGTCTATCAGGTCGGCCGCGTGCGAATTGACGATGATGTCGAAATCGGCGCCAATTGCACGGTTGATCGTGCGGCACTCGGAGAGACAGTGATAGGGGAGGGCACCAAGATTGACAATCTGGTGCAGATCGCGCATAACGTCAAGATCGGACGCGGCTGTATTATCATCTCGCAGGTCGGAATTGCCGGCTCAACGACAATAGGCGACTATGTGGTGTTGGCTGGACAGGCTGGAATCGTTGGCCACATCAATATTCCCGACCGTGTCACAATCGCCGCCCAGGCCGGTGTCTCCGGCACTCTCAAAGCGGGCACTGTCTATGCGGGATCTCCACAACGCGAGTTGAAAGAATTCAAGATTCTTGAAGCCCACCTGAGCCGCTTGCCGGAGCGCATGGCGGAGCTGAAAAAACTCAAGTCCGAAATCGAGGAGCTGAAGAAACGGCTGGAATAGCTGGTGCCCCACCGGAACGGTGGGAATGCTCAATCTTGAATAATCCGAGCAATATCGAACTGCTCGGTATGATAACAGCCCATATGATGATACTTGTAGCTTGACCATTCCCAAAGCTCCGCCGATGATACTAGTTTTCGTCTCGCCGGATTGTCATGACAATAGTTGATTTTTTCCCGAACGTCCTCCTCAGTTCGGCAATTGAAATCAAAGCATCTTCGCATCCAGAAGACAAATCGCCTTTCTCCATCACGGTAGACTGAAAGGCGTTGAATTGACGAGTTTCCGGTATTGATGTACAAGCTGTGAATGTCAACGGAGGCCTTCATCTTCATTTTTCCCACAAACCTTCCGAACTTGAGTTCGACTGGCGGAATACCTACAAAATGAATGTGCTCCGGCATAATGCAGTAGGCCAACAGACGAACTTTGTCGTCTCTGCAGCATGCCAACAGTTTTTCGAGCACAATGTTACAAACGGCTCGACTAGTCAGCAGGGGTAGGCGCTGATGGGTGCTTATCGTAATAAACCTCGCCCGCCCATCGTGGTCATAGTGCCGAAGGTCTGTCATGGGGTCAAATTTTGAAAATTTGTGGCTAAAGCAATCACTTTTCGAGGTGGCAGCAAGTGATGAATCTCCTCCATCAGAACGCTCTCGGAATCGATTGAGGAATCCCACCGTTCCGGTGGGGCACCATAGGTCTCTTTTGGATTCTCGTTAATGGATCCCACCGTTCCGGTGGGGCACCATATGGGCTCTTTCGGAATCTCGCTGTAGGATCCCCGCCGTTTCGGATGAGTAGGAGCCTAAACTCTCAACGTGTACCCCACCAAACTGGTGGGCCCAACGACGCAGGCGGCAACTCTGTGCCTGTGAAAGATCGTCGTTTCGAAGCTCCAGCTTGAAAGCACGATTTGCCACTTCGATCACTAAACCCACCGGGCGCTTTGCCTGGGTGGGGCACATGGACACGTTTCTGTGCGGCAGCGAGGGTCATGCCTCTAACTTATTCAGTCACAAAAACTTCCCGGATGTACATTCCGCCGCTTGACTTTGGAACTCTCTTTCGTATAATAGAGGTCAATGTTTTTTTAGGAGGACGAGGAAATGGCGAAAAGACAATCATTTGCAGATAAGGCTTCCAAGAAGTCTCATGTCAAGATTTGTCCAGTTTGCTCGACGGCGATGGAGCCCATCCGTTTGGTCGACCCCACCTTCACGACCGACAAGAAGTCGTGGAAGTTCAAGGACAAGATCGTCGAAATGTGCAAGTGTAATCAAAAAGATATTTTGGGCTAAACGGCTCAATCAAGGCTTTATCATTGCGTACTTTCGGTTCGGGTTCGACTCCCCAACCTTCAACGGACAGCATTTCAGGGATGAGTATTAAGGCCCTTCTGGATGCCGAATTTTTCCCCCATGTAATTCGCCCTGCGCGTTATATCGGAAATGAATGGGGTGCGGTGCGCTCGCGAGCCGAGTCAAGTTCGGTGCGCCTGGCATTGTGTGTCCCCGAAAAATACGATCGCGGCATGGGCCATCGCGAACTTCATCGCCAATATCGAGTATTGAATCACGGGGCGACGATTTCATGCGAGCGGGTCTTTCTGCCTGACATCGATGCTGTAGCTTTACTGCGTGAGAAGAATATACCGTTGTTCACGCTGGAATCATTTGCTCCCCTCGGCGAACTTGACTGGATTCACTTTCTCATCGCCGATTCACTCGCGATCGTCGATATGATTCCGATGCTCAAGCTCGCAGGAATTCCCGTTCGCGCCGCCGAACGCAGTGATGACCAGCCGCTGATCACGGCTTCCGGAATACATTCACTCAACCCGGAGCCCATTGTTGATTTCATTGATGGATTTGTTGTTGGTGATCTCGACGTTGAAGCCGACAGTATCGCGGCGTTGTTGTCGCAAGAATCACTGTATGGCCGGGAGACGCTCTTGCAGCAATTGGCCAAGGTACCGGGAATCTATGTTCCGGCGATCCCAAATCAATCACGTCCAATTAAGGCTCGACAAATCGACGGCACTCAGCGTCTCAAGGATATCGTGCCGATTCAAGCATATGAAGAAGTCAACAACGACCGGCTGGCCGTCGCCTTGCCGCAGTCGTTCGACCCAGCGCGCACGGTAGAGACAATTGTATCGGCCCTTGCCGATACCGGCTATGATGAATTGGCCATCTCGGCGGACTTGTCGAGAGGCGTCAAGAACTTCGATCAGTTCGTCGTCAGTCTTGGCCAGCGCCTGCGCGACAAGCGCGTCAACATTGTCTTGCCGCCGCTGCCTGTTCAGCAATATGCGATCGACTACGCACGCGCCGTGAGTTTTGGCGAAAAGCAGGGTATTCGTTTTAATTTGAAATCCGGTTCCGAGCGCCTGCGCGAGGCACACGGGCACTTCACCGCCTTCGAACAATTCTATCAGACCCTCGCCAACGCTTTTGCGGCCGGGTGGAAATCGGCGCGTCTTGATTTTGAAATTGGACTGCCGGAAGAAAGCGAACGCGAGCTCAACGATCTGATCAATGTCATACGCAATTGCGAGAGCATTCGCCGCGAGTATGGCGACAAGACACACTTGATCGTAGCGCTGTCACCTTTCGAACCGCAGCCATTCACGGAGTGGCAGTGGGATGAGATGATTGCTCCCGAGGAGTACCAGCGCCGCTGTGAACTCATTCAACGCTCGGCGCGCGGCCGTAATATCCAATTCAAAGTCCGTGATGCCGAGAGTGCTTACTTGCGCAACATTCTCTCGCGTGGCGACCGCGGATACAATACCATTGTGACGGCCCTTTCTGATTGTGGTCCCGGAATAGAACGGCTGGTTGACGACCGACCATCGGTAAGTTGGCGCGAAGTTTTCGAATCGAAAGGAATCGATGCATCGTCCGCGGTGTCTGCCCGACCCTTTGGAGAGCGACTGCCGTGGGACCACATCGAATTTGGGCAGCCGCGAGAGCAGCTCCTGCGCTCGAGGCAGTCGGCGTTTCCCGCTGCCGAAGCAAGAGACTCGTCCGGCAGCTTCAAATTGGGCGAGATTATTCTCGCCAAACCGGAATTGGCCGAGCAGATATTGGTGTCAACTCCATCCACGCCAACGGGGAGTTTTGGTCGTCGGCCTAAACGTGTTGTTTCCGAGCCGGCGCCGATGATCGTCCCTCGCAGCCGGATTCGTCTGCAATGGAGCAAGGATGACCCGGTACGATTTGTCGGTCACCTTGCCACGATGCGAGCTTTTGAACGCGCCATTCGTCGTGCCGAGTTGCCGGTGGCATTTTCTCAGGGATTTCACCCCCGGCTCAAGCTCTCGTTCGGACCGCCTTTGACGCTCGGGTATTCCTCGCGCGGCGAATTCCTGGATGTTCAACTCGACACTCCCTTCCATGAACCGATGCTCGATCGCTTGAATGATTGTCTGCCGGAGGGATTTGCAATCTTGCAGGGCAAACCGGTGTTTGGCAAGGCTGTTTCGGTATCCAGTCTGATCAACATGGCCTGTTATGAGGTCGCACTTCCGGCCGCGACTGCGATTTTGCCGGAAAAAGTCGTAGCGGTTCTCGATCAAACGTCGATAATAATAAGACGTGTCAAGAACGATGAGACCAATGAAATTGATGTGCGCGACTCCATATTAAACATTGAACTTCACGCCGATGCCGGCGTACACCTTTTGTATATGGAGTTGGCTCTTGGCAATCGGGGCTTTGTCCGTCCCGATGAGATCCTCTCCACCTGCTTCGGCCTCTCGGACCAGGAAATTTTGCGTTTGAAAATCTGCCGCACGGCGCTGATGGTAACAACGGGTGGAAGCCGCCTAAGTCCCTTTGAGGTCAGCTCATGAGCGAACTGAATCTAAATCCGCGCGAAGAGGCCTATCGCGTCCTCATGGTTGCGCGTCGCGACCCCGAATCACTTCAACACGAACTGGCGCAGCTCAAGCAGAAGAACTTCCGCGGGCGCTTCGATCTTAATCTGGGCATCTATCTCGTCTCAGGCACGATCAAGATGCAAAAACGGCTCGACCTGATTTTGTCGCAATACCTGCGCAAGAAACTCTCTTCGCATTCCGATTCTCTGATTACCGTCTTGCGGCTTGGCTGTTTCCAGCTTCTCCCCGAATGCAATATTCCTCACTATGCCGCCGTGAATGAAACCGTGAACCTCGCCAAGAAATACACACCCGGCGCCGAGGCAATGGTGAACGCGGTGCTGAAGAACATCGCGCAGAATATTGAGAAATTGTCATTCGACGAATTGCGCGGCGATATGCTGAACTATTTGACGCAGTTTTACTCGTATCCGATCTGGTTCGTGAAGGAGCTCCTCAGCTACTATCCGGATACGGTCGTGGAAAAATTCCTGCGCAACGGCAATGAGGCACAGCCCTTGCAATTGCGGCTGCACAATGATCCGGAAATGATCCGCAAATACCTGGCAAAACTTCAGCAGGTCAACATGCGTTTCAAACAGGGGAAATTCCTGAAGAATTTCGTTCATATCCTCTCGGATGCCAATCCCTCGACGCTGCCGCACTTCGAAGACGGTGAGTATATCATCCAAAACGAAGCTTCCGGTCTGGTGGTCGAGTTGCTTGGTCCGCTTCCCGGCGAATCAGTTCTCGATCTTTGCGCCGCACCCGGCGGCAAGACGACCGACATTGCCTTGCGCGTTGGAGCCACCGGCAAGGTCACGGCGGTTGATATCTCCGAGCCGAGATTGGGGCTGTTGCGTGAAAACCTACAGCGGCTAAAGATCGAAAATGTATTTCCAGTCAAGGCAGACGGCGCCAAATTCAAGTCGGGTCAGTATTCCAAAATTTTGATCGACGCACCCTGCTCGGGGACTGGAGTATTCCGCAAGTTCCCGGAGGGACGTTGGATCACCACCGCTGAGGATATCACGCGTTATGCCTCGATGCAAATCGCATTGCTCAAGAATGCCGCCGAACTTCTGCTGCCGGGCGGGGTGATAGTCTATTCCACCTGCTCCGTACTTAAAAGCGAGAATGAGCGAATCATCGAAGAATTTGTCAAGGAAATGCCGGAGTTCGAGGTGAGCATTCCGGAGTCGTTCAAGATCAAGGATGTCATCGGCGAGGACAAATTCCTCCGCACATACCCGGGGCTGAAATATCTCGACAACATCTTTGCGGCGCATCTGACCCGCAAATAGAGGATGCACAACATGCAGCCTCCGCGACAGTATCTCCGACCAATCATGTTCTACGTTGCGATTCCGCTAGTCGCCTTGATCACAATATTCTCCGTCGTGGATAATCTTGTCATGCCGGCGATTACGCGGCACGGCGAAGAGTTCTCGCTGCCGACATTTGTCGGCAAAACTGAATTCGAGGCCGAGGATCTTGCCGCCAAGAGCAGTGTTTCGATCGAAGTGGCGGGTCGCGAGTTTTCCTCCGACAAGCCGGAGGGCATCATCCTGACGCAGATGCCCGAGGCCGGCACCATGGTCAAATCCGGCCGCAGTGTCAAGATCGTCGTTTCGGCAGGAATGCGCGTCGCGGAAATTCCCGACATCTACGGGCTGCCGCTGTCGCAGGCGAATATCACACTGCAAAAATCAGGCTTCACTGCCGGCGATATCTACTGGGTGCGCATTGATACATTGCCCAAGAACACGGCTATCGAAACGATCCCCTCGAAAGGTACGCTGCTTCCTCTGGGCAGCAAGGTCTCTATAGCGGTGAACCAGGGCACCGAGACCGGAGTAATCACCATGCCCTCGCTGTTGGGATTGCCGCTCGAGCGCGCGCGCGAACGTATCGAAAGCCTTGGGCTCGTTCTGGGTGATATCAAGCGCAAGAAAGAAGACCGTTATCTTCCGAACACGGTACTCGAACAAAAACCGGAGCGCAACGACCAGGTTCTGCGTGGCGAAACCGTCAAGCTCACAGTCTCCAAGACCGATTAACTCGCAGGTCATCTGCCGGTGCTTCAGCGCCGCAGCGGATTGACTTTCACCGCTTGCTCAAAGCAACGAAGATCACTATTATTCTCCCATGACAATTGTCGCGCCGTCAATTCTCGCAGCCGACTTCACGCATCTCGGCGATCAACTTCGCCTGATGGAATCTGCCGGTGTTGACTGGCTGCACTGTGATGTCATGGATGGCCACTTTGTCCCCAACCTTAGCTTTGGCCCCTTCATCATCAAGCAGGTCAACGGCATCTCGAAGCTTCCGCTTGATGTGCATCTGATGATTGCCAATCCCGAAAAGTATGTCGATGCCTATATCGACGCCGGTGCTGACTATCTCACGGTTCACGGAGAGGTCATCAAGCACGACACTTCGCTGCTCAGGGAAATTCGCGGCAAAGGCGCCAAACCGGGAATGTCGCTGAATCCGGATGCTCCGATCGAGGATTCTTTTCCGCTCTTCGCTCATATCGACCTGTTTCTCGTGATGTCCGTCTATGCCGGATTTGGGGGACAAAAGTTCATTCCTGATGTGCTCCCAAAAGTCCGCACTGCTGCTGAGTGGCGCAAGAAACATGGCTACAACTACCAAATCTCGATAGACGGCGGGATCAACGTCGAGACCGCGCGGGCCGCCAAGGCTGCTGGTGTTGACATCTTGGTAGCAGGGACGGCATTGTTCAAGGCCCCGGACATTCCCGCATTCGTCAAGTCGCTGAAGGACTCATAAGAGGATTCCTGAGCCGTCAGGAACCCATTCCTGACGGCCAGTAAGGGCTCTGGTCGCCCCTTTTCTGGTATCTGGACCGTAACACAGTCCGGGGCAGCCATTTTTTTATCTTGCCCAAAACTCTCAACACTTCGACATTTTCCAGTGGATGTCGGCAATTGGCAATCTTTGAATGCTTTGTGCGCCGGGTCGACGATGCTACTTCGGATAATATCAATGCCGCGCGCTGCAAAGCGCCGGCTTTGTAAGCTGTACCAATATGGGCTGATGCCGGTACTGATTTTGTAACGGCGTTTTCAGACCACGGAGGGGATGATGGTTTTCAATCTTATCGCTCTGTTGTTCGTGCTGGGCTTTGTTTTCATAGGCACGAAAAAAGGCTTTCTCAAGGAGTTGATGGCCTTGCTCGGCCTCGGCGCCGCACTGGTGATTTCCACCGGCAAACTTGATTTTGTCGCGGAGGAGGTCGCTGCCGCGATTGACGCCTCGCCGATCACGGTCGCAGTGATATCCTACATTATCGTCCTCGGTTTGATCTATGCCATCTTCAAGGTCGTGGCGAAAATCCTGGAGAAACTCGTCTCGGTACAGCAATTGGGCGAACGCGACAAATGGGGCGGCGCGATCGTCGGCGCGATTCGCGGTTGGCTGTTGGCCGGAACCGTGATCTTCGTCTCGATATTACTGCCGTTGCCGCGCGCCTATTTCGAAATGATGGATAAGTCGATGCTGGCGACCTCCGCCGCTAAGACTATCCAAGTGATTTATGACACTTCACAGCCGCTACACAAAACCTGGCCGACCTTTGTCGAAAAGGTTGAAGAGACTCTGATGACTGTTCCCGAGAAGAAGCAGACCGACAGCACCAAGCGTAAGGTCCGCAAGTCGCCGGAGAAGCAAGCCAAGGAGGCTCTCGCCTTACAGGATGCACTCGACCGCGTCTATTATTTCTACGGGGAAGCGGAAGCGTTTTAGCTACGCAGGGCAGGTCTCGTTGGAGACCCGCCAGCCAAGTAGGTCGAGACCCCTTATTGCAGTGTGATTACTATCGGCAAACCGATTGCGGGGCTTCGACAATCGAAATTCAAAACCGCCCACAAATCCGCAAATAGTTGCCTTCGTCCACGTTTGCATTGTGTAGAAAGAGAATATAACGAACACGTGGAGGAAATGTGCTGCTTCGCACTCTCACTTGCATCTTCGCAGCAACAACTCTGATCGCTTGCACCACTAACAAACGCACAAATGATTCGACGAAACCCAGTTGGGCCGAGATCAACGCCAGATATCCGCGCTTTACGCATGCGCGTTGCGAGCCTGTGCCAGTCGACACGGTTGCAGAAAAATTGCGCGTGCCAGATCCGTACCCTCTCCCGACGGTCCCGCTGAGATTCAATTTGCCCTCGAGCGGATTTGCAACTGTGTTGATAATGAACCTCAATCATGATGTGATGGACACGTTAGTGACCAAGTCCCTTGATGCCGGCGTCTATGAACTTCGAGACTTCAAGCCTCCGGCCACATTAATGGGGTTCGTAGTGTTAGAAATGAATGGTGAAACGGTTTCAACGCAGAAAGTCATATTTTTGCGGTGATCCGCTCAATTCACCCCCCAATGCAAAGCCCGAGTCAGAGGGCTCCGACTCGGGCTTTCCGTTTGAGCAACTTGTCGTCACTACTAACCCGGTAACTCAAGGTCTATAAGGGTGGGATATGTAATAAAGCGTTTAGAGGCTGATTTGTTCCTTCTCCTATCGGCCAGCGAATTTCAGCGAGAGACCTGTTACAGCCCCTCGCTAATCGGTAATGCAAAACGTCTGAAGTGAATTATCGTTTAACATTACTGTTCGATGACACGGTTTTTAACTCACTTCATTGCCATATATCAACAAATCCCATGCCAAAGCTTTCGGCTTCGGGCAATCAGCTAAGTCGTTGCCTAATATTGTCATCTTGATTCCTCTCTTTTTCACGGATCAGCGCCCAGCAGTTTCTGCGCCGCGGATGCAATACCAGCCGCTGGCAGAATTTGGTTAAGTGTCAATATCGCTGAGAGTTAGGTAAACGCACGATCTGCGGGACTCAAAATAAAAAACGAGTGCTGCTTGTTGACTATTGCGGGGAACACAAGTTGGAGATCTTTGAATGCTTTTGGCTTGTGTTGGAATCAAGCAAACAACACTCGTTGTTGCACAAACTATGGGCCCCAGATTTGGGGGCATTTTGTACTCGCAGCTATATACCACAGTGCACACCTTCGCGCAAGAGAAATCTCAAAATCTGTAGTGAATCGCTCGATAATTATTTCCGCGCCTCTTAGTAGGAGGACCTCTATTATGTTCATCAAACTTTGGTCAAGAAGAGCCAAACCGGGCTCCGCCAGCGAATTACTTGCCCGCAAAGCTGCAAACGCCAAGATTCCGCCCTCTCTCAGGGCCAAACCGCGCCTGAAGTCGATCAACCTCGAGCTCGACCGCCGTCTCGCGCTCTATCCCACGGACACCTCCCGCGCCCGTCTCGAATTGTACCGCTACCTGCGGGATAACATCCCGGTGCTCAATGCCGTCATCTGGACCTGGGTGAGACTTTGTTCCGCCCGCTTTGATTACCAAATTTCCGGGACCCAATCGGTCGCCGAGGAGAAGGCCGTTCGCGATGTCGTCGCCCGGCTCGACCAGCGCATCTATCGCAACGGTCTGCTCAAGCGCGGCGGCTTTCGCGAACTGCTGCTACAATTCTTCGAATCACTCTTCACGGATGGTGCGGTCTGCGGCGAACTGCAACTAACACCATCGCGCAGCTGCATCGATCGCTTCCTGCTCGCGGACATGCGCGGGATCGTAATCGAACCCAAGGGAGATGACTATCGACTGCTGCAGGAAATCGATGACCATCGCATCGTACTGAATCCGGATTCGACTTTCTATTACGGACTCGGAGCCCAGCCGGGGAGTGTCGTTGGCCGGTCACTGTTGGCCGCGATTCCATTCGTCGCGCGCGTCGAGCAGACTTTGGTAAACGACATGTTTCGCTCGATGCGTTCGGCCGGCTACCACCGCATTCATGTCAAGATCACGCCGCCGGAAAAGCGCTCCGATGAATCGGACTCTGACTACTTCACCCGCGCGAACAATTACTTCGACGACACGGTCGAGATGATGCGCGATTTCGGTCCCGACAAAAACCCCGTTACCTGGGATGATGTCGCCATCGAGTACATCGGGCCCTCAAATCGCAGTTCGTCAGCAACCGCGTGGTACATGAACCACAAGTCAATGATCGAGGATGTCTGCGCGGGAACCCATCTTGCTCCCTTCATGCTCGGCTACGCTTACGGCACGACGCACAACTGGGCGGAGTTCAAGTATGAACTTGTCCAGCGCCAGGTAGCCACAGTGCAGAATGCGGCGGCCTCATTGCTCAACTGGATCACGAACGTCGAACTCGCATTGCACGGCATCACCGCCGAGGTGCAATTCCGATTCGAAAATCGCGCCCACATTGGCCTTACCGAACGCGCGCAGGCTGAGAAGATCCAGCTCGACAATATCATTACCAAGATGACCAACAACCTTGTCACGCACGAGGAAGCCGTCAACGAGTTGGCGCGGATGTCGTGAGAGGGCGAAGGGTAAAGCGCACACCTTGTCTCCCCGACGAAGTCGGGGAGATGGCTATCTCAAGTCCGCCACACACAGGAGCAGGATGCCACCGAAACGACAATCGAGAATCACTACCCGCGATCACTGGCGTCACTTCGTCACCGATCCGGCTTTGTTCTGCCGCGAATTGCTGGAGCTTGATCCGCATCCCGGTCAGATACGCTGGCTTGAGAATTCCACCAGACCGCAAAACCTCCTCGTCACCGGCAACCGCTGGGGGAAGTCGTTAATCCAGGCTGCAAAGATTCTCCACCGGGCTATCTTTCGCGTGCACAGTCGCCGTTTCGATCATATCGAGCGGTACCGCGCACTCAATCTTTCGATCACTCAGGATCAGGCCAACATCATCTTCAACAATTGCATCCACTTGATTCGCGGCAAACCTCTGGTCGAACAACTGGTCGACAAGATTACTTACACACCGTACCCGCGCCTGCTGCTGGGCAACGGGGCCGAAATCACCGCACGTACTTCGCAAAACCGAGGCGAGCATATCCTCGGCAATGATTACGACTATATCAACTTCGACGAAGTCGCCTTCGAGCAACATCCGGAATTCGTCGTCGATGAGGTCCTCACCATGCGGTTGGCGGATCGGTGTGGAATGCTGGACTTGGTGTCAACACCCTGCGGTCGTAATTGGTTCTACAAGAAATTTACAGAACTAAATGCAGATCAACGTCGCGGCTACACGCAATGTGGTCCGACCTTCGAGAATCCGCACGTCAGCAGGGAATACCTCGAAGTGAAAATAAACACATTGTCACAGCCGCGGATCGACCAGAACATTCTCGGCATGTTCGTCGACTCTGGTCAGGAGATACTGAAGGAGGAGTTCATCCGGGCGGCGCTCGAACGCTCGACCGGCCTGGCGGGGAGACAAGATGACCACCGCTACGTCACCGGCTGGGACCTCGCCCGCAAGCGCACTTTCACCGTCGGCGCGACACTTGATATTACTCAACTGCCATACCAACTTGTGAAGATCGAGCGCTTTCAGCTTCGTGACTGGCCGTTTGTCTACGAAGCAATTCGCAAGCGCAAGCGCGAATACGGCGGCGACACGATCATCGATTCGACCGGCTTGGGGGATGTCGTGATTTCTGAACTGCGGGACATTTCACCGATCGGCTTCGTATTTACCAAGCGTTCCAAGGCTGAACTGCTGACGAATCTGCAGTCGGAATTCGAGGCTGGTCATCTTGGTATATCGGACTACGAAACCGGCGTTGGTGAAACTGAGCACTGGGGATTGATCGATGAATTGCGGGAACTAAACTGGACAAGAAACGACCATTGCGATGCCGTTATGGCGATCGCATTGGCATTGTGGGCGGCGAAGTCAGCGACCTCGAAAACACCGTCACCGGGTTTTCGACTCGGTGAGGTCTAACTCCGCCGTCTTGCGTAACGTGCCAGACCGACAAGTCCGGTTCCGAGCAGGATCAATGTTCCCGGTTCAGGTACGGTGGTCGGAGGCAGCGTACTCGATGAATTATCCTGGTTTGTGATATCATTGTCCGCATGATGTCCAATGAACTGGCCGTTATTGACATCAGTCGTTCCGGTATTTCCGGAATTGTTGGACATGACCGGCTTATTTATGCCGACTGCCGCGCTATAGCCGTAAGCATGCGAGAAGCTCAGGCACAGGAGCGCAACTACCACTAACGCTGCAAGGGCGGTTAATTTCACGATTTCAAAGGCTCTGTCCATTCAAAGATCTCCTTCTTACACGCAAGGATAAAGCATCATTCGTGCCGCGAAGCAGAAACTTGAATAAAACATTATAAGACATTGATTGACAATGGTATAAGTTGAACAAAACTCCTGCCTGCCGCTCCCGAGTCGACTCCCCAATATGCATGTCATTGCATATTAATTGCCGACCGGCTTCATCCATTTTTGATCAGGAATTGACTCCAATAAGTGGCACCTGCCGTGATGTTTAGATGCCGACTACAGGCTTGAACTTCGGCCAGTTCCGATCTTCTCCTACTTTCAAGAAATCTGTAGTCACCTTGTAGGCATTTATCTCCACTGGTCTTAGTAGAGGACACACAACAATACAGGAGGAGATGTGGAGAGTCTCACAGGTCGGTTATCCGCCGTTGCCAGAAATGACCTTGACCGCAATAGGGTCGCGCTCACCGAAGAAATCAACCGTGTCATCAAACCCGCACAAAAGGTGACGCCCGAATCGGTGTATATCGGCGTCCTGTTGGCAGCGTCGGATCAGGTCAACGCGCAGGGCGGCTGCTTCGCGCGCACCGAACTCACTCAACTGGCGGAACTCGTTGTCGATGCGCCGGTGATGATCGGCCATAAAAAGGATGAACTGCCGATCGGGCGGGTCTTCAAGGGTGAGATCATCGATCATCGTGGCACGCCCTGGCTCCGCGCCTATTTCTACTGGCACCGCGATCAGGTGCGTGCGGAAGAAATCAAGACCGGCATTGAAGCCGGCATCTACAAAGAGTGTTCGCTCGGATTCCTCTATGCAAGACCGGAATGTGGCATCTGTCGCGGTGACATGCGTAGCTGCCGTCACCGTGTCAACGAAGTCGTCAGCCTCGGCGGCCGCGATATCAGGGCCTTCTACTATTACAAACAGCTCGAGCGCGTTCTGGAAATTTCGCTCGTGTATCGCGGCGCCGTTGCGGGCACTTCGGTCTCAACCTTGAGACTGCCGGTGGGGAGTTCATCCGATTTTCACGGAGGCACTTACTGTCTGCGCAAAGAGAACAGCCGCAGCGCACTGCTTTGCATCACCATCGGCGGAGAAACTCGCTGCCTGAGACTTCTCAACTTCCAGCCGGGCGGCGCTCGCGACGGCAGACATCTCCTATGCGAAAGCGTCGATCCCGCAATTGAAAACGACTTTCAACTCATCCTTGACCATGGCAAGGTCAAGCTCGGCAAGCGCCGCGCGGACTCGCTTGAATTCACGGGCAGCCTGTTGCGGGGCACCTATCGCATTGAACACAAGGAGGGCGCATGAGGCTGGGATTCGGCGTGCTGACGCACAGACAATCATCACTCAGTGAAAGTCTACTGCGATTCCTGTTGGCCGTGATCGTTACGACCGCCGGAATAATCACTGCCTATCACGCCACTATTTACGGCCTGAAGGAGCAGGTTGCCACCAAGGCGAATCAGGAGAACGTCACCGCGATCGACAGCCGCCTGATTCGGATCGAGGCCATTCTCACCGATCGTGTCGCCACCAAGGCCGAACTGATGGCGGTGCACGACGAACTGAACCACAAACTGATCAGCATCGAAGCTCGCCTTCAAATGCTGCCGTAGGGAGTCACCATGAATCACGCGATTGTCGAACAATTGCAGAGCTACTCGCGCCAGATCATTGAGCACAATTTGGAGCGGATCGACTGCCAACAATTGAGCAGCCACCTGACCGACACAGCGAATCTCGTCGAATCATTGCTCGAAAAGGCCGCTCTTGCCGATTCACTGTTCCAGTTGTTTCGCGACGACCTGTTGACGCGCACACGCGCCGTTGCCCGGCTCACCGGCAATAATTCCAGCCTGGTCGAACGGCTGATTACCAGCGATCAGGTCTCTCTTGCAGAATTGCTCGTTCTCAGGACCGATATCCAAGCCGCCTTTGATGCGGCATTCAGCAGCAAGCTGAAGGATGCAACCCTCACTCAACCCGACGACCGGGACAAACTCGCACAATACAAGATCGGGTAAAGCTCGACCTCTATCTAAACCTCAACGAAAGGAAACGCATGGGAATCCGTGACCAGAATCTCGAAGCCACCGGCGCCGTCTATCTGACATTCGACATCAACCAGACCGCCGGAGTTGATGATCTCAGAGACGCCGACCTGGGCAAAGCCGTAGAGTTGTCAGGCAACTTCGAGGTCACCAGTGCCACCGATGGCGCGCTGATTATCGGCAAGCTCGTCGCACTGACATTGACCGACGCCGATAGCGGGAAGCGCAAAGCCACCGTGCAGGTTGCCGGAGTAATGAAGCTGCCGACGGCAACAGGCTATCCCGAAATTGGCAATCGCATCGTTGGCGCCGCCGCCGGCAAAGTAAAGCAGGCGCCGGTACTCGCATCGTACGATCCTGCCGGCGGCAACATCGCCCGCGGCACTGTCATCGCCGTTAACGGCACGACCGACTGCACACTCATACTGAATTAGCAGGAGATGTCTATGGAAGCAGAACACATGACCCAAATTCCGAAATCATTCTGGACACTGGTCGAATCCGAGTCCGAAAAGAAAATCGCGGGCGTCGATCTTGCCCGTGCCGCGGCGATCAAGGTATCGCGCGAAACTTATCTCGAAGCACAGTCACGCGGACTCAGTTTGACGGAACTTCTCGAGAGTGCCGACTACGATCCCTCTCCGGTCGGCTCGCCGCTTGATGCCTTTGAGCGTCAATTGGCCGCGGCAGGAATTCGCGTAAACGGTAAGTCGCCCGACAGCGTGGAGCTGTTCTTCCGGCAAGCTCCATCGTTGTTGCCCGAGTTTGTAACCCGCGAAATCCGGCGAGGCATGGAAATGCGCCCCATGTACAACCAACTCACGGCCGCTCAGACCGTGATTGGGGCAAACCGTTACTCGCCACTGTATATCGGAACGACCCCGAACGACAAGCGTCTCGCGCTGCGTCCGATCGGCGACGGCGCTGAGATCCCGCAGATCACCGTGTCGGAGCAGCTCAACACCATCACGGTGCCGGATTACGGCGTCGCGCTGAAGACTTCTTACAAGACCCTGCGTCACAAAACCACCGCGCAATTCAAAGTGCTGCTGTGGTACATCGGATTCCGCCTGCAGGCCGACAAAATCGCTATGCTCACCGATGTGCTGATCAACGGCGACGGCAATGACAACGCCGCAACAGTGATCAACACCGATGTCACTGGCACGCTTGACTACGACGATCTTGTGAAGTTCTGGTCGGAATTCAGCCCGTTTGAGTTGAACACCCTGATCTGCCACAAGAACAAGATGCGGCAACTTCTCACCCTCGCTGAGTTCAAGGATCCCCTGGCCGGATTCAAATTCCAATCGACCGGGGAATTGATCTCGCCACTGGGAGCAAAGCTCGTTCGTTGCGATGAAATTGCCACCGATTTGGTGGTTGGTCTCGATTCGCGTTTTGCTGTCGAGGAGGTTATCAGCCAGCCGCTGATGGTCGAGTTCGATAAGATCATCGAACAGAAATTCGAGGAGGCCGTTATCTCCGAGTCCATCGCATTCGCCAAGGTCGTGCCGCAGGCCGCTTTGGTCCTCGATGATAGCTTCTAATCATCCACCCACTGACTAAATGTCTTGCCCGTGCACACTCTCATTCATAGAGGTGCACGGGCAATGGCAAAACCGAACGAAAGGACACCATGCAATCCCTGATCGATACTTCTACAGGGTTCTCCGGTGCAGGTACCGCAGCCATGCGGCGCCAGTTCAAATTGCGAGCTGGACCCTATAGCGGCAGGAAGTTGGTCATCTACCATGCTGACGCCCACACCATTAAGTGTGCTTATGCCGATGCTCCATACCTGGAGTGGTCTGCTCCCCAACTTGTGACCGGCAATTCTGGCGACTATCCTTGTTGCGGCTGGATGGACTCCGAGGGCAACATCTATCTTGTCTACACAACGCAGTCTGCGCTTCATCTGGCGTTTCGCAAACTATCGTTCAACACAGGTGAATGGAACATCGGCGAAGAAATCATCATTCATGGCGTAAACGAGAATTTCTTTCCGTGCCTCTTCAAAGACTCGATGTCGCGCCTGCACGTCTGTTGGAGCTGTTTCGATGCGGGCACCGGCCAACAGACGCTTCGGTACAAGCGGTCAACCACCGATGGAGCAGTGTGGGGCGGCGGACCGGCCGATCCGGGAGCGGCTCTGACCGCCGGCACATCCTCGTGCTTCAACCAAATCATCTACACTGCACCAACGGCGTACTGCATTTATGCGGACGCGGGGAATCGGCTGGCCGTACGTCGAATTATCGATGGCGCAACCACTTGGGAAAGCGGGACCGAACTTCTCAGCGGAGTTCTGCTCAGCGATCGATTCTCCGCCGCATCCTCGGATTCTGGTGGAGTAGTGGGGATAGCTTTCGAGGCTGCCTACAAAGTCTGTTTTCTGGAATTCGACGGAGCAAACTGGAGCGCTGCCTTTGAGGTCGCATCATTTTCGGCTTGCGCTCCGCTGCTGTTATACAATGGCGCCATACCGTACGTGTTTTACGGCATTGAAATCGGCGCCGGGCAGATTGAACTGCGTTTTCGTTGCAAGAACGGCACGGGCTTTGGTGCCGAGTCGATTCTCTCATCAGAGGCCGCCCGCTTCAACACTGTCTATCTCTACGATGATGACGGTGTCCCGCAATTACAGGGCCGGACACTCGAGGCCGCCAGTTCCGTCCCTGCCGATGTGCTGACCAACACCTCGCACGCGCTGCTTGCATCCGCAAATGATGCCGTCTATCTCGGCGCCGATGCACCGTTCGCCACCGTCAATATCGTGCTCTCGACTCCCGGAAGCGGCGGTGCCGTTGTTTGGGAATATTTCGACGGATCGCTTTGGAAATCGTTCGCACCAGCGACGGGTGAGTATCACTTCGATCAGATAACGAAATTGGTGCGGCTCTGGCCCGACACAGCGCACGTTCCATCCGATTGGCAGAGGAGCCGGGTCGATTCCTGGAGGAACTTCTGGGTGCGCGCCCGCGTCGTCACGACCTTTTCGATCGCGCCGATCGGCTCGCAACTGACGCCGTGCACGGCGGTCGCCTTTCTCAACAACTAACAGGAGCGCGTCATGCCATTCACCAATACCGCGACAATTCGCAATCATTTACAGGAAACAGCCACACTGCGAGACAGCTACAGTGATGTTGCTGTCGAACTACAGGGCGGCTCGCCGGTAGCTTTGATGCATTCGCGCTTGAAGGATGGATCACTGGTCGTCAAAGGCAAAGAACTGGGAGCGCCTTGCGCCACGACGGTGATTCTGGATTCAGCGCCTGTGGCACTGGGCCGGCAAAATCTGATACCCGACAGCGTTGTCGTTGCATCCGACTCGTCGCTCGGGAGAATCTTCAATGAACATACCGACTATCACATCGATTACGCCGCCGGTACGATCATGCGTCTCCCATCCGGGTCAATTCCGGCAGCCGCATCTGTCGTAGTGTGGTTTTTCGCCTACCGAATCTTCCAAAGAGACACTGACTTTCACGTTGACCACGCCCGTGGAACCATTCGTCGCATTTCCGGCGGTCAAATCGAGGACGGCCAGTCCGTCTTCGTCGACTATCAAACGCAATCGTTGCTTCTGGATGAAAGCCAGATCGAAGACGCGATCACCGAGGCTGACGACCTCTTGCTGGGCCTGATCGACAACTCCTACCGCGATTCTTCAGACCAGAGTTTGGTTACGGCTGAGACCTATCTGACCCTTGCCGTGCTCTGCCGCATCAAGGCAGGGGCGGCATTGGAACTATCACCCGGAAGCAATATAGCCCGTAACTGGCAGGAGTTGGGTGAACGTTACGAAGCCGACGGCCTCAAAATCGCCGCCCGGTTTGCCGCGGTTCATGGACGCCTTAACTCGCCGGTGCAGGTCACAGGAGGAGAAACCCGATGAATCAGACGCTTAATATGTTGCTCGGGCGAAGAATGTGGATGGTGCCAGGCATTGTGATCTGGGGTGAGATGGCCGGTTTTGAGCCGGAATTCATCATTATCGAAAACGATGGCGCCGCAAGGCGAATCATGCACGGCCATTTCAACATCGGCGGACGATCACAGGTTCTGAAATTCGCCGACCTAACCGATCAGCGCGGCAACAAAGTCCCTGCCGCATTGACCAACCCGACTGTCATCCCGATTACCCGCGGTGGCATTCACGTTGCCGTGCAGGGAAGTCCCGACTCGGAATCGGTCCGACTGGCACAAGCGACGCCATCCAATCAAGCCGTCGTAACCGACCTGCTGATTATCGAGATGGGGTAGTTGGATGAACGAAGAATTGCGTGCTGTCATTTGCCCTTACTGCGGCCTGGTCTTCCGCGGCAGTACGAGGTGGACTTTCCTCGTTTGTCCCCATTGTGGACAAATGCTCGAGATCGAGGGAAGCAAGCTCCTGGAGGCGCAACTCGCCTCGGAGCAGCATGGCTAATAGTCATCATTCACGACGACGCAGCAGGCGCAAGAAGACGGATCTGGAAATTCTCGAAGAGCTTCAGGAAAAAATCGTCAATGAACTTCGCCGCAAGGAGATCAATCCGCGTATCGGTGATTTGCTCAAGGCGCTCGAACTCAAGATGAAGCTGAAGCTCTCTGAACAAGACAAGGAGAAGATTTGGGAACTGATCAATCAAATTCGTGGCGAGGAACTGAAAGACAAGGAAGATACTTCCGACTCGGAATGATCCTCGTTCTTGCCGCAACGACACTGGTGAATTCGGCTGCGCGCGGTATTCAGGGAGTTCGCGCCGCGCTTGTCGTCGAAAATGTCAGCAACAAGGGGATCGATACACTGCTGTACAACTCGTTGACAAGCGATCTCGGTTATGACGTTCGCTGGATAACACCGGACACGGTCGTGTTGTGTAACTCGGCCTACTTTGATACCGCTTTCAATGTCGTTGTCTGGTGTGGTAATGAAGTTGCCGCTCCCTCGCCAACAACCGCGGCGGATACGATTGCCAATTCGCGCGTCGGATTCGTGAGCCTGCACAGCGACACCTGGGACGAAATCAATCTTGGCATTAATTCCAATGGCACCAATGGCCGAACTGCCGAATCGTCTGGGCTGGTGCGCGTGATCAATCGCGATCACTGGATTACGCGCGTAATGCAGGATTCGCTCTATCTGTGGACGGCGACTGCTCTCGGCATCTACGGACTGGCATTCCCGGACAGCATGCATGACATCGCGCCATTGATCATCGACAAAGACAACGCCGGCGACACGGCGTTCGTTCAGCTGTGCGTCGCCGACTCCGGACAGACCATCATTAATACCGGTGACAATCGCAACGTTGCGCAAGGTCGACGCGCTTTTCTTGGCCTGTTCTCGGTAACTTCGACGCCGCGCGATTCGTGTCAGTTCTTTACGATTTTCACTCGCGCGGTTGCCTGGGCCGCTCACGATACCAGTAATTCTCATATCACGCACAGTGCGTGTTTCACAGGCAAAAGCGAGATCGAGGATGCCTGGGCGGAGAATTCATCGGGCTCCGATTCGCTCGAGAGCTACGGTGGTTGGGGAAGTCTCTATACCGGCTTCGACTTTGGCCAGAAGGTTACCTTCATGAGAATCAAGAGTGATGCGCTTGCTCGCAAAATTCCGAACGCCGACCCGGTTGTTGAGTCATTCCTGATTCGCACCCGGTTGTACGCGGTGCTAAATGACTTGTCCGATTCTCTTTGGCAATCGACCAATGGCATCCGGCTGCTCAAACAGCCATGGGTCTGCGGCAATGCGACCGGACAGACGAACACCAACTTCGTCAATTGGGTGTTTCGTTACATCGCTGCTGCAGACACGTTCCGATGGAATCTTGGCGGGGCGCTGGGCGCTAACGCGGATGTTGTCGATACGGTGATAGATTCGATCCGTCAGAATCGCAACAATGCAGTCCCCGGTACCTGTTTCACGTGGTCGGTCCCGGCACTCTTTGGGCAGCGACTGGTAGGCAACCCCGCTGCCAATCATGGCTGGGTGTGGCACAATTTCTGGAATAATCAATCGGGGTCGCTCAATGACGCCGAAATCATCTATCACTCATCCGAGGCGAACGCTGTAAATGACCGTCCGCTGATTACTATCCGGTTTTCGAGCCTTTCAGGCACTGTGACGCGTCGGAGGTATCCAGTCCTCGGGTCAGGACTAATAGGAGGGTTAGAATGAAGAGACTACTGACAATACTCTTGCTCACCTGTGCCTCAGCCCAGGCGCAGATCGCGATAACGCCGGCGGTCGCCGGCAGCAACAGCACCGACAGCGTGATTGTCTCGTTCTGCACATTCGATACAACGACGTATCCGATGATCGTCGATGCTGATAGCATCGTCGCACTTCGCTTCGATCCAGACGGTGCCTTGCTTGACTCAGTCTCGCTGGGAACTGGCAATCTGCATCATCCCCGGACCGGCTGGTACGAACTTCACTATCGCGCTGCCAACAACAACTCTGTTCTCGGCCTTTACCGAATTTACGTGAGAATACGAATCGGTGGCGCCTGGCGCGGAGCCGCTACAGCATGCTATCAAGTGATCGGAGAAGATGTCGGCGACTACTTCGCTCAAATGGCGGTGGCTGCGCATGCAAGCGGCTCTGGAGCGTATGCCTGCACGCTTCACGTAATTGAAACTGACTCCCATTCCGCGATTCAGGGAGCATTTCTTCGTGTCTTGAATTCCGCTGAATCCGCTACTGCGGCATTCGGAACCAGCGATCCCGAGGGGCGGGTCATCTTTTCACTGGATAACCACAACTATCGCGTCTATTCGTACTTGACCGGCTACAACTCCAACCAGATTCCTGCTACAGTAGAGGTCACGCCCGCCGGTGCCAACGACACGATCTGGATGGAACGATTCCAGCCGGGCATCGCGCCATCTCCGGCCATGTGCCGCGTCTATGGGTATGTCAGCGGTCTTGACGGCCGTGGCATCGAGGGCGCTGTTGTTACGGCTCGAATCCAGAAATCGCCGCTGCTGTTGGAGGGCGTTGTCATTTCGCCGTTTGCCGTCACGACTTCGACAGATACAAGCGGCTATTGGTATCTCGATCTTGTGCCCAATGACAAACTCGACCCCGACGACACGAAGTACGATCTGACGTTTCACTATCCGTCCGGAACCATCCTTCGCAAGCAAGTTGCCGTGCCGTCACTTTCAAGCTATTGGTTTCGCTGGTGAGAGAACTCAATCGCAAACTCCGACGGTTATCACGGACTCAGGCGCGTCTGCGCAGGTAAAGCACGAAGGATATCGGCACCATCGCGACCGCGACAACGAGGAGAATTTTCTGCAGTACGAGGAAGGGCGTCAAGTAGCTGATAACCAGCACCACCCAGGCCAGGGCGGTCAATTTGCCGAAGAAGTTTGAGGTCGGTATCGAATCGACTTTGGACATCTTCACCAATCCGCCGATCAACAGCAGTAGGTCGCGGATGATGATCACCGCTGCCGCCCACCAGGGAAAGCCCTTGTAGACAACCAGCGCTACGACTAATCCGGCGATTCCCAATTTGTCGGCCAGCGGATCGAGAATCTTGCCCAGTTCGGACACTTGATTCAACTTGCGCGCAAGAGTGCCGTCGAGAACGTCAGTGAGGATCGCCACTCCCAGCAATGCCAGCGCGACATTATCATTGCCCTTAGCGATGAAGTAAATCGGCAGAGGGAGAAAGAAAAGTCGGAACAGCGTCAGGAGATTGGGAATGAGAAGAAGCTCGCGCGGATTGAATTTCATATGGCATGAGTATTCACCCCGGGAATTGGATAGTCAAGATAAAGAGCGCTACCGCTTCTTCGTCTTGGTGGTCTTTTTCTTCTTAGTAGTCTTGCGCGGCTTTTCATTGCCGCGCGCAACCTTGCGCGTGGTGGTTCGCTTGATAGGCTTTGGCTCTTTAGAGCGCCGACGCATTTCCAGCATAACCAGGTCCTGCAGAGTCGCCGCGGCCGGGTCATAGTCCATCAAGGCGATTTCGAACAACTGGTCTGTGCGGTCGATGAAGATGAACTCCATTTGGTCGCGCAGTTCCTTGGTGATATCCTTGATATCTTTCCGGTTCTGAGACGGCAGTACCATTTTGTAAATGCCGGCGCGGTGCGCAGCGGCAACTTTTTCGCGAATCCCCGAGACGGGAAGTACCTTGCCGCGCAAGCTGACTTCGCCGGTCATTGCAATATCATTGCGTATTGGCCGGTCGCTCAGCACCGAGGCGATCACGAGCGAGATCGTCACGCCTGCTGAGGGTCCGTCCTTGGGAATCGCGCCCTGCGGGAAATGTACGTGGATGTCGTAGTTGGAGAAATCATCATGCGGAATTGCCAGCATATCGGCCTTGGAGCGCACGAAACTGTGCGCCGCCTGTACTGATTCGCGCATGACCTCGCCCAGTGAACCGGTGCAAGCAACGTTTCCCGAACCGCGCATCTTGAGTCCTTCGATCATCATGATATCTCCGCCCGATCCGGTCCAGGCTACGCCTGCGGCTACGCCGATCTCAGGATGACTTTCGGCGGTCTCCGGGATGTACACAGGTGTTCCGAAGTACTGTTCGAGATTATCCTCGGAAATCACCCACTTGACTTTCTTTTCCGATATCGCCTTCGCCTTGGAAAACCTGCGGCAAATCGTCTCGAGTCGCTGCTTGACCTGGCTGAGACCGGCTTCCATGGTGTAGTTGCGGATGAGACCCTTGAGCGCTCCACTTGTGAATACCAGTTCATTTTTATGGATGCCGTTAGCGGCCAGCAAGGAGGGGATCAAGTGCCGCTCGGCGATGGTAACCTTTTCGCGGTCGACATAGCCGGAGAACTCAATCACTTCCATGCGCTCGACCAAAGGCTCCGGAATCATTTCGGTGCCGCGCACGCTGAACACAAATATTACGCGCGACAAATCGATCGGCAGGGCGAGGTAGTCGTCAATATACTTGCGATTCTGGCGCGGATCGATAACCTCAAGAAATGCCAATGCTATCGAAACACGAGATTCGTCAAATGCCAGTTTGTCAAGATCCTCGATCAAGAACACCGGGTCGACGCAATTGGTCTCGATCAGTGCTCTGATAATCTTTCCGGGCATGGCGCCCTCGAGTGTATGCGGCTCGCCGCGCAGCTCTGCAGTCGAACTATAGCCTGCAACGCTGAAGCGCACCAGCTTGCGCTGCAGCGCCGTAGCGACGGCGCTGGCCAATGAGGCTTTGCCTGTCCCGGAGGGTCCCGTCAGGCAGATCACCGGCGCCGACACCGTGTGCGTCAATTGGCGCGTAGCCAGGTACTCAGTGATGCGGTCCTTGATGTCCTTGGCGCCATAAAAATTGCTGTCAATAATCTTTTCGACCTGGGTCAGATTGGTCTCATCGACGGAGGTCTTGCTCCAGGGAACGGCCATCAGCCAATCGAGGTAGCGCTTGATCGAACCGAATTCCGCCGATGCCGGTGACAGCATCTTGAGACGCTCGGTCTCCAAAAACAACTGCTCGCGAACCTCGACCGGAAGTTCATGCATCATATTTATGCGGCGACGGTAGGTCGACGAAACGTTGTCGTCATCGTAGTCCTCGCCCAATTCGCGTTTGATTTCTTTAAGTTTCGCACGCAGGAAAAACTCGCGCTGTGATTTGTTGATCGAATCTTCAACCTTGACCTTCAGCTCACCCTCCAACTCAATGCGCTGGCATTCTTCGCTGAGCAGGTCGAGCAGATGGAAGATCCGCTCTTTCAAAGACTGGGCAATCAACAGCGAACGTTTCTCACTGAAAGGAAAGTGCAGATGGTGCGAGACGACGTCAACGAAGCGGTCGATTTCGGAGCGGTTGGCTTTGAAGATTTCGTAAACTTCCGGTGAATAGTGCGAGTCGGTAGTCAAAACGCGAACCGCGTAGGCAAAGACTTTCTCCAGCGTGCGTTCGAGGCTGTGGATATCGGTTTCCGCCGGCAAGTCGGAAAACTCGCCGGTCAGATACGGTTCGGTAGCGAGCAGGCGGTCAAGCCTGATACGGCGCACCGCTTCAAATGTGACGCTGCAGGTGTTGTCACGCGAGTGTTGCGTGACGATCGGGCGGGCAAGCACGCCGACGTTTTCGAGATCTGCCGCCGCAGAAATCTCGCCGCGACCATCGCGCACCGGAATCATCACGATCTGCTGTTGGGCATCGCGCAGTTCACGCAGCAACAACAGGTTGCGCGGCAAACTAATCTGGATCGTCTCGACGCAGCCCGGGAAAATGATAGTCGAGCGCAGTGGAATAATTGGGAACTGGCGGTTGTTTCCGCTCATGGGCCGGCTGGTCTCCTATTCTCCGGAAGAGTGCGGCTCCTGTTTCGGAGCGAAATTCGCCATCTTTGCCGGTTTCGATTAAGCGAGTCTTCCCTGATAGCCTCTGCCAGTGGTACCGCAGATAGGAAGAATATCTTTGTACAATTATCGGACAAGTTAACCGTTCCCTGTTGCCCTTATTTCGCGAATCCGTCGGTTCATGCAGTCCCCTAACCAATTGTGTTTCAATAAGAAACCAAGCGCGCCAGAAGTGCGTCACTTCGCCGCCATCGCGGCTGCGCTCGACCTATCCGCTTCCAAATCGATTCTAAATTCTGTATCTTCGTCGCATGTCCGACCCCTTTGAACATCTTCGCGACAAGTTAGCTGACCTGCCCGACAAACCGGGTGTCTATATAATGAAGGATGCCGCAGGCAAGATCATCTACATTGGCAAAGCGAAGATCCTGCGCAATCGCGTCCGCACTTATTTCGCCCAGGCGCCCGAACTTAATCCCAAGATTGCCGCGCTCAAAAACAAGATCAACGATTTTGAATTGCTCGTTACCGACAACGAAATTGAAGCGCTCATCCTTGAAGCAAACCTTGTCAAGAAGCACAAGCCGCGTTACAACATCAATCTCAAGGACGACAAGCGGTATCCGTACCTGAAAATCACGCAGGACGACGATTTCCCCCGCGTGCTCGTCACCCGCAGCATGTTTCGCGACGATGGCCTTTACTTCGGACCATATGCCAACGTCGGCGGAATGAGGGAGACTTACAAGATGATCTCGCGGCTGTTCAAATTGCGCACGTGCAAACTGCGGATTCCGCATCCCAAGGGCAACGGCCGCTACAAGGTCTGCCTGCAATATCACATCAAGCGCTGTGATGGTCCTTGCGAGAATCTGGTGAGCAAGGAAGACTACGACAAGGAAGTGCAGAAGGTCATAAAGCTGCTGCAGGGCAAATCCGTTTCGCTGGTCGAACAACTTGGCGAGGAGATGAGCATCTTGGCGGCAACGCAGAACTACGAAGAAGCCGCGCGTGTCCGCGACCAGATCCGTTCCATCGAGGGCATCATGCAGAAGCAAAAAGTTGTCGCCGACCACGCCGTTGATCGCGATATCATCGCCTTTGCGCGCTCCTCCGGTGATCTCGCGGCCGTTGTATTGCAGCTTCGGGAAGGACTATTGATCGGACGGCAGAATTTCCACCTGCGCGCTGACAAGGAAGATACCGAATCCGACATCGCAGATTCGTTTTTCAAGCAGTACTACATCAGCTCGACGATGATCCCTGAGGAAATCTACTGCTCATTCAAACCCGACGACGAGCGCGTCATCAAGGCGTGGTTAGTCGAGCGCCGCGGCGCGCGGGTCGAGTTGTTCTTCCCGCAGAAGGGCGAGAAGATGCGTCTGATCGAAATGGCGGAGGCGAACGCTCGTCTGTTATTGGGCGAACTGATGAAACAGAAGCAGGAACGCTCGGACAAACTGCCGGCCGCGGTCGCGATGCTGCAAAAAGATATGTACCTCGCCAAAGCGCCCCTCACGATCTGCTGCTTTGACATTTCCAATCTCGGCACAACCGATCCGGTCGGATCGATGGTGTTCTTCAAAAGCGGTAAGCCGTTCAAGAAGAACTACCGCCACTTCAAGATCAGAACAGTCACTGGGCAGGATGATTTCGCCATGATGCGGGAGATTGTTTCGCGCTACTTCACGCGCGTTCTTTCCGGTGAGGCCGACATGCCCGACCTGTGCATCATCGACGGCGGTCGCGGCCAGCTCAATGCCGCGCTCGAGGCGCTCGCGGAACTCGGTATCGATGACCTGCAAATCTGCGGGTTGGCAAAACGGCTCGAGGAAATCGTTCTTCCGGGCGAGAAGCGAATGCTCTCGCTGCCGCGCACTTCGCCGTCGCTCAAACTGATGCAGCGCGTTCGTGACGAGGCCCACCGCTTTGCCATTACTTATCATCGCACACTGCGCGACAGGAAAACCGCGAAGTCTCTGCTCGACGCAATCGCAGGTATTGGCGACAAGCGCAAGGAACAGCTATTGAAAACACTCGGCTCTATTGAAGGCGTTCGCAACGCAACGGTCGAGGAACTAAATGCAGTAGTGCGCAACAAGACGTTAGCAGAACGCATTCATGCATTCTTCCAAACACAGTCACAAATGCCAGAGGGAAATTCCGAGGAATCGTGACGGCGCAAGGCATTGGCTGAAAGCTGACATCTACACACCCCGTCTCCGCCGCTTCGCGACGGAGCCACCCCTCTCAAGAGGGGAATGGATGCTCGGCGGATGTTTACATCCGCTGAAAACGTCCATCGGCCCCAGGAACAAATCTTGTCAATTGGTAGTGGAGCAGGGCGACCAAGCAGCCTTTCGGAAGCGCTTGAATTAAGCCATACAGTCGATGTGGACATCGACCGCGCACGGGAAACAAACCTTCATCGAGCCAAGTCATTCCCGCGAAGGCGGGAATCCAGCTTCGATTCCAAAGTGCTAAGCACAACGACTGCCGCGCACAAAATACTGTGCCAATATGCTCCCCTCGCCCGCTCGCGGGAGAGGGGTCGGGGGTGAGGGCGCGAAAG